>NZ_AUIG01000008.1 GCF_000423585.1 Salinimicrobium xinjiangense DSM 19287
TGTAGAAGCCACTATATTTCAGTTTGTGGTAAACATTAGAAATAAAAAAACCAGGTATCGGGGGCTCATCAAGAACCGAATGTGGGCATTTGCCCGCGGAATGTGGATAAATCTAGTGAGGATAGCCAAAAACATGGAGAAAATGTGTCCCTGGAGTCCCGGGAAATCCCAAAACTCTTTATTTTCTGGATTTTTTCACCTTCTAAACATTAAAAATCCTCTGATTTTCTCGTTTATCATAATGCAAATAAGAAACAACAATTTAATCGTCAAATAGTAGCCTCTCAGAGCTTTTCGAAATTAGGCTTTTTAGAGGTGACTCAAGATTCAAGGTTCAAGGTCTTTGTTCTCCTGAACACTGAATACCGAGAGCTGAACACTAATTTTTTGCTAAACGTACATAATTCCTTTGCTGCGCGACTTTTCCTCCTTAATTTCAGGTATTAATTTTAAGATCATGGAAACGCTAAAATTTAAGAACGGAGACGAGATGCCGGCTATTGGCCTTGGCACCTGGAAATCTGAAAAAGGAAAAGTTGAAGAAGCAGTAAAAATTGCCCTTAATAATGGATACCGGCATATTGACTGTGCCGCTACTTATGGTAATGAAGCTGAAATAGGTAATGCATTGAGTACTGTTTTTTCTGAAGGAAAGGTCAAACGGGAAGAAGTTTGGATCACCTCAAAACTCTGGAATGATTCCCATAAAGAAGAGCACGTTATCCCTGCTTTAAAACAGACATTAAAAGACCTGCAACTGGAATATCTGGACCTTTATCTCATCCATTGGCCGGTGGCCTTTAAACATGGGGTTTCATTTCCTTCAAAAGATGAAGATTATCTTTCTCTTGAGGAAGTGCCCATTATAGAGACCTGGAATGCAATGATCGAAGCTAAAGAACAGGGATTGGTAAAACATATAGGAGTATCCAATTTTAGCAACAAAAAATTAAGGGATCTCATGAATGAAAGTGATGAGGTGCCCGAAATGAATCAGGTGGAATTACATCCCTTCCTGCAGCAGCATGAGTTGCTGGAGTTTTGCAGGGAAAACGATATTCATTGTACTGCCTATTCTCCTTTAGGAAGCGGCGATCGCAGTGAACAAATGAAAGCTAAAAACGAACCTTCCCTGCTAAAAGAGCCGGCCATTATGGAAATAGCAAAGAAACACAACGCTTCTCCCGCTCAGGTCCTTATAAAATGGGCTGTGGCGCGCGGCACTGCGGTAATTCCGAAATCCACTTCTAAAGAACACATTATTTCAAATCTGGAAAGCGAAAAGCTTCCTCTGGATGAAGAAGATATGAAGAAAATTGCCGGTATTGACCGCGAATTCCGCTATGTTAACGGAGAATTCTTCGTTACCCCGGGGAATCCTTATGACAACATCTATGATCTGTAAAAAATGTCTGCTGAAAATCACATTTTTGACACTTGTATGTTCGGGCTTTTATGGCTGTAAACAGGACGACAGGCAGTTAGAAATCAGCAGAAACCAGGCGGATTCTCTTTCCCGGGAACTGGTTCAGCAACGGGAGGTAAATGACTCCCTCCGGCACCTTATCGAAAAGAATGAGCTGGCTGCAGGTTATCCAATCTTCTTTGGAAGAAAGTTTGATACAATTTCGAAACCAGAGGAATACATTTCCAATGCTTTAAAACAGCAAAAGGATAAGATTCCGCTCGATGGGGTATTGGGCGGTACTATGGAGTTTAGGCTCGTGCAGGTTTTGACAGAAGACTGGGTTCTTGCCATTTATGATGATGGGCATATACAGGGGAAAAGCATCTACGAATATGAATTACAGAATGATGGGAGTATCCGCTTTTCCGAAGTCGTTTCCCAACTTCCGGACTAAGTTAAGAGCAGCAAAAAAAGCCTTTTTACAAAGTTATAATTTTTATAAACCGGGTCCGGTTATTTCCAAATTTGGTATCTTAAGGCTAATTAATTAAAGTAATAAAACAGGAGATTATGAAGACTAACATTCAATTTGTACAAACAGAAACAAAACTATCAGCTGAGCAGCTGGTACAGAAGAAACTAGATAAACTTGAAAATAAATATGACTGGATAATTTCAGCAGATGTAATGTTTAGAGAAGAGAAGTCCACTAATGGAGAAGGAAAAACCTGCGCGATCGAATTAAGCTTACCGGGGCCGAAGATCCACGCCTCATCAAATGCCGATAGTTTCGAGGCTGCTGCTGCCGAAACCGTAAGGGATTTAGAGAAGCAATTGAAGAAACGTAAAGCCGAAATGCAAAGCCATTAAACCAGGGAATAAGGTTTAAGGAATAAGGAATAATAAAAAAGGCTGCCCGAAAATCATATTTCGGGCAGCCTTTTTTATCTATTTAGTCTTGGCTCTAGCTTCTAGAAGCCTGCCTGCCGCAGGCAGGCGCAGCGATCCTGATTCAAATTTAAGCTACTCTCTTGATCTTCGCTCCTATTGCCTGCAGGCGTTCATCGATATTTTCGTAACCCCTGTCAATTTGTTCAATGTTATGAATAATTGAAGTTCCTTTGGCAGAAAGTGCCGCGATCAAAAGAGAGATTCCTGCCCTGATATCGGGAGAAACCATAGTCGTAGCCTTTAATTGTGATTCAAAATTATGTCCTATTACAGTTGCGCGGTGAGGGTCACAAAGAATGATCTTCGCTCCCATGTCAATCAATTTATCCACGAAGAAAAGTCGGCTTTCAAACATCTTTTGATGTATAAGCACATCTCCTTTTGCCTGGGTTGCAACAACCAGCATTATACTCAGTAAATCCGGCGTAAATCCGGGCCAGGGAGCATCACTTATGCTCATGATGGAACCGTCTATAAAGCTCTGCACCTCATAACCATCCTTATGTGCAGGAATATAAATATCCTCCCCACGTTTTTCCAGTTTGATCCCTAATTTGCGAAAGGTTGTAGGGATGAGCCCTAAATGCTCCCACCCCACGTTCTTGATCGTGATCTCACTTTTCGTCATGGCAGCAAGGCCAATCCATGAACCGATCTCGATCATATCGGGTAAAACTGTATGCGTACAACCTCCTAAGGATTCTACTCCTTCGATTTCCAGAAGATTAGAGCCTACACCCGTTATTTTCGCACCCATGCTGTTAAGCATATTACAGAGTTGCTGCAAATAAGGTTCGCAGGCAGCATTATATATAGTGGTCTTTCCTTTTGCAAGGACAGCAGCCATAACAATATTTGCCGTTCCGGTTACCGAAGCCTCTTCAAGAAGCATATAAGTCCCTTTCAGCCCATCTTTTGGAGCTTCCACCCCATAAAAACGTTCTTCTTTATTGTAGCGAAAGTCGGCTCCAAGTTTTATAAAGCCTTCAAAATGGGTATCAAGTCTTCTCCGCCCGATTTTATCACCTCCGGGGCGCGGAATATAACCCTGTCCAAACCTTGCCAGCATTGGCCCCACGATCATGATGGAACCCCTAAGTCCACTTCCCTCTTCCTTGAACTTTTCACTCTTCATATAGTTAAGATCAAGATCGTCGGCTTCAAAGGTGTAAGTGCCTTTTTTGATCTTTTCCACTTTAACTCCCAACTGCCTTAAAAGGTGGATGAGTTTGTTGACATCAAGAATGTCGGGTATATTATTTATTGTAACTTTTTCGGGTGTTAGCAGTACGGCACAAAGTATTTGAAGAGCCTCGTTCTTTGCTCCCTGGGGTTGAATTTCCCCCTTTAGAGCATGCCCTCCTTCAATTTGAAAAGTTCCCATAGAGAATTATGAAATTTTAATGGCGTTTACGGCTTCTTGGCCGGTGCGTTTTTTTTGCTGGTTTCTTTGTTGCGAATTTCTTGTTGCTCCTTAATAATTCTGAAGCTTCGCTGAGATCTTCATCTGTGTTTTTCAGATTGATCTTACCACCGCTCAATTCTCTGAGATGTTCAAAGATCACCTTGTCATCTACCGAGTCTTTATTCCAGCTCAGGTAAGATTTCTTCATGTGATTGGCAATGGTATAAATAAGACCGTCCTTCTCGGGACCATCTTCGAACTTATTGGCCTCATCGATCATCCTCTTGATATTGTTTCCGTAGAAACGATACTTCGGAAAGTTCTGAGGATAAGTCATGCGTTCCGGGCGCTCTTCCAGCATTTCTTTTGAAGGCTTCGGAAAAGGACTCTCAACATCAAGTTTGAAATCACTGATGATAAATAACTGATCCCAAAGCTTATGCTGGAAATCGGGCACATCACGTAGATGCGGATTAAGATTACCCATGACAGAAATAATGGCGCGGGCTACTTTATTACGTTCTTCATCATCCTGGATCTCCACGGCGTGTTCCACCATTTTCTGAATATGTCTTCCATATTCAGGAATGATAAGTTTACTCCTTTCGGAGTTATATTCTAATTCGTTTGTCAAAATGAATAATATTAGGTGATAATATACTGCAGAAGTTTATCGACTGCAAATTAAAAAAATATATTAAGGAAATAAGCTTCCTCCAATATTTATACAATAATTATTAAAGAGAGATCACGCCTTCCACTTTTAAGGCCACTTCTTTATATTTTTCAATCACCGCATCGGGGTCTTTCATCTTCACATTTACAGAAACACTGGTGTAACTTCCTTTTTTGGACTGTTTCGTATTTATTACAGCACCAAGATTGTCGAAAATGTTTTCTATACTCTTTATTTTCTGTGGATTGGTAGGTACAATGAATTTAAAGAGATAGATAGCCGGCCAGTTTGAAGTATCCAGTAATTGAGACTTTAATTTCTTGTAAAATTCTTCCGGATCTTGCGCTTCGCTCATAATTTTTCTTCTTCTTTAGTATTGCAAAGATACATTTTAGAATCCATTTTTTAAATCGGATCCAAATGCCGAAATTTGCCGCGTGAAAACCAGAAAGATCGTAATTACCGGCGGTCCCGGGACCGGTAAGACCTCTGTTATAGAAGCTTTGGAAAACCATGGCTATTTTTGCCTGCACGAAGTTTCCCGGGAGATCACAAGAGAAGCTCAGAAAAAAGGAATTGATCAGTTATTTTTAAAGGATCCGCTTTTATTTAGTGAGATGCTTCTTGAAGGGCGCATCAAACAATTTAAAGAAGCCGAAGAAAAACAATCGAATATTGTTTTTCTGGATCGCGGAGTCACTGATGTTGTTGCTTACATGAACTACTTCGGAAATGAATATCCCCCGGTTTTCAATCGAGTTTGCAGGGAGTATATCTATGACCAGGTTTTTATTCTTCCACCATGGAAGCAGATCTACACCGAAGATAATGAGCGCTATGAGAGTTACGAACAGGCTGTTGAAATTCATGATGAACTCGCACGGAGTTATTTCCAACACGGCTACCAGCCTGTGGAAGTTCCACAGGGTTCTGTCACAGAGCGCACTTCCTTTATATTAGACCATCTTGTCTAGTCCGGAAGCAATACTTAAACAGTACTGGGGCTTCGAAACTTTTCGCCCCCTGCAGAAGGAGATCATTTTAGAGCTGCTTAATAATAAGGATGTAATTGCCCTTTTACCCACAGGTGGCGGGAAATCCCTGTGTTTCCAGGTTCCTGCTCTGCTACAGCCGGGAATTTGTATAGTGATCTCCCCTCTTGTTGCTTTAATGGAAGACCAGGTAAAAGCCCTGCAGGCGAAAAACATCAAGGCCATGGCACTTACCGGTGGCATTCCTTTTAAGGAGGTGGATACCATGTTGGACAACTGCATCTACGGAAATTACAAATTCCTCTATCTCTCCCCCGAGCGATTACAGCAGGAGCTCGTACAGGAGCGCATAAAGCAGATGCAGGTAAATCTCATCGCCATAGATGAGGCGCATTGTATTTCCCAGTGGGGTCATGATTTCAGGCCGGCATACCGAAACATATCCATCCTCAGGGAATTAAAACCTGATGTAAATATGGTGGGACTTACTGCTACAGCAACGCTTCCGGTGGTAAAGGATATTGCTCAGCAACTGGCGCTTAAAGATGTAAAGATCCTTCAGAAGTCATTCCGTAGAGAAAATCTTGCTTACATCGTAAGAGAAGCAGAGGATAAAAATTACTACCTGGAACAACTGCTTAAAGCACATGAGGAGTCAGGAATAATATACGTTCGCACCAGGAAAGCTACTATTGAGCTGGAACAATACCTGGTCAAAAAAGGCATTTTTGCCACCTCTTTCCACGGCGGACTCACAAAGGCAGAAAAATCAAAGCGGCTGGAGCAATGGCTTAAGGAGGAGAAAAGAGTCATGGTAGCCACCAGTGCCTTCGGGATGGGTATTGATAAGCCAAATGTTCGTACCGTAATCCATATGAACCTGCCGGAGAGCCTTGAAAGTTATTTTCAGGAAGCAGGAAGAGCGGGTAGAGACGGAAAACCGGCGAAGGCAGTTACTCTTACCAATAAGAGTGATATCCCCCTGTTGAAAAATCAGTTTTTAGCCACCTTGCCCGATGTTGAAATGGTTCGACTGGTGTACCGGAAACTTAACACCTACTTTAGAATTGCTTATGGTGAGGGTGAGGGTGAGGATTTCTACCTCAACTTTTACCAGTTTTGCCAGAAATATCAGTTAAACACCCTACTCGCATATAATTCAATTCTTCTCCTGGACAGGGCAAGTGTCCTCAGCTTTTCGGAACAGTTTCAAAAAAAGACACGGATACATTTTCTGACTTCAGGAAAACAGCTTACATTTTATCTGGAGGCCAATCCCCAGTTCGATTCGGTAACAAAAGCTATTTTACGTACCTATGGAGGAACTTTTGATAGTCCCGTAGAGATCAACCTGCAAATTGTTTCAGGAAAAGCAGGAACTACTGTACAGGAGGCGGCAAAACTCCTTCAGCAACTGCACAAGGAAGGAATAGCAGAATTTGAACACGACCAGCACGATACAAAAATTACTTTTTTGGTGCCGCGCGAGGATGATATTACAATAAATCCCCTCGTTCCATACATTAGGCTTCAGGAGAAGACAAAAACAGAAAAGATACAGCAGGTTCTTAACTATGTAGAAAATGACAGGCAGTGTAAGAGCGAACAGCTGCTGAAATATTTTGGAGAAAAGAACACTTCTTCCTGCGGAATTTGTTCAGTGTGCCAGGGCTTAGAAACGAAGCTTAGCAGAGAAGAGATGAAAAAGATATACTTCGCAATAATTGAATTGCTGCAGGAAGGAGAATTCACCTCCAGAGAAATGACTGAAACATTACCATTTCCGGAACCTCATATAATAAAGGTATTACGGGTACTCGTAGAAAAGGATGCCCTTACTACCACTCCAACAAAAAAATATAAACTAAAGCACTTATGAGAGATTTGAGAATTGTGTTTATGGGAACGCCAGATTTCGCGGTTGAGACTTTAAGAACTATCGTAGAAGCAGGATATAAAGTCGTAGGAGTGATCACCGCACCAGATAAGCCTGCCGGAAGGGGGAGAAAACTACAGGAGTCGGCTGTAAAAAAATATGCCCTGGAGCATGATCTTAAAATTCTGCAGCCTGTAAATCTTAAAGCTGAAAGTTTTTTAAGGGAGTTAAAGGCTCTTGATGCCAATCTCCAGGTGGTTGTCGCTTTTAGAATGCTGCCCAAAGTAGTATGGAAAATGCCGGAATATGGCACCTTTAACCTCCACGCTTCCCTGCTACCTCAGTATCGCGGTGCGGCTCCAATTAACTGGGCCATTATTAACGGCGAAAAAGAGACCGGGGTCTCTACCTTCTTTATAGATGAGAAAATTGATACAGGAGCTATGATCATGCAGCAGAAGGTTGGCATCTTACCCACCGAGACTGCCGGTAGTTTACATGACAAACTTATGGTAGCGGGTGCGCAACTGGTTCTTAAGACCCTGGAGGCTATAAAAAGTGGAGAAGTCTTTACCACATCTCAGAAGGAAGCAGGTGATCTCAGATCGGCATATAAATTCAGCAGGGATAACACGCGGATTGACTGGAACCAATCTTTAGAAGATATATATAATCTTATTCGGGGTCTTAGCCCCTATCCTACCGCCTGGACCTTGCTCAAGAATGGGAATGATGAAATGATGCTAAAGATCTATGACAGCGAACCTCAACCTGCGGAACATGAAGAGCAGACAGGGAAAATACTACAGGAAGGAAAAACGGTGAAAGTATCGGTGAAAAACGGCTTTTTGCTGCTGAAGGAAATTCAGCTTCCAGGCAAAAGAAAAATGGCGGTACAGGATCTTTTAAATGGTTATGAATTCTTTCCAAATGCTAAAGTGTTCTAAACCCTTATGAATGCTGATATGGGCGCATTTTCGGAAAAATCAACAAAGGTTATCAACAATTTACTGAAGTTATTAACAATAACCCGCTTTTCCCTTGATATTACTTGCATGGGAAAGAATTCCATATAAATTTGTAGAGCAAATTAATAAAAGTTTAACCAACAACTATTTAAAAACTCGAATTATGAACAAAACAGATTTAATCGATGCAATGGCAGAAAACGCTGGAATTTCAAAAGCAGCTGCAAAGAAAGCTTTAGAATCTTTCCTTGAAAATGTTGAGAAATCCCTTAAAAAAGGAGACCGCGTTTCTTTAGTAGGTTTCGGATCCTGGTCAGTATCTAAAAGAGCAGCCAGAGAAGGAAGAAACCCACAAACCGGAAAAACTATTAAAATCGGCGCTAAGAATGTTGTGAAATTCAAAGCTGGTGCAGACTTACAGAAAGCTGTGAACTAATTCCCACAAAAGCTAACGAAATACTAAACTCTCCCAATTGGGAGAGTTTTTTTGTTAAATATTTCAGGCTAACGTTTCAACCTGCACAATATTTTTTTAAGTTTAATAGAAAGATCGGGAAATTATCGAAACATGACTACATTAAAACCTGCCAAAGGACTTTTATTAATTGCCGAGCCTGCCATTACCGGAGATCTTTCTTTTAACCGGTCTGTGGTATTGATCGCCGATCATACCAAAAGCGGCTCTATTGGCTTTATCCTTAATAAAGAGCTTGATTTTACTCTCAGGGATCTGTTACCGGATATAGAGGGTAACTTTAAAGTGTATAATGGTGGTCCTGTAGAACAGGACAACCTTTATTTCATTCATAAAGTGCCTGATCTGATCCCCGACAGTATTGAGATCGCCAGTGGAATCTACTGGGGTGGAAATTTTGAAGTTGTCAAGGGTCTCATTAATGAACACCTCATAAGTGAAAATGAAATCAAATTTTTCCTCGGATATTCCGGATGGGAATATGAACAACTCAATGAAGAACTTAACGCACACTCATGGATCGTAGCAGAAAATCATGATCATAAGGATATTCTAAATCGCAAGCCACGCACGTTCTGGAAAGATAAAATGATGCAGCTTGGAGGTTCCTATGTGATCTGGTCAAATGCTCCCGAAAATCCCTCCTATAATTAACTCAGCCTGGCCAAAGTATTCAGTCTGCCAAGCAGTGTCTTGGAAACTTCGGCTTTGTACTCCTTTTTCCGGTATTTACTTACCGGCTGAATTCCCATCACCACATTGGTTATAAACATCTCATCGGCCTTTTGAAGTTCAAAAGGTGAGATTGATGCTACTTCTAAAGAATAATCGGGCAGTTTCTTTATAATCTCCAAAATCTTTCCGCGGGTAATTCCTTTTAAACATCCATCGGTCAAAGGAGGAGTTTTAATTACGTTATCCTTTACCAGAAATAAATTTCCGTTGAGCGCCTCTACCACATTTTTTTGTTCGTTGATCAAAAGACAGTTGTGATAATCATTCTCCTTTGCAAAGATACTTCCAAGTACGTTAATTGCCCGGTTATTGGTCTTTAAGGTGGAGAGCAAACCTGCAGCAATATAGTGGTCCTTAAAAAGTTCTACCTCGTAAAAATCCTCATTCAACAGGTAAAAAGGCTCGGCTAAGGCTTCGGCGGTTATTAAATATTCCGTTTCATTTGTAGTAGGAGTGTAAAATCCGCCTTCCTTTCTGAAAACAGTAAATTTAACCCGGGCCTGACTCTCAAAAAGATCATTTTCACGGACTATTTGCTGAATTTCAGCTTCCAGGAATTCGGGAGAAAAATTAAGAGGAATCTCCATTCTCATGATACGCATTGAAGCCATCATCCTAAAGTAGTGATCTTCCCAAAATACAATTCTTCCGTTAAGAACCCTTATCGTTTCAAAGACAGCATCCCCATAGGCAAAGCCCCTGTTCTTTATAGATAAGGATGCCTGATCCTGTGGTACCAGTTCGCCGTTAATATTAACCATAAAAAAAGCCCGTTTTTTAGACGGGCCAAGGTACTATAAATTCAAGGAATTTTAAACTGATCCCAAGACTTGTTTGAGATCGGAGATCATGTTTTCCCATAGCATTTTTCCTTCATCAACCTCATCTTCTTCAGCAAAATCTGTCACCATGATAGAAACATCTTTTGTAATTTCATCCACCTGTATGCGAAGTTCAAAATAATAAGGCGTATCCTCGTCTGCAACCCAGCGAAATTTGACTCTTTCTCCTGATTTCTTACTCAGTAATTTTGCCTGCTCTTCACTTCCATCCCACATAAAAGTGAACATTTCTCCACGTGAATTTACATTATTGGCGTACCATTCACTTAAGCCGGAAGGAGTTGCAATATAGTTGTATAACAATGATGGGGAAGCCTGGATTGGAAATTCCATTTCATACTTAATCTTATCGTCCATTCTTCGGTTTTGATTAGTTTCGGGCAATATAATTATTAATTGCAAACCTAAAAAGAAATCAAAATAAATAATTCCGAAAAGATAGTTTGTAGCAAGACAAAATGTTTTTATATTTGCACCCGCTAAAAGAAAGCAGATGGCCAGTAGCCGCTTTCTCCAGGCGCAAACGGCGAGGTAGCTCAGTTGGTTAGAGCGTCGGATTCATAACCCGGAGGTCACGAGTTCAAATCTCGTTCTCGCTACTCAAAAACCCCTTTTCAGGGGTTTTTTTGTTTTATCCTATTCCTTCTTTATATTTGGATGACATAGAAAAACCGTTTCTATTTATGGCACTATATGCTGAACAGCATATAGTAGATAAAGATCAAAAAGAATTTTGAGTGTCTAAATCATCGTTTCCTTCATTATACAACTTAACAATAAGCACCATATTATCGGGTGTGAATTCCCTGGCCCGCAATCTTTCAATTAATTGCGGTGCATCAGCAAACATTTCTTCCAGAATATGACCATAACCCGAGGTAGGTACTTTCACTAATTTGTCTCCTTTTTCAATATAATAAAAGCGCCTGGTTTTGAATCCATCTCCATAATGGTGAGCATAAAGATTGACCTTCCCTTCTACCAGCAACATGAGATAATAATCTTTGTCATCCCCATATCCTGTCAGCTGCTTTTCTTTAAATCTATATATCCTGCTGTTATACCTTAGAGCAGGAATATCATCTTCCTTAAATTTTATTTCTTCGTTTTGCTGATCCCTAAACCGCAATCTTCTTCCATTGTAGCCGCTTATCTTTCCATAAATTGTATCATATTTTGCAGTAACAACATAATCCTGTAAATCGGGGGTGAAAGTGTTGTAATTTTTATACCAGCCTTTAGATTTAAAAATGGATCTCTTTTGATTTACATTTTTTTTCAAATAATAAACTTCGCCGTCCTTCCGAAACACAGTTGCGCCCTTCAACCGATGTTTTTGATAACTTATTTTCTCATTATCTGAAACTATTTTCTCGTAAAGCCAAAGCTTTTTGGTGCCATTGCTCCTAATGGCTCCAAAAATAGTGTCCCCGTCTTTCACCATATAATCCAAAAGGGATTTTTGAGAATAAACTGAATTTAAGATTAAAAAAACCGGAAGGAGAAGTAAAAAATTTCTGCTACGCATTTTGAAAATTATTTGATAAAAAATGAAGTCGAATGTACTATAATTCTGTCTATTTCGTATTTTTATAATACAGAAGACAGACCTGAAGCCCTTGAATTCTGCAACTTCTCAAACGGGCCTATGAAAAATATTATTATTCTTTATTCTACAGTAGACGGGCAAACGAAAAAGATCTCTGAATCCCTGGCAGCTCAGGTTAAACAAGGTGGCTTTCGGGTTTCTGTATTTCCTTTAGCAGATTTTAAGCAAAATGTCTCCAATTTTGACACACTTGTTCTCGGTGCCAGCATTCGCTATGGAAAGCATAATGAGCTGGTGACGGCCTTTATAAATGAACATCAGGAAGAGCTAGAGAAGATTAGGGCTGCCTTCTTTTCTGTAAATCTGGTAGCACGTAAATCAGACAAGAATCAGCCCGACACTAATCCCTATGTCATTAAATTTCTCGATACCATCAGCTGGAAACCAGATCTCGTCGATGTTTTTGCCGGTTGTCTCGACTACAGTAAGTACGGTTTCTTTGACAGGATAATGATCAAAGCCATTATGAAGTTCACCCATGGCCCTACTTCAACCAAAGAACCCATCGAATACACAGACTGGGAACGGGTACGCATCTTTGGAGAAAAAGTCTTACAATTAAATAAGTCAATAAAGAGCGGAAACCCAAAAGAAATAGTTACTTCCTGATCCTCTCCTCTGTAAAGCTCGTATGGAAACAGCCATACAATTTTCCATTTCCCGGCTTTACTTGTATCTTTAAGGTAAAACAACAAAAATGGATAAGAAAAAACTGGGAAGAACAAAGCTTCAAACACCACCCATAGTCTTTGGCGGTAATGTTTTCGGCTGGACACTGGATGAAAAGGAATCCCTGAAATTGCTTGACAAAATTTATGAAAGAGGATTTACTTTTATAGATACTGCCGACTCCTACTCACATTGGGCGCCGGGAAACAGTGGCGGAGAAAGTGAGACCATTATCGGGAAATGGATGAAGGACAGAGGTCTTAGAGACAAGGTCTCAATTGCAACAAAAGTGGGTTCAAATCCAGGCAAAGAAGGTCGGGACGTTTCTAAAAAATATATTCTGAAGGCTGCAGAAGATTCCCTGCGGCGGTTGCAAACCGACTACATAGATCTTTACTTTACCCACTGGGATAATGAAGCCACTCCCGTAGAAGAAACCCTGGAAGCATATCAGCAGTTACTAAAAGAAGGTAAGATCAGGAACATAGGTGCATCAAACCTCTCTCCTGCCCGGCTACGGGAATCCTTTAAGGCTGCAGAACATAATGACCTGCCCCAATACAAAGTCCTGCAGCCGGAATATAACCTGGTGGAACGTGAGAACTTCGAATACAATTACAGGCCAATTGCCGAAGAATACGATTTGGCGGTAATGCCCTACTTCTCGCTCGCCAGCGGATTCCTTACCGGAAAATACAGGAAGGAAGAGGACCTGCAGGGAGACCGCAAGGAAATGGTGAAAAAATATTTCAATGAAAAAGGTCTTAACCTCTTAAAGCAAATGGATGAGATAGCTAAAAACCATCAGGTGTCCAATGCTGCGGTAGCTCTGGCCTGGCTTATTCATCAACCGGCCGTAACAGCACCCATTGCAAGTGCCACGAAAGAAAGTCACCTCAAAGCCTTTGATCAGGCAATCGGTTTAGAATTGACTCCTGAAGAGTTAGAGAGACTGTCGTGATAAATACCACTAAAAACCAGCCACTTTTTGGAATTGGAATTTGGTGCTTGGAAGTTACCGGTTGCGGGTTACGAGTTGCGGGCACGAAACAGAACCAAGATTCAAGATTTGTTTGAGTGAGCAATTCTGATTGGAATTTAGTGCTTGGTGCTTGAACCTTGAACCTTAAACCAGTTTTGTAACCAACTCCTCAAGCGTAACAGCCGACTGCTCTCCTGTTTTCATATTCTTCAGGGTAAATTTGCTGTTTTCAATTTCCTCTGCACCTGCGAGAACAACAAATGGAATATCACGTTTATTGGCGTGAGCCATTTGTTTTTTCATTTTAGCTTCTTCAGGATAAAGCTCGGCAGCAATTCCGCCGGCGCGAAGTTCCTTAATAGCTTTAAGACAGTAAAGACTTTCTTTATTTCCGAAGTTGATAAACAGCGCCTGAATATTCCTAGCCACAGTTTCAGGAAAAAGACCTAGTTCCTCAAGCACGAGGTAGATACGGTCCAGACCAAAGGAGATTCCTACCCCACTCACGCCGCTCATCCCAAAGATACCCGTGAGATCATCGTAACGGCCGCCACCACCTATGGAGCCCATAGCGACACCTTCGGGTGCTGATACTTCAAATATTGCTCCTGTATAATAATTGAGTCCGCGGGCAAGGGTGACATCAAGATCAAGGTTTGCGGTGTTTAGCTGCAGTTCCTGAATTGCACTATTGATGAATTCCAGTTCTTCTATGCCTTTCCTCCCTATTTCTGAAGGCTCTAAAATGTCTTTTAAAACTTCGATTTTTTTTGAAAAGCTGCCTTTTAAGCCAAAAACCTTCTGGATTTTCTGAATAGCTTCAGAAGAGATCCCCTTCTCCTGCATTTCCTTCTTTACACCTTCTTCTCCAATCTTATCAAGTTTATCTAATGCGACAGTAAAGTCGATCAACTTATCAGATTCTCCAATAACTTCAGCAAAACCTGAAAGGATCTTCCTGTTATTGATCTTAATAGTCACTCCTTTAAGATCCAGGGCAGTGAATACAGCATCATACAGCTGTACAAACTCCACCTCCTGCCACAGGCTGTCACTTCCCACAACATCTGCATCACACTGAAAGAACTCTCTAAAACGCCCTTTTTGAGGCCTGTCTGCCCTCCATACCGGCTGGATCTGGTATCGTTTGAAAGGAAACTCAATTTCATTCCTGTGCTGCACCACGTAACGTGCAAAGGGAACAGTTAGATCATACCGTAAAGCTTTCTCGCTAATAGAAGGAGTCAGCTTTATACTATCCTGTTGCGCATAGGCATCTGCATCGGCCTTCTTCAGGAAATCCCCGGAATTAAGGATCTTAAATATAAGCCGGTCGCCCTCCTCTCCATATTTTCCCATAAGAGTTTCGCTGTTCTCAAAACTTGGAGTTTCTATTGGTTGAAATCCAAACTTCTCAAATTGCTCCCTTATGTTTTGAATAATATAATTCCTTTTTGCTACTTCGGCCGGGGAAAAGTCCCGGGTACCTTTGGGAATGGAAGGTTTTTGCGCCATTTTAATCTTTTTCTTTACTGCTGCAAATATCTGAAAAATTAAAGGAATGCAAATGCTGTCATTTGCTCACATTTTATGTAACATACAAAAGGCAAATGCGTCTAACTGTTAAACCGAAACTTAGCAATGTTTCCACTTTTTAAAGAAAACGTCCGTATTGCCTTCTTTTCCATTAAAAGCCAGATCTTAAGAACTGTCCTTACCGTATTGATCATAGCTATTGGGATAACAGCCCTCGTAGGGATTTTAAGTGCCGTGGCTGCCCTGGAAAATACGATTACCAGCGATTTTGCCTCTATGGGAGCAAATACTTTTAACCTTCAGCGTTATGATTCTCAAATCAGGATCAACGGCGGGAGTCGGGATAAAGTAAATCCTGTTATCGGTTACAGGGAGGTAAAGGCTTTTAATGACGAATACGAATTTCCGCAAACTAAAACTTCCATCTCTTTTACCGGAACCTCATCTGCCGAAATTAAATATGAAAATGAAAAGACAGATCCTGAAGCGAGCGTGCTCGGAGTGAATGAGAATTATGTCAACAATTCCGGGCTCAATATAGCAGCAGGTAGGGATTTCAATATTTTTGATATTGAAAACAACAATAACGTTACTATTATTGGGGCCGATGTAAAGGATGGTTTACTGAAAGGAGAAGATCCTTTGGATAAAATAATTTCGGTTAGGGGAGTAAAATTCCGGATTATTGGGGTGCTTGAATCCAAAGGTTCAACTTTTGGAAACAATCAGGACCTAAGGATGCTGATCCCTGTTCAGGTGGCAAGGTCAATCTTCACAGCACCTAATATCAATTACAACATCAGTGTGCGGGTTGATGACAAGGAATTACTTGAAGGAGCCCAGGATGAGGCGATCATGACCTTTAGAAATATCCGCGCACTAAGCCCGGTAGAAGAAAATAATTTTGGACTGGCCAAAAGCGACGATCTTATCAACAGGATCTTTTCTATCACACAATACCTCAATCTTGCCGCATGGATCATTTCCATAATTACCATTTTTGGATCCTCTATTGCACTTATGAATATTATGTTGGTTTCTGTAAGTGAACGCACACGGGAAATTGGGGTAAGAAAAGCTTTAGGAGCCAAGAAGAATACCATTGCCATGCAATTCTTTATGGAAACCCTTATCATCGGACAAATGGGCGGAGTACTCGGAATATTATTCGGAGTTTTAATTGGCTTCGCAGTATCCAAAGCCGCGGGATTCAATTTTGCCACTCCCTGGGTTGCCGTAATCTGGGCAACGGTGATCACCTTGATTGTAGCAGTACTTGCCGGAAGCTACCCTGCTGCCAAAGCAGCTAAACAGGATCCTATTGAGTCATTGAGATACGAATAAAGTAGGCAGTAATTAGTTGGCAGTTTTTCTGTTACAGGTTTCTGGTTACAAGTCGCAGATTGTAGGTTTAGTGCCGCGGAGTTTTAAAACAATTTTACTGCCAACTTTAGACTGCCAACTGTTTACTCACAGTAATCAGTGGTCGGTGATCAGTGATTAGTCTTTTTGTGCCAGGGCTGCAGGTTGTAGGTTAATTATCGCGCAAGTTTGAACAATTTTACTGCCAACTTTAGACTGCCAACTGTTTACGCACAGTGATCAGTGGTCGGTGATCAGTGGTTAGTCATTTTTTGTTGCAGGTTGCAGGTTGCAAGAGTCGGGTTGCGGGATTGACTTTTTCAAAGTCTTAAAATCTCTTTACTGCCAACTTAAAACTGCGCACTTCCGACTCACAAACCTTGGACCTTGGACTTTAAACCTTGAACCCTTAGAGATTGAGGTGCTTCTCAAAGAATCCATACAATTCTCCTTTAGTAATAACAGCACCTTGCCGGATTAGTGCAAAAATATCTTTATTCCGGTCATCGCTGATGTTCTTTGAAGAGGTGTAAAGCGAAACCCGGTCATCCATTAAATTCTGCTGTAGCCATGCATAGCCGTGGCGGGTGGTAACATCTACAGCTTCGTTCTCGATCTTAACGGCAATAAGGTTAATAGTGAATTCTGTGATCTTAAAAAGGTAGATCTGGTTTGCCGATATATGCTCCAGGTATTGCGCCTGATTGAGCACGCCTTCCCACACCAGATCGCTAAAAACATCCAGTTCCTGCTCGGCCACTTCAGGTTTCTGCTCCTTGATCTCCTGCCATTCTGAAGCAGTAATAGACTGGCTCGCCAGGAAATTGATAAACTCCTGGTGCAGCTCTTCAAATTGTTCTTTTGTTAATCGGGAATATTTCATATTTAATGTAAAAGGTTTAAGGAATAAGGAATAATGTAATTTGTATTAATTGCATATTCACTAATTCACTTTAATAAGACTGCCAACTTTCGACTGCTTACTGCCTACTCCATAAAAAAAGCCCACTCCGTTAGAAGCAGGCTTTAATAAGATTTATACAGCGATTAAGCTTCTGCTACAACTTCGAAGTTGAAGTTAGAAACCACCTCACGGTGAAAACGCAAAGTAGCTTCATATTGACCAAGACGCTTGATGTTTCCACCTGCAATAGTGATGTATTTCTTTTCGATCTCTACACCTTCTTTTGCAAGAGCTTCAGCAAGGTCAGCATCGGTTACAGATCCATAGATCTTATCACCGGCACCTGCTTTAGCAGTAAGTTTTATATCAAGCCCCTGAAGTTTTGCAGCCTGAGCTTTTGCATTATCAATTTGCTTTTTCTCTTTGTAAGAACGTTGCTTTAAAGTTTCTTCCAAAACTTTTCTGGCAGAAGGGGTTGCCAATATAGCAGCACCCTGAGGGATAAGAAAATTGCGGCCATATCCCGGTTTAACCGAAACCACATCATCCTTAAATCCTAATTTCTCAACGTCTTTCTTTAATATCAATTCCATAATAGCCTCTTTTTATTTTAGTAAATCGCCAACATAAGGCATTAATGCTAAATGACGTGCACGTTTTACGGCAACAGCCACTTTTCTCTGATATTTCAAAGAAGTTCCGGTTAAACGACGAGGCAATAATTTCCCCTGCTCGTTAACAAAGCTCATTAAGAAATCCGGATCTTTATAATCGATGTACTTAATACCCGATCTCTTAAAACGACAGTACTTCTTGGCTTTGTTGGTCTCAATATTCAACGGAGTAAGGTATCTTATCTCCCCGTCTTTTTTTCCTTTAGCTTGTTGTTCAATAGATGACATACTTACGCTTTTTCTTTGTTTCTGTTTCTTCTCTTCTCAGCCCAGGCAACTGCATGCTTATCCAACTTTACAGTCAAATAACGCATCATGCGCTCATCTCTTCTAAACTCAACCTCAAGAGGGTTGATTGCCTCACCCGGAGCGGTGAATTCAAATAAGTGGTAAAAACCACTTTTCTTGTGTTGAATAGGATAAGCTAATTTTTTTAGCCCCCAGTTCTCTTTTGATATCATCTCGGCACCGTTAGAAACAAGAAAATCTTCGTATTTCTTAACTGTTTCCTTTATCTGGTCATCAGATAAAACGGGATTCAAGATGAAAACAGTTTCATAATGATTCATAAAAATTTTACTTTAAATTAAATTGGCTGCAAAAGTAACATTATTCCTGAATATTACAAAGCATAATTAAAAAGGCGAATAGCTAATTTTATCGGTGAAATTCGGTTTTTATTTTTTTTATGATTATTTTTAGTTATTATTGCTAGTGCTAACCTAATTATATTGTGGAAGAAGTTATACTCAAATGTGCAGTAGTTGATGATTCCAGCTTACAAAGACTTTCTATTGTCAAGCTAATAAAGGACCATCCTAACCTCAAACTGGTGGCCGAATACAATAATGCCATTGAAACAAAGAATGGCTTATTGGATACTGAAGTAGACCTTATCTTTCTGGATATAGAAATGCCAATCCTTTCCGGCTTTGACCTGCTGGATGATCTTTCCAATAAACCACAAATCATCTTTGTCACCGGAAAGACCAAATATGCTTTTAAAGCCTTTGATTATGATGCAGTAGACTATCTGCACAAACCCATTTCCAAAGAACGTTTTTTAAATGCCGTCACCAAGGCCATCAATCTTTATCGCCTTAAACACGAAGGAGCACCACCAGAAGATGACAACTACATCTTTGTAAAAAGCAATCTAAAGAACCGGAAGGTCTTTTTGAATAAACTCAAATATATCGAAGCTCTTGGGGATTATGTAAAGTTTGTGACCGAAAAGGATAATTTTGTGGTTCTTGCAACCATGAAATCCTTTGAGAATCAGCTACCTTCAAATAAATTCCTCAGGATCCACAAATCTTACATTGTGAACCTGGATAAAATCGAGCGATACAACAGTAGAAATATTGAGATTGACAAGCAACAGATCCCATTAAGCAGGCACAAAAAATCAAATCTCATTGAGGCACTTGCCGCCAATCAATAAGGATCCACATTTATTACCGTTTTTACTCCTCTATAAGCTCCAATAGCTTTAAAGCTTTGCAATATCCTGCTCACAAGCTCCTTTGTCTTTCCTAGTGACTGTTTCTGCGGAATCTTTATGAGTATGTTTTTATAATATTCATTTCTGATCCTGGCAATCGGAGGAAATTCCGGACCCAGCACATTTTCATGAAAGGAATTTTTAAGGGAAGTTGCCAGCCAGTCGGCTCCCTCATTGACTCTGGAAAAATCTCTTCCTTTCAGGGTTATTCTAATTAGCCTGTAGAACGGCGGATATTTATAATTTCTTCGCTCCTCCAACTGCTCCCTGTACATGTCATGGTAGTTGTTGGTAGAAACCTGCTGCACAATCTGATGATGCGGATTGTAAGTCTGAATAAGCACAAGTCCTCTCTTTTTTGTTCGTCCTGCCCTACCCGCTACCTGCAGCATTAACTGAAAACTCCTTTCATGCGCTCTAAAATCCGGAAAATTCAGAAGGGTATCGGCATTCATGATCCCTACTAATCTTACATTCCGGAAGTCCAGACCTTTGGTCAACATCTGTGTGCCCACCAGAACATCAATCTCTTCCTCTTCAAAGGCCGAAATGATCTTTTCATAACCATGTTTGCCCCGGGTAGTATCGAGATCCATTCTGCCAATCTTATTACCCGGAAACAAGGCTTTTAGTTCGGTTTCGACCTGCTCGGTTCCAAAACCTTTTGTTGAGAGCTCAATACTTCCGCAAGCCATGCATTTTGTTTGCAGAGCCATATGATATCCGCAATAATGGCAACGCAATTGGTTATTATGACTGTGATAGGTAAGACTCACATCGCAGTTAGGACACTGCGGGGAATGTCCACAGGTATTGCATTCCAGTATTGGACTGAATCCTCGCCGGTTTTGGAACAGGATCACCTGCTCCCCGTTACTGAGGGTTTCCCTTATCTCTTCCAGCAAACGATCTGAAAAATGACCTGTCATTCTTTTTTTCCGGTGCTTATCCTTGATGTCCACGATCTTGATTTCCGGAAGAAGCATATTCCCATAGCGGCGATCAAGATTGACCAGGGCATATTTTGAATGGTCTGCATTAAAATAGGATTCCAAAGCCGGGGTAGCCGATCCCAGTAATACTTTTGACTTCATCATTTTTCCCAGTACTACGGCCAAATCCCGTGCATTATATCGCGGCGCGGGATCATACTGTTTAAAAGTAGATTCATGCTCCTCATCTACAATGATAAGTCCGAGCTCCTTAAATGGAAGAAAAATACTGGATCGCACCCCAATGATCACCCGTGCCTTTTCTGTATTACGCAAGACATTTTGATACACCTCCACCCTCTCATTTACGGAATACTTACTGTGAAAAACCAGTACTTTCTCCCCAAAATAATTCTGCAGCCGAACGATAAGCTGGGTAGTAAGAGCAATCTCCGGCAGCAAATACAACACCTGCTTTCCTGAAGAAATCACTTTCTCAATGAGATCTACATATATTTCTGTTTTTCCTGAAGAAGTGATCCCGTGAAGCAGGCACACATCTTCGGTTTTAAATGAGGTTTCTATCTCATCGAGGGCCTGCTGCTGGTGCTCATTAAATGCGACTTTCCCTGCCAACTCCCCTTCCTCATATTCAAATCGTGAGGCCTGCACTTTTATCTCCTCCAGCACCTGCTTATCTATTAAAGCTTTAATAACAGCGGCAGAAGCTTTACTTTCTTTGGCTAGTTCTGAAATTTTCACAACTCCCTTGTTTTTGGCAGACATTCCAAAAAGGGTAAATATCACCTCTCTTTGTTTTGGAGCCCGGCTAAGCTCATCCAGCAATTGATGCATAGCAGCTTCGTTGGAATAATTATCATGTAATTTTACATGTCGCTCGATCTTTGGCTTGTATTGTTCATAGATCTCCTGGTTCACTGCCACCACCCTTTTTTCAACAAGAGAGTTTATCACAGGCAACACAGTTTTCTTGTCCAGCAACTGAACAATTTCATTGATCTTAAGAGAAGACTGCCGTTGTAAGGCTTCAAAAAGCAGGAACTCATCATCACTAAGATTCTCTTCGTTCACCTCTGCTTCCTTTAGCAACTGCACAATCGTCTCACTCTCCAGTAGAAAAGCACTTGGTATTGCGGCTCTTAACACCTCCCCTTCTGTACACATGTAATAAGCAGCGATCCAACTCCAGAACTTTAATTGAGCTTCCGTCACCACAGGGGTCTCGTCCAGTATCTGCTCTATGGGTTTCGCCTCATAGATCTTTGGATCGTTTTGATGTACTTCAGAAACAATTCCGGTGTAGATCTTTGACTTACCGAAAGGAACGGCAACCCTCATTCCCGGCCTAAGGAAGTTAGCTTCAGCTTCAGTAACACTATAAGTAAAGAGATTCTCTAAAGGCAGAGGCAGAATCACATTGATAAAAAAAGCCATTCACAGGGTTTTGAACAAATTTAACAGGATTTTGATGCAAAAAAATAAACCATCCTAAAAAGAATGGTTTATGAATATAATTTCGGTAAAAATTATTTACCTGCTAAAAGATCATTTTTTAGACCATCATCTGCAGGTCTGTTGGAAAGCCAGATTCCAAAAAGGGCTTTTTTAAATTCTTTACCTGGTACAATCCCTTTTATTTTACCATTTTTATAAGCTACTACTCCTCTTGAGGGATCATAGACCAAATCAAAAACATCATTTTTCTTGATGTCTTCTTTAAAAAATCCAAGTATTGAATTTATTTCATTTTGAATGGGTGCAGTATTACCATTAGTCGATTTTTCAAAACCTTCTGTCACTGCCTCCACCATCTTATCACTTGTAATAAGTTTAGACACTATATGAAGTTTAATGGCCATGGGTTTATCTGAATTGAGGATTTCCTGCGCATTGTTATTTTTTTGGGTAAGATATAAACCGGCAGCATAAAGGTCAATCCAAAGTTTTTCCCGCACTCCCGCGCCATTAAGATGCATTTTGTTCTCCTGAATTTCAAGAGTGGCAGGAAGGTGGACACCGCCGACCTTTTTTTGGGCTACCGCAGTAGAAGAAACTATTACGGCCATAAATAATAAAAGCAGGTTTTTCATAATTAGAGTTTTAAGTTTATCGTTTAATTTTTATTTCTTTTTAGCTTCATAAGAGAAGCATTAAGTTCAAATCCAAGCAACAATATATTAGAATTAATCCATATATACACCATTAAAATAAGCAGGGCTCCAATCGATCCATATAGCTCATTATAAGTGGAAAAGTTTTCAATATAAAGTCCAAACAAATAGGTTGTAAGAATAATGAGAATTGTCGTAAAAAAAGCCCCGATCGAGAAAAACTTGCTTAATCTGCTTTCCTTGGTTCCAAAAAAATACAGCGTCGCCACAGCTATATATATCATTGAAACAAATACAATATATCTTCCCACGTCTGCCCAAATGACCGCGTCATTTACCACTCCCAGGCTTTTAAGATCTTCTGTTAAGAACGTAAGATAAACCGTTACTACTACAGTAGTCAGCAACAATAGGGCCAGAATTAAAGAAACCCCAACCGCGATAATATACTGCCGTATAATAGACCTGTTCACTCTGGTATGATAGGAAAATTCAAATCCTGTAAAAACAGCATTCACCCCGTTGGCCATAAGAAAAATGGAAAGCAAAAAGACAAAAGAAAGGAGTCCTCCCCTTTTACGTGCTGCAATATCGAACAGGATGTCGTTAAAAAAATCTCCGGTATCAGGCGGGAGCAGGGAATCAATAAAATCAAGAAATACAATTTGAAAATCATCTATAAAGTCGATGAAGGGAATGAGATTCAGCAGAAACAGCAAAAATGGAAAAAGTGCCATAAAGAAACTGAAGGAGATCGCGCTGGCCCTTGCCGAAAAAGTACCTTTAACTATCCCCGCGTAGAATATGATGTAAAGATCATACAAGGACAGACCTTCGAGTCCGGGCAAAATTATTTTTTTAGCACGGCTGGTCCACCAGTAGGTGAATCCCTTCTTGTCTTTTACAGATTTTGCTTCGCCGTTACTCATGAACTACACAGCTTTTAAGCTGAGATCAAGATTATAAACAGAATGAGTAAGTGCCCCGCTGGAAATGAAGTCCACACCACACTCAGCATACTTCCTGGCAGTGTCAAGAGTGATCCCGCCACTGGATTCGGTTTCGCATCTGCCGTTAATTAAAGCTACAGCCTCACGTGTCTGCTCATAATTAAAATTATCAAGAAGAATGCGGTTCACTCCTCCTGCCTTAAGAATTTGTTTTATTTCCTCCAGATTCCGGGCTTCCACAATGATCTTGAGATCCAGGTTGTTTTCTGCAAGATATTTTCTGGTTTTATCTATCGCCATGGAAATCCCTCCTGCAAAATCGATATGGTTATCTTTTAGCATGACCATATCATAAAGGGCAAACCTATGATTTTCACCGCCGCCAATCTTTACTGCCCATTTTTCAAGGGCACGAATTCCCGGAGTGGTTTTTCGGGTGTCAAGGATCCTGGTATTAGTACCTTCAAGTTTATCCACGAACGCCCTGGTTTTAGTAGCGATTGCACTCATACGCTGCATGGCATTCAACACCAGGCGCTCTGCTTTTAATATAGATTGGGACGATCCTTCTACATAAAATGCTATGTCCCGGTGTTTAATACGACTACCGTCTTCAAACTGAACATCTATCTTCATCCCGGGATCAACCTTTTCAAAGACCCGGCGTGCAAATTCCACCCCCGCAATGATCCCTATATCTTTTACCAGCAATTTGGCCTTTCCTCTGGCAGTTTCCGGGATACAGGCAAGAGAGCTATGGTCTCCTTCTCCTATATCCTCTCTTAATGCATTTTCAATTATTATTTCAATTTCCTTTTCAAATTGTTCTTTTGAAATCATTGCAGTGCCTATTTTTGCTAAAGTTACAAAGTAAACACTTTAATTTCATCATGACCATAAAATTGCTGACAATAGGTAAAACCGATGATGCGGCCCTACAGAACCTCATTGACACCTATGTTAACAGATTAGGCCATTACAACAGGTTTGAGCCGGAGATCATTCCTGATCTTAAAAAGACCAAAAATCTTTCTGTTGACCAGCAAAAAACTGCGGAAGGAAAGCTAATCCTTGATAAGCTGAATACTTCAGATTTTGTAGTGCTTCTTGATGAAAACGGAAAACAATTCTCTTCGGAAGGCTTCTCTGAATATATTCAGAAGCGTCTCAACAGCGGAATGAAACAGCTCATCTTCATCATAGGTGGACCCTATGGATTTTCGGAAGAACTCTACTCCCGTGCCGACGGAAAATTATCCCTCTCAAAAATGACCTTTTCACATCAGATGGTGCGGCTATTTTTCGTGGAGCAGCTTTACAGAGCTTTCACCATCTTAAAAAATGAACCTTACCATCATAAATAAATTTTTATGAAATTAGTATTCGCCACAAATAACAAGAACAAAATAAAAGAAGTGCAGGCACTGCTTCCAAAGGAAATTCAGCTCCTTTCCCTGGAAGAAATTGGTTGTACCGAAGATATTCCTGAAACTTCTCCGACTATTGAAGGCAATGCCATTCAAAAAGCTGAATATGTAAAGCAAAAGTATGGCTATGACTGCTTCGCCGACGATACCGGACTTGAAGTTGAGGCTTTAGACGGCGCTCCGGGTGTATATTCGGCCAGATACGCGGGAGAGGTAAAAAGCAGTGATGCCAATATAAACAAACTACTAAAGGAACTGGAAGGAGAAGAAGATCGCAGCGCCAGGTTTAAAACCGTGATCGCACTTCATCTGAATGGCGAACTACACACCTTCACCGGAATTTGTTCAGGAAATATCATTTTTGAGAGGAAAGGCTTACAAGGATTTGGCTATGACCCTGTGTTTCAACCCGAAGGAAAAACCCTCACATTCGCAGAAATGAGCCTTAGGGAAAAATCCGAAATTAGCCACCGCGCGCTGGCAACCCGCCAGCTCATTGACTTTTTGACCTCTTACAGGCCACAAATTTAAATGTAATAAGCTGCTAACAAATCCGTACCTTTGCCGCTTATTAGATATGTATGAATAAATTTGAATTATTAGGATTGAATGACGCCTTGTTACAGGCAATTAAAGACATGGGGTTTGAAACTCCAAGCGAAGTACAGGAAAAAGCAATCCCAATTTTACTGCAGGAAGACACAGATATGGTGGCTCTTGCACAAACAGGAACAGGAAAGACCGCAGCATTTGGTTTTCCGCTAATCCAAAAGATTGATGTAGACAGTAGAAAGACTCAGGGCCTTATTCTTTCTCCAACCCGTGAGTTGTGTTTACAGATTACCAACGAATTAAAAAATTACTCAAAATATTTTAAGGGCCTAAATACCGTAGCGATATACGGAGGTGCCAGTATTACAGATCAGGCTGCGCAGATCAAAAAAGGTGCACAGATCATTGTTGCCACTCCCGGTCGTATGCAGGACATGGTTAACAGAAGGCTTGTTGATATTTCGGCGATCCAGTACTGTATTCTTGATGAGGCAGATGAGATGCTGAATATGGGATTCTATGAGGACATCACAGAGATCCTGTCTCACACCCCTAAAGAAAAGAGCACCTGGTTGTTCTCGGCTACCATGCCTAAGGAAGTTTCGACTATCGCAAAGAAATTTATGCGTACTCCAGTTGAAATTACCGTGGGCACAAAGAACATGGGAACTTCAAATGTTTCTCACGAATATTACGTAATAAATGCAAGAGACCGTTATGCCGCTCTTAAAAGACTGGCAGATGCAAATCCCGATATATTTTCGGTAATCTTTTGTCGTACCAAGCGTGATACTCAAAAAGTTGCGGAGCAGTTGATCGAAGATGGATACAACGCGGCTGCACTTCATGGAGATCTTAGCCAGAATCAACGTGACCTGGTAATGAAAAGCTTTAGGGCAAGGCAAATTCAAATGTTGGTAGCTACAGATGTTGCTGCCCGCGGAATTGATGTCGACGACATTACGCATGTGATCAATTACCAGCTTCCCGACGAAATAGAAACCTATACTCACCGTAGTGGTCGTACCGGAAGAGCCGGAAAAAGTGGTGTTTCCATGGTCATTGTTTCCAAAAGTGAAGCAAGAAAGATCAAAGGTATCGAACGTATTATCGGTCAGAGTTTCGAAAGAAAAGAAATTCCCGATGGCAGAGAGATCTGCGAAGTACAGTTGTTCCACCTTGCCAATGAAATAAGTAAGACAGAGATCAATCACGAGATCGATAAATACCTTCCGAGTATTGCAGAGCTTTTTGAAGGTCTTACAAAAGAAGAGCTACTTAAAAAGTTCTTTTCTGTTGAATTCACGAGGTTCTTCAATTACTACAATAATGCGCAGGATCTTAATGCGAAAGGTTCTACAGAAGTATATGAAGACGAAGGTGACAGCACCAGGTTCTTTATTAACGTAGGAGCCAAAGATGACTTTGACTGGATGAGCCTCAAGGATTTCCTTAAAGCTACGCTGGATCTTGGAAAAGATGATGTTAACCGCGTAGAGGTAAAAGACAGCTTCTCCTTCTTTAATGTTGACAGCTCTAAAGCTGAAGAAGTAATAAGGATCTTCCAGGACTTTAAGCACCAGGGAAGACACATCAATGTGGAGATCACGAAAAAGAGCGCCGGAAAAGAGCGCAGTGGGGGTCGCAGAGGTGGCGGCGGCTATAAAGGAAAAGATAAGGGAGAACGCAGCTTTGACAAGCCTTCAAGAGGAGGAGACAAAGGGTTAAGACGCTCATCTGATTCCCCCGCAAGCGGAAAAAGAAGATCATCTGATGCAGGTACCGGCGGACGCAAGGGAAAGAAGAGCGGAGGCCGCAGCAGCAGCATTGAAAGCTCAATTAAGAGAAGAAGATCAAAAAAGTAATTTTTTGATGCATTTTGGTACAGTTTTCCCGTAGAACATGAGAAGCTTAAATTACAGCATGAAAAATATTTTAGCGCCCCTGTTCCTGCTTTTCGGTTTTCTGGCCTTTGGTCAGGAAGCTACAGTGGTAAAAGGGAAAGTACTTAATGCGGCAAATGATGTACCTATTGAAAACGCTCACATAGTGAACCTCAACCAGGTAGTTGGAGCTGTAACGGCTGCCAATGGAGATTTCGAGATCAGGGCGGAAGTGAATGATACGCTGTATTTCTCTTACCTCGGATTCAAATCTATAAGGGTAAGGGTTACCAATGACTGGTTAAAATTTGGAGAAGTCAAAGTAAAAATGACCGAACTGGGAATAGCCCTGGAAGAAGTGGTAGTGAGTCCCGTTCAGTTAACAGGCTATCTGGAGATCGATGCTAAGAACATCCCAATTTATGAGAATTACCGGTATAGTATTTCCGGGCTTAACCAGGGATATGAAGGTGGAGAATACAGTCCCAATGCAGTTTCAAGAGTTTTAGGAGCAGTATTCAATCCCGCAGATGCACTTTACAATATTTTTGGAAAGCAGCCGCAACAAATGCGCAAGCTCCGGGAAATGAAACAGGATGATGAGATAAGGCGTTTGCTGCAAAGCAAATTTGACCGACAAACACTTATGGCTGTTCTTGGAATCACAAGGATGGACATTGATGAAGTATTGAGAAGGTGCAACTATTCCAAGGACTTTATTGGTTCTGCAAATGATCTGCAAATTCTTGACGCAATGAGCGGTTGTTATGAAGAATACAAAGTACTCAACAGGTAAGAAAACCTAAAAATATAAGTGCCGGAAATGAAAATTTCCGGCATTTTTGATTGCAGTAATGTACCCAAAATCCGGGTGATATCCACCGGCCAGTTCATGTGAAATATAACCTGTTAAGGTTATTTCTTCCTTTCCAGGTAAGTTTTAAGATTATAAAGTCCGGCTTCAAAATCCTTTCCCAAAGCACGATCCATTCCATAGAAAAGCATCAGGACCGAGGCAGGGAATTTATGAACGCCTTTAACACCCCAAACCATTTTCGTGCGGTCCGGATCCACATCTTTTACGGCGATATAATTAAGAGAAAGAGATTTATAAGGTTTAATAAAGAGCAACTGGGTTTCGAATACTTTTCCTTCCTTTACCTTTACGATCTTTTGGATTCCCTCTATGTTGTTACTTCCTTTCCAGTAGGAGGAGGCTCCTTCCTTCCCGTCATCTCCTTTATACTTGATCACCACATTCGGGTCCTGTAAGTACCATGGGAGCCAAAGAGGTTGTTTTTTAAGCTGTCTTATAAAAGCATAAACTTCTGCTTTTGGCCGGTTGATCACTACCGTCCTGCTAAGGTTATATTCCTTTTTAGACCAGGCGTGCAGAAAAGCCACGAAAGTGATCAAACCAATAATTACATAAAAGAAAAGCGTCATATTCTTCTACTAGGGGGCTCTAAATGTAAATAATTTTATCGTGATGCCTTGAATCTCTCAATGATTTCGGCAGAATTTTTTAAATTCTTTTTTGCCCAGTCTATTCTCTTAACGATTTGTTCTTCTTCGGAAAGCTTCCAGTTTTGTCCGCTCCTTCGTAATCGGGCTGTTACATCCTGCAAAATAATAGCTGCGGAAACTGAAATATTTAAACTCTCGGTGAAGCCTACCATCGGGATCTGCAAAAATTCGTCGGCCTCTTCCATGACTTCCTCAGAAAGACCTTTTGTCTCTGTTCCAAAAAAGAAGGCTGCAGGACGGGCAATATCGAAATCCTGAAGCAGCGTTCCTTTATGTGGAGAGGTAGCTACAATCTTGTAACCATTTTTCCGAAGTCTTTGAATACAGTCTGCCGTTGAGGTGTACCGGTTAATATCCACCCATTTCTGCGCTCCCATGGCGATCTCCCTGTCAATCTTCTTTAAGTTCACCTCCTCCACCACATGAATATTCTGAATCCCGAATACATCACAGCTACGAATCACTGCGCTGGTGTTGTGCAACTGATATACATCCTGGGTGGCTACTGTAAAAAAATTGGTGCGGTTAACGATCACTTTCTGAAACAAGTCCTTCCTTCTCGGAGTGAGAAAATCTTCCAGGTAAGATAATAATTCAGGATTCGCCTCCATAGCCGCGAAAATAAAGAATCCTGCTCAATTTCTCTCATTTTTTACAAGGCTAATAAGGATCTTGAGGTTATGATTATTCAGGAATTCTGCCTATTTTTTATAAAAAATATAAACATGAAGAAAGTAGTGGTCTTAACCGGCGCCGGAATAAGTGCAGAAAGTGGAATTAGCACCTTTAGAGATGCCAACGGTCTCTGGGAGGGGCATGATGTGATGAAAGTAGCCTCTCCCATAGGATGGGAGCGTAACCAGGAACTGGTACTTGATTTTTATAATAAGAGAAGGAGACAATTAAAAAATGTTCAACCCAATGCAGCTCATAAAGCCCTTAAAGAGCTTGAAGAAAAATATGAAGTACATATCATCACTCAAAATGTAGACGACCTGCATGAGAGGGCAGGTAGCAGTAATGTGATCCATCTGCATGGGGAATTAAAGAAAGTACGCAGCACCTTTAATAAAAATTTGGTCCTTGATTGGGAAGATGATCTTAATTCAGGAGATTTCTGCGAGCATAATCACCAACTTCGACCACATGTGGTATGGTTTGGGGAAGAAGTACCAATGATGGAACCTGCTATGGAGATCACGGGGCAGGCAGATATTCTCATGATCATTGGCACATCCATGCAAGTCTACCCGGCAGCAGGCCTGCTGTATTATGCACCTGAAGAAACCCCTGTATATTTCATTGATCCTAAACCTTCTGTACAGGAAACCCGGAATTTGAAAATATTCGCTGAGAATGCTTCCAGCGGAGTGCCCCGGGTGGTGCAGGAACTTCTGGAAAAAGCCTGAACAACTTCAAACTTAAAGCTTTCACGTATGGACGCGAAAATGTATCTTTAGCCCTTAATTTTTTAAAGAATTTACATGACCTCTCTTCAGGCAATTTCTCCTATCGACGGCAGATATTCTTCCAGGACAAAAGCACTGGTAGATTATTTTAGTGAACAGGCTCTTATAAAATACCGGGTACGGGTGGAAATCGAATATTTCATTTCCCTTTGCGAGCATAACCTGCCCCAGTTACAGGAAGTTGATCATTCAAAGTTTTCGGGACTAAGAAAAATTTACCAGGATTTTTCTACTGAAGATGCCTTAGAGATCAAGGAAATAGAAAAAACTACAAACCACGATGTTAAGGCTGTAGAGTATTTTATAAAGTCCAGATTTGATGAGCTGGGGCTTTCCCGCTTTAAAGAATTCATTCATTTTGGGCTAACTTCCCAGGACATCAATAATACTGCAGTGCCTCTTAGCATTAAAGAAGCAATGGAAGAAGTTTACCTTCCAGCTTTGAACCAGGTATTGGAAAAACTGGAACAACTGGCACAGGACTGGAAAGAGGTTCCCATGCTTGCCCGCACGCATGGACAACCTGCATCCCCTACCCGACTTGGAAAGGAAATTAAAGTGTTTGTAGTTCGATTAAAAGAGCAGATCAAATTCCTCCAAAACATTCCCAATGCTGCAAAGTTCGGTGGTGCTACCGGAAACTTTAATGCTCATAAAGTGGCTTTCCCGGAAATTAACTGGAAAAACTTCGGAAAGGATTTCGTGGAAGGTTCTTTAGGCCTCCATCACTCCTTCCCTACTACACAAATAGAACATTACGACCATCTGGCTTCACTCTTTGACGCTCTTAAGCGTATTAATTCAATCATCCTTGACCTTGACAGGGATATCTGGTCTTATGTCTCCATGGATTATTTTAAACAAAAGATCAAAAAAGGAGAAGTGGGATCTTCGGCGATGCCGCATAAGGTGAATCCCATAGATTTTGAGAACAGCGAAGGAAATTTAGGGATTGCAAATGCCCTTTTTGAACACCTTGCCGCCAAACTTCCTGTTAGCCGCCTGCAACGCGATCTTACAGACAGCACGGTACTGAGAATAGTAGGAGTACCTTTTGGTCATACCCTGATCGCATTCTCATCTACTTTAAAAGGCTTGAATAAGTTGTTGCTGAATGAGGCAAAAATAGATGCAGATCTGGAAAACAATTGGGCCGTAGTCGCCGAAGCAGTTCAGACCATTCTGAGACGAGAAGGATATCCTAATCCCTACGAAGCTCTAAAAGGTCTTACCCGTACCAATTCACAGATAAATAAAGAAAGTATTTCGGAATTTATTGGTGAACTGGATGTTTCAGAAGAGATCAAAAAGGAACTCAGGCAGATCACTCCGCAGAATTATACGGGAATTTGAAATAGGGTCAGTGATCGGTGATCAGTGATCAGAATGAAGTTAGAAGTACGATTTTAGAAGTATGAACTGATAACCGACTTTACAGTATGCAGTGCGAGGTCTCGCAACTCGCGACATCCAACTTTACAGACAACAATGGTTTTGAAATTTTGAATCTTGAACCTTGAACAAAAAATAAGAGGGCTCAAAAATGTCATTTTTGAGCCCTCTTATTTTTTATTAGTCCATAAAACCACCGAGTTTTGGAAGACCGGCAATATCGAGATCTCCTTCCTCAAAAGATTTCAGAAGTTTTATCAAAGCTTCAGGATTCATTTTATCTCCGGTCACCCGGGCAATTCCGAAGCCTTTCTCGTCATCACTTCCAAAAACTATCAGCTCATCAATGGCATCATCCTCTCCCAGAAAATAAAGTTCAGCTTTTCGGTTGCCACCACCATAACGCATAAGCTGCTTGTATTTATCTGATTTTAAAATTTCAGACAGCTTTTCTTTTTCAGCTTCATATTGAACCTGATTCTCTTCTTTTAAAGGAAACCCAAGTATATTCACCTTTTTAACGGTAGCAAGGGTCGCCTTCTGTTCTGCAGTAAGCTTCGAGTTGTCTCCGGTCAAGAGACTGGCCGGAATGTCAAAAGCCAGGTACTGATGGTTGTTCTGGTTTTCTACGTAATATTCCTGGAGCGTGGTTTCATTATTACATGAAACCAAACCCAGGCTTATTACTACCAGTAGTAAAACTACTTTTTTCATTATCTTTTTGTTTCAACATTTTTCAATTCATTCCCTCCGGGGATCTTGAAATCATTGGCCAGTTTAGAAACCTGTGCCAGGTTAATTTCTCCCTTAATATTCAGGATCACAGAAATTGGTTTATTCTTATCCTGCCCTTCCATAAACATGAACAGCTGACTCACATAATCCTCATTCTTCCCGGGCTTGTAGTAAAATTTTACTGTTTTTCCACCCTCAGAAACTCTCATAAGTTCCTCCATACTTCCATTTTTGAGAAAAGAAGCCACATCTGCAGCCATTTGTTTTCTCACCCCTTCCTGGGTAGTAGAAAGTACTCTCATTTCCTGCAGGTTCTCGATAAGGTCAATATAGGCCTGAGTTTCGGGATCATCTGCATTTAGTTCTATTTTCGTAAGTAGTTTGAACATCTTGCTCGTAACTACTACGGCATCCACCTCTTTCATGTTCTCATACTTGTCAAAGTTCTGAGCACTTGTTAAAAAAGGTACTATTAGGGCCAATAAGGCGAAGGTTAATTTTTTCATGGGTTTCTTTTTACTATTTAACAATCTTATCTTTTGTATTATTGAATTCTTCAATGTAGCCCAGGTCTTCTGTTCCTGTGTTCATATATATAGACATCATTTCCAGGGCTTCCATGGTCTTTTGCATGGCCAGTTCGGGGTCCTCATAAGTGCCGAATTCACTCATCTTGTTCTCCTGTTGTACTACTATTCCCAGAAGGATCACTATAGAGGCAGCAATTGCCACCCAGGAATAAACTTTCTTCCTGCTGGATTCAAACCTTGAAGTGACAGGCAAATAATCAACTTCTTTATCCAGATTTTCAGTTTTGGCCTGATCAAAGTAGCAGAACATAGGTATATACTGCTGTAGGTGAGGGGCGACATCACCCGATGAAAAATAGGCCTTAAGCTGCGCCTCTTCTGCTCCCGAAGTCTCTGCTTCGAAATACTTGTCCAGAAGGTTTTCAATTATTCGTGATTCCATAGCGGTGTCTTTTAATCATTTCTTCTCTAATTTTTTTTCGGGCACGACTTAGCGCTACCCGTATAGCTGTTTCATTCATTTGAGTCATCTCTGCGATCTCTTCATACTCATACTGTTCTACTTCTCTTAACTGTATGAGGATCTTTTGTTGTTCAGGCAAATCTCCTATGATCTTCTGAACCCAGATGAGATCATCCTGTACCTCAACTTTGTGCTGCAACGATGATTCTCCACATTCGTAATTGCTGTGAACGATCCTCAGGTTATTGTTCTGCTTCAGTTTTAACTGGTCAAGACAATGATTCTTCGTAACGGTCATGGCAAAGGCCTCGACATTATTATAAGAATTTAGTTTATCTTTCCTGCTCCACAACTTTAGCATTACCTCCTGCGTTGCATCTTCGGCCGCCTCTTTTGAAACCAGGAGTCTTAAGGCAAGTCTGTACATCTTGTCCTGCACCGGTTTCATGAGGTTTATGAAAGTATGCTGTTTCATTTTGGTTTGGTTAGCGGGAGGTTTTTTACTGCCTCTTATCCTTACGACGCTTGATAAACAATTTTGTTACCAATTAATTCTAAAATCTTAATTTATCCCTGTAAATTAGGCCATAAAAAGGCTAAAGCTATGAAAACTCTACCCAATCTCCTTTTATATTTATTACTGCTGATATTGGCCACCGGCTGCCAGGAAGACATCGATGATGTTATTAGGCCGGCCAGTGACCTGGAAATAAAAAATTTTATATGGAGCGCCATGAATGATATGTACCTGTACAAAGCGGAGGTGCCCGATTTGGCCGATGATCGTTTTTCGAGTCAGGCCGAATTAGATAAATTTCTCCGGACGTTCTCTTCTCCGGAAGATCTTTTTTACAACGGCCTGGTTGCCGAACACGATGATTTCAGTTTTTTGGTGGCAGATTACCGGAAACTGGAGAAGTCTCTGGATGGGATCAATCTAACTAATGGAATGCAATATGGCCTGATAAGATATACCGAAAATTCTTCTGAAGTTCTGGGCTTTGTTCGTTACGTCCTCCCCAACACATCAGCCGAAGCCAAGGGAATAAAGCGGGGGGATTATTTTAATTCCGTTGACGGGGAACAGCTTACAGTCGACAATTTTTCCCGATTGCTCGAACCTGCTTCTTATACTATAGGTTTAGCCGAAATTAATGGAAACGAGATCACTTCCACAGGAGAAACCGTTAGACTGCAAAAAGAGGAATACACCTCAAATCCGGTTTTTATAGCCAAAACTTTTCCTACTTCCGCAGGAAAGGTTGGTTATCTCATGTACAACAGCTTTACCAGCACTTTTGACGAGGTGCTCAATGAAACTTTTTCCATGTTCAAGGCCGAAAACATTTCAGAACTTATTGTTGACTTGCGCTATAATGGCGGAGGTTCGGTGGAAAGTTCAAGCGATCTTGGGAGTATGATCACAGGACAATTCAACGGAGAAATTTTCTACAAGGAACAATGGAATGAAGATTACCAGACCCGCCTGGAGGCTACTGCTCCGGAAAGCCTTGTCAACCGGTTCAATAACCGCATCCGGAATGGTTCAGCCATCAACAGTCTAAATCTCTCCCGGGTCTATTTTATAACCAGCCTTAGAACTGCCTCGGCCAGTGAATTGCTAATAAATGGACTTAAACCATATATAGAGGTGGTGCAGATAGGCGAAAACACCACCGGGAAATTTCAGGCATCAACCACCCTCTACGACTCCCCTACCTTCAGAAGAAATGGCGCAAGTTTAAACCACACCTATGCTGTACAACCTCTTATTTACAAAACAGTTAATGCTGCAGGAGTTACAGATTATGTTAATGGTCTTCCTCCCGATTTTGAAATAAAAGAAGACATTAGAAACCTCGGAATCCTTGGCGATCCTTCAGAAAGATTGCTTGCTGCAGCCCTCGCTACTATTGAAGGAAGAGCACCAGAAACGCCGCAATCAAAACTTTATAATTTTAAAGTGATAGGAGAGAGTGGTATGGACGACCTACTGTACCAAAGAATGTATAATGAAAATTCCTTACCACTCCACTCAGAACACTATAGGGAATGAGAATAATTTAGGAATAAGTTTTGCTGCTTTTCAACAATACCTTAGTTTTAGCTCCTTTAAATATAAAATATGAAAAAGTTTTTTGCACCCTTTTTGATGATGAGTCTTCTTACACTTTCCTGTTCAAAAGATGATGTTGTGGATGAAGAAGTAGAAGAAGTAGAGATTGAAGAACCCGGGGAAAAACGTAACCTTGAGGTAGAGCGTTTCATTTACAGGGGAATGAATGATATTTATTTTTACAAATCTGAAGTGCCTGAATTAGCAGATAATTATTTCTCCAGCAATACTGAAAAAGATAAATTTTTGGCAGATTTTGACAGCCCCGAAGTCCTTTATGAGGCACTGCAGGCACCTCATGATCATTTCAGTTTTATGACCAGCGATTATGTAGCCTTGACTAAACAGCTACAAGGCGGAGTCGCTAAAACGACAGGGATGGATTATCAGCTTCATCTTTTCAGTAATTCAGAAAATATATATGGTTATGTTCGATACGTGGTTCCCGGAACCTCTGCAGCTGAAGAAGGTGTACAAAGAGGAGATTTTTTTACTGAAATTGATGGGCAACAGCTTACCTTAAATAATTATCGGGATCTTTTCAGCCGGGATAGTTACAGCCTTAGAATAGCTGTGCTGGAAGGAAGTACTATAAAAAATACCGACAAAGTGGTAAATCTTGTAAACAGTGAATCTTCAGAAAACCCTGTCCTTATTTCCAAAGTTTTAGAGATGGAAGACTACCGTATTGGTTATCTTATGTATAATAGTTTTACGCCGAGCTTTGACAGCCAGTTAAATGCTGCTTTTGCCGATTTGAAATCACAGAATATTACACACCTTGTACTCGATCTTCGATACAATAGTGGTGGTAATGGTGAAACTGCAAAAGATCTTGCCAGTATGGTTACAGGACAGTTCAACGGGGAGATCATGATGAGATATCAGTTCAATGAAGATTATCAGGCATACTATCAGGCGAATTATCCCGAGTGGCTGGTTCAGAGGTTCAATGATGAAATAAGAACGGGAGAAAAGATTAATAGTCTGAATCTTGACAGGGTCTACGTACTTACCACCAAAAGATCTGCTTCTGCCAGTGAATTTGTGATCAATGGTCTTGATCCATACATAGATGTAGTTCAGATTGGAGACTACACCAGTGGGAAATACCAGGGTTCATTTACGCTTCATGATTCTCCCAATTTTCAACTTACAGATGATAAGGGAAATACTCATGTGAATCCAAATCATAAATATGCACTGCAACCTCTGGTTCTAAAATATGCTAACAAAAATGGAGTTACGGATTTCGTCGACGGATTGCCGCCGGATGTAAGGGTAGCTGAGGATTTGGCACATCTTGGTACATTAGGCGATCCCAACGAAACCTTATTACAAGCTGCTATTAATGCTATACTTGGAAATCCTCAGGAAGCCGCAACCAATACTCAAAGGAAAATGATGAGCGGAGAATATAAATTCGTGGGAGAAAGGGACATGTTCAACCCGAGCTATCAAAGGTTAATTATTGAGAACATGCCGCTAATGAAACCGGAAGAAATGAATTAAAACACTTATAGGTCCATAAAAAAATCCCGCTCCATTGGCGGGATTTTTCTTTTTATTCTGTACTGTGATCTAGAGAGAATTGAAATAAGCTCCATTAGGATTGATACCGGTATCATAACCTGAAGATAAGCTTCCCGTTGCCGCTTCATATACATAAAGCTTTCCATTCCCTGTAAATCCCGGGTCGGCAGATGCCGCATAAGCTTTGCCTTCAAGAATGGTAAATCCGTATAAATAATCTACCTCCTCAAGAGTATATAAAGGAGTGGCAGGAAGAGAAGTTTCTGATGTTGCAAAGCTGTAGACCTCATTCTCTAGGGTATAAAATACATTCCCGTTATTTAGATTAAGATGATTTGGATGCTGACTCACATCTTCAAAAGTATAATCCTGCACAACTTCAAGAGTGGACAGATTTATCTTACTTATTGATCCTGCAGTTTCACCCATCCAGTCAGGCAGTCCCGAAGCTGAAACCCACAGAAAGTCGTTTCCGGCAGCCAATGAATTTGGCCCCTCTCCTACCTCAATTGTTTTTACCACTTCGTTATTTGAAATAACGCTCACGACATTATTATAGCTCCAACCGCCCAGGTGAGCCACGAAAATTTTGCTTCCCTGCTCCAGGATATCTTCCGGGCCTTCTTCTACCGCGATTTTTATACTGAGTTGAAAGTCTTTAGCATTAAAAACTGCTATGTAATCGTCATCTGGATTTGATCCCTCTCCCCAGTTTGTGATATAAGCCATACCATTCAAAAATGCTATTTTTCGGGGGTTATTAAGGTCTGTGTCAATCGTTGCTACATGTTCAAAAGTGTGACGATCTACAACCTGAATTGTATTAGAGACATTTACAACTATAAAAGCCAGGTCTTCATAAAAACCTATATCTGTAGCTGTGTCACCAAGACCTTCTCCATTGACTGTTTTAAAGATATTATGATTTACATTTCCGGATTGTGGATCTAGAAAAGAAACGCTTGAATTTCCCTGGCCAAAATTTCCTTCGTTGAGAATGACTACACCATCTGTATAGGCTCCTGAAGGTTCCGGGATATCAGGATTATCATCGTCTGTCGAACAGGAGACCAGGATACTAGAAGCAAGCAAGAAGTAAAAGAGATTTTTGATTTGCATTTTTTAAAATTTGAAGGTTAGTGAACTATAAAAAGCTCTTCCCGGCATTGGCCGGGAAGGCATACTTTGATATTCGGTTTTGAAGATATTCCGCACTTCAATTCCCAGTTGAAGTTTCTGCTTCAAAAACTTGTAGTTTACTCCGGCGTTTGAAACCGTATACCCGGGAAGAGAATAATTATTATCTGAAGAAGTGTAGATTGTTCCATTGTAGAGAAATTGAAAGAAAGAACTAAATTTTCCATACCCATATCCGGCAGAAGCTGTTGCTTTGTGTTTGGGTACATAGATAAGTTCTTTATCAAGAGCCCGGTCGATAGCCCGCGTGTAGGCATAGGTTCCAAAAATGCTAAATTCCTGCCCTTTTAAATTCCTGTTCCAGTCCAGAGTTGTTTCCAGACCATAATTCCTGGCTTCTTTAGTATTATGAGGGATCCATTTTCCTCCACTTGAAGGAACCCAACGTAAGAGATCTTCTGTATCAATTATAAATCCTGAGATGCTTACTCCCGCTCCAAAGATCCGGAGTTCCTGACCAATTTCTGCCTGCAGGGATTTCTCAGGTTTGAGATCAGAGTTTCCACCGGCATGCCAAAACAGGTCATTAAAGGTCGGGATCCGGTAATTACGGGAGACATTTATTTTTAGGAGATAAGCTTCAGTGACTTCATAAACAGCTCCAGCCGAAAAGAGAATGGGAGAATCATAACTGTCAGAGAATTCTGCCCTTGCACTTATTTCGTACTTAAAGGGATACAGATCATGTGAAATTAAAACTCCTGCAGAGCCGGTTTCCCTTTTTTGAGAGCCTTCAATATTACTGCCTTCTCCTTCTGTCCTCTGAATTTCTAATAGCCCAGTCGCTTGAAAATTTTCATTCACCGCATAGCTAAGATTATATTTTGCCAGTGCCGTTTCAGCTTTTCCAAAGGAATAAATATCCGAATGCCGGTTTTCAAAATACTTATACTCTTCCTCCAGGTAAGCTAGTTTCAGCCCCGAAACAAATCTTCCGAAATAGCTGTTCCACTCCAGGAGGTTTCGGCTGTTATAATCTTCATATTTGCTTTTTGATGCCATAGAGACTGTTCCCGAAAAGCCTCTGTCTCCGTTGTAATGGTTAGTGTAAAACTTCAGCGTATTGCTATTGTTGAGCAGATAGGCCACCGCCGCGCTTATACCGCTATTTTCATAATCTCCGTTCTGATTGTGTTTTTCAGAATCGGGATATGGAAAATCATTTTCATTGCTATGCCTGGAAACATTCAGCTGAAGGCTTAGTTCGTCTGATGAATATTCTGAATCTATATTCCCAAAAAAGGTATCAAAACTTCCGTAGTCAAGCCTCACTTTATTCCTGAAGCCAGTGCCAATCCTGAACCTGTTGTTAAGATGTACACTACCACCTATGGCTCCACTCCCGTACAGCACTGATCCCCCACCAGACCTAACTGCGACACTTTCATAACCCGAAGTGAGGATGGTATTAAAATCTGTTTGGCCAGTGAACTGTGAATTGATATTGATTCCGTTCCAGACTACAGCAGTCTGTGAAGCGGTGGTTCCCCTAAAGGACGCCGAAGCCACCATCCCGGGGCCATTCTCCCTGAAGTAAAGCGGACTATTAAATTTTAGTACTGAAGTAAGGGCCGGAGCATTTTGCTCCAAAACCGAATCATTAAGCACCTGTACCAGGTGTGTTTTGGAATTGCGATATAGATGGATGTCGCTTAGTACCACCTCTTTCAGATATTGAACAGAGTCGAGTTGGCCGTACCCTTGAAGGGAACATAGCAATAGGGGTAATAAAATGTAGAAAATGCCTTTTTTCATCATCCGCAGGCTTTTTTCCCGAAAGCCGAAGGTTTTAAATTGAGTGAAAAATGGCAGGTCTCCTGGCTCGCGTCCTTTTGTTGACCTTCCCATCCCTTATGGAACAGTGGTATGAAGTGTACAAAAGGCATCCCAAATTCTCGGGACTAAGCTTACAGTTGCGGGAACAGCTCAGGCTTATACGAAGTACGAATTAAGAAGTACGAAATTAGAAGTAAATTTCTGCTTCTGTAAAACTGCTTCAGAATTTAAGTTATTGTACTTCGTAATTCTAACTTCGTACTTCTAACTTCAAATTCTCCTGATTCCCTTTTAATCGATGTCTTTTCTTTCTGAAATTATCAGAAAACAATCGAACCAAAATTCAGTACGAAAGTAAACATTTCAATTTATACAGCTCCCAAAAAATTAAATAATCTTACTTTTGAATTCACCTATGAAGAACTTTTCTCCCATATTTCTAATGTTGATTCTTGCACTTTTCTCTGGATGTAAATCTGAAGAAAAGGAAAAAACTCCCTTATTGACCGGTGCAGGAGAAGAGATTGAAGTAAAATATGCATCCGGACTTTCCATTGTGGATTTTGGCGATCACCTCATCATAACAGTTGAAAATCCGTGGCCAAATGCCGACAGATCATACCAATATTTACTTGCGCACGAAGGTGCAAAAGTTCCTGAAGATGTGAAATTCGACGAACGCATAAAGATCCCTGTAGAAAGAATGGTGGTCACCTCCACCACTCACATTCCTTCCCTGGAGATCCTCAAAGTTGAGGAGACTTTAGTAGGTTTTCCGGGGCTGGATTATATTTCTTCAGAAAACACCCGCAACTTAATTGATGAAGGCAAGGTAAAGGAGGTTGGCAGAAATGAAGCTCTCAATACCGAAAGCCTGCTTGCGCTGCAGCCCGATGTAGTTATTGGCTTTTCCATTGACGGCAGCAACAAGAGCTTCAATACCCTCCAAAAAAGCGGAATTCCGGTAGTCTTCAATGCCGACTGGACCGAAAGTTTTCCCCTGGGAAAAGTGGAATGGATCAAATTTTTCGGGGCCTTCTTCGGAAAAATGGAGGAAGCAAATACCTTTTTTGAAGAGGTAGAGAGCAGTTACCTGGAAGCAAAAGAAATCGCGGCAAAGGCAAAAGAGCAGCCAACGGTGGTAGCAGGTGCCATGTTTAAAGATCAGTGGTATTTACCGGCAGGAGAAAGCTGGCAGGCCCAATTTATAAAAGATGCCAATGCCGAATACCTCTTTGGAAACAGCGATGGCTCCGGAAGTCTTTCTCTTTCCATTGAAACTGTTTTGGCGAAAGCTGCCGATGCCAATTTTTGGGTGGGACCATCTCAATTCACTTCTTATGAAGAACTAAAAAATGCCTCTCCACATTATACCCGCTTTAAAGCATATCAAAACAGAAATATTTACACTTTCGCAAGTGACAAAGGGGAAACCGGCGGCGTAATTTTTTATGAACTTGCTCCTATGAGACCCGACCTGGTTTTAAGGGATCTTATTTCAATATTCCATCCCAACCTTCTTCCGGAATATCAAACAACATTTTATAAACCACTGGAATAATTGCAAAGCACCCGTACTTATAAGATCAGCCTGGTTTTACTGCTGCTTGTCACAGTAGCTGTGTGGTTCTTAAATATTAGCCTGGGATCTGTAAATATTCCATTCAGGGAGGTACTCACATCAATTTTTTCAGAGAACAGCAACAGCAGTTGGCAATATATCATTATGGAATATAGAATTCCCAAGGCGCTGACCGCTGTTTTGGCAGGCTCAGGCCTTGCAGTAAGTGGGATGCTGATGCAAACCATGTTCAGGAATCCGCTTGCCGGGCCCTATGTGCTGGGACTTAGCAGCGGCGCCAGTCTCGGTGTGGCGCTGGTGCTTATGGGTGCTTCGCTTTTCGGCGGCCTGGCAGGAAGTATCATTTTTTCCAGCTGGGGAATTGTGATCGCCTCCAGCCTTGGAAGTTTACTGGTGCTTCTGGCGGTAATGCTAGCTTCGGTTAAGCTTAAAGATACTATGGCCATTCTCATTATAGGATTAATGTTCGCGAGTTTAAGTTCGGCCGTCGTAAGTGTCCTGGCATATTTTAGTCCGGCGGCACAGTTACAGCAATACGTCTTCTGGTCCTACGGAAGTGTGGGCGATCTCTCCTGGAACGAACTCGGAGTACTCATTATTTTCTGGCTTCTGGGGACCGGCATTGCACTTTACAGCATCAAAAATCTCAATTCCCTGCTGTTAGGAGAACAATACGCCCGAAGCCTCGGAATGAACATTGGAAAGAACCGGGCGCTACTCATTATTTCCACAAGTTTTCTTGCAGGGAGCATCACCGCCTTTGCCGGTCCTATTGCTTTTATTGGTCTCGCGGTTCCACACTTAATAAGGCAGGTGGTTCCGGTAAATGATCATAAGATCCTGCTGCCCGCAGTGATCCTGGGAGGAGCCATCCTTATGCTGATCTGTGATATGGTGGCACAGCTGCCGGGTAGCGAACACACCTTACCCATTAATGCCGTAACTTCTCTGGTGGGAGCGCCCGTAGTGATATGGCTACTGGTACGAAAAAGAAAATTCTTATTTTGAAGCCAACACCAGCAAATAGCGTCCTTCTAACGGAATCACTTTCCATAGGCTACAGAAAGAAGCAGCTGGAAAACGTGGTGGCATCAGGAATTGACATCGCTGTTGCTGAAGGGGAACTGGTAGCGGTTATTGGAATAAACGGGGTGGGAAAATCCACTTTTTTGAGGACCATTAGCGGAGTACAATCTGCCCTCTCCGGAAAGATACTTCTTAACTCTGAAGACCGAAATCACATTCCGCCGGAAAAACTGGCGCGAATGATAAGCCTGGTGCTCACAGAACAACCTTTATCAAAGAATCTGGGAGTCGCCGAACTAGTTGCCCTTGGAAGGCAGCCTTACACGAACTGGATTGGATCGCTTACGGCAGAGGATCGAAAAATGGTAAAAAAAGCCCTGACTTTAGTAAACATTGAACACCTACAGGACAGGAAGTGTTATGAGCTGAGTGATGGACAGCTTCAAAAAGTGCTTATTGCAAGAGCGCTGGCCCAGAACACCCCGGTAATGATCCTGGATGAGCCCACCTCACACCTGGATATGTACCACCAGGCGCAGGTCCTAAAACTACTGAAGGAATTAAGCCTTTCGACCGGAAAGGCAATCATCTTTGCAACACATGAGATCAATCTGGCTTTGCAACTTTGCGACAAGATCATCCTGATGAAACCCGGAGAGATCCTTCAGGACAGTCCGCAACAGCTTATCCAAAAAGGTGCTTTTGAGAATATATTTCCTTCAGACCTTATTGTTTTCGATCCGGCTACAGAATCCTTCAGAATAAAAACCTGAAAATACTATCTTTGAGCAAACCCGCTGCTCATGACAGACCCCCTTCTCATCGCAATTTTTCTAATCATCCTGCTTTTTGGCGGTTTAATTGGCTTTTTTATTGCCGGCTTCAGGAGTAAAGCTGTACAAAATGTGCTTTCAGAAAGAAATAATCAGCTGAATCAGCAATATCAGGAGTACAAGGAGCAGGTAGCGCAACAGGTGCTTCAGCTAAAAGAACAGGCACGGGAAGAAAAGGAAGCGATAAATAAGCAATTTTTGGATGCCTGTAAAGAGCGGGAAGAAATAAGGAGCAAAAAAGACATTTTGAGCACCCAATTGACCGAGAGGAATTCAGAATTCAGGAACCTCCAGGAAAAACTGGAGGACCAGAAAGGAGAGCTGGAAAAACTTCAGGAAAAATTCACTAAAGAATTCGAGAACCTGGCGAATAAGATCCTCGATCAGAAATCTGAGAAATTCACCAACATCAACAGGGAGAATATTGAGCAGATACTGAATCCCCTTCAGGAGAAGATCAAAAATTTTGAGGAGAAGGTTGAGAAGAATTCCAATGATTTTATTGAACGACATGCGGCACTGGGGAAACAGCTTCAGTATTTACATGAGCAAAATATTAAGATAAGTGAGGAAGCGAACAACCTGACCAAAGCTTTAAAAGGTGAAAATAAAACTCAGGGCAACTGGGGAGAGTTGATCCTGGAACGGGTACTGGAAAAGTCAGGACTGGTGAAGGACAGGGAATATTTTGTTCAGAAATCTCATGAAACTGAAGAAGGAAAAAAATTGCTGCCCGATGTGGTTTTACATCTTCCCGGGGATAAAAGAATGGTCATCGATTCAAAGGTTTCCCTTGTAGCTTATGAGAAGTATGTAAATGAGGAGAACGAAGAACAGAGAGCAAGATGCTTAAAAGAACACCTCAGGTCCCTGAACACCCACCTTCAGGATCTTAGCTCGAAAAAATATGAAGACCTGTACAAAATGCAATCGCCCGATTTTGTATTAATGTTCATTCCGGTAGAGCCGGCCTTATATCTTGCGCAGAATTTCGACAACTCCTTTTTCTACACCGCTTTTCAAAAGAACATTCTGCTGGTGAGCCCTACTACACTGTTGTCTGTACTGCGCACCATTGATACGCTTTGGAGCAATGAAAAACAACAGCAAAATGCACTGGAGATCGCTAATCATGCCGCTTCCCTGTACCACAAGTTCAAGTTGCTGCTGGACGAACTGGAGGTAGTGGGCAACAGGCTTAAGTCCACAACATCGGCCTATGAAGGTGCAATGAAAAAATTAACGGGACAACAAAACCTCATCAAGGATATTGACCAACTGGAATCCCTGGGAATTTCACCCAAACAAAAATTATCTCAGAAATGGCTTTCCCAGGCTAACGGGGAAGAGAATCAATTAAATTAAAAATTATGAAACTTTACTTTTTCAGGCTGGTATTCTTTGCCTGTTTTTTTAGCATTTCAACCACAGCCCAGGAAATCTACTTTCCTTCAGCAGATGTCTGGGAAGAAAAACCAGCTTCAGAATTTAATATAGATATTTCCAAAGCCATTGAATTTGCCAAGAACAATGAATATTCCGATTCAAGAGATCTACGACAGGCGATACTTAAAGGTTTTGAAAACGAACCTTATCACAAACTTTTAGGTCCCACAAAAAGACGCGGTGGCCCTGCCGGAATGATCTTAAAAGACGGCTACATAATTGGAAAATGGGGAGACACAGAAAGAGTGGATATGACCTTTAGTGTGACCAAGAGTTTTTTGGCCACGACAGCCATTCTCGCCCTCGACTCAGGACTTATAGACGATGTTGAAGAGCCGGTAAAACATTATGTTTGGGATGACACTTTTGAAGGTCCGCATAACAGCCAGATCACCTGGGAGCATCTCTTGCATCAAACCTCAGATTGGAGAGGACAACTGTGGGACACCTATGATTGGGCAGATCGCCCAAACCCCCGGAAAAACATTGATGACTGGCGTTCTACAGAACTAAATGAACCGGGATCTCACTACAAGTACAATGATGTGAGGGTAAATGTGCTGGCATATTCCCTGCTAAATATCTTTAGAAAACCATTGCCACAGATTCTCAAGGAAAATATCATGGATCCCATTGATGCTTCAAGCACCTGGCGTTGGTATGGATATGAAAATTCCTGGGTTACTATTGACGGACTGAAAATGCAGTCGGTAAGCGGTGGCGGCCATTCGGGTGGAGGATTATTCATCAATGCTGAGGACATGGCCCGTTTCGGCTTACTTTATATGAATGACGGCAACTGGGACGGCGAACAGTTAATTTCATCCTTAAGCATTTCAAAAGCCCTGGAAGCTTCAGAAGCCAATGAATCCTACGGATATATGTGGTGGCTTAATCGAGGTAATCGCCAGTGGAAGAATGTACCGGACCATGTATTCTACGCAGCCGGATTTGGAGGGAATTTTATTGTGGTGGACCAGGAGAGAAAGTTGGTTGTGGTCACCCGCTGGCTGGAGCCTTCCAAAATTGAAGAATTTATGAACCTGCTTTACCAATCCCTCTAATTTCGATATGACAAAAGAATATAAAACCATAGCCGAGTCGCAGGTTACTATTTCTGAACTTATGCTTCCCTCCCATTCCAACTTCAACGGAAAAATACACGGAGGTTATGTGCTAAGCCTGCTCGACCAGATCGCCTTTGCCTGCGCTTCCAAGCATTCGGGAGTTTATTGTGTAACTGCAAGTGTTGACACTGTAGATTTCCTGAAGCCGATTGAAATTGGAGAGCTGGTTACCATGAAAGCTTCAGTGAATTTTGTTGGTAGCAGCTCTATGCAAATAGGAATAAGAGTAGAAGCCGAAAACATTCAGACGGGAGAAGTGAAACACTGTAATTCCTCCTACTTCACCATGGTTGCCAAGGACGCCGAAGGCAAATCTGTAAAGGTGCCCGGATTGATCCTGAAGTCTACAGACGATATTAGGAGATTTGCAAAAAGTATAAAGAGATACGACAATAAAAGAGTAAAGCTCAAAGAATTCACTGAAACTGATTTTGTATCCGAAGAACATTTGCACATCGTGGAAACCTATAACGTAAAGATCGAAAGCTAAGTGAAGTTCAACGGATTCATAGCTGCACTGCTTTTTTCCATCCTTGTTGCCTGGTTCTTACCGGAAGGCCCTGAAGTTTTGCCGCTAAAGACCATTACAGATATAGGAATAGGTTTTATTTTCTTCTTCTACGGACTTAAACTTTCACCGGCAGAATTTAAAGCTGGCTTTTATAATTACCGGGTGCACATTATCATTCAGCTGACCACCTTTGTGCTTTTTCCGATGCTGACACTGACTTTCGCTCCTTTTTTTGACACGGGAACAGCCTCAGACCTGTGGCTGGCGCTATTCTTTCTGGGAGCTTTACCTTCTACGGTCAGTTCATCTATTGTGATGGTGTCACTGGCCAGAGGTAATTTACCCACTGCCATTTTTAATGCCAGCCTTTCGGGATTAATAGGGATTGTGGCCACTCCTTTGTGGATGAGCCTGTTCATGGCAGCCTCTTCAGACTTTGAATTTGGCGCCGTGGTGCAAAAGCTGGTAATTCAGATCATTCTGCCGCTAATCATCGGATTATTCCTCCAGAAGTTCCTTGGAGATCTGGCGCGTAAACATTCAAAAAAGATCAGCTTTTTTGATAAAACGATCATCATCCTGATTGTCTATTCCAGCTTTAGCAGTGCATTTTCCTCTCAGCTGTTCACAACTGTAGGGCCGGTGGATCTTTTAAAACTTCTGATAATAGTAACGATTTTATTCTTTGCTGTTTATTTTGGTTTGGGATTAATCTCCAGACTTATGAATTTAGGTGTAGAGGATGAGATTGCTGCTAAATTCTGTGGCACCAAAAAATCTTTAGTGCATGGGTCGGTCATGGTGAAGGTCATCTTTGGTAATAGTGCCGCTAATGCATTGTTCCTGTTGCCCATTATGCTGTATCACATTCTGCAGTTACTGGTAATTGCTGTTTTTGCTGAAAGCTATCGCAAGCGGGCAGCGAGAGAAAATCATATTCAGTGAAGTAGAAATGGTTAAAACCATTCCTGCCCGGAGATGCTCTATAACCACGGGTTAAAACCCGTGGCTAAGATTACCGAGGAGATAAATATCACGAATAACTTTTTATTCTTTCTGTAGTTAATAGCACGTCTCTGGTAATATGGTCTTTGTAAAAAAAAGGCGGGTGCCGGAGGAGAATATTTCCTGATCTAATTAATTCCTAAATAGTCAAAACTATTTTTATACTAATTTACTTATAGCCACAGGTTTAAACCTGTGGCTATAAGAAGGTGGAAACCTGTATTTCACAATTTTCAGATATGAAGTTGAAAATGAGTGATTCAATCTTTTTTCCTAAATTCATTCATAGCCCCGGGTTTTAACCCGGGGTCACGAGAACAGTTATTATTATCAAAACCGTTTCAACGGTTTATACACCTAAACAAATTTCCATTATGGGTCATTCGTTTAATAAAATATGGGTTCATACTATTTGGTCAACCAAAGACCGGCAACCATTGATAAATTTTCCCTTTGAAAATGAAATACACGAATATATTGATCAACAATTTCGGGAAGTAGGTTGTCCTGTGAGAATAATAAATGGAATGCCCGATCATATCCACTGCTTGTTTTTGCTCAACCCACAGAGATCTATTTCAGATGTTATTAAGCAAATTAAAGGAAGTAGTTCTCATTATATTAATCAGAACAATCTCATACCTCAAAAATTCTCATGGCAAACAGGATATGCTGCCTATTCTGTTTCTGAATCGGTATTAGAGAAAACTTTTTCCTATATCCGGAACCAGAAGCTGCATCATCAGAAGAAATCATTCCAGCAGGAGTATGAGGAATTTTTGAAGCTTTACGGATTTGAGAATTAATAGATACTACTGAAATAAATTCCGGTTTAAACAATTGACTCACCTGTTTATAAATGGTTAAAACCATTATTACCCGCAATTTCTCTATAACCACGGGTTAAAACCCGTGGCTATAAAAAACCAGGCTGAGAAAATAGTTTAAAGCAATGTAAATGGCGTCCCATTGTTAACTGCACCACATTTTACCGCTTTTGGTGATCTTAATCTTTGCTGAAAAATGGGCCAAGCGGCCATAGAGAGAGAAAATCTACAGGCTAAATAAAACTTCCTATAGCCCCGGGTTTCAACCCGGGGTCAGGAAATATTTGGTATAATCAAACCGTTTCAACGGTTTATGAACTAAGGAGTAGTTACAACTCCCGCAACATTTATTGTAAAAAGCACCCACCCCATCACCAGTAATAATCCGCCTACCGGAGTAACAGGCCCCAAAAATGACATTTTTCGACCTTTTGCCGAGGACAACACCAATCCATAGATACTAAAGGAGAAGAAGAAAACTCCAAGGATTAAAAACCATCCCATCAGGTTTTGCGAATAACCTTGAAAAGGAAAAATGATCCCCGTGAGAATGAGCAACAAGGCATGGTACATTTGATATTTCACTCCTGTTTCAAAACTTTTTAATTGCTCTGGATCCAGGTACTTCTTTAAACCATGAGCTCCAAATGCTCCAAAAATGACTGCAAGGGTACCATATATTCCTCCTGCTATTAAAATGATTTCTTCCATGTTCATCTAGTATAAATATTCAGTAAAAAAAGAATGCCACCCCTGGAGGATGGCATTCAAAAATAACATTTTTGAAACTTATTTACTCAGGTACATTTTTCTTCTGGAGTACAACTCATAGAAAGTATCGTCTCTTAAACTATCGATAAAGAGAATGCTTTCTCCCGTACTCTTCATTTCAGGCCCCAGTTGTTTGTTAACCTTCGGAAACTTATTGAAAGAGAACACCGGTTGTTTAATGGCGTAACCTTTTAATTTCGGTTCGAATTTAAAGTCGGTCACCTTATTTTCTCCCAGCATCACTTTAGTTGCATAGTTCACGTATGGCTGTCCATAGGCTTTTGCTATAAAAGGAACTGTTCTGGAAGCTCTTGGGTTAGCTTCTATGATAAACACCTTATCATCTTTTATCGCAAACTGAATATTGATCAATCCGACGGTATTCAGCGCCAGAGCGATCTTTTTGGTGTGATCTTTTATTTGCTGAAGCACCAGATCTCCAAGATTGAATGGCGGAAGCAGGGCATTTGAATCTCCGGAATGTATTCCGCAGGGTTCAATGTGCTCCATGATCCCAATGATCTGTACCGTTTCCCCGTCACAGATAGCATCTGCTTCAGCTTCTATAGCCCCATCGAGATAGTGGTCCAAAAGAAGTTTATTGTTAGGAATTTTCCGAAGCAAGTCGACAACAGTTGCTTCCAGATCTTTTTTGTTTATTACGATCTTCATTCCCTGTCCTCCCAGTACATAAGATGGTCTCACCAGGATTGGAAAATCAAGTTCATCGGCCAGGGCCAAAGCTTCATCGGCAGTTTCTGCTACTCCGAATTCCGGATAAGGAATATCATTCTCCTGAAGCAGTTTCGAGAAAGAGCCCCTGTCTTCAGCGAGATCCAGAGATTTATAACTGGTACCTATGATCTTAATTCCGTAGCGATCAAGTTTTTCTGCCAGTTTTAAAGCCGTCTGACCTCCTAACTGGACAATTACACCTTCAGGTTTCTCATGACGTATAATATCATAGATGTGCTCCCAGAACACAGGTTCAAAATAAAGCTTATCTGCTACATCAAAGTCGGTCGAAACGGTTTCCGGATTACAGTTGATCATGATGGTTTCATAACCGCATTCCTTAGCTGCCAAAACTCCGTGGACACAGCAATAATCGAATTCAATTCCCTGGCCAATCCGGTTTGGTCCGGAACCTAATACTACAATCTTTCTTTTTTCTGAAACCTTACTGTCATTTTCTACATATCTAACTCCTTCTGGAGTTTCTATATCGGCTTCAAAAGTGGAATAATAATAAGGCGTTTCCGCTTTAAATTCGGCCGCACAGGTATCTACAAGTTTATAGACACGATTGATCCCAAGTTCCTCCCGTTTCTTATATACCTGACTTTCGAGACAGTCAACCATATAGGCGATCTGCCTGTCTGCAAAACCTTTCTGTTTAGCTTCCAGGAGCAGGTCTTTTGGAAGCGAATCGATGCTGAACTTTGAAATCTCTACTTCGAGAGCATAGAGTTCCTCGTATTGTTTCAGGAACCACATGTCTATTTTGGTGATCTCATGGATCCTGCTTAGCGGTATTCCCAGTTGAATGGCATCATAGATCACAAATACCCTGTCCCAACTGGCAAATTTTAATTTTTCAAGGATCAGATCGTAATTTGTATAGCCTTTCCCATCGGCTCCCAATCCATTTCTTTTGATTTCCAGGGACTGAGTAGCTTTATGTAACGCCTCCTGGAAAGAGCGGCCAATTCCCATGACTTCTCCCACAGATTTCATCTGCAATCCAAGAGTACGGTCACTGCCTTCAAATTTGTCAAAGTTCCAGCGTGGGATTTTTACAATCACATAATCCAGAGTAGGCTCAAATAAAGCTGAAGTTGTTTGTGTGATCTGGTTTTGAAGTTCATCCAGGGTATAACCAATGGCAAGCTTAGCTGCAATTTTTGCAATAGGATATCCGGTTGCTTTTGATGCAAGAGCCGAAGATCTTGAGGTACGCGGGTTGATCTCAATTGCCATGATCTCTTCCTTTTCATCGGGGCTTACAGCAAATTGAACATTACAGCCTCCCGCAAAATCGCCAATATTGCGCATCATTTTGATGGCAAGATCTCTCATTCTCTGGAAACAGGTATCACTAAGGGTCATTGCCGGCGCAACGGTAATAGAGTCCCCGGTATGAATTCCCATTGGATCCATGTTCTCAATGGAACAAATGATCACAACATTATCATTTTTGTCCCGAAGCAATTCCAGTTCATATTCTTTCCAACCCAGTAAGGCTTTATCAATTAGTACCTCGTGAATTGGCGAGGCTTCAAGACCGGCAGTTAATAGTTCATCAAACTCTTCTTCTTTATGGACAAAGGCTGCACCACTACCTCCAAGTGTAAACGAAGCTCTGATTACGAGCGGAAAGCCGAATTCCTGTGCCACTTCCTTTCCTTTGAGAAAAGAAGTAACTGTTTGTGCCGGGGCTACTCCTACTCCAAGCCGTACCATCAACTGTTTAAATTTCTCCCGGTCTTCTGTGATGTTTATGGCATCTATATCAACACCAATCAATTTAACTTTAAAATCTTCCCATATCCCTTTTTCCTCTGCTTCAATACACAGATTCAGTGCAGTTTGTCCACCCATGGTGGGGAGTACTGCATCAATATCGGGATGATCGTTAAGGATCTCAACTATAGATTTTGTTGTAAGAGGTTTTAGATAAACGTGATCTGCCATTGAAGGATCGGTCATGATCGTGGCAGGGTTGGAGTTGATCAATACCGTCTTTATTCCTTCCTCCCGCAATGATTTAAGAGCCTGAGCACCGGCGTAGTCAAATTCACAGGCCTGTCCTATTACTATGGGACCAGAACCTATAATCAGGATTTTTTTTAGGTTTTCGTTCTTTGGCATTAGAAATAATTTGTGTGGTGTTTGTAAAAATAGGAACCTATAGGGTATAAAAAAAGGCGTTACTTAAAAAAGTAACACCTTTATTATTTTCGGTTATTATCATTTAGTGTTTGTGCCTGTTCTCTGAGGAAACCGATAATTTCTTTCTGCCTTTCGCTCTTCTGCGAGCCAGCACTTTTCTTCCGTTAACACTTGCCATACGCTCTCTGAAACCGTGCTTGTTTTTTCTTTTCCTCTTAGATGGTTGAAACGTTCTTTTCATGATAATTATCTTTAATCTTCTTTGAAATCTCTTTGAAAAATTGTTCTAAGACCTCCTCTTAAAACTGCGGGCAAATATACAAAGAGTTTTTACTTAGGCAAACCCTAAATTGAAATAATTTCCAATTGTTTTTCTTACCTTTGCGCCCTCTAAAATCAACTGCAAATGTTTAATAAAGTCTATAAGTTAATCATCACAGCCATCCTTGTCATCATTGCAATATGGCAGTTTTTTCAGGGTAATATAGGAAACGGAATCTTCCTCTTACTATTAGCAGGTATTTTCATCTTTCTTTATTACAAGAACGAAATGATACTTATGGCTTTTCTAAGACTGCGGAAGCAGGATTTCCCGGGGGCTAAAAAATGGTTAGATAAAATAAAGGATCCGGAAAAGGCACTTACTCAAAAACAACAGGGCTACTACTGGTACCTGCACGGTTTAATGGTTTCTCAAACCAATATGACCCAGGCAGAGAAGTTTTTTAAAAGAGCAGTCAAAATGGGATTGTCCATGAAACAGGACCTGGCAATGGCTAAGCTAAACCTTGCCGGGATTGCGATGACAAAACGCAGAAAAAGAGAAGCTCAAATGCTGTTGCAGGAGGCAAAAAAACTTGATAAGCACAACATGCTTGACGAGCAGATCAAGATGATGAAACAACAGATGAAAAAGATCTAATATTCGTCTCTACACAAGTTTTTTTTAAGGAATCATTTTCAGGAAAGGCCGCTAAGGTATTTCATCTAATTTCTGTGCTCTTTACCGAGTAAGTTTCAGCTGTAGGAATTCATTCAGTACTTTTGTGCCGAATTCGGAACCTCACTGTGAATGAAGAAAACATTACTTGTAATTCTTACTATATTTTTTACAGGTTTCTCTTATTCACAACAAGAGCAGATTTTCTTTTCTAAAGCTCTAAGTCTCCACCTTCCAAAATATAAAGAAAAAGCCGATAAAGCTTATCGCACTAATAATCTTGAGCGGGCAGAGTTTCTTTTTGACTCTCTTATTGATTACAGCTTAAAAGGAAGCCAGCTGGACAACTTCAAGGTGAAGGACCTGAAAAAGAAAGAGGTTTCTCTGAACGAATTTACCAAACCTGTATATCTCACTACCTATGCCTCTTGGATTGTCCCTACAGAAGGAGAGATCCCGGCGTTAAATAAACTTGCCGAAAAGTATTCAGATGAAGTTGACTTTGTTCTGTTGTTCTGGGACAATCACGCAACTGCAAAAGAGCTGGCAAAAAAATATCATAAAAATATCCGGGTTTTATATGTAGATGAAATAAAGAATAATAGCCCCTATGTAATCAAAATGATGAAACATTCTCTGGGCTTTCCTACTACTTTCCTGTTAAACAAGGAAAAGAAAATCATTGATATAAGACGCAAGGTCTCTCACCCGTATGGAATTGAATTTGAAAAATCCTACGACCTTAATTACAGCTCTTTTTCTAAAGCAATTTCACTGCTATTGATCAAAGACAGCGGCCAGTTTTCCCAGGCCGAAGAAGTTTTGACACCTTAAGTCTTGGATTTCCCTTAAAACTACAAAACCGCCTTCCCGGCGGTTTTGTAGTTTTATTTTTAAGGAGCGGGGCTATAATAACCTTCTTCCGGTAATTCGATCAAATATTCCTTTCGGCTTTTATTATCGAGATGTGCCTCTCTTAGCCATGGATTGTGGATCTTTAGGATCTTATAGTTGATCCCAAAGTCTTTGGCAAATTTTGCAAAATCCGTTACAGGAGTATCGATTTTAATTTTACGTGACGGGATTGGCGCGTAGAGGTCCTTCGGTCTGTAATTGAATCCATATTTAGCCGGATTTTCCATGATCTCTTTAAGAGCGAGAATTCTAAAAACATATCTTCCCGTTTCTTCTCCCAACAAAAGGTCGTAATAATCTTTTACATCCTGCCGGTCTCTCTGCTTATCAACGCCATAATTACCGGCATTATAGGCTGCAGCGGCCAGTGTCCAGCTGCCAAAACGCTCTTTGGATTTTAAGAAATATTCTGCTGCCACACGGGTAGATTTTTCAATATTATATCGTTCATCAACATTAGAGTTTATCTCCAGTCCATATTCTTTTCCGGTAGCCTCCATGATTTGCCAGAAGCCTCTGGCGCCTGCGGGTGAAACAGCATTGGTGAGACTACTTTCGATTACGGCCAGATACTTAAAATCATCAGGCACTCCATATTCGGCCAGGATAGGTTCCATCACCGGGAAATATTTGTTCGCGCGTTTAATGAGTAAAAGCGTATTTGACTGCCAATAGGTGTTTACCAAAAGCTCCCTGTCCATTCTCTCATGAACATCGGGAATTTGAACAGGGACAGGTTCTCCTGCAAATTCCAGATTTTCGGGCATTGGAAGTGCATAAATATTGTAATCATTGATCATCTTCTTTTCCTGCACCTCATCACTTGGCGCCTCCTGTACCGCATTAATACCTAATCCTACTACTGCCAGCACACTTCCTCCAATAAGTATGTTCTTAATTTTCATCTTCAGTTCTTTATTAAATTTTCCTTTTTTTCCTTTAACTCTCCGGTCATTATTATTTCTTCAAGATGATCATTAAACCATCTAAACCTGTTAATGATCATCACATGGGTTCCACCGCGAACTGTAATGCAATCTTCGATGTATTTATAGGGAAAAATTTCATCGCTGTCTCCGTGAATATGCACTACACCGGGATAAGGTTCTGCCCTTTCCCAGCACACCATTTTCTCTATTGCCCAATCCAGGTAACGGATATCTGTAATAGAAAGATATTTTTTATACAGTTTTGCTCTTTTTTTAGCAAAATCACCCACTGCTATTTTTTCGAAAGCATCTACATGCCTGGCCAGAGATGTGGGCACGATCTTAAAAGCTTTTGTACAACGTGCAAACCTCATGCGTCTTGGCAGTTCCTTTTCACTCTTCACACTTGAAATTATGATCACCCGTCTCACGTCAATGAGTTGTGCCATTTCCTGAACAATAACCCCGCCAAAGGATACGCCTATCAAAACCGGATTCTCATGTTTCACCTTTTCACAAAGGCGTCTTGAATAATCTTTAATACTCTCTTTGGGCTTTGGCAGCAGCCAATCCAGCCAATGGATCTGGAACTTATCCTGCGGTAAGGCTATTTTTTCAAATATTGTAGGATTAGCAGCGAGACCCGGCATGCAATAAACATGAATAACAGAAGTGTTTGTCATTGAAATAGCAGCCTCTTCAGCCGAATTTTAAGCAAAAATGCTTATCTTTATAGTCAAAAATAAGGGAAATTCATCGCTTCGAAGAATTTTAAATATTAAAAGTTTCCCTGCCGGCTGCAGCCTTCAATTCTATGAAAAAGGTCAGAACCCATACTTCAAAAAAAGTGGCTGATTTTTTGATAATTCATTAAGAACTAAATAATTATAAAATATGAACCCTCAATTATCTGTTAATGACAATGAATTTCTGCGTCAATTCGAGTGCGAGATTGACGGGGAGCTTGCCAAAATTGAATATTCCCAGCAGGACAGGAAAATATTCCTAACCAAGCTCGAAATGAGTGAAAAACTTAAAGAAGAAGGATATCTTGAACCTTTCATAGAGAAGGTACTTGATATAATTAAAGACCGGGAAATAAGAGTGATGCCAACAAGCCCCGCAGTAGCAAAATTCATGCGAAAACACCGACGTAAATACAAAGGTATGCTTCCGGTGGGAATAAATATTTAGGCTGTTATCTGCTCTTCAACATATGAGAAGCGCACCAGGCCATCCTCACCTATCTTTTGCAGCTCAATCTTCTGAAGTGTATTGACAAGAGCAGGATCCCATGGTGTTTTCACCTTTACATAATTTTCTGTAAAGCCGTGAATGTAGCCTTCTTTATTTTCCCCTTCAAAAAGAACATTTTTTGTCTTACCCAATTGAGACTCATAAAAAGCACGTCTTTTCTTGGCGGAAAGACCCCGCAACATTTTACTCCTTTTTTTCCTGATCTTTAAAGGCACCACATCAGTCATTTCTGCAGCGGAAGTATTATCTCTTTCAGAATAAGTAAAGACATGCAGGTAAGAAATATCCAGTTCATTTAAAAAATTATAGGTTTCCAGGAAATGTTCATTTGATTCTCCCGGAAAACCAACGATCACGTCTGCTCCTATGCATGCATCCGGCATAACTTCCCTGATCTTTTGTACCCGATCCACATAAAGCTCTCTCATATAGCGCCGGCGCATAGCTTTAAGAATATCGTTGCTCCCACTTTGCAGCGGAATATGGAAATGAGGCACAAAAGCTTTGCTTTTAGCAACAAAATCTATGGTCTCATTTTTAAGGAGGTTGGGCTCAATAGATGAGATTCGAAGCCTCTCAATCCCCTCTACCTCATCCAGCGCTTTTACCAGGTCCAGAAAGGTATGCTCATGTTTTTTGTTTCCAAATTCTCCTTTCCCGTAGTCTCCAATATTCACTCCGGTAAGAACGATCTCCTTAATTCCATCTTGGCTGATCTTCCTTGCGTTTTCTAAAACGTTCTCCAGTTCATCGCTTCTCGAGATTCCCCGGGCCAGAGGTATTGTACAGTAAGTACATTTATAATCACAACCATCCTGAACTTTCAAGAACGCGCGGGTCCTATCTCCAAAAGAATAAGATCCTACATAAAAATCGGCTTCGGTTATTTCACAGGAATGCACTTCTCCCATTTCATTTTTGGAAAGGTCATTCAGGTAATTCGTAATTTTAAATTTCTCGGTTGCTCCCAAAACCAGGTCGACCCCATCTACAGCAGCTAATTCTTCAGGTTTTAACTGGGCATAACATCCAACAGCAATTACAAAAGCGTTTTCATTCGCTTTTTGAGCGTGTTTTACTATGGTTTTAAATCGCTTGTCGGCATTATCTGTCACCGAACAGGTATTGATGACATAAATATCTGCAGCCTCATTAAAATCTACCCTTAAAAATCCTTCATCTTTAAAGGATCTGGCAATGGTAGAGGTTTCAGAAAAATTCAGCTTACAACCAAGGGTATAAAAAGCAACTTTTTTAAGGTTTTCCATTCTTCGCATTCTCAAATTCTAAAGCATAAACCTCAGAATGTCAGTTAGATAAAAAAAGCTCTAAAAATATCATTTTAGAGGGCGCAAAGATACCAACTTTTAATCAATGTACAATTATCAGGTTCAATGATCAATGACCAATTAACAATGAACAGTAATTATTTGATTTTAAATCTTCTGATCATTGATCACTGACCACTGATCACTATTTTACTCCCGTCTGTACTTCTTAGTGTCGTCAAAAACCTGATCCAGGATCGCTTTATCCTGTTCAGAAAATTCAATGTCCCTCCTTGCCATTACTTTTTCAGCTACTTCAAACGCCTTAACTGTCTTATAAGTAGTTGTACCTCCACTTCCACCCCAACTGAAGCTGGGAATGAAATTCCGTGGAAAACCGGCGCCAAAGATATTTGCACTAACTCCCACGACAGTCCCGGTATTGAACATGGTGTTTATTCCGCATTTACTATGATCTCCCATCATGAGTCCACAAAATTGCAAGCCTGTGGGCGCGAATCTTTCGGAATAATAATCCCATAAACGCACATCTGAATAATCATTTTTCAAATTAGAGGTATTGGTATCTGCTCCAAGATTGCACCACTCTCCCAAAACTGAATTTCCGAGGAAACCATCATGTCCTTTGTTAGAGTATCCAAAAATGACAGAATTGTTAACCTCTCCTCCAACTTTCGAATATGGCCCAACTGTGGTAGATCCGTAGATCTTTGCACCCATTTTTATAATACCTTGCTCACACAGTGCAAAAGGCCCGCGAATTATACTTCCCTCCATCACTTCGGCATCTGCCCCAATGTAAATAGGACCTCCAGAAGCATTTAATATGGTGCACTCCACCTTCGCTCCCTCCTCTAAAAATATATTTTCGGGTGCGATCACCTGGTTTGTAGAGGAAAGCTTCTGGCTCTTCCGGTGTTCTGTTAGCTGCTCAAAGTCGGCGGCGATCGCCTCTGCATTGAGTCTAAAAATATCCCAGGTATGCTCGACCATCATAGCTTTTCCTTCCATTTCAATGGAGGTACATTTAGCAAATTCGACATCCTGTTCTTCATAAGCATGAAAAGCAACTACATCCTCCTCGTGAAATATGGCTTCTCCCGGCTGCAGATTCTTTATTTGTTCGACCAGCTCGGCTGTGGGTAAAAAAGCAGCGTTAATCATCACATTTTCTTCCATCTCTACCATAGGCCATTTCTCAGATAAATAGTCTTCAGTGATAGTAGAGGTGGTTGTATTGAGATATTTCTCCCATTTCTCACGAATAGTAAGAATACCAATTCTTATATCGGCTACAGGACGAGTGAAGGTAAAAGGCAGTAACTGGGTACGCACGGCCCCGTCAAATAATATATAGTTCATTTGAAAGTCATTTACATGTAAAGGTACAAGTAATATTAAATTGGAAGAAATGGAGACAAAGAGACATATTCGTACACAAAAAAAGCCCCCTGGACAGGAGGCTTATAGTATTATGGAGCGAAAATTTACTTTTTAAATTTCGCGTATTTGTTCTTGAACTTGTCAATACGACCGGCAGTATCAAGCAATTTAGCTTTACCAGTGTAGAACGGGTGAGAAGTTCTGGAGATCTCCAACTTCACTAAAGGATATTTCTCACCATCAACTTCAATAGTTTCTTTTGTGTTTGCGGTAGATTTGGTAATAAAAACTTCCTCATTGGACATGTCTTTAAACGCTACCAATCTATAATTTTCCGGATGGATTCCCTGCTTCATCTCTTAATTCTTTAAAATCTTGTAATTTTTTCGAGGTGCAAATTTAATTAATTTTTACAATCAAACAAGCATTATCAACTAATTTTTCACAACAAAAGAAAGCCGCAGCACCTGTGTAACGTTTTGTTATATTTGCTTACTAACTGTAATATCAACCAAATTTAATATTTTATGGAAGCTCAACAAGCTAAAGCTCGTAAATTTGTTCTGAATTACGGTTTAATACTGGGAATTTTACTGGTCCTCCTTGGTGTTATTATGTATGTATTGAATTACCACTTAAAGCCTCACTGGTCTTTTATGGTAATTACTTTTGCTGTTTTTATAGCCGTTGTTGTTTATGGGATCAAAGGCTACAAAAAAGAAAACGGAGGATTTCTATCTATAGGTGAGGCCATTAAAGTTGCTGTAGGAATTGCACTTATTGCAGCTATTATTAGCGGTCTTTGGGTAGTGGTCCTGTCTACTATACTAGAACCCGATTATATGGAGCAGGCAATTGAACTACAAAAACAGGAAGCATTTGCAAATAATCCCGCCCTTACTGAAGAGCAATGGGAAAAAGGACTGGAAATGAGTGCTGCTTTTAGAGGACCTTGGATTACCTTTGCTTTTACCCTTGTCGTTGATATGCTTTTTGGATTGATCGTTGGATTGATCGCCGGAGCTATTATGAAGCAAAGAAGGCCATACGAAGTATAAAACAAATTTAATGCAGTTATCTATCGTCATCCCTCTTCTTAATGAAGAAGAATCTTTAAAGGAATTATACAATTGGATCGCAACTGTTATGCGGTCCAATTCTTTTTCCTATGAAATTCTTTTTATTGATGACGGCAGTACAGACAATTCCTGGAAGATTATTAAAAAGATTTCGGCAGAGGATCCTGCAGTCAAGGGAATAAAATTCAACCGGAATTACGGAAAATCCCAGGCGCTGCATGTGGGTTTTGACAAGGCCGAAGGCGATGTGGTGATTACCATGGATGCCGATCTACAGGATAATCCCGAAGAAATTCCGGAACTTTATAACCTTATCACAAAAGAAGGATACGACCTTATCTCTGGCTGGAAAAAGAAACGCTATGATTCGGTATTATCTAAAAATCTTCCTTCAAAGCTGTTTAATGCTGCGGCAAGGAAAACCTCAGGGCTAAAGTTACATGACTTCAATTGCGGACTTAAGGCTTATCGTAAATCTGTCATCAAGAACATTGATGTTTACGGAGAAATGCACCGCTACATTCCGGTGCTGGCGAAAAATGCCGGTTATTCCAGAATTGAAGAAAAAGTAGTGAAACACCAGGCGAGGAAATATGGGAAAACCAAATTCGGAGCCGAAAGATTCGTGAACGGGTTTCTGGACCTTATAACTATCTGGTTTTTGTCTAAGTTTGGTAAACGCCCCATGCACCTTTTTGGAGCTTTAGGAATACTTATGTTCTTCTTCGGATTTCTTTTTACCCTCTGGATTGGTATTTCTAAATTATACAAACTTTATGAAGGTTTGCCCAGCATCCTCGTAACAGATAATCCCTGGTTCTACATCGCACTTACTACTATGATTCTCGGAACTTTATTGTTCTTAGCCGGCTTCCTTGGAGAGCTAATCCTTCGCAGCAGCCGGGAAAAAGAGCGGTATCGCATTAGCGAAACAACAGGAGAGTTTTAAACAATTTCCCATAGAAATACTTATTTTTGTTACTGATTAAAAAAATAGGCATGAGCTATTACGACATAAAGACAAGAGCAGAATCCTGGCTTAACCCGGTATTTGATGAAGAAACTAAAAATAAAGTAAAAGATCTACTGGAAAATGATCCCGATGATTTAAAGGAAAGCTTCTACAAGGACCTGGAATTTGGTACCGGTGGAATGCGAGGCATCATGGGAGTTGGAACCAACAGGATCAATAAATATACCCTCGGAAAGAACACCCAGGGAATTTCCGATTATCTCAAAAGTCAATTCCCAGACGAAGACCTGCGCGTAGTTATCGCGTATGATTGCCGCCGTAACAGTAAAGAACTGGCTAAAGTGGTTGCCGATGTGTTTTCGTCTAACGGAATAAAAGTTTTTCTTTTTTCTGAACTCCGTCCTACTCCCGAATTATCTTTCGCTGTGAAATATCTTGACTGCCACTGCGGAATTGTACTTACCGCGAGTCATAATCCGCCCGAATACAACGGCTACAAAGTCTATTGGCAGGACGGGGGGCAATTAGTTCCTCCACATGATCATAGGATCGTGGAAGTTATTGCCGGACTTGATTATTCTGAAGTAAAGTTTGAAGCCAATGAGGATCTGATCGAACTTATAGACACTCAAGTGGATGAAGCATTTATAAAAGCCTCTGTGGAAAACGGAAGCTTTAATACTCCCCAGGACGCTAAAGACAATCTTAAGATCGTTTTTACCTCGCTTCATGGAACTGCAATTAAATTGAATCCTAAAGTTCTGGAAACTGCAGGATATAAAAATGTTATTCTGGTTGAGGAACAATCTGAACCTAACGGTGAGTTTCCCACAGTGGAATCTCCAAATCCTGAAGAACCGGAAGCTTTAAAAATGGCCCTGGATAAAGCTGAGGAAGTAAATGCCGATATTGTCATTGGAACAGATCCCGATGGAGACCGACTGGGAGTAGCCGTAAGAAATCTCGAAGGTGAAATGGTATTGCTTAATGGAAATCAAACTATGCTGGTAATGACCTGGTTCCTCCTTGAACAGTGGAAAAAAGAAGGTCGTATTAGAGGTCGTGAATTTGTTGGATCTACCATAGTCTCTACCCCAATGCTTCGGGTGGTGACTGAGAATTACGGAGTAAAGTATAAAGAAGGTCTTACCGGCTTTAAATGGATCGCTAAGATGATCAAAGACAATCCCGGACTTGATTACGTAGGAGGTGGAGAAGAAAGTTTTGGATTCATGGTAGGAGATTTTGTGCGGGATAAAGATGCCACCACTTCTACCCTACTGGCATGTGAAATTGCTGCCGAGATGAAAGCCAGAGGCATTTCTTTTTATGGAAAATTGCTTGAACTTTATGAGCAATATGGCCTTTATAAGGAAGAATTGATCTCTTTGGTAAAAAAAGGTATTGATGGTGCCGAGCAGATAAAGAATATGATGATAAGTCTGCGGGACAATCCGCTTAGCGAAATTGCCGGGGAAAAAGTTGTTCTTGTTGAAGATTACCAAAGTTCAAAAGCATTTAACTATGGCCTGACTGAAACCACTGTTGAAACTCTGGACATCCCAAAATCCAACGTTCTCATATACTATACAGAAAATGGAACTAAAGTGGCAGCACGACCAAGTGGGACAGAACCAAAGATTAAATTCTACATAAGTGTAAATGCTCCTCTGGATGACGTGCAGAACTATAAAAAAGTTGAGCAGGAACTTTCAGAAAAAATCGCAGGAATTAAATCCGAGCTAAAACTGGCGTAAGCCGCTCTTGATGAATTATTTTAAAAAGATCCTAAGGTTCGCAATTCCGTATAAGCGATTTGCGGTCCTTAATATTATCTGTAATATTTTTTATGCACTTTTTAGCACTTTGTCATTTCTGGCGCTCATCCCGGTGATCCAGATACTTTTTGACAAGACAAAAAGAGTGGCAGTAGAGCCAGAATGGGCAGGTTCGGGAAGCCTCAAAGATTATGTTATAGATTATTTCAATTTTCAGGTCACCCGTCGCGTCAATGAAGATGAAGTGACTGCCCTGCTTTTTGTCTGCGGGGTTGTAGTGATCCTTTTCTTTCTAAAGAACCTGTTTGGCTACCTGGCCGCCTTTTTCATCACCTTCCTTAGAAATGGTGTTCTTAGAGATGTTCGGGATGCTATCTATGATAAAATTCTGGCACTGCCGGTTTCCTATTTTTCTGAAAAACGAAAAGGAGATACAATTTCCCGGATCACGGCCGATGTCAATGAGGTGCAAACATCTTTCCTTTCTATCCTCGAGCTTATTGTAAGGGAACCATTAACGATCATTTTCACCATCACTGCGATGTTGATCATGAGCCCTACCCTTACTTTATTTGTCTTTATTTTTCTTCCTATTTCGGGCTTTATTATTTCTCTCATCGGAAAAAAACTGAAGAGCCAGTCCAACCTTGCCCAGGAAGAAAACGGACATTTCCTGTCTTTGGTGGAAGAAACCCTCTCCAGCCTTAAAATTGTAAAAGGATTTAATGCTGAAGAAAAGTTCAGAAAGAAATTCAGAGATTCCACTCATCGTCTAAAGAGAATTCTGGATAGTCTCATCAACAGGCAAAATCTCGCTTCTCCTACCAGTGAATTCCTTGGGATCTTCGTAATTGTGATCATTCTTTGGTTTGGCGGAAATATGGTTCTGGTGGAAGGAACATTGGATGGCGCCACTTTTATCGCCTTTATGGGTCTGGCGTATAATATACTTACCCCGGCGAAGCAGATAAGCAAGGCAACCTACAGTGTAAAAAAAGGTGATGCGGCAGCAGAGAGGATCTTTCAGGTGCTGGAAACTGAAAGTACAATAGTGGATGCTGAAAATGCAATTGACAAAACAGACTTTAGCGATGAAATTGAAATACAGAATATTTCCTTTAAGTACGAAGAGGAATACGTCCTGAAAAATTTCAGCATAAGCGTTCCCAAAGGATCAACCGTTGCTCTTGTAGGACAATCCGGAAGCGGGAAATCAACTATTGCTAACCTGGTTACCAGATTTTACGATGTCAATGAAGGAGCCATCAAGATCGACGGGACCGACATTCGAAAAATATCCAAGAAATCCCTTCGCAGCCTCATGGGACTGGTAACCCAGGATTCCATCCTGTTCAATGATACAGTGAGAAACAATGTAGGTTTAGGAAAGGATAATGCCACAGATGAGGAGATCATTGACGCCCTAAAGATCGCCAATGCGTGGGAATTTGTGAAGGATCTTCCATTAGGACTGGACACCAACATTGGGGACAGCGGAAACAAGTTAAGCGGCGGCCAAAAGCAAAGACTTTCTATTGCCAGAGCTGTGCTTAAAAACCCGCCTATTATGATTCTCGATGAAGCTACCTCGGCACTAGATACCGAAAGCGAAAGACTGGTGCAAAAAGCCCTGGAGAATATGATGAAGAACAGAACTTCCATTGTTATTGCTCACCGACTTTCAACAATACAAAACGCAGATAAAATTGTGGTAATGCAAAGAGGACAGATCGTGGAACAGGGAAAGCATGAGGAGTTGCTGGCAAAAAAATCTACTTATCAGAAACTAGTAGAGATGCAATCTTTTGATTAATTAAAGTATTCAAAAAGGGCATTTTTCAAATGCCTTTTTTTATTACAAAAGAAATCACAATATTAATTCAGAAATGCCCTGAAATGAAAAAAATGGATGAAGTAGGTTCACCCATTTTTCATAATCTTGCCGCCATTTTTGGGGCTAATGGAGACAAGATCTCCATCGTTTGGAGCAAAAAAGATCACTTTTTCACAATGTGAAGATACTACAAAAATCGATTCACACAAATTTTTTGTGTACTTTATCTTGATTTTGTGTATTTCATCGACATTTTACCATCATATCCTTTATTTTCTCTTGCTGTTATTTCTACAGAATTCCTCCTATCTTTACCCGTTTTAAATTTCCGATTTTCATAAAGTGAATGCTTCCGAAGAAAAATTAGTACATCAACTGCAGGATCCTAAGTCCCGTAACGAAGCTTTTCGGGAGCTACTTCATTTATACCAGGAAAGACTGTATTGGCAAATCCGGAACATTGTAAAAGATCATGATGATACAGATGATGTTCTTCAAAATACTTTCATCAAAATCTTCAGGAACATAGAGAAATTCAAAGGTGAAAGTCAGTTATTTTCCTGGATGTATCGTATTGCCACCAATGAGGCAATAAGTTTTATTAACAGCAGGGCAAAAAAACAACAGGTAACTTCCGAAGAACTGCAGCAACAAATTATTGATAATCTGGAAAATGACGTTTATTTTGAAGGGGATGAAATTCAGCTAAAACTTCAGAAGGCCATAGCCAGCCTTCCCGATAAACAACAGCAGGTTTTCAACATGAAGTACTTTCAGGAATTGAAGTATAAAGAAATTTCAAATATCTTAGGAACTTCAGAAGGTGCTTTGAAGGCTTCTTACCATCATGCAACCAAAAAAATAGAAGAATTTTTAAAAAGCAATTAAACCAATGTCACCAAATTCAGTCAAATAATTAAATGAAAAAGAACGGGTTACCATATCAAAAAGATGCCGGCTTCAAAGTTCCCGAAGGTTACTTCGAAAATTTTGAGGATCGCATGATGACGCGCCTGACTTTTTCTGAAGGGGAGCTTGAAAAAAACCCTTTCCGGGTACCCGACAATTATTTTGATGAGCTGGAGAACAGGGTGATGAAAAATGTGGAAACAACGGACCAAAAAGCTAAGGTTATTCCACTTTACAAACATCCGGTGCTATATTACGCAGCCAGTGTGGCAGCGGTTCTGGCAATTCTATTTAGTTCAATGTTTTATAATGGATCGGGAGAACTGGATTTTGATGACCTTAATATCACCGCCATGGAAAATTACCTTCTTGAGTCCCTGGATCTCAATAACCCAAATAATACAGAGGTCGGAGAGTACATTTTTACTGCTTCGGCTAATAAGCCCAATATTGACAAAGAAGCCCTGCTCGAATATTTGAATGACCATATTGAAGAGCCGGCACTCCTACTTAATGAAGATTAAAATGAAAAATTATTTAATTGCTATCCTATTTCTGCTCTTTGGTTTTACACTTTCGGCACAGGATAGATCTGAGCATCTCGAAAGAATAAAAGCTCTTAAGACAGCTCATATCACTGAAGGTCTAAATTTAACCGCAAAAGAAGCGCAGCAATTCTGGCCTGTTTATAATGAATTTGATGAGAAAAGAAGAGAGTTATATCGCCGTGAAAGATCCAAGGTGCAGAATGCAGAATGCCTGAGCGAAGAGAAAGCGCGCGCGCAACTGGAGGAATACGTGGAAATTGAGCGCGAAGATTACCTCTTAAAAAAGAAATATTACAACGACCTTAAGAAGATATTTACTGCACAGAGAATAATGCAGCTAAAACAGGTCGAAGATGAATTTAATCAAAAGATGATGCGGGAATATCGGGCCCGGCAGGCATCAAACAAGTCATAATTAAGTTTTTTGGTTGGTTAGTTGGAATGATCCGGTTGCTGTAAAAAGCGCCGGATCATTACTTTAAAATAAGTTTTGCCAGCCTGTTCTTTCCGGCGGCATATGCAGTGCTGTCATTGACAAACCGGATGGTGTAAAAACCTTCATCTGAAAGTTTGTTCCAGGTTTTTCCCATATCGGCAGAGTAATAAATCCCCTGAAATCCTATTGCGATTATTTCTTTTCCTTCGCCACCGGGGACATAGCGAATGCTACTCATGTACCCCGGATCCTCACCTTCGGCAATCAATTCCCATGTTCTTCCTCCGTCTTTGGTAATAGCCTTATTAGAACGGTTTTCCGCGGGTGCTGTATAATCCCCGCCTATGATGACACCATTTTGCTCATCATAAAAATCCAAAGAGTATCCTCCCTGGGTACTCTCTCCCTGAACAAGCGGAGTGTCAAAAACTTCCCAGCTCTTCCCTTTGTCCGGAGTAAAAAATATCCTTGATTTCGCCCCTCCCGACAATATCCAGGCCTTATCCCCCTCTACTGCAATGTTGGAGTTGCTGGCTGCAAAAGCGGCTTCTCCCCCGGCAGCTTTAGGTAAATTATTACAGGAAAGTTTGTTCCAGGTTTGGCCGCCGTCGCGGGTAATTATTATCGACAGACAATCTTCCACAGGATCACCCATGGCAATTCCTTCCTTATCATTCCAAAAGGTCATGGAGTCATAAAACACCTTCTCGTGCTCTTCCTTATAGACCAGTTCCAGTCCGCTGCCTCCGGTTTTAAATAGCAGCGCCGGATTCCCCACACTCAGTAGAAAAATATCTTCGGAAGTACCTGCTACCGCCCTGAATTCGGGATAAATGGAGTCATACTGCTGCCTTTGAACCCGCATCTGTCCGGGAGCCGAATTATAGATCCCGTAAGCTCCGTTAGAGCCTCCAAAAACAACGTCCTCCCCCATCACCTCTATGGCGCGGATGCTTATAGAATCTTCCAGAAGCATATCAATTTGGACTTGGGAAAATCTCGGTTCAGAATTACATCCGGTAATGGCTATAAAAAGCCCTAAAATCAGTCGCTTCATCTAAGTTGTTTTGCCTCCAAAGATAGATTTTCCGTAGTTTAAAAACCTTACCTTTGCAGCTTTAAATAATTTTTATGCGCTTATACAGAAACCTTGTCTTTGCAACCGTCGATGCCCTGGGAGAAATTTTCAATGAAGGAGAATACGCCGATAAGGTGATTGCAAAAACCTTAAAACGCGATAAACGCTGGGGCTCCCGTGACCGGAGTTTTATTGCCGAAACAACTTACGATATTGTACGCTGGAAACGCCTCTACTCTGAAATTGCCGAAGTAAAAGCGCCCTATTCCAGGGAAAATCTTTTCAGATTATTTGCTGTATGGGCGACCTTGAGAGGTATCGAAATACCGTCTGACTGGAAACAGATGGAACCCGTACCTACCCGTCGCATCAAAGGAAAATTTGATGAATTGAGCAAGATCAGGAAGTTCCGGGAATCTGTGCCAGACTGGATGGATGAACTGGGAGTAAAGGAACTGGGCGAAGAGACCTGGGAAAAAGAGATCCATGCGCTCAACCAGCAGGCGCCGGTCGTACTTCGAACAAACACTCTTAAAACCACAAAAGAAAAGTTACAGCAAGAGCTTCAAAAAGAAGAAATTGAAACTGAATTTTTAAAAGGTTATCCCGATGCGCTTCAGCTTAAAGAAAGAGCGAATGTTTTCAAAACAGAAGCCTTTAAGAATGGCTTTTTTGAAGTGCAGGATGCATCCTCCCAATTAGTTTCAGAATTCCTTGAAGTGGAACCGGGAATGCGGGTGGTTGACACCTGTGCCGGGGCAGGAGGAAAATCCCTGCACCTGGCTGCTTTGATGGGTAATAAAGGTCAATTGATCGCTACAGATATTTACGAGAATAAACTTAAGGAGCTTAAACGCCGCGCCCGTCGCGCCGGAGCTCACAATATTGAGCCGCGGGTAATTGACTCCACAAAAGTAGTCAAGAAACTCTACGGCAGTGCAGATCGTGTATTGATCGATGCACCATGTAGCGGCCTCGGAGTTCTAAGTCGCAACCCTGATGCTAAATGGAAACTGCAGCCGGAGTTTATTGAAACTTTAAAACAAACGCAGGAAGAAATTTTGAAGCAGTACTCAAAAATGGTGAAAGACGGCGGAAAGCTGGTCTATGCAACCTGTTCTGTTTTACCTTCAGAGAATGAAGGGCAAGTGAAGAAATTCCTTGCTTCCGAAGAAGGAAAGGATTTCAGCCTTGCAAAAGAACAGAAGATCCTCTCCAGCGAAACCGGCTTCGACGGCTTCTACATGGCCTTGCTGGAAAAAAAATAAGAAAAACACTCCTCAGATAACAGGTCTCAAAAATGACATTTTTGAGACCTGTTATTTTTTTGCTTTTTTGTTTTTTACGTCGGAAGGAGTTCCTTCAAAAAATGTAAATTTGTCTCCTTACAACAACACACTAAAACACAGAGAATGATCCTGTTCTTCGGAAACAAGCCAAACAAGGTGTATGCGGTTCAAACCCACAAGGCACTTTCGGCTGAAAACATCGTCAAATTAAACTGGCTCTTCGGAAACGCACAACATTTAGATAAATCTGCCCTGGCAGATTTTTTTGTTGGTCCCCGTGCCGCCATGATCACCCCCTGGAGTACAAATGCCGTGGAGATCACCCAAAATATGGGAATTGAAGGCATCAGCCGTATTGAGGAATTCATTGAAGTCGATGATCACTACACCGGCTATGACCCTATGATCTCCCAAAAATACAACGGGCTGGATCAGGACATTTTCACTATAGATATCGAACCGGAACCTATAAAGGAAGTAGAGAATATCGCTGCTTACAACAACCAGGAAGGTTTGGCGCTTAACGACGAAGAGGTGGAATATCTCGAAGATCTTTCAAAAAGGATCGGCCGTAAGCTCACAGATTCTGAGGTTTTCGGATTCTCCCAGGTAAACTCAGAACATTGTCGTCACAAGATCTTTAACGGGATATTCGAGATCGACGGAAAGCAGAAGCCTGTCTCTCTTTTTAAGCTGATAAGAAAAACTTCGGAAGAAAACCCGAATGAAATTGTTTCCGCGTATAAAGATAATGTGGCTTTTATTAAAGGTCCGGTTGTGGAGCAATTTGCACCGAAATCGGCCGATAAACCTGATTTCTACTACAAGAAAGATTTTGAATCGGTTATCTCCTTAAAAGCAGAAACCCATAATTTCCCTACTACTGTCGAACCTTTCAACGGAGCTGCCACCGGAAGCGGTGGGGAGATCCGCGACAGGCTTGCCGGCGGGAAAGGTTCATTGCCATTGGCGGGAACTGCTGTATATATGACTTCTTATTCCAGGCTTGAAGAAAACCGGCCATGGGAAGACGCTTTTCCAGCCAGGCCGTGGCTGTATCAAACTCCAATGGACATCCTGATCAAAGCTTCCAACGGAGCTTCAGATTTCGGAAATAAATTCGGGCAGCCACTTATTGCAGGTTCTGTTCTTACATTTGAGCATTCTGAAAACAGACGAGCTTTAGGCTATGACAAGGTGATCATGCTGGCCGGCGGAATTGGCTACGCAAAAGCTGATCAGGCTATCAAGGGAGCGCCGAAAAAGGGAGATCAGATCGTTGTTTTGGGAGGAGAAAACTACCGGATTGGAATGGGAGGAGCAGCTGTTTCTTCGGCAGACACCGGGGAATTCAGCAGCGGAATTGAGCTCAATGCCGTCCAAAGATCCAATCCCGAAATGCAAAAACGTGCTGCCAATACCATTCGTGCAATGGTGGAAGCAGATCAAAACCCTATAGTTTCTATCCACGACCATGGTGCGGGCGGACATTTGAACTGCCTTAGCGAACTTGTGGAAGACACCGGCGGAAAGATCGACCTGGACAAGCTTCCGGTGGGAGATCCAACACTTTCGGCTAAAGAGATCATCGGGAATGAATCCCAGGAAAGGATGGGGCTCATCATTTCTGAAACAGATCTTCGGCAAATGAAAAAGATCGCCGACCGGGAAAGGACTCCGCTCTACGCTGTGGGCCATGTGACCGAAGATCGAAACTTCACTTTCCAAAGTGAAAAATCGGGTGCGAAACCTATGGATCTCGCCTTGGGAGACATGTTTGGAAGTTCTCCGAAGACAATAATGAAAGACAAAACCGTTGAGCATACTTACGCAGAGGTGGAATATGCTCAGGGGAATTTGCATAAATACCTGGAACAGGTGCTGCAACTTGAGGCAGTAGGTTCCAAAGACTGGTTGACCAATAAAGTCGATAGATGTGTTACCGGAAGGGTGGCAAAACAGCAAACTGCAGGTCCGCTTCAGTTGCCACTTAACAACTGCGGAGTGATGGCTCTGGATTACAAAGGAAAGGAAGGGGTTGCTACCTCGATTGGCCACTCCCCTGTTTCCGCCTTGATCGATCCTGTTGCGGGGTCAAGAAATTCCATTGCCGAAGCACTTACAAATATTGTTTGGGCACCCCTTGAAAAAGGCTTAAAATCGGTTTCGCTTTCAGCTAACTGGATGTGGCCTTGTAACAATGAAGGGGAAGACGCAAGACTTTATGAGGCCGTGCAGGGAGTTTCAGATTTTGCGATCTCCCTCGGAATCAATGTGCCTACCGGGAAAGATTCTCTTTCAATGAAACAGCGTTATGAAGACGGAAACGTTTTGGCTCCGGGAACGGTGATCATTTCGGCAGCCGGACATTGTGACGACATTAAAAAAGTAGTCGAACCCGTACTTCAAAAAGACGGAGGCGCTATTTATTACATCAATTTTTCGCAGGACAGCTTTAAACTCGGAGGTTCTTCTTTCGGACAAATTCTAAACAAAGTTGGATCTGCGACTCCAACTATTAAAGACAATAAGAAATTCGCCGCTGCTTTTAATGCAGTACAGGAATTGATCAGAAAAGATCTGATCCTTGCCGGCCACGATGTGTCCTCCGGCGGATTGATCACTACCCTTCTGGAAATGTGTTTCGCAGATGTGGACCTTGCAGCCGAATTGAATCTTATAAAGTTGGGAGAAAAAGACAGCGTGAAAGTGCTTTTTGCAGAAAACGCCGGAATCGTTTTTCAGGCAAAAGATGCTTCCGTAGAAAGCATTTTAAAGGAAAAAGGAATCGAGTTCTTTAGGATCGGAAAAGCGACTGAAGGCAAAACTTTAAAAATTAAGAACGGAGATCAAACGCTGAAGTTTGACATTCCGGCGCTTCGAGATACCTGGTCCAAAACTTCCTTCCTGCTCGATCAAAAGCAAAGCGGAAGAGATAATGCGGCCGAACGTTATAAGAACTACGCCAAACAACCACTGCACTTCAGGTTTCCTGAAGGTTTTGCAGGAAAGCTACCTCTCGACTCCGCTCGAGGTGACAAGCCCAGGATTAAAGCGGCAATCATCAGAGAAAAAGGATCGAATTCAGAAAGAGAAATGGCCTATGCCATGGACCTTGCGGGATTTGATGTGAAGGACGTGCATATGACCGACCTTATTTCCGGAAGAGAAACCCTTGAGGACATTAAATTCATTGCGGCCGTGGGCGGATTCTCAAATTCTGATGTTTTGGGAAGCGCCAAAGGATGGGCCGGTGCCTTTCTTTACAATGAGAAAGCGAAAGCTGCATTAGATAACTTCTTCGCAAGAGAGGATACATTATCTCTTGGAGTTTGTAATGGTTGTCAGCTATTCATGGAGCTAGGTCTTTTACATCCCGACCATGAGCAGAAGCCAAAAATGCTGCACAATGAATCCCATAAATTCGAATGTAATTTCACTTCCATGGAGATCGCAGAAAATGACTCTGTGATGATGCATTCACTTTCAGGCACCAGGCTTGGGATTTGGGCAGCACATGGGGAAGGGAAATTCAGTTTCCCATACGAACTGGATCGTTACAAGATCATTGGGACTTATGGTTATGAAACCTATCCTTCCAACCCGAATGGTTCTCATTACAACACTGCCATGATCGTAAGCGACAATGGCCGTCACCTGGCGATGATGCCCCACCTGGAAAGATCAACCTTCCCCTGGAACTGGGCACATTATCCCAAAGACAGGAATGACAAGATCACTCCGTGGATCCAGGCCTTTGTCAATGCAAGGGTATGGTTGGAGAAACAGAAATAATTACCTCTTAAAAATGACATTTTTGAAGCTCCTGTCTTACAGCAGGAGCTTTTTATTTTCCCAACAAATTCCGGACAAAATCCGGGGTGAAAATGTTTCGCCCCTACAGGGCTCTATTCATTTGTTTTTTCCACTCTCCCCGGGTTAAAACCCGGGGCTATAAATGTGTCGCCCCTAAAGGGCTGTCTTCGGTTTACGCAGTAATCGCCGGATAAAATATGTCCGGATGCCTTTTTTCTTGATTCTACCCCGGGTTGAAACCTGTGTCTACAAATGGGTCACAATAATTTTTCTGACCACTGATCACCGACCACTGACCACTGACCACTTAAAAAAAGGCTTTCACCTTTTCATAACACCTGTGTATCCTGATATTTCTTACCTTAAAAAGAAAAGCTGAATTATGACAATTAAAGAAAAAGACGAAAAATTCTTTGGACGCGGGAATCCGCCGATGGATCTGGAAGTAGTAAAAGCTGAAGGCAGTTATGTTTTTGGTGCAGATGGGAAAAAATATGTGGATTTCCTGGGCGGTGCCGGAGTCGGCAATCTCGGCTGGGGAATAAAGGAGATTGAAGATGCCATAAAGAACGGCGACAGACCATCTTATATTTACCCCAATTTCTATTATAAGCCCTGGACAGAACTTGCGGAACTCCTGGCCGAACTCACTCCAGGAAAACTTCAGAAGAGCTACAGAATGACCGGCGGCTCTGAAGCTGTGGAGGCAGCCCTGCAAATGGCTACCATGTATACCGGCAGGAAAAAAATTCTTTCCGTAGAAGGAAGTTATCACGGTAATACGATTGCTGCATTAAGTGTTGGCGCAACAAAAAAGCAGGAGAAGTTCCCAAATCTTCTCAGCGGTTGCGAAAAGATTCAGCCGCCACTAAACAAAGAAAAACTGAAAGAAGTAGAATCCCTTCTATCGGGAAAAGAGGTGGCAGCGGTGATCATGGAGCCAATCATTATCAATATGGGAGTGGTAATTCCGGAAGATGAATTTATGTCGGGTTTAAATCGCATCTGTAAAGAAACCGGTACACTGCTCATCATGGATGAAGCCATTACAGGATTTGGTCGCACCGGGAAAATGTTTGCAACAGAGCATTTTGATATTGAACCTGACATTTTATGTATGGCCAAAGCTATCACGGCAGGTCATGCTCCTATGGGCGCAGTCATCACTACCCCCGAAATAGATAAAAAAGTGGGCGGAGAGATAGGCTTATATTCTTCCTATGGCTGGCATCCCTTAGCCGTTGACGCCTCCCTGGCGGCACTTAAATACCTGAAGTCGAACAGAGAAAGGCTTTTCAGAAATATTGAGCAAATAAGCAAGAGTTTTCAGGAAGAGATTTCCGAAATCAATTTTCCTAAAGATCCTGAAATAAGAATTAAAGGAGCAGCGATTGGTATTGACCTTCAGGATGAAGAATATGCTTCAAATGTGAAAGAGAAAGCTTTAAAGGAGGGGTTGTTAATGAATACCGAAGGTTCTTCTCTCCTCTTCCTTCCAAATTTTCAAATGACCCGGGAAATTGTGCACGAAGGGATTAATTTATTAAAGAAGATCATTTAAAATGACTATTATTAAAAAAAATTTGAAATAGATGCTTCTTTTGCTATTTTGCATGAGCTATTCTAACAAATCAATAAATGATTGAAATAAAAAGATTATTCGATTTCCCCTATTTTCAGCTGGAAAATGCACCACTGGAAAAATCATTGGTTACCAAACGTAACGGCACCTGGGAGGCTCTCACTACACAAGAATACATTGACAAAGCCAATGCGGTGAGCCGCGGCTTGCTTCGTCTCGGGATTCAACCGAATGACAAGATCGCAGTTATTTCTACGAATAACCGCACAGAATGGAATGTTGTTGATATTGGTATCCTTCAGGTGGGCGCGCAGAACGTACCTATTTACCCCACGGTTTCTGAAGAAGATTATGAGTACGTGATCAATCACAGTGAATCTATTTATTGTTTTGTCTCAGATAAAGAAATACTCGACAAGCTAAATACCATCCGTGGAAATACTCAGCTAAAGGGGGTTTATACTTTCGATGAAATCGCCGGTGCAGATAATTGGAGCGAAATCCTGAAATTGGGTGAAGACACTTCCAATCAGGAGGAAGTTGAAGCGCGGAAAAACGCAGTAAAAGAAGATGATCTTGCCACCCTTATATATACTTCGGGAACAACAGGAAGACCTAAAGGAGTGATGCTTAGCCATAAGAACATTGTAAGTGATGTACTGCTAAGTTCTGAACGTGTACCATTTGACTTCGGAAGTTATGTGGCCCTGAGTTTTCTTCCGGTCTGTCACATTTTTGAGCGTATGATCCTGTACCTCTACCAGTATTACAGTGTGTCCATTCATTTTGCGGAGTCAATAGATATGATAAGTGACAACCTCAAGGAGGTAAAACCGCATGTAATTTCGGCTGTACCGCGACTGCTTGAAAAAGTTTATGATAAGATCATTGCAAAAGGTTCAACAGTTGGCGGAATAAAACAGAAATTATTCTTCTGGTCTGTGGAACTCGGTCTTAAATATGAGCCCTATGGTGCAAATGGCTGGTGGTATGAAACTCAGTTAAGTCTGGCCCGTAAACTGGTCTTTTCTAAATGGAAAGAAGGATTGGGGGGACGAATAGAACTTATTGTTTCAGGAAGTGCAGCTCTGCAACCAAGGCTGGCGAGAGTTTTCGCTGCAGCGGGAATTCCTGTGATGGAAGGCTACGGACTTACTGAAACTTCTCCGGTAATCTCAGTAAATGATCAGCGAAACGGCGGATTTAAAATTGGAACCGTAGGAAGGGTGCTTAAAAATGTAGAGGTAAAGATTGCTGAAGACGGCGAAATACTTTGTAAAGGACCCAACGTGATGCAAGGTTATTATAAAGAACCCGAAAAAACTAAGGAGGTCATTAACGGAGATGGATTTTTCCACACCGGAGACATTGGAGAATTAGATGCCGATGGATTTTTGAAGATCACCGACAGGAAGAAGGAGATGTTCAAAACTTCCGGCGGAAAGTATGTTGCACCTCAGGTGATTGAAAACCAACTGAAGCAATCCCGTTTTATTGCCGAACTTATGGTTATTGGAGAAGGGGAAAAAATGCCTGCAGCTCTAATTCAGCCAGACTTTGATTTTGTTCGGGAATGGGCAAAAAGAAAACACGTAGAAGTTGGTCCAAGTAATGCTGACCTGATCAATAATGAACAGGTAAAAGCCCGTATCCAGGAAGAAGTAGATTTCTACAACCAAAAATTCGGAAGCTGGGAAAAGATCAAAAAATTCGAACTCACTCCCGATGTATGGAGCATTGAAGGAGAACACCTTACTCCTACAATGAAACTTAAACGCCGGAATATCATTAAGTTATACCAAAAATTGTATGATGGTATTTATGAGAAATAGGATATTTAAATAATTATGGAGTAAAAATGGCCGGGAAAAATTACCCGGCCATTTTTTGCAATCATCTACCAGCGTTGATGAACTTCCTCCTTCACATAATCATCATAGATCTTGTTCATCTTCAGGATCTGCTCTTCAGTGAGTTCGGGCGTTTCCTCTACCGAGAGATTGGAAATTAAATGTTCTACTTTTGAAGCTCCGGGAATTACGGTACTCACCTCTTTTCTTCTCAGGATCCATTTTAAAGCCATAGGTGCAAGATTTTCTTTGTCAGGAAAAATGGACCTGAGTGCATTAGCTGCCTCTACTCCCCGATTGAAATTAACCCCGGCAAATGTTTCCCCCTTGTCAAATGCTTCCCCATTACGGTTAAAATTTCTGTGATCTTCGGGAGAAAAATGGGAGTCTTTACTAAATTTCCCGGTCAAAAGTCCGCTTGCTAAAGGAACTCTCACAATGATCCCAACATTCTTCTGCCGTGCGAGTGTAAAAAAGTTCTCCTGGGGCCGCTGGCGAAAAAGATTGTATATGATCTGTACCGTAGAAACATTGTCATATTCAATGGCTTTGATCCCCTCCTCCACTTTCTCAACACTCACTCCCAGTTTATCTATTTTACCCTGCTGTTGGAGCCTGTCAAAGGTTTCGAAGATCTCGGGCCTGTAGTAAACATCGGTTGGCGGACAGTGCAACTGAATAAGATCAAGCCTTTCCAAACCGGAATTTTTCAAACTGTCTTCAACGAATTTGGTGAGAATTTCAGGAGTATAACCCTCATTTGTATGAGGAGAAATTTTACGGCCGCATTTGGTAGCCACATAAACTTTTTCGGACCTGGATCTGACTACTCTTCCAACTGCAGCCTCACTGAGCCCGTCCTCATAAACATCTGCAGTATCAATAAAGTTTATCCCATTATCAATAGCAGTGTTTAAGATCTCTTCCGCTTTTTTATTGTCAAAGCCCGATCCCCATTTTCCCCCAACCTGCCAGGTTCCCAGGGAAATTTCAGAAATCTCAAATCCGGTTTTTCCTAAAATTCTATATTTCATTACAATCTTATTTTATTCTATTCCACCTTCGCACTCTCAGGTGGTCCTAAATATGTCTCTTTTTCTTCACCGGTTTTTATAAGGATCTTCTGTAGTACAATCCCAGATTCCATTGCCCACACCTTTAAAGTATGATTGCCCGGCTCAAGATTTATTTTGGTCTTTACTTTGGTAACATTATTCGCTACAGAAGTATTCCAGTTGTCTTTGGTTTGCTCGTGCATGTTGATCACCTGAGGCTCCCTATCATCTATGGAGAAAGCAAATTTAAGACCTCCCTGATTTCTGAAATCCAGAGTCGGTGACAAATAAAAAACTACCTCAGCCTCGCCTCTACTTAAGTTATGAAATTTATAGGAAAGATGAGGGCTTTCTTTGGAGATTTCCTGTTGAACAGGCTCATCCGGAAAAGAAGTCATTGCAGATCCTGTTCTTCCAAGATTGGGAACCAGCTGCCAGCCACTACCATTTTTCTGATAGTTTTTTGTAAAGTTAGCGGCCTCTATAGAAATATAGCCGTTGCTTTCTACAAAACCCTTAATATCTTCCTTTACAGGATTATTGATTGGCACCTCTACTGTTATGCCAGCGCCCGTTCCTTTAATCCTGAAGGAGCCTTGACTTTGCCCTTTTGGAGCCTTCTCCCAATTTACACTTACCAAAAGTCTCTTTTGATCTTCAACAATACCTTTTTCTTCGGAAACCTCTATCCAGGACGATTTCTTCTGAATCTTGTACTGAAAAGGCTTTTGACCTTTATTAAATATCTCCACGTAATACTCCTGATCATTAAAGGGATCAAAAACAGGTAAGCTGGTTACGGAAGCATCATCAATTTTCACATTTTTGGAACCCTGTGCCACTACTCCCATTTGGGCCTTTTCAGGAATATCTATCCTGTGAACTTCGGGCATGTTATTTTGATCGGGCTGTTGCCAGTAGGTATAACCAATGTGGGTTTGGGACATCATGTGATTCCATTTGCCATCGGCCAATTCTGTGTGATATTGATCTGTGAGCTCAGCATCTTTATCGAAAAGCTCCTTTGTTTTGACAGCATATTTATTAGCCACTGCCCTGCCCTGCTCTGCATACAGATTGTTCTTTGCAGCCGAAACATACAACTCATTGAGGTTTGCCGATGCTTTGACAGGAAACAAGACAATCTGGAAATAGGCATCTTTATATTCTTCAGGTATCTTTTTGTATATCGCTTCAGCCCGGTTTTCAAGATCCCGGTATTCTTTGACAACCCTCTCAGCTTCATTAAAATGGGTAAGGCTGTAAGTCTCCGGACTTAGTAATTCCGGTTTTCTACGACTATTGTACTTTGAATAAGTAAGAAGAATATCTGCAATTTCTTCGGAATATTCTTCCGGCAGCTGTCTCGCAGCCCAATCTTCAGTGTATCCCCTCAAATCCCTCGCTCCAATCTTTGTAGGATCCCAGGCATAGTCCAGAAAGAAGCTGGTGGGATATTCCATGGGTTTTATATCTCCCACATTTACGATCCACAGCTCGTCTGCCCCGAATTCGTATGCCAGGTTCATTTGTTCCCAAACCCGGGAGATCTGGTTGGTATTGATCCATTTGTAATTTCTTGGACCTCCCACGTAATCGTAATGATAATAGATTCCGTAGCCTCCTTCCCGTGGCTTATCTTCAGGATTTGGCAACTTGCGAATATTCCCCCAGTTATCATCTGCTAATAACAGTGTCACATCATCGGGAACTCTCATTCCCTGATCGTAATAATCCTGAACCTCTTTATATAGTGCCCAAACCTGCGGAGTTTCTGCTGCCGGTTTTCCGGTCACTTCTGAAATGATTTCCCGCTGGTCTGCTACGATACGTTCCAGGAGCTCAATCGCCGTACCTTCGGTCATTGGTTCATCGCCGTCACCACGCATTCCAACTGTGACCACACTCTCATAATCCCCCATTCGTGCTATTCCCCCTCTCCAGAACTGCTGAAGCTTCTCCGGATTCGTATTATAATTCCACTCCCCTTCCCCAAAGCGCCTCCATTCGTCGTGCGCCCGCATTAGAGGTTCATGGTGGGAAGTTCCAATCACCATGCCGTATTCATCTGCCAGAACCGGGTTCTGAGGATCATCATCGTAAAAAGCTCTTCCCCACATCGCCGGCCACAGGTAGTTGCCCTGCATACGAAGAATGAGTTCGAATACATGCTCATAGAATCCGCTGGTAAATCCGCCGAAATTCTCTGTTGCCCAGCCTGCAAGAGCCGGGGCTTCATCGTTAATGAATATACCGCGATATTTCACTTTTGGAGTGCCCTTTGTATGTGTCCCCGGCTGTACATAAAGAACATCCGATTTTTTTGCAGGAACATCGGCCCAATAATACCAGGGAGAAACCCCGATTTCTTTGGAAACATCATACACGCCGAAAATAGTTCCGCGTTTGTCACTTCCCACGATCACCAGTGCCTGTTCCACCCCGGGAAGCGGATCTTGCACCACCTGGATAGCAAATGTTTCCCACTTTCCTTCTATTTCAGAAACTTTGATCTTATTATTCTGAACCAGTTGGTCAATAAGGCTGCTTTTACCCAAAGTTCCAATGATGACAGGTGTACCCGTAGAAACTTCAGCAGTGCGGTACAGTTCCGGAAACTTTCCTGTAACCCGCTCTATATCCTTTTGAAGATCTTCGGCTGCGCGATGAACGCCTTTAAAATCACCCTGGTCGATATAAATTGCAGCAGATTTGTCCGGGGAAACCAATGGGAAATAATCCCCTTTTTGAGAGGTATAGATATACGATTCCTGTGCAAAAAGCGACGGACCTATTCCCAGTATAAGTAGAAAAAATATAATTTTACCTGAAGTATTGTTTGGGGGAATCATCCTTTTTATTTTAACTATTCTACTTCATTCTCACCCGCAAATTCTACAACTTTGTAATAGGCCTTTTTTCGCTGCATCTCCTCATCAAATAAAAGCGGATAATTCTTCCTGCCTTCCACCGGATAGTGGTCCAGCCAGGTATACTGGTCTGAAAGATTCCAGAAAGTCACTCCCGTTAAAACATCTTTGTAGTCTCTAAAAACCCTGAAGAACATTTCATAAGCTTCTATTTGCCGTTGTTCCAGCTCGGGTGTGAATTCATCCACATCCTCCGGTCTTCGCTCGCGCTGTTCTTTTTCCCACGGATAGAGAGAAACATCCAGCTCGGTGATCTGAACGTCAAGACCTAAAGAGGAATACATGTCGAGCGCTTTCCTCAACTCCTCTTCTGAAGGACCATAAATCGACCAGTGTCCCTGTATCCCTACACCGTCAATCGGCACATCCCGGTCAACAAGCATCTTGAGAAGCTTATAGATGCGATCTCGTTTTTCCGGAATAATGGCATTATAGTCATTATAATATAGTTTTGCATCGGGATCAGCTGCACGGGCATACTCAAAAGCTTTAATTAGGAAATCTTCCCCTGCTATTTCATACCACTCAGAATTTCTCAATAACTCATCAGGATTATCAGCTATGGCTTCGTTGACCACATCCCAGGAATAGATCGTTCCTTTATAGCGGGTAACTACAGAATCTATATGGGTTTTCATCCTGCTCAGCAATTCCTCTTTTGTAACTTTGCCTCCATCTTCAGTTTCAAAGATCCAGCCGCCGGTTTGCTGATGCCATACCAGGGCATGTCCTCTCATTTTGAGATCATTTTCACGTGCAAATTCCGCCATAGCATCTGCATATTCCCAGTTGAAGCGATCTTTCTCGGGGTGAATAGGTCCCATCTTCATTACATTTTCGGGAGTTATGCTGTTGAATTCTTTTTTAAGAAGTTCCGCAGATTCCCCTTTTATAGTACCCGGTCCTACTGCAACTCCTATTGGAAAATAATCTGAATAATAATCTTTAAGACCTTTTTCCTGTTGTTGTTCTTCTGTAGTTAAAGCTGCCTGTTCTTCATTCCCTGTCTGATTTTTACAACCGGTAAGGAGAGAAATTGAAAGCAGCAAAAAAGCTGATTTTTTAAGGATTCTTGAATGGATCATTTGTTGTTTATTTGAGGGTTTCCAGTATTCCGAGTTCGAGTCCGCGCAACTCGGCAAGACCTTTTAGGCGACCAATAAATGAGTAGCCGACATAATAATTTTTATCTTTTTCCATGGAATGCAAATAGCCATGATCTGGTCGCATGGGAAGGGATTTTTGTGCAGATTGCTGCAGCTTCAGGATTCTCTTCATCACCTCTGTCATGGGGACATCACCATCTAAATGATCAGATTCCATAAACACCCCTGAAGCTTCTTTTCTTACATTCCGCAGGTGCAAAAAGTGAATCCTGTCACTGAATTTATCAAAGATCTCCAGCACATCATTATTTGGATTCGCACCCAGTGAACCGGTACAATAGCATAGTCCGTTGGCGTTAGTTGCAACTTTACTGAAAATATACTCGAGATCCTCTTGTTTGCTCACTACTCTTGGGAGGCCTAAAACAGAAAACGGAGGATCATCGGGATGAATAGCCAGTTTCACGCCGCTTTCTTCTGCCACAGGCGCCACTTCCGAGAGGAAAGAAACAAGATTTTCCCTTAGATTTTCATCATTGATATGTTGATAGCTATCCAGCAGGTCTTTAATGATCTCAGGAGTAAAATTTTCCTTACTTCCCGGGAGACCAAGCAGGATGCTTTTGAAAAGTTGCTCTTTTTCTCCTGAGGAAAGCTTTTCCCCAAGCTCCTTTGCTTCAGCAATAGCCGCATCGGAATAATCTTTTTCTACATTCTTCCTTTTTAGCAGGAAAAGATCGAAAAAAGCAAAGGTTACCGGGTCATATCTCAATACCGTCGCACCTTCCTTATTTTCGAAATAATGATCTGTGCGGACCCAATCCAGGATGGGCATAAAGTTGTAGGCAACTACTTCAATTCCGCATTTTCCGATATTTCGCAGGCTGATCTTGTAGTTTTCTATATACTGCTCATAATTTCCGGATCTCTTTTTTATATCCTCGTGTACCGGAAGGCTTTCTATCACGCTCCATTCGAGCCCGTGGTCTTCAATTTCTGCTTTCCTCTCTAAAATGGCATTTTCGGTCCAGATTTCTCCGACGGGTATTTCGTGCAGTGCAGTAACAATCCCGGTAATGCCGGCTTGTTTTAGTTCTTTCAGCGAGAGTACATCGTTAGGGCCGTACCAGCGCATTGTTTGAGTCATTTTATACATCTTAAAAGCCTATTGAGTTTCCACCATCTACCGGCAATACAGTTCCGGTAGTAAATTTTGATTCTGAAGTTGCAAAATAATAAATTGCATCTGCAACATCTGAAGGTTCTCCCAATCTACCCAAAGGAGTTCTTGAGAGCACCCTGTTTTTTCTCTCGGGATCATCGTTAAAAGCCTTGCTGGACATATTGGTTTTAATGAATCCCGGGGCTACCGCATTCACCCTGATCCCAAACTGCGCCAAATCTACAGCCATCGCACGTGTCATTCCATCTATAGCAGTTTTACTGGCCGAATAGGCGATCACCTTCGGGATTCCATATTGAGCAGCCATAGAACTGATATTAATGATACTCCCTGAACCATTTTCCTTCATCACCTTTACTACCTCCCTGCTCATGGCAAAAAGAGCCAGCACATTTGTGTGTAAAATGTTCTGGAATTCTTCATTGGTAACTTCGAAGAATTCTTTTTTCATGTTGATCCCGGCATTGTTTACCAAGATATCAATTCTTCCTGCTTCCTGAGCGAGTTTCTCAATCGCTGCAGGTATTTCGTCCAGATTATTAAGATCGAGAATGAAAGGTATGGCATTTGGCCCTAGTTCTTCGCAGGCTTTCAATGTTTTCTCCTCATTTCGTCCGTTTACATAAGTCTTAATTCCGTTGTCGCAGAATTTCTTTGCAGTTGCAAATCCTAATCCGGCGTTGGCACCGGTAACAATAGCTGTCAATTTATTTTCCATAATTAATTGGGGGTACGTATATCGTCTTTTTTAATGCCAGGCAGGACTTATGCCGGGAGCATAGGGAAATTTGAGGGACTGGTAATATTCCAGATCATGTTCGGGCTTAGGAATAAAATCTGGCAATTCCATTTTAGAGAACTGCTGAAAATACAACAGAACCGCGTCCCGCCACCATTTGGCTTCCTTCAGCTGAATTTGCAGCAGCATTTTAGTTTTTTCAAATTTTTGCCTGTCAACATATTTCTCCATTCTGTTCCAGGTCTCCACCATCTCTTCCACATCCTCAACACCTTCCTGATATTTTAAAGCGAGGTTGTACCATAAAGTCTCTCCATTTTCCATCTCGTAATCCCAGGGCACGTGGTGAAACCAAAGCAGGTATTTCTCCGGAGTGGTTTCTATGGAATTGTACTTTTCCCTGAGGGGTTCGGCATATTGAGCAAGTGCATGGCTACCAGTTTGAGTTCGATCAAATCCAACCCCTACAGAGTCTGCCTTATGGTAATAAACGGGATTCCATTCCGGCCGGTCCAAATCACTAACCCAGGGTCCCGGGCCATAGTGATGGCCGGTATCCATGATGTGATGCAGTCCCAGCGGAGTCATATAATTCACCACCGCTTCCCGGGATTTTATCATCATATCACTCACCTCCTCTACAAATTCTTCTTCATTGCTAAAGGTCATCTGTAACCATTCCTCTGCAATTTCTTCGGAATCCAAATAGGGATCCCAGGCCAATCTCCCAAAGCCATACCAGTTAGCCTGTCCAAAAGGATGTCCTGTCCAGTTTTTTTCTGTTCCTATATTGGCAACTCCGGCAATTCCGGTTAATTTTTTATTGGATAAAGTACCGTCAATGACTTTTGCAACTGTTGATCCTTCTCCCTTCACATAAGTATCTTCATCAAGTATCTCTTCAAACATTGTGGGCAGGTACACCAGGTGCGAACTAAATCCCAGATATTCCTGTGTGATTTGGAATTCCATCATCAACGGAGTGTTTGGCATAGCACCGAACATAGGATGGAAAGGTTCCCGTGGCTGAAAATCTATAGGTCCGTTCTTCACCTGAACCAGCACATTATCATGAAACTGGCCATCAAAAGGCACAAATTCGGTATACGCCTGTTTCGCCCGATCCTCGGGATCATGTTCTGAATAGACAAAGGCACGCCACATGACAATCCCATTGTGCGGCGCCAAAGCTTCGGCCATCATATTTGCTCCATCGACGTGGGATCTTCCGTAGTTATTGGGCCCCGGCTGACCTTCAGAATTAGCTTTAACCAGAAATCCGCCGAAGTCCGGAATTTCAGCATATATTTCATCGGCTTTATTCTTCCACCATTGCCTTACTTCGGGATCTAATGGATCTGCAGTTTGAAGATCTCCCATTTCCACAGGTGCCGAAAAACGCGCTGTTAAATAGACCTGAATCCCATAGGGGCGAAAAACTTCGGCTAAAGCTTTAACTTTTTCAATATAATGTGGAGAAAACACCAGGGAATTTGCATTCACATTGGTCAACACTGTACCGTTTATTCCTATGGACGCATTTGCGCGTGCGTAGTCGGTATACTGCGGCTTTATAAGGTCCGGAAGGTGATGCCAGTCCCAAATGGAAAAACCGGCATAACCGCGTTCTACGGTACGATCAAGATTATCCCAGTGATTTAAAACCCGTTTTTGGATCCTTGGAGAATCTACAATATGGAGATCACTTATATTATTATGTAGCTGAATTTCCCTGATAAACCTGAAAACTCCATACAACAATCCGGCATCAGACTGAGAGGTTATTACCGTTACCGGAGTGTTCCCAATCCGGATCCTCTTGATAATATAGCCTTCGGAATTGATCTTCGAAAGTTCCAGTTCTAACGAAGGAAGTACATACGGCGGAAGATTTTCTTTTGTCCCCAGCACAATATCATGCTCTCCAATGGCAACTGATTCCCGAATAGCCTCCTGGAAAAAACCTTCAAAAGCCATTTGCAGTTCTGATACAGCCACCTTAACAGTTTCCCCGGAACCAAACGGAACAATATTATTGATCTGCCGCAGATATTGACTCCTTATATCTTCTTTTTCAATAGCATCATATTGAAGCCAAAGATCATAACCTTTTTGAGCGGAAAGAAAAAATGGGAGAAAGAAAAGAGAAAGATATAGGACTGATTTTTTGTAAACCATATTGGAGGAATTAGGTGGATAGAAGTAGTATCATTGGAATGCGAAAATTAGAAAAAAAAGCCCTGCCATCAAAATATTTTACGCAATCGGTTGCGTTTAATTTTATTTTGTTCTTTCTTTGATTAGACCATATTTTAAAGAATGCCTGGGCAGGCAACAAAAAACACCTCATCACATGAAAATCTCTTTATTTCAGACGGTTCTTATATTATTTTTTCTGGGAACTACCCCCACCCTCACAGCCCAAGTCACCTCCGGATCAGAAAACTACCCTTTCCGGAATTCCAGCTTAAGTATGGAAGAAAGAATCCAGGATTTAATCAATCGATTGACCTTAGAGGAAAAGGCCTGGCAAATGATGCATAACAGTCCGGCAATAGAACGCTTAGACATTCCCGAGTACAACTGGTGGAATGAAGCTTTACACGGGGTTGGCAGATCTGGTGTCGCAACTGTTTTCCCCCAAGCTATAGGCATGGGAGCTACTTTTGATGAAGAATTGATCCTGCGGGTTGCTACAGCAATCTCAGATGAAGCCAGAGGAAACCATAACACTGCTGTGAAAAATGGGTACAGAAGACAATACAGCGGACTTACCTTCTGGACGCCGAATATCAATATTTTCAGAGATCCCAGATGGGGCCGCGGCCAGGAAACCTACGGGGAAGACCCTTATTTAACGGCACGATTGGGAACGGCCTTTGTCAAAGGGCTACAGGGTGATGATCCAAAGTATTTAAAAACAGCCGCGGCTGCGAAACACTATGCAGTGCATAGCGGTCCCGAAAAATTGAGACATGAATTTAATGCCGAGGCTTCTCTGAAAGACATGTGGGAAACCTATCTTCCCGCCTTCCAGGCTTTGGTTGATGCCGATGTGGAAACTATTATGTGCGCCTACAATGCCACAAACGGTGAACCTTGTTGCGCCAACAAATATCTTTTACAGGATGTTCTTAGGGACAAATGGAATTTTAAGGGGCATATTGTAAGTGATTGCTGGGCTCTTGTTGATTTTTACGAAGGACACAAGGTGGTGGAAACACCTGAAGAAGCTGCGGCCCTGGGAATTAAAAGCGGAGTAAACTTAAATTGCGGCAGTGTTTATCCTTCTTTAGTAGAGGCAGTGAACCAGGGATTGGTCACAGAGGAAGAAATTGATAAACAATTGTCCGTCCTCTTAAAAACCAAATTCAAATTAGGCCTTTTAGACCCCGAAGAGAACAATCCTTATGCTCATCTTTCGGCAGAGAATATCAACACCGAAGAGCACAGGCAGCTGGCCAGGGAAGTTGCGCAGAAATCACTGGTGTTGCTAAAGAATGACAATGTACTACCTCTTCGCAATGATCTGTCAAAATACTTTATTACAGGACCCAATGCCACCAGCATTGAAGTGCTCCTGGGAAATTATCACGGAGTCAATCCTAACCTGGTAACCATCCTGGAAGGGGTTGCAGCTGCTATTGAACCACAAAGTCAGTTACAGTACCGGCAGGGAACTTTGCTGAACAGGCCAAATGCAAATCCGCAGGACTGGGCTTCTCCAAATGCCGGAAATTCTGATGCTACAATAGCTGTGCTGGGAATCTCGGGCGTACTTGAAGGGGAAGAAGGAGAATCTATTGCCTCTGAGACTTTTGGAGACAGGCTTGACTACAACCTTCCTCAAAACCAGATCGACTATCTTAGAAAATTGAAAGAAGCTGCAGAAGAAAAACCGGTAGTTGCAGTAATCACCGGAGGAAGTCCCATGAATTTACAGGAAGTACATGAAATTGCAGATGCTGTTTTACTGGTATGGTATCCCGGTGAAGAAGGAGGAAATGCAGTTGCAGATGTCATTTTTGGAAAAATATCCCCTTCCGGAAGACTGCCAATCACCTTTCCAAGATCACTAGATGACCTTCCGCCGTATGAGGATTACAACATGCAGGGAAGAACCTATAAATACATGAATGCCGAACCAATGTATCCTTTTGGATATGGTTTGAGCTATACCGATTTTGAATATTCAGACATCAGTCTTTCTGATAAACGAATCAGGAAAGAAAATTCTCTGAAGGCAGCAATTACGGTTACTAATACGGGCAAAACCAAAGCCGGAGAGGTAGTGCAGTTGTATGTTTCAGATTTAAAGACTTCTGTAAGAGCTCCTAAATATCAGCTTTACGGGATTAAAAGAATAGAACTGGCACCCGGTGCTTCCGAAGAGGTCATATTTGAGATCACTCCAGAAATGATGGAACTGGTGAACAATGAAGGCGAAAAAATTTTAGAATCAGGTGATTTCAAAGTTTATGTGGGAGGTTCAAGTCCGGGTAAAAGAAGTACCGAATTAGGCGTGCAAGAGTTAAAAGAAGCTATCTTTACTTTGAGATAAATGATTTGAGGGTGTGCTGATTTGAAAATTCTAACCATTGTTGTGCGGAAAAAGAATCTAGAGCGCTCCGCTTCTGGGATCTAAACCAAGACTTTTGAATAAGATACTGAAATTCAATGTTGTGAAATTATATTTTCATTGGTAGAATACTTGAAATTTAAAGAACTAAAAACCACCCCCTCAAACTGATAGATAAGATCTATAATCAGCATTAGCGGGCTTTTTAAGAGGTTCCTTCTTTTTTCATCAGACAACAAAATTCTACCCTCGGCTGTAATATTTAATTAAAAGACAAGCCACCGACATTCTCTAGCGGCAATGCTAAAGTGCCCGAAATTTCAAAGCTGTTGGCCGGGAAAATAGATCTAAACAATCGCCTTTTTGACAGGTATGCTTTCGTTGGTCTTTTTTAGGCTGGAATTTCTGATTATAACCTCCGTGTCCAACATAGTTATTTCAGAAACACTTGAACCAAGACTGGTTTTTGAGTGATCTAAAATTCTTTGAATTGACAGCTCGCCCATTTTACGGGCGGGGTGGGAAACCGTCGATAGGGATGGCTCCACAATAGATGCCACGGGATCATCATTAAAACCTATTACTGCAAGTTCTTCAGGTATTTTCACCCCTTCTTCCTTAGCGACTAAAATAGCTCCAACTGCAGCCGCATCATTGGCAGAAAATAATCCATCTGGCGAATTATCTATTTTAAGCAGCTTTCTCATAGCCTCTGTTCCCTCCTCCAAACTCATCGTTGGGAGATTTATGACTAACTCTGGATCAATTTTTATGTTGCTCTCCTCCAGGGCATCCAAATATCCTTTTTTTCTCATATTGTAGACATTAACATGCTGAGAACCTGCGAAATGAGCAATTTTTGTACAACCCTGATCTATGAGATGTTTCGTCGCCCGAAAGCCGGCTGCGTAATTGTCAATGATTACCCTGTATGAATTAAAATCCTTTGGAACCCGATCAACAAACACAATAGGAATATCTTTTTCCTGAAATTGCCGAAAATGATCTGTACTAGTTGTTTCCATAGCAAGAGAAACAATTAACCCACCAATTCTACTATCATAAAGAGCCTTGGCATTTGTCACTTCATTATCATAGAGCTCATTGGACTGGCTTATAATCACATTGTAACCAGCTTTTTTGGCTGCATCTTCAACACCACTGATCAAAGTTGACATGAAAGGGCTATTGATCCTGGCCACCATTATGCCGATTGTCTTGCTTTTATTACTACGGAGACTCGCAGCTACTGAATTGGGACGATAGCCCAGTTCATTCGCTACCTTCTGAATTTCCTTGATTGTTTTTTTGCCGATACTCTTGTGGTTGTTGAGGGCTCTGGAAATCGTTGAAGGAGAATAATTTAACTCTTTGGCTAAATCATAAATGGTAACTTCCTTTTTTCTTTTCATTATTAACTGTTGAGGAGACAATGGAGGTATAAACCATCCCGACTAACTAATGTACAAAACTGCCGGATTAAATCCTCAAACCATTCAAACAATCGATTGCTTTATAGAAATTATGAACAGAAAAAATAATTCCTTACCTGCCTAAAATTCGAAATTGAACCCTCTTTTTGTTAACCTGTTGTAAATTTCTTCATCAAAGCTGTAAAGTTTAGCGGCCCTATGGGAAACTCCTACCTGCTTTTCATTCAGGTCGCGGAGAAGCTTCATCTTCAGGATCTTTCTTCGGAAATTTGGTTTGTCCATTTCCACTCCCAAAATTTCTTCATACAGATGCATCAATTCCAGCAGCGTAAATTTTTCAGGTAAAAGATTGAAGCCTATGGGTGCCTGGCGAATGCGGTTGCGTAAATGTCCCAAACTGTAATTGAGGATCTCGTTGTGATCATATATAAGTTTCGGAATATCCTTCATTTTAAACCACCCAACTTCCGAAGCTGTAAAACCTGCCTTGATTCGATAATTCTCCCGCTTCACCAATGCATAATATCCTATTGTTATAACTCTGTACAAAGGAAAGCGATCTGGATCACCAAAGGCTTTGAGCTGCTCCAGAAATATTTCGTCGAGTCCCGTTAACTCACGGAGTAAACGATAGGCCGCCGCGTCAATGCCTTCCTTTTTTTTAATCCACCCTCCAGGCAGACCCCATTTTCCTTTGCTTATCCCCTCTGCATGTTTCACCAACAGAACCTCAAGGCTTCCTTCCTGAAATCCAAAGATTACACAGTCAATGGTTATTGACTCCATAGCGTCGGCCTCAAAAGTTTCAGCCCTATTTTTTATGATTTCCTTATCCATTAGAGGAAAAATTATTTTGTTGCTAAAATAAAAGGGATCAGCATAGTGAAAAGTTCATAAATACTCAAGAATATATTCCCATATAAATTGCTAAAGTAAAAATTAATATTTAAACTTGTAGTCATAAAAACTATAAGATATTTTTAACACTTCAATAGATGGCGACAGTAACAACAAGTAAAAAGAGCGTTTATCTCATAACAGTAGTAGCGAGCTTAGGCGGCTTGCTCTTTGGATATGACACTGCAGTAATTTCAGGCGCCGTTGGAGCCCTTGAGAATTATTTCATTTTTACGCTCGAAAACGATTCGGTTTTTGCAGCAAAAAGTATTTTTCAATTCAAGGTGATCCTGAGTATTTGTGTCCTGGCCATTGTCCTGCTATTCAGCTCTTTCATCCTCAAGTTTTTTAAAAGAAGTAAAGCGTATATAATTATTGCTCTATTTTTCCTCTTAGGAGGAGCTCTATATTATTTCCAGTTTCTTGCATTACCCGATGTCCTTACAGAAAACCTTCGGAATTCTATTCTCGGTTTCATGATTAGTAGTGCCCTGGTTGGTTGTATAATTGGAGCTTCTTTTGGAGACAACATTGCTAATTCTATTGGCCGCCGAAACGGACTTATTATAGCCGCTTTTCTTTTCCTGGTTTCCGCAGTTGGTTCCGCTTATCCTGAAGTAATGGATATCTTCCCCGGAAATAATCTTTCTGCCTTTATTATTTACAGGATAATAGGAGGAATTGGGGTTGGTCTCGCCAGTATGCTTGCACCTATGTACATTGCCGAAATGGCTCCTGCAGACATTCGCGGAAAGCTGGTTTCCTTTAACCAGTTCGCGATTGTTACGGGTATGCTTGTGGTTTATTTTGTGAATTATTTTATTGTAAGGGGACAGACTGAGGACTGGATCAATACAGAAGGATGGCGTCTCATGTTCCTTTCTGAGGCAATTCCTGCAGTCCTTTTCTTCATTTTCCTCCTTATGGTACCAAAAACTCCAAGATTCCAAACAATGAAAGGAAAAGAGGAAAATGCTATGAAGGTGCTTACGAAACTGAACGGACCGGAAAGGGCAGCTCAGATCTTACAGGAAATTAAAGCCTCATTTAGCCGCACCAGGTCCCACTGGCTCTCCTTTGGCTGGACTGTAGTCGTTATCGGTATCCTTTTATCTATATTTCAGCAGTTCGTGGGAATTAATGTAGTGCTTTATTACGCCCCTGAGATCTTCCGGGGAATGGGAATGGAGACAGACGCTTCCATGCTCCAAACTATAATCGTTGGAGCCATTAATATGCTCTTTACTGTGCTCGCTATCATGACGGTGGACAAGTTCGGTCGAAAAAAATTAATGATGATAGGAAGTGCTGTTATGGCGATAAGCATGATTGGCCTTGGATTTACCCTTTATTGGGAAGTGGAAGGTTTACCTGCCCTACTACTTATGCTGCTGTACATCGCTGCTTTTGCAATGTCATGGGGACCTGTTGTGTGGGTACTGCTTTCCGAAATTTTCCCCAACAAAATACGGGGTGTGATGGCTGTAGCCGTTGCTGTACAATGGCTGGCAAACCTCATCGTTTCCTGGACCTTCCCAATGATGAACAACAACGAAGCTCTTGTAGAAAGTTTCAATCATGGGTTCTCCTACTGGATCTACGGTGTAATGGCAATCCTTTCGGGCTTGTTCATCTGGAAATATGTACCTGAAACTAAAGGAAGAACACTCGAAGACATGGAAAACATATGGATTCGCAAAAAACAAGATTAATATGTATTTTTTAGGAATTGACTTGGGAAGCTCCTCGATAAAGCTATCCCTGTTGGATGCCGAAAAAGGAAAAATCATTGGTTCTGTAACCGCTCCAGATTTTGAAATGGAGATGATCGCGCCGAAGTTCGGATGGGCTGAACAGCATCCCGATAAGTGGTGGGAATATGTGCGCCAGGGAATTGGCGAGTTAAGAAAAAAAGGTCTGGATATAAAAAAGATCAAGGGGATCGGTATTGCTTACCAGATGCACGGGTTGGTCCTGACAGATGAAAACCTGGAGCCGGTAAGGCCTTCGATCATCTGGTGTGATAGCCGGGCAGCAGAAATAGGAAATGCAGCCTGCGAAGAAATAGGGCTGGAGAACTGCCAAAAGCAGATCCTGGGCAGCCCCGGAAATTTTACTGCATCCAAGCTAAAGTGGGTAAAAGAAAATGAGCCGCAAGTATTCGCTAAAGCGAAATACATGATGTTGCCGGGAGATTACATAGCTGCAAAATTGTCTGGAGTACCTCAAACTACTACATCCGGGCTTTCTGAAGCTGCATTGTGGAACTTTTCAGAAGGAAAACTGGCTACCGGAATACTTGAAAAGATGGGGCTTCCACAGGAGGTTGTACCCGAGATAGTCCCGACTTTTGGACACCAGGCAAAAGTTCTCCCTGATGTCGCGAATGAGTTAGGGCTAAACAGTGATGTGGAAATAACCTATCGTGCAGGAGACCAGCCAAATAATGCTTTATCATTAAACGTGCTTAATCCGGGAGAAATTGCTACAACCGCGGGCACTTCGGCAGTGATCTACGCAGTAACCGATAAAGATCTCTACGACAAGAACAGCAGAATAAACACATTTCTGCACGTAAGTAATACCCCCGAAGAAAAGCGCAACGGTTTACTGGGCATAATTAACGGTTCCGGAATACTTTACCAATGGTTACGAAAGGTAGTTTCAGTTGGCAACCAGGAGCTACTTTCTTATGATGTTCTTAACCGCGAAGCTGCAAAAGTGGAACCCGGCAGTGAAAACCTAAGGTTTTACCCTTTCGGTAACGGTGTGGAAAGGATTTTTAATAATAAACAGGCAAATTCGGGCATTGAAAATCTAAACTTCAATATTCATCAACCCCCGCATTTGATCCGTTCAGCCTGTGAAGGAATTGTCTTTGCGATGAACTATGGCTTTGATGTCATAAAATCATTGGGTACATCTGGAGAAGTAGTACGCGCCGGGAAAGGAAATCTTTTTCTAAGTCCGGTCTTCAGGGAAATTTTCTGCAACACTACCCAGGCAAAGCTGGAGCTTTATAACACTTCCGGAGCTGAAGGGGCAGCCAGGGGCGCCGCCTATGGGTTTGGCTATTACGACAGTTTAAAAGATGCGTTGGGCGAACTGGAGTGCATAGAAACTTTAGAACCAAAAAAAGAATTGTCCGCGAGATATCAGGACATATATGAACAATGGAAAATGAACATTAAAATAGATAAAGATTAATTATGAGTACAAGTAAATTCTTTAAAGGCATTGACCAAATAAAATTTGAAGGACGGGAGAGTGACAATCCTTTAGCCTTTAAATGGTATGACGAAAATAAGGTGGTTGCAGGTAAAACCCTGAAAGAACATTTGAGGTTCGCAACTGCCTACTGGCACACGTTCAACAACACCGGAGCAGATCCTTTTGGTCCCGGTACCGAAACCTTTGCATGGGATAAGAGCAACGATCCTATTACTCGTGCAAAAGATAAGATGGACGCTGCATTTGAATTCATGACAAAGCTGGGTACGCCATTCTACTGCTTCCATGATGTGGATGTAGTGGATGAAGCTCCAACTTTGGCCGAATTTGAGAAAAGGATCCACACAATGGTGGACTACGCCAAAGAGAAGCAAAAAGAAAGCGGAATAAAACTTCTTTGGGGAACATCCAATCTTTTCAGTAATCCCCGTTACATGAATGGTGCTGCCACCAATCCGAACTTCGATGTTTTGGCATATGCAGGCGCACAGGCAAAGATCGCCCTGGATGCAACTATAGCACTGGGTGGAGAAAATTATGTGTTCTGGGGTGGCCGTGAAGGTTACATGAGTCTTTTGAATACAGACATGAAAAGGGAATTGGATCACCTTGGAAGATTTTTGAACACCTGTAAAGATTATGCAAGAAAGCAAGGCTTTAAAGGCAACTTCTTTATCGAACCAAAGCCTATGGAACCAACAAAGCATCAGTATGACTACGATGCAGCCACTTCTCTGCGTTTCATCCAACAATACGGACTAGAAAAAGACTTCAAACTGAACCTTGAGGTAAACCACGGAACCCTTGCGGGTCATACTTTTGAACATGAGCTTCAGGTAGCTGTTGATGCCGGAATGCTGGGCAGCATAGATGCGAACAGAGGAGATTATCAAAACGGATGGGATACAGATCAATTCCCTATTGACCTTTTTGAAATTACCCAGGCCATGTTGATCATCCTCGAAGGAGGCGGAATCCAGGGTGGAGGTATTAATTTCGATGCTAAAGTCCGTCGTAACTCTACCGATCTTGAAGACAAATTCATTGCACACATTGCAGGAATGGATGTTTTTGCAAGAGGACTTATTTGTGCCAATAACATTCTTGAAAACACTAAGTATAACAAGATCCGTAAAGATCGTTATGCTTCCTTTGATTCAGGTAATGGAGCAAAATTTGAAAACGGAGAGCTGACTCTTGAAGATCTGAGCAAGATTGCACGTGAAAACGGAGAACCAAAGCAAATAAGCGGAAAACAGGAATTACTGGAACAAATTGTAGCCAATTCGTACTAGAGCATTCCCGATAATAAATTTAAAAAGCCGGAGTCTCAACTCCGGCTTTCCTAAAACCTTAGCCATGAGGGCAAGGTTTTATATTCACTTTTAAACAATTTTTTCTAATGGAATTTAAACATTTAAGATTTCCAAAAACTGCAGTTCTGATGCTGTCCATTCTTGTAGTTTCAGCATGCAAAAACGAAAACAACAGGGAAGAAGTCCAGGAAGATACTGCCGCGGCAAACGATACTTTGCCTGAGTTTGCATCTGAACCTCTTGTCACAGATAATTACACAGCAGATCCTTCTGCTCATGTTTTTGAAGGGAAGATTTATGTATATCCCTCACATGACTGGGATTCCGGAATTCCCGAAGATGATACAGGCGCACATTTCAACATGAAAGACTATCATGTTTATTCTATGGACAGTGTAGGAGGTCCGGTGACAGATCACGGTGTTGTGCTGGATGTTAAGGACGTGCCCTGGGCCAGCAGACAAATGTGGGCTCCAGATGCTGCGGAAAAAGATGGAAAATACTACCTGTATTTTCCTGCAAAGGACGAAAACGACATTTTCAGAATTGGGGTGGCCGTTGGCGACTCCCCTGCAGGTCCCTTCACTCCTCAACCTGAACCTATTGCTAAAAGCTATAGTATAGATCCGGCGGTTTATAAGGATACAGACGGTAAATATTACATGTACGTGGGAGGAATCTGGGGAGGCCAGCTTCAGCGTTATCGCGATAATGAATATCGAGGTGAGGAAGACGTATACCCTGCAGATGATGAACCTGCTCTCATGCCGAAAATTGCGCGAATGAGTGATGACATGTTAGGATTTGCTGAAGAGTTACGTGATGTTCAAATCCTGGATCAGGAAGGGAATCCTATTACTACCGGAGACAATGAAAGAAGATTTTTTGAAGCCGCGTGGGTACATAAGTACAATGACACCTATTACTTCTCCTACTCTACCGGTGACACTCATAATATAGCATATGCCACCGGTGATAGTCCATACGGTCCCTTCACTTATCAGGGGGTTATTTTGGAGCCGGTTCTGGGATGGACCAATCACCATTCAATAGTAGAACATAACGGGGAGTGGTACCTGTTTTACCACGACAGTTCTCTCTCTGGAGGTAAAACCTATCTTAGAAGTATGAAAGTGGCTAAACTTGAGTACAACGAAGACGGTACTATAAAGACTATTAGTTCTTTTAAAGATGAAAATCCTGACGTGGTTGCTAATTAGACCTCTCTAAAATGTCAAAATTCAGACTCTTTCTTACCGCAGTAATTTTCTGCAGTTATTCCTTATCTGTTTCCGGGCAGGTAAAATTACCGAAGCTTATTAATGATGGAATGGTACTGCAGCGGGAAGCAGAAGTTAAACTATGGGGATGGGCTTCTGCCAAGGAGCCTGTTTCCATTTCTTTTCTAAACCAGGAGTACAACACCACGGCGAATAGTAGTGGTGAATGGTCTGTTTCTCTTAAAGGACTAAAGGCAGGTGGGCCATACACTATGGACATCACAGGCAGCAACAAAATTCAGCTTAAGGATGTTTATATTGGAGATGTGTGGCTGGCTTCGGGACAATCGAACATGGAATTGTCCATGGGAAGAGTGGAACCTTTATATGCCGATGAGATAGCCAATGCTTCCAATCCCAAACTGCGATTTTTTGAAGTGCCCAAGACTTACCATTTTGAAGAAGCCAGGCAGGAACTGGAGGCTGGAAAATGGGAAGCTGTAACTCCTGAAAATATCAGACAATTTTCGGCTGTTGCTTATTTCTTTGCCAAAGATCTTTATGATCAATACCAGGTTCCCATTGGAATTATCAATTCCAGTCTCGGAGGTTCGCCTGCAGAAGCCTGGATGAGCGAAGAAGCCTTAAAAGATTTTCCTGCACATTATGCTGAGGCAATGCAGTACAAAAATCCTGAATACAGAGATAGCATTCAGAAGAATGATACTCAAAGAATAGGAAACTGGCACCAGAAGGCTGTCCAGGAAGACATTGGAATACCAAACAAGTGGAAAGAGACAAATGTCAATACTGCCGACTGGAATACTATGGAAATTCCGGGCTATTGGGTCGATAATGAATTGGGGCCTAAAAATGGAGTCGTCTGGTTCAGAAAAACAATTGAAATTCCGCAAGAACTGGCGAAGCAAACCCCAAAGTTGTTAATGGGAAGGATTGTCGATGCCGATTCAGTTTTTATCAACGGCAGCTTTGTAGGAAATACAACCTACCAGTACCCTCCGCGGAGATATTCTGTACCTGCAGATGTCCTGAAGCCGGGAAAAAATACCATCAGCATAAGGATCACCAACGAAAGCGGAAGAGGAGGTTTTGTTACAGACAAGCCTTATAAGCTCATTTTTGACGACTCAGAAATTGACCTGACAGGAGAATGGAAATACAAGTTGGGAGTAGAAATGCCTTCTTTAAGGGGACAAACATTTATAAGATGGAAACCTTTGGGCCTATACAATGCAATGATTAATCCTCTTACAGAATGTACTTTGAAAGGTGTTATCTGGTATCAGGGGGAATCTAATGCAGACTCTCCCGTTGAATATGAGACCCTTTTCCCTGCTCTTATTACAGACTGGCGGGACCAATGGGAGCAACCAAAACTTCCTTTCCTGTTTGTACAACTGGCAAACTTTATGGAAAGCCGGGATGAACCGGGAGACAGCAACTGGGCAAGACTCCGTGATTCGCAGTTAAAAACTTTGTCCCTGCCCAAAACCGGAATGGCAGTTACTATAGATGTGGGCGAATGGAACGATATTCATCCCTTAAATAAAAAAGCGGTTGGACATCGCCTTGCACAGGCAGCACGAAAAGTTGCCTATGATGAAAAAATCGTTAGCGGCGGACCTCTCTACGAATCCTTTACCCGGAAAAAGGATACTATAGTAATAAATTTCAGGGAGGTCGGAAGAGGTTTGGTGACGAAGGACGGTGACAAACTTCGGCAATTCAGTATAGCAGGAGAAGATGGAAAATTCTACTGGGCCAATGCCGAAATAAGGGGTGACAAAGTAATAGTGTATAGTCCTAAGGTGAAAAATCCTGTTGCCGTACGCTACGCCTGGGCAGATAATCCCGAAGGGGCCAATCTATTCAATAAGAATGGATTTCCTGCCTCTCCTTTCAGGACAGACGATTGGGAGTAAGGATAAAAACTTTGAGAGAATTTTCATTGTATTTATACTGGAAAATAATCTATAAGTTTTCATTTGCTTAGAAGAATAGGATATATTGAAGGAGAGTCTCACGATAGTGAATTAAAAGGATCCACCGAACTCAAAGCTATCTCTAAAGTTCTATTTTTAAAGCTTAAAAAAATACGCTGACAAGATTTCCCTGTCCTCCACAAGCTGATAAATTTGTAATCTCTTTGCTTATGACCTGGCAAGTATATTTCAGAAGTTCTTTTTTCGATGACTGCAGGCAATTGGCTGCACGCGTTGGCAGTTCTATTCTTTCTGATTTTCAGCAAGTGTTCCCTTTTCTTCTTTTCATTATTCTGTCCCTAAGCCATTCTCCGACCTCGGCCCAGAACAAACAGTTTCAAAAATATCAGTTCAAGGAACTAAAAAAAATACCTACACAAAGAGCTGTGGCCAGTATTTCTCAAGACCAACAGGGATTTATCTGGATGGGCACCAATGGCCTCGGACTTAACAGGTACAACGGTCTGGATTACACCTCTTATCAATTTATCGAGAATGACAGTACAAGTTTAAACAATTCTCTTATCCACGTCACCTTTGTAGATACACAAAACCGGTTATGGGTAGGTACAGAAAGGGGACTGGAGCTTTACAATAGAGACCAGAATAATTTTATCCATATCAACCTGTTGGGGGAAGCAGAAAATGCAGGCAAGGCAGTACATGCGATCCTGGAAATGAAAAATGGGGACATTCTGGTGGGCACCCATCAACACGGATTATATAGAATTGATTCTTCAAGCCGTGAAACTTCAAGTATCAGAATAGAAGCTGCCGACGAAATAAGGAACTTCTTAATAAACGATATTGCCCATTTTGACAATAGAATCCTTCTGGGGACCAACAGAGGTTTATATGAATATTCCGAGGATAGTAAAATAGTTGCTCCCCTCGACTTTATGACAGCTAATGGGAAGCAACAGATCAGTGCCCATATTCAAACCACAGAAGTAGACGGCAGAGGTTCAATTTGGTTAGGCACCACAACAAACGGCTTGTATAAAATCGATGGTAACGAAAATGGGCGCTATGCCATAGAACATCTTCCTATCACCTCCAAAAGGATACTGTCACTGCTCTCTACCCCTAGAAAGACGATCTTATGTGGTACCGAAAACGATGGAATGTTCGAAATAGACAGGAAAGGAAATATTCTAAACCACTATCTCAACAATAAAAATGACGACAACGGAATAAAATCAAATTCAATATGGTCGTTGTTTTTAGATGATCAGGAACGTATATGGATTGGTTACTACAATAATGGTGTAGGTGTCTACGACGAGCTATACGACAAATTTGCCGACATAGAGAGTAAATCGAACAATCCTAATTCCCTGGAATCCAGTTCTGTTACGGGTATCATCAAGGATGAGAAAGGGAGATTATGGATTGGTATGGATGGTGGTGGTATTGATATATATAATCCTGTTTCAGGTAAGTTTACACATTTATTGAACAATGAGAATGAAATTGCAAATGGATTGGATTCTCCAGATGTTCAAACGCTTTTTATGGACAGCAAGGGAAATATATGGGTTGGAACCTGGGACTATGGAATTTATTTCCTGGAGAAAGGATCTAAGTCCTTCAGAAATTTTTCTGTTCAAAACACCGGTGGTGAAATAGATTCCAATCGCATTCTCAGCTTTTCTGAAGATTCCAGTGGTACTATATGGATCGGAACTTTTTCCAGGGGTATTCATTCTTTTCATCCCCGGAAAGAAAAATTTACTATCTACGACGAGGAACCTTTCATTCAGGAAAGAATCAATTTTAGTGATGTAAGGCGGGTCTATGTGGATAGTCGGGATAATATATGGATAGGTGGAAGTGCCGGACTTTTCAAAATAAAAATGGTAAATGGGAAAGTTGATCTCGAAGTTCTTTCTCAAAGATTTTACAAAGATGCCGGTGAGCAATCCTATAGAAGTCAGATTCTGGATATTTACGAAGATTCTTCTCAAAACATATGGATAGGAACAGATGGTCTGGGGCTTTGTAAGTATGATATGAAGAAAGACTCCTTTTCCTGGATAGAACCAGAAACTGGTTTTAATAAAGTGACGGTATCTTCTATCATTCAGGATGATAGTGGTGCGATTTGGGTAGCCGGCAATAATGGCATCTCAAAATTGGACAGGGAGATGAACACACTTAAAAATTTCTCCATCAGTGACGGGCTTCTAAGTGATGACTTTAATAATAGTAGTGTCTATAAAGATCAGAGTGGAACAATCTACTTTGGCTCTTACGAAGGGGTCAATTATTTTAATCCCGAGAACCTTACGTTCAATAAGAATCCCTCGCATGTTTATTTAACCGACTTCAAAGTATTTAACAAGTCAATTAATCCAAACCAGAAAAACTCTCCTCTGGAAAAGGTTATATCCCAAACAGACGAAATCTCCCTTGATCATTCACAGTCTGTGTTTACCATTGATTTTGCCTCAATAGACTTCACAAGACCAGAAAAAATTCAGTTTGCATATTATCTTGAAGGTTTTGAAGATAACTGGAATTATGTACAAAGCAGCCGAAGTGCTACTTACACAAACCTTCCTCCAGGAAGTTACACCTTTAAGGTAAAAGCAACCAATAGTGATGGTTTATGGGAAGCTGAACCTACAATACTAAATATTATTATACAAAAACCCTGGTGGTTTACAAATGTTGCACTTCTATCTTATGTCTTAGTGTTTCTTCTGATATGTTATGTCATACTCCGCTTTTTCAATTCACGTCTTAATAGCAAACGTGCTATTGAACAGGAGAGGACACGACACCTTCAGGAGGAGGCTCTTAATGATAAAAAAATTCAGTTCTTCACGAATATATCCCATGAATTCAGAACACCGCTTACACTAATTCTTAGCCCGCTACAGGATATTCTGGAAAACAAGAGCCTTCCGGAAAAATTAAAGGGAAAGGTCAAAATTATCAACAAAAATACCATACGACTTAAAAGGCTGATTGATGAGTTGATGGATTTCAGAAAACTTCAGTTTGAAAAAATTCCGCTAAAGATCTCTCCTTTTGATATTAATGAGCTGCTTTATGAAATAACCGGATACTTTGTAGAAGAGGCACAGCAACGCAATATCGCAGTATCAATAGATACAGATCGAGATATTATAATTGCTTGGGCCGATAGAGATAAACTTGAAAAGATCCTTTTCAATATACTTTCAAATGCATTCAAGAGCACACCAAACAACGGGATTATCACAGTGACCACGAAAAGGGAAATGCATATTTTTAAACTTATAGAAAGCCAAAGCCCATTAAAAGCCTTTGAAATTAGCATTGAAGATACAGGAAAGGGAATACAAGCTGATGAGCTGCATAAAATATTTGATCGTTTTTATCAAATAAAAGACCGCAATGACCAATATTACAGCGGAACAGGAATAGGTCTTGAGGTTGTAAGGAGTTTTATCGAGTTACACCGGGGAGATATTGAGGTAGAAAGTGAATTGGGTGTGGGAACTAAATTCAGGATCTTACTTCCTATGGACAAGGATTTTTATGATCCTGCTGAAATAAAAGATCCCGAAATCATAATGGTGCAGCCTGAAACAGAGTTACAGAAGAGCAACTCTATTGAATTGAGTACAAAAAAACAGGACAAAAAGACATTACTAATTGTAGAAGATAACACAGAGCTTAGATCATATATTAAACAAGAATTGAGTTCTGATTATAAAGTTGTTGTAGCCGAAAATGGGCAGGAAGGGATGGAAAAAGCAAAAAAATATTTACCAGATGTTATTATTACCGACGTAATAATGCCTGTAATGCATGGATATGATTTTTGCTCCTCCTTAAAGAAAGACTTGAAAACCAGTCATATTCCTGTACTTATGTTAACCGCAAAGGCCCAAACCGATGACTGGGTAGAAGGATTGGAAGCGGGAGCAGATGTCTATCTAAACAAACCATTCGAAATGAAAGTCATGCGATCTCAATTGAGACAACTAGTTGCCAACAGATCGCTTTTATATTCCAAATACATGGGAGACTTCAACAAAACTGAAGTTGATTCCCACGCCACTTCCCTGGATCAACAATTTATCCTGGAAATTATTAGGTATACCAAGGAAAACATTAAGGAAACAAATTTAAATGTAGAAAAACTTGCTGATGAGTTCAATCTTAGCAGGAGTCAGCTTTACAGGAAAATAAAGACCTTAACGGGACTTACTGCAAATGAGCTAATACGTAAAATACGGCTCGAACGAGCTAAAGAACTCCTGGAAGAGCCCAGTGCTCCTTCTGTAAGTGAAATAAGTTACCACGTTGGTTTTTCTTCACCTTCTTATTTCTCAAAATGCTTTAAAACTCATTTTGGGGTCCTTCCCACAGAAATTAAGGACGAGTAACTTTGAAAAATCCAAGCAGGTAAGATTTTTAATTTTTATATGGGCTAAAAATGACAACCGTGTTGTAACATTAGAAAATAAAAAACCGGGCTGGAAACCCGGTTTTTTATTTTTTTATTATGGCTAATTCAAAATCTAATAGTCCAGATCTCCTGTGAAATCTTCACTTACATCACGACCGGCCAAACCGTCGGCCACTCCTTTATAAGCGTGCTTTCTTTGGTAATTTGCATCCCATAAGTTAGGGGATTCATTCGGTAACCAGAATTCATGTTCCTTTTCGTGGTCTGAAACACCCCATATTGTGATCCCATATCGCTGAGCAGCTGGGATGTATTCTCTATAAGAATCAAAGATAAACTGGTACATAGCTGCCTGATCGGCTAACTGCGCAGCCGTTGGAGAAGCCGTTCCCAGCCTCACATCCAACTCAGAAACTTTAATGATCTTACCGGTGGCTGCCAGTTTCTGGAACATTTCAACAATGTTTTCTCTACTTGTGTTCAAGGAAACGTGCATTTGGGTTCCTATTCCATCTACAGTTGCTCCCTGACTTTCTATGTAGTTCACATACTCGATCAATCCATCTAATTTTGCCATACTGGCCTCAAGATTGTAGTCATTGATGAAAAGAACATCTGATGGCTCTGCGTTTTCCCGAGCCAGTTTAAAGGCCGTTACAGCATAATCCTTACCCAGATATTTAACCCAGTAGAAGTCGTCACTCGCAGGATCTGTTACATTTCCATCACGAAGCGAACCACCCTCTCTCATCGGTTCGTTCACCACATCCCAAGCAGTTACTTCAGATGTATAACGGGTAACCATCTTCGTGATCCAATCTTCCATGGCAGCACCAATAACTTCGGCTTTCTCTTGATCGGACATCTCAACTATAACCGGGGGAGATCCTGCGGCTACTTCACCAGAAGTCAATACTACATCATCAATGTGGATCGTCGCTGCTGTCTGTCCAAAATCGAAGACAAATTTATTACGATCTGCCGTAGTTGCGGTAACGGTTCTTACTACCTGTTGCCAGTTGGTTCCAACTTCAATACCGCCGGAATAATCGGCTGCATAATCGGGATTTTGTAACTGAAATTGAATAGTAGCGGGTACATCTGCTTTGACGTAAAAAGAAACAGTATATTCGCTTCCCTGCTCCAGTGGCTCGTTTAAAGTATAAACCTGTTGCGCCTCCCATAACTGGGCTTCAGTAGGGTTTGTTAGAACCATTGCATAAGTACTGTTATAACCTTCTCCTGCCGCAGAAACAGATCGTGTGGATTCATTTCCCCAGCCGCCCCAGCCATCCAGAGTACCATTTTCAAAATCACCGTTAGCTATAAGATTAACTACTTCGGCTTCAGCATCAAGGTCCACTACGCTAAAGCTATCTACATCAATATAATAAGTTACACCCGGCAAATACCCTAGATCTAATGACATCCCAAAGCTTGTTCCGGTAAAGTCACTAACAGTGAACTTTACCTCCTGCCACTGGGAAGTAGTCTCAAAAGCTTCAGTGTACTCACCACCGGTAGCGTACCAGTCCTGCCATGGATAATTGTTGGCTAGTCCGCTAAAGGATACACGCCCCTTTCCAGGCTGATCTGATCTTATATAAAATGATACTTCATAATCATTACCTGACACAACAGGAACCTGCGGACTTGCCAATTGTAGATCCCAGGCATTTGCAGCACCTGAACCTGCCACCAGCTGAATGGCTTTTGCGTTATCTCCCAGACCTTCACCGTCCACCACTGTTATACCATCACCCGGATTGTTTCTTGCCCAGCCGGTAAAGCTACCATCCTGCAATCCCGTTATGTCCAATGCATTTGAACCACTCGATCCCGGAATTACTGTGGGAGCTATAAGACTGTTTAAATAGCTTGCATTTTGATTAGCATGCCATACAAGTGTGTGTCCATAAACATCAATACCGGCTTCATTTGTCATCGCGATAAAAGCGTCAACAGGGGCAAAATTGATCTCTCCCTGAGAGTTTACCATGGCTCCGTGCTTCATGGCGTAACCTACAGTAACTTCATCAAAGTTTTCGTTTACAATATTTCTGTAAACCTCGTCATTCATGTAAAGGTCCATTCCTATGCCAGCGCCCAGAACGTAATCTGCATAAGTTTTTAATGGTTCATACCTTTCGATCTTTTCAGCAAGCTCCAAAGGAAGCTCTGCCGTTGTCACTTTCTGTTCTTCAGGTCTTTCTTCCCATTCCATGATCTCCCGTTCACAAGACGGAAAAAGTAGAGAGCAAAGAAGGAAAACTGATATTGCTTTTATTTGTTTCATCTTTCTAATTTTTTAGGTTATTCAGGAAAATCTGTAACTGTTGGAGTTGCCAGAGAAACAATTCTCCAGTTATCTGTATAGACCTGAACAGAAGTTTCTGAAGAAGGGAATTCCACATCAGTGCCATATTCCGGAAGCTGATTTAGATTAAAATCAGAGTTCTCAAAGAAGATCCCAAAGTTTTTGTAAGTAGCAGATTCCCGATACTGTAAAACATCTCCAAAAGTATAATCGCCTCCATCATTGAACATGTAGAAATCTGTAAGAGGAATGGTGACCGTAGTCCATTCTTGGGTTTCAAAGGGTACCACCTCGCCATCAACAATCCATGGCACATAATTATACACTCCTCCGCTCCATTCGCCACCGTTAAAATTGTTTATCAACATAATTTTCAGAAATCCCGAACCGGCCCAAGCTTCAGGAACAAAAACGTCGAATTGAAAAGCCACCTCATCCAAAGGAGTATCTGCCGGAATCATAGGAGTAAGCTGTGAACGCCAGTTTTCCTCACCTGATGTCCAGACTTCAGACAAACGATTTTTCCCGCCAGCAAATGTTGCACCATCGGCAGGACCATGAGGCACATAGTTCCCTTGGGAAACATGCCCTTCACCAAGCGACTCAGATTTAAGATCCTCACTGGTAATATTAGTTCCCCATTCTCCCATAGTTCCTTTTCCATCAAAGTTTAAAATAACGCCTTGTTCGACGTTAAAGAAAGCAGGAGAATAAGCTACTCCGTTTGCAGTTTCAACATATATTGATCCACCGGCTTCAGATATTCCTTCGGGAACAGTTACTGTAAAGAATTCACCATCTTCCTCGTCGTAGGAGATTCCCTGAATTACCTCAATATCTCCCGGAAATACTACTCTGCTAACCTCCACCAATCCTGTTCCATACACGGTAATTTCTTCTCCCGCCTTAGGCAAAGTGTGCGAAACGCTGCTAATAGTAGGTGCCGAAGATCGTATCTCGAAGTTAATTGTTGTTTCAGTATTATCTTTTACCAGACGAATAGTATTACGTACGTCTTCCTCAGCCTCGGAAACAGGAGTATCCTGGGAAACACGTATGAGCATGGAGTTGTCGGAAACATATACCGGATTAAAATGTGTGGGATAGCCATTGATATAAACCCTTTTAACCCCTGTAAATCCGGAACCTTCAAGACGCAACAGTTGACCCAGGCGGGCAAAGTCCACTTCTCTGTCTGGCACGCTTGAATCGACATCCTGAAGATATACCGCATTAACAGTTATATCACTTCCGTCAACCTCATCGTCACTGGAACAGGCTGTAAAGAACAATCCGAAAAGGAAGATTCCCATTACAGAGATCCGGCTCCAGTATGTTTTTTTTAAAATATTATCCTTCATCTTATAATTGATTTAATTTTTGATATCAGATTTACATTAGAACAGTTCATCAGTTATTCTCTCTTCAGTGAATTCATAGGGTACAGGAGCTTCTCGAAGTAAAGGATTTTGTACTACCTCAGATTCTGGATATGGTAAGAAGAAAATACTTGGATCTGGATCTGCAACAGCTCGTGTACCCGCGTCAACAGTTTCATCTATAGTTACTGTATTTGTTGCAGCGTTATAAGTAAAGGGAATTATTACAGCTCTTTCCTGGTTATCTATGTAGTTAATCACTTCCTGTTGCTCATAATACGACCATCTTACCAGGTCATACCAAAATTGCCCTTCTAAAGCCAACTCAACTCTCCTCTCGTGTAAAATATCTTCAAAGTTAAGACTGGATTTAGGTTCCAGGCCTGCTCTTTCACGAAGTTCATTGACGTACATCAAAGCTGTAGCATCACTTGTTGAGGAATTATTGCCGAGTACTGCTTCAGCATAATTGAGGTAAACTTCTCCCAATCTTAACATATAAGTATTCAACCCTGAATTCATCCTGGAAATAGCCGGATTGTCTTTATTGGAACCTACAACACCTTTTTTCACGTTTACATAGGTGTTTTCATGTTCCACAAGGTAACCACCATTGGCTTTATTTATTTCCGGATAAAAATCTCCATCTGCCATCCATGTAGCTTTGCGACGCTTGTCATTTCTTTCATATTCCAACAGGACATCATAAGTAGCACGTGTCCAGGCTCCCCAGGCGGCATCATCCCCGGTAATTTCCGATCCCAAAGCAAAATATGCCTGATGGGTATTATTAGCACCCCACTCTGCATTTGGCACCCATTGAAGTGCAAACATTGATTCCTGATTGTTATTATTCTCTATTTTAAACAGGTCAGCATAATTGTTCATAAGTGCATAAGGGCCTTCATTTATAGCTTTTGCCGCTGCCATTTTCGCCAGGTCAAGAAGTTCCTGATTTCTTGAACCACTGTTGGGACCATCATGGAGACCGGAATATGAAAGGTACACACGTGACAACATTCCATAGGCGGCATACCTCGTTAAACGGCCGGCCTGCCCTGCCTGCTCGGGAAGATATTTTGCTGCATATTCGAGATCTCTTAGAGCAAATTCAAAGACATCATTTCTTGGCCTTTTTGGCACAAGTGGATTACTGATTATTTCCGCCTGACTGGTAGTTATAATAGCATCACCCCATAAAGAAGCTATGTACCAGTAAGCAACACCTCTCATAAAGCGTGCTTCTGCCATATAGCGGTTCTTTATCTCTTCATCAACGCTACTTCCCTGAATGGCAGAAATAGTATTATTTGACTGCTGAATGACCACGTAGAAGGATCTCCAGGCTTCCACCAGAGGACCTGTTAACCCGGTTTCGGTAAGGTCGCTAAAAGGATAGATGTAATCTGAATAAGGAGCAAACAGATTATACGACCGTCCATCTCCTAATCCAAAATAAAACTTGTCATTAAAGGAATGCCAAACTCTATTATATAACGGAGCTGTAGCCGCCCGGAAATCTTGTTCAGAGGTGAAGAAATTTTCTTTCGCTATTTGATCGTTTGGTTCTACATCCAGGCTACAACTGTAAGAGCCAATGAAGAAGCTTCCTACAAAAAGTGTTTGAAATATTTTTTTCATATTCATCACAGTATTTTTTTAAAAATTCAAGTTTAAGCCAACGGTATAAATTCGTGGCGAAGGATATCGCCCATTATCAATTCCTGTAAGAAGTGCATCCTGATTTATGGCTCCTATTTCAGGATCAAAACCGGAGTAGTTCGTAAAGGTGTGGACATTCTGTAAATTAGTATAGATCTTAAAATTATCAAGACCAATTCTCTCCACCCAATCTGTCGGGAATCTGTATCCAAAGGAGATATTCTGAATTCGCAGATAAGAACCATCTTCTAAAAATCTATCACTAAACCTGAAATTAGAAGTGGAGGCCGCCGAAGAAGCAGCAATTCTCGGCATACGAGGATCTCCACCTATAATTTCCACATTGCGATAGTCATTCGGTCCATTGGGATCAATTAACGCTAACTCGGCATATCCTAAAGCAGATCTTAGTAAGTTAGTATTTTCCCTCGGATTTTCTAAGAACCTCCTTTGATAGTTTACCACTTCATTTCCGTAAACACCAGACAATTGAACATTGAGATCAAAACCTTTGTATCTAAAAGAATTTCCAATTCCAAAAGTAAAATCCGGATGAGGGTTGCCTATGTAATCACGATCTTGTTCATTGATTACACCATCGTTGTTCATATCCTTGAACCTGTAATCTCCAATCCAAACACCGTTCTCTCCGATTTCCATTCCTTCCGGCAGAGCCGTGGGCACTATTTCACCTGCCTCATTCCTATAGTAGAAATCTGTAGCTTCTTCAAACCGGCCAATAACCTTGTACCCATAAAACTGACCAATGGGTTTACCTACTGCCGTTCTGGTAACAATGGTTATGTCCGATCCCTCTTGAAGGGTCCGGTTCAAAATTCCTGTTTCGGTTGCTAAAGCCAGAACTTCATTCCTGTTTAGTGTAAAAACAAGATTTGATCTCCAGGCGAAATCATCTGAATCCACGTTAACGGTGTTTAGTGTAAATTCAACTCCTTTGTTTTCGAGAGAACCAATATTCACATAAGGAGCAGAGGTTGCACCTACACCAGATGTTCCTGAATAATCGGGATATGGTGCAAGGAGTAACAGATCTTCTGTCTTCTTATAATAAACATCTGCAATAAATTCTAAACGATTATTAAACATGTTAAGGTCTAAACCAAGGTTACTTGAGTAGGTAGTCTCCCACTGTAGATCCGGGTTCGCAGTATTAGCGGCCAACAGCCCTGCTCCAAAGGGAGTGGGATATGCAGCATAAATGGAGGTAAATGCATAGTTAGGAACACTCTGGTTTCCAACAGCACCATATCCTAGGCGCAATTTCAAATTATTGATAGTATTGTTATCGGCGAGGAATTCTTCATTCGAAATTCTCCAGGCTAGCGCTGCAGAGGGAAACCATCCCCATCTGTTTTCTTCCGCAAATTTCGAAGAGCCATCGTATCTCAAAGTGGCAGTTAGTAAATATCTGTCATCAAATGAGTAAAAAGCTCTTGTAAAATAGGAATTAAGCGAACTTTTAAAGCTGGCGTTAGAATTCCTCGCAGTAGTAGCATCACCCGCATTTAAATCTGTTGCACCATTTGTTAGGTAACCTGTGCGGTAACCATACAGACTTTCCCAGAAAGACTCCTGATATTCCTGTCCAAAAATGGCATTTACACTGTGAATTCCAAAAGTGCGATCATAGGTAAGAACATTACGAAAGTTATAGTACTTACTGAAGTTTTTGGACCTGCTACCTTCCCTGACATCATTTACAATTGCTCCGAATGTATAGGAAGGATTAAAAGTGTAACCATTTGACATTCCATAATCAATGGAATACTCAGATCTTAATTTAAGACCTTTAATGATTTCCAGTTCCGCGTAAGTATTCGCTCTGATATTTGCGTTTTCGTTGCGATTCTCCCTGATACTAGCTAAACCTACCGGATTGTTTTGTACAAATTCATCTGTGATAGGACCATCAAAAGAACCTTCAGCATTTCGTACGGCGACATTAGGCGTCTGCTTTAAGGCGGTGAGGATCAGGGCCTGATCAGAGAATGTTGTGTTCTGATTTATGTTACTGAAAGCAAAGTTAATTCCTGTTTTGAGGTATTCTTTAACCTGCGTATCAAACAAACCTCTTAGGTTCAATCGATCAAAAGAGGACCCCAACGCGATCCCTTCCTGGTCTAAATAACCAACACTCATGGAATAGCTGTTTCTCTCATTTCCTCCCGAAACTGAAAGGTTATAGCTTTGCATCATGGCTCTGTCAAACATTTCCTCCTGCCAATCGGTCCCATCTCCCAGTAGGTCGGGGCGTATAAAGAATGGATCCTGCTGAACAATACCCAGATCTGCTCTTGTATTTTTGTGTATAGCATACTCCTGAAGATTTAGCATATCCAGTTTATTAGGCAATTCCTGAAATCCGGTATAGCTGTCAAAGTTAACTCTCATCTCTCCAGCCTGTCCTCTTTTGGTGGTAATAAGAATAACCCCGTTTGCCGCTCTAGAACCATAAATAGCCGTGGCAGAAGCATCTTTTAAGATATCAATTGAAGCAATATCAGATGGGTTAATAGAGGCAAAGGCATTTTGACCACCTTGCCCTGTATTACTATCCACTATAACTCCATCTATAACAAAAATTGGTTCGTTAGATCCGGTGATGGAGCTTATCCCTCGTATACGAATAGAAGAACTTCCTCCGGGAGCTCCACTGTTTTGCTGTATTTGCACCCCTGCAGCACGTCCCTGCAGAACTTGATCGACCGTTGTGGGAATTGACTCCTCCAGAGCCTCGCTGGAAACGGAGACCATTGCACCCGTGACATCACTTCGTTTCATTGTACCATACCCAACTACCACAACTTCATCTAAGGTTGAAACGTCTGGTATTAAGGTAACATTGATTTCCGACTGATTATTAACAGGAATTTCTTCTGTAACAAAACCAACGTAACTATAAACCAGTACCCCATTTGCTGGAACGTCGGTTATAATGTAATTACCGTCAAAATCTGTAATCACTCCATTAGTAGTTCCCTTTAATAGTACAGTCACTCCTGGTAACGGACCACTTTCATCAGTGACGGTTCCTGTAACTGTTGTGGTCTGCGCGAAGGCAGTAAAACTAATTAGGCTCAAAAGAAGAAAGATGGAAACACTTCGAATCTTAGAGCGTAATTCGCTGATTAAAAGATTTGTCATTGTCAAGTTTTATTTAATAATAAATTGTAAAAAAAAGTTAGTTGGTAATTTGGAAAAATTGCAATCCTTTTTACTGATTTTACGAAATCGATTGATTTCCTAAAGGTAAGTTAAAAAGTCTAAACAAATATATTTTTAGATCAAGAAAATGACTAACATTTTTGTTGCAACTTTCTATAAATTTTGAAGCATTTCCTACTAAATACCGCTATTGTGGTCCATAAAAAGATGTTGTCTGAGTATGTCTTTAAAGTGCTATCTCTTTTTAACACAAATCAGGAGAAAAAGCCTGTTCATTAAGATCCATCTCCACTTATTTTACTTAAGCTTCATTGATTTCAGATGTTGATTAACAGCATAGTCCCTCTAAAAGATAAATAAGAGTTATTGAAGAATGGTTGGAATTGACTCAAGGGAAGAAAAGACCTCAGTGTAGAAGACCATAATCTGAATTAAGTTTTTTTTCAGCCTTTCAAATGAGAAAATTAGAAGCAATGAAATGGTTAGCCACTCTTCTGTAGCCTCTCAATAGTTGAATTAAAAGCTCACTATCTATTTTATAGCGCGCCGGCGGTTAATATGTAAAGGTTTAAAATTCTTTTAAGAAAAAAACTGCATCTAGTCAATCGATTGCACGCTGAAAATGGAACTTTCCACAGTTATTATTCTGCTGAATTTGATCTGCTGCTGAAAGTGCAATATTTTCCGAATAACCTGAATAACCACTGGGATTTGCACATAACTAATTGATAAGAATTGAAAACTCTCTGCAATTAAAGGTCAGGCAAAGAATTTCAATTGATGACCCTTACCTGAACAGCAGCGGTGCAAAGAAATTAAGGTTGTGCCGCCACCAGGAACCATGAGTTGTCTCGGCAGGACTCACAAAAGATTTCTCTTTTTAATTCCGTTCCGATTTCTTTCCAATTAATGAGATCTATTCCACAGCTTCCACCCCTTCTTCCGTTAGCTCTACCTTTTGAATAGTACCATCTTCATTGTAATGCATATAATCTACAGCAATAGAACGACGATAGCTGCCTCCGGTAGGTAAAACTCCATTATGGTAAAAGAAATAATCCTTTCCTTTATATTCAATAATCCCTGGATGTATTGTAAAACTGTTAGGAGCGCTGTCTGCGAGTATTCCCTGATACTCCCAGGGGCCTTCGGGACTGTTTGAGGTCGCATATTCTATTCTTTCACGCTCTTCTCCCTGGCTGGCATATATTAAATAATACAGGTCATTCCTTTTGTATACCCATGGTCCCTCAATAAAGTTCTTTGGATTGAAATACCGAATAGGACCATCTAACTCGACCATATTATCTTTTAATTTGACCATTTTAAGACTTCCATTGCCCCAATACATATATGCCTGTCCATCATCATCTACAAACACTGAAGGATCTATATCATCCCACCCGTGGGGATTATCTGTGGTCATCTCATTATAAATTAAGGCCTCTCCCCTTGCATCCTTAAACGGTCCTAAAGGACTGTCAGCTACTGCTACCCCTATTGCTGCACCACCATCACTCCTGTCGTCGTCTTTATGAAAGGTCGAGACATAAAAATAGAATTTCCCATCCCTTTCTTCAACCTCGGCGGCATAGGCATCACCGATAGCCCAGGAAAAATCCTTAGGCGACAGTTTGGAACCGTGATTAATCCAGTTTTTCATGTCTATAGTAGAAAAAACCAACCAGTCTTTCATTTCGTAATTGTTTGACGCAACCGATGCTGTATCGTGACTCGTGTACAGGTATAAGGTATCATCATGTACAAGCGGTGCAGGATCTGCAGTAAAAACCTCATTAATAATGGGATTTTGAGCTTCCGACTGCTGGGGGGCAAGCGCTAACCCAATTCCTACCAACGCCAGCATTTTAATTTTTAGATCCATCGTTGTATAATTTGTTGTTTATAATCCTTTAAATTCATTACTCATACAGCGTTTCATGTCAGGCTCGCTCAATTGCTCCTTGTTTTCTCCGATTGCGTCTCAAAGAGGATTCTAAACATTGGCAGACATGACCTGAATCCGAACAAATTTTTCCCTTTAACGTGAATTTCAGCACTTCTATTTATTTTTCAAATTGAACCCAATCCACCTCAACTCCGTCACCACTTATTAGTTGCACTATAAGATCCTGAACAGCTGTTGCTCCATTTTTAACCGGAGCCGTGAAAACATCCCATTCTCCGCCTTTTTGAATGGTGACTTCGGAAAATCCCCGATCATCCTGTCCTGCCAGTTTTAAAGCTACAGCACCTCCAGACAGAGATCTCGCTCTTATTTTAACTTTTCCAGGACCTTCTATACCCAGATCAACCTGGTTATATCTTACCCAGGCATTGGGTTTATTTAAAACCACCTTCCATCCCTTAAATGGATCAAGTCTGTCTAAAAAAACTGAAGCAGCTCCATAGTTGCTTTTGGAGCTATAGCGGTCGATCTGAATTTTGGCAGTGGCCGAAGTAGTTCCAATCCCTCGTTTGGTTGGAATAACTTTTCTAATATCTCCATTCTCTTCAAAGAATAAGATATCAGCCCGAATGGACCTGTTCTTGTCAAAATCTGGCGAAAGATCATTATCGTGATAGAACAGGTACCATTGATCCTTATAATTAACTATTGAATGATGATTGGTCCAGGTACCGGAAGCGGATTCATCCATAATAACACCTTTGTGCCTGAAAGGGCCCATTGGATTATCCGACGTTCCATATTCCAGCCTTTCAGTATTATTGGCCACGTGCGGATAGGTCATATAATAAGTTCCGTTTCGTTCAAACACAAAAGGTCCTTCAATATGCCCTTTTTGAGGAATCTCCTCGAAAGTCTTAATTTCTGAGTCCAGCTCCAGCATATTATCCTTAAGTTTCACACCATAGATTTCACCTCGGGACCAGTACAGATAAGCCTGCCCATCTTTATCTATAAAAACGTTGGGATCTATCCCTTCCACCCCTTTAATATGGTTTGGCTGCGGAGTATAGGGTCCGTCAGGTTTATCGGCGATTGCTACCCCGATGGAAAACCCCTTCTCCCCGGCTCCGGCGCCTTTGATTCTGGTTGGGAAATAGAAGTAGTATTTTCCATTTTTGGATACCGCATCTGGCGCCCACATACTGTAGGCTTCAGGGTCTGCCCAAGATACGTCTTTCTGATCCAGAATTTTTCCGTGGTCTGTCCAGTCTGTTAAGTTGTCAGAAGAAAACACGTGGTAATCGGCCATATTAAACCATTCGGCACGCCCTTCTCCTTCCGGAGGGACAATATCATGAGAGGGAAATACATATAGCCTTCCATTAAAAACTCTGGCCGTAGGATCTGCAGTAAACTGATCCATGATCAAAGGATTTTGTGCCCATGCCGGAAATGCCATAAAAGCAGCAAATAAACACAGAAGCAGGTTCAAATTGTTCTGCTTTATGAAAGTTTTGGTCATTATCATCTTTAGAAAATTGCTTTGCGAATTGCTTTTTTTTGAAAGTATATATAAGCCTTTAGCGATTGTTTTTTGTCAACTTAATTATCTCCTGCACCACTGGTTTTGCATAATTCTGCCTGTCAAAAAGCAGTGGATAATCTGTCCTCCCTTTTACCGGAAAATTGTTTTTCCATGAATTCCCGTCATTTACACCCCACAGCGTTACACGGGAGATCTTATCCTGATGTTTCAGGAAAAGTTTGAAAAAATCAACATATCTCGTGGTGAATTGTTGCTGAACACCGTCGGGCAAACTATCTGGAAATGGGTTCATTTTATCTTCATATTCGAAGTTTTGTGAGATTTCAGCGCCGGCATCACCCCAGGGAGACGGCAGAACGCTCAGATCAAGTTCAGAAATTACAACTTTGCCCAAAGCTCCAAAGGCTTCTATGCTTTTTTCAAATTCATTTATCTCGGGATAATTCAGCCCGATATGCCCCTGCATTCCTATCCCGTGAACCGGAACTCCCTCCTGCTGAAGCTGTTTCACCATTTTGACCACTCCTAAACGTTTCCGCGGATTTGCCATTGAATAGTCATTGTAGTAAAGCTCTGCTTCAGGATCTGCCTCATGAGCATACTGAAAAGCCAGTTTTACAAAATCCTCCCCAAGGATTTCAAAGAATTTGCTCTGTCGGTAACTACCATCATCCTCAATAGCTTCGTTCACCACATCCCATGAATGCACCCGTCCCTCGTAGCGTGCAACCACAGTATAGATGTGGTCCTTCATTCGCTGCTTAAGGACTTCAGGAGAAATTGTTTTCCCTTCGTCATCAACAAAAAACCAGTCCGGGGCCTGCGAATGCCAGATTAAGGTATGCCCATGAACATGCATATCGTGCTGTTCCCCAAACTCCACGAATCGATCTGCCAGGGCAAAATTGAACTCCCCTTCCCGCGGCTGAATTCTGGAGCTCTTCATGACATTTTCAGCAACAATTGCGTTGAAGTGCTGCTTTACAATTTCTATTGCTTCAGGTTCCTTCCCGGCAAGCTGCCACCTATTCAAAGCTGTCCCAATAAGAAATTTATCTTTATAGGCATCCTTCAAATGAACATCAGTAACCTGTTTAACAGTGTCTCTTTCTTTTGCCGCGCAACCATGCGCCAATACTAAATTGAAGCAAAGGCAGAAAGCGGAAAGTAGGAGCTTTTTATAATTCATTAACTTCATAATCAACCTAATTATTTTCAAAATGATCCATGAAATCATCGGGATGTGCTCCTGTTCGCTCTTCCCGGTCCAGGGCATTTATTTTGCACATATCTTCTTCGGAAATCTTAAAATCAAAAACATCTGCATTTTCAAAAATCCGCTCCCGGTGAACACTTTTGGGAATGGTTACCACTCCTTTCTGAAGGTTCCATCGAATAATCAATTGTGCGACGGACTTTTTATATTTCTCTGCCAGGTCTTTCAATGTATCAATTTTGAAAACTCCGCCCCTCATCAACGGAGACCAGGATTCATACTGAATATTATTTTTCTTGCAAAAGTCAAGCAATGGCTGCTGGACCAGCCTTGGATGAAACTCATTCTGAACGACCGCAGGTACTACATCTGAATTCTCCACAACATCAATTAAATGGTGTTGTAGAAAGTTCGATACTCCTATAGCTTTAACCCTTCCCTCTTTGTATAATTTCTCAAGAGCTTTCCAGGTTTCGAGATACTTTCCCGGCACCGGCCAGTGGATCAGGTAAAGATCTACATAATTCATATTTAACTCCTTCAGAGAGTTATCAAAAGCAGCTAGAGTCTGTTCATACCCCTGATCATCATTCCACACTTTTGTAGTAATAAAAATCTCTTCCCGTGGAACGCCCGAAGTTCTTATCGCTTCTCCAACGCCTCTTTCATTCTCATAAAAGGAAGCTGTATCGATATGCCGGTAACCGGCCTCAAGAGCATGCTGGATGGAATCAACCACTTCGCGACCTTCTTTGGCTTTATAAACCCCCAGCCCCAAAACAGGCATGTCGACGCCATTGTTAAGTTTTGTAGTTCCGTTAATATCTGTAATCTTCATAATCTTTTTTTACCAACTCCATCACTCCTTCACTTCGTTACTTCATCACTCCATCACTCAGTCACTTCATCACATCATCACATCATCACTTCATCACTTCATCACATCATCACTTCATCACTTCATCACTGAAAATTTAAAACTTGTTTTACTGGAATATTTCTCTCCTGACTCCAGTACTACCGAAGGAAAGTTTTTCTGATTCGGAGAATCCGGGTAATGCTGTGTTTCAAAGCAGAAACCTGTTCTCTTTTCATAATTTCCGTTGCCATACTGCAGGGGAAGTGTTCCATCGAGGAAATTTCCTGTATAGAGTTGCATTCCGGGTTCAGTGGTGAATACTTCCAGTTGTCTTCCCGATGCCGGGTGAACTGCCGAAGCGGCGAAACGCATCCCGCTGTCCTGCTCATTTATCACCCAGGTATGGTCATAGCCATTGGCGATTAACAGTTGTTCGTGAGCAGCATTAATTTCTTTTCCTAATGATTTGGACTGCCTGAAATCAAAAGGAGTACCTGCAACAGATTGCAGCTCCCCTGTTGGAATTAGGCTATCATTAACAGGCACAAATTCATCTGCATTTATCTGAACCTTATGATCCAGGATGGTGTTGGAAAAATCTCCCGATAAATTAAAGTAGGAATGTTGAGTAAGGTTGACCACTGTCTTCCTGTCTGTGGTCGCTTCATATTCCACATCCAAAGAATTATCGTCATTCAGGGTATAGGTGACGAGCGTCTCAAGTCGGCCGGGATAACCTTCTTCCATATGTTCACTGACATAGGACAGGACCAGCCTGTTCTCTTTTGAAGTATCCTCTACAGTCCAAACCACCTTGTCAAATCCTTTGTCCCCACCGTGTAAATGATTTTCTCCATTGTTCCGGGCGAGCGTATATTCCTGTCCGTCCAGAGAGAATTTACCTTCTGCAATTCTATTCCCATAACGACCGATTATTGCCCCAAAAAAGGGGTTTTCCTCAACATATTGCTCCAGATTATCAAATCCCAAAACCACATCTTCAAAATTTCCTGCTTTATCGGGCACTTTAAGAGAAGTAATACGCCCCCCGTAGGTGATGATCTTTACCTCCATCCCCTGTTCATTTTTCAGGATAAACTTTTCCACCTGCTCTCCTTCAGGAGTTGCTCCAAATATTGTTCTTTTCATTGCTAATTGTTCTTTTTGAGCTGAAGCTTTGTCTTCCGGGGTTTCTTCATGACTATTTTTACACTGGACGAAAACCAGGGCAAAAAATATAATCCCAAATTTTATGACACTTCCATTTGCTCTTCTCATGCTGAAACTTTTCAATTCTCAAAGTTGAACTACAAGATGTTAATCACCTTTGCGGTTCTTGTATACTTCATCATTGCCTGAATATTCAAACCAGTCGAAAGCAGCCTTATTGTCAGAAGCTTCTCCCTGAGAAGTTGTGTACATTCCAAGATTGGTTCCTACGAAGCCACCTGCGACCCTGGTGCTCAAATATTTTCCTTCGAGTTCGCCGCCGAGGTTGATCCAATCTGAATCTGTTTTGAAGTAAAACCTGTAAGTATCCTCGTCAAATTCCACCATAAACTCTATTGTCTTATCTGAAGCAGAAAGCTTTTCACTGGCCAACAATTCAGCTCCATTCTCAGATCCTTTGAACAGCTGCACCACAGGAGAGTTTCCTTCATAGGATTTAGCTATAAAGTAAAAATGAGATTCATTCTGAAAAGCGATCAATCCGGCTTTTTCATTTGGTTTTTTGGTGTCAAATTCCATTGAAACTGATGCCTCGCCCGTTAAATGCTGCTGCCTATGTGCAATAAAGCTCGGATTCGAAGTTCCGGAAACAGTTTCGGGCCTGGTCTTCATCACCAGGTGTCCCGGACTCTCTTTCAGATCATACCAATTCTCCTTCGGATTCCGCAGGAATAGCCAGTGCAGGTCAAGTTCTTCCTCTTCAAACTGCTTGGTGAACTCAAAATTCCCATTCAGAGGAAAAAGATCTTCATTAATGCTCACTCCTTCCGGAAGCGGATATTCATATTTTATCTCCTCTCCTCCCAGGTCAAAGATGGGCCAGTCGTTTTCCCATTTTACAGGGGTTAAGAAAGTTTCTCTTCCAGTGTTGTAATAGTCACCTTCATAAGGACGTACTGCCAGAAAAACTCCGTACCAGTCCCCGTTTGGATGCTGAACAATATCTGCATGTCCTGCGGAAGTAATAGGATTTTCACGATCGGGATCCAGGTGCCTTTGCGTTAAAATTGGGTTGTCTTTATAAGGAATAAATTCATCGTCTATATCTCTGTTCCTGTAGATCATTTCTGAATGGTTCACCGCGGTTCCTCCTTCTGCAGTCATGAGGTAGTAATAACCGTTAAGTTTGTAGATCCTGGGTCCTTCTGCCCAAACAGGCTTAGTACTTATATCCACTCCGCCATTGACCAAAATACGATCCTCTCCCATCGTCTTCAGGTTTTCCTTGTGGAATTCCATCATTCTTATAGTACGGTGGCCATCGTATAAAGGCTTGTTATTCGGAGGATCACTGTTATACACGATGTAGGATTTCTCTTCGTCAAAAAACAGCCCGGGATCAATTCCAATTACCTCCGGCAACCAGACAGGATCGCTCCATGGTCCTGCAGGATCTTTAGCCGTGACTACGAAATTACCTTTCCCGTCTACCACTGTACAGGTCACATAGAAAATTCCATTGTCATAGCTAATGTCGGGTGCAAAAATGGCCCGGGAGGTTCCAAAACCATGCAGATCAATTTGATCGGGGCGGTCAATCACATTCCCTATCTGCTTCCAGTTGACCAGATCTGTGCTGTGAAACACCGGGATGCCGGGATAGAAAGCAAAAGTGGAATGCACCATATAAAAATTCCCGTTGCCGTCATCTGTTATTGCGGGATCGGGATACCAGCCTGCCAGAATGGGATTTTTAAAGGTCTCCTGGGCACCGGCGGAAAAATTAAATCCGATCAGTGCCAACAGCACTATTAAAAAGCAGTGTCGAAATTGTGGTGTGAAATTCATATTATTGAGATGTTTTATTAGTCATTCCGGAAGCACATCAGCTGCTTCTCCTCTGAACATTTTATTGTTAGAATCATATTTTCTGCTGAAAAAATTTCCGGAAGACATACCTCTCAAAAAGGGAATTTTTTGGCTTCCTTTTTTCTTCAGTAGAAACACAGATCATTAGAGTTTCGGTTTTATTTCCTGCCGAGCACCTTTTCCGAAGCTTTTATAATAGCTTCAGCATTCAAACCATACTTTTCCATAAGCTGCCCGGGAGTTCCGCTTTCCCCAAAGGTATCTTGTGTAGCCACGAATTCCTGTGGAGCAGGATGATTCTTCACCAGGACGCGTGCGACGCTTTCGCCAAGACCTCCCAGGTAATTGTGCTCCTCTGCTGTCACCACACAACCTGTTTTCTTTACAGATTTTAGAATTGCTTCTTCGTCCAGGGGTTTAATAGTATGGATGTTGATCACATCACAGGAAATCCCCTGTTCTTCAAGTTTCTCTGCCGCCTGAATTGCTTCCCAAACGAGGTGTCCGGTGGCGATAATTGTCACATCACTTCCTTTCAGCAAATGAACTGCCTTACCTATTTCAAACTTCTGTTCTTCAGGGGTAAAATTTGCCACTTTTGGGCGGCCAAATCTTAAATAGACCGGCCCCTCATGCTCTGCAATGGCAAGCGTTGCTGCTTTGGTCTGATTGTAATCACAGGTGTTAATGACTGTCATCCCCGGTAGCATCTTCATAAGCCCGATGTCCTCGAGGATTTGGTGAGTCGCACCGTCTTCACCGAGAGTGACTCCGGAATGAGATGCACAAATCTTCACGTTCTTATCTGAATAGGCAACACTTTGCCTTATCTGGTCATAGACCCTGCCCGTCGCAAAATTGGCAAATGTACCTGCGAAGGGGATTTTCCCTCCAATGGTAAGCCCGGCAGCAATCCCGATCATATTAGCTTCGGCAATTCCTACCTGGAAAAACCTTTCAGGATTTTCATCTATGAAATCCTGCATTTTCAGCGAACCTACCAGATCTGCACAAAGTGCAACGACATTAGGATTTTTTCTCCCCAGTTCTGTAAGTCCGGCTCCAAATCCGGAGCGCGTATCTTTTTTTCCTGTATCTGTATATTTCTTCATAAGCCTCCCCCGGTCCCTCCAGCGGAGGGGAGATGGGGCGTGTTTAAATGTTAAAATTCTTCATTATTGAAGTTCAAGCTCCTCCCTTCGGGGAGGCTGGGTGGGCCTAAAAGTCCCCCAAAGTCTCAGGGTTCTGCGCCAGAGCCTTTTCCAGTTGTTCGTCATTTGGAGCCACTCCGTGCCACTTGTGACTTCCCATCATAAAGTCTACACCATGACCCATTTCTGTGTTCATGATGATGCAAACCGGTTTTCCTTTACCTGTACGGCTCTTTGCCTCTTTTAGACCGTCGATTACCTGCTTCAGGTCATTCCCGTTTTCGATTTCCAGGACATCCCACCCAAAGGCTTTGAATTTCTCTACCAGATTTCCCATAGGCAATACATCATCTGTAGACCCATCGATCTGCTGATGGTTTCTGTCTACTGTAGATATGAGATTATCCACCTTTTTACCGGCAGCATACATAATGGCCTCCCAGTTCTGTCCTTCCTGCAACTCTCCATCCCCATGTAAAGTATATACTATTTGAGGATCCTTATTCAGCTTTTTAGCCTGCGCAGCCCCAAGAGCTACGGACATTCCCTGGCCAAGTGAGCCCGAAGCTACTCTAACTCCCGGTAATCCTTCGTGAGTAGTTGGATGCCCCTGCAGCCTGGAATTAATTAGTCTGAATGTGCTTAATTCCTCTACAGGAAAATACCCGCTGCGAGCGAGCACGCTATAAAAAACCGGAGAGATATGACCATTGGAAAGAAAGAATAAATCTTCTCCAATCCCGTCCATGTCAAATCCTTCTTTACGAACCATCACTTCCTGATAGAGTACGGTAAAAAATTCTGTACAACCAAGGGAACCTCCTGGATGACCGGAATTCACCTTGTGCACCTGCCGTAAAATATCCCTTCGCACCTGTGACGCAAAGGCTTCAAGTTTCTTAATTTCCATAATCATTTTAATTTAAGATTTAGCATCCTGTAAGAATTTTTCCAACCCGCTATCGGTCAACGGATGCTTTAAAAGGCCATCAATGGAAGACAAAGGACCTGTCATTACATCTGCTCCAATTTTCGCACAATTCACCACGTGCATGGTGTGCCTTATCGAGGCAGCAAGAATTTGAGTCTCGAATTCGTAGTTATCATAGATCTGGCGGATCTCTGCTATCAACTGCAGCCCGTCTGTAGAAATATCATCCAGTCTTCCCAGAAAAGGTGAAACATAAGTAGCTCCTGCCTTAGCTGCGAGCAGGGCCTGGCCTGCAGAAAAGACGAGCGTACAGTTTGTCCTTATCCCCTGATCTGAAAAATATTTGATTGCTTTTATCCCTTCCCGTATCATTGGTACCTTTACCACGATCTGTGGATGCAGCTCTGCCAGTTCTTCGCCTTCTTTTACTATTTCATCAAAGTCTGTTGCAATTACTTCCGCAGAGACATCTCCCTCCACTATTTCACAGATCTTCAGGTAATGCTTCAGGATATTATCTTTTCCCCTGATTCCTTCTTTTGCCATTAGGGAGGGGTTAGTGGTTACACCATCAAGAACACCTAATTCCTGTGCCTCTCTGATATCATCCAGGTTGGCGGTGTCAATAAAAAATTTCATAAGAAAATAATTTAATAAATTTCTAATAGTCATATTAACTATAAGACAATAATATGAAATTTTTCTGAAAGTTAAAAGACATTTATCCGGTATTTAAAGGTTTGATAATTGAAAAATTAACTTGATATGGGGCAATAAAAAAAATCAAATCCAGACTAAAAACTGCGGGATAAATACCACATTCATTTTACCGGCATTTTTAAACACGAAATCCTTGCAGATATAAGCAGGATCTGTAGGAAAGACGTAAATTAGAGTTTCAAAAAAGAAATAAATAATGCGCCTTATTTTTTATTGCCTCTCTGCTCTATTGTTGATCAGCTGCAAATCTGAACAACTTCCTCAAGATCAATTTTTTGAAGATGATAATGCTAAATTCCTCTATTCGGGCAGGACGCTGAATACAGCAGAAGGAACGAAACTCGTTACTTCTGCGGCCTCGGTGAGAACCAATGTTTATGGAGATACTGTAACCGTATTCCTCAAAAGTGAGAATGAACAACACCATTATGTGGCGGTAGAATTGAATGATGATCATCTCGGCAGATTCAGAATATTAAAAGATACCCTGAAATTCGCTTTAAAAAAGGACACGTTAAATTCCCTGGTCATCTACAAAGAAACCGAAGCAGCCAACGGGGAACTAATATTTAATGGACTACGGGCACAGCAAATAGAAATGCCTGAAGAGAATAAGCGGGCAAAAATTGAATTTATCGGAGATTCCATCACCTGTGGTATGGGGGCAGATACCAGTGAAACGGGCTGTGATGAAGGTGAATGGTATGATCAACATTCAGCCTATTTTGCTTACGGCCCAAGAGTAGCAAGAGCGCTTGAGGTGGATTTTGAATTAAACTGCGTATCGGGCATGGGTATTTACCGCAACTGGAATGATGAAGATCAACCTGTCATGGCGGAGGTATATCCATATCTTCACCTAAACGGAAATCACGGGAAAAGAGCTGTTGTAGACAAGGACAATCCGCCACACATCGTCAGTATAGCCTTGGGCACTAACGACTTTTCCAAAGGTGACGGAGTAAAAGAACGTGCTCTTTTCAATTCTGAAACTTTTATAGATAATTATACCGCTTTTATAGGATCCATTCTAAAAATTTATCCGGAGACAAAAATAGCCCTTATTACCAGCCCTATGATTTCAAAGGAAGATGGAGAATTACTTGCAGAGACTTTAAAGGAAATCAGAGACAATTTTAAAGATCATCATATTGAAATTTTTACATTCCAACAAAATTATACCCGGGGATGCGGATCACATCCCAGTTTAGAGGACCATGCAATGATGGCTGAAGAAATGATCCCCTTCTACCAGGAACTTCTTAAAAAAACATAGAATGAGTACTTATGAAGCGGCCGATGACCGCTATGAAAAAATGGAATACCGGCGTTGTGGAAAGAGCGGCATTAATCTACCCCTGCTTTCTCTTGGTTTATGGCATAACTTTGGAGATACCACCAGCTTTGAAAATTCAAGACAATTACTCCGTACCGCCTTTGACAACGGGATCACCCACTTTGATCTGGCTAATAATTACGGGCCACCATATGGATCGGCAGAAACAAACTTCGGAAAGATCTTTAAGGAAGATTTCAAGCCTTACCGGGATGAACTCCTGATTTCTACTAAAGCCGGCTGGGATATGTGGCCGGGACCTTACGGCAACTTTGGTTCCCGTAAATATCTAATCGCCAGTCTTGATCAATCCCTGCAAAGGATGGGACTGGATTATGTTGACATTTTTTATCACCACCGGCCAGATCCTGACACTCCCCTTGAGGAGACTATGGGGGCATTGGACCAGATCGTAAGGCAGGGGAAAGCTTTGTACGTAGGTATCTCTCAATATTCTGCCGGACAAACTGCTAAGGCAGCAGATATCCTTCGAAGCATGGGAACTCCTATCCTGATACATCAGCCCCGCTACAATATGCTCGACAGATGGGTGGAAGATGGGCTTCTTGATACGCTTGAAAGAGAAGGTTTGGGAAGTATTGTGTTCTCACCCCTGGAACAGGGAATTCTCACCTCAAAATATCTTAAAGGGATTCCGGAAGATTCCCGAGCAGCAATTGAAGGTGGGTACCTCGACCAGAACAATTTAACACCACAGCTTCTGGAGCAGGTAAAAGAACTAAACGAAATAGCTGCAAATCGGGGTCAATCTCTTGCGCAAATGGCCATTGCCTGGCTGTTAAAGGATAAGAGGGTAACTTCTGTTCTAATTGGAGTAAGCCGTATATCTCAATTAGAAGATAATATAGCAGGATTAAAAAACCTGCACTTCGAAAAGCAAGAGCTGGAAAGGATAGAAGCTATTTTAAAGAAATAGAGGCGCTAAATGTTTTCGGTACAGATTATCAGTAACATTTTCTTCGATCTGTGCTCTATACCTCTCTAAAAGGGGATAAAACTGCTCCCCTTTTTCTGCCGCTATTTTATAAGCAGTATGAAGCAACTGCCTGAAATGAGGGTTGTAGTCATGTGAATTCTGCTCATGACGGAGCGCGGCTGCAAATTCTTTTCCGGAAGAGAGATCTTCCGGAGCCGGAAGTTGTGATCTTTCTATTGCTAAAACTGACTTATAATTTTCCGTCAGTTCATCATAGCGATCCAATGCCTCCCTGTATAGGTCCATACTGAAATTAAAACCTTCTCCTTCATTTTCAGCCAGTCCTATAAGTTCTTCAAGCCAGGTGGTACCGGCGGTTTTTAGATGAAGACCTGCATCGTGCTTTTTAATTAATCTGTTGATTACCCGGTAAAGTGAAAATTTATCACTCCCGGTATGTACGCTTAGTTTTAGATCCTTTGGAAGATCAAATTCCTCAACAGCAAATTTCAGCACGAATAAATCTTCCTCAAATTCCTTTTCAAATCGAGAAATATCACCCACATAATCCACTCCCTTATAGAAGTTGCCGGCAAACTTGGGTGCAATAGTGTTTACAGGTACATTGTAATAGGATAAAGCTGCAAGGATAAAGAAAAGTTCCACAGGAGACTGGGAATTTTCCACCTCATCTATAGAAACTTCAATATGTATTTTCTCTTTCTTGTTCTTTTCAATGTAGGAGTAAACCTCACCGGCATTCTTAATCGCTAAAAGAAACTTATCCAGCATTTCCCGAAGATGGGTTTTAGAAATCTGCATCTTATGTTCTATACCGGGAATATTCAACTCTCCCGTATAATCTTTAAAATAAGAAAGAAAATTTTCCTCTTCAGTTGCAGGTGCTTTTTTGCCTATAAATTCGGCTACATCAATAGTAAAGAAATTGCTCACCGGAAGAAAAGGATCGACAGTTTTAAAATTTATATGGTCTGCATCAACAAAATATGGCTCTTTGAAATCTGCGGCCTCCACTGCTCTGTCCGCTTCTTCTCTCAGACTTTCCGGACTGCTGCCAACAGTCTCGTGTTCCCGTGCAGACTTATTCCAAACCGGGGTCACCTCCACTCCCTCCTGTTGGATTCTAATAATGGAATTTAGTTGAGCCCTGCCCTCTTTCCCGAACCTGTCTCCTAATCCAAAAGAATATTTTCCTAATCTGCCCATTTTCTTACTTTTTATACTCCACTAAAAGCGCCAAATCCGCCGTCTACAGCTACAACTGTTCCGGTAACGAATGATGATGCATCTCCCGCCAGCCAGTTGGCTGCCCCCTGAAGTTCTTCGGGTTTTCCAAATCTTTTCATGGGTGTTTGGCCAACAATTGTTTCTCCCCGGGAAGTTAGGCTTCCATCGTCATTCAGCAAAAGATCGCGATTTTGCTCCCCAATGAAAAATCCAGGGGCAATGGCATTAACCCTTATTCCGTCTCCGTATTTTTGAGCCATCTCTACAGCAAGCCATTTGGTGAAGTTATCAACTGCCGCCTTTGCGGCAGAATATCCCAGAACTCTGGTAAGTGCCCGCTGTGCAGCAAGGGAAGAGATGTTAATAATACTCCCCTTTTTCTCCTCTACCATTCCGCGGGCAAAAACGAGAGATGGGATGACTGTACCTTTAAAATTCAGCTGATTCACCTCATCAAAAGCATTGAGATCCAGATCGAAAAAACTTTGATCGGGCGTTATCGTCGCTCCTTTTTGATTTCCGCCGGCAGCATTTACCAGGATATCAACATTACCGAAGGTTTCTTCAATTTTCTTTTTTGCTGCCAATAATACTTCTTCGTCCAGAACATCGGCCACCAATGCCAGCGCTTTGCCCCCTGCATTCTCTATTTCTTTTACTCTCGCCAGAACAGTATCTTCGCTTCGGCCAAGAATCCCGACTTTTACTCCTTCGGCAGCAAGTCCCATGGCTATAGCACCTCCCAAAACACCGTTACCGCCGGTTATTACTGCTACTTTATCTTTTAAGTTATTCATTTTGTCCAAATTATTCCTGAAACTCTTTATACTAAGTTAATCTAAATTTAGTTTAGGCTTTTCTTTTGAAACCGAAGTAGGTACCGTGGCTTCTTCTCCAATAATTACCTCGTCAAAAATGACATTTTTGGTGTTCGTTATTGAAGTAGCATTTTTGGCTTTGTTTACTTTGATATTAGCGAGCCTCACATTCTCCACCTTGCTCTCCTCAAAGCCCTGGATCACCACTGCTGTCCCTATGGCTTCTTCACAGGTGACATTGCTGATAAAAACATCTGAGATTTTCGAATTAAATCCTTCCCCCTCCCCGTGATAGTTGGCCGTAATATAGAAGCAATCTTCAACTTTTTGAAGTTCTATATCATTGATGTAAATATTCCGTATGTAACCTCCCCTGTCCGGATTGGTTTTGAAGTAAATTCCTCTTTTCAAATAACCCCAGGCTTTGTTGTTCTCTACATAGACATTCTGAACGCCGGCCGACATTTCACTGCCAATTACCACTCCGTGAAGGCCTTTAAGCAGGTTATTTCTTATCACAATATTTTCTGAAGGCGTGTGCGAATTAGCTCGTCCTTCATGGTCTCTTCCGGCTTTGATGGCGACATTGTCATCTCCGTTATCAAATTTCACGTCCTCTATAAGAATATCACTGGCATATTCCAGATCTAAGCCATCATTATTAAAGTTATGAGCGTCGAATTTTAATCCTCTTATAGTGGCACTTTTGGATTTAAGCAGGTGAACGCACCAAAAAGGGGAATCTTCTATGGTAATGTCTTCAAGAAGTATGTTTTTTGAATTCACAAACTGGATCAATTGCGGACGCAGGTAATGTCCTTCTCCAAAGATCCTCTCCTCCACCGCAATCCCGGAATGATTCATGTCTCTGCTTAACTGCTTATCTTTATCCTCAAGCTGCTTCCAAGCTGCCCAGGCTCCGCCTCCTTCTCCGTCAATAGTTCCTTTTCCCGTAATGGCAACATTTTCCAGTTCATTCCCGTAGATAAGCGGACTGTAATTGTAGAGCATTGTGCCCTCCCAGCTGGTAAGGACCAGAGGATAATCCTTTGGATTTTCCCCAAACCTGATCTTTGCACCCTCTGCGAGATGAAGGTTCACATTGCTCACAAAATGAATTGGACCATTGACTGTATAAACTCCCTTCGGAACTAGGAGCGTGCCTCCCTTTCTTTTCTTCAGGTGGTTCATAGCTCTATCAAAAGCACGTTTATTATTAGAAACCGAATCTCCTTTTGCTCCGAATTTTATTATGGTAACTGTATAATCGGGAATTTGCGGAAGCTGGATTCTTTCCACGATCTCCTGAATGGCGGCTTTTCTTTCCTGCTCAGACAACTGCGCCTGGGCATTCACTCCGATCAAGAGCACTACCCACAGTAAAATGAATTTTTTCATAATTTCTATTTTAGAAAATCCTCCCGCACCGGACTAAAGACATCTATCAACATGCCCTCCTCAAGACATTCAGCTCCGTGTTTGGCATTGGGCGGCACGAAAAATCCGTCGCCTGTTTCCAGGATTTCAGATTTACCATCAATAGTAATTTTAAACTTTCCTGAAGCCACCACAGTTCCCTGAGAGTGGAAATGGTCGTGTTCATAACCTACTGCTCCCTTTTCAAATTTCACCTTCACAACCATCAGCTGTGTATTGTAACCGGTAACTTGTCGGGAGATTCCGGCGCCTGCCGGTTCCCATTCAGCCTCAGCTTCTTTAAAAAATATGTCTCCTATTATCATTTTTGAGAAGTATGTTTTTGTTCCCACTCGGGATATTCGATATTTAATAAATCTTCAGCATAATTATCAATGTAGCTGTAGTTGGTGCGCCGTTCATGCTCAATTTCATCAAGATTATATTTTACCACTCCGTCGCGTCCTATAAACATCGGCCTGTTGGTTCCTATTTCGGTAAAGCGTCCCCAAAGCGGGCCACCGTCAGGATCTTCGACCAGAATCCGATCCCTCCCGTCAGGCAGATCAGGTCCTTTGATCCACTCCACCCTTTTGCCCATTACCTTTGCTTCTTCAAACCATTGCATCGCGCTTCGGATTGATCTTTTGACTTCCTCGGAAGGATTCTCGATCTCCATCAAATACCTCACGATTTCGGCACTTTCCTTTCCGCTTAAAGAGGCTAATTCATAAGCTCTTGCTTTCGCCGGCTGAAGGGTTTTTTTATCATGCTGGGCACCCCAGACCGTTCTTTTCCCGTCTACTTTTACCTGAGTCGCCAGAATAATTTCCAAGCCCTTATCCACAGCTTTACGAGCCTTTTTCTTCCTGTCGGCATCGACAAAAGTATAAGGTTCTTTATTTTTCGCAATATCACGTAGCAGCCTCATCACGCCTACCATAGCTCCGTCGTTGTAAGTAATGTGCTCGTAATATCCTTTTTTAAGCGGGTAGAATTGTGGCCAGCCGCCATTGGGATACTGCGCCTCAAGCAGAAAATCAATGCCCTTCAAAAAGGCCTTTTTATACTCCTCTTTTCCGGTAGCTTTGTAGACCTTTGCCAAATACCGCAGCTGCGTATGCGTTGCACCATTGTCTATGGTAGTACCGGCGTCTACGCCACTTAACCTTCTTAGTTCTTCCTTTTCCTGCGGACTCAGTTCAGTAGACATGTCATTATTTTTATACCAACCTCCATTGTGATGTTGATAGAGCAATACATTATCTGCAATTCTTTGAGCCTCCTTACTTCCATACCACTGCTCATCCTGCCTTAAAGCTCTTCTCCACGGAACTTTCTCTGAATATTCCACCTCGCCGACTGAAGCTTCAGTCAGGATCTTCTGAAATATGACCGACTTCTTTATGTATTTCTTCAACTCCAGATCCTGCCTCGCAATCTCCTGAAGTGCCAGTCTTGCAACAAGGTCTGCACCCATTTTTGAAAGATGAGTATCATCGGTTACTCCCCTTGGCTCATAAGCATCCTCCCCCGGTTCCAGGTGAAGATGTAATTGTTTTGAATCCTGAGGACCATATGAAATCTCTAACTGTTCAGTAAGTAACTGCATATCAATAAAAGGCACATCCATGTCTTTAGCCACCATTCTCACAACCAGCGGATACTCACCATGAGTATCCACTAATACTCCGTTCTCATTAAAATTCCGCCGCACGATGGAGCTGAAAAGAATCGGAGTAGCTCCTTTTTCCCGGGTCTCCCTCACAAACTTCTCAAGATTGCTCCTGTACTGGGTAAAAGGGTTGGTATACCTGGCGGGATCATTAGCCTTTTGATCGTTGTGTCCAAACTGAATGAATACGTAATCACCCCGCTTCAGCTGTTCCTTTACTTTTTCCCAGCGACCTTCAGCAATAAAACTTCTGGTACTGCGTCCGTTCACAGCATGATTCTGAATATTTATTTCAGAAGTCATCAACTCCGGAAGCATTTGCCCCCAACCGTGTTCGGGATTTTTATCGGGATCCTCTTTGTCGGACATTGTTGAGTCGCCAATGAGAAATAACGTCGGCTTTTCCTGGGCCACAAGAGCTACAGAATAACAGATCATGAAGAACAGAAGCAGATTTTTCATTTTTTTGAGGATTATATTAGTAGGATATCCTTTTCATAAACATGATTTTATTCATTCATAGCTTTTGTCGCCCAGTACCAGTCACTTTCGATACTGAATATATTCTTAAGATTAAACTTCGCAGCCTCTTCTGAAGTCAGCTGATGCGTCCATTCAGCTCTCGTGGAAGCTGAAGCTCCCGGGCCGGTACTGTTATATTCAGCGTAGAAGGTTGTTCTTTCCTTATTCGGAAACATCTTGTCTCCCGGCCAGTGTTCCCAGCCTTCAGGAAGAATGTGCTCTCCAAGGTGAGAATTAATAAAAACTGTTTTTGCATAAGGCCTCCACGGTCTGCCCAGGTAGACTTTGTCGACACCTTCGGCAGCAATAAGCTTACAGTCGATAAAGACATACCCGAATTCCTGATTTTGCGGCGTTGCTGCAGCAGTTACAAAAGAATCTTTCAGACTTTTAATAGTGCAGTCTTTAAAAACCGCTGTGGCTTCTCCAAAAATAAAATCTGTTGTTCCTTCGATATAACAGTTCAAATACAGCTGCCTGCTTCCTTCTGTAGCCGTGTACAGCGTATCCTGGCATCCCAGAATATCTGAATCCTTTATCACAAAGCGGTCGCCCTCCACGTGCAGCGCTACCGCCTGACCTTCCCCACAGGAAGAATTTTGAATAGTAAGGTTTTCGATCTTTATGTCATTTCCTCTCACTAAAACTGTATAGGACATGAAAGTTGAAAACTCTTTTCCTGTTGCCGGATCGATCTTCCCTGAAAAATCGTTGTTTGTAATAATCGTATTCTTTCGGTCTTCCCCAATGAGCGTTAGCTGCCTTTTCCAGGAAGGAATCTCCAGTTTCTCATTATAAGTACCGGCTTTGATCCTGATCACCACTTCCCCAGGACCAAGATCACGCGTAGAGTTTATTGCTTCCTGAATGCTACTGAAATCTGCAGTACCATCTTTTGCAACCGTAATTTCTCTGTAAACGTCTCTTGCTGAAGAAGAATTTTTGAAGATCCTGTCGAGAAAGTTGGTCGTCAATCTCACAGTTTCATCAAACCACGGATGAACGAGCCAAAAGGCGTGAGGCGTTTTATCTATAGTATGGATCTCGTGATAGATCTGGTTTTCATTAAGGATCTTTACCATGTCATCCCTACCCGCATGAAATCGCGGATAGGAACTGTTGATAAATAAAGTGGGAGGTGTATTCCCATCTACATATTCCAGTGGTGAAGCTTGCTTCCAGATTTCAAATTTCTCGGCTTTTGTGCCACCCAGCCAGGTTGCAGCCATCCAGCCCTCTTCAGCATCGGGATGAATGAAAGAGACAATTCCATCAATGTTGATGATTGCCTGCACCTCATCTGAAAATTCAGATTTCTTGGATTGAAAATTATCTGAATCAGGGGTTACACCAATTAAAGTTGCGAGCTGTGCTCCTGCCGAAGCTCCTAAAACCGCGATCTTTTCAGGATTTATCTGGTACTGATCTGCATTTTCCTTCATCCATTTCAAGGCATCTTTGACGTCAATAACCCCTGCCGGATACACAGCCTCCGTACCCAGGCGGTAAGCGGCGGTAACCGTGACATAACCTTCTGCAGCTAGCTGTTGCGCCAGTGGCCGCAAATTTTCTTTGCTTCCGGTAAGCCAGCCACCACCATGGATCAACAAAACTGCGGCGAATTTTTCCCCTTTTTCAGCCTTCGGCACATAAACATCTACAGTCAGATCCTTTTTCGCAGTTCTTTTATAAACTACATCTTCCGAAGCATTTATTCCTTCTGAAATCCGTGATGTTACAGGAGAAATGAAAGGATATTCCTTTTTTAGCTTTTCATAAGTGGTAGCAATGGAATAGGGCTTTACCTCCCTCACCTGAGCCAATAACTGAAAAGAGAAGCAGGAAACAAGAATAAAAAGAAGGTGATGAGATTTCACTAATACTAATTTTTAGTTGACTGGACCGAACAAACCGGATTACACGATGAACCAAACAATGATTCCGGTTTAATATTCCTTGCCGTTTATGGTTGTATTCTCAAATATAATTGGATCACTATGCTCAACGCTTAGCGGAATCTCTGTACTCTTGATCGTCACGTTTTTGAGCTGCACGTTTTTAACGGGAGACTCTTCCCTTCCTTTAATTAAGATCCCGTATTTTCCGCCATCTTCTACGTTTACATTTTCGAGAAAAATATTCCGTATCACCGGCATAAATTCCCCTTCCTGGTTATCATAAATAGCATAATGGGTATTAATTCTTAAAACGGCTTCTTTCACCTGACCTACCTCAAGATCTTTGACATAAATGTTCTCAATAGTTCCACCTCTTCTGGTATTGGTCTTGATCCTGATCGCCCGGTCGAGGTTTGGGCTGCTCATGGTATTATTCCGAACAAAAACATTTCTTACGCCGCCGGAAATTTCACTGCCCATCACAACTCCGCCGTGTCCCTCTTTCATGGTGCAGTTCTCAATAACTATATTTTCACTGCTTATCCCGACACGTCTTCCATCATTATCACGACCCGATTTAATAGCGATACAGTCATCACCGGTGTCAAACATACATCCGGTAATATGAACATTTTTGCTGTATTCGGGGTTACAACCATCATTGTTAGGCCCGTGACTAATTACGTTAACATCCTTCACTGTTACATAGTTGGATTTTACGGGATGCATTACCCAAAATGGTGCATTCACAAATGTGACTCCTTGGATAAGAACATTTTCACATTCGAAAGGCTGAAAAAAAGCGGGACGGAATTGATGTCCATCTCCAAAAACACGGTCTGATACCGGAGTACCTTTCTCCACCATCTCACTTAGGCGAGGCAGGTTGTGAGCATCATGCTGCTGTACTCCCCCTTCTTTATAACCGTATTCCTCCTGACCTTTCCATGGCCACCAGTTTTCTTTCCCCGCCTGCCCGTTAAAAGTTCCTTTCCCTGTTACGGCAATATTCTTCTGCTGATAGGCGTAGATCAAAGGAGAATAATTCATGAATTCCATTCCTTCAAAAGAAGTATGTACTACCGGCAGATAATCTTTTTCATTGGTGGAAAATTTCACCTCAGCCCCTTCTTCTAAATGAAGATTAACATTGCTTTTTAGATGAATTGGACCGGTTAAATAAATTCCTTTTGGCACCAGGACTTTACCACCACCCGCTTCGGCACATGCTTCGATAGCCTTGTTAAAAGCAGTTAAACCAGTGGAGGTTCTGTCGGCAGTAGCACCATAATCCACTACATTAATTACCCGGTCATGGAATTCAGGAATTTGGATACTCTTTACAATTTCATCTGCCCGTTTCCATGGATCATCAAAACCTGTAGCCTGAACTACCTCTTCATTGTTCTCTACAGATTCGCTTTGGTTTTTACAAGACAGGATGAGTAGCGCTAAAAATAATCCTGTGATCAGTCTAAAGGAATTCCTCATTAGTAGTTCTCTATATTTCATGTTATTAAATCATCTTTTCCAGATTACATTCCACCTTTCGCTGTAATCGATTGCACTAAAATAGAGAAATTATTGTGCTTTTCAGGCCATTTGAACAGGAAAATTTACATCTGAAAAAGGAAAATCTTATCCCATTTACCAAAATTTCCAAATTTTGCAGGATATAAGCCATTTTTAAAATGTTTTATCCATTGAAAGTGACAATTTTTAATATCTTTGTTATGCAATTTGTTGCATAGTCAGTATTCACTTCTCATGAAAGAAAACGGTAAAGTCACCATTTACGACATTTCAAAAAAATTAAATATAAGTGCTGCTACAGTATCCAGGGCACTGAACAACAATCCCAAGATTAGCAGCAAAACGCGCGAACTTGTCTTTGCAGCAGCAAAGGAGATGAACTACAAGCAAAACCGGCTTGCACAGGCATTGAAAAGTGGAAAAAGCAAAAATGTCGGAATAATAGTGCCTTACATCAACCGCAACTTTTTCTCTTCTATCATTAGAGGTATTGAAGAGGAGCTGGGGCCGCATGGATATCACGTGATCATTTGCCAGACACATGAGCAAATGGAGACCGAAGTGGAACAGATAAACACGCTCCTCAACACGCAGGTAGACGGTATTTTCATGTCTATCTCGAAGTCCACTAACAATATTGATCATTTCAAAAAAGTACTGGAGGAAGGGAAATCTCTTATCTTCTTTGACAGGAAGCTGGATGTGCCCGGAGTGAGCTCTGTTGTAATTGACGACTTCAAAGCAGGATATATGGCAACAGAACACCTTATATCTCAGGGCTGCAAAAGAATTGCACATTTTGCCGGAGATCTTAATCTTGAAATCTACAAAAATCGATATGGAGGCTATATTAAAGCTCTTGAAGACAATGGAATGAAACCAAACCCAGACCATGTCTTCACAACACTCAGTAGTGTTGAATCTGGCTCTGCTGCAGCAGCTAAAATGTGGGAGTTAAAAGAAAAACCCGATGCAGTGTTTTCTGCAAGTGATTACACAGCTTTGGGAGCTATTCAGGAACTGAAAAAGTTAGGTGTAAATATCCCAGAAGATTTTTGTATTTCAGGTTTTAGTAATGAACCCTTTACCAAGTACATGGAAATGCCCATAACCTCTGTAGATCAAACTCCCTTACGTATGGGTAAGATTGCCGCGCAGGTGTTTTTAGAACAGGTCGACAGCACTCAAAAACTCACTATTGAGAAGAAAGTGGTACTTTCTCCTGAACTTATGGTGAGAAATTCCTCAGACAGAAGCCTTCGGAAACTGGCGGTCAAATAATTTCTCCGAAAGTGAAAAAAAGGAGTCTTATAAAGACACCCCTCTTTTCCACGGTATAAAATCATCCTGATTTAGCTCGTCTGCTTTGGTAGTAATATCGCCGTTTGCCACGCCGATAAGAAACTCAAGGATCTCCTCCCCCATTTCCTCTATGGTTTTTTCAGCCTTGATCACCCCTCCTGCATCGAGATCAATAATATCCGGCATTCTGCGGGCGAGAGTAGTATTTGAAGAAACTTTTACAACCGGTGCTATAGGGTTACCTGTTGGGGTGCCCAAACCTGTAGTGAAAACCACAAGGTTTGCTCCTGCTCCCACCATTGCCGTTGTGCTTTCCACGTCGTTTCCGGGGGTGCATAAGAGATTAAGTCCTGGTTTGGTAACGTAATCTCCATAATCCAGCACATCCTGGATTGGAGATGTCCCTCCTTTTTTAGCAGCTCCGGCCGATTTCATGGCATCTGTAATCAGACCATCCTTAATATTCCCCGGCGAAGGGTTCATATCAAAGCCCGAACCTGCCTCTATGGCCGACTTCTCATAGGCTCGTGACAATTCAAGAAATCTTTCAGCGAGCTCATCAGTTACACATCTATTGATCAATTCCTGCTCAATACCACATAATTCAGGAAATTCTGAAAGTATGGGAGAACCTCCCAATGCCGATAAGAGATCTGAAGCATAACCAAGAGCCGGGTTTGCCGAAATTCCGGAGAAACCGTCAGATCCTCCACATTCCAAACCTAATTTAAGCTTTGAAATCGGAGCCGGCTTCCTCGGGATCTCGTTGGCCTTCTTGATACCGCTGTATGATTCGCTAATGATCTTATTCATCATTTCCTCTACAGTTCCTAACTGCTGCTGTTCAAAAAGCAGTACAGGCTTTTGTATGTCGGGATTAATTCTTTCAAGTGCCTTTTTGAAAATATCGATCTGAAGATTCTGGCAGCCCAGGCTAAGAACAGTTGCTCCCGCCACGTTTGGATTATTGACATATCCCGCCAGCAACCTCGCAAGAGAAGCTGAATCCTGTCTTATACCTCCACAACCGCCCTGGTGGGTAATAAATTTCACTTCTATATTATCAAAGATCTCCGAATTTTCTTCTTCCTGTACGAGGGTTTCTGCGGCATCCTCTCCCTGGATCAATCGCCGTAGCAACAGGCGTTCTCTCGACATCTTTTTAAAAGAAAGCTCCTTCTCAAAAACCTCTTTCAGCACCTCAATATTCCTGTTCTCACAAAAGACCAGGGGAAAAAACAACCAGACATTTTTGGTTCCCACCTGTCCGTCGGGACGGTGATAACCGTTAAATGTCCTGTCTTTCCATTTGCTGACATCTGGTGCATTCCAGCCTGTGGTTTCAGTTTTCTTATCTGCCTGCGCAGCCTGATGCTTCACATTGTCCACTGTTAGCACTTCCCCTCTTTTTACGGGCACAGTAGCTTTTCCTACCAAAACACCATACATATAGATCTTAGCTCCCTCATTCAGGTCTACCAGACTTATCTTATGCTTGGCAGCAACATCGGTAATGACCTTAATTTCTGAATTATTTATATGTAGCGTTTCATCCTTCCACAGGTCTGCAAGGGCAACCGCCACGTTATCTTCGGGATGAACTTTAATTATTTTCGTCTCCATCTTCTTTAGCTTTTCACATTTATCTTTTCATGGAAAGATCTGTATCCTTCTTCCACGCCTTTTTTTTCAAGTTCTTCAAGTGCGGTCACTATCTGATCTTTTAACTGCGGAACAGCTGTTAGATCCTGCCCCCAATAGTCTTCTTTCCTTAATACTTCTTCAGTCAAATCCTCAAGATTCTCCTTCTTCCAGACTTCGCTGAAGAAATCAATGATCTGTTGATCATCCTGAACAGGCAATTCTTTTCCTTTCCACTCTCCCTTGTAGAACCTGATCAAACAGGCAAAGGCGAAAGTGAGTCGCGACGGCAAAGCTGATTTTCTTTCCTGGTATTCAAGCAAACTCGGCAGCACCCTCACTTTAAACTTTGAGATCGAGTTAAGAGCGATACTTGCCAGCTGATGTTTAATAAAAGGATTCCTGAAGCGGTCCAGCACTTCTGAAGCAAAAGAACTTAACTCTTCTTCCGCAAGATCAAGCGTAGGATTTATCTCTTCAAAAATGGCATTTTTGACGAACTTTCCTGTGAACTTATCATCTACTGTTTCCTTCACAGTTTCTTTTCCGCTAAGGAGGGCAAAGGGCACCATCGTAGTGTGGGCACCATTGAGTATTCTCACTTTCCTCGTTCGGTACGGCTGAATGTCTTTCACGATAAGGACATTCTCATCTATTTTATCGAAAGGTAGTTTCGCTTTTAAAGCTTCCCCTCCTTCGATCACCCACAGCAGAAATACTTCGGCGGTAACGATAAGTTTATCTTCATATTCCAGCTGACTTTGGTATTCATCAATTTCAGCCCTTGGATAGCCGGGAACGATCCGGTCCACAAGGGTGTTGTGAAAGCTATTATGCTCCTCTATCCAAACTTTAAATTCATTCTCCAGTTTCCAAAGATCCACATACTGCAAAATGATCTTTTTAAGATTATCTGCGTTGTAGTTTATAAGCTCGCAAGGGATGATAGTTAATCCTTTATTAGCGGCTCCATTGAAGTGCTGATATCTATTATAAAGAAGGGCCGTAACCTTTGCCGGAAAACTGTTGTGCGGCGTTTTATCAAGCTTATCATTTGCATCAAAAGCAATTCCTGCTTCAGTAGTGTTAGAAATAAGAAATTGCAGCTCTTCTTGGGTAGCTAGTTTCAAATATTCAGAATAATCTTTATAAGGATTAAGGGACTTTTGAATACAGCTAATGGTTCTTTTCTCCTGGATCTCCTTTCCGCCTTTAACGCCTCTCATAAACAGGTTATACAGCCCGTCCTGCTCATTAAGCATATCAACAAGTCCGGCGTCTATTGGTTGCACTACAGCAACCCCGGCATTTAAATCGGCTTCACTGTTCAATTTGTCAATAAGGTAGTCAACAAATGCCCGTAAAAAGTTTCCTTCTCCAAACTGAATGACTTTTATAGGAAGTTCTGAAGTTATTCCCGCGGTTTTTCTATTTAATCTTTCCATTTTGTTTTTTCTTATTCCTAAATTCTATTCAAACAATTGTGGTAACCATAGTGAGATTTCCGGCACGAAGGTGACGAGCAGCAGGACAATGAACATTGCCACGTACAGCGGCATCAGCGGTTTTATCACCTTATGAATACTTGTTCTTGCCACACTAACACCAATAAAAAGCACCGAACCTACAGGAGGAGTACATAATCCCACACATAAATTCATTACCATCATAATTCCGAAATGTACCGGGTCAACACCTAATGCAGTAACCACAGGCAGGAAGATGGGTGTGAAAATCAAAACTGCGGGGGTCATGTCCATAAATGTTCCCACAAACAACAGTAAAAGGTTTATGATGAGCAGAATGACAAAAATGTTGTCACTAAGGCCTAACAAGGCATCACTTACTGCCTGCGGAATATTTTCATAGGACATTACCCATGACATGCTCATAGAAGTTGCAATAAGTAACATTACAATCGCCGTTGTTCCGACAGAGCTCAAAAATACACCATGAAGATCCCCTACTTTTAATTCCCTGTTGATAAAGGACAGGATTAGACAGTACAGAACAGCAATTCCTGAAGCCTCTGTCGCTGTGAATATTCCCGTCACAATTCCTCCAATAACTATAACCAACAACAATAAACTTGGAAAAGCATGTAAGAAAGTAATCCCGATATGCTTAATATTGGCAGGCTCGCCGGCAGGATACTTTTTCTTTTTGATCCAAACTGCTGCTACCAGCATTAAGGCGAGTCCCATAAGAATACCAGGAAGATAGCCCGCCAGGAATAATGAGGCAATGGACACACCGCCACTGGCAAGGGAATAAACGATGAGCACATTAGACGGTGGAATCACCAGACCTGTGGTTGAAGATGTAATGTTAACAGCCGCACCAAATTCTTTGGAATATCCTTCCTTTTCCATAGCCGGGCCAAGAATTCCACCCATAGCAGAGGTAGCAGCCACAGCAGATCCTGCAATAGCACCAAACAACATTGCCGCAACTACGTTTACATAGATCAATCCACCCGGTAAGGCCCCCATAAGGGCTTTGGCAAAGGCAATGAGCCTGTGTGCAATCCCTCCCTGATTCATTATTTGTCCTGCCAGAATGAACAGGGGAATAGCGAGTAAGGAAAAGCTATCCAGTCCCGTGGCCATACGCTGTGAAACAGTGGTAAAAGCCGCAAGTGTATCTATAGATGCCAGGATAGTGAGTACACATGAAATCCCGATGGACCAGGCAACAGGAACTCCAATCGCCAATAGTATCACAAAGGAAAGTACTAATATTAATACCTCTGACATCATACTAAATATGTTTTTGAATGAATAATTTCGTGTACTTTATAATAAATTACCAGTAAGCCGCTTACAGGAACAATGCTGTAGACCCATGATAGGGGCACTCCCAGAGCTGCTGAGGATTGACCCAACAAATCATTTACATATACCAGATTTCCTCCTCCAATAACCAGTACGGTAAGGCTGAATAAGATGATAAGAATATTTATAAAAATTCGCAGTCTTATTCTATTAGTGGGATTGAGCTTTGGAGGTAAAATATCTATGGCCAGATGTGTTTGTTGCCCTGAAGCATATGCTGCCCCCAAAATCCCTATCCAGATAAAGAGGTATCTCGCAAGCTCCTCGGTAAAGGAACTGGGAGAATTCATTACATATCTCGAAAAGATCTGCCACAACACAGCCAAGACCATGAGAGTAAGAAGTACTACAAGGAAGTTTCCTAAAACTCTGTCAATTTTCTTTCTCATAATCATTATTTAATTTCCTGGATGGCCTCAATTAATTGTTTCATCTCAGGATCTTGAGAAAATTGCTCATACATAGGTTGGACTTTTTCCCTAAAAAGTTCTTTTTCAGGATATATAACCTGCACCCCTGCTTTTTGGATCTCTTCCATGGCTTCCAGCTCTGCCTCTCTCCAGATCGTTTTTTGATATTCCGAAGACTCCATAGCAGCTTCTTTTAACCATTTTTGCTGTTGCGGGGAAAGGTCATTCCAGATAAGAGTACTTATCAATAACTCATCGGGAAGTGCAGTGTGTTCATCAACTACAAAGTATTTACAAACTTCGTAGTGTCGGGAAAGATAAAAGCTGGGCAGATTATTTTCCGCGCCATCTACGATTCCCTGCTGCAGGGCTGTGTAAAGTTCTCCCCAGGCAATGGGTGTAGGGGACCCGCCCAGATGTTTTACCATATTAATGGCAGTATTACTTTCCATAACCCGCAGTTTCAATCCTTTAAGATCATCAGGAGTTTCTACCGGAACTTTACTGTAAAAACTTCTGCTACCAGCATCGTAAAAAGTGAGTCCTTTAAGCCTTTTGTCGATACTTTTGTTCAGGAAATTCTCTCCTATTTCTCCTTCCAGGACCTCAAAACGATGTTCCCGGTCCCGAAACAGAAAAGGCAATCCGAAAAGTTGCAGGCTGGGAACAAAATTTTCCAGAACTCCCGTAGAAACCTTGGTCATTCCAAGACTGCCAATTTGCAGGAGTTCGAGGCATTCCCTTTCTGAGCCTAATTGCTGATTTGGATAAATATCTATGGTCATTGTCCCTCCCGATTTTTCATATAAACGGTCGGCCATATAGGCCATGGCTTTGTGAACAGGGTGAGAGGTATCCAGGCCATGGCCCAGTTTAATCTCTTTTACATCGTTTTCCTTCTCACATCCTGTTACTACCAGCAACAGAATAAGAATAAAGCCAAAACGAATTCTATTATTTATTTTAAGGATCTTCATTATTTACTATTGATAATCTGCTAATATCTCAGGCACTGTATTGTAACCATTAGATATTATCTTTTAATTCTTCCATCCGTTTTTCCTTTCGCCACCTCGAGGACTTCCTCTACGCTCACCAGGTTCACATCGCCCACGTGAGTATGCTTCAGGGCACAGGCTGCATTGGCGAAATTGAGTGCTTCCTGATCATCAAAGTGCTGTAAACCATATAGCAAACCTGCTGCAAAAGCATCTCCGGTTCCAATACGATCCACTACACTGGTTATCTCCAGTTCACTGGTTTCGAGATACTTTCCTCCATTCCAGGCCCTACCATAGATCTTTTGCCACGAAGCATTTACGCTGGTGCGAACTTTGTCAAATACTTTTTTTACTGAAGGAAATTCTGCAATCAAAGCCCGGCTCGCTTCTATAAAACCTTCTTCATCTGCAGAAAATTCCGTTTCCAGGATCTCATTGATCTCATTTACTCCACCCACAAAAATTGTAGATAGGGAAATAAATTCTTTCAAAACATCGTGACTGCTTCTGCCGTACTTCCAGAGATTACTTCTGTAGGCAGGATCGGCCGTTACAATAACACCTTTTTCACGGGCAATTTCCAGACCTGCCTTAAGGGTTTGATAAGCTCCTTCTGAAACTCCCGGGGAAATTCCACTCCAGTGAAAAAATGCAGCGTCACTCAGGATCTTCTCCCAGTCAACCTGATCGGGAGTAATATTGGCAAAAGAACTATTCAGGCGATTGTATGCGATCTGGCTGGAGCGCATGGCAGAACCAACTTCCAGAAAATATAATCCCAGGGAATAATTCACCTTTTTGACAGCAGAGATTCCAATCCCATATTTCCTAAGGGTAGATATGGCGGCCTCACCTACAATGTCATTGGAGACATTGGTCACATGCTGTACTTCTATGCCCATGTGTGCCAGGGAAGCTGCGACGTTCATCTCTGTCCCGCCAAAGAAAAAGTCCATTTGTGTTGCCTGCAAAAGCTTCCGGTTATCAGACGGGGATAAACGCATTAAAACCTCACCAAAGGTGACAGTTTTTTTCTTTTCTGAAGCTTCTTCCTGCATGTGAACCATATAAAAAACTACGGGTAAAAGCACCCGTAGTTCTCTGTTTGAAATCTATCTTCTAAGCCTATTGATCAGGTCGAGAGTCTCTCTTACCTTATTCTCAAGACCTTCATAGTCTTTGTTTGCAATAACCTCTTTGGAAATTAGGTTTGATCCCATCCCAACACAGGTTACACCGGCATCAAACCAGCCTTTCAGGTTATCTTCTGTAGGAGAAACTCCTCCTGTAGGCATCACACTGGTCCAGGGTTGAGGTCCTTTGATCCCCTTTACAAAGCCGGGACCGTATGTTCCACCGGGAAACAGCTTTACTATTTCGCAACCAAGTTCCTCGGCACGTGCAATCTCGGTAAGAGATCCGCAGCCGGGAGACCAAAGTACCTTGCGGCGGTTACAAACAATTGCGATATCCTCCCTTAGAACCGGAGTAACGATGAAATTTGCTCCCAACTGCATATATAAAGATGCAGCTGCAGCATCGGTTACAGATCCAACTCCCATGATCATTCCCGGAAGTTCTTTTATCGCATATTTATTAAGTTCTCCAAAAACCTCGAAAGCAAAATCTCCGCGGCTGGTGAATTCTAAAAGACGTCCACCACCGTCATAACAGGCTTTGAGTAGCTTTTTCCCCAGTTCAACATCAGAGTGGAAGAACAAGGGAACCATCCCTTGCTCTTTCATTACAGATGCTACTTCTATTCTTGAATATTGAGCCATAACTTATATTTTTATCGGGCTACACGGCCTGAAGCGTCCCCGCCCATTAATTTTTTAACCTCATCTATAGTCACCAGGTTTGCATCACCTTTGATGGTATGTTTCAATGCTGATGCGGCTACTGCAAAGTTCAATGCGTTTTGATCATCTTCAGGATATTTCAACAATCCGTAGATCAATCCGGCCATGAAGGAATCTCCCCCTCCTACTCTGTCCACAATGTGCGTAATATTGTACTCCGGAGATTTGAACATGGTTTCTCCATCGTAAAGTACTCCGGCCCAAGTGTTGTGAGAAGCTGAAAGTGATCCTCTAAGGGTAGTAATAACTTTCTTTGCATTCGGGAACTTTTCCATCATTTGCTGACAAACAGAAAGGAAAGCTTCAGCTTTAACGTGCTGTCCCTGAGTAGTAATATCAAGACCTTCAGGTTTGATTCCGAAGTGCTTTTCTGCATCTTCTTCATTTCCGAGGATAATGTCACAATAAGAAGTAAGCTCGGTCATAATTGCTTCCGGCTCTACTCCGTATTTCCAAAGCTTAGCGCGGTAGTTAAGGTCTGTTGAAATTGTAATTCCCTTTGCACTTGCAGCTTTTACAGCTTCAAGGCAGGCATCGGCTGCTCCCTGTGAAATTGCAGGGGTTATCCCTGTCCAGTGGAACCAACCTGCTCCATCAAAAACCTCATCCCAGTCCACCATTCCTTTTTCAATCTCGGACATGGCCGAATGAGCGCGGTCATAAACTACTTTACTTCCGCGGCTCACTGCCCCGGTTTCAAGAAAATATATCCCAAGACGATCTCCTCCAAAAATGATCTTATCTGTACCTACGTTTCTCTTACGCATTTCCATAAGTGCGCATTCCCCAATGTCATTTTTAGGTAAACGGGTAACGAAATCAACCGGCACACCATAATTGGCCAGAGACACCGCTACATTAGATTCTCCACCCCCGTAAACTACATCAAAGCTTGTTGCCTGCGAAAACCGCAGATGTTCCTGCGGAGCCAGACGTAACATTATTTCACCAAAAGTCACTACTTTTTTCATAATTCCTTGTTTAAATAAATCCATATTTCAGCAATAAAGCCTTGTGAGTTTAAGGCTTAAGCTGTTTTAAAAATCAAAATATTCTTTTGCGTTTTTATAACTAATGTTAGTAATAGTCTGCCCTACCAGCTCCATATCATCGGGTAATTCTCCTTTTGCCATTTCCTCGCCAAACAAGTTACATAAAACTCTGCGGAAGTACTCGTGACGCGGAAAAGACAGGAAGCTTCTCGAGTCGGTCAACATCCCGATAAAGACACTAACCAGTCCCATATTCGACAGTGCGTCCAGTTGATCTAGGATCCCCTGCTTTTGATCAAGGAACCACCAGCCCGATCCGAACTGGACCTTACCTTTGATACTACCGTCATTAAAATTCCCTATCATACTTGCAAAAACAGCATTATCTGCCGGATTCAGGTTGTACAAAATTGTCTTGGTAAGTTTGTCTTTCCCGTCAAGATGATTGAGGTACTGAGATATTTTTTCGGCCTGAGCGTAATCTCCAATGGAATCCCAGCCGGTGTCTGGCCCCAGCTTTTCAAGCATACGCTTGTTGTTGTTCCTTAAAGCGCCAAGGTGGAATTGTTGAACCCAGCCAAACTCATGATAGGTCTCGCTTAGGAATAACAGAATTGAGGTAATGAATTTCCTTGCCTCCAGCTCTGAAATTTCCTCTCCATTTCTCTTTTTTGAAAAGATAGATTCTATTTCGGTTTCTGTAAACTCTTCAAATGAAATTGCATTCAATCCGTGGTCACACAATCTGCAGCCATTCTCGTGGAAAAATTCAATTCTTTGTCGCAAAGCATTCTGAAGGTCCTTATAAGTACCTATTGAAGTTTCAGCAACTTCTGCCAGTTGATCTACATATGAATTATAGGAAGGAGATTCAATAAGAACCGCTTTATCGGGACGAAAAGCTGTACTCACTTTAATTCCGAAGTCACTATCTGATAATTGCCTGTGATATTCGAGAGTATCAAGAGGGTCTTCGGTAGTACAAAGCGTCTCCACTCCCATTTTCTTGAGAAGTCCGCGGCAGGAATATTCCGGTTGTCTTAGTTTTTCATTGACAGCGTCGTAGATCCTTTCGGCTGATTCCTCATTTAGAAGTTCATCAATTCCGAAGTACCTCTGAAGCTCCAGATGTGTCCAGTGGAACAGCGGATTTCGAAGCGTGTGAGGCACCGTTTTCGCCCAGGCCAGAAACTTCTCCTTGTCTGAAGCATCACCGGTAATATATTTTTCATCCACACCCATGGTGCGCATCGCACGCCACTTATAGTGATCGCCGGCGATCCATACCTGGGTAATATTGTCAAACTGCCTGTCTTCGGCGATCTCTTTGGGAGAAAGGTGATTATGGTAATCAATGATAGGCTGTTCCTTAGCGAAGTTGTTGTAGAGATCTTTTGCCTGCTGACTGTAAAGCAAAAAATCATCTGTTATAAATTTATTGGGTTTCATTCTTTAATATTTATCAATTTCAAGGTATTAGCGGCCCATCCAGCCACCATCTACCAAAACAATAGATCCATTCATGTAATCACTGGCTTTTGAAGCAAGGAAAACAACAGGTCCTTTAAAATCTTCGGGTTTCCCCCATCTTCCTGCAGGAATTCTCGCCAGGATCGAAGTGCTTCTGTCCTCATCTTCCCGCAAGGCTGCTGTATTATCTGTAGCAATATAGCCAGGCGCAATTGCATTGATCTGCACCCCTTTTGAAGCCCATTCATTTGAGAAAGCCTTCACGAGTTGCCCCACGGCACCTTTAGAAGCGGCGTAGCCAGGCACCGTGATTCCACCCTGAAAAGTGAGAAGGGACGCTGTAAAAATAATTTTCCCACTTCCTCTTTTGATCATTTCTTTCCCGATCTCCCGGGTCAAAATGAACTGGGAATTCTGATTCACCTCTATCACCTTATCCCAATACTCATCAGGATGTTCGGCGACAGGTTTCCTCATGATGGTTCCGGCGTTGTTCACCAGGATATCTATGGTAGGATTTTCAGATTTTACTTTTTCGATAAAAGCGTAAAGACTTTTTCTGTCTGAAAAATCACACTGATAGGCAGAGAATTTTCTTCCGGCAGCCTGAACTGCTTTTCCTATTTCTGAACCTTCTGCCTTTAAGCTGGTAGAAACTCCGATGATGTCTGCGCCTGCTTCCGCAAGACCCTGGGCCATTGCGAAGCCTATTCCGCGGTTACATCCTGTAACCAATGCCGTTTTTCCGGTTAGATCGAATAATTTCATAATTACTTGAGGTTATCGGGATCAACTTTATCCATATCTCCGTAGTCCAGATTCTCACCTGCCATTCCCCAGATAAAAGTATAATTTGAAGTTCCGGCGCCGGCGTGGATAGACCATTCCGGAGATAGTACTGCCTGATGGTTCTTCATAAAGATGTGCCTTGTTTCATCTGGCTGACCCATGAAGTGGCTGATGGTTTGTCCCTCTTCAAGATCGAAATAGAAATAAGCTTCCATTCTGCGGGCATGTGTATGAGGAGGCATGGTGTTCCATATATTTCCCTCTACAAGTTCGGTCATTCCCATCTGTAACTGACAGGTTTCCACTATGCTGTTCACAATAAGTTTATTCAAAATACGCTTATTCGCATATTTTTCATCTCCAAGATGAACTACTTCAGCATCTTCTTTTCCTACTTTCTTAGTAGGGCATTCTTTATGAGCCGGAGCGGAATTAAGATAAAATATTGGCTGCTCTCCGCCTGACTTCTTAAAAATGACATTTTTGGTTCCTTTTCCAACATAGAGCGCTTCTTTATGCGCTAATTCGAATTCTTTTCCATCGACTTCTACAACACCGGTACCTCCTACATTGATCACTCCCAGTTCCCTGCGATCCAGGAAATTTTCGGCCTTTAGATCATCAATGGTTTCCAGTTTCAGATCCTTATTTACAGGAAAAGCTCCACCTACAATGAATCTGTCATACATGGAATAGGTAAGGTTGATCTCGTCATTTTTGAAGAGGTCAGGAATTAAAAAATGTTCTCTTAACTCCTGGGTAGTATATCTTTTTACATCATTTGGATGATGTGCGTAACGTAATTCTGATTTTGTCATTTAGATGTGTTTTTGCTATTCTACTTTATTTTAATCTAAGGTGCTGACGGTATGACTTCCTGCCGCACCCCCTGCGGGATTTTCATTTGTGCAATCGATTACACAAATATAGGATTTTTTCAGCGAAAAGGTTTTCTCAAGCGTTAAAATCCTACAGAACATAGTAAAAATATTTGGCTTCTAAAATGTCATTTTTGAGACTCCTTTTTTTGCTTCTGGTTTTTTAGATCTGCCAGCCCCTCATAAACCAACTGCGCCACTGCCTTAGCACCCGCCGGTTGAAAATGGGTATTATCGCTGCTGCCTTCAGGATAGGCTTCATACAAGCCGGGGCCGAAATTCATGAAATAATTTTCGGTCACGTACTCTTTACCTTTTTCAGTAAAATGATCCATAGAGCGTTGTGTAAGGTCAATTAGATATACATCCAGCTCCTCTGCAACCTCTACAGCAGCCATGTAATAATCTCGATGTACATTCTGCAGCTTGCCCTCTTCCCAGGGATAATTGCGGTTCACAGGAGTCAGAATTACCGGAATTCCACCTTTTTGACGGGTCTGGTTCACATAAAGCCGCAGGTATTCTTTGTATCCTTCAACAGTTACATAGCGTTCAGTTTTGTCTTCGGCGGCATCATTGTGTCCGAATTGCATCAACACCAGATCTCCTTTTTGAAGACCTTCATAAACCGAAGACCATCTCCCTTCCTCAAAAAAGGTGCGGGTGCTACGGCCTCCGCGAGCTCTGTTATCAATTACTACAGAATCTGTTTTTATTATATGTGACAAAGGTTTCAGGTTCTTTTTCTTCATTATTTCCTGAAACACCTGACCCCATCCCATTATGGGATAACGGGTTTTCATGTAGTCCTTATCGGGATCATAATCGCCACTGTAATCGGCCATGGTGGAATCTCCTATGAGATAAACTTTCGTCACTTCTTTCTTCTGAAACGAAAAAACTGCAAGCGCCGAAAAAATGAGAATTAAAGATTTGAAGCTCATATTACTGAAGTATTACTGCGTTTTTAGAAAGCTTTTTATCCTGCTCGATCTGCTCACCAGCAGCAGAAAAATCTTCCTTTTCAAATTTCACATTTTTGGATAAGGTTCCAAGAACCCGCACCGGAGTTTTACCGTTTTCAGCAAAAGAAAAGTCTTTTACATCCACATTTTTGGTGTTGTACAAAGTGATGGCAGAATCATTTCCGGCGATCACCTTTACATTGATCAACTCCAGTCCATCCACGTCTATAGCGGTTATTCCCTGTTTTGCTTCCAAAACAGAATTTTCGATCCTGATATTTTTCACGTTCATCTCGGGCAGACCCATAAAAAATGCTGCTCTTTGGGAATCCACTACCCGGATGTTCTTCATAACTATATTCCTGAACGACGGAGTTTCTACAGTAACCGGCATTGGAGTTTCATCACGGGTTTCCTCCACAGTAGCTTCATCATCATCAAGAACAGGCGCTTTTCCGCCGTAAAAAAGATTGAATCTAATAGCATCTGTAGGAATGTTGAGCATATCAATATTAGAAATAAAAATATTCTCCACTACTCCGCCCCTTCCGCGGGTACTTTTAAATCTAAGACCAACATCAGTTCCCATAAAAGTACAGTTTGAAATATGTACGTTCCTTACTCCGCCACTCATCTCGCTACCTACCACAACTCCGCCGTGCCCGTGGTAAACTATATTGTTCTTTACTACCACATTCTCTGTTGGCATTCCCCTGTCTCTACCATCTTTGTTTTTGCCGGACTTGAAACAAATGGCATCATCACCCACATCAAAGGTATTGTTATAGACAAGGACATTTTTACAGGATTCCAGATCCAGTCCGTCGCCGTTCTGTGAGTACCAGGGGTTACGGACATTAATGTTCCTAATAATGATATCTTCACTCATAAGCGGATGAATATTCCAGGCAGGAGAATTTTGAAATGTTGGCCCGTCAAGAAGAATTCGCTTGCTGTTGACAAGACTCACCATAACCGGTCTAAGATAATCTTTCACCTTTTGATGTGCCTCTATCCCCTCCAGATCGGGAACATTTTGATCTGTGGAAAGTTTATATCCAAGTTTTGCCTCTTCTGAAGGAAACCATATTTTCTCATCCTCAGAAAGCACTCCGCCAGAATTCACTAAGGTCTTCCATTGATTAGCCGTCATCTTGCCCTTTTTGACAGGTCTCCAAGCATCGCCGTTCCCGTCAATAGTTCCTTTTCCGGTGATGGCGATGTTTTCTACATGGTTGGCATGAATGGGAGAAATATTTCTTACTGTGTTCAGGCCTTCAAAACTGGTCTCGATTAGAGAATAATCGTCGAAATCCCTGCTGAACAGCAATAATGCACCATCTTCGAGGTGAAGATTGATATTGCTCTTCAATTCAATAGGTCCCGTTAACCAGATTCCGCGGGGAATTTCTATTCTTCCACCTCCTTTGGAATTTACTTCAGAAATTGCCTTTTTAAAGGCCTCAGTATTTTTAAAAGTACCTCCTGCCTTTGCTCCGAACTCTGTTATGGATCTGGAATAATCGGGAAATGAAGTCTCTTTGACACGTGGCATGTCAAATTCGAGTCCCTCATACATCTCCTGCAGACTCACCTGTGCCTTCAAAGTACCTGTTCCAATAACCAGGAACAGCGCTGCAGCTAAGGTCTTAAAATTTATTTTTTTCATCACGTTTATCGCGCTTTTGTGTTATTTCTTCAAAAACCTAAACCAGTCAAAATCGGCATACCCGGAATCATTGGTTTGATTTTCTTTAGTGGCAAATAAGCCAACTTTGGCTCCTATCCATTTTCCTTCTCTGGCAGTAAAATCTTCCTTAATTTCTGTAAATTTCTTTCCGTCTTCACTATATCTGAAGGTACACTGTGCATTTTTATCTACTTCTACTCTGAAATAAATATCCGTTCCTGATAGTTTTTTCAGCTGTTTCTTTTGTTCCGGATTTCCTTCATCGGCCTTTTCAGCTTCAGCAAAAACGATGTAAATACCATCCTTTCTGCTTTCCAAGGCCACATAGGCGTAAGATCTTCCCATTACGATCAACCCTGCTTTTTCATTCTCCAGATCTTCGTTTGGGTTGAAGGTCAATTTGGTTGTAGTAGTAAACTCCTGTGCCGGAAACTTCTGCAGCAACAGGTTGGGTGCATCCCATAGATTTTTAGCATCTTCAGGGAGTAAGTGGGTATAAAGACGCAACTGACCTTTCGCCGGATTTGCAAAAGCCCAGGTAGCTTCAGGATTCGCATGCCACTGCCATTGAAGTCCGATATCATTTCCGTCAAATTCATCTGAATCTTTAGGCGTTTGTACGGGATATTGTTTATCAACATTGGGCTTTTTATGTCTAAGCACCGGTTCTCCTGTGCCGTCACCATCCTTGTCCTCTCCCATTGTTGGCCAGCCGTCCTTCCAGGTCATAGGCTGCAGGTGAACTATGCGACCGTAAGCTTCCTTATCCTGAAAATGAATAAACCAGTCTTCACCATTCTCAAGTTCGATCCACGCTCCCTGGTGAGGGCCGTTAATATTAGTACTCCCCTGCTCAAGGGAAATGTGCTCTTCATAGGGCCCGTAAGGATACTTTGATCGCAGGATCAACTGCCAGCCGGTGGAAACTCCGCCTGCAGGGGCGAAAATATAATAATAGCCATCCTTTTTGTAGAACTTTGTTCCTTCAACTGTAGGATGATCTTCATGACCATCAAAAACGATCTTTCCGGCACCGGTAGTTTTTGTGCCTTCCCAATTCATAGGTTTCACTATAAGGATACTTTTGATTCCTGCGCGGCTTCCTGCAAAGGCATGTGATAAATAAGCTTTGCCATCTTCATCCCACAGCGGCGCAGGATCAATAAGTCCTTTTCCTGCTTCAACAAGAACAGGCTCTTCCCACTCCCCTTCGGGATCTTTGGTTTTTACCATGTAAATTCCGAAGTCGGGATCTCCCCAATAGATATAATACTCGCCCTCATGATAACGGAAAGCAGGCGCCCAAACTCCATTTCCATGCTGGGGGGAGCTGAAATGTTCATCGGGCACCTGTCGATCCAAAGCATGACCTATAAGTTTCCAGTTCACCAGATCTTTGGAATGTAAGATCGGTAAGGCCGGCGCCGAATTAAAAGAAGAGGAAGTCATGTAGAAATCGCTGCCCACTCTCACCACATCTGGGTCTGAATAGTCTGCATGCAGAATAGGATTTTTATAGGTTCCATCCCCCTGATCGGCCACCCAGACATCGGAAACGAAAGGCTCCTGATCCTGTGCATGAGTATTTACAGATTGCAGAAGAACACAACTTGTGAAGATTAAAATGGAAGTTCTAAACTGTCTTTTCATGATGTGTTTTTTCGCCTTTTTGAGAGGTTTATATTATCTGCTTCTGAAAATAGGATTCGTCTTTTTTTTACTCTTCTAATTTTCCGGACTCCTGAAGTTTGTTTAAATGTTCATCAATTTCATTCATAAATGCCTCTTTTGTTGTGATTCCGCCAGGTTCCTGTTCCCAGGCTGCAAGGAAGTAATAGGTTACAGGTTCTGCGGTTTCATTAAAGATCACAAGGTGGTCATGCGGACCTTCCTTCACTTCTTTTACTTCACCGGTTTTATAGAACAAAGCCATTCCCAGTTTATCCTGATCATTTACAAGAGTCTGATTCCCGTAAGTAGCGATATAGCCCCACTCTCCTCCTTCAGTTTGCTTCTGAAACAGCTCGATATTTTCGAATTTTACGATCCCCGTAGTCAGTCCTTCAAGAGGTTCTGAAAGATCTAAAGTCGCCTTTGTAAAACGTCCTTCCGGAAAGATAGTAAGCATGGTAGTAAGATCTACAGTATCTGTACCTGTTGCCCAGTCTGAATATTCAATTCTCACTTCCGAAGAAGCTTCAGAATTAGAGATCTGTGCACGGGTGTTGCCTACATTTCTGAAATGCGCCACAGAATCATTCATAAACCTTCCGTAGCTACCGATTCCGAGAGATTTTCCGGCTTTTAGGATATCCATACCCCAGGCAGCTTCCTCGTGATAAGAATCAAAACCATCCTGACCCACCTGTGGTAGCACCAGGGTGTCCGTTTTCTTTCCGAAGACATCTATAGCATTTCTCCAGTCGAGATACAGGCGATATCCCACCTGAGAGTTCTCCCATCCCGGCCCTTCATACCTAATGTAGTAGGAATGATCTGTATGCTCTGGTGGTAGCGTTAGTTCCTGCACATTTTCAAAAGTGCCGCCTACATATTCCCGGCCTTCCCACTGGCCACCTGTTTTGACAGATATTTCGGCATAGGTTTGAGGTTGGGCAGTTGTGTCTTCAGGAATCAAGCGTTCCTCTTTATTCCCATTCTCTTTGCAGCCGAAGGCGGCTATTAGTAGAGAAAAAACTAAATATTTCGATATTGACTTCATAGTATTGTTTCTAATGGTTATTTCTGAAGATCTTCGTAATACAGAGAAGCAAGAATAAATGGCCCAACTCCCTTGGGATCGTTATCTCTGATGATCTCATTGATGTAGTATTCATACGAGCCGTCACGATAAGGATCTCCTCCTAAACCTGCCACTCCGTTGACATCGGTAAGGCTGATTGTCCCATCTTCATTTTCTTCAATGAACTGCTCAAGAATCCCTTCATAGGCTTTGATTCCTGCATCTTTAAACTTGGGATCAAGATATCCTTCATCGACTCCTTTAAGCAGGAAATAGGCGAACATGCTTGATGCTGATGCTTCCAAATAATTTCCCTCACGCTCTCCCTGATCCATCACCTGATACCAGGTTCCCGTCTCATCCTGATATTTCACAATCCCCTCGGCTAACTTTTGAGCAGTCTCTACTAACATTTCTCTCTTGGGATGATCTTTGGGAAAATAATCGAGTACGTCTACTATTGCCATGCTAAACCAGCCAATACTTCTTCCCCAGTAGTTTGTGGAAAGCCCGGTTTCGGGATCTGCCCATTTTTGCTCTTTACTTTCATCCCACCCGTGATGGAAGAGTCCGCTGTCTTCGCTGTAGTGATATTTATTCACCAGTTCAAATTGTTTAGCTACATCATCAAAAAGCTCCGGCTCATCAAAAGTGGCGGCATAACGTGCAAGAAACGGTGACCCCATGTAGAGTCCGTCAAGCCAGATTTGATGCGGATAAACCTTTTTGTGCCAAAAACCACCTTCAGATGTTCTTGGGTGTTCTCTCATTTGATCTCTAAGAGTCTCCACGGCGAGCCTATATCTTTCCTCCCCGGTTTCTTCATAAAGACCTACAAGGAATCTTCCTCCCTGTACACGATCTATGTTGTATATAGATTTTTTATAGGTTTTTATCTCTCCCTCCTCATTTACCATGAATTCGGCAAAGTTTTTAATATAATCCAGGTACTTTTCTTCACCTGTCGCATCGTGGAGAGCCTCCATAGAAGTCATGATAAGACCATGGGTGTATTCCCATTTGGGCTTTTCATTAAAGTCAAGCGTCCAGCCTTCCGGGTTTCTTTTGATTTCTGAATCGGCCATCCAGGTGGAGTATCTCTGCTCTTCCTCTACCGGAGTTGTAGTGGCAAGTTTATTTTCTTCGGTTCCTTTACATGCGCTGAAGGCGAGGACCAGGGAGAATAAATAGATTTTAGGTTTTAGGGAATTGATCATCTTAAGTATAATTTAAAAGTTCTTGATCTCTGAAGGATTCCAGTCATCAGATCCTCCAAGAATATATTCTACAGTATATTTTTTAGCTAATTCCGGTGTTAGCATTATTGCCCAGTCTACTCTTTCTGAAGGCACCCACCCCGGACCGGAATTATTATATTCGGCATAAAAAACAGTTTCTTCGGCATGAGGTTTATTCCAGTTATGCCAACCTTCCTTCTTGATATGCTCTCCCATTTCGGTATTGATAAAAACCGTTTGGGCGAAAGGTCTCCAGGGTCTTCCGAGGTAAACGCTCTCTTTGGGTGCATTCCCGGTGAGTTTACAGTCGAGGAAAACAAAGCCATGTTTTGCACCTTCTTCAGTCGAGGCTGCGGTAATGTAGTGTCCGCCATCTTTGGAATAAATCTCACAGTTTTCAAAGACCGCGGTAGACCATCCAAAAATGAAATCTGTAGTACCTTCTATGTAGCAGTTACGGTAGTACTGCCTGCTGTTCCTGCCATGCGGATAAAGTGTATCCTGAAACCCAAAAAATCTACAGTTGTCAAAAATTACCTTATCACCGTTCACTCTTACTGCCACAGCCTGTCCCACGGGTCCCGAACTGTTTTCAAAAGTAAGATTGGCAGCATGAAAACCTTCTCCGAAGACAAAAAAAGAAGTGGAGCCGGTAGTGCCCACTTCTTCTCCAAATAAGTTCAGCTTTTGAGCGAAATCATCATAGGTGAGAATGGTGGAATCCCTCTCTTCCCCAATAAAAGTGACATTTGTCTTTGAAGTCGGTAGTACCAGTTTCTCCTTATAAGTGCCAGATTTAATAAAGATCCTTGTCCTCTGCTTCCTGAAGTCGGGCACGGCATTGATCGCCTGCTGTACCGCCTTGAAATCTCCGGAACCATCGGCAGCAACAATATAATCGTAAAGAGATGGATCAACAGCTGCAACTCCAGATTGCTCATCAACAAGTTCATTAAGGTAAACTTCAAGATTTGTGTAGCCTTTGTCCAGATCATGAGCGTTGGGATTTGCTTTAGCCGGATTCAAACCTTTTGTTTTTTCCCATGCGTCCGGCATTCCATCGCCATCTATATCTGTTGGTGCAGTTCCCGATTTCAATTTTGGCCATCCTCCCACCTGCTCCTGGGAATCAATTATTCCGTTTCCATAAGTAGCTTTGCCGCCTCTGGTTTCGTTGATTATTCTTATATCAACTGCATCTCTTTTTAAGCTGGCACCTGCTTTTTTCATCACCAGATCCATGGCTTTGCGGGCATCCTGAGTGTCGACATTATTATTTATATCAAAAGGTTCATTGACACGGGCGGCTTCAGGATCGTCTCCCTGCACTCCACCACTCCAGTTGTTTTCGGTCACCTTTTTGGAACCTTCCACATAGTTCCCGTTTACGTAGAATTTTCCGTAGGGATCATAAGGCTCCACGATTCGTTCCTTATCTTCAGTAGCCGGTCCGGGTTTAAAGTAGTTATTTACAATGTTGTAGCGGCCATTTTCGCCTCCGTAAATACTGTTATCTGCCCAGTTATAGATCACATTGTTTCTGAAATCCACAAATTCCCCCTCAAGATTTTTGGTAGTCTTGGAACCACTGAAACGTGGATTTCTACTATAGTTACTGGCAATAAGATTATGATGGAAAGAAACATTCTCTCCACCCCAGATTCCGCCGTAGCCATGATCACCCTTGGAATGCACTGAACTGTTCAGCGCTTCGGAAATTATACACCACTGCATGGTGAAATCCTTATTCTGATAAAAAGAAGCATTTTCATCTGTAGCCCAGCTTATGGAACAGTGGTCTAAAATGACATTTTTGACACCCCTTCCTTTAAAGGAGTCGTCGGCAGTGTCTTTAATATCTCCCATCCTGAAACGCATGTAACGGATGATCACATTGTCATCTTTTACTGCTACAGGATAACCTTTGATGGTGATCCCATCTCCCGGCGCTGTTTGTCCGGCAATGGTTAGATCTCCTTTATTAATATCCAGCGGCCTTTCGAGTTCTATAGTTCCTGAAACGGCAAAGACAATCGTACGGGGACCATCCTTTAAAATGCCTTTTCTAAGACTGCCTTCTCCATCATCATTAAGGTTGGTCACGGTGTAGACAATGCCGCCCCTGCCACCGGTTGCATAACGGCCGAAACCTTCGGCTGTAGGGAAAGCCAACTGTTGCGCCTGCACCGATAGACAGAGTAAAAAAGCGGCAATTAAATAATTCATTTTCTCAAGACAATTCTTCATACTTTCTTTTCATTTTTCCCTCCCGGAAATCCTTTTTGTAGCTATGACGTGATCGAAATAATAGGTTTCGTTATCATAACCCCTGCTTATAAAATAAATTTAATAGGCAGAATCAAGCGAATCTTAATAACTCACTTGATAATGCCTATTAGTTAGAGTAACTTTTAAACTGCTGTTTTGAACGAAAATTTTTATGTTCTAATAAACTTTTTAAAATTCAAATGCTCCAAGATCTGGTGCAGAACCATTATATGGTAAACCTACATCTACTCCTGCATCTATCATATCACTGTCTGCTTCCAGATGGAAAAAGCTAACATCAGGAAGGCTCCCATCCGGTTTTCTTGGACCTGTTAGTTGAGAATAATCTATACTAACAAAATCATCTACAGAAGACTCAACTCCTTCCATCCAGCTATTGTGGGTCACGTCAAGCGTAGTTGCATTAATACTTCCCACCTCTCCAAGTACATTACTATTCTTAATGGTCAATTTTTCAAGAGGATTGGTACTGCCAAATCCATAGTTGGTTCCATTGTCATATGCCGAGCAGTTGTAAAGTGTCACCTCTCCTCTATTGCTGTTATGATCAAAACCGTCATATCTGTTTCCAACAGCAACAGACCGAATGTAAATAGCATTGTGTTTCAAATCCTTATTATCACTTCCACCCGTCTTGAATCCATTTCCATCTCCACCACTAACAGAGCCATCTTTTAAATACCCATTTTGAATCGACCAGCAATCTTCATAAATGGTAGTTACATTATCTGCATTTCTAAGGTAACCATCCCAGCCATCATCAAGATTTTGCCAGGCCCTGCAACCAATGAATTTGTTGCCGGTACCCACGTCTAACTTACTTGCAAAGCCATCGGCATTTTCCAGAGTGGAATCGGCATTGAAATAAGAATCAGAATTTAGAATAGTATTATTGGACGCTCCACTTGCCAACTGAAGACCCGTATCGGAACATTCAGAAAAAGTACTGAACTCAACAAGGTTATTATGGCCTGTTATCAGCATCCCGTTATCCCCTGCTTTAAACACATCTATTCCTTTAATATGCCAATAGCTGCCTCCCAATTCTATTCCCCTATTGGAAGAATTTTCGGCCATTGAGGAAAAGTCAAATTTTGGCCTTGTGTCATCCTGAGGATGTGCTAACAAGGAGATAACATTAGCCTCACTACCACTCTTATCTATTTTTATGGTTGAATTAAAAACATATTCCCCTCCCCTGATGTAAATATTCTCGCCTGGGATAGCCGCTGCAATAGCATCCAGAATTTCCTGGGAAGTACTCACCACCTTTCCATTAACAGATGACTGGTTTTCACCAGTCCTAAAAGTGTAAGTATTACTTATAGCAGTATTTTGGCCATCGCTGGTTTCCACATGCCAGTAATAGAGGCTATTGGGCTCCACCTCAATTTCCATTGAGTTTACCGTGAGACCTTTCCATTCCTCAGAAGGTTCCTGTTTACCATCTACCGTATCTGCAAAGAGCGTAAATGTTAGAGGATCTCCATCTGTGTCTGTAGCGGCAGCTTCCCATTGCAGGGTGACTTTTCCGTCAACAGGTGATATCTGGACTCCGGAGGCCGGTGCACTAAGGGTTGCCGGAAATGGCACATTATTAGAACCCGGTTCTCCGGCCACATAGAACCTGTAGGAGTCAGATTCTGTAGTCTCTTCCCCGGCATTTTTGGAAATGATCTTCCAGGAATAGGCATGACCTCTTTCCAGTCGTACCATAAGATCGGTGGTTGTAAGATTTGGTCTTTGCTTTACTTCCTGTGTAGCCAGATTAGTGATCACCAGATCATAACTCTCCGCATGAGTAGCTTCATTCCACTCGAAAAACACTTCAGCCATATTGGCTACGACCTCTCCTACTTCACACTGCGTATTGTCCTGTGGAAGGACGAGGTTGGCTGCTCCCGGAACTTCAGTATTAACTTCTAATGCATCATCATCACTTGAGCATGAAACTGTTAAAGCAGCTATGAAAAGAACCAGGAGTCGTTGTATATTGATCAAAGGAATATTTATAAAATTTTTCATGATTTAATAACTTTTAAAGTCTTGTTAACCGTGGCTGATTTCAACTGAAGAAAATATACTCCTTCTCTAAAATTGCTTAGATCAAGGTAAATAACTCTTCTTGATGATACATCCATCTTTTCTGAAATATATTCAGTTCCACTTATGTCTATCAGCGACACATTCACTTTAGCATCCGTTCCGTTGATGTATACCTGTAAATTACCCTTAGTCGGGTTTGGGTACAACACAACCTCTTCAGACAAAAAGACTTCTTCACTGAATACACCCTGGCAATCTACTTCCGTAGAAATGGCAAATACGTTTTTGCCCTTTTCAAGGTCTAAAACTACTCTTGATTGAGTTGTAGTGGTTTTCTTACCATTATGTTCAATGGTATACTGGTTGGCTCCAGAGAGTGAAAAGGAGACGGTATTACTGCCGTAGTTAACAGCAGAATAGGCTGACAACAGAGCTGGCCCTTCTACGGTGACCCTAAAACACTGCTCATAATCATCCCTGCCATCAACTGTGATACATACGTCGTAAGTACCCGCGACAAGGTTCCCGATATTTGCAGTAAAACTATTTGATGATGACAAGGTTGCTGAACCTGTACCTGGACCAGATACGGAAATGGAATAATTATAGCCAGAATCCTTAGCACTGATAGTAATAAAGCCATCATTAGTTCCACTACAGCTTACGTGATGTGCAGTCAAAGAATAATTATCTGCTGGCAGATTGAAAACTTCACAGCCAAAAACATCCACAGTGGCACCTTCAGGAGTATCAGGACAATTATCATCATAGTTAATAATTCCGTCTCCATCATCGTCATCACAGACATCACCAATTCCATTTTCATTTAGGTCTGCCTGATCCGGGTTAGGAGTTGCGACACAATTGTCAACGGCATTGAGAATTCCGTCCCCGTCTATATCGCCAAAAGGCCCATCTGGTTCGGCCTCAAAGACTATATCACTTGTGGTTTCACCGGTTATCTCCAGAGTGTTCTCCGGAATATAATAACCGTCCACACCATTAGCTTTAATGTTATATATGATATTGGGCTCAAGTTTTACACTGTAGGTACCTGCATCTGTGTCTATCTCTGGTTTTGGAATATAAAGTGCACCAGTCCCTGCAGCTGGAGTAAACGTCAAGGCTAAATCTCCTATCTTTTCACCAAGACCTACAATTGACCCTGTAACAGGATAGATCTCAACTTTCTTAATGCTTATGTCATGAGTGGATATACCTGCTATGAGTTCTAAAGATGTGCCATTAGTAATTACATATCCATCTGCTCCTTCAAGAGAGATGTTGTAATCAAAATTGACAGGCAGTTCAAGCTGGTATGAACCATCGGTTGGATCAACATTCCAGGTTTTTCCTTCTTCAATAGAAAATACTATCGAATAGTCTTCAGGGATTCCCGGCGCTTCAGTCAGGTCAATAGTACCCGAAAGGTCAACATAAGTGGCAGGAGTTCTAATGATCCTGAAATAACTTGGCTTATCGGCAGTATCATAAATGTGATATGTCCCTGCGGCCTTTGCCACAAAACTCACTTCCTGAAGTTCGCCCTCCACATTTACAACATCATTCTGTAGCTCAGGATTCGCAATATTCTCAAAATGAAGTTCAACATTTCCATCCTGGCCGAGCACCCAAAGGGTCACTTTATCATCTTCCTCAACCTCCAAACTCATGAATCTATTAGTCGCACCTCTGGAATTGATATAAATTCTTCCTTTGAATTCATCATAATCATTAATATTCTCGTCGTACCGGGTTAAATTGGTGTTGGTGGTTCGCAGACGATCACTTCCACCTCCGGTAAAGCTAAGATCTCCGGCTGTGAAGTCTGGCAGGGTATGACCAGAGGTTCCCGGTGTAATTGATTCATCATACCAGGAGTTAATTCTGGCTTCATTCAACATGTTGTTGTACTGAGATTCGTCCAGTAGAGTTGCTCCAAAATCCCAAACATCTGGTAGCCCTTCTACATAGACCAGATCTTTACCGATATTGATATCGAATGAAGTAGTACTTTCTGTTACTTCAAGGCTGGAATTACCTTCGATAGAATAACCCTCAGCTCCATCCAGAGATATTTCATACTGGTATCCAGCAGGCAGGGCAACACTAAAGGATCCTTCGGTAGTAAAAGGAAGTTCCCAGGTCTTTCCAAATTCATTCGTAAATACTATACTGAAATCTGAAGGGATATCCTCGGCTGCCGCCACATCCACATTACCTGTTACAGTAGTATAGGTCGCAGCATCACGGACAATCCTGAAGTAACTTGGCTTATCTGTGTCATCATAAATGTGATAAGTACCTGCAGCTTTAGCCATAAAGCTTATTTCTGTAAGCTCTTCTCCCACAGCAATAACATCATTCTGCAGGTCTGGATCGGCTACATATTCAAAATGGATATTTCCGTTCCCATTCTGTGTAAGCGTCCACAGGATTACCTCATCATCTTCCTTAAGTTCAAGGCTGAAATACCTTCCGGTAGCTCCGGAAGAATTGATATACACCCTCCCTTTAAAATCTTCATGTTCATCAATGTTCTCGTCGTAACGGGTCAAATTCGTATTGCTGGTTCGCAAGCGGTCACTTCCACCACCGGTAAAGCTAAGATCTCCAACTGTAAAATTGGGCAAGTTGATGCCTGAAGTACCCGGGGCAATTGATGCATCATACCAGGAGTTGATCACCTCTTCTGTTAGCTGATTGTTGAATTGTGTATCATCAAGTTGCGTAGCACCAAAGTCCCAGACATCGGCCAACCCATTTCCTGTTGCTCCATCATTCTGAACCAAAAGATTAAGAGCAGTATTTTCAGTAACTTCAAGATTAGTACTTCCAATAAGTGAATAACCATCGGCTCCTTCTAAAGAAACGTCATAGGTATAACCGGCAGGTACGTCTATAGAATAATTCCCTTCAGAAGGGGGAGCACTCCAGGAGTCTCCGTTCTCGTTGGTAAATACAATTCGATAATCGGCAGGAATATCAGTGGCTGCAGCAACGTCCACATTACCGCTTACGGTAGCAAAAGTTGCGCTTTTTCTAACAATCCTAAAGTAGCTCGGTTTATCTGTATCATCATAGATATGATAGGTGCCTGCAGTCTTTGCAGTAAAAATTAACTCGGTAATTTCTTCCCCTACGGCAACTACATCATCCTGAAGGTCCGGATCTGCAGCATTTACAAAATGGATATTCCCTGTGCCGTTTTGTGTTGATACAAATAGCGTCACCTCATCATAGGTGTCAAGGGCGAGGCTAAAATATCTTCCCGTAGCTCCCGAGGAATTGATATAGACCCTTCCTTTAAACTCTTCATGATCATCAACGTTTTCATCAAAGCGGGTTAAGGCCGTATTACTGGTTCTCAAACGGTCACTTCCCCCTCCGGTAAAGCTAAGATCACCTGCTGTGAAGTCGGGCAAATTAATGCCTGAAGTTCCAGGTGCAATAGATTCATCATACCAGGAGTTAATAATTTCAACCGATAATTGATTGTTGAACTGAGACTCATCCAGCTGCGTTGCTCCAAAATCCCAAACGTCGCTAAGATCATTACTCCCTCCGCTTCCAACTTCCTGGGCACTTTTTCTTATAATTCTAAAATAGCTGGGCTTGTCGGTATCGTCATAGATACGGAATGTACCTGACTCATTAGCCGTAAAATTCAGTTCGCTTATTTCCTCACCAACGGCTACAACATCATTTTGACCACCTGTTACTGAAACATTTTCGAAATGTATATTTCCGGTACCATTCTGGGTGGAGACAAAGATAGTTACTTCATCTCCTTCACTTAATTCAAGGCTGAAATACCTGCCGGTAGCTCCTCCAGAATTGATATAGATCCTCCCTTTGAAATCATCATGATCATCGATATTTTCATCAAAGCGGGTTAAGGCCGTATTACTGGTTCTCAACCGGTCGCTTCCCCCTCCGGTAAAGCTAAGATCACCTGCCGTGAAGTCGGGCAAATTAATGCCTGAAGTTCCAGGTGCAATAGATTCATCATACCAGGAGTTGATAATATCTACAGATAATTTGTTATTGAACTGAGATTCGTCCAACTGGGTGGCCCCAAAATCCCAGACATCGGGCAGATGAGAGGTGTCGTTTTGCGAATACCCCGTAAGTATCCCCATGAAAAGAAAAAGGGATAATAAGTGTAATTGTTTAATCATTCTTAAAAGATTTAGAATTAGAAATATATCCTATCCTGATCTCAGGATTCTTAACTGCTTTTAAATGAAAAGCGCGTAGTTCTTTTTTTAATTTTTTAAGAAACCGGAACAAATTGGTCTCTTGTAACACTTTATAAATGAGGTTAAAAAAAGGGTGTGCATCATTACAATGCATACCCTTTTCGCATCTAAACTAACCAACCATATTATCTCCAGCGTGGGTCACCCACATTATTATCAATTAATGTTTGATTTGTAATTGTGAAATCTCCAGTTGATGGATCCACAAAACCAGGGTCCAGGGTGGTGTAATTGCTATTGTCAAAAATATATTGGGATGAATCATAGAATCCCGGTGCGTTGAAATAATTATTATTACTAAAAGTCGGGGATTCATCTATTCCCTCTCTATCTGCATAACCTTCAGAAGCTGTATTAACTATCAGCGTATTCCTCACTGTTACATCATTTGACACAAACCGAACATATAGCAGTCTTCTGCTGTCATTATCGGCAACGGCATACAGGGTATTACTATCTATAAGAATGTTGGAAGTTAATCCGGTATCATTGGAGGTGCCACTGGCATCCATTCTTATAAAGTCTCTTCCCGGAGCAACATTATAGAAAGTATTATTTACCAGATTTATGTTAAGCACGTCGGAATTTCGAAAATCTATGAAATCCCCTCCTGATGTATAGATGTTGTAGACAATGCTGTTTTCCACGGTCAAGGTCTGTAGAATGGCATCTGTCTCATTACCTGCAATGAATGAACGTGAATAATCATGGATATTACTACCACTAATCAAGAGAGAGTTATAATTTCCGGGGGCCGTATATCTTACAACATCCTGAAGTTCTGATGATCCTTCACCCATTCCCATAAGTTCAAGATCAATTAATGCCACATCCTCGGCTCCGGTTTCGATTTCAAAATTCAACTGTAGCAGGGGTTTATCGAAACTCCTTAGTCCGCGAATAGTCAAAGACTTATTAAGGGTTACGGTTCCTGTTTGAGAAGTATAGTCACCGGGTTCAAGAACCAGGATATCACCTGCGCTGGCATCTGCAATCATTTGAAACAAGTCATCTTCAGAAGTTACCAATATTCCTGTACCAATATCAATCCCGGTAGTAAATGTCTTGACACCTCTTGTACGACTATCGTTAAGGAGAAGTGCGGTATATTCAGTTTCCGCCGTAAGACCGGTGATCGTCGCCATTCCGCTAGCTTTTTCCTCAGGAGAAATGGTGTAAGTGATATCCCCCGGACTTAACAATATTTCAGTTACCTCGCTTCCGGGAACCCATCTCAGGGTAACCTCTTTGGCTTTAATGTCTCCATCTACTCCTTCTAAAAAGATTTGTTCGGTCAAAGTTTCCGCAGTAGTGGTTGCCCAGGAAGAATCGTCCAAACCTCTAACGCTAATCGCTTTTACTCTAATAGAGTAAAAAGTTTCACTTTCCAAAGGCACCAATACCGGCAGCTCATTCGGAGCGACTTCTAAAGTCTTAACGATATTGTCAAAATCCGGTCCATCCGCAAACTCAACAATATAGCTATTGGCGTTTTCGTCAACCGTCCAGTTTAACTCAACATTTACCTGATTTCTTACGAAGGCTCTAAGGTTCACTGGTGCAAATTCCCGGCTTACGGGCAGCTCTTCGATCAGCTCTTTATCATAGTCGCAGGCTGTAACAGTAACTGCCATGAGAAAGACTATTAGTAAACTTTTAAAGATATCTCTTACTTTCATAACTTATAAATTAGTTCTGTTTAGTTAGGTTCTAGTAACCGTAATCATTTACTAACTGACCATTACTGGCATCTATGAAAACCTGCCAAATAGGCCAAAACTGTTTTGTATCCGGATCAACGCCCGGTTTGTACAGCGTATTCCGGATGTCATCCAGTGGCTGATCCCATGGGTGTGCAGAATATTCGGGTCCGGGATTGCCGGTTTCCCCTCTATTTAAACCGTAGATATCAAGGGTGTAACCATCATCTTCATACTTGTAGTAGAGAGTTGTGGGTACGTTTGCATAATCTCCGGTTCTGTTCTCAAGATTTTCCAGCTCTTGTTTTTCTTCGTTAAGTTTTTCACTAAGAAGATTCCAACGGATCAGATCCATTTTCCTATCCATCTCGCCTGTAAACTCATATTTATATTCTTCTACAATAGCGTCGAACATTGCTGCTTTAGAGCCAAGGGCATCAACATACGCATCTACTTTTTCGGCATGAAGTTCTGATGGAAATGCTCTGCGACGAATTTCCTTCAAATACGGAGCTGCTGCTCCCGGACCTTCCAGTTCATTAGCTGCTTCAGCAGCAGTTAAAAGGATTTCGGCATATCTCATATAAATAAGATTGACGCCATCATCGTTTGTAGAAGTTACATAACGATCCATCCATTCGTAGCGGTATTTTCCAAAATACCACATATCAATACCTGTTAGTTCCTGCTGAGCGATACCATCTACAGCAGTACCCCATTGATAAGGCACAGCGGTAACGTCTCTTCTGGTATCATCTTCATCAAAGTCATACCATACCGTAGGGGTTGGACCAGCAGTACCACCTCTTGGCTGCCCTGTCCACTGATCTACACTACGGTGGCGAACAGCAAATGAAAATAACACTCTACCTCGTCCGTCAGCAAATGGAATTTCCCAAAGGGATTCACCCCCTGCATTGGTGTCTTCGCTGTTATATTTCTTCCAGAAACCTTCAAAAGAAGGCTCCAGATGAGCTCTACCACTGTTGATAACCGAGCGGCTTTCTTCAAGTGCTAAACGATACATCTTCTCAACAGAAAGATCTGGATCATTACTTCTTCTAACTCCGTCAGGATACTGTTGATAGCCACTGGCAACCAGAGCAAGTCTCGCTCTTAGACCCTTCACAAAGGCTTTATTGATTCGTTCAACGGAAGAAGTAGCGGCGGTTTCGTTAGGCCAGGCCACCAAGGTAGATGCTTCTCCTAAATCTGCGATAAGTTTTTTGTAAATGGTATCCCTGCTAGTTTTTGGCAAATACAGAGTTTCACTCGTAATAGGTTCAAAACGTGCCGGAACATCTCCCCAGGCCTTCATAAGATCGGCATAATAAACAGCTCTATAAGTAAGTGCTGCTCCTAATAGTTGTCCGAATTCAGTCCCAGGTTCGGGATTACCAAAATTTCTTAATCCCCGTATAACTATATTCGCCCGTTCAATACCCTGATACATCATTGCCCAGGCATTGTTATCGGTATTCATTCTGGAGTTATTAGGCTTGGCATCATAATACACAAGGTCTGCATCAGAACCTTCCTGCCTCGCACTATAATTGTACTCTACATCTGTATTAAATCCATAATAGGGAATAAATCGACCTCTATAAGAATTCGTCTGCCCCATAGGTTCCAGTATACCATCTACAGCTCCTTTAGCCAGATCAACCGTTGAAAAGATAACAGATTCGTCCAAAGTTGACTTTGCCGGAGCTTCTAAAAAATCGCTGTCCAGGAAATCTTCCTCACAGGAGACTATCAGGCCTGATATTAAAAGCGCCGAAAAGATTTTTATAAAATTTTTCATTTTTTCTAATTTTTAAAAATTAAGGTTTAAACCAAATACCACCTGTCTACTTCTGGGAAATGGTGAATAATCTACTCCCGGAGTAAGAGGTGTCTTCCTCCTGGTAGAAACTTCTGGATCAAGACCGGAATAATTAGTAAGAACAAAAACATTATTTGCAGTTGCGTATAATCTTAGTTTAGAGATATTCGCTCTTGACATAAGTTCCTGAGGCAGAGTATAACCCAGGGTTATGGTGTTAAGTCTGAGAAACGAACCGTCTTCTACCGCCCAATCACTAAATACGTAGCTCCGCATATAAGGAGACCACATTGTAGTATTAGCATTTGCAGCTGCAAGTTGTTCGGGATCGGTAATAAGCTGACCAGTCTCCGGATTAAGGTTCGTCCATCTTATACCGTCAGCCATATCTGCACTTAGGTTTCTATATCTACTATTTTGGTTAGCTGTCGTAAATTGAACTTTATTGGCATTATATACGTCATTCCCAACACTATAGTTAAAGGCTGCTGAAAAGTCAAATCCGTACGCATAGGCATTCAGCACAAAACCACCTGTAAAATCAGGATTGGCATCTCCAATAATCGTATTATCATTTACATCAACAACACCATCTCCATTAATATCCTTTAATTTCAGCATACCTGGCATTACACTACCTACTATGTCACTGGCATCTACAACATCAGGTTTAAGTATGTAGGTATTAGTTGCGGCATCAAAATCAAAATCAGATACTTCATAGCGCCCATCATTTTTATAGCCGTACATTGTTCCTACCGGATGTCCTGTCCAAACTGCATAATCACTACCAATCTCCGAGGAAGCCCATCCTGAATATTCCTGATAATCCTCTAATGTTCCCAAGGAGTTAATTTTGTTTCTGTTGGCCGACGTATTAACAGAGAAACTCAGGCCATAATCTTCCTTCGTAATAGGATTGAAATTTAAGGAAGCCTCTACACCAGTATTCTGTATTTCCCCCAGGTTCCTATATTGATATTCATAACCTGAACCAGGGGTACGAAAGGCGAGTAAAAGATCTGTAGTAAGATTTTTATATGCTTCTACACTTCCAATTACCGCTCCATTTAATACTTCAAAATCTAGTCCCACGTTCTGAGTTACGGTAGTCTCCCATTTTAGATCGGGATTAGCTAGCACCCTTGAAGCAGCCCAATAGGTTGGAATTTCATTTAAATAAGTGGTGGTGTTTGATTGAAAACTTTGAACTGTTTGTCCGGAAGGAATATTGTTATTTCCGGCTTCACCATAACTAAATCTTACCTTAAGAGCATCAAGCCAATCTACATCATTCAGAAAATTTTCTTCTTTTAATTTCCATGCTACCGCTGCAGAAGGAAAATATCCCCAACGGTTGTCACCCAAAAATTTACTTGAACCATCGGCCCGGTAAGTCGCTGTAAATAAATATTTATTCTGGAATTCGTAATTAACACGACCAAAAAAAGATAATAACTTATCATCCGGACTATAGAAATTATCTACGGTTTGTGGAGTTCCCTGTGTAGTAAGTTTTATCGTAGTTGGAAAATCGAAATCTCTTGGAAATCCCTGTATCTCGGCAGTTTCCTGATTGTTTTCAGTAACGATCATCTCCTGCCCCAACAGCAACTTCAGACCATGATCTTCATTTAAGTACTTTTTAAAGTCAAGATTTAAAGTATTAGCGTTCCTAAAGCTTTCGCGCTTTCTATCTCTATAAACGAGAGAAGGCAAGCCTTGATTAACTGCTGAAGGCCTGTTGCTGGAATAATATGTTGAACGACCATAATACCGGTAATCCTGGTCTGTACGATAATCTAAACCATAATCAGATTGAAATCTTAGATTATCCAGTATATCCCAGCCAAAGCTTCCCAGCATATTGAAATTCTTTCTAAGCTGAAGTCTTTGATTATCATCTGTAGCCACAAAAGGATTAACCAGGTAACCGGTTAAAGCCTCGTCTGTATTCGTAGTAGTAAGCCCCGAAATGGGAATTGGAGAGTACTGTACACTATATTTCAAACGGGAATCGGCAGAAGAGACCTCATTTTGCTCATTGGCACCACCACCATTAATTTCAGTGTCCGAATAGCGAACAGTAAAAGATAGATCTACCTTTTCACCAGCCTCACTCCTGAGTGCTAAAGAAAGATTGTCTCTTTTAAAATCAGAACCCACCATAATAGTGTTTACGTCGTAGCGTGCATAATTAAAGTTAAAGTTCGCTTTTTCAGAACCTCCTCTAATTGCCAGGTCATGACTTTGCACTTCTCCCATCTTACCATATATCTGTCTTTGCCAGTCATTACCCTCTATACCACTGTATTGATCATAATCCTGCCATAATCCAAAATATTGCTCATAAGAATCCAAATTTTCAGGATCCCTAAGCAGGGCATATTCATATTGCCATTTTACGTAATCCTCAGGCGATAGAACATCAATGGTGTTAGCAATTTTCTGAAACCCATAAAAGGAATTGATATTCACACTTATTTTACCGGCAACTCCATCTTTAGTAGTAATGATAATAACACCATTTGCTCCTCTTGAACCGTAAATGGCAGTAGAGGAAGCGTCTTTAAGCACCGAAATACTCGAAATATCTGTAGGGCTAATATCACTCATACTACTAACGGGAAAACCGTCGACAATAATTAAAGGGGAGCTATCCTGAGTCAATGAACCGTTTCCACGAATCCGAATATTAATTTCAGCATCAGGCGAACCCTCTGTAGCCATTACCTGTACCCCGGCGAGTCTCCCAGTTAAAGCATCTGCGACGCTGGCTTTTGCCTGCTCCTGTATGTCACTTCCAGATATTGAAACCACAGATCCTGTTAAATCAGATCTTCTCGCAGTACCATAACCCACAACAACAACCTCATCAAGTGCATTGGAATCAAGCTCGAGCACCGCATCAATGGTGCTTCTTCCATTTACTTCCACTTCAAGTGGTGCGAATCCAACATAACTAAATACCAATACAGTATTTTGGCTGGAAACTTCAATAGAAAACTCCCCATCAAAATTGGTCATTGTTCCATTCGTAGTTCCCTTTTCCAGAATGTTCACACCGGGGAGAGGCTCCCGGGTTTGTGAGTCGACTACCGTACCGCTTACAGTAAATTCATCCTGAGCCCGAGCGTCGACCCCAAGCAGAAGGAGAAAACCACAGAACAAAAGAAACTCCCTGGGGAAAAGGTCAAATAATTTCATTCTCATAATTGAAAGTAAATTAGAAATTTTAATAACTCTTATTTAAGCCGGCTAACCCGGCGTTTCAAAAAATTAAAAAGAAAGAACAAAAACTAAATCGTTTTCGTAAAATCCATTATTAGAAGCGGTTCTGCTCAAAAATTCTTCGCAAGAAACCGACTGATCTATCGATTAAATAATGAGTCCTGGCTTATTTTCAGAAAAAAGAAAATTAACAAGTAAAAAAGACTCTTTTTGACAATGTAATCGATTACACAAACCTAGATAAAAGAATCGATAAAACAAATTTTACTATAAAAAAATTTAATATAATTTTAATACGAGAACTAATTTTTCCTTAAAATATCCTTCGGGAGATGATATGACATCCCGGAAATACCATAATATAAGTTCTCCATAGATATCCTATGATAAGTTGTAATCGATTACCCACTTTGTATTATTTCTATAAAATTTTAAGTTCTTTGAAAATTTCCACTGAGCTCTAATCTGAAGTACACACTGATTATACTTAATGATAATCAGTATGTTACAGTTTATTAATCCAGAATCATGACCTGCCCTTTAGACATAATTATTTCAGGCATATTTTCTATTAAAAATTTCAGAATTATGGCAAGAGCAAAATGATATAATAGCAGACATTTCCAATATCCTTCTAACTCCTTTGAACATTGAATATTTAGCCGTTTTTTCAGATTATAATGGCATCTTTAACGTATATAATTATTGAAGATTTTCAGAGCAAAAAAGCAGAAAATCCTTATCTTTTCACGCAAATTTTATTAAAATGAATATTCCCTCACCTCTCTTTATCACCATAGTACTTTTTAGCTTTTCAGGAAGAGCACAAAACACAGCTTTAAGTTCTGAAAACGCTCAACTGCAGCTCGTTTCGGACGGATTTGAGTTCACTGAAGGTCCTGCGGCCGACGCTGAAGGCAATATCTATTTCACCGATCAGCCGAACAACCGCATCCACAAATGGTCTGTTGACAGTAATGAAGTATCAGTTTATATGGAAGAAGCAGGTCGGGCTAACGGTCTTTTCCTGGATGCAGAAGGTAATCTCTATGCCGCTGCCGATAAACATGGGGAGATCTGGATGATAAATCCTAAAAAGGAGGTGACAGTTTTGTTGGATAAATTTCGCGGACAAAGATTCAATGGTCCCAATGACTTATGGATCGCTCCCGATAGCGGCATCTTTTTCACAGATCCTTTCTATAAGCGGCCTTACTGGAATCACAGTGCCCAACCTATTAAAGAGCAGCGGGTATATTACCTTACTCCGAACCGAAAAGGACTTTTTATCGCTGCCAAAGAATTGGTAAAACCAAACGGAATAATTGGAACTCCCGATGGTAAGATCTTATACGTTGCCGATATCGAGGACAATAAAACCTGGCAATACGAAATTGGGAAGGACGGAAAACTGGAGAATAGAAAATTATTTACTGGAATGGGATCTGATGGAATGACCATGGATGAGCAGGGAAACCTGTATCTCACGGGCGACGGAGTTACGGTGTTTAATAAGGAAGGAGAAAAGATCCTTCATATTCCTGTAGATAAGGATTGGACTGCAAATGTGACTTTTGGAGGAAAGGGTAAAAAAACATTATTCATCACAGCAATGGATTCACTGTTTAGCTTTGAAATGAATGTTAAAGGGAATTAAAATATGTACGCCTAATAAAATATATCAGGGTTTAAAAATGTCATTTTTGAACCCTGTTTAGTTCTTTCTTTGTTGTCATAGAAAAACAAATCCTACTTAGATAATAAGGAAAAGGTTTAAAGGATCATGAAATTAAACCTAATCGCAGTAATTTTCACTTTTCTGCAAACCCGATATGAAATATTGCACTATATTTTTATTTCTGCTTCTTAGCTGTAATCTTTTGGCTCAGGAACGGGTACAGATTCGCGGGAAAATAGTGAAGAATGATACCCTTCTGGAAAATGTGCACGTCAGAAACATTTCTACAGGAAAATTTTCCCTTACTGGTGCCTCGGGTGAATTTCAACTAACAATGGGTGTCGGCGACACCCTGCTCTTCACTCATGTAGGTATGCATGATCTTATTGCTTTTATTAAAAAAGAGGACCTGGAGCGCGATCCATTGATTTTCAGGATGACTGAATCATCTATGGAACTTCGGGAGGTTTTGATTGATGAAACTTCAGAAATCAATGTTGTCACCCTTGGGATCATTCCGAAGAAAATCGAAAAGCTCTCCGTCAATGAAAGAAGATTGAGACAAGCCGGAGACTTTAAACCCAAACACCTGCTGGGAATAATAGGAGGAGGTGTTTCAATAGATGCAATTTTAAATGCTATTAACGGCCGCACCAAAAAACTGAAGCGAAATATTTCCTACGAACAAAAAGAAAAGAACATCACCTTTCTGGAACTCCACTATACAGCGTATATGAAGAAAGACATGGAACTTTCTGACCAGGAAATGCGTCTGCTAATTAATCATATCATTGAAGATGATGCTTTGCCCCGGCTTATTTCTCTAAAAAATGAAGCACGATTGAAGTTTTACCTTCAGGGAGAATGGATAAAATTACGGGAAGAATTGTTCTCGGATCAATAAATCTTCACAAATGCCAGCAGTCCGTAGCTCAATCATTTACACCTGTTAATTTTATTCACTAAATAATTGTTAAACTCTCCTGCGCCAGTATACTTTCTTGTGCTTTTCCAATAATTTTAAGAGAGTTGTCTTAGAGTCAGATTTTTTTTCTTTTATTTGCTATGCGTGCATAATAAAATTTTCTTAACTTTGAGATTCTATGAAAGAAAAAACCATTGATTACGTTCTTCGGGCGACCTGGATCTCAATTGCCAAAATGTACAATGAAGAAGCCAGTAAAGAAGGAAGTACAATGGCAACGGGTTTTGCCCTTTTGAGCATTGATCCGGAAAATGGCACCCCCTCCACTTCATTGGGTCCCAAAATGGGAATGGAAGCGACGAGTTTGTCGCGCACCCTAAAAACCATGGAAGATAAAGGCCTTATTACAAGAAAGAAAAATCCGGTTGATGGACGAAGTGTTCTTATCTGTCTTACCGATTTCGGGAAAGAGATGAGAGACTATTCCAAAAAGGTGGTTTTGACTTTTGATGAAGCTGTAAGAAAGGAAATTCCTCAGGAAGACCTGGATAAATTTATTGAAGTGGCTTCCAAGATCATGGAGCTTATTGCCTCAAGAAAAATATATAATGAATAATAAAGATCACCGCGGTGATCACCAAAATTTATATCAACATGAAAAGACGAATTAACAAAGTTGCGATAATAGGCTCGGGTATTATGGGCAGCGGGATCGCTTGTCACTTTGCCAATATCGGGGTGGAAGTTTTGCTGCTGGACATTGTCCCGCGGGAGCTTTCAGAAAAAGAAAAAAAACAGGGACTTACTCTGGAAGATGAACAGGTAAGGAACAGGATCGTAAACACTTCTTTACAGGACGCCCTAAAATCGAAGCCCTCTCCTATTTACCATAAAGACTTTGCAAATCGTATCAAAACCGGTAACCTGGAGGATGATATTTCTAAAGTTTCTGAAGCTGACTGGATCATGGAGGTAGTTGTAGAACGCCTTGATATTAAGCAGCAGGTATTCAATAATCTTGAAAAACATCGCAAACCGGGAACTCTTATTACTTCTAATACCTCCGGAATTCCTATTCAGCAAATGAATGAAGGCCGCAGCGAGGACTTCAAAAAGCATTTCTGCGGAACTCACTTTTTTAATCCACCGCGTTACCTGAGATTATTTGAAATTATTCCTGGACCTGATACTTCCGAAGAGGTCTTGGAATTTCTTAATGAGTACGGTGAAAAATTCCTCGGAAAGAAATCTGTGGTCGCCAAGGATACTCCGGCGTTCATTGGAAACCGAATAGGAACGTACAGCATTATGAGTCTCTTCCACATGGTACGTGAGATGGATCTTACAGTGGAGGAAGTAGATAAACTTACAGGTCCCGTAATAGGAAGGCAGAAATCTGCCACTTTTCGCACCGTAGACCTTGTAGGCCTTGACACCCTCAAGCATGTGGCCGAAGGATTACATAAAGGAGTGCCTACAGATGAAGAACACGATCTTTTCGCTATGCCCGATTACATAGGTACAATGGTGGAAAACGAGTGGTTTGGAAGTAAAAGCGGACAGGGTTTTTATAAAAAGCTCAAAAAGGATGACGGCTCCAGTGAAATACACTCCCTGGATCTGAAAACCCTCAAATACAGGCCTCAGAAAAAAGCCTCTTTTTCTACTCTCGAACAAACGAAAACGATTGATAAAGTGGAGGATCGTTTTAAGGTCCTGGTTGGAGGAAAAGACAAAGCCGGTGAATTTTACAGAAAGAACTTTGCCGCCATTTTCGCCTACTCCTCAAACCGGATCCCGGAGATCACAGATGAGCTTTATAAGATAGATGACGCAATGAAAGCCGGATACGGCTGGGAACATGGGCCTTTTGAGATCTGGGATGCCATTGGTGTGGAAAAAGGAATTGAGATCATGAAGGAGGAAGGCCGCAAACCGGCCGCCTGGGTGAACGAAATGCTTGAAAAAGGCAACAAGAGCTTCTACAGTGTAAAAGACGGAAATACCTGGTACTACGATATCACCGCCAAAGAATATAAGAAGATTCCGGGACAGGACGCCTTCATCATCCTTGACAACATCAGGGATTCCAAAAAAGTTTTCAGCAACAGCGGAGTGGTAGTGGAAGATCTTGGCGACGGAATCCTCAATGTGGAATTCCGCAGTAAGATGAACTCCATTGGAGGCGACGTCCTGGACGGACTCAACAAAGCCATTGATCTGGCAGAGAAAGAATATCAGGGACTGGTGGTGGCAAATGCCGGAAAGAATTTTTCTGTAGGTGCCAACATTGGGATGATCTTTATGATGGCTGTAGAGCAGGAATACGACGAACTTAACATGGCTGTAAAATACTTCCAGGATACCATGATGAGAATGCGCTACTCCTCTATTCCAACAGTTGCAGCGCCACACGCGATGACTCTGGGAGGTGGATGTGAACTATCTCTCCATGCAGATAAGGTAGTCGCTGCAGCCGAAACCTATATTGGACTGGTGGAATTTGGTGTCGGAGTGATTCCCGGTGGTGGTGGATCTAAAGAGATGACGGTGCGTGCGGCCGATACCTTCCAAAAAGACGATGTGGAGCTTAATCGTCTGCGTGAGCACTTCCTTACTATAGGAATGGCAAAGGTTTCGACTTCAGCCTATGAAGCCTATGACCTCAACATCCTGCAAAAAGGAAAAGATATAGTGGTAGTAAATCCCGATCGTCAGTTAGCTATTGCTAAGAAACACGCCTTACTCATGGCTGAGAACGGCTATACCAGGCCTATTATGAGAACAGATATTAAAGTATTGGGAAAACAAGCCCTTGGTGCTTTCTATGTAGGAACAGACCAGATGTTCGCAGGAAAATACATCAGTGAACACGACAAGAAGATTGCCAATAAACTCGCCTATGTAATGGCCGGAGGTGACCTTTCCGAAAATTCATACGTAAGCGAACAATACCTGCTCGACCTTGAAAGAGAAGCATTTTTATCGCTGACGGGAGAAAAGAAGACATTGGAGAGGTTGCAGCATATGTTGCAGAAGGGGAAACCGTTGAGAAATTAATATCTAGAGCCTAGAGTCTAGATTCTAGAATCTAGACTGAATGGGAAAAAATGGGACGACATAACTTTAAAAAATTAAAGATCTGGAATGAAGGGATTGCTCTTGTTGGAGAAAGCTATAAACTTACAAGAACATTTCCTGACAGTGAAAGATTTAATTTAATAAGTCAGTTAAATCGTTGTGCCGTTTCTATTCCCTCCAATATAGCCGAAGGTTCCAGCAAAAGTACCGACAGACATTTTAAAAAGTTTTTAGAGAACAGCCTGGGATCGGCTTTTGAGTGGGAGACACAACTAATTGTGGCCCGTAATGAAAATTTTCTTTCTAAGGAAAGATTTGAAGAATTGGAAAATAAGATTTTACAAATACAGAAAATGATAGGTTCCTTTATGGACAACCTTGGAAATGATTAAGTCTAGCTTCTAGGCTCTAGTTTCCAGACTCTCGTTTTCATATTAATATTTTGAACTATGAACAGAACAGCTTACATCGTAAAAGGGTATCGTACTGCAGTGGGAAAAGCACCGCGGGGGGTATTCAGATTTAAAAGGCCAGATGAATTAGCGGCAGAAACTATCCAGTTTATGATGGATAAGCTGCCCGAATTTGATAAAAAACGTATTGATGACGTCATTGTGGGGAATGCAATGCCCGAAGCAGAACAAGGGCTCAATGTGGGGCGTTTTATTTCCCTGATGGGACTTAAAACTGAAGACGTTCCCGGAATGACCGTGAACCGCTACTGTGCCTCAGGATTGGAAACTATTGCAATAGCCACTGCCAAGATCCAAAGTGGAATGGCTAATTGTATCATTGCCGGGGGCGCAGAAAGTATGAGTTACATTCCCATGGGAGGTTACAAACCTGTACCCGATTATAAACTCGCCAAAGAAGGTAGAGAAGATTATTACTGGGGAATGGGTCTTACTGCAGAAGCCGTGGCTAACAAATACAAGGTTTCCAGAGAAGATCAGGATGAGTTTGCATATAACTCTCACCAGAAGTCTCTAAAAGCCCAAAAAGAAGATCGTTTTCAGGACCAGATCGTTCCTATAACAGTGGATCAGACTTACGTCGACGAAAATGGCAAAAAACAAACCCGCTCCTACACAGTTAATAAGGACGAAGGCCCAAGAGCCGACACATCTCAGGAAGTACTGGCAAAATTGCGACCGGTATTCACAGAAGGCGGAAGCGTAACAGCAGGAAACTCATCGCAGATGAGTGATGGTGCCGCTTTTGTAATGGTGATGAGCGAAGAAATGGTAAAAGAATTGAACCTGGAGCCGGTGGCAAGACTGGTCAGTTATTCGGCAGTTGGTGTAGAGCCAAGGATCATGGGTATTGGACCTGTATACGCCATTCCAAAAGCAGCGAAACAGGCGGGAATTCAATTGAATGATCTGGAATTAATAGAATTGAACGAAGCCTTCGCCTCTCAGTCACTGGCAGTGATAAGAGAACTTGGTCTTGATATGGACCGAATGAATCCAAATGGAGGAGCCATTTCTATGGGCCATCCACTGGGTTGTACAGGTGCTAAACTTTCTGTACAGCTGTTCGATGAAATGCGCAAACGTGATCTGAAAAACAAATACGGAATGGTCACTATGTGTGTGGGAACAGGTCAGGGAGCCGCGGGAGTTTTTGAATTCTTATCGTAAGTCAAAGTTTAAAGTTCAAGGATAATATAAAGTGGAGATTCGAGAGAAATCTCAATACTCACTACTCAATACTAAATACTAAATAATGAGCACACAAGCAGATAGCAGCAAAAAAGACCTTCTTCGCGGAGGGCAGTTCCTGGTTAAGGAAACTCGGGCAGAGGACGTTTTCACTCCCGAAGATTTCACCGATGAACAAAAAATGATGCGGGAGAGCGTTCAGGAATTCGTGAACAGAGAGCTAATGCCCAGAAGGGAAGAGTTTGAAAATAAGAATTATGAACTTACCGAGGAACTGATGAGGAAAGCCGGAGAAATGGGCTTTTTAGGAGTTTCAGTACCCGAAGAGTATGACGGACTCGGAATGGGTTTTGTCACCACAATGCTGGTGGTAGATTTCATCTCGGGAGCGACGGGTTCTTTCTCAACAGCTTTTGGAGCACATTCAGGGATCGGGACTTTGCCAATTACACTTTACGGTACAGAGGAACAAAAGAAAAAATACCTTCCTAAGCTGGGAACAGGAGAATGGTTTGGAGCGTATGCTTTAACCGAACCGGGAGCAGGTAGTGACGCCAATTCAGGAAAAACCAGAGCTGTACTTTCTGAAGATGGTAAATACTACAATATCACCGGGCAAAAAATGTGGATCTCCAATGCAGGATTTTGCGATATGATGATCGTCTTTGCAAGAATAGAAGATGACAAAAATATCACCGGTTTCATTGTAGAATACGACTCAGAAAATCCAAACGGAATTTCCCTTGGAGAAGAAGAAAAGAAACTGGGAATCCACTCCTCCTCTACCCGTCAGGTGTTTTTTAATGATACGAAAGTACCAGTAGAAAATATGTTGTCTGAAAGAGGAAGCGGTTTCAAGATCGCAATGAATGCACTAAATGTTGGCCGGATTAAACTCGCAGGAGCATGTTTAGATGCCCAAAGAAGGACTATAGACGCTGCAGTAAAATATGCAAACGAACGGGTACAGTTCAAAACACCTATTGCAAATTTTGGAGCTATAAGATCAAAACTTGCCGAAATGGCTACTTCAGCTTATGTTGGAGAATCGGCTTCATATCGTGCTGCTAAAGACATTGAGGACAGGATTTCCATCCGTCAGGAAGAAGGAAATTCTCACCAGGAAGCCGAGCTAAAAGGTGTAGAAGAATATGCTATAGAATGTTCTGTTTTGAAGGTCGCTGTTTCCGAAGATCTTCAGAATTGTACAGATGAGGGAATACAGATCTTTGGAGGAATGGGCTTCTCGGCCGATGCTCCAATGGAGTCTGCCTGGAGGGATGCAAGAATTACCCGCATCTATGAAGGTACCAACGAGATTAACCGCATGTTATGTGTGGGCATGCTTATCAAGAAAGCTATGAAAGGCCATGTAGATCTTTTAGGTCCTGCAACAAAAGTGGGGGAAGAACTCACCGGGATTCCTTCTTTTGATAAACCCGATTTTTCTGAGCTTTTTGCTGAAGAAAAAGAAATGATCAAAAAACTGAAGAAAGTATTCCTGATGGTTTCAGGTAGTGCAGTACAGAAATTCGGACCTCAGCTCGAAGATCACCAACAGTTGTTACTGGCATCTGCAGATATTCTCATAGAGATCTACATGGCCGAATCTGCAATCCTGAGAACTGAAAAGAATGCGAAACGTTTTGGGGCAGATAGCCAGAAAGAACAGATCGCAATGGCAAAACTTTACCTTTATCACGCAGTAGATATCATCAATAGCCGCGCAAAAGAAGGGATAGTTTCCTTTGCTGAAGGAGACGAGCAAAGAATGATGTTGATGGGATTAAAGAGATTCACCAAATATGAGAATCATCCAAATGTGGTTGAGCTTAGAAATACGATAGCTGAAAAAGTGGTGTCAGAAAACAAATACCCTTTCTAATATTCAATTTGCACTTTTAAATCTGTTGAAGGTCGCCTCTGGGCGGCCTTTTTCTTTTGTACTAAATTCCCAGAACAGAACAGGCTCCCATTACCTGGAACTGCAGGTGTGTGCCGGGGTAAATTTCCAGGTAAGGAAAAGACAAATACCCCGGCATTCTGCCTGAAATCTTAAACTTACAGAAGGTCCTCCTCACTCAACAGAGCCCTGATCTGAGCTTCAGAAGCCATTCCGTGAGAGAAGTTCATTGCAGTCTCAATTAACGCCAAATGAGAATATGCCTGAGGGAAATTCCCTAATAGCCTTTTGGTTTCAAAATCAAGATCTTCACTGAAAAGGCCCAGATGATTACTGTAGGATAATAATTCATCGAACATCTTCATTGCTTTTTCCCGTTCTCCTATTTTGAAAAGACTGTTTATAAACCAGAAAGTGCAGATAGTAAAAGAAGAAGAAGGAAGCCCAAAATCATCCTGATTTTTATATCTAAAAAGCAATCCATTATAACACAATTCCTTTTCTGTAGCCTGAACAGTACTAATATACCGTGGATCTTTAGCTTTAATAAATCCATAATTTTCCATTAAAAGAGTCGAAGCATCGAGATCTTTGGAACCGTAAGACTGCGTATATGCCTGCATTTCATCATTCCATCCATTTTCATAGATGTCATCATGGATCTCCTTTCTCAGGTCTTTCCACTTTTGATCATTTATTCCGTTTCTCAAGATCTCGCCGATCTTTACAGCCCGGTCAACAGCTACCCAGCAGAGCAGTTTGGAAAATGTAAAATGGCGCTCTTCTGTCCTGAATTCCCAAATTCCCTTGTCCGGTTGCCTCCAATGCTCTTCTACGATCCTGACAATTCCGCGAACAATAGTCCAGAGCTCCTCACTATTTTCAAGAGTAGTTTCAAACTGTAAGAACTGCTGATATATCACCTCCATCAGAATGCCGTAAATATCATTCTGTTTCTGTATATAGGCTGCATTTCCAATCCTTACCGGCTTAGAACCTTCATAACCTTCCAGATGATCCAGGATATGTTCAGTGAGTTCCTTTTCCCCATTAATGCCATACATGATCTGCAGCTTTTCATCCTTATGAGGTATTAAATTGATCACAAACTGTAAAAAATGTTCTGCAGATTCTTTATGTCCCAGGCTGTTCATGACCTTAATTACCATTGAGGCATCACGAATCCAACAAAAACGATAATCCCAGTTCCGCACTTCGCCTATAGTCTCAGGTAAGGAGGTTGTCACTGCTGCAAGCACTGCCCCTGTTTTTTGGTAACTCATAGCCTTTAGAACCAGGGCACTACGGCTTATTTCTTCTCCATAAAATGGAAACTTAGTTGTTTCTTCGCTCCAGTTCATCCAATAGGTTTTGGTGCGCTGAAATTTAAGGTAAGCCCTTTCAAGATTTTGCTCCCTTAGTTTTTCGTGATAGCCTAACAGGAAATATACATTCTTAGTGAGACTTATCTCTTCTCCGTTAAGAACCTCATCCAGGTCCAGGCTGGTGTAGAGATATAGAGAATCGTAAGTGCCTTTCCTGGTGAAGCTTTTTAAGTAATAGCGGTGATTTTCCGTAAAAGTTTCTTCTTTGGCATAATTCAACCTGGGCTCATATTTTACTCTAAGCTTAGGTTTCCCTTTTAAGAGGTAAATGAACCTTACGATATCAGGTGGTGCATAAAAGCTTCCGTTTTCTTCCCTGTACCTCGGCATAAAATCTATAACCTGAAATGCTGCTTCTTCCGAAGAAAAAGTTGTGCACAGGATATTAGTTTTCCACAGGTATTTTTGGCTTATACTGTAATTATCATCTACTTCGAAGGAAAAACTTCCTCCAATATTCTTGTCGAGCAGTTTAGCAAAGACTGAAGCGGAGTTAAAATTGGGCAAACAACACCAGTCAAGCGAGCCCTTTTTTGAGATCAAAGCGGCACTTTTGCAATTGCCGATTAGCCCATAGTCCAATGTATTCATGTAGTCTTAAAGTTCTTTTAAAATGGTAGGGTCCTTATTTAAAATTTCGGAAATTTAAGGAAAATGAATTATATAGAACGTGCTGAAAAAACATTATGGGCAAAACAATAATTATCTCTAATCGCCTACCCTTACAAATAAATATTACCGAAAACAATGATTTAGAAGTCACACCGAGTGTAGGAGGCCTGGCAACAGGCCTTAAGAGCTTTCATGAGGAAGGTGACAGCATTTGGATTGGATGGACAGGAATTGCCGAAGAAGATATTATTCCCGAGCTACGGGAGGATATTGATCGTGAAGTAAAAAATCAGAGCTGTGTTCCTGTTTCCTTAACTTCTGAAGAAATAGAAAAATTCTATTACGGCTTCAGCAACAGAACCATCTGGCCCCTTTTCCATTATTTTATGGAATTTACCGAATTCGATCCCGATCATTGGGAGGCTTACAAAAAGGTAAATGAAAAATATGCTGAAGCTGTCATAGACCGTCTGGATGACGACGACGTGGTGTGGGTTCACGACTACCAGTTACTATTGCTACCCGAATATATCAGACGAAAGAAACCTAATGTTACTATTGGCTTCTTTAATCATATTCCTTTTCCATCTTCAGAAGTGTTTAGAACCCTTCCCTGGAGAGAAGAAATCTTAAGAGGAATGTTGGGTGCAGACCTGATTGGTTTTCACACCTATGAATATGAAAGACACTTTTTAAGATCTGTCAATAGAATTCTTAGATATGACATCAATTTTAATAGTGTCAATATTGGTAACAGGATCGTGCGGTCAGACTCTTTTCCAATGGGCATAGATTATAAGAAATTTTACCAATCGGCCAAAGAGCACAAGAATCAGCCACGAAGTGAGAATTCAGATATTCAGAAAAAACTGGATTATCACAAATATGTTACCCGCAACACCAAACTTATCCTTTCTATTGACCGGCTTGATTACACCAAAGGAATTGCAAATCGTATAAGAGCGTTTGGGTATTTCCTGGAAAAATATCCGGAATATCAGGAAAAGGTGAGGCTAATTATGCTTGCAGTCCCGTCCCGAACTAATGTACCACAATACCAATTACTTAAAAAAGAGATCGATGAACTGGTTGGTCGCATTAACGGCCAGTTTGCCACCATCAACTGGACGCCTATCTGGTACTTTTACAGGTCAATGCCATTTGAAAATCTTATAGATCTCTATTCTTCAAGTGATGTGGCTCTTATTACTCCTACCCGGGATGGTATGAACCTCGTTGCAAAAGAATATGTGGCTACCCGCACAGACCAGACAGGAGTGTTGATCTTAAGTGAAATGGCTGGTGCTGCACATGAGTTAAATGAAGCACTCATCATAAACCCCAACAATTTCGAGCAAATTGTTGATACGATGAAAATGGCCCTTGAAATGCCAAAAGAAGAACAGATACGACGCAACAAGGTGCTTCAGAAAAGGTTGAAGAGATATAACGTAGAACGCTGGGCAAAAGACTTCATGAAGAGTCTTAAAGAGACCAGAACTTCAAGAACATCTTTTAAAAGTATTGCTCTGACTGACAATATTAAAAAAGATCTTTTTGACAAATACAGTGCAGCTCAAAACAGGATCATGTTTCTGGACTATGATGGTACTCTGAGAAAATTTGTAGATAAACCGGAGGACGCACACCCCGATCCCGAACTATTGGAGCTTGTCACACGCCTGGGAGAGCAAAAAAATAACCGGGTGATTCTCATTAGCGGTAGAGATAAAGAAACCTTGGGAACCTGGTGGAAAAATGTACCCGTAGAACTTATCGCCGAACACGGTGTTTGGAACAGGCCGGCGAACGGGGAATGGGAACTTACAGAAAATTTAAATAACAGCTGGATGACTACAGTAAGACCGGTTTTAGAAACATTTGTAGATCGTACTCCCGGTACTTTTATAGAGGAAAAGAATTTTTCCCTGGCATGGCATTACCGTAAAGCCAATCCCGAACTCGGTGAAGTTAGGGCGAATGAACTCTCGGCTGTTCTTATGGACATGATCTCCAATCACGGATTAAGTGTGTTACAGGGAAATAAAGTACTGGAGATCAAAAACAGTGGAGTAAATAAAGGAAAGGCAGCTAATAAACGACTGGTGGAAAAATACGATTTCATCTTCGCAATAGGGGATGACTGGACAGATGAATACCTGTTTAGAGAATTGCCAGATCAAACTGTCTCTGTCAAAGTAGGAAGAAATAAAACAGAAGCTAAATATTTTATTGAAGACGTAGACGAGGTGAGAGAGTTGCTACGGGAATTTTCAAGCCTCACCTATTAAGTCGAAGTGTATAATGGCTGTTAAATATCAGCCAAAAAACGTGAATTTTTTAAATCAACCTTAACTAGGCATTCTCTTACATACCATTAATTTAGAAGTATATTAGCATATATTTTTAACCATTATCAATTAGAAAAAATAGTCAAACATGAAAACAGGAAAATTTATAGCAGGAATACTTTCAGGAGCTGCAATTGGTGCTATTGCAGGTATTTTATTTGCGCCTAAAAAAGGAACTGATACCAGAAAAAACATTACAGATAAAAGCAACGAATATATGTACGGGGCTAAAAGTAAATATAATGATCTGGCCGATAATCTTTCCCACAGATATGATTCTGTAAAGGCAAAAATGAGAGGTCAATCCAAAAAAATGGAAAACACTATGGATGGAGATGACAAGATCATTTACTAGATAAAAGATCCTTTCTAATAAAGCTGCCGTTGTGCAGCTTTTTTTATGCCCAATTTTTATTACTTTGGGAAATCAATATTTATAAAATTATACCATGCTCAAAAATGCCCTTTTTACTACCTTATTTTTTGTAGGTCTTACCATTACTGCTCAAAACAAAACAGCTCCTCCGCAGGTAGATCTAAGGATCTATGACATCATAGAAGCAGTCTCGGCAGACAGTATTGAAGCAGACATACGTAGACTGGCAGGTTTTGGAACCCGAAATACTTTTAGTGATACAATTTCCACCACCCGTGGAATTGGAGCTGCCAGAAGATTTATAAAAGCCGATTTTGATCAAATCTCCCAAAATTGTAATAATTGTCTGGATGTTTTTTATCAAAAGGATTTTGTCACAAAAGATGATGGAAACCGTGTGCCCAAGGATGCCTGGGTGGTTAATGTAGTGGCAGTGCAAAAAGGCTCAAAATATCCAAACCGATACATCATAATGAGCGGGGATATCGATTCCCGTGCGAGTAATACTATGGATTTTACTACAGACGCTCCCGGAGCAAATGATAACGCCAGTGGAATGGCCGGAGTCATGGAGGCAGCGAGAGTGCTTTCTAAATATAATTTTGAAAGTAGTATTGTTTACCTCGGTTTATCGGGAGAGGAACAGGGATTATTTGGCGGACAAGGATTTGCTAAAATGGCAAAAGAAAATGGCTGGGATATTATCGGGGTCTTTAATAATGACATGATAGGGAATATTGAAGGAGTAGACGGTGTCATAGACAACCGGAGCTTCAGGATCTTTTCGGAACCTGTTCCTCCGACCGAAACAGAAAGAGAACGTAATATGAGAAGGTACTATGGGGGCGAAGTAGACGGAATTTCACGCCAGCTGGCTCGTTATGTGCACCGGACAACAGAAACCTATATGCCCGAAATGAATCCTATGATGGTTTACAGGCTTGACCGCTTTGGGCGGGGAGGGCATCACAGGCCCTTCAATGATCTTGGCTTCGCTGGAATAAGGATAATGGAAGCCCACGAGAATTATACCCAGCAACATCAGGATATACGTACAGAAAATGGAATTGAATACGGGGATGTTATTGAGCATGTGAATTTTGATTATGCTGCCAAATTAACAGCTGTGAATGCAATAAATATGGCAAGTCTTGCATGGGCTCCTCCAGCTCCGGAAAATGTTGCCATTGGCGGAATCGTGGAACCATCGGCTAAACTGAAATGGGACAAGGTTCAAGGTGAAAATGTTGCCGGTTACAAAATATACTGGCGGGATACTACCTCCCCACAATGGGAGCATTCCAGATTTGTGGGAGATGTTAACAGTTTTACCCTTGAAGGAATCGTAATTGATAATTTCTTCTTTGGAGTTGCCAGTGTAGGCAAAAATGGAAATGAAAGTGTGATTGTTTTTCCTTCCACGACTTTCAGGGATTAAATTTTTTGAAAATTTTGAACTTATAGGGATCTCTAAACGATCCCTATTTTTTTGGAATGAGCAATTGCTTTTCCACTATCCTCAAAATAACAGGCAGCAACTCCAAGGTCTTCTATATTATCAAGGACCTTCTTTACTTTATCTTTTTGCTTTTTTGAAGTTTGTCTTATGTAGACAGCCCTGATGTTCAAAGGAAACATCTTGACGATCCTTTCATAAAGGTATGGGTCATGCTGAGAATCATCCCCCATAAGGACATATTGGAGTTGTGGATAAAACGAAATAATATCCTTAATTTTTATGAATTTATGATCGTGCCCTCCCCTACCGGTAAAAAGAAAATCTCCAAGACCTGTTTTTATACTTTTTAGTTTAATTACAGCCTTGGGTAATTTATGTTTTCGGGCAAATTGAAGTATAAATTCATATAAGTTCCACTCACTGCTGGAAACATAAAAGAAGGAGTTGAATTCTCCTTCTTCTTCCTGCCCGGCCCTACTTAAAGCCTGATAGTGTGGCACAACATCATCAAACACCTCCCGGTTATCAATATTTTGGGTAAGGATCACATAGAGTTTCTTAAAAAAGTTTTGAGTGTGAGAGATCAGGAAAGTGTCATCAATATCTGAAATGATGCCGAGTTTACTTTTAAATGGTTTTAAAAGCTCTCCTTTTTCGACAATTCCGAACTCCCCTATTTTACAGGTGACAGTATAAGGATGCCATCCACTTTCCAGAAATTTATTGTAAGGAAGATTAAACCTGAAATATCCATCGTCTGTAGTTTTTGTTTCAACCTCCAGATCTCTGAAGTTGAGCTTAATCCTGGCATTTTTAATTGGATTTATTGTGAACATTTTATATACAGATTTGGCATGCCGGTATCCTTTACGGTCAATCTCATATTTATCTGGTGCCCAGGAATCGAAAACATGCCCAAAAACTACCAGCTCCTGGTCATTTACATAACCCCTGTATAATTTAAGGTCTAATTTCATTTTAATTTTATTTAACGCCATTCCCTCCCAAATTAATTATTTTTAGGCACAAGCTCAATTATATGACCAATTTTAGCAGGGTTTTAATGGTGGTCAATCCTATTTCGGGAGGCAAAGACAAATCTGTACTCATAAAAGAAGTTAAGAGGATCATCAGGGAAAAAAATCTTGAACCTCGCCTGTTCCTAACCAGGGGAACAGGAGATAAAGAGGCACTGCAAAAAGAGATCGAAGATTTTGATCCACAAAGGATATTGTCAATTGGAGGGGACGGGACAATAAAGCTCATTGCAGAAATTCTTCAGGATGATTCTATTCCCCTGGGAATATATCCCGCCGGTTCTGCCAACGGACTGGCAGAAAATTTTAACCTTCCCGCAGATATATCTGAAATTACAGAAGTAGCCCTGGGAAATAAATTTGCAAAGCTGGATACGATTCTGGTAAACAATGAATATTGCCTTCATATTAGTGATATAGGTCTAAATGCAGCTTTAATAAAAAATTACCAGGAAGGAAACATCAGGGGAAAACTCGGATATCTCATTCAATCTATCCCCACCTTGATACAGAGTGATTTTCCATTTCAATTCAAAATTGAAGCCGATGGTAAGGAAATTACGCGCAAAGCAGTGTTAATTGCTATTGCAAATGCCCAAAAATATGGTACCGGAGCAAACATCAATCCCAATGGGCACTATGATGACGGCAGGTTCGAGATTCTCATTTTTAAAGAATTTAATATTCCTCAAATTCTTCAGACTTTTAGAGAGAATGTCGAATTGAGTGAAGAATTCCTCGAAATAATTCCGGCTGTAGAGGCGAAAATAACCAGTAATAAGAATATCCCTTTCCAAATAGACGGCGAATACAGGGGTGACATCAGGGAAGTTAAAGCGCGAATCTCTCCTATTAAAATGAGAATTGCGGTTCCATGAAAAATATTCGATTCCTTTCCTAATTCGCTGACATTACGCTAGTCAATACCCCCTTTTAATGCTTAATTAACAATACTTTAGGCTGCTCTTAATTAAAATAGGGGTCAAAATCAGTAATTTAGAATCAAGTATAATCTAACTAATAAAAAAGAAATATTATGGCAGAGATTAAGATCGAAAAAAAGAAACCAATTTGGCCCTGGATCATCCTGGCCTTAGTTATTCTGGCTCTCTTATACTTCTTTGTATTTGCAGACGACGATAACGATGACATGGATGATACCACTACAGAACAGGTAGAAGGAGCCACAGTGTGGGAAGATGACACAGATACTACCACCTGGGATACGGAAACTGACACCACAAATTGGAATACCCAGGGAGACACCATGTCGGCCACAGGTCAGGGTGTTGAAGGTTATCTCAGTTATATCTCTGATAATAACAGAATGGGGGTAGATCACCAATACACTAATAATGCTATCATTCAATTAATGAATGCTGTACAGGCCAAGGCAAATGAAATGAATTATGACATTAGTGCAGATATGCAGGCCATAAGACAAGATGCACAGGCCATTCAGCGTGATCCTTCAGCAACCACACATGCAAACAAGATTAAAGACGCCGGCACTAAACTGGCGAATGTGATTGAAAAGATGCAGAAGGAAAAATTTCCTAATCTTTCTTCAGATGTTCAGGAGGTAAAAACCGCGGTTCAGAATATTGAACCTTCGACTCAAACCCTTCAGCAAAGAGATCAGATTAAAAAGTTTTTTGACGAGGCAGGCGATGTTTTGAGAAAAATGAGCTAATTAATAATATTAAAATCAGACAGAATTATGGCAGATAGAAAAGAACATAGAAAACATTTGTATTACTTACATGAGTTATCAGATTTTAAAGTAGACAGCGACGACCCGGATGTAAGAGGTTGGCCTGTTAAAGATGTTGACAACAGAGTAGTTGGAAAAGTAGACAATCTTCTTGTAAGTAAAGAGAAAAAGAGAGTAGTTTACCTCGACGTCGAGGTAGATAAATCTATCATTGATGCAAATCATGATCCTTATGGTAATCCTGCGAGTGAAGTTCACGAATTTATTAATCGTGACGGGGAAAACCACCTTATCCTTCCAATAGGTTTGGCAAGGTTAAATGTTGATGATAAGTACGTCTATACAGATAAGATAAATCACAGAACCTTTGCCGAAACCAAAAGAATGGAAAAAGGTTATGACGTAGACAGGGATTATGAGGTTGTAGTACTTGAATCTTATAATCGTGATCTCGACAGAGACAATCGAAGAGATAATGATCTAGACGCCGAAAGAAGAAGAATGCAGGAAGCTGACAGAGATCGTGATACAACTCTTAGCGACAGAGATCGCACAATAACAGATCGTGATCATACAGATCGCGACCGTGATAACTTAACCGGTAGAGATACTGGAAGAACTACAGACAGACGAGATAGCGGTAGAATTCCGGAAGATGACTCTTTCTATGACAGAGGAGAATTCGACCGTACCAGATATCGTGATAACAGATAGATATCTGTTTCAACAAAACAGGGCTATTTAAAACAGTCATTTTATTCTAAATTAATTCATTGAAGAAGATAACATTTTTTTTCGATGAGTAGCTGAGAATAAAATATACGTTTTGAATAGCCTTTTTTTAATTACAAAACTTTAAGTATGAATTACTCCAGGGTTAACTTTAAAAATTCTGAAGGTCTCGAACTTGCAGGATATCTTGACCTTCCTATTAACACTCATCCACATAGCTATGTTTTATTCGCCCATTGCTTTACCTGTAACAAGAACTTCTTTGCTGTAAAGAATATAGCAAGAGCCTTATCTGCTCAAGGATATGGAGTATTAAGATTTGATTTTACAGGTCTGGGAGAGAGTGACGGGGAATTTGGAGATTCTACATTTTCAGGAAATGTTCAGGACCTGCTTTCGGCAGCAGACTTTCTTGAAAGGGAATATAAAGCTCCCGAAATGCTTATAGGACACTCCCTGGGAGGTGCTGCGGTTATTTTTGCTGCAGCCAAGTTACCTTCAGTAAAAAGCGTCGTTACCATAGGTGCACCTTCTTCTCCCGTGCATGTGAAAAATCTGCTCAGATCAAACCTCGAGGAAATTGAACAAAACGGTATAGCCGAAGTAAATGTAGGAGGTAGAAATTTTACTATAAAAAAGGATTTTTTAGACGACATCAATAATCATGATCTTTCAGATTTTGCCAGTGAGCTGAAGAAGGCATTTTTGATCATGCATTCTCCCCAGGATCATGTTGTAGAAATAAGCAATGCCGAAACGCTTTATAAAAAAGTAAGACACCCAAAAAGTTTTGTTTCTCTTGACGGGGCAGATCATTTACTTTCAAATAAAAAGGATTCCGGGTACACAGGAAAAGTTATTGCATCCTGGGCATCTCGTTATCTGGAGATTCCCGAGGAAAAAGATCTCGAGACTAAACACCAGGTCGTAGCGAACCTTGGAGAGGAAGGCTATACCACCCAATTAAAAGCAGGAAAGCACTACCTGACCGCCGATGAACCTGTTTCTTTTGGAGGAGAAGATTTTGGTCCTTCGCCATACGAACTTCTTTCGGCGGGATTGGCTGCATGTACTTCCATGACCATTCAAATGTACGCCCGACGAAAAAAATGGCCTCTCAAAAATGTGGAAACCCACGTAAACCATAAAAAAACTCATGCCGAGGACTGTGAAAGCTGTGAAAGAAATACATCAAAAATAGATGTATTTGAAAGAGAAATCGTTCTGCAAGGGAATCTTGATGAGGCACAGCAGCAAAAAATTCTCGAAATAGCCGATAAATGTCCGGTGCATAGAACCCTTTCGAACAAAGTTGGTATCTCTACACATCTCAGAAAAATTAAATAAAAAGGGGGGTCAGTTCTATCTCATTTCTTGAATTTCTTCTTGATCTTATCTATCCAATTTTCTCCAGCACCCGGTCTGTCGTAACCGAGTAAATAACCTACTGGCTCCATACCGTTGGTATGATCAAATAAGATCTTTAAAATTGAAAACAGTGGCACGAAGAGGATCAAACCGGCGGGACCCCATATGATCCCACCCAAAAGAATGGCTAAAATTATAAACAATGGACTCTGCTCTACTTCTGACCCAATAATCAATGGCTCGAGAACATAACTCTCAATAAGCTGTATGATCGCGATGATGATGGTAAAGGATATAATCTCTCCAGAAGTGCCACCGAAGATCACCAAAAACAGAATAGGAATAGTTCCACTAATAAAGGGTCCTATATAGGGTATAATTGTAATTAGAGCGCCAAATAAAATGAGTAAACCTGTATGTCGAAGATCGTAAGCGGTGAAAAGTACCAGATACATAGCTGCAAGAATGATCATCACCTGCACTCTGCCCCAAAGATATTTATGTGCAACCACTCTGGTTTTGGAAATAATATTTCTTGTTTCTTCCCTCCTATCGGGTGCGACGTACATCATCAAGAACTTCATAAATTTCTCCCGGTTTACAAGGATGAGGAAAATAAAGATCAACACGAGTAAAAAATTAAGAAGCATGCCAGTAACTCCTGCAAGGATTCCGGAGACATAAGACTGGGTCACATTAAGTATCTGCATCACACTATCCCGCAACATTTGGTCCTGCTGCTCAAGGGAAAAACCTGTAATATCGGCCATTTTCCGCTGCATAGAAAAGAAATAATTCATCACCTGTTCACGACTCTCAATAATATCCTGAAGAAAAACGCCCAACTGCCGAATAAAAAAGAATATAAGAAGCCCCACTCCAATAAAAACAACAAAGGTTCCAATGAAAGAAGACAACATTTTCCCGGTACGTCCACCTTTTTCCAACCAGGTAACAAGAGGATAAATGAGGGCAGCAAAAAAAACTGCAAAAGTGAAAGGTACTAAGAGTGAAGCGCCATAGTAAAGTGCAGCAATTATGAGGGCGATAAAAATGAAAATTTGATTACTCTTCCTTATTTTTTCAAATTTCATTTCTATTGGTGTTTTGATATTTTAGAAAAAAGATAAGGAATTTCCTCAAATTGTTCTTTTGGTCACCAGGGAAACAGTAGCTTTCTAACAAAAAATTCTCAACTGAAAGCCTGTTATTGTTAAGCTCTCCTTAATTTTTTGGCAGTAGGAGCCTTTTACAATAATTTAGATTTTACTAATCAAAATTTTCAATAATGAAAAACATAGGAATAAGCTTAATAGTTTCTGTAGCCCTTATTTTTACCGGATGCAAAAATGAAAATCAAACCGCAGCAGACCGTGTGGACGAACATACTAATTTAACTCAGGGGGAAGAAGAAGCTGGAGTTGATGATACCATGGAAGGCCGCGAATTATCCTTGAGAATGGAACCCCGAAGTGACAGCAATGTTTCGGGCACGGTAACATTTAAGGAGGAAAATGGAGAAGTTACTATGACTGCTGAATTATCGGGATTGTCTGAAGGAATGCATGCGATTCATCTTCACGAAAATGCCGATTGTTCTGCCGATGATGGAAGTTCGGCCGGAGGGCACTGGAATCCTACTTTTGAAGATCATGGAGAATGGGGAGATGTCAGTGGCTACCACAGAGGTGATATTGGTAACTTTGATGTAAATTCTAACGGCGAGGGAAGTATTACTTTCACAACAGATAAATGGTGTATAGGCTGCGACGATGAAACGAAAAATATTATCGGAAAATCTGTTATTGTACATGACGGAGTAGATGATTACACTTCACAGCCAAGCGGTAATGCAGGTACACGTATAGGTTGTGCTGAAATAAAAGGATAATTAACTTTAGGGATTTTAACAGAAAAGCGCCCTTGAGCCGCTTTTTTTATTGCGGGTTTAAGGCTTTTTCACAGGTCATAAACAGGGATTCCGTCTTTCAAATTTTATATTATCAATAGCTAATTATAAAAAAAGAGACAAATGAAAAGGATTAATTATTGGAGTTCTATTTTACTATTTTTATTCCTCTTGACAAGCTGTGGGGAAGCCGAAGAAAGAAATGAACCCGTAGATCGCACAGAGGAATCAGAAATGACCGCACAGAACACCCAAAGGGATACAGATGTTAACTTGACAAAAGAAGAACGTGATGCCCTCATGCCCGCCGATGTGGTAGCGGAATTCAAGGGAGGTAATGAAAGATTTATAAAAGACAGTCTTACCCCAAGAAACCGACAAGGTAGGATCCAGGCAACCGCCGGAGAACAAAATCCCAAGGCTATGATATTATCATGTATCGACAGTAGAGTGCCTGTAGAAGAAATATTCGATCAGGGGCTTGGAGATCTGTTTGTAGGTCGGATAGCAGGTAACTTTGCAGATGAGGAAATGCTGGGAAGCATGGAATTTGCAACTAAAGTTGCCGGTTCAAAGTCTATTGTTGTTATGGGTCATGAAGAATGTGGTGCCATTAAATCTGCTATTGCGGGGGTAGAACTGGGAAATATTTCCCAAATGCTTTCGCATATTGACCCTGCACTTGAAATGACGGATAATTTCCCTGAAGATCAGAGAACAGTTAAAAATAAAGAATATGTTGATGCGGTTATAAGGAATAATGTAAAACACACCATCGATAAAATAAAATCAGACAGTGATATTATTGCTGAAATGGTGAACAATGGAGAAATCAACATTGTTGGAGCATATTACAATGTAGATACCGGGACAGTAGAATGGTTGTAGTAAACAACTAAACTGAAAAAAATCCGGCCCAAAAATGACATTTTTGAGCCGGATTTTTTTATACCTTTTTTTGATCCACTTCCAGATTTTTCTTGTTGCTTTTGAAGGGCCGAATGATAAGTCTTGACGCTTTATCAAAATTAACATAGTTGTAGACCCAGTTAAAAAAGGTGATCAAACGGTTTCTAAACCCAACAAGGAAATACAAATGGATAAACATCCAGATAAACCAGGCAAAGAAGCCTCCAAATTTCATTTTTCCAAGATCCACAACTGCCTTGTTTCTTCCCACTGTTGCCATGGTTCCCTTGTCGTAATATTCAAATGGCAGCATTTTCTCCCCTTTTAGTATCCGTTTCAGGTTTATAGCTAAATGTTTGCCCTGCTGAATTGCCGGCTGGGCGACCATGGGATGACCTTTTGGATATTTCTCCGTTTGCATAAGAGCAATATCTCCTATGGCAAAAATATTTTCATAACCTTTAACCTGGTTAAATACATTTACTTCATATCTGTCAGCTTTTTCAACCACTGCCGAAGCATTTAAACCTTTTACAGGTGCTCCGGAAACTCCCGCAGCCCAAATAAAAGTAGAAGTGAAAAATCGCAAATCTTCTTTATTAGTGACCACCGTTTGCCCGTCATATTCCTGAACCATGGTGTTAAGATGGATCTCGACTCCCAGCTCTTTCAGGAATTTTTCTGCTTCCCGGGATGCCTTTGCACTCATGGGAGGAAGTACCCGGTCCAAACCTTCCACCAAATGAATTTCCATTTCGGCAGGATCGAGATCCCTAAAATCCCGTGGGACAATATGATTTCTTACCTCAGCAATTGCTCCGCAGAGTTCTACCCCCGTGGGACCTGCCCCGGCTACCACAAAATTTAGTAATGCCTTTCTCTTTTCCGGATCTTCTGTTATTACTGCCTGTTCCAGGTTTTCAAGGATGAGGCTGCGAATATTTAAAGCCTGCGGAATAGTTTTCATCCACATGGCGTTCTCTTCAATACTTTTATTTCCGAAGAAATTAGTTCGCGAGCCCGTGGCAAGCACCAGGTAATCATAAGCCAGGTCTCCAATTGAGGTTTCCAGTTTATTTTCTTCAGGAACGATCTGCGTAACTTCAGCCAGTCTAAAATACCCATCCTTACTGTGACGGGTGATCTTTCTAAGAGGATAGGCAATTGAATCAGGTTCGAGTCCAGATGTGGATACCTGGTACAGGAGAGGCTGGAAAGTATGGTAATTATGCCTGTCCAGAAGGATCACCTGCAACTTTTCCTTTAAAAGGTGCTTTGCTATAGAAATACCTGCAAACCCCCCTCCAACTATCACTACCCGCGGATATGCAGAAACTGGTATGTTCATGATTTTAATTGATTTTCTCCCAAAGTTATGGCTTTCCTCAGGATAAAGAAAGTAAAGAAACTTTAAGCTTATTGTAACAAGAAGATTACTTTCGCTACATATAAAGGTCTAAACATTGTTGTGGAGAACCACCTGGAACACGAATTTGTAACCAATCTTGAAAAGCATCAGAATATTGTGCACAAGATTTGCCGTATGTATACTCATGACAGGGAAACCCACAATGATCTGTTTCAGGAAATAACCATTCAGCTTTGGAAGGCATACCCTAAGTTTCGCGGAGACTCAAAATTCAGTACATGGATGTACAGGGTAGCATTAAATACTGCCATAACCCTGTACCGGAAATCTAAAAAGGATATTCGCACCCAGGATTATGATGATGTGAGTTTCAAAATAAAAGCCGAAGTTTATAGCGATGAGGTAGAACAGCAGTTACAATTAATGTATAAGGCGGTAAAAGAATTAAACGATATTGATAAGGCACTGGTATTTTTGTATCTGGAAGACCAGTCCTACAAAGATATTTCAGATACGTTGGGGATCTCAGAAGTTAATGCCCGTGTGAAGATGAACAGAATAAAGAAGAGCCTCAGAAATATTTTGAATCCGTAGTACCTACCAGATGGATGAACTAGAATTTTTAAAACAAAACTGGAAAAAGCAGGAAGAGAATCTTCCCCGCCTTTCCTATGATGATATCTATAAAATGATCTGGAAACGGTCTTCCTCAATCGTAAAATGGATATTCGTCATTAGCATAGTAGAATTATTGCTCTCTACTTTGCTCAGCATTTATATGGCCGATGCCAATTACTGGGAGCATATGGATGAGTTACATTTAAAGCAAACCACCATATATATATACATAGTTAGCTACCTCATCACCTTTTATTTTATCTACTGCTTCTACCGAAACTATAAAAGGATCTCCAGTACAGATGATGCGGCAACACTAATGAAAAACATTCTTAGAACACGTCGTACGGTTAAAATATATATCGCGTACATCCTGATTTCAACCGCCTTATATTCTATAGTAATTGCTTATTTCTCGATCCAAAACCATCAAATGGTTCAGGAAGTGCAGGACACCAGTAAATACACTTTCGATATGGTTGACTGGATCAAATTCACCATTGCCGGATTGATCATCTTAAGCATATTCCTTCTCGCGTTGTGGCTTTTTTACAGGTTGATCTACGGAATCCTGCTGCGACGCCTAAAACGAAATTATAAGGAACTTAAAAAGCTGGAAGTATAACTAAGCTTCTTTAAGTCTCAAATTTCTTCGGAAGAATAGCAGCTTAAAAAGGTCCTCTTTGAGCACCTTTTAAATTATTGCTGAAATTATTCTGAAGCAATTGATTTTGCCGGCAAAAAGTTGGATCAAGTATAAAAAAGATCCTTTCAGAAAGTAATTACTGCCTACTGAGCACTGAGCACTGAACACTTAATATTCCCATTGTCTGGTCTTATTAAGCTCCTCAATCGCCTCCAGCTCTTCTTTGGAAAGTACTTTTAAGAATGAAGGGTGTTGTTCAATGGCATACTCCAGCTTTTCAACAATTTCTTCCACACTTTCATTTTCATAATCGATCTCCAGGGGTTCCTTGATTTGAAAACTCTGCAGGATTCCTTTTTTTCTTATCCGAAGTCCTTTTTTATCGAAAGATCGCCTGAAGCCATCAATAACAATTGGAATTACTACCGGCTTGTATTGTTTTATAATATGGGCGGTTCCTTTTCTTATAGGTTTGAACGGCTTGGTAGTTCCTTGCGGAAAAGTGATCACCCATCCATCTTCAAGTGCAGTACCTATATTTTTATGATCATCGGGATTTACTTCCCGCTGAACTTCCTTTCCTTTCTCCCTCCAGGTCCTCTCTACAGAAACTGCTCCCGCATAGGCCATCATCCGGGTGAGGAAACCCGCGTTCATGGTTTCTTTTGCAGCAACGTAATAAATATTCAGCTTTGGCTGCCACAGGTAACCTACATTTTTGATAGAGTCTACTCTTCCGCTCAATGCTGCATTAAAAACATGAAACATTGCGGTAACGTCGGCAAAATAGGTTTGATGGTTGGAAACAAAAAGAACGTTGTTTTCGGGAAGATTTTTAATGATCTCAGAACCTTCTATTTTAAGTTCATTGAACCCTCTGTAACGACGATGTGACAATAATCCAAAGATGCGGATAAGCCATTTTTTTACAAAAAGATAATGTCCAAAAGGATTCTTTTTCAATATCCCCATTTGTTCCCTTACATTTTAAAAAGAAAAACAAAGATACTTAATTATATTTACAGCACCTGTTTAAGAATATCTTTCATTTCACTTAGCATCATTGCCGTAGCACCCCAAACCACATGCCCGTTAAGGATAAAAGCAGGCACTTCTATCTCTTTGGCATATGAAGTACTTAAGGTTTGAGTAGTGAGACAGGAATCACACAAAAAATCTTTTAATTCTATTTCCAGTACAGACTCTACTTCATCTTCCTGTGGAACAAGAACAGGAGTCCTTTTCATTACTCCCATAAAGGGATATACCCAAAAATTACTTGGAGGAATATATAGCCTGGAAAGCTCCCGAACCACTTCCACTTCATGGCGTGGAATTCCCACTTCCTCTTCGGTCTCCCTCAAAGCGGTATGCATTAGATTTTCATCCTCTACCTCTACTCTGCCGCCGGGAAATCCAACCTGGTTAGAATGTACCCCTTTATATGTTTTTCTAAGAATAAGCACAAATTTTGTCTCCTTTCGCAAACCCGGATAAAAAACAGCCAGAACCGCAGCATCATTAGGTTTTTTATTTTCAATACTGAGATTCTCCAGCTCCTTTAGTCTCAGCATAGGAGCCAATTTAATGTGCGAATCTTCACCTGGAAGCGTTATTTTCCTTAATTTCGGACTTATATTTAAAAAATCCCTGAAATCCATGAGATCCTGTTTGCTGATATTATTTTGTGCTGTTATGCTTATTGCAAGTTGTGAAGATAAAAAATCTTCATCACAAAACAGCACAGCACCTCCGCTAGAAAAGCCGGTGCAGCCGGATACTGCTGTAAGAGATAATACTAAAGTCGAAGAGGTTGTAGAAGCTGAAGAGGAGAAAAAAGAACGAAGAGATGGCCCTTTATTGGTGCAGGAAGAGCTCATTCCTTTTTATACCGAATACGCCAGGAAAAACAGAGCAAACAAGGTGCGTATCAAGACCCGGTTTGGGAATATTGATGTCGAGTTATTTTATGACACTCCCCTTCACCGGGCGAATTTCCTTTATATGGTGGAACAGGATTACTTTGAAAATACTTTCTTCCACAGGGTGTCGGAAGGATTTGTGATCCAGGGAGGAAATTCCGACAATCCTGATACCAACAGAAAACGACATCGTATTGGAGATTTCCTTATACCGAGTGAATTTGATGCGGGTCACCGCCACGTACGTGGTGCGCTTGCAGCAGCAAAATATGTAGAACAAAACGTAAGCAAGGCTTCCTCTCCCTATGAATTTTACATTGTCCAGGATCCAGACGGGGCTCATCACCTCAACAATGACCATACGGTTTTTGGCAGAGTTATTTCAGGAATGGACGTTGTGGATGAAATAAATAAGGTGGAAACAGATCAAAGTGAATGGCCGCTTACCAATATTCATATTTTAGAAGCCGAAATCATAGAGTAACTAGTGCTGGGTATAATAACTATAATCTTTGAGTACTGTCTTAATGAACTGTAATGGTTTTTCTTCGGGAGTTACCTGTAAGAGCTCAGAAACTTTAGTGGAAAGACTGCCAATGACCCTGTAATTCGAACTTTGCAGGGAATTTCTATAGATCTCCTTTATTTCCCTCACATCCTTATCAGACAACATGGTGACCTGCGGATATACCGGCCTGTAATTTTCGGGAACATCCACCAGTATGGTTTGGTCCAGTCCCACCCTTGCTTTTTCAGAAATTACGGTTGTTCCTGCCGCGAGATCTCCCAGCCGTTGTCCTTTCCCGTTTATTAATATAGTGACTACTGCCACACTACCACTGGTAATAGTAATATCTACGATCCTTAGAAGCCAGCGCACCAGGTAATTTGAAAAAGCAGGTTTTGAACCGTCCAGTTTCACAACACGGAGATCCAGCGCTGCTTTCCCCGGAGAACGGCCCTTCCAAAGACTCTCCCAAAGTAAAAAGTATAAAAGTAAAGGGAGGAGGATTACCGACATAAAAAGCCATTCTCTGCCTGCACTCACATTTAATCCCGACATCAACATCATCATCACCACTATATACGCCACCATTATAAGTCCGTCTATGAGATAAGCAAGAATGCGTTCTCCTATTCCCGCGACATTTTGGGTAATACTGATATTTTGAGCGGTTTCAATTTGAAAATTATCCATTTAATATGTTTCTTTGAGACAAACTAACTGAGAATGCGCGAGGCTGCTTTCGTAAAGCAAAATAAGGATAAATGGCAAAGATTTGAAAGCGCCCTGGAAAATAATGCTCTTGTCGCGCCCAACGAGTTATCGGCACTATACCTGGAGGTTACAGACCACCTGGGTTACGCCCAGACGTTTTATCCAAACAGCAACACCTTCAGGTATCTCAATGGATTGGCATCCAGAGCTCATCAGAAGATCTACAGGAACAAGAAAGAATCAAAAAACAGATTTATAACCTTCTTTAGCGAGGAATTTCCGAAGGAATTCTACCATTACCATAAGCAGTTATTGCTGGCTTTTTTGGTTTTCGTACTGTTTGTGGCTGCAGGAAGTTTTTCAGCAGCCAGTGACGGGGCATTTGTAAGATCAATATTGGGAGATGCATACATCAACATGACCCTGGAAAATATTGCCGTTGATGATCCAATGGCGGTTTATAAGAAAATGGGAGAAATGGAGATGTTCCTGGGAATTACGATCAATAATGTGAGGGTAGCTCTTATGGCCTTTGTTTTCGGGATCTTTGCAGGTTTGGGTACCTTGTTCATTGTGATGCAGAATGGAATCATGCTGGGTTCGTTTCAGTATTTTTTTTACGAGAAGGGACTCCTCTGGGAATCTGTAAGAACTATCTGGATCCATGGCACAATTGAGATTTCTGTTATCATTGTAGCAGCCTGTGCAGGATTGGTTGTGGGGAAAAGCATGCTGTTCCCCGGCACCTACAGCAGGCTTACGTCCTTTATACAGGGAGTAAAGGCAGGCCTTAAAATTGTTATAAGTACCATCCCTTTCTTTATTATTGCAGGTTTTCTTGAAGGTTTCGTCACCAGACATACCCATATGCCCGATTGGCTCGCAATATTCATCATCCTTACCTCTTTCGCATTAATTCTATTTTACTACATATATTATCCTATTTATTTAAACAGAAGACCTCCCAATGTCCACAACACCAATTGATTTCCGCCGGCACCGAGAGCTGGGGGATGTGATTTCCGATACATTCCAGTTTATCAGGCAAAACTTTAAGCCGCTTTTTAAAACAATTTTCAGGATAACGGGACCGGTGTTTGTCATCCTGCTTTTGGCGATTGGCTACTATTCCTATTTGGGAATGGATCTGCTCGAAAATCCATTTTTAAACGACACTGCAGAAGTAAATTTTGAAATGTATTTTATTGCCCTCTTTATTCTCTTCTCTTCTCTGCTTGCATTTTACGTTCTGCTTTACAATACCGTGCTCCACTTTATAAAAAGCTATATAGCCAATGCAGGAGTGGTTAATGAAATCGAGGTGTTCCATGGAGTTAAAAATAATTTTGGGAGCATGCTTGGTCTCCTGTTGATTGCAGGCTTTCTTACTGTGCTGGGGCTTTTATTATGTATTTTACCGGGTGTTTATCTCTGGGTGCCAATGGCCCTCAGTCCTTCAATTTTAATTTTTAGCGGCAAATCTGTTTTTGATTCCATTGGATATGCATTCGATCTAATAAAAAATAACTGGTGGAATACCTTTTTTACGCTATTCGTTATTACGATTTTGGTTTACATCATTGGTATGATCTTTCAATTTCCAATGATGATCTATATTTTTATCAAAACCCTTACCACGTCTCACGAAGGCAGTGTAGCAAACCCGGCAGATATTGTTGACTGGGTTTATGTGTTCTTTAATGTAGTCTCATCCCTGTTCCAGTACCTGCTTTCTACAATTGTGGTGATTGCCACAGCTTTTATTTACTACAGCCTTGATGAGCAAAAAAATGCCACAGGATCTTATGAACGTATTTCTAACCTGGGGTCTTAAAAATGGCAAAATTGTTTCTCTTTTTTTTCCTTGCATTCAGCTTCTTCGGAATTTCCGGAGGACCGGTTGCTGTGGTACAAACTGCTGAAACAGACCTTATACCTTTGGATTTTTCTGAAGAGACCATACAAAGCTTAAAGGAGGATCCTGATTTCAATTATTCTGAAGCAACGGCTGAAGATTCCTGGTGGACCCAATTCAAACGATATATCCGTCTCCAATGGCAGCAATTTCTCAACTGGCTTTTCGGGGACTACGAAGCTCCCCTCCTGCTGGCAATTTTCCTAGACATTTTGCCATACCTGTTACTGGGCTTATTACTCACCTTAATGCTTTATCTCTTTTCAAAGATCAACCCCGGAAATTACCTTTTTGGAGCACCCGCCGAAGCTGAACTCCATTTCCAGGATGAAGAAAAGATCATAAGGACCAGAGACATAAAGAAATTGATTGAAAAGGCTGTTTCCAAAGAAGATTACAGAAGGGCGATACGCTATCATTTCCTCTATATCCTACAGCAGCTCTCCCGAAGGGAGGTTGTTATCTACGACAGTGCTAAAACCGATGAAGATTACCTCAGTGAAATTGAAGATCCTGCTCTAAAATCACAGTTTATAAGAGTCAACAGAATCTACGATTTTGTGTGGTATGGAAACTTTGAAACTACTGCCGATGATTATTTGAAGATTAAGAATGAATATCAAAAAACCGAACGTTTAATAGAGCCGCAACATGAGCAGGACTTATAAGATCACTCTCGCCTTCCTGGTGCTGCTCCTGGTAACGCTTACCTGGCTGGAAGCAAATGAACCACAGCCGGTGAACTGGAGCCCCAGCTATTCGGCTTTAGATAAAATTCCACTAGGTACTAAAGTACTTTATGAGAATCTGCAGGAGCAGGATATGAATATAGAGGGAGTCAATGTTCCTCCTTTTGAATTTTTGGAGGATACCACTATTACAGGCACCTATTTCTTCCTGAATAACAATCTCGCTATTGACGACAACGAATTAAAGAAACTATGGAGATGGGTAGAGCGAGGGAATACGGTCTTCTTAATTGCTGAAAATTTCAGTAAAAACATATTGGACACTCTTGATCTGAAGACGGAAATACTGGTGCCTACAGAAGGAATCTCGTCAAAACCTTTGCTGAATCTGACTCATCCAGATCTTAAAAATCCGAAGCCTTTCCTTTTTGACAAAGAAACTTATCAGGCTGTTTTTTCAATTCCGGATACGCTTCCCCGGGACACCCTGGGGACGACACAGCTAAAGGGAGCTTCAGAAGAAATTGAAGATCCACATATCAACTTTTTGAGAGATACTGTGGGTAAAGGAAGCGTCTACCTGCATTTGATGCCGAAAGCCTTCAGTAATTATTTCCTTCTGCAGGAAAAAAATCATGAATACGTGGAGAGGGTTCTTGCCTATATTCCTGCTCAAAAAACCCTCTTTTGGGACCATTATTATAAAACCGGAAAAACCTTCCATACCTCACCGCTGTTCGTCATTCTCAAAAGTAAAGCGCTGCGCTGGGCCTATTATTTTGTGATCATTGGAAGTATTTTATTTGTCATCTTTGAAGGAAAAAGGAAGCAAAGAAGTATCCCTGTAATAAAGCCTCTAAGGAATCAAACACTCGATTTCACCCGTACTATCGCAGGCTTGTACCTGGACAGAGGTGATCATAAAAGTATAACTTCCAAAAAGATTGCCTTATTTTTGGAATACGTACGCTCCCACTACAGAATTTCAACAGAGAATGTCAATGATGCTTTCTTTCAGCGATTGGCAGCATTAAGCGACAACCCTGTGGAAGAAGTAAAGGAGTTATGGCAGTTCATGGGCCGACTGGAAAAGCAAAATAAGGTCACCAAAGAAGAACTGCTGCAGTTGAATAAAGCGATGAAGGCCTTTAAACACAATTAAATGGAAAACGAAGAAACAAGAAACGAGGAGATAACTTTCGAGAATAGAATTCCCCTGGAGGAATTGAAGTCGGCCGTAGAAAGCCTGAAAGCTCAGCTCTCAAAGATCATCATAGGGCAGCAGAAGTTCATTGACCTGTTGATCGTAGGTTTGCTTGCGGACGGGCATGTACTTATTGAGGGTGTTCCGGGAGTGGCCAAGACCATTACAGCCAAATTATTCGCAAAAACGCTTAAAACCGACTTCAGCCGCATCCAGTTCACCCCCGATCTTATGCCGAGCGACGTGCTGGGAACTTCTGTACTCAATGCAAAAACCTCCGACTTTGAATTTAAACCCGGTCCCATTTTTTCGAACATTGTCCTGATTGACGAGATCAACCGGGCTCCGGCAAAGACACAGGCTGCCCTTTTCGAGGTCATGGAAGAAAGACAGATCACCATTGATGGAAAGCAGCATGTGATGGAATTGCCGTTCATGGTGATCGCCACTCAGAATCCCATTGAACAGGAAGGAACCTATTCCCTTCCCGAAGCACAACTGGACCGTTTTATTTTCAAGATCAAGGTCAATTATCCCGAATTGGCCGAAGAAGTAATGATCCTGCAAACGCATCACGAACGGCAGGGAGTTGCACCTCAAACGAAAATTGAAGCGGTGCTCGATCCGGAAAAATTACAGGCGCTTCGTTCCCAGATTCAGGGAATAAGGGTAGAAAAAAAGCTGCTTAACTATATAGCCGAAATTGTAAGCAAGACCAGGAATCATCCGCATTTATATCTGGGAGCTTCTCCCCGTGCTTCTATTGCGATCATGAATGCTTCCAAGGCTGTTGCCGCGGTAGATGGTAGGGATTTCGTCATTCCCGAGGACATTAAAAGAGTTTTGGAACCGGTACTGGGACATCGTATTATCCTCTCCCCCGAAAGAGAAATGGAAGGTAGCACCACATCAAGTGTAATTGAGATGATCACCCATTCAGTAGAAATCCCGAGATAAATTGTTAAGCTTCTTTAAGTCGTTATACCTGCATCAGCGCTTCTTTGTTGTCATCTTTTCGCTGGCGACAGGATTCCTGTTTTCCTATTGGCTTGAATGGCTATACCCTGTTCTATGGATTCTTACCATTATCTTTTTCCTTATCGTCCTGGCAGATATTGTAGTACTCTTTAAAAGCAAAGGAGTTTCGGCAGAAAGAATCCTTCCGGATAAGTTCTCAAACAGTGACGAGAATGAGGTGCAGGTGAGTCTGCATAACAACTATGGTTTTTCAGCAACTTTTGAAGTCATTGATGAGATTCCTGTACAGTTTCAAAAAAGGGATTTTTCGAAGCTCTTAAAAATTCCCGGGCGTAGCTCCTCTACCTTTAGCTACAATTTAAGACCGGTGGAGCGCGGCGAATATTATTTTGGTAACCTGAACGTTTTCGCTTCAACTCCGCTCAGGCTCGCAAGGCGCCGCAAGAAATTCGGAAAAGAACAGATGGTCAAAGTATATCCGTCTTTTATACAGATGAAACAACAAGACTTTTTGGCCATCGACCGGAAGATCCCTCAGCCCGGACTGAAGAAGATCAGGAAGATTGGGCACACGATGGAATTCGAGCAGATAAAAGATTATGTGTTAGGAGATGATATTCGCAGTATCAACTGGAAAGCCACTGCCAAACAGGGAGATCTCATGGTCAATCAATACCAGGATGAAAGGTCGCAACCCGTTTATTCTGTAATCGACAGCGGCCGAACCATGAAAATGCCGTTCAAGCAATTAAAACTTCTGGATTATGCAATAAATTCGGCTCTGGCTTTCTCTAACATTGCATTGAAGAAGAAAGACAAGGCAGGTCTCATCAGCTTTTCAAATAAGCTGGAGCATATGGTGCCGGCAAGTTCGAAAAAAGCTCATTTAAACCTGTTGCTGGACAAGCTATACAACATTGACACCCAGTTCAAAGATTCAGATTTCGGATTGCTGTTTACTCACGTAAACAGGCGACTGGCACAGAGAAGTCTGCTCCTGCTATACACCAACTTTGAGCACCTGAGTGCTTTACATCGCCAATTACCTTACCTGCTTGCGCTCGCACGAAAGCATCTCCTGGTAGTTATATTTTTCGAGAATACAGAACTGGAGACTTTCATTCACAGTGATGCCAGAAAGGTAGGGGAAATATTCGATCAGGCGATTGCAGAGCAGTTTAGCTATGACAAGCGGTTAATGGTAAGAGAGCTTCAGAAACATGGGATCCAGACCATTCTCACCAAACCAGAAGATCTCACTGTCAATACCATCAACAAATACCTGGAGATTAAAAAAAGGGGAATATTGTAATGGTTTAGGTTTCCTTTTTGCTACGAATTCACGAATTGTTTTTCATGATTGCCTAGAAGAATATTGGAATTTAGAACTTGGAATTTGGTGCTTGGAATTTGGTGCTTTTGCTCCCTTTGAATAGCTATAGGCTTGCAATACATCTTTACTGCCAACTAATCAGCGCACCGGCTACTAAAAATCCAGTGCCCTACGGTAAGTTTCCAGTGCCCTCGCCCGTGCGAACTTATGTTCTACGACAGGTTCGATATATCCCGGCCTGAAGTCCTTGATCCACTTCTTTACATATTTTAATTCCGGATCAAATTTCTTCATCTGGGAATCCGGATTGAAGATCCGGAAATAAGGCGCAGAATCGCAACCGGTTCCGGCAGCCCATTGCCAGTTTCCATTATTGGAAGCAAGTTCGTAATCGAGAAGTTTTCCGGCGAAATAAGCTTCTCCCCAGCGCCAATCGATTAATAAATGTTTGGTGAGAAAGCCGGCAACAACCATCCGCACTCTGTTGTGCATCCAGCCTGTTTCATTGAGCTGGCGCATTCCTGCATCAACCAGGGGGTAACCTGTTTCTCCCTTACACCAAAACTCAAATTCTTTTTCATTGTTACGCCATGGAATACGGTTGTATTTGCTTCGGAAGTTTTCATGCTCCACATGTGGAAAATGCCAGAGGATCATCATAAAAAATTCCCTCCAAATAAGCTCATTCAGCCAGGTTTCATTCTGCTCAAGAGCCTGCTTTACAAGATGCCGAATACTTATGGCACCAAACCTGAGATGTACTCCCGCCATACTTGTTCCGTTCACCCCCGGATTATCCCGGGTATTGTGGTAGTTTTTTATCAGCCCTTCTGATAGATCTATTTCAGGAACATCTTTATCTACAGGTTCGAAACCTATTGCTTCCAAGGAAAGGAACTCCTTTGGCTGAATTTTCAGAAGTTCATCTAATAACTTTTCAGAAGGATAATCCGGCACCCCTTCAAGATGAAGCCTATGCTTCCATTGTTTTGAATAGGGAGTAAAAACAGTATAAGGAGTACCATCTTGTTTTAAAACATCATCCTTCTCAAAAAGCACCTGATCTTTAAAAGTGGTAAATGCTATTCCTTTTTCTGCTAAAAGAGCCGCCACTTCCCCATCTCTTTTACGGGCGTAGGGTTCATAATCGTGATTAGCGAAGACTTCTTTTACCCCGTACTCAAAAATGAGCTTTTGAAATGCCCATTTTGGAAGGTCATGTAGCACAAGAAGTGAAGAACCCTTTTTGCGAAGCTGTTCGTTTAATTTTTTTAACCTTCGGTGAATAAATGCAACTCTGCTATCCTTTTTGTTGGGTAAGGTGTCAAGAATTGCAGGATCAAAAATAAATATCACCAGCACCGGAAATCCACTTTTCAGAGCGTGATAAAATGCAGAATTATCCTCAAGCCGAAGATCTCTGCGAAGCCAGCAGACTGCTATATCCTCGTCTAAAGTTTTTCCCACGGAGAATATTCTTTGTTCTTATACCCGTGAATACCACTGCTAATTACCAGTATGCCTGCCGCTATTATAGCGGTTAAAAAGATGGTTTCATGCTCACCTCTGTTGGCAATGCCAACTGCTACTAATCCCCAGGCTCCTACAAGTGCAAATTCTCTCATATTTCGGGTCCAGGTGATAAGGAGGTTGATTATTAAAGCAGCTCCAATCATTATCAGCGTCCAGGTTGCTTCAGCAAGGCCAGCTCCGCCCCAGCCTATTGAGGTAAGCCAGGCGGCAGTATTAGCAATTAGGGCAACTGTGATCCAGCCGGAATAAAAGGAAAAAGGCCACCAAAGGAAAGCAATTACAGAGAGAGGCTCATCATCCAGTTCCATCCTCGTGCGCAGAATGATCATGATCAGCGAGATTAAAAGCAAAGCCATGATAAGTACCGAAAGCCCCGTAAGATGATGAAGCCAGGCAAAGATCCAGGCAATGTTCAAGCCGCAGGAGATCACAAACCACCAACCTGCTTTTGCAACCATTTCCCTCCCCTTTTTACTCATTATCTGGAAAACTACAAATCCTGCTAAAGCAAGATAGATCAGGCCCCAGATGGAGAAGGCATATCCCGCCGGAGTAAAAAGATTTTCATATTCCGCAGAAACACTGCCCATTGTCTCACCATTGATCAAACCCGTATTAGAAAGATAACTAACCACGATCATGAGAAGAAAAGCTACAATATTGGATATCTGTAAAGTCCTGATCATAGTGCTTTGGCTTTTAAGGATGTTTTCGATAAGGAGCTTTTCCGGGCGAGGATGTATTTATAAATAAGAAGGTTCATAAGGATCAACTCCGCCCCATAAAATACATCTTCAATGGGAATAGTCCCAATTCTGAAATTCATAAATTCTTCCGAATTGTACCAAACAACCTCCTCTTCGATCCAACTTCCGGTGAGTACACCATTGACGAGAAAGAATGGAATGAGCAATACACCATAAATAAGATAAAACCTGCTGAGCCAGTTGATCTTCAGAATGAATTCAGCAAAAAGCAGTAGCAAAGCAAAGCTGATAAAGGTAGTAGCCGTATAGCTTCTGGAGAAAAAGAAAATTCCGAAGCTCAACAAACCAACGACTAAAAGAATAGTGATCATTTTTTGCACTTTGGGATCTCCTGTTCGTCCCATAAAAAGATCCAGGCAATGATAAGTAAATACGCAGGCATAGGGGATACAAAAGAAAAAAAGCACTTCTTCAAGGGGGAGATTTCCAATATTAATACCGGTAAGATATTTTTCGTTAAAACCCCAAACGCCAATATGAGTGAAGTACATATCCCATAAAACGAATATAAGTCCGGATATGAATACCGCAGGGAAAAATGCACTCCAGGTCTTATGAAATTTCAGCTTTGGATGAAATGAAAACAAGAACGGGATAATGATGGTGAAGAAATTCACCAACAGGTAAGTATATTGCATCAGGCAGTTTTTCTTTGCTCTCTAAAGTATTTCATTGGCACCCAAAGCATTCCGAAGCACTCCCCATCTTCTTTGCCAAGGTGCTTGTGGTGCATCTTATGAGCTCTTCTTATTGCCTTGAAATAAGAGTTGTCGATCTTTCGTAAAAGTTTAAATCGCTGATGGATAAAAATATCATGAACCAGAAAATAACACAGTCCGTAAAATGTAATGCCTAATCCTATCCAAAAAAGGTAATTATACCCTGCCTCCATTCCGAAGTAGAGTGAAATAATCCCGGGAATGGCAAAGATCAAAAAGAAAAAATCATTGTGTTCAAAAAAACCCGACGATTCCTTTTTATGATGGTCTTTGTGCAGAGTCCATAATAAACCATGCATGATGTACTTATGGGTAAACCACGCAACTCCTTCCATGGCAAGAAAAGCAGCCAACACAATTAAAAAATTTATTGCTATCGTTTCCATATTTTTCCTTTTTTACTCCAGTCTAATTTACTGAAATACAATTTTCTATTATAATTTTTCTTTTTCCAGATTACTCAATTCTTTGGAGGAAATAAGGTAATCACGGATTATTTTTTGAAGTTCAGCATCTTCAATTTGAGGTGTACCGTTCAAAAGGATTCTTTTATCTTCTTCGAGATTCTGCTTATAATTCAAAAAAGCCGGAGCTTCTGCCTGAACAGAGAACCGGAGAAAACGAAGTTCCACATTACTGGGATCAGCTTCAATAGCCTTGCTAAATATCTCTTTACCTTTATTAAAATTGGATAGCTTTTTAAATGGATTTCCAACGTGTTTGGCTATCATCATATGTGCCGCAGCCCTGTAACCGTACATCAATGGATCACTGATATCACTTTTTGTAGTCACTTTCATTAGCGTATTAGCTGCTGCTTCCTGCTCTGCTGCTTTCAAATAATAACTTCTTATCTCCGATATTCCTGCTTGTTGCTCCAAGGTAGCTGAAACTAATAAGAGGAGGGTTATGAATAATTTCATTAAACAAATCTCATTTTACATTCTACAAGGCTGTTGATCATTAAGCCAAATTTCCTGCCATTATTAATCCTCACCCTACCTGCCAGAATTCTTTGAGCGGGTAATCGTTTGATCTTTTTGAAAAGGGACTGGTAATAAACATAGGCAAGATAAACTCCTCCCTTTGAAGACGCAGGTAATTTTTTTATACCTTCCAGGGCAATTGAAAAATCTTCTTCAATCTCTTTTTCAATTTGTTTCTTTGCAGCCGGTGAAAAATTTTCCATGTCCACACCCGGAAAATAAGTTCTACCCAAAATGTGATAGTCATCCTTTAGATCCCTTAGGAAATTTACTTTTTGAAAAGCAGCTCCGAGTTTCATAGCATAAGGCTTTAATTCCTCAAATTGCTTCTTATCTCCTTCAGTAAAAATGTGTAGACACATTAAACCAACTACCTCTGCCGATCCCAGAATATATTGTTGATATTTTTCATCATTATAGTCGACTTTTTGAAGATCCATCTCCATACTGGCTAAAAAAGTATCAATTAGTTTTATGTCGATCTCAAATTGATGAACTACTTCCTGGAAAGCATTCAAAATGGGATTGGTCGATATTCTCTGCTCAAGGGCTTCATAAGTGTCTTCTTTAAATTTTTTAAGCAGGTACTCCTGGTCATAGCCTTCAAAACTATCCACGATCTCATCTGCTATCCGCACAAACCCATATACAGAATAAACAGGATCCCGCAACCGGTCATGTAAAAAATAGATACCAAGGGAAAAACTGGTGCTGTAGGATTTGGTGGTAAGCCGACTTACCTCGAGAGATAAATTATCAAACAGTGACTTCATACTTCTTCTTATTGAGTTCTTTTATTACTTGCTCTGCAGCTATTTTTCCCGAAATGAGAGAAGGAGGAACACCGGGTCCGGGTACAGTGAGCTGCCCGGCATAAAAAAGGTTTTTAAGCTTTTTGTTTCTGATCTTAGGCTTTAAAATAGCCGTTTGCTGAAGGGTATTGGCCAGGCCATAAGCATTTCCTTTATAAGAGTTATAATCAGTAACAAAATCTGAAACACAGTAGCTCTTTTTATAATCGATGTACCGGGTAATACTGCGTCCTATTTGTTTTTCAAGTCTTTCCATCATGATCTTAAAAAACTTTTCCCTCACCGGCTCCTCATCTTCCAGTCCGGGCGCAAGAGGCATTAACAGGAACAGGTTTTCATGTCCTTCCGGGGCTACAGAATCATCTGTTCTCGAAGGACAGCATACATAAAATAAAGGTTTTGCCGGCCATTTAGGATCCTTATATATTTCAACTGAATGCTCAAAGAGATCTTCATCAAAAAATAATGTATGATGCTCAAGTTCTGGTATTCTTTTAGAAATTCCGAGGTAATAGATCAAACAGGAAGGCGCGAAGGTTTTTTTCTCCCAATATTTTTCTTTGTAATTCTGAAATTCCTTCGGAAGCAGTTTATTTTCAACATGTTGGTAATCTGCTGCTGCAACAACAGCATCAAATGCTACTTCTTCCCCAAAAACTTTGATCCCCTGAACGCTGTTTCCTAATGTAGTGATCTGCTGAACAGGTGCATCCAGATGAATTTTTACATTTTGGTTTTTCGCCACTTCTACCATGGCATCTATGACACTTCCAAATCCTCCCTGTGGATACCAGGTTCCCAATTTGAGTCCGGCGTAATTCATAAGACTATAAAGCGCCGGGGTATCCTGCGGCATTGCTCCCAGGAACAATACAGGAAATTCCATAAGAGAGATCAACTTAGGATTGGAGAAATATTTACGAACATGTTTACTGAAAGAAGAAAAGACCTGTAACCTCATAGCTCCTTTAATGAGATCAAGATCTACAAACTCGCCAAGAGAGATGCCCGGCATATAAACCAGTCTCTCCATGCCCTGCTCATATTTATATTGAGCTTCCTGCATGAACTTGTCGAGCTGCAAAGCACTTCCCGGCTCAATTTGTTCAAAGAGCTGCCTTAATTTTTCATAATTCTCAGGGATGCTCATTTTTTCATTTCCGGAAAAAACAACCTCAAATGAAGGATCAAGCAGCTCCAGTTTATAGAGATCCTCCACTCTAAACCCAAAATCCCCAAAAAATTTCTCAAAAACTCCGGGCATCCAATACCAGCTTGGTCCCATATCAAATTTATAACCTCCCGAGGTATGTAATTGCCTCGCCCGCCCTCCGGGAGCACTGTTCTTTTCGAAAACATGGACCTCATGCCCGGCATCACCCAGATATGCAGCTGCACTTAATCCGGAAAAACCTGCTCCAATAATTGCGATCTTTGACATATCAGGAAAAACTTAATGGTTTTACTTCTCTCTCCATATCTTCAACTGTTGAAAGCCTTATAAGATATTTATCATGAGACACATCTTCTAAAGTTATCCCATTCCCGGCAATGAAAACTTTTCTTTTTCCAGCAATTTTTCTGAGCTCTTCAAGATAACCGGCAATATTCTCGGGTTCATTTCGATGAACCATAAACAGCAGGAGATTATCGATCTGCACGTCCTCGAGTGTGTGCTCAACAGATGATAAAGGAACGTTCGCACCTAAATAGATCACATTCTTTCCCTTACTCCTTAAAAAATAATTGCCGAATAAAAGTCCAAGTTCATGAAACTCATCCTCGGGTAAAAAGAGCAACCATTTTTCTTCTCCTTCAACTACCGGCGGCATAGAATCTATGGCAGTCAACATTTTTTGTCTCAGTAAATTGGAAATATAGTGCTCCTGAGAAGGAGGAATATTGTTAGTTGACCACATGAGTCCAATCCTGTCTAACAGGGGATGAATAATGTCAATATAGGTTTTTTGAAGCCCAAATCGCAACATGCAATGAGAGAAAGCCTTATCAAAATTCGTTTCATCATAACTCATTCCGCCTGCAATGAGCTGATTGATAAAATACTCATAATCATTACTTAATGCAGCACTTCCTTCATACTCTTCCCGAAGCTTGAATAGTTCTTCATCACTTAAAGAGCAAAGGCGGGATATTTTAGTTCCGGTACCCGATAAACTAACAATATTAAGGAGCCTGCGCAATTGCGCACCATCATAGTATCGGGTATTACCTTCGGACCGGTTAGGTTTTAGAGCGTTATAACGCTGCTCCCAAATCCTGATGGTGTGAGGCTTTATACCAGAAAACTGGGAAAGCTGACTAATCGAAAACTGATCCATTGTTTAAATATTTTAGGACAAATTTAAACATTTAAAGCTTTGAAAGATGTTAATTTCAAATTAATTTTGCCGGGGGAAAAGTGGTCTTTCTTTAGAATATAAGTAGAGCAACTTTTTAAATATATGAAAATTAAAGACAAGTTGTGCTTATTGGCAAAAGCCCCCTGTTTAAAAATCAGTGATCTAAAGCCAAATAAGTATCTTTGAAGGCATGAAACATACCAATAAAAATCTATTGCTTAAAGGGCTTAAGTTCCTTGCAGGTGCTTTACCTCTCTCGTTTATAGGCCCGGTAGTGCTGTTTAGTTCCTTCAAAAACCAGGATCATATATTTTTTATACCTGTTGTGATCTTTGCCATTCTGGCTATGGCCGCGGCTGTATTTTTGATGTTTAAAGGAATTAATACAATAATGAAGGCCTTATTTGATTAAGCACTCAATCTCCCTTTTAAAATTTAATAATTGAAGAAAATCTTCGCTATCTGTTTTCTATCTGTTGTCTTTCAGTTGCGGGCGCAGGAAACTTTTGTGGTTAACGGAGTGATTAAAGACGCCGACAACAACGAAACTCTGGCAGGAGTCAATATTTTGTTTCCAGAGCTCCAACGAGGAACAGTAAGCAATGACTATGGATTCTATTCTATTAAGATCCCGAAAGGAGAACATGTCATGGAAATTTCTTTTTTAGGTTACCAGACAAGCCGGGTTAAGATTGACGCAAAGGAAAACATCAACATGGATTTCAGCCTCTCTACAGCAACTCAGGACCTTGAAGAAGTGGTTATCACAGAAGATATTGAAAGATTAAATATTTCCCGGCCCGAAATGAGTGTCAATAAGCTGGAGATCACTACAATTCAAAAACTCCCGGTGGTCTTTGGAGAAGTTGATATCATTAAATCCCTTTTGTTGCTGCCGGGCGTCTCCAATGCCGGGGAAGCCTCTTCCGGTTTTAACGTTCGTGGTGGCGCTGCAGATCAAAACCTGATCCTGCTGGATGAGGCTACCATTTACAATGCCAGTCATTTATTCGGTCTGTTTTCGGTCTTTAATCCTGATGCAATTAAAAATCTAAAGCTTTATAAAGGTGGAATTCCGGCTAATTACGGCGGAAGAGTTTCTTCTGTGTTGGATATTTATCAGAAGGACGGCAATAGCAGAAAATTTGAAGCAAATGGCGGCATCGGATTGATCTCCAGCCGACTGCTTGCCCAGGGACCCATTCAGAAAGAAAAAAGTTCTTTTCTAGTTGGAGGAAGGAGCTCTTATGCCCATTTGTTTCTGAAGCTAACAGATAACGAGAATGTTGCTTATTTCTACGATCTTAACACGAAACTTACATTCAGATTGGATGCAAAGAATACTATATTGTTTTCTGGATATTTTGGTAGAGACGTTTTTAAATTGAGTGAAAGTTTCAATAATACCTACGGAAATTCTGTATTTAACCTGAGGTGGAACCATATTCTTAAAGAAAATATTTTTAGCAATCTTTCTCTAATCTATAGCGACTACTACTATGGGCTTACTCTCGACTTTGTAGGCTTCAATTGGAACAGTGGGATCAAAAATCTCAATTTTAAATACGATCTTGATCATTATGTCAATAAAGATATCAGCCTTAACTATGGGCTTCAGAGCACCTGGTATGAATTTAATCCGGGTGAAATAGAACCCAATTCCCCTGCTTCAGGTATTATCGCTTCTGAACTCACAAAGAAGTATGCTTTTGAATCTGCAGCTTACATTTCACTGGAGCACAGTTTTTCTGATAAGTTTTCCGCAGAATATGGTCTCAGATACAGCAGTTTTTTAAGATTCGGCCAGGAAGAACTGAACCTTTATCCGGCGGAAGGTCCGGTCACGTATAACAGTAGATTCGGAATCTATGAAAAAACAGAGCCTACGGGAACTAAAAATTTAAGTAAAAATAAAATAGAAAGATCTTTTGGAAATCTGGAGCCCAGAATTGCTTTGGCTTACGTCCTTGCAGACAACCAGTCTGTAAAAATGAGTTATAATCGCATGACCCAGTATCTTCATTTAATTACCAACACCAGTTCCCCTACGCCACTTGACGTTTGGGCACCAAGTGGACGTTATATTGACCCACAGTCCCTGGACCAGGTTGCTGCAGGCTATTACAGAACATTTTCGGGAGAAAAGTATTCGCTGGAGATCGAAGGATTTTACAAGACTCTGGAAAACCGGTTAGATTATATAGACGGTGCAAACTTAATTGCTAATGATGCCATTGAACAGGTCATTTTACCGGGTGAAGCCAGAGCATACGGTGCTGAATTGCTTCTGAAAAAAAATAAAGGAGATTTCACGGGCTGGTTTGCCTACACATTGTCAAGATCAGAACAGCGAACGCCGGGCAGAACTTCCGAAGAACCGGGTATAAATAATTCACAGTGGTATGCTACAGCATATGATAAAACGCACGATCTATCTGTGACAGGTTCTTACCAGCTGTCTCAAAAATGGGATTTCAATGCCAGTTTTATATATCAAACCGGCTTACCAACTACTTATCCTACCGCACAATATAAATTTGAAGAACTTACTATCCCTGTTTATTCTGCAAGGAATAGTAACAGATTACCCGATTATCACAGATTAGATTTGTCAGCAACTTACACTCCACAAAAAGAAAGAAGATCGACTTACAGCTCCTCCTGGAATTTCGGAATTTATAATGTTTACGCCCGCAAGAATGCAGTCTCTATAAGTTTCAGGGAAAACCAGGATACCAGAAGGAATGAAGCTATAAGGCTTTCCCTATTTGGGATAGTTCCATCGGTTACATACAATTTTAAATTTTAGGCAGATGAAGAAGATTATTTTGTTGTTTCTGGTACTTAGTCTTTACTCCTGTGAAGACGTTGTGGATGTCGATCTGAAAGAGTCTGCACCCCGTCTTGTCATTGAAGCATCGCTACTCTGGAATGCTGACAGAAAGCAAAACGCGCAGGTTATTAAACTTACTACTACTGCTCCTTTCTTCCAGGATGAAGTTCCTCCTGCTATTGGCGCCTCTGTCTGGATTATTACAGAGACCGGGAGGGAATTCATATTTGAGGAAGTGGAAGATGGCATTTTCAGATATGAAAATTTCCCTCTCTTACCTAATGTGGAACATCAACTGCTTATCACCTATAATAACGAATTGTATACCGCAACCGAAAAATTAGTGCCGGTCCCTCAACTGGATTTTGTTGAACAGGAAATAGGTGGTTTTTCCGGTGATGAGTATGAGTTTAAAGTCTATTACAGAGATCCGGCAGATATGAGGAATTATTATCTTTTTCGCTACATCAATGAGCGGGTTTCCCTCCAAATTTATGATGATGAATTCACAGATGGCAATCGAACTTTTGCTTTCTTCAATGATGAAGATGCAAGATCCGGAGATATAGTGATGTTCGAAATTCAGGGAATAACCAGAGGATTTTACGATTATATGTTTATTCTTAGATCCCAATCCGGAAGCAGCAATGGTGGTCCTTTCCGGACGCAGCCCAGCATAGTAAGAGGAAACATTGTCAACACTACCAATCCTGAAAATTTTCCTTTTGGATATTTCCGGATGTCAACTATAAATCATCTGGTGTACGAAGTGGAGTAATGAACAACCCTTTCAGGGTTTGGAACCCTGAAAGGGTTTTCTAAAACTCAGCATTTAACCGCAACATTTGAAAACCAGACCCTCCCAGTCCGGCTATATGCCAGCATTCCCCTCCCTGGAAGGGAGGAGAGCTGAAAATCACTTCTGACTCAGCTATTCACTTAGAAATTTAGACAGAATTACTTCCTGTCACCGGGGGACATCCTTTCCACTTCGTCGAAATATTCTTTCTGCAACTGAAGTGTAGTAGTATCCTGCTTCACGGCACGCAAAGCTTCAACAATTGATCTTACATTATCCTCTGTTATGAGTTTTCCCAGTTCCTTCGTAGCGACTTCAGCCTCACCCGCGTAATGAAGTGGATAAGAGCCATACCACCAAATGCCGGTGTACACATTGGGCATTTTTGCAAGGCGGTTCAGGTTTTCCCCGGATTCTGTAGTGGCCCTGTCTAATTGTACAAGATCGGGGCGCATGTACAATAATACAGAGGTTTCTGTTTCACCCCCATGTTGATCAAAAGCAGGATCTGACTTCCTCATTTTTCCTATCTGCTCCCATACTGCTGTATCATGACTGGATGTATGAAAGAAGACGGCATAATCTCTCTTTTTATCCATTTGGGTCTGTACAAAATATTTCAATAATTCAGGATTACCACCGTGACCGTTAATGATAAATATTTTCTCAAAACCATTTCTTGCAATCTCGTCACACGTGGCCTGAAGTAACTCCAATGTAAGACTTGTGGGCAGCGAAAAAGTTCCCTGGATATGCCGGGCTTCATTCACCTGTCCGTAAAAATAATCAGGAAAAATGACAGCATATTCCTGTTCTGCAACCATTCTGGCCAGCTGTCTTACGCGAATAAGGTCTGAACCCATGGGAGCATGAGGTCCATGCTTCTCAAGAATTCCAACAGGCAGAATAATAGTTTTATTTGATTTCTCAAGTGCTTTAGGCCAGTCACTTGCTGTTAGTTCATCCCATCTATTGGGTATTTCCTGAGAAAAGATAGAGAACAGGAGAAGGAGGAGTACTAATAGTTTCATGATTAGATGTGTTGGTGATTACTTTACAATTTAAGATTTTTTTATAATAGAATATGAATAGGATGAAAATTCGTCCTTCTCGTCCGCTCCAGCGGAGTCTACAAGAGATTTTCGACCCAACGCGACCCTGTCAGCGGTTTTAAACCCTGACAGCGGTTAATCTGAGTGGTGCAGCGGATAATGTCCGTTGTTTAACCTTTTGTTGAAACCAGACCCTACCGTCCGGCTAAATGCCGGACTTCCCCTCCCTGGAAGGGAGGGGAGCTGACAGTCGTGTTCTATTAAGCTTTTGGTGGGTAATCTCGTCACGGATTGCAAATCCGCGCCAGCAGATTCTACAAAAGTTTCTCTACTCAAGGTTAACCCTGTCAGCGGTTTTTAAACCCTGACAGCGGTTGTTCAGGATTTAAAGTTCGTGGTTAATTACAATATCTGAAGAAACCAGATCCTCCCCGGCGCGATAGGGCGGACACCCATCTTTCAAGGGAGGAGAGCTGAAATCCGTATTCTCTTTAGCTTTTGGTGGGTAAATCTCGGCAAGGATTGCAAATCCGCGCCATCACATCCTACCAGAGCAACCCTTTCAGGGTTTGGAACCCTGAAAAATAGAAAGGAACCAGACCTTCCCTGTCAGGCTTTGTCGGCCCGGAGAGCTGACAGTCGTGATTTCACTTGACTTTAGGGTATAAAAAAAGCCTCAACATTGCTGTTGAGGCTTCTGTAAAAAAGGCGGCGACATACTCTCCCACGAGATGCAGTACCATCTGCGCTAACGGGCTTAACTTCTCTGTTCGGAATGGGAAGAGGTGAGCCCCGTTGCTATAACCACCTTAGATCTTTAGTATGCAGTTGGCAGTGTTTTAGTAGGCAGTAAAAAGCCTACAACTACTAGATGTCATACCTAATAACTTTGACATAGTTGGAAAATAAAAATTAAGAAAACACTTTGAGCAAAGGTAATTT
>NZ_KE384056.1:0-44444 GCF_000423585.1 Salinimicrobium xinjiangense DSM 19287
GCGTAAATTTGCTTGTCATATAGGTGTAGCTCCTTTTTCTTTTCATTCGGGAACAAGTCAAAGATCAAAAAATAAAGTGTCTCACAGAGCAAATAAAAAGCTTAAAACACTTTTCCATATGGCTGCCTTGTCAGCAATAAAAATGAAGGGTGAGCTCAGGGATTATTTTGAAAGAAAAATAGCAGAAGGAAAGAACAAAATGACTGTTGTTAATGCTGTAAGAGCAAAATTAATTAACAGGATCTTCGCCTTAATTAGAGAAAACAGGCAATATGAAAAATCCCTTAATTTAACCTTGGTTTATCCATAAGAATATCGGGGCTTACTATTTCTGTTATCTCAAAATTTCCGGAGGAAGGTTTAAATTTAAAAAGATGGATTTTACCACCCGAACCAACAAGCTCTGCAAATTCCCCTGCGTCTGAATTAAAGAATGTTTTATGAGAGAAATTAAGGGCTGAAATTCGGGGTGTGTCCTCCAGTTCCCGGATGGTACCCGTTTGAATATTGTAAGTTACCGGCCTTACTTCTGCCATGTAATCTGAATTGGCTACAGGTGAAAAACCAAAAATGGAATTGGCACTCCCACTATTTCCAAGATTTGTAAAGCCTGTATCAATACCGGAGACCGGAACCACTTTAAAAGAATTTTGATCCAGATCAATTTCCAGCAGATTTGGATTCCACTGGCTGCCTCTAAATCCAACTGCATATAATTTTTGCCCTACCAGACTTGTGGAATAGACATTTGTATAAGCTTCTGTAGCTAAATCAATATCAGGTGTAGTGGTTATTTCGAAGTTTTCGGGATCTATCCGTACAACCTTTATAGGTTTGTTGTTTCCGGACTGTTCTATGTCCTCTCTGGTAATCCCAACGAGGTTTTGATTTTCTTCATCCCAGTCCAGGGAGATCAGAGCCGTGTTGTCTCCAAACTCTGCAGGGAAATCCAGAACAGCAGACCTGGTGTTAGCAGTTAGCTTATCCCACGCATACAGAACCCCCCTTGGAGGATCAAAATAATGCTCATAGATGTAGATTTTCGAACTTGATGAGGTGATGGAATTGAACATGACATTAAATTCAACTCCCGGTATTTTGCCCAGCATACTTACCTTGCCGGTTTGATCCCCAATGCTAAATAGCGTGCCGTCATTCCTTAAAGCGATATAATTATAGCTGTCCATGACTTCTTCAGGCTTTTCGGTGCCTTTTTCTTCCGGCGTAACTTCATCTTCAGAACATGAAAAGAGGGAAAGGAGTAAAGCCAGCATGAGGAGGGGCTTTGAAATTTTTAGTTGCATAATGTCATTTTTGAGAAGTATGAAAATAGATAATAAATTTTAGATTATGACATAAAAAAGTGGTCAGTGTTCAGTGGTCAGAATTTTATCATACAATTTATGATATACATTATTCATTAGACCTTATATCTTCCAAAGTAAGTCGGGAGAGACAGTATTGTTAGCCCGGGAGGTTGAATTTCCGAAGTTAGAAGTACGAGGTATTTTTAAAAAGTGGGCAGTGTTCAGTGCTCAGTGCTCAAAAATTTTATTATACAATTTATAATATACATTATTCATTAGACCTATACTTCCAAGGTAAGTCCCGGAGGGACGAAATATTGCCAGCCCGGGATTTTATGCCCGGTGATCATAATCAAAGCATACTCGTCGTTAGGAGAATTTAATGGATAGTTTATGGTCAGGAAACTAAATCTATAATTTTAGTTAAAGTCGAAATCTTCAAAGTGTATTTGTTTTTTGGGCACTTTTAATTGGTTCAGTTGTTTTAAAATGGCTTTTCTCATATTTTTCGGTCCGCAAATAAAGATCTCTTTTTTCTGTATTTCAGGTAAGTCGCCGGCTTTGAAAAAACCATTCTGTTCTTCACTAATTACCTGTACATGAAATCCCGGTAATCTTTTTTCCAAATTCATAAAGACCTCCATGTGAGTTGCAGAATTCACATTCTTTACGCAGTAGTAAAGTTTGGCCCTTATATATTCATTGGGATTGTTGAACAGGTAGTTCGCCCAGCCAAGAAAAGGTGCAATTCCAACGCCACCTCCTATCCATACCTGCTCTCTTTTGGTAGTCCTGAAATTAAATTTCCCATAAGGACCTTCGAGCAAAGCGGGTATTCCGGGTTTTATGATTTTGTTCAAAAGGTTCGTGTAATCCCCCAGAGCCTTTACCATGATCTTTATTCTTCCATCTTCGGTCTCATCACAAATGGTAAAAGGATGACTTTCTGCCGAAAGATCTTCAGAAAGAAAAGTAAAGAAATAAAATTGTCCGGGTATAATATCTTCAGCTTTACTTTTTGGCTGTAGTTCTATCTCAACAATGTTGGCATTCAGCCTTCGAACCTCTGTAACTAAAAACCTGCTTTTCTTTTTTACCAGATCAAAAAATACCGATTTATAAAGCCACGCAGATATTCCTCCCACTGAAAGCAATGCCAGATAAATTCTTAAACCGGGATTTACGGAAAAGGAAATGCCCTGAAAATAGAAATGGGCTACTCCCAAAACAAAGAAAAATCCCATGAATTTATGGGAAATCTTCCATTTATCGTAAGGGATTTTTATTACCAGAGTAAAGATAATTAGGACGAGCATGCCCCATAGCGCCCAACTGCCCAGATCTATTTCCACCCGACGGTGGAGGGGGAGCAGATACCACAAAGCCTTGGTTAAATCTTCGGGAACCCACCTTAGGGCCAGAAGAACCGGATGTGCTACTAAAAAAATAGCGGCCGATTTCCCCATAGAAAGATGCATTTTATAAACCTTGTCTAAACCTCCGAACAAGTCTTCCAGAAATCTTAGTCTGGAGGTTAAAATCAAACTTAATGAGAACAAGGAGAATCCAATAAGGCTTGAAAGCTGACTGGCATATATGAAGAAAGGTTTAAAATTATGCCGTACAGTAGTTTCGGGATAAGAGATGATCCACAGAGGGATAACAATAAAAACAATTCCCCAGATAATAAAAGGGCCGGGTGGTCTTCTGGTTAATGCTCTATCCCGGTGTTCTGAAATGAGTGCATAGGAGGACATATCATTTTAATTAGTGATTGTATGGGAGAAATTGGTAGCATCAAAGACTATTTTCAGACTTATTTCGGGAGTTAAGAAAGAAGTATCACAGTTATTGTGTTCGATGGTCGTAACCCCATTAAATTTACGACAAAAAAAAGTTGTGACAGATTTTGTAAGGCAGCAATTAACCAGATTTCACACCCTATTCCTTATGCCTTTAAAACCAATCTCCCGGAGACCATATATCGGTAGCCCGGGAAGATAGACTTACGAAGTTATAAGTACGAGAAAAAGTGGGCAGTTCCCAGTTTTAAGTGGGCAGTACTAAAGTTGTCGGTTGTCAGTTGTCAGTAAGAGAGGTGTGGAGTCACAAGGCCTCTAAGGGTGAACCGTAGTAAATGAGAAATTAAACATTATACACTATTCAATATTTAATTTGTCAGAGCCTTTATACAGGAAAATAAACCGAAAAAGTAGAACCTTTTCCAAGCTGACTCTCTACCTCTATACTACCACCATTGTTTTCCATAATACGTTTGATGATATAAAGACCCATTCCTGTACCTTCAATCTTGTGGGAAACCCGGGTAGACCTTTTAAAGATAGCCTCCTGGTGCTCCTCTGCAATGCCAATACCGTTATCCTTTACCTGCAAGAGTACGTGATCATCATTTCTTACCGTGGAGAGCTGTATCTTTAATGGCTTATCTGCTTTTTTGTACTTGATGGAATTGCGCAGCAGGTTGTATAAGATACTTCTTAAATTGTTTCTGGAGAAAATAATTTCTGAAGTTTGAAAGTCTGTACTAATTGTAATTCCCTTGTTAAAGATTTCAGATTTTAAAGAAATGATGACATCCTGCGCAATATTCTCAATATTTACCCGGATTGGTTCGCCTTCAAGTTCAGGCTGTTCTTCACTTTCAGCTATAAAATCTTTAACCAGCTCCCTCATGGCGTTAGAGCTGGATTTTAAAGTATCGATGTATTTTATGAACTGCGGGGTATTTTGTTTATGATACGCATTTAATAAGGCGTCAGAAAGTAATACAATAGCAGAAAGTGGCTGCCTTATATCATGAGAAAGGGCATCTAATAGCGTATTGTATTCAGAATTTAACTTCTCTAGTTCCCCAATGGTTTTTATTCGTTTGGTAATGTCTACAAAGGTAATTATAACCCCGTTGGTCCTGTTTTCCTTAAAAACCGTGTAGGGGAGGATATTCATCTGAAACCATTTCTCATCTGTAGTCTGCACTTCCTTTTCGAGTATCTCTCCGGTCTCAATGACTTCGTTAATATTTTCAATCAAAGTGGGAAAACGAAAGTTATCCTTTACATCACGTATATCTCTGTTGATATCTTCATCTGTAAGAGAAAACTGTTTCATCGCAGGAGGTGTAAATTTCTTCAGGATGAGATTGCCATCAATGAAAAGCTGCGGAATTATTGTATTGGCGAAGTAATTTTCGAGATCCTGGTTTTTCTTTTTATTTGCTTTGGGAACATTTTTTTTAACTACTTCAGACATATGGTATTAATCGTTTTTAATTTTATGAAAGATAGGCATTTAATTTGTTTTATTTAAGATGCCTGATATCGCAAGAGAAAATAAAATATGTTTTTTAGTTTCAAATACCCGATCCAATTTGAGAGCGAGTTCATTTTTATGATTCTTGAAAAACTATCTGTGGATCGTAACTGAATTAAAGTCTCTAAAATGCCATTAAAAAGAGTTATTTATAAGGGACAGAGGAGAGAGAAAATAGTGATCAATGGTCACTGTTCAGTGCTCAGTACCTCCCCCGCTGAAACAGCAGGATTACTGCGGAATATGACTGTAGAAGATTTTGTGCGGACAGCAAAAAAAGCCCCAGCGGGGCGAAATATAGGTAGCCCGGGGTGCAGCCCCGGGATCAAAAAACACCCCCTCCACAAAGAGCCCCGGAGGGGCGACATATTTGCGATTGCAGTTACATCATTATGTTTAGTCATATGATAGTTAAATACGATTGAAAAAAGTTTAAAATGAAAAGTAAAAAGTTGAGAGTAGAAGATGGGAAGCGGAAAGTGGACAGAAGAAAGATGAGAGAAGCACCAAATTCCAAATTCCAGGGAGTCAGTTGGCAAAAAAAGTTAATGGTTAATAGGATTACTAAACTCCACAAGGTCAAACTGAGAACCGGAACCCCTTATACAATATTCAGTATCTATCAAAAAGATATCCGTGAATCCGTGGCTAATTAGAATGGTCCTTAAAATGCAATTTAAAAGAGGTGTCCATATAGGACCAAAGACAGTTGATCATTCATTATTCAATATTCATTATTCATTATTCATTACTAAATATTTAATATTCATTTTTATCCTTGCCGGTTATCTTTTTCAGAATTGTGGAAAGGCTGAGGCTAAAAAGGACAAAGGCAATGAAGATGATGAACCCCGGCTGCAATGAGGTCTTATTGGTTGAGATGCTAACCAGCGTTTCAGTCTCCATGTCAAGATTCGAAAGCTGATTATCCAGTATTCCCTGGAAACCTATATAGGCCATGAAAATTGCAATCACATACACATCTGCCATGCTCCACTTCCCCGATTTAAAAGTGAAGAATCTAAGGATCTTGTTCTTTCTCAGTTTAGCACCTCCGGCAAGATAGATTTGGGTAGATAATAACTTTGCCAGGGGAAAAACTATACTAAAGACAAGGATAAGTAGTCCCACGAAAAAGGAATCCAGCTTTCCTGTATCAAATAATATCCCAATCACCTGCAGTATGCTTTTACTTTGGAAAAAAATAACCTGATCGTTAAAAGTGATCTGCTCTCCAATGATTAGGAAATTCACCTGCTGGAACCGGGCATCTATCTCTATCATTGGGGCTGTGAGTCCGGCAAAAAGGACAATTAGGGCCACCAGAACCGAAGTGATAAATAAAAGGGTGTGCAGGGAATTTTGGTTTCTAAGCAGCCACCACAGGATTAAAAAAGCTATGATCACTCCAAGTAAAATATAGGTGTGGTTATAAGTTTTTCTTTCCAGTTCGAGCAGTTCTTCAGATGCTTTTAAATTAAATTCTTCAAGGTTTGCTGCATCATACCGATATAACAACTCATTAAGTCGTATCACCGCGGCCAGAGAGTTTGCGTGGGTCATATCGCTGTATTCCTGCAGTTTGCTTTTTATGACGTACTTAAGAGCTTCCTTGTTTTCAGGTTTTTGAATTTCATCTACTATAGTCTGGGCAAACATGGGTACAAGAGCCCTGATCTTTTCCTCGGGCACCAGAGTTCTAACTGCAAATTTGCGGAGCTTACCCTTTAGGGTTTTTTGTTTGAGGTTCATTAGGCTGTCACCCTTATCGATTCCGGCAGTCAGAATATTCTCCACCTGAAACACCAGTGTGTCTTCCTGTTCGGCGGTGAATTCAAATTCATCGATCCGGTTAAGGAGCATATTGGTGAGGTGATCCCTCCAGATGTTTACCGAAAGAATTCCGTGGGTAATGCTATTAAGTTCACTGAAATCTTTTTTGATCTGGGCTGCTTCTGAAGAATATTTATAGACCAGGAAACTGCTCCATCCCGAGATGACAAGCAGACCACCGGTAAAGATTATCAGAAGAAGGCGCTGTAGAGTTTTTGACATCACTTATTGGAGTTGCACTAAATGTACTCCTTTTAAGCGGATAAAAAATGCGCCTGATTTACACCTGAAAATATCGAAAAGCAGAAGCACCAGGTTGTAGATAGTTAATAGTTATTAGTTAATAGTTAATAGTTAGTAGGAATCGAATACATCAAGGACAATCGTGAACAGATTTCAAAATTATATTCCGGTACTAAAATACAGCAGGAACATAGTAAACCGTATTCAGTATTTTTTGTAGAATTAGCTCCGCAGGATCTTTTCCATTTTCCTGCCTTTAGCCAGTTCGTCCACCAACTTATCCAGATATCTGACTTTTTTCGTCAGCGGATTTTCAATTTCCTCTATTCTGTACCCGCAAATCACGCCGGTAATAAGATGCGCATGGGGGTTGAGGGAAGCTTTGTCAAAAAAGGTTTCAAAAGTGACGTTTTGATCGATCATTTCCCGGAGCTGTTTTTCATCAAAGCCGGTCAACCACTCAATAACCTGATGCAATTCTGCTTTTGTTCTACCTTTCTTCTCTACTTTGGTGACATAATGAGGATAAACAGAGGCAAATGTGAGATTTGCCATTCTTTCGTCATGAGATGCGGAAGTACTCATTGATTTTTAAAGAAAGATATAGGATTTGGTTTTAATGTCAAAATAAGTAGAGGACGATGTGCAGTGGGCAGAGAACAATTAATGAGTAGTTAATATTCACTATTTATGTATGGAGGAAACAGTGTGAAATAATCAGACAAAAGCTTGTAGGGATTCGCTTCTGTCAATAACCCGTTAACAAGTTTTTAAATGTAGGAATTTTTTGTTTTTATTTTTTGATTTTGTGGAAAAAAGTGAGTGAGCAGATACAAACTCTGTTATACCTTATTCCTTGTTCATTTTACCAAAAGGGACTCCTCCTTCGTCCTGATGACAAACCTTGATTGAAGTCTTTTACCGGGCTCTTGAAGCCGAAGCGGACTTTATTCTTAACCGGACATTAGGATACTCAATCCTGATCTATTTTTAATCATCAACCTTCAGCACAACAAGCCTCTTCTCGATTGCCAGACATTTAAAATCAAATTTCTTCCGGATAAATTCAAAAGTGGGTTCTGTATAAATGAAAACATGGGTAGGATCCTTCCTGTAGTACCAACTTTCAAACGGAATTTCTTCAGAATAGAGGTGGGTCATCATAATTAAAGCTCCTCCCGGCTTGAGCATTTTTCTTAATCTCCTGAATTCTTCCTGCGGATGGTAAAAATGCTCCACCACCTCACAGGCGAAGATATAGTCATAGGTTTCCTCCAGTACTTCAGGATGATTAGCAAAATATGGATCGTACTGCCTTATCTGATAATCCTGTTTTTTTAGCATTTCGGAAATTACAGGCCCTGTACCCGATCCAAAATCCAATCCTGAATGATGTGGTTTGAAATTGTTTAGAATATAATTTGTTATTGGGGAAGTGAAATTTTGGTAGTTAATATCATTGACATCATTGTTGTGAGTCAGATAGCGTTCTTTTTCCGCTGAAGTGTCCGGCCATAGTTCCCTGTCTTTTACCAAAGCCTCACATTGGGTGCAGTGGAAATAATGAGTATCTATCTTGAGGTTGAGGTCGTTCTTGCAAAGCGGGCAATCCATAAGTGCTAATTTAAAAAAGAAGATAATTTTCGGGAGCCGGATGGTTTCAAAAACAGTCCTACCGCTGAAAAGAACCTACAAAATAACATCGTTAGGAATTTGACATAAAAATTTATCCTGGCAGAAGGTAAAAGGATTTCTTCTAATTAGGAGTATGTCTAAAAATTTTAGAAATAAAATTATTCCAAAAATAACAAATTAAGATAGAGCGAGGCCAGGATGTTTCCAGATCAGGAACCCAGAATCTTAGACATTAAACAATCCATCTTACTCATTCAAAAGTTATGTTAATCATTTCCAGGGATTTAAGTTTTTAGCTATATTAAGGATGAATCACTGTTTAACCTTAAAAAACTAATTATGAGTATAGTAAAAGTTATAGAAGTAATAGGAACATCAGACAAGAGTTTTGATGATGCAACCCAGAACGTATTAATAGAAGCTTCGAAAAGCGTCAAAAATATTGAGTCTGTTTATATAAAAGAGATGAAGGCCAAGGTGAAGGATAACCAATATGTATCTTATGGTGTAAATGCAAAAGTATCCTTTGTTGTGGGAGAAATTTAGACTGGAATAAAGCCAGAGCTTTCATTAAGCGGCTATCTAAAAAGATTGGAACGTGTCATCCCTAATTTCCTTAGGGTTATCAATTACTGAATTTCAGGTCAATGATGGTCTGAAAAACAAGTTTGGAAAACACATTTTCAAGGCTATTTAGATGGCCTTTTTTTATGGACAAAATTCCAGATGATGGAACTATTGTCCAATTCATTTAATCTCCTTTCAATTACCTGCAGTAGCTGAATAATTTCCTCAAAATTTTTAAGATTGTATATGATTGTACTCATAATACAGCCTTGCCTGTTTGCAGATATTTGGGACTAACAGTTAGTTGTTAGCTATTCCGGAAAAATAAACTGAAGATCCATACTTCCGGTGTCTTTAGCTGCTTTTGAATTTAAATGAGGATGAATAAGAAATTATCAGATTCCGGCGCTTTAAAAATATTGAACGAGGAACATGATCATGTACTTCAGTTGTGTTCGAGGATTAGAAAAGGATTGATCCGAAATGTCGAGACAGCAAGGATAAGAAGATATGCCGACTGGTTTAAGGAAAATTATCTGGAGCCACATTTTGAAGCTGAAGAACAGTTGGTTTTCCCTCTTTTAGGTACTAATGTGAGGGTGAAAAGAGCTCTGGCAAACCACAGAAGAATAAATAAGTTGCTAAGTTGTAGCTGTGCCACCCCTCAAAAGCTGGAAGAGATAGAACGGAATTTTGAGGCACTTTCTTTTGATGATTCAGAATGGAGGGACCAATTCTGGCTGGAATAAAAATTTGCAGATGTAGTTGGATCAATAGTAAAAGGTTTAAAACTGATTTGTATCATTTTTACAGATGAAGGGTTGAACTATTTTCGGCCCTTAGAAGAAATGCTATGAATGTCCTTTTACTTTCAGACTTCTCAAAGGTGGCTATTAATGCTACCCTTTATGCTATGGATCTTCTACAGGACCAAAAGGTGAATTTTTATTTATTGAACATCTATGATCCCGATCCTGATTGTGAGGACAATCGGGAACATAAAAGAATTGCCACCCAGGCACGCTTAGAAGAACGGGTTCAAAAGTTAAAACAGAGATCCGCTACCGGTCTTCATAAAATTACAGGGCATTATTCTGAAGATACTTTAGTGAATGCGGCACGCAGGTTTGTAGATAACTACAGGATAGACCTAATTGTGATGGGAGCAGTGGGTCACGAACAGCGTCATACTACAATTCTGGGAAGACACACTTTTGAAATAATATATAAAATCAAGTGCAATATACTGGCAGTACCAGAGAATAGTAAGTTTAAAAGACCCGGGAAATTGCTAATGCCTCTTGATTACACTGCTTCTTTCAGCAGCAAAAATATTCGCTTTTTAAAAAATTCCGGGCTTTATCAGGGGACTGATCTCAATATCTGGGAAATATCAGGAGACGCAAAGATCGCGGATGAAGAGATTGCTGCAAAGAAGAATATATTCAGCAGCATTAATGATATTAAAGTGAAATTTTCCCCATTAATGGAATCTGCCGTTTATAATGCAAATACCTGGACAGAGGTTCAGAAAAAATTTGATCACATCATACTTCTGGGAAAGAATATCAGGATCTGCGATCGTCTCTTGCACAACCAACATGGTTTATATACTTCTGTTCCAAATCAAATTCCCATCCTTGTGCTACATGACTGAAACATGTTTTGAAAGGAGAGCCACGTTCTAGAATATCTTCCGGAAAAGGAAAACCTTTAAGTCAATTCAGATAACAAGACAGGTGTGAAAAGTAATCTCTGAATCTGACTGTAGGGAAATTCTGTGTTGTGATGAGCCTTTAAACTATTGGGACGGCTAAAAGCGGAATCTTTAATTCATCTACAAGATCTTTCTTCTTGTTGGAGGAGAAAAGTTCGTACAGGAAATCCTTTTTACGATGTCCGGCGATGACCAGGTCTATACCATATTCATCTACTTTTTGTTTTATAGCTTTGGCAACAGAGCCTTCAACTATAAAACCTTCTGCAGGAATACCATGATTCTCCTGAATTCCTTTAGCGCATTGTTTTACGAAAGTATCTTTTTTCTTTTGTTTTTCAGCTCTTTCATCAAATACGAATTGAGGTCCACTTTCCCGTGCCAGATAATCTTCCGGATTGGATTCGGTGACATGTGAAATCCAGATCTTTCCGTTAGTGAGTTTCGCCAGCTTTACTGCCTGGGCTATTAATTGATCAGCATGTTCACGATTTCCGAGCGCTATAAGTATATTCTTCATAAACAGATATTCAATAAAACTTAAATATAGCAAATAAAAACCGGTTCAAATAAAAAACACGAGCAGGTTCAGCCTTTGGACCAGGTATTATGTATATTTTTTAATTCAATAGAAAAACGAAAAATCTTATTATTGAAACTCTAATAATTGTATAAAGTCCGTTAATTCCTTTTAAAATATAACCGCAGAGGGATGAACATTTGTTATTTTCCAGACTAAATAGTAGCATATGAAAGCTGATGATCTTTATGAAGTACTTAAGCCAAATTTAAAAAGGCTTGGCAGGACCGAAAAAATCAAATTATATCACCAGATAATTTCTGAATCCCACCCTGCATATAGACTAAAGAAAAGAGGGAAAATAAAAAGTTGTGAAGAAGTAAAGCAAAAACTCCGAAAGGATTTGAGGATTGCTTCACAAAGTGCTTTGACAATCCACAATCTAAAGCAGGAGAATATCTAAGATGGAAAGCCGGGAACAGCAAGAGGAGCATGAAATCGAGGAAATCCTAAAAGATAAAAAGGTCAGGGAGGCTTTAAAAGAATCTTCGGGAGAGAAAAAAAGCAGCAGTAAGGAACAGTCTTCTGCTCTGGGTTTAACAACAATTATCTTCCTGGTTGCCGGTACCGTATATTTCTTGGTACAGTATCAGGTTATCCCCATCCCTGTCTCCTATGTTCCTTTAGTCCAAAGAATATTACCTGGTCTTTTATTTATATCAATTATTCTGGTCATTAGCCGCTTGTTGAAAAAGATCTTAGATCGTAAAATAGTAGATAAATCCACAGTCTATAATTTACATCGCATAATCAACCTCTTTAGTGTCGTTTTCATCTTTGCTGTTTCTTTATCTTTATTATTTTCCAACTGGTATGCCACCATGGTATCATTTGGTGTGGGTTCATTAATTCTTGGACTTGCCTTGCAGAGTACCTTCACAAGTTTTTTTGGATGGATCTATCTTCTTATTCGGAAACCATATGAGGTGGGAGATAGGATTAAAATAGGACCGGTTTATGGGGATGTGATTAGAGTGGGATACCTTGATACTACTCTTTGGGAATTTCGGGGAGATTATCTTTCTGGGGATCACCCCAGCGGTAGAGTGGTTAGATTTACCAATTCCAAAGTTTTTACTGAATATATTTATAACTATTCATGGCCGCTATTCCCTTTTATCTGGAATGAATTAAAAATATTTGTTTCTCATGACAGTGACCTCTTGTTCATTAATAAAACAATAAAGAGAATAGCAGAAGAAGAAATTGGAGAAGCTATGACCCGCAGGATAAAAAGGTACAACAGAATTTTAAAAAGCACTCTGGTCGAAAAATTAGAAGTTCGGGAAGTGCCTTCAGTTCTACTGAAGGTCAATGAAAATACCTGGATAGAAATTACTGTAAGATATCTGGTGAATCCGAAATCTTCAGGTACAGTAAAAACAAGTTTACTTGAACATGTTATGCAGGAATTAAAGAGACATCCTGACAAGGTAAAATTTCCGAATTAGTATTCTCTGTAAGGTCTTCAGAAATAGATTCAATCAGAATTCTTTCCAAATAAAAAACCTAATGGTTTCAGCTTATCAATGCTTCGGAAAACAACAGTAAAAATGGCCATGACCGGGATTGCCAAAACCATCCCAATTAGCCCCCAAAGAGCCGCTCCCAGCATTACAAACAATATCACGAAGAAAGGATGAAGTCCCACCTTGTCGCCAACAACATACGGTTGAAGAATATAGCTTTCCACAAACTGGGATACTGTAAAAGTAATAATTACCCCCCAAAGAACATTTAGATCCCCGGAGGTAAGATATCCAAATACCATAGCCATAGCAAGACCTATTATATTTCCTATCCAGGGGATAATGGTTAAAATAGCAGCAATAATGGATATCAGAATAAAGTTATCTACCCCCGACAAGCCCAATCCGATGGAATAGAGTACGGCAAGAATTCCCATCAGGATTAATCTTCCCAGCAGGTATTTTTGTACTACATCTGCAGATTCGGATAGTATTTTGTGTATTTGTAATTTTCTTTCTTTCGGAAAAAGTTTTATTAGAAATTTTTTAAAATGCTGTCGGTAATACAGGATGAAAAAAATATAGACAAAAGTTAAGAGATATACTCCCATAAAATTAAAGACAGATTTTAAAAATCCGGCAGCACGTGCTCCTTCGTTCAGAGGTTCTTCCAAAAATGGGAAAAGATCTGACACAGTACGGTCACTCAAAGACTCCTTGTTTATTGCTGTATGATCAAAAACGAATGTTTTAAATTTTTCTATTTCGGGGGACATGGTTTCTTTAATATCAGGCCATTGACTAACAAAGTTTTTGATCTGTAGGGAGCATAAACTTAATATCCCTAATGAGAAGAGAAACAACACAATGGTGCTAATTAAGGAGGAAAAACTTCTGTTAAAAATAGATCTTTCCATCTTCCTGGAAAGAGGAAGAATAATTAAAGCTAAGACTACCCCTGTAACTATGGGTGCTAAAAAGCCCCGGGAATATGGTAAAAAGTTTAGAAGCAAGATTAGAGCAATCAGCCCTAAGACCGCCAGAAGAAGCTTTACATGGATTATCTTAATCATTTGGGACTAAAATTTCTATCCTAAGTTAAGGAAGAATTTTTAAGGAAAAAATCCAGGCAGAGGCAGAATGTTAAGATTTTCTTTATCTAAAACTTTTGAACAGACGGAGGGCAACTAAATAATCATTTTAAACTTCTTCTTCCCGGCCTGAAAATTCTATAGTCCAGGACCGGAAAGGTTTACTTCCACTTGCTAGTACGGAATTCTTTGGCAGTAACTTCAGGAATTGGGCGGGAAGCATAATAAGTATTACACTTCGTGTTTTTCCTGCTTCACTTCTCTTTTTATCTTAGAAAATTTTCAAAATATTATTTTTTCAGGCAGATCTTTTCCTAATAAATCAAATGCATTGGAACTGTAACTATTGTTACTGCACCGAGAGAGGTCACAGAGTACTTTTGCTGCAAATTAAAAAAAGGACACTTTGGAAATAATAGATCTCTTAGGATATTTTGGAGCATTATTGATTGGCGTGGTTTTAGGCCTGATAGGAGGTGGTGGATCAATCCTTACAGTTCCGGTCCTGGTTTACCTGCTATCAATTAATCCTGTTACGGCAACAGCATACTCCCTCTTTGTTGTAGGTGCTTCCTCTCTGGTTGGTGCTTTGAATAACATGAAAAAGAAGCTGGTGGATTTCCGCACGGCTACGGTATTTGCCATTCCGGCTTTTATTGCGGTCTATGGTACCCGGAAGTATCTTGTACCTGCAATTCCCGAACATATTTTCACCTTATGGGGATTTGAGGTTACCAAAGATATTGCAATCATGCTGTTCTTTGCTGTCATTATGATCGTAGCGTCAATATCGATGATCAAAAATAATGGTACAGAAGAACTAAAGGAAACTAAGGTCAAATATAACTACCCGCTTATCATTATTGAAGGTCTGGTAGTTGGTGTTTTGACCGGAATTGTTGGTGCCGGCGGCGGATTCCTTATCATTCCGGCCCTGGTATTACTGACTAAACTCCCAATGAAAAAGGCAGTAGCCACCTCCCTGCTCATTATAGCCGTGAAGTCACTTATAGGTTTTATTGGAGATGTGGAAAATCTGGAAATTGACTGGATTTTTCTTATGATCTTCACCGGACTGTCTATCATAGGGATCTTTCTGGGCGGTTATCTCAATAAATTCATTGACGGGAAAAAACTTAAAAAAGGTTTTGGCTGGTTTGTATTGGTAATGGGCGTTTACATCATTGGAAAAGAGCTGCTGTAAATTGCATTTTTGACACCCCTAAACATTGATTTCAACGGAAGAAAATTATCTTCTCAGGGATAAAAGCTTCGGATTTCCCTGCGGAACGGAAGGTGGAAATTCAGGAGTTTCGACTGAAGTGGACTGCAAAGTTTTGGCTTTAAAATCTAATCCCGAAGGGTAGGTAAGACGACATTGTACAAATAAGAAAAAGGATGAAATAAAACCTTTTTAAAAGGCATCTCTTTCGGATGCCTTCTTTCTTGCCCTGTAACTTTTGTTACATCCGGTAGGGAATAAGGGTTCTATTTTTGAAAGTCATAAAAGAAACTTAACCTAATTGATTCAAAAAGATGAATACGACCATAATAGTTCAGAATTTAAAATGTGGTGGCTGTGTAAAAACCATATCCACTAAAATTTCAGAACTGGAGAATATAAGTAATGTAAATGTAAACCGGGAAACTGCTGAGGTATCATTCCAGTATAATGACCCCGAAGACGCTTTGAAAGTAAAGGAGATACTGAAAAAACTCGGGTATCCCGCAGTAGATGAGAAAAATAGCCTGGTTGCTAAGGCAAACTCATTTGTAAGTTGTGCTACAGGCAAAATTTAAATAAATATAAAAAATCACAGGAAGTATGAAGGAAAAGAATAAGAAGAGCTTGAAAAAGAATTTAATAGAATACGGAATTATTTTTGTCATTTTCGGGGGGTTATATGTCACAGGTTTGCATACCGAAGTCCTGGGATTTCTGCAGCGCGGGATCCTGGCGACCGGATTAATGAATCCCGATCTTGAGAAAAAAGAAGAGCTGGCATTAAATGATGTTAATCCCGCTGCCGACTTTAATATGAAGCTTATAAATTCAAAAGGTGAAAAAGTGGCAATGGAGGATCTAAAAGGCAAAGTGATTTTTATGAATGTATGGGCTACCTGGTGCCCTCCATGTATAGCTGAAATGCCCGGAATAAATAAACTTTATAATGATGTAGATAAGGAAAAGGTAGCTTTTATAATGTTATCTGTTGATCAGGATTTTCAGAAGGCCATAGATTTTAATGAGAAGAAAGGCTATGATTTCGAGATCTATAGACTTGACGGAGGCATGCCGGTGATGTACCAGACTCAGAGCATCCCCAGCACCTTTGTAATAGATGCCGACGGAAAATTGGTTATGACCCACCTGGGAATGGGAGACTACAATACCAATAAATTCAAGAAGTTCTTAAAGGAGCAGTATTGATTTAAGGAATCATCCGGCCTCTTATAAATAGAAAACCTCACAACCTTATTGTGAGGTTTTTCTATTAAAAAGAAAGATGATCACTGAAACTTATAATTTGTTTCAGGTACTGTGGAAAAAGAATAAGGTCCTAAATATTCACAGTAGGCGCGACCTTCCAATTTTGGGGATACCGGTGAATTCTTTTGAAGATACTCTTCCACCACCTCGTGAATGGTGTAATCCTTTACTTCCACGTCTTCCACATCTGGAATCCGGCACAGGTTATCTATAGGATCACCGGGACGTACACAGGCAGAAATAGTGTAGTATTCATCCATTTGCATTGGCTCACCTTTTATAGTAATAGATTTTACCCGTTCTCCTTTGTTGCCCTGACTATTGAAATCAACTTCCATTCCTGAAAATCTTACCAGCCATCCGCCAAACCTTTCGGTAGGATCCTGAGCAAAAGCATTATGCATTTCCCGCTCCAGCCAGTCTTTTATCTGCTGTCCGGTGACTTTTCCGGTTTTCACTTTTTCATTTACTGGAAGCAGGTTCCATAAATTTGCACGGGTAATAGGTGCAGGTTGGCCATTCTCCGGAACTATGGGATTTCCAAACCGGAATCCATTGGAAATGGAAATGTCGGCTCCGGTTTTCCACCTGGCGGCATCGGTTATCATGTTGTCCATTGGATTTTCAACGGTTAAATACCTGTAAAGGGGAGTGGCTGTATGTCCTACAACCGTTTCCAGATGTTCCTCATAAGGTTCTTTGGCTTTATCAACCAACTGCTGAAGTTCAGGATCTGCGGGATAAACTTCTGGATCCACATCCATTAGTTCGTAGTCATCTCCCACCAGTTTTCCATCTACAAAATGCAAGGTGAGCTTTCCTACGAAAGAACCGAAGGCACCGGGCTCAGTTACTTTCGCATATTTACCCGAAATGAGCTCCCTTACTCTCTCGTGTGTGTCATTCCCCAAAATATAATCGACATCTTTCGCCAGCTCCCGGTTTGCAAGATCCACCTGTTTAAATACGCCGAAATGGGTAACCAAAAAGAGGACATCTATTGCTTCCTTCTTTTTGACCTCACTAATAAGTTCTTTTACCTCATCCTCAATTCCGCTGAATGTTATTCCTTCGCTAAAAATTGGATTTTGACGCACAGGTACATCGGGATCATTAATACCGATGAAGCCAATTTTCACCCCCTCTATTTCTTTTACCCAATAGGGAGGAAAAAGTTCCTTCCCGTTCTCTTCGTGAAACATGTTCTGAGCGATCACGGGTGTGTTATAGTTTGTCATGATATCCATCATCCTGGCTTTTCCATAAACCACCTCCCAGTTTCCGGGTATGATAAGATCATAACCCATCTGGCTTATGATCTCCGGGAAAATTTTGCCTTCAGAAAGAGCAGCATAACCGCTACCCTGGATGAGGTCTCCGCCATCTACAATTATAGTGCGGCCGGGATTCTTTTTACGTTCTTCCTTAAAAAAGGTTTTAATATTGGCGAGTCCGCCTCTTTCTTTAAAAACGATCTCTTCATTTTCCCAGAACAGCTCAGGGTGTGGATCCAATTGCCCGTGAATATCTGCCGTTTGCAGCACGGTAATACTTAAGGTGTCTTTTTTGATTTCTTTATTAATCGAATTCCCTCCGGTTGCCTGATTGCAGGAAGTTAAAACTGCAATCCCCAATAGTGCCGGGATCCAAAGAGATTTCTTCAAATTAAAATTCATAGCTATTTTTTTATAGTTGTAAACTGTAATAATTTTTATTTTTCTGTAGCTGAATGAGGTGCGTAAAAGCATGATCCACCACCTCAAAATATTCGTGCAGTTCGGCCGCATCTATCTCCAGTCTCTCCAAAGAGAGCTTACAAACAGCGATCTTTACTCCTGCAGCCCTGGCTTTGCCGGTGTAGGTCTCCATCTCTTCCTTATTCGTAAGCCCTTTTACATTGGATCCATACATAACGATCTGGAAGTCACCGAACCTTGAACCATCTTCTTCTTTTAGAGCTTCAGCCGTTAGTATGATTGGCAGGAGTTGCGGGATCTTTGTTGTTGAAACCACGTAATTGTTCATTTCTTCCTGTATCCCGGATTGTGCATTAGCGGTAATTCCCAACATCATGAGCATCATAAAAATTCCTATTGATCTTTTCATAAATTTTGTTTTAGAGTGAAATGCTGGTATATCCTTTCTTTTGTAGCTGCAGGTTGTAGAGAATCCCGTTCTCCACGACCCTGAGTTCGGGAGAAATATCCTTTCGGTCCACTCCGAATTTATTCAGTGAGAATCCGCAGGCAACCAGTTCAACATTCTGTTCTTTGGCTATATTGATATATCCCTGCATCATTTCTTTATCGGTAAGTTCCTTCACCGTTTGTCCACAAATGATGACCTCAAATTTTCCGAAGTTATTACCGTCTTCCTTTGCTAAAGCTTCCGCAGTTAAAAATATGGGTTGAAGCTGAGGGATCTTCTTTGTCAGGACTACATAGTTTTGCTGTTCTTCCTCTACCTGCGCATGAACAGGATTACTTACTAATGCAAGAAGAAATACGATACTGCTTAAAAAATACATTTTCATAATTATTTATTTTTTACGCTCAACTCTGGTTGAGCAGGATTTGTTTCTGTTATTGTTTCTTTTGTAAAGTCATTTAAAATAAAAAACAGGAGTCCGCCCATTATGGCCACATTTTTAAAGAGAGGTCCCATGGTATTCGCCTGGCCTACCTGAATAGTAATAGTAATTGGAATTAGTACGGCCAGAAGGATCACTGCCGCCCATCGGGTCCGGTATCCTGCCAAAAAGGCCAGACCTGCCAAAAGCATTACAATACCCGACAGGATCACCAGTAATTCGGGGTCTCCAAAGAGATATGCAAAACCTTTTAAACTGGCAGCGTCTATGCGTTTAGCCGTTTGCTCAACATTCATGAGGTGATTGGAACCTGCGATAAGAAATATCCCGCTAAGCATTATTCTCAATACCTGAATGGAGCGACGGCTGACTGAAATTTGCGTCGTCATATTAAATAAGTTGTGGTTCAGAACCAATAAGGTTCTGAAAATTGTGTAAAATTGATTTAGGTTGTAGCTTAGAAAGTGAATCTAAGCCTGAGGGGGAGGATAGAACCTGTCTTCGGCAGATTCCGGTAAAGAGGGAGTGTGATGTGCATATGTCCTGGATTCTTCAGGAATTACCGTAGATTCCCAGGAGAAAACTTCAAATTCAAAAGGGGCATTACAAAACGAATCTATAGTTAGATTTAAAGAAGTATCATCTTCAGCTAAAGTCTCCAAAAAGTTGTCCTTCTGAATTTTTTCCTTTTGCTTTTCACAGAAAGGATTGACGTAAGCGATTTCATCAGCATCAAAAATGGCTACCAATATTTTGGAGTCCATCACAAGGAATTTTCCGAAGAAAATTACCGAAAAGAAGATCGCTATGTAAGCCTTTAAATTCATCAAGCGTCAAATATATTCATTTTTCGCTCAAAAGTTATGTGACATTTGTTACATAGCGCAGATCATATAGGATGAGAATTGATTGCAAAGTAACTTTGGTTACTGATTGAGCCGTTGCTATAACGGACATTTGCGGAAAACTCATAAAGTTTTAATCACATGTTAAAAATACTTTTTACAAATAAACACCGGAATTGTCTCTCTGCCTGGGCAGGCTTTGAAGTTTATCTTAATGATGATTTTGAGTCTTTAATTCAGAGCGAGGTAGATTTTATAGAGCTTCTATTATTGTTCGAAAAGCACTTTCAGCTCGATTTACTGGAAACAGATAAAACCAGACAGGATTTCTCTACTGTTGAAGAATTTGTGACATGGGCTCTGGAACATCCTGCTGTGGAACCAATACCATTTTCAGAACCTGAAGATCTGCCTTTTGCCAAACATCTTCAACAGCGGCATTATATCTGTCAGCAGGTGGGATCATGATGATTCCCTTTGCTGAAATATTTTGCTGAAAAGGTTCAGAAAACTTTCACGGTAAGTGAGATTTGGCGGGTTGATAGCTTTATTTATTTCGTAGAGCAGATATACAAAATCCCGGATCCTTACAATCCGGGATTTACATAATATATTGATATATTGGAGGTACTTGAGCTTAAGCAGTCTGATTGTTTGAAATAAGGACCTTAGTTTCCATATGAACTTCAGAAGTTATCGAGTTGGAAATAAGACAGGCTCTTTCGGCTTTGATCATGATCTTTTCTGCTTTTTCACTGTCAGCCTCGTTTGGTATGGTCACTACAGGTCTTAAAATGATCTCTGTCATCGCAAATTTTCCATCTTTCTTATCCAAAACACCTTCTGCAGGACATGTAAGGCTTTCAAATTCCAAATTAGAATTCTCAGCAATTGCAAGAAAAGTAGTCATAAAACAACTGCTAACTGCAGCGGTAAAAAGATGTTCGGGTGACCAGATCCCCGGCATTCCTTTTGGAAATTCCGGCGGAGTCGCAACTTCAACTTTCTGGTCAAGAACCGGAGATGAAATTTCCCCCTTTCTGTCCATTTTCCATTCAAGATCGACGTGATATTTATGTGCTTCCATATGTTTAATTATTTTTTTTAAAAGTATTAAAGGCTTTCTTTAAGGTTTATGATCTGTGTCAGGTTTGACCTCACAACTTCCTGTGGCGCAATTTCCCGACGCACATCCAAATGCAAAAAGTCCCATCACCGCGGGCCACGCACCAATGACCACACCTATCCACTGTCCTTCCAGTGCGCTTTGTACAATCACCCAAACGCCTATGAGGAGGTAGACAATGCGTACCCAGGTCCAGTTGCTAAAGATCCTGTTGATCACGTTCCAATTTTATTATTTAGCCCTAACCAGCTTCCGCCATTGTACACATTGGTGTAGCCTTTTGACTTTAAAATGCTTTTAGCCGAGCCACTTCTCATTCCGGAAGCACAACAGGTAATAATGGGCTTATTCTTATCTTTAGGGATTGCAGGATTGGAATTCAGGTTGGGCAACGGAATGTTTTTAGATCCTTTAATATGTCCTACGGCAAATTCAGCTTTACTTCTTACATCTACAATTATTCCACCTTCCCTGAGTAGCTGATTATAATCTGGTGCCGGAGAAATACCCAGCATTTCCTTTATTTTTTCGAACATATTATACTTCCTGAGAGGTTAGAAAATTTACTTCAAGCCAGGATCCACCGTTTACACATTCTATTCCCTGGCGGCTAACATAATGAGTCGCCTGCCCGCTTCTGTTTCCTGTGGCACAGCAAAAGATCAACGGGGTTTTCATTTCCTTCAATTCATCTAGTCTTAATGGTATTTCATTTAAAGGCATATTTACGGCCCCGGCAACGCTGCCTCCCATAAATTCCCCGCGGGTACGCACATCCACGATGGTGCCCTCATTATTCTTTATCAATTTTTCTGTATCCATAAATAATATGTATTAATTTAAAATTGGTTTTTTGAAGCTTATATGCTAATTGATTTTATACGTGCAAATTTAAGCCTGAAGCCGGGACTCCACAGTTACTTTTGTTACATATAAAGCAGGACATCAGTAATGAAAAAATGAAGAAAAAGTCGGATTTGGATAGCTTTATAAAGCTGCTGAAAGTGTAGCATCATCAGAGATCCTTCGCAAAGAATATATTTCAGGAGTAGTAGAAAATACTTCAAAAAAATCAGCCTTTTAGGAACCCCTGAAGTTGTTGTTTAAAAAGCTCTTCAACATCAATATGGCCTACTAACTACCTGCGGATTCCACGTCCCCGGGATTTGAAAATACATCCGGTTGATTCAATCAATTTTCAGATAATATAAAATCGGCAGCCATTTGTGCATGAAGTTGGGTGGTTGCGATCATTGGCAGGTGGAAATCAGAAGCCTCAATAAGCATCGGCAGTTCGGTGCAGCCAAGAATTATTCCTTCTGCCCCTTTTGCCTTGAGTATTTCCATTTGCTCAAGAAAGAATGATTTTGCCTCATCATTAAAAATTCCCCGGGTAAGCTCCGTTGATACAAAATGATGATTTTGATCTATATATTGAGGATCGGGGATAATGGTCTCAATTCCGTAGTTGGCCTTCAGGTATCCGGGGATAAAATCTCCGGTGATTGTAGGCCGGTTTCCAAGAAGACCTAAAGTCTTTAATCTTTGTTTTTGGGCCTCTTTTCCAATAGCATCGGCGATATGAAGAATTGGGATATCTATTTGAGGTTGCACAAAATCATAAACCATATGCGGGGTATTGGCACAGATGACCAGCGCTTTGGCTCCTGCAGTTTGCAGAGTGCGGGCGATCTCCAGGTACTTCTTGTTGATCTTTTCCTTGTTTTGCTCCCGCATGAGCTCAATATTAAGGCTGTAGATGATCACTTCGGGATTAGCCTGAGTGCCGATCTTTTCCCCCACCAACTCATTAATGAGCCTGTAGTAAACAATGGTAGAATGCCAGGATGTGCCGCCAATTAGTCCTAACTTTTTCATATCAACCTTTGATCCCGTTAATAAAAGTAATGCATGAATTTAATCTTTTTCACACTCAATGTTTTGGATCTTATGCTAAAATTTCTGTCAGAAGATAATTGTGGAGAGTATATATCCCTGATTAGAAATTTTTGAAGAACCAGAATTTTTCATCCCACCATTTGGAAAAGTGTCCCAATTGAGCGGGAGTTTTCATTTTGACATCCTTTCCGGTAGCCGAAAACCTGCCTCCGGTCTCACTTGCTTTTCCTTCGCCGGCTTCGATAAAGTATTTACCTTGGGGTACAAAAGTTTGATCTGGTTCATCTCCGGCCATTTTTCTTCCAATATTATGAGCTACTACCGCTGCCTGCTGCCTTGCAAATACTCCTATCTTTGGAAGCATCGCTCCGTTTTCAGTGCTTACCTGAGTGACATCACCTATCGCATAAACATCTTTGAATTTCGTTTCCAGTGTCTTGTTATCAACCTCTATCCAGCCCGATTTTCCAGCTAAATCACTCTTTTTGATCAGTTCGGGTAGCTGGTGCCTTGGAGTGTAAGCCAGGAGATCATAGGAGTAATTTTCTCCATTTCTAAATTCCAGTTTATTCCCTGAAACAGCTTTTAATTCGTGATTTGGAAAATATTTGATCCCCTTTTTTTCCAGCAGTTCCTTTAGCTCCTGTGATGCTTCAGCGCCTGCGAATTCCATTGGTCCGGTTTCAGGAGTATAAAGGGAAACGGATGAATTATCTTTCAGATTATTTTTTCTTACGAAATCTTCTATTAGCATAGCTGCCTCATAGGGTGCGGCCGGGCTTTTAAACGGAAGGGAAGAAACTAAAATGGCAATTTCTCCTCCGTTGAATTTCTTTAATTCAGAATAAAATGCCTCAGCTCCTTTTAACCGGAAAAAATTGAATCCAAATTTCCGAAGATCAAAAGCATCCGTCTGTTCCACACCTAGTGAAACCACCATGTGATCTCCCTTATACTGCTTTCCATTCACGGTTACCGCAACATTTTCTGGATCTATTATTTCTATTTCACCTTTGACGACTTCCAATCCTGAAGCGTTCAGTTTATCTACGCGCTCTGTGATCTCTTCCTCTTTACTTTTACCAACCATCACCCAAGGCAGGGAAGGGGAATACACGCTGGTTTCCTCTTTTTCGAAAACCAGGATCTTTACCAGGTTGATATCTTCTTCATTACCACTATGTCTGCTTAATTCCCTGGCAGTTACGATTCCTCCTGTTCCGGCTCCTAATACTAAGATTGTTTTCATAAAGTTTAAGATTTGTTGATCCCTTTCCCGGCTTCATTTATTTTGAGAAGCTCAGGGCGCAGGTTTTTTTCCATATAGATAGAGCCATAAGAGCAACAGGTACTGCTATCGTGTTCATGCGAAACCGGATTTTTGAAATCCTCCCATATATCCTTTAGCAGTGCTTTAAGTTGTACTAAATATTTCATTATTTGATTATAAGGTCATTTTTAATTGCAGGACAAATTTAAGGGGCGACTGTCTTATAGTAAGTTACTTTTGTTACATACTGAGGTTGATCTCAAACCTGATACTGTAACATATGTTACTGTCCTATGATCTTAGTCATATTTTCTTTGCGCCCTTAAAAAAAGTAGTATATGGAATGGATTTTAGAACCCTGGCCCTGGTATGTAAGTGGGCCGCTTATAGCAGGAATAATGTTTTTGTTATTGTTTGGAGGTAAGAATTTTGGAATGTCATCAAACCTGCGTACAATGTGTACTATAGGAGGAGCCGGAAAGAAAGCCGACTTCTTTGCATTTGACTGGAAATCACAGCGTTGGAACCTTGTGGTTGTGGCCGGTGCCATAATAGGTGGATTCATTGGAGCCAACCTTTTGAGTACAGATACTGCCGTGATCATAAATTCTGAAACAGTTACAACTCTTGAAAATATGGGATTTGAAAGTGCAGGGGAAGCTTATTTGCCGGCTGAACTTTTTGCTACAGATGCTTTGACAGATCCTAAATCGCTGATCATTTTACTCATTGGCGGATTGCTAATTGGGTTTGGGGCGAGATACGCCGGTGGATGTACTTCAGGACATGCCATCTCCGGACTCAGCAACCTGCAGTTACCCTCACTTATCGCAGTAGCAGGATTTTTTATTGGGGGACTTGTTATGGTTCATTTATTATTCCCTTTAATTTTTTAGAAAAATGAAATATTTAAAATTTTTAGCCATAGGTATCCTCTTTGGAATAGTAATGTATAAAAGTGAAGCCGCCTCGTGGTTTCGTATCTTTGAAATGTTCCGGTTCGAGTCATTTCATATGTATGGAATAATTGGTTCTGCTCTCACATTAGGAGTGCTTGGAACCTGGCTGATCAAGAAATATAAATTAAAATCCATAGATGGAGAACCTATCAAATTTACTCCTAAAGACAAAAGCTTTAGCCGGTACATGTATGGAGGAATCCTTTTCGGCTTAGGTTGGGCACTGGCAGGATCCTGCCCCGGGCCCATTTATACCTTAATAGGAGCCGGATACATATCTATCCTGGTAGTGCTTTTTGGAGCTTTGATTGGGACCTTCCTATATGGTGTTTTCCGGGGTAAATTACCTCATTAAAAATAAAAAGAAATGGTTTGAGCTACCCGGGAAAAAAGGTGGAAGTAACCCCGTCAGAAGGGGTATTGAAAATACGTTGGTATGAAGAAAAATGCAATTGAACTTGGCTTAAAAGAGAACTGGAAACAGTTTAGCCTGCTGGTTCTTGTAAACGCCTTTGTAGGAGGTATGGTAGGTTTGGAGCGCAGTATCCTGCCTGAAATAGCCGAAAAAGAATTCGGAATAGCGGCAACCAGTGCAATATTGTCTTTCATTGTAGTATTCGGAATTGTCAAGGCCATTTCTAATTATTATGCCGGCACCCTTGCCAATAGAATTGGAAGAAAGAACCTGCTGGTTCTGGGGTGGATCTTTGCAATCCCTATCCCATTCATATTAATGTATGCTGAAAACTGGAACTGGATAGTGGCGGCCAATGTCCTCCTGGGGATCAACCAGGGACTTGCATGGTCCAGTACCGTGGTGATGAAAATTGATCTGGTGGGCGAGAGACAGCGGGGTTTTGCAATGGGACTCAATGAATTTGCGGGCTATCTGGCTGTTGGGCTTGTTGCTTATTTAACAGGGTGGATAGCAGGAGAATACGGGCTTAGGCCCTATCCATTTTACCTGGGGATAGGCCTAATGGTGATGGGATTGCTAGCCAGTATTTTTTTCATTAAAGATACAAGGAGACATGCTTCAAAAGAGGGGGACACCAGCGAAATTGCTTTACTAAAGAATTTGTTCTGGGAGACCACCTGGAAAGATAAGAACCTGGGATCTGTAACCCAGGCCGGGCTTATCAATAACCTGAATGACGGCATGGCCTGGGGATTATTCCCCATTCTTCTTGCCGTTCGGGGTTTTAATCTGGAACAAATAGGAATTGTAGTAGCAGTTTATCCCGCTGTGTGGGGTATAGGACAGTTGGTCACCGGAAGGATGGCAGATAAATTCTGCAAAAAAGATATGCTGTTTGTTGGAATGTTGCTGCAGGCCTTAGTCTTGATCGCCCTGGTGTGGGCAGGAAGTATGTGGCAATTTGTTAGCCTCATGGCGTTGCTTGGATGGGGCACTGCTATGGTATATCCAACTTTTCTGGCTACCATTGCTGAAAACACGCACCCTAAAGACCGGGCTCAAAGTATTGGGATCTTCAGGCTGTGGCGGGATCTTGGTTATGCCGTTGGAGCGATTCTTACGGGGGTGATCTCAGACCTTATAAGTATTGAAGCTGCTGTTGGACTGGTTGGGGCGCTTACCCTGTTTTCTTCCGCAGTTATCTATATAAGAATGAAATGCGGTGAAGGAAGCTCCATTAGACTACGCTCTATGTTCGCGAGACCTACTGTTAAATGTTAGCCTTGCCTGGAGAAAACACGATATCATGAAGTTAATATTGTAACCAATGTTACTGTAAAACAGAATTCCGGGAAGTATTTTTGCTCCGGAAATTAAAAAAGATAATAATCTAAACTAAACTATAAAAATATGTTTTTTCAACACGTATATGACAAATCGCTTGCACAGGCAAGTTATGTAATAGGATGTCAGAGAACCGGTGAGGCAATTGTCATCGATGCGAAACGGGATATTGACACGTATCTTGAAATAGCAAAACAGAACAAACTCAACATCACTCATGTCACCGAGACTCATATTCATGCCGATTTTTTGGCAGGAACGAGGGAACTTGCGGAAGTGACCGGAGCAAAAATTTATCTTTCAGATGAAGGCGGACCAGACTGGAGCTACGAATTTGATCATATTGGATTAAAGGATGGGGATTCCATAAAGGTGGGAAATTTGACCCTTGAAGTAATTCATACCCCCGGACATACCCCCGAAAGTATCAGTTTTCTACTAACGGATAATCCTGCAACTAAAGAGCCTGTAATGATATTTACAGGGGACTTCGTCTTTGTTGGCGACATTGGACGCCCTGATCTGCTGGAAAAAGCTGCCGGACTAAAAGGTACACAGGATAAGGGAGCCGAAGATATGTACAAGTCTATTAAAAGGTTCAGTGAGCTTCCTTCCCATCTTCAGGTGTGGCCGGGCCACGGAGCAGGATCTGCCTGTGGTAAAGCTTTGGGTGCAGTACCAAGTACTACAGTTGGCTATGAGAAGATACGTAACTGGGCTTTTCAGTATGAGGACAATAAACAGGGATTTATAGAATACCTGCTGGAAGGCCAACCGGAGCCTCCAAAGTATTTTGCAATGATGAAAAAGCTGAACAAGGTAGAACGTCCATTGCTCACCGAAGTTCCTAAACATCCAAAACTTTCTTCCGAAGAATTTAAAAGTGCCTATGAAAAAGGTATCACCATTATCGATGCAAGAGATAATAAAGCATTTGCTCAGGGACATATTCCAAATAGTATAAATATTCAGGGGAATAACTCCTTTTCAACCTGGGCAGGCTGGTTCCTGAATTATGATGAGCAGTTTATTATTGTAGCCGACGATAATCAAATGGAAAACCTTACAAGAAAACTGATGCGGATTGGCCTGGATAATGTTCTGGGGTATATTTCGGATGTGACCGCTATGGGACTTCCTTTGGAAAAGACAGAGAACATTTCCCTGGATGAGTTCAAATCAGCCTTGAAAAAGGACAACGTTCAGGTAGTAGACGTTCGCGGTGTATCTGAATATAAAGAAGCACATATAGAAGGAGTGGAGAATGTATTTGTGGGAACGATCGGAGACAACCTTAATAAGATTGACCGTAACAAAGAAGTTGTGATCCACTGTCAAAGTGGAGCCAGAGCTGCGATTGCCCAATCTGTATTGGCACGACACGGAGTGGAGAATGTAAAGGTCTATCCCGGCGGAATGGAGGAGTGGTCCAAACAGGATCAACCTGAAGTCTCTACTGATTTTAATATCTCTTTGACCTAAGAATTAAATTAGTTTATTAAAGGATCCCGGCGTCATACGATTGCCGGGATTTTTTTGTTTCATTATGTGCTGAAGGTGATTATGGGACAAAATGCTGGTAAATGCAGCTAAGCTTAACTGTCCCTGCGGGCCAAACGTTTTAAAACGAAAAAATCCTGCTCAAGCGAAAAGGCCTGGCAGGTTTTCTTCATAGTAACCTCTTATTTCTAAAGGCTGCTCCTGATCCTGTTTTCAGATATCTCTCAAAATCACAGACTTTCTTTTTATTTGGAAATAGAGAAAGGTGAACAAGTTCTACAGGTAATTTCTTTTTTGTGAAGTACACTTCTCCTTTTTGATGTGCTGTTAAGCGTTTATTAATATTCTCAGTATATCCTGTATAATATTGACCATTGGAACATTTAAGAATATAGACTGCAAAAGCTCGTTTGGTAAGGATTTTTTAGGTGGATTTCGTCCACTGAAGCTATCCGAAGATAATTTAAAAAGAAATACTATTTTTTAATTTTTGGTTTTGAACTGTTTGTAGTAGCTACCAGGGTCTTCAAATTAGTGGTCAAAGAGGGGACAATTTTTCTCCTGGTTTTGAGAAATGTTTTTGGTTTAAAGGATTATCTTGGGCTATTTCTTAATTTCACCCGATTCCCAAATCGATATCTATTATGAGCAGCCTTACTTCCGCAAACCAGTCTGACCTGGAAGCATTTTTTCGTTTATCCCACGATAATCTCTGTATTGCCGGATACGATGGCTACTTTAGAAAGGTGAACCCTGCCTTTGTAAAGCTTCTGGGCTATAGTGAGGAAGAATTGTTCGCAGTTCCCATAAGTTCCTTTGTACACCCGCAGGACAAGGAATTAACAGCTGAGACCCGGTCCTTAATTCTGAAGGATAAACCGCTGCTGAACTTTGAGAACCGCTACATCACGAAAACCGGTGAAATTGTATGGCTTTCATGGACTTCGATACCAGATCATACCAAAGAACTTATATATGCCGTCTCCAAAAATATTACCCATAAGAAAAAACTGGAAGAGGACAGACAGCTGTTGATAAAGGATCTTACAGCCATAAATACAGGACTTAAACAACTCACTTATACTATTTCTCATGACCTGAGATCACCTGTGAGCAATATGATGTCGATCTTCAGTTTACTTGATCTTTCACTAATACAGGATGAAGACAGCTTACAATACCTTGACCTGCTGGAGAAATCGGTACACGAGTTAAAGGACACACTGGATGAGCAGATGAAACATCTAAAAGAGACGCTTTTACTTAAATCCACCATGGAACCTATTCCCCTTAGAGAGGTGTTTCAGGCCACCACAGATTCGATTCGCAGTTTAATTAAAAGTTCCGGGACCACCTTTGTAGTTGATTTTTCGGAAGTGGAACTTTTATTAGGGAATAGTTTTTATCTGCATAGTATCTTTTTGAACCTCATCACTAACTCAATTAAATATGCAAGACCGGAAATTCCTCCCATAATAGGGATTACCTCAAAAAAAGATGGGGATTCTGCCAGACTCCTTTTTACAGATAACGGAATAGGTTTTGACCTGGGGAAGAACGGAAGCAAGATATTCAAGCTGAATCAGGTGTTTACCGACCATAGCAATAGTAATGGTATTGGCCTTTACCTGGTAAAAAATTACATGAACAGTGTTGGCGGTACTATTGACGTATCAAGTCGGGTAAATGAAGGGGCTACCTTTTGCCTTACTTTTAAGGAGCAGGGTTTAAATTGAGCGCTAAATTGATTTTCGATCTTGTCCAGATCATAGCAGGATTTTCCCACAATTTTTTAGACACAAGGGGAGGTCGACCTCAACTTTAAAACATTTTCCATTATAGTTTGAGGATTGCAGGAGATTTTTTTTCCTCCCGCTAAGTTGTTCCATATAAGGTCGTTATTTTTTGCTTTAATTTTAGTTTAATACTCATGGCTTTCAGATTATGAATCCGGCGCTCAGAAAGTTTTAGCAGTGGCAGATTTAAAGAGGTGTCAAAAATGTCATTTTTGAGAGCTCTTTGTTATGGTGGCGACCAGCCTTAAACCTTAAACTATCTCAAAAATCCGTTGGAAACGAAAGGCAGCGCCAAATAAAGGGCAGAATGCCAGTATTCCCAGTCATGGCCGCCATCTCTCACTCTCAATTCTGAAGGGATCTTCGCCTCCTGCATCGCGCGGTAAAAATCGAGGTTGATGGAGAGTAGGAAATCGTCGTCCCCACAGTCTATAAACCACCTGATATCCTTTAGTTCTTCCTGGGTTGCTTCATCGGCATTGGTGACAAATTTCACCGCATGGTTTTCGAGGACAGTCCTGTTCAATTCTTTGCCTTTTTCATCTGCATTCTGGATTCCGCCGCCGGTTTCGATTCCGAGCCAGGCACTCATGGCATAGACCGAGGAGAACATCTCCGGGTGTTTCTGTGCATAAACGGTCGCACCGCCACCGCCCATGGAGAGTCCGGCAATCGCGCGGTGCTTTTTATCGGGAATTGTTCTGTAGGTTTTTTCGATATGTGGGATCAACTCTTTAAAGAAGTAATCTTCGTAGGTCCATCCATTCATGTTGAAGTAACCATACCAGTCTGTTCCTGCATCTGGCATTACTATGATCATTTCCACCGCTTCTTCGGCATTGATCAGCCGGTTGGCTACGTCCTTTACATGTCCTCGTTCTACCCAGTCTTTGTTGCTGCCGTACAAGCCGTGCAGGAGGTAGAGAACAGGATATTTTTTTTCTGTATCGGTGCTATAGCTTTTGGGCAGGTAAATGGAATAACTTCTTTCGGTCTCGAGGATCCCGCTGCTCATGGTCTTGAATTCCGCCACGCCCTGCGGCGGATTAAAATTTTGAGAGTAGCCGGCAAAAGTGCTGCCGATCAACAGGAATAATGTGAAAAATCTTTTCATGAGTTTAGGTATGGTGGTTAAAGGTCTTAAAAATACAATTTTTGAGGGGTGTTTATGAAAGCCAAATTACAAGCACCAAATTCAAATTTTCACCCGCCGAAGCCTGAGCGAAGGAGGGCCAATTTGAGCAGTCCAGGCTCTGGTTTCTAGATTCTTACTTCCTTCACCAATCTTGAATCTTAAATCTTGAACCCGGAATCCTTCATGACCTCACGCAGCGACAACGGATGTTGCGCAACTGGTTGGCTTTAGTTTTTTGCAAATTCAATTAATGGTGTAATGTTTCCATTGTCAGCTTCTCTTAGGGCGTTAATATACTTGTTTCTTGTTTCGTTAGGTTTAATCATATTTGACTGATGCCAGGAAAATATTTCCTCTCCGAATATTGATTCCATAATTATGTCGGCCATCATCCTTGAGTGTCTACCATTTCCATTTGGAAAACAATGAATAGAGACTATACGATGCTTGAACCTAATGGCTACTTCTTCAGGTGGGAAAGTTTTATTTTCTATCCAATATTTGGTGTCATCTAGTAAGTTTTTTAATTCAATCCCAATTTGTGTCCACGGAATCCCAATGTTTTTTTCAGTCCTTCTAAATTCGCCTGCCCATTTCCATACATCTTCATACATTTTTTTGTGTAAGTCTTTTATAAACTTTTCTGTCAAAATCTTTTCCACTTTCCATTTTATATGAATAGTCCATTCGACTGCTTTTTCAATGTTCAGTTGCTCAAAATCATCCAGTTCTCCTTGAGTAGTAATTGATTTTATTTTGAGGCCCTCCTTTTCTTCTTCGTCTAAAGGTGTTTGTCCATCTTTATAATCGAATTCTAATCCCATAATGACTTTCTCATCTCTCGCTTTATTTCATTAGCAAGTTCCTTTATAGTTTTGGCTATTTTTTCATCTCCAATTCCCTGGTCCTCTAATTTCATATTTTGATTAGTCCTTAATACTATTTTTTGGGCCAGCTTTTCTGCTTTTAATTGTATTAAATCGTCGATGGTCCCGCCTTTTGGAACCAGCGCATAAACCAATTTTAAGTCCATTGCATTGGCTACATCTTTTAAGGAATTTAGTGTTATCGTGCCATTAGCCTCACTTTCTTCAATTCTTTTCACACCTTGTCTGGTGATATTAAGTTTGGTGCCAAGTTGGGCCAGTGTCATATTGAGAGTGGTCCGAATTGTATTGATCCATCCACGTTCAGGGACCAAAACCCCTCTGGTTTGGGAAAATGCTTTAAGTTTTTGGTCCAACTGTTCTATTAAAAGTGTTCGCTGGTTTCTCATTTTTTGTAAATATTTAAGTTTACAGAATAAAAATAATGTCAACATATGGATTTACAAATATATAAAAAAGTTAACGTATATGTTTACAAAATAAATTATAAGTAAACTTACTTGTTTACTATTAGCCATATTAAAGCCGAAAGTCCCGTATAAAAACTGTGCGAGCTGGTTTTAAAATCCCATTGTAACGGGAAGGCAGGACTTAAAGATGATCCTCGTTCTCTCATAATTCAGAATCGAAATGTCATTTTTGAGAGGTATTTATGAAAGCTAAATTACAAGCACCAAATTCTAAATTCCAATTTAAGTAAGTCTAGACTCTAGACTCCAGGTTCTAGTCTCTTGCTTCCTTTACCAATCTTGAATCTTGATTTTTGAATCTTGAATCCAATTATGATTGCTCATCCAAATAATCCTGCCAAATCTCTTCCCATTCATTTCTGAAAACTACAGCAGTCTCATAGTCTGAAATTCCATGTCTGTTTGTTCATTATACTCCTGTTTTTTGAAATTTCCTGTTGGGGATGTTCCTAATACAATTAGCTTTTGGAATTCTCTTTTAAATCTGGATCAATAACAATAAGCATTAATGCTTCTAAAGTATACCTTCTGTAAAATTTCATGAAGGCCATGAAGAATAAATAAGAAGTTATGGTTAAGAATAGAATTGAAGTGAGCATAATTTTAATGTCATAGTTGCTTGCACCGAAGCCCTCAATTATCTTATATAAGAGAAACCAAAAAAAGAGAACAGATATAAGACATAGGGATCTAAGAAATCCGTATAACGTTACATAATTTGTCATTTTTGACTGGTGGTTTTTTGAATTTTCGTACACGTAGTGAGAAAAAATTCTGTGAAAATCATACTCTCTTAAGGATTCAGTCACTGGAGCTCCTAATTTTTCCAGTAATACAAGTCCTTTAGATTTGACCATTTCAACAATGAATTTATCGGCTTTTTTCGTGTAAAACTCTTTGAAGCTAAAAAATTCTCCCAAGATATAATCAAGGATTGCAACAGGTAAAATAATTAAAGCAAGAAATCCTTTCCACAACTTTATTTTAATTGGTCCTATCCAATATTTATGGTTGGGATTTAAATTCATTAAGTATTTTGAGGGGAAGCTGTATTTCCAATTGGCATATCTTTCGATTGTAATTGAGGAAGAAAAATTGATTAAATGTCCAAGAGAATAGCTAATGATTACAAAGAATAAAATATTATCGAAATCAAGAATTTTATTACTACCTAAAAAAGTTACAAAATCCTCAGTGTTCGAAGGATTAAAGATGATTAGGAATATGTAAATAACCAAGGCTCCTGGAATAAAATAACCCAGAAAATCGTAAATGGAAAAAGGGTTTTGCTTAATCATCATACCTGAAATTATTCATTATTTACATTATCTATTTCCTCGCCAAATTCTGCCAAAAACCAATCAAGAGTTTTATTGTGTTTTCCAAGTTCCCTTCTTAAAAAATTCTCGTGCCCTTTTATATCTTGCTTCTTCGCGTTCAGCATCTTTATAATCGCGTCCCACCCTTTGTGCTTGTAATATAAAACCAACTTCTCTGGGTAATCCATTGGGGGATTTTTCGAGTTCTCTACTAAGTTCTTCATGTATTGCTCTTTCAAGGCCTTCTTCTTGTTCTGCAATTCTTCTTTCTTCTTCTGTAAAGCTTGCTCGTTCTCTTTCTTCAAGCTTTCTAAAATCTTCAGAAATGGTTCTTTCTTGTTCTCGAATTCTTTTAATATTTTTTTCTGCTCTTTCTCCAATTCCTCTTCCTTGTTCTGCAAAATTTGCCCGTGCTTGTTCCTCAAACTTTCCAAACTCTTCTCCAAGGGTTTTTTGTCGTTCTCGAATTGTTTGGATATTTCTTTCTTCTCTTTACAGCACTCTTGTTCTGTAACGAATTTTGTTAATTAATCTAGTTTCTTCAACAACTGAACTCTTAGACCTTTAACAGTAAAAATTATATTGCACTCATAATTATCACCTGGTTTCAAATTAAATTCACTTTTAAACATATATAAATCTTTACCCAGTTCACGAATATAAATTTGGTAATTACCAATATGTTTAATGTTACCATTAAAAAGTTTTGGCTCTAAAGTTTCATCATCAATCCATAATTCCTTTAGAGATGGATTGATATACTTATATTCTTTTCTTAATTCGTTCAAGTGTCGTCTGGAATAGTGGTACTGTTGATTATACGACTCTTTAATGTAGTTGTAAAAATGATACTTAAAAAAATTGTCTCTTTCAAATTTCTCCATATCAAAATTATTCATAGCCATTCTTGAATCAATATTATATAGCCGGTTGCAGTGATACTCAAATATTGCTTTTTGAACTATATCCAGATGCTTATAATTTTCCAATTCTTCAACTATGTCTTCACTTCCATGATTTGGAAGAAATTGTTCTCCAAATTCTAGTATAGGATTTTCGAGGGTATTTAGTTTGAAAATTAAAGCATATATTCTAGTGGAATTATTTTCATATAGTTCCTCTAAATGCTTTAAAACTTCGGCCTTGGAAAACTGGTTAACCTTAATCTCATGAACGTATTTGACTCTTAATTTTGTAATGAAATCAACATTTTCAACCACAGATTCATGAGCTTTTAGAAATAAATCTTGGATTAGCAAATGTTGTTTTAACACCTCATCCTCTTCGAGTTCTAAATTTTTTATTTTCCACATTTCAAGCTTTAAAAAGTCGGAATAACTATAAGAGGAAAATGGATCTACCATTCGTTTTATTTCAAAAAACTCAGTAGCTGATTGTAAGTATTCCTCCCGTAAATAAGCATTATCCTGGTGATGATAATATTTTGCTATTGCAAAGGCTATCACACCACGTCTATGAGTAATTGCATTACTCCTATATTCTAAACTGGAATCAACAAGCATAAGCCTTTCTTCAGCTTTCTTTAAGGAGTTGATATCTCTCCTGTGTTGAAGATTCATGGCATAATGAATATTAAATAATGGATGTGTTGCAAAGACTAAAGCCGCTTCGTCATATAGCTTTGAGAGTTTGTCTTGAGTGGTGAAAATCTTATGATTTCTGATTGCTTTGAACAAATCCACAGCTATTTTAGCATGTTCATCATTGGGGCTAAGATTTCTTACAACTTTTAAAAATCCTTTAAATAATTGATCTTCATTTTTAAAATTTCTCTCAACGAATGTCGAGGAGATGATCCTATGTTTAGTACGAAAAATTAAATCTTCTTTTATATCTACAGGTATAGCTATTTCATTTAAAAGAAGGCCTTTACAATCTATCTTTAATACTTTATCTTTAAATTCCTCCCAATCCATTTTAATAATTTTTTTCAAAATGCTGGCCGGCATAGGAATGTTGAATTGGTAGAGTAGTGAAGTATATTCAAAAGCTTTTCTGGCTTCTGGATTGATAGCACTTAATGTTTCTGCTACGGCTCTATACAAAGTACTATTCTCGATAATAGAAAGCATAGTAACATAAGGGTCTGAATCATAATTTGTTCGTATCTGATTCTTTATTTGATTTTCTTCTTGTTTATCTCGTGTATGTATTAATCCAAGTGTTTTCAGTTTAATAATTAGTTCATCAATTTCAGTCTCAGACAGTTTATGATTAACTGTAACGGTCCTCGTGTTCGAATAACTGTAACTCTTCAGATTTTTAGCTAACATATTCTCCCTTATCGGAGCAACTATAACAATGTTTCTATTGAATTGATGCTCACTTAATGATAATCTGAAATTCATTAATTCCTTGAAAAACGTATGCCTTTCTACATTATCAGCTAAAAGTATAATCTTTTCAGAAGAGCTTTTACTAAATAAGTCTTCCATATCCTGTGCTCTTAATCCATTAACTTCAATTAACTCGAAAGCGGTATAATCATAATTTTTCTGCAATTCGTCTATTGCTCTCAGAGTTGAAGTGGTTTTCCCGATCCCATGACTCCCGGAAATAAATAAGACAGGAATGAGATTTTGTAGAACCTCAGAATTTAGAATATTCTGTACAATTTTAAGGGTAGGTTCTTTTTTAATTATATCATGACCTTCTAAAATAATGGAATATTTTGGTTGTTCTCCTTTATAAAAGCTTTCTGGTTTCTGAAATTCAAAATTATTCTTATGTAGTTGTTTTAATTTTGTCATCAACCTCATTCTAAGTTGATTACTTATTTGTACAGCGCCTTCAGATTTTTTATAAAAAGTTTTTGGTAATGCTTTTGCTGCCCTTGAATGTTTAGCTTCTAACCAATCCTCATAATATTTAAAAAATTGCTCAGCCGTCATTCTAATAGTTATGACGTTTTTTTCTTCTAAATAAGGTATTAGACTTTCATTAGGGAAAGGGTCAACATTAAATATTTTTCTATTATTCTTTAAATTGTTCTTGTTTAATTCATCTAATAGCCTTTTAGAAATTCCATCAGTAAATGAATATCCAATTGACAAGAATTTAACCTCATTTGTAAGAACACTAAAATTACTCAACACCAAATTGTAAAATTCTTTGTTGTTAAGAAAATCCTGGGAAGAGAAGATGAACTTGTATTTAGATAAATCAGAAAGACACCCGTTTAACTTAATATATTTTATTTGATCATTTGCTATACTACTTTGATATTCAGAAATATCACGTACGGGGTAAATCTTTTTATATTCATCAGGAGTACCATAAATTGAATTATAGGCTGTTTCTATTAACAGGTCCATATTTGTCGTTATGATTTGCCTCCATCCTAGAGATACAATTTTTTTATGGGCAGTCTCTGGTTTTAAACCTTGCAATAAGGTCTTAACATATTGGTCAAACTGGTGCCTAGAAAATTTATCTAATTGGGAGGCTCTATCTACAAATTCTACTAAATCTCTTGTTTCTAAATTACTTTGTAATTTTTCTTGATAGTAGTTGATGAGTGTAGAACCCAAATAATTCTTTTCTTTAGTATATGAGGCTCCAGCTCCAAGAAACAAAATTGTATTTTCATCATATATACTTGGAAAAATATTTTCCTCTAGAAATTCAATTGATTCCTGATTATTCTTTAGATTCATTCAGTTAAATTATTATAAACATATAATGGTAAAATCCTGGTATAGATTGGGATAGTGAAAACCGGACCTCCTCCTAAATCCATTTGTTAGGTTTTTAAATCAGCCGGTCGATTTGCTCCTTCAATCTATTTCCTTTTGGAATTCGCGAATCTCCCTCCATCCCGTTACTTAATTGAGTTTTCGATTATTTGAATCTCTTCGTCAGTCAAGTCATATAATTGGTATACAAGCCGGTCGATTTCTGCTTCCAAAGAAGAGGTGTCGGCGGCGGGGTTTTCTTTTTTGTTATCTTCAATCTGCTTTACCAAAGCTGTAATATCAGATTCAGAAGCATTGTTCCTTGCTATTGGAAATTCTTTCACATATATATTTATCCATCTTGCAGTTCCCATTCCGCTCGTATTGGCGGTCAACTTCAAATAAAACTTTATGAGTTTTGAATTAAGTAAACCTGCTAAAAATGTAATTTCTAAATCATCTGGAGGTAAGAGAAAATATGCACTATTTAAGAGGTAAATTTCATCAGTGCAAATAGCAAACTTGTTTGTGTCACTTAGCTCGATCCAAATAAGCTTTGGTAATTTAAAATCTTCAAAAAATGAACAGGCTCTTAAATTTGTCCAGTGTTGTCCTTTTGCGCCGCGATTTTTGAAACCTTCACCAAAGGAATTTAAATACTTATAGATAATTGGATAATCTTTTTCTACGTTGACACCGTTTTTTGTCAGTATTATGAAATTTTGTTGGTCATATCCATATCTCGAGATATCTCTACCTCCCAAAACAGGTTTTATTATTTCTAAATTCTTTGGGTCTTGAGAAATTAATTCTTCTGCTTTTGATCTATCAATTACAAAGGCTTTATTAGACCCTGTAGCTAAGCCAAGTCTGATTTTGGTCTCAAGCTGCTCCAAGGTTTTCCCTTGACTTGCCATTTTTTTACCTAAAGCGATATACTCAGGTTTAGCGAGATTCCAGCTCTTGGTATTAAAATCGTCAAAGGTGTAATTGAAGAAATTTTTAGAAACAAAATCACTGAAATTCTCTTGCAAATCATATTTCTGATTAACAATTTTGGAATTTAATTTTCTCTGTCCTTTTGAGAAGTGAGCAATAACTGTATTTACCACAGCATCTTCAAAAATTTGCGCATCTTCAATGTTCAGCAATTCAATAAATTGACCCTTACTATTAAAGAGATCTCTGAGCGGTTTTCCATATTCTGCTTTTAAAAATGAATTGGAAGTAATAAAATTTAAAAGACCTTTCCCTGTGAGAATGGCTAAACCTAGTTCAAAAAAATAGCAGTAGAGATCAGCAAATGCTTCAAAACTCTGATAATTACCGTTTAAATATTGTCGAAAATCGATTTTATCATGACTTACATACGGCGGATTCCCAATTACCACATCAAAGCCTACATAATCCCCGTTGTCGTCCAGCACTTCCGGAAATTCAAAGCGCCACTCAAAGGCGTTTTCGTAGATCTTGTTGTCTTTTATCTCCTGTATCTGGGCTTCCAGCTTTTTGCTCTCTTTGCTGAGCTTGTCCAGCTTCTTATTCCAGGCGGCTTTTTCCTTTTTTGACTGCTCAAACAGCTGAGTTTGATTGGCCATTAAAAAGATCTCGCCTTTTACCTTTTCCAGCCTCTTTACCTTGGGATCATTGGTGGAGATCTCGCTCCTAAAGTCGTTCTTGATGTCGTGGATGATCTTTTCCATCTCCCGCTTCTGCTCTTTGTTGTGGGCGTTACGGTAAGTATCCACCGCCACGCGGTAGCTGTCAATATTCCATTTGCTGTCCTTCAGAGCTTTGCTTAAGTCGGCATTGAGGTCAAAACGGCTGATGAGGGAGTTGCCGCATTTGATGTTGATGTCGATGTTGGGGAGTGTCTCTAAAGCGGGGTGTGCTCCGGCCCCCTCCCGGCCTCCCCCCAAGGGGGAGGAGGTTTCGTTCTTATAATAAGCACTTTTTAAAAGTTCGATCCAGAGCCGCAGGCGGCAGATCTTGACGGAGTTTGGGTTGATGTCTACTCCAAAAAGGCAATTTTCAATGATGTTCTGTTTCTCGTGGAAAAGCGCTTCCTGCACCCGCTGACTTTCCTTTCCGGAGGGGTTGTATTCAAACAGCTCCCCGTCTTCATCGGTCACGATAAGTTCATCGTTGACCACTTCCACCTGGTATTCCTTTAGCCTTCTTCCATGGCGATCCTGCAGGATGTTCAGGTCATTCTTGATGGCGATCATCTCATTGAGCGCCGAAACCAAAAAATGTCCGCTCCCCACCGCGGGATCACAGATCTTAAGGCTGTTGATAATATCATTCGCCTGCTGCCGGGTAAACATCCGGTGATCATCGATCTGGTCGTACACATCATCCAAGGTTTCAAACCGGACCAATTCTCCCCCATTGGGGGAGCTAGAGGGGGCGGTCTCGTTAAATTTCTGTACGACTGCCTTCCTGATGGTCTCGCGGCACATGTACATGGTGATAAAGCCGGGCGTGAAGAAAGAGCCGTCCTTATAGCCGTTGATCTTCTCAAAAATAAGCCCCAGCACCGAGGCATTGATGAGCGTCTTGTTGTCTTCCTGTATGGTCTCGCCGCCTTCACTGCTAAAGTCATAGGCGTTGAGGAACCCGAACAGGTATTCGAGCGCGTTGAGTTCGCCGCTGCGTTTTTTGCCTTTTTTATCCTTCAGCACGGTGGCGCTGTAGATGGGCAGTGTCTTATCATCGCGCAGGTTGCTTATGAACAGCGTGGCGTGCTCAATATCTGTAGGCTCGAACAGCGAAGAGTTCAAATAAGGTACCTTCTCAAAAAGGGCTTTTACGTCTTCATTTCTTTCGGAATACTGCCGCGCCAGCACCTGAAAGAACAACGAGTTAAGGTCGTCGTAATTATGTATCCTGTCGAGACTGAGGAATTCATAGGATTTGTCGCCTTTGTGGTAGGTGAGGAGCTGGGCTTCGAGCAGCTTCAGAAACAGAATCCTGTTCAACCAGGTGATGCTGAGTTCCAGTCCTACGGAAAAAAGCCGTTCCTCATGCGTCTCCCCAAACTGCGACGGCTGCTCCAGCCTTCCGATCTTATCCATGCTATCCAGCTGAATGATCGCATTTTCGAGAAAAGAACCCGTGTTCCGCTGTCCGGCCTTCTGGCGTTCGATGATCTTTTTGCCGCCCTGTTTTGTTTCAGTTAAACCAATGATATGAAGTAACTCGCCGTAAAAACGTTTGTCCAGGCTGTTACTGTCATTCAAAAATGGCAATTTCAGCAGGTGTTCCGGAGAAAGTAATTTAAACAGCGCGATGAGCTTATTGTCGTCTTTCGGATTGTTGTTCCGCAGCGGTTTTTCGTAGTTGCGGATGTCGAAGTACGTGAATTCCACTTCCTGCTGCATTTCAGCAATAAAGGGTTCCGCGATTTCCTTATAGAAGAAGTCGGTCGTTTTCCCGGCCAGCCTTCCGGCTTCAAAATCGGTAAACTGAGCAACTAATTTTTTGTTTTGTGCAAAGGCTTTTTCAAAGAAGTTGGCGTCAAAGATGAACCACTCATTGATATTGGTCGCCACCACGTATTTCACCTCGAGGTTCTTATGCGTGATGCGCTCCCTCAAATAATACAACACCAGCTCCTGAAATGCCTTGCAGTTGATCTTTTCCCGACTCAGCATCTCTGCCCGGTTGGTAGGCTTCTTGGCTTCAATAATAACGCCCACGCTGGTTTTGGCCTTGTTCCCGTTATGGATCACGAGATCTGTACGGCCTTTGGTATTGATAAAGTGGTTGGGTTCGTACCAGGTCTTCTTCAGGAAGTCGGTCACCAGGTTCTTGTGGAACTCTTCACTTTCAGTTTCATTGGTCCTGTCCAGCAGCTGAATAAGATTGGTTTTGAACTGCTCTATCTGGGAGCGATTTGGTTTAACCTTTAAAAAAGCTTTATTGAGAGCTTTTCGTGGTTTAAGTATATGGAAATTCCCTAGGGTGGTGGAGGAGTCGGTCTGCATTCAGAAAACAACATTAAATTTATTCAGACAAAAGCCTGTAGGGAATTGCTTCTGTCTTTAACTCGTTAACAAGTTCTTAAATGTAGGAAATATTTTGAAAAAGCTTATCCCTAAGTTGACAATATCCAATTTAGGTACAGGAAAGTGAAGTAAGTCCTTCCGGGGGTTTCCCAAAAAATCAGAATTATGGCGCTGTAGCTGACTTTTTTGAAAAGGATGTCAATTGTGCAATAAGCTTATAAGAAAATATATAATTGTGTATGCCTGGTCAATGGAAGAAAGCATTTTTTGCTGCTCAGGGTGGGTGAATAAAATAAGAGCCACCTTACGGTGACTCTCATCTTATTACTACTAAAAATTATCTTTCTCTTAGTTATCTCTAATTACAATCTTTTTCTGAACTTCTCCAGCTTGTTCAACTCTCACAATGTAGGTTCCAGCCTGGAAATTATGGCCGAAGGTGTACGTATCATTTGGTTTTCCTGTTGTCTGGTAAACCACGCTACCACTATAATCATGTACAGAAAGATTAATTTTATCTCTCTTGTTTTCAGTTAGAATATGAACAGTAAAATAATCTATAGAAGGATTAGGTGAGACGGTAAAATCCAAAACGGTTGTTGATTTTGTCTCCGTTGTACTGGTTTCGATATCCTCTGAAGCTCCTTCCAGGCTAAACCCACTATGGACTAACAGGTTTCCTCCTGCCAGGTTCATCTCTTCACTCAAAATAACTGACCAGTTACTTGAGAATAATAGCACACCAGAGTTTCCATCGGTAAGATCAAACGAAATCGAATCATAGGTTCCCGGTTCGCCTCTATCGGTCATATTAACTTTCAGGATCAAATTACCGCCAAGGGATATCGGATTGTCAGGATCGGTAATATCACTTAGGTTAGATTTGGTAATAAATGTGGCCACCTGCGCATCGGGATCTGAAACATCCACACCTAAAGACTGAACTGCATTGCTCTTGATCTGGTACTTATGTACGATTCCGTCAGATTCCAGCCGCCTAAAGATCACATTCATATGCCCCTTAAGCTGGGTGCCTTTCTTGTTATATTTTACATTAAATCCAAAGTTAGTTTTCAAGCCTGGAGTAGAAGCATACTGCCCGGCGGAATTATCAGGCAATAGATAACCACCTCCGGTAATGAAATCTCCGGTGGGTATATAGACGGTTACTACAGTTTCATCTTCAGCAATGTAAAATCCGTTATCCACCATTACTCTTATAGTGAAGGATTCTGAAGTATTATTTCCGGTTAATTGAGCTAACCACTCATAGCTAACTCTTCCCGTTTTACTGTCAGATGGATCCACTAAATCGGTTACTTGTAACCATCCCGAATTTTCCCCTGTTTCGACAATCATGAAATTCACCTTAGCGTTCCTGATATCTCCTTCAAAGGCATCGTAGAGAGAATAGGAGGTATTGGCAGTAATATCCTGAATATTAGCACTTAATATCACAATTGCTTCGGTGTCCCTCGTACTTGGAGTGGCCTGTAAAGACTGACCGGTATAAGCTATCATCGCGTTTTCCCGGGTTATATTGAATGCATCAGAATCGGTGCTACCTAGATAACCGGCATCTTCCGGGAATTCAGTTTCGACCATATAAGAATTGGCCGGATCCTGAGTTAATATCAGAGTAGTGGAAGCCACGCCATTGGCATCGGTTACGGCGCTGGTAGATTGCGAACCAATGCTGAACTTAATCATCTTACCTGCGATGCCCGTACCTGAAACATTATCGATCAATGTAGCCGACAAGTTTGTCTGGTCAGAATATTGTTCGGAGTGATCTCCATTATAGGTCAGAGTAGTTGGCCTCTTTTTAATGGTTACCGAAGTTGAACAATTGGATGAATTATTATTTACATCGACGGCCGTCCAGGTCATTGTGTTGACACCCAGAAGAAGTTTTACTTCATTCATGCTGTCACCAGAAGTAGGAGCGATACCACCAGAGTAAGTGAGGGAGGCTACTCCACAAGCATCAGTGGCAGTAGCGTCAAATTCAGTACCTTGTACAGTATAATAGGTCTGGTAAGGATCAACATAGCGTTCCTGAGAGGAAACACAAGTTATATCTGGTTTAGTTTCATCTTTGACTTCTACGTTAGCATCAACCGTCGAAACATTCCCATTGTTATCGGTAACCGTTAAGGTCACGTTATTAGGTCCAATATTAGAACAGTCGAAATCTGCTTTACTAAGTGCCAGACTTGCAATCCCACAGGCATCATTGGATCCATTGTCGATATCGGCTGCTGTGATAGTGGCCGCACCTGATGCATCCAGTTGCACGGTAATATCCTGTGCAATAGCTACCGGAGCTACATTGTCTTCTACAGTTACAGTTGCCGTAGCTGTTGAAACATTATTGTTGTTGTCTGTAACGCTGAGTGTGACTGTATTAGCTCCTACATTGGTACAGTCGAAGCTGGTTACATCCAGGGTGAGATCAGCAAGCACACAGGCATCATTCGATCCGTTGTCGATATCGGCTGCTGTGATAGTAGCTGCCCCCAAAGCATCGAGTTGTACTGTAATATCCTGTGCAATAGCTGCCGGAGCTACATTATCTTCTACAGTTACAGTTGCCGTAGCAGTTGAGACATTATTGTTGTTGTCTGTGACAGTGAGTGTAACTGGATTGGCTCCTACATTGGTACAGTCGAAGCTGTTTACATCCAGGGCAAGATCAGCAATACCACAAGCATCATTCGATCCGTTGTCGATATCGGCTGCTGTGATAGTAGCCGCACCTGAAGTATCGAGTTGAACCGTAATATCCTGTGCAATAGCTGCCGGAGCTACATTGTCTTCTACAGTTACAGTTGCAGTAGCTGTTGAAACATTATTGTTGTTGTCTGTGACGGTGAGTGTAACTGTGTTGACCCCTATGTTGGTACAGTCGAAGCTGG
>NZ_KE384056.1:45844-212039 GCF_000423585.1 Salinimicrobium xinjiangense DSM 19287
TTACTAAGCGCAAGACTTGCAATACCACAGGCATCATTTGATCCATTATCGATATCGGCTGCTGTGATAGTGGCTGCACCTGAAGCATCCAGTTGAACCGTAATATCCTGTGCAATAGCTGCCGGAGCTACATTGTCTTCTACAGTTACAGTTGCCGTAGCTGTTGAAACATTATTATTGTTGTCTGTAACGGTAAGTGTGACTGTATTGGCTCCTATGTTGGTACAGTTGAAGCTGGTTACATCCAGTTCAAGATTGGCAATCCCGCAGGCCTCATTAGATCCGTTGTCGATATCGGCAGGTGTAATAGTAGCCGCACCTGAAGCATCGAGTTGAACAGTGATATCCTGTGCAATAGCTGCCGGAGCTACATTATCTTCTACAGTTACAGTTGCCGTAGCTGTTGAAACATTATTATTGTTGTCTGTAACGGTAAGTGTGACTGTATTGGCTCCTATGTTGGTACAGTCGAAGCTGGTTATATCCAGTTCACGATTGGCAATCCCGCAGGCGTCATTAGATCCGTTGTCGATATCGGCTGCTGTGATAGTGGCCGCACCTGATGCATCCAGTTGAACCGTAATATCCTGTGCAATAGCTGCCGGAACCACATTATCTTCTACAGTTACTACCAGGTCGTAAGAACTTGTTTCCCCATTTGTATCAGTTACTGTAAGTGTTACTGGATTATCCCCCAAATCTTCACAGGTGAAACTGTCTTTTGATAAATTGAAAGACTCCAGACCACAATCTGCGGTACTTCCATCATCAACATCTGCGGTTGAAATAGTAGCATTTCCTTCAGTGTCCAATTGAACACTAATATCTTTACCTGCTGCCACTGGAGGTACACATTCCTGATAAGTAATCCTCAGTAAGGAAGCATTTGTATCAAAGGTTTTAATCTGGGCACTTTCATTAAAATATTGTGAATACAGTCCTATTTGGAAATAATCCTCAGACAATAAATTCTGGACGTGTGAGGAGGCATCAAGTACTACATATGGATATTGTCCTGCATCAGAATAAACGGCATTACCAAGATATCCACCATTGACCATAGAATAAAAGGATTGTGAATTATTAGAATAAGGTCCCGGGCTACTTGATAGGTTGATATTGGTTGTTATTCCACCCATATATCCTCCGGAAACATTGGCGCTAAACTCCACACTGTTTATAATACCCGTATCCGGGATAGTATTTGTATTATAATTTATCCACCCACGGTAATAATCCCGGTAACTTCTAGTAACTGTTTTTGAATAATAAGAATACCAGCCATAACGGCAGTCATTTGAGGTAACTTGGGAGTAATACGCATAATTTAGAGCAACTCTCGCTGCTGTATTGTTATATGCATAATAATTGTCATCAACATTAGTAGAGCTGGATCCACAATAAGAATTTCTACTTACCCGGGTGTATCTATATTTATTGATCATGTAACCAGAAGAAGCACCATTTAGAACTATGGTTGGATCAACTATTACAGGAAAATTTCTCTCCTGCAGCCATTCCTGTGAAATTCTCGTATTTATCTGGTACTTATTACTGCTAAGTTGGATGAGATCAAAACCTGAAGTCCGCTCATCAGTAGTAACTGCACGGTTATTTGCTTCATATATATCCGGAAATGGCACTTCAAGATAGATTTCCTTGTTTGCTTTCAATATGACCAGGCCTTTTAGTTCTTCATCAAAATCTATTGACCAGTTTTCCGGCAGTACCACTTCTTCAGAAAAAAGCAGGTATTCTGCATCTTCCGGAATGAGAGGTTTTTCTTCTAATATGATGTTGTGCTTCAATTTATCAGCCTGAACCACATATTCATTATGCACATCAGGAAGAACATTTTTATAAACAATTTTATTTTGACTTACCTGGAGGTCGGGACTTTTAAATTTTTCGGATTTTATTAATTCACCACCTACACCAGACCAGTTCATGCGGAGGTTTTCTCCCAATAATAGCTTTCCTTCTTCCGTTACAATTTTTACCCCTTTCTGGGAAATATCAGCCGGAAACCAGGACTTTAGATTATTTGTCTGGTTGGTATAAGCATAGGAGTTACCCTCTGCAGGTACTATTTTGGTGTTTATATCTTCCCATTCATTGTCACCATTAATATAATGTACAGACTTAGGGGACAAAACGGCATCAATTGTTTTTCCATCTTTGCGTAAGTAATGCTTTGTGGTGCGGTCGCGTTTAGAAAGAATTTCACTTGCGGGATCAACTGAAAAAGGGTTAATTACTGAAAGTTCAGAACTTAAGTTTGGAGGTTCGTTTAGAGCAAGTTCAAACCCTGCCTCTTTAATTTCTGGTGTTTCACCAAGTTCTTTGGGAGAAATACTGAGGCTGTTCTCTTTTACTTCTATTGCTGAATTTTTCTCCTGACTTTGATAAAGGGGAGGTGTTTTGGAATTATCTTTTTTTGTGCAACTAATGAATAATAAGATTGTGCTGAGAAAGATAAAATGAGTAATGCTTTTCATGCCATTCGGTGTTGGTTAGGTAATAAGTTTTTTGGGAGACTTAATAGAAGCTAAAAATATCTTTAATAAGAGTGAGGGAAAATACCTCATTTGCAGTATTTTGGCTCTTTTGAATTGCTGTTAATCCTCTTTTTTAGCCAATTATCGAAAACCTCTGCTCACCTGGTGATAAAGTCACCAATTTCTTTTTCTAATCTTAAAGAATTGATAATTTGAAAATAATTGTATAGTTTTTTAATTATGAAGCATAAGAAAATAGCTGAATTTTGGAGGAAAAATTATTCTCCCCGTGTAGAAAAATATGAGGAGTTCCCACTTTCGAATTACTTCAGAAAAATGGCCGCAATCTTTGCCCCAGGGGAGTCTTATTTCTACATTTTGAATATGAATGACTTACAGCTGGATTACCTTTCGCCAGAAGTTACCAACTTTTACAAAGGTGAAACTGAAGATATTTGTATGGAGAGGCTACTCAAAAATGCAGACCCGGATGATATACCTGTTCTTGAGAGAAAAGAAGCAGTGATTAAAGATTTTATTGTAAATTTTGTAGATCAGGAGAAAATCCTGAATTATAAAGTCTCCTATTCCTATAATTTAATTGATGATTATGGGAGATATCGAACTATGTTGATGCAGGCTACCTTCATATCACTTTCTGAAGGTGGTATTCCCAGACATGTCTTAAGTGTTCATTCTGATATTTCCCATATAAGTCCCAAAGCAACCGAAAATGTCTCCTTTATAGATCTTACCGGCTCTAATTCTTACTTTAATGTTGATACCCGGCATGGAGAATTTAAGACTCTTTACGCATTAGGCCCTGAAGATGTTCCGCCATATTCTAAAAGAGAAAAGGAAATTATAAAATTGTTATCTCAGGGAATGGAGTCGGGGGAGATTGCTGAAAAATTACATATTTCCACCAACACAGTTGCAACTCACCGAAGAAATATTTTACGTAAAGGAAAATTCAAAAATACAGCCCATCTGGTAGGAGAGTATTTTAAGTGTGGTTTTTCTTAATTTTTTTCTCTCATTACCATGATTTAAGGATAAAACCTCTCCGAGTTCCTATACTTTCTTTTCGCCGGTAATTCTACCTCAACTACAGTCGGAGGATAGCAGGTACTTATAATCAACCTTACGGAGCGGGATATTCCTCAAAATAAAATTCTGAATCTTAGTTTTCCGGCAGTACATTATTTAACGTTTTCTTTAAGACTATAATATAATCCAACCTTAGTTTAATGAATTAAACTGGCGGAAGCGGAATACCTCCACCGTACCGCCTTTTATTTACGACTAATATTTACTGTAATGACTGTTGAGGAATTCAGAGATTTGCCAGACCACACCCAGGAGCGAATATTATTCAACGAGGCGAGACTTGTCAATTTCAGGATTGAAAATGGCAGCATTATTTCTCTTTATTCAATGTACTCTTTCTTTATGGAATTGCAGCTGGACATGAGGAAGGACCATTGTAAAAAGATCTTCATGGGTAAGAACAAATCAAGAAGTTTTTAGGCCAGCCTAAAAACCCTCTCTTTGGTATACGTAAAAGATATTTTAGGTGTGAGGTTGCAAAAAGGTATTCCTTTAGCACTCCGCTTCCATTTCCTCCCTCTTATTACAAGTATGCCAACTGGTTTTGATACCGGAGCCACAGCTTGGGTCCTTCCTCGTCCTGTTTGGGGAACCTGTCGTACAAATTAGGATGTTCAAAAATGTGTTCTAAATGAATAGATCGGACTAAAATTCCGACGTCATACGATTGCCGGGATTTTTTGTTAATTATAGTTTGGAGAGGATGTTTATAAGAAAAAAACTTTGGGTTTCTAAAAATCAATCTGTGCACCCGATTTTAACTGCACTAACCGCTTATCTTCAACCGAAGAATAGTCATTTCCCACCAGAGCTGCAACGGCTTAAAATTTAGCTGCTAACAGTAATTCCAAATTGCATGGCTTCAATTCTGCCAATGTAGAAAAAAGGGTAGAGGATCTTTCGGAAGCTTTTGGGATGCCTATTTAACACAATTATTTCTGCTATTGGTTTCAAGTGGGAATCCTTGACTTTAGCCGCCTTTAAACATGGTATAATCCTGGCAATAGAAGAATAAAAAGTAAAATATTAGATTTGAGAAAAATTTTAAGTCGGTTCTGGTATAAATATTGCGTCCACAAAATAAATTTAAATAAGTCATGGGAAGACCTGCCACTAAACCAACAGATCTTAGAGATGGTTATTATATTGAAGTCAAAAATAAAAATCAAAAAACTGGTATAAAGATCCGAAGAGATACCAGAAGCCAGTTGCAACTGGCCATTGATGAATATAAGGGAATTAAGGAAGTGGTCATACTTGGAAAACAAGAAAATGGCAAAATGAAAGATGTTCCGGAACTTAAGAAAGCACAATAGAACTTTCTATAGCAAATCATGAAATTTTTTTAAGGATAGTATCTCTACCAGCTCCTTTATTTCTCCTCCTGAACCTCGAAATATCTCATCATACCTCTGATGATTCCAGCGTTGACATTTAGACTCTGCAAATGTCGAATGAGGTGTTTTTCTATGCACTTTTTCCACTGGTTTTGTCATCTTAAAATAAAAAACCCGGTAAACACCAAATCCTGTGCGAGTGAACATCTAAGGATATAAACGACGTTAAGGAGTTGCATTTATATTTATATATTTTTCGGTGGACCTTCGTCCACCGCCCGCGTGCGCTAAAGCTTTAGCGGAGGCGCAAGCTATCCGAAGATTAAAGACATTGTTGTCCGGAAAAAGAATCTAGACCGCTCCGCTTCTAGAATCTAGAACCAAGACTTTTTTATAAGATACTGAAATTCAATGTTGTGAAAATTTCTTTTCATTGGTAGAATATTTTGAAAATTCAAAGAACTAAAAACCACCCTCTCAGACTGATAGATAAGAATCTCTTATCAGCATTAGCGGGCTTTTTCAGAGGTTTCTTCTTTTTTCATCGGACAACAATGGATTAAAGATAGAAATTTCTATTTGTAAAACGTATTCAAATAAAAAGCCCTCCTTCGTCCCGAGTGCTCGGGACTTTGGAGGGCGTAGGTGGAGTCGGAGGGGTTGGCTGCGCCTTCCCTTAATGAATCCAGTCCTGCAATTACAACTGCCCATCCCTGCGGTCTGGGTGCTTTAAAACACAAAATCCTGCTCGAGTGAACTCGGCAGGATTTATAAGTTTTAAATCACAACGCAGTTGTGAATGATCGTGGAGTCGGAGGGAACGACCAAAAATTAATTATTGCAGCATTTACAGTACCTCTCAAAGATCGTATTTTTTTGGTCACCGATTTGGTCTCGCTTTAACAAAAAATTTAATATTTTATTCTTTTCTCTAAACCGAAATAAAATCCTTAAACTTTTTTTGATACCAATTAAGTACAAGAAAAAAATTAATGAGGATAAACTTGACCAAAATACGAATTGATGGTTATCGAGTCCCCTCTGCCCTAATTTAACCACCGGACGAACCTCCATGTCTGGAGTATTAAAAACCCTGTAATTTGTTTATTTACAGGTGTTTTTTTAGGTTTAGTTCTGGAGAGAAATGCATGACAATTTCTTCTATAACTGCCGCTTAAAAACGCAATCTTGTATAAAAAAGTAAATACCTCGGTACCGAAGTAAAGACTGAGTATGTACTTGAATAGTTATTGATATTCTCAAAAATAAAATTCTGATTATTCAAAATATTCTGAATTTGCCCACCGAACATCCAATTTTTATTTGAAGGTTGATACTCAATTTGAATTTTGTTGGTGTTGAAGAACTCCGAATCCACGAAATCCCCTGTTTGAGTAAAGGAGGCTTGCAATTTTTTAAAGTTGAACAGGGTGGTTATTTCAAAATGAAACCTAGAATTCCTTACTTCCTCGATACCAATTTGACTTCTATAAGATGACAATTGGGCTAAAAAATTTAAATTAAAGGAATTATTGAAATATGTCGTACCGGTGGCATCGTAGGTATTTACTGTGCTCGTGGTGACAATATCCGAGTTATTGATTTCTGTTGGATTTTTTGTTGATTGAAGTCCATAACCGAGTTTGAAGGAAGTTTTAAGAGGATCTACATAGGTTGTAATCCCCGTCTGAAATAGAAAAAGTTCACGCCCTGGCACAATTTTTCTTTGCGTAAAAATAAAATCTTCAGTAACGACATCTGCAAATGAAAATTCATTCCTAAATCTTATATAGGAAAATCTATTAGAAAACAATATTCGCTTTTTTACATTGGAGAACGTGTGAGAAAGAAAGAATTGGTGATTCCTTAACAATTCTACCTTCTTTGCTCCTAAGTTGAGGCTTCGATAGCTTTTTAAAAAGTAATTATCATTAAAGTATATTAATCTGGGAATTTCTGTAGCGTATGAATAACTTAAGCGGTAAGTACCTGTTTTTGTCTTTGCCCAACGTAAACTAGCTTCCGGGTTTGGTAGAATAAATGTTTCGGAAAATCTGTCTTGCTCATACTTCATGACTTTCGTATTAACATCGGCAATAAAAAATAAATTCTTAAGAAGCTCCTGTTTAAACTTTAATTGGAAATAAGACATGATATATTCAGCCATGTTATTTCCCGATAAGATATCCAGGCGGTCATATCCTTCAGGTAAAACGGCTCTTCCTTTACTTTGGATGTTTTCTGCTAAGTGTTCAACTCCTCCTATCAACGAATATGCGGTTTTATTCTTTTTAAAAACAAATGATGCGTTTAATCCCTGATAATCCAAGGAAGAGTTGTTTCCCGTCACTACCTCTGTGTTCTCAACATCTACAGTTTTCAACGGTATGGATATTGGCCTTACATGAAAATCCTCTTGTAAGTTTTTGCTCCCTAAATAAATATCAAAGAGAAAGGCTCCACTTCTGATCTTTTGAGAATACTGAATCTTAGCTTCCAATTTTTTCTCTGAACTCTCTACCAGCTGATTAATGCTTAATTTATTATATACCAGCCTATTTAAGTTTTGTCCACGGTCCTTCGCAACTGAAGCCTCAAAGTTAATTTTGGAATTATGTGAAGGAGTAAAATTAATTTCTAGATCATTTGTCAAATTTCGGTCATTTATGGTAAAACTATTTTTTTCCGTGAAAGTCAGGTTTTCTGGTTCCACAAATAGAGTATGTATAGTGGAATAATCTTTTTTTAATATATCTGAATAGAAATAAAGAGCATTTTTAACCATCAATGAGTTGGAAAATTTTCTGTTGATCAATAAACTGTTCCCAAAAGAAGTGTTTAAGTTGTAGAACTCTTCTTCTAATGGTACTGTAGCTCCCTCTAGGTAAACAACTGGCGAAATGTCAATATGATAATCCCGATCAAAATCATTAAACTCACTTACATTGATCGTTTCTCCCGATAATTGTCCTTTAGCATTTTTACCCGTGTTGTTTCCAAAACCTAAATTGAGAAACTTCACTTTAGGACTTATTAAGCCTGCATTTATATCGGCTCGGAAACGGTTTTCTATTCCGGCTCCCAACTCTGCTCTTCCGAAAAGAATGGATTTCTTTGAGTCTTTCAGCTTTAGATTCAATGCAACCTTTTCAGAGTCTAGAAATTGTTTTAAAACTTCATTTTCGTCATAATTGCTTAAAATCTCAATTTTGTCGATGACAGAAACATCAAGATTTTGGGAGATCACTTTATAACGATTATCAGCTAAATCATCACCTTCGATCAATATTTTTTGTATGGGTTTGCCCATAGCTTTTATATTGCCATTTTGATCTACCTCTATTCCAGGCAACTTTTTCAACATATCCTCCACCGTTTTTTCACTTCCGTCTTGAAATGCAGAGACCCTAAAGGAAATAGTATCCCTGTTGATTTCAATCTTTTCCTCTGCTTCTAAGACGACAGTGGAAAGTTGTTCTATATTTTGCTCCAGAGAAAAATCTTGTTTATAAACCGAATGTGAGTCCTCAAGTGGTATGACAATTGTTTTCCGTTTATAACCCAGGCTGTTCACTTCTATGGAAATATTTCTTTTGTTTTCTGTTTTTACAATAACTTCATACTTTCCGTCCTGATCGCTGTAGGCGTAACCAAGAATTTTTTCACCGTCTGAAGCTACCACCGATGCTCCGGCTATTGGCTCCTGTTCTACCTCTGTAGAAATATTTCCGGAAATTGTTACAGATTGTCCTCGTAGAGAAAAAACAACAAAACTAAACAACCACAAAAAAAGAAATTCACGTTTTCCCAAAGAGTTACATATCTTTTGGAATAATGAAAGCTTCGATATACGTATCAGACAAATCCTGCTTAAGTCCGGAAGAATTTCCCTTTATTCCTGCGCCTTCTGATACCATTCTTCCTCCAATAATAGCTTCTTTATAAGCTTCAATGGTAGCATTTCTGTAGGTTCTAAAATCCAACCATTTTTTATCTTGGGGCTTGTCTATAGGCGTCATTAAATGCCCAAAGTTACTTGGGTAATTCAATGATTTAAAATACCAGTAAATCTCTTTTTGGGTATCATATGCTTCAAGTATTAACCCTGGTAAACCTTGTAACTTCCACGGGCCAAATGGCAGAGGAACCTCTGTAGTGAACCAAGCGGTATAGTCCCTACCTCTAAATGAACCTGTAGCTTTTTTTGCCATATAATTTCCTATTAATTTTGTATTCTCATGGATCGTCCAGTCAATACTTGGAATATCTTCCTTTACATAGGTAAACCCGATATCTCTGGAGAGTAGTTGGTCTTTCTCCAGATCATGGTAATAACGAAAACCTTCCTTATTTGTCACAAAGTTTCCATAAGTTTTTGCGCCATTTCCATGATCATACATTTCCATTCTATTTTGAGCTCCCCCTTCTAAGGAATCTTGACGAGTAACATAAAGCGAATTTTTAGAGTTAAATAATAAAATGGCATTGTAATCTGCACCTACCGGGCCTCCCATTCCCATACTTTGTAATTCGCCATACCTTACAATACCAGTATGAGATTGAGCATAACCTGATAGCGTTGTAAGTAATGTGGTCAGTATAATTAAAATCTTCATATATAATTTAAAATCAATTTTTTTTAAAAAAAAGAAGAGATAGAGTTTCTACCTCTTCTTTTCCTTTGTTAGAAAATTTAGTCGCATGAATCTTGATACTGTTGTACAAGATCGGCGGCATAATCACAATTTACTGTCCCTTCATAATCTGTACGACCATCACCGTCGCAATCATACCTAACTGTACAATTTGAATCTAAGAAATGCTCTTCAGCAGAGAATTCTCCTAAAGATTCTGGTGATCCGAAGGAAGTTAAACCGGAAAATAGCATAAAAGTAATTTGTTCATAATAAAATGATTTAAATTAATAATCTCAAATATATAATCTCAAATTTTTTGATCTCGACTAAAACACCGTACAATTTGTACGGGTATTCGTTTGATTATCTAGATAATTTGATTTTGACTATGCCACCGGAAAATTCAGACCCAAACCTTGCTGAGGGAGTTGTCATTACTTCCACCTTATCAATGTTCTTCAGGCTTAGGGCCTGAAGAATGGAATAGAGGATTCTAAACCATTTTTATAGACTTTAGTGCTCAGGCTGTTATTAATCAACAGCCCATTTTACTCGTCTTAACTAGAGTGGGCACATCATTTAAAGCTTCCGTCGGTTCAGCATTTTTTAGATAATTTGAAGAACGAACTTTGTAAGTTGTTTTATTAACTTCGGTTATCATACTCTTGTCACCTAAGACCATTACCTCTTCCAATTGTTTTTCATCTTCTTCGTCAAGAGAAATGGTTATTGATTCAGTTTGTGCTTTTTTCTCACTCTTCTTGGTTTTTGCTTTGAGGCCGAAAAAGGTGACCTTGAGATAAACCAGAGAGTCTTTCATTTCCTTTTGAACTGGAAGTAACCGTTGGAATTGGTCACAGCAGAGGATAATCTTTTTTCAGTGTCATTGAGTAATTCCACAACAGCCGCTTCTAAAATTTTCCTTTTACTTAAAACCGTTATGTTTAGATCGGAATTGTTCGATGGCTTCTACTGAGAAAACCCCCAATTGACATATCAAAAACAAAACGGCAAAGAGAATGGATTGCAGGGGAAGATTACGGCACGAGCCCCCTGGTGATAGAGCTAAGAGAAAAGAATGGAAATAGGTTTTTAAACTTGGAGGTCCAAAAGATCTAAAAAATTGGGTTTTGAATTACTGAATTTGATCCGGAATGACAAATTAAAATCCGCTAAAGAAGTAAGTTCTTTCGGGAGGAGGGTGTGCTTCAACAACCGTAATTTGGCTTTGTCCGGTTGATGAATGGATCCATGCCTGTTCGAGGTCAGCCGTTTATGAAATACGGAATGAGCATTAGCACATGCATTATAAATTGTGAAAAGTCTGTAAGGCTGAAAATTACAAAACTCCTGAAGGAATATGGAGAATTTTCTTGTTTAGGCAATTCGGAGACCTATGATCAATCTTTTGATTTTATCCTAAAAACCACTCCGGATGTCATCCTTATAGATCTTAATGAACGAATAAATTTTTGTCATTCTCCCGTGCAACTTATCCGGGAACTATATCAATATCTTGATTACTCTCCCTTTTTAATTGCCATTTCTGACTCCAGGGATAAAGCATATGAAGCAATTAAGTTAGGTTGTTCTGATTACCTGCTCACTCCTATGACAGATTTGGACCTCAGAAAAAGTTTATTTAGGATTAAAAAAAGGGTTAGAAATTCTAGTGAAGGCAAAATTTGCCTAAGGTCATATTCAGATTATCAGTTTCTGGACCTGAACGAAATTCTTTTTCTTAAGGCGGATGGTAACACCACTGATTTTATAATGTTAGAGAAAAAGAAGATTACTGCCTTTAAGCCAATTAAAAATTTTGAATCTATTCTACCGAGGAATTTCTTGAGAGTACATAAAAGTTACATCATAAATACTGATTTACTTCTGCGCATAAATTTTGCAAAATTAAGATTGACTTTACCTGAAGAACATGTTATTCCTTTTTCAAGAGCTCATAAAAGTCAACTGACTTTGTTAAAGGAAACCTTTTTTAGTCTTGAGGCGGTTTAGATAAAACCGCACCGTTAATCCTCAAAATAATACCGTTTGAGCCTGATTGAGGCCAGTTCAGGAGTTAGCCCCTATTGCCGGGTAAGAAGACCTCATTAACACCATACATTTGAACTGTTAACAGAGCTTTAAGAGCTGACAAGAATTCCTCTTTCAGCTACTCGAATTCGAATTTTTTCATTGTGAACAAAAATGGTCAGGTCTACCTGATTATGAAATTTTTATTAATCGAAATCAAATGTAAAAAATGAAAAAAATCAAATTCCTATTGTTCAGTCTTCCTTTATTAACTTTTCTTGCTTCTTGTGAACCTGAAGAAATACCAACTGAAATTTCCATCCAAGAAGTTACACCTAGTGAAATTTATGCTGATTCGGGTGAAGAAGGAGCTCCTATTGATGACAAAAAGGATTAATGATTAGATCCTTTTGAAAAGGCCCTATACGGGCCTTTTTCTTTTATATTTGTTTTTAAATCTTTTTAAAATTAAAAGTTATATTCTCCTTTTTTCCGCTTTTCTTTTGCTCCACCTCTCAAGCTGTACTGAGAGAAAGTCTTCCTATAATACGGATATAAAACAGGAGTTGGCGAAATCTGAAAAGTTAAAGGAGAAAATTTTTTCTGATCCTTCCAAGAGTGATTCTGTACTGAACGAAATCTTGTCGCTTAGTCAAGACTCTATTAAATCCAAAGTTTTATATGATATTTCCTATAATTTTTATTCTAAAAGGGATTCTCTGAATTTTCGGTTGTGGAATAAAATAACCCTCCACCATTCCCTAAACTCCGGAGACACTGCGCGTGTTGCAGAAAGTTATTGGGACCTTGCAAATTTTTTTTATAAAGAAAAGATCCTGGACAGTTCGTACTATTACTATAATGTGGCCTTTGATTTATATGAGCAAGTAAATGATGACTACCACGCTGCGAGAATGTTGATTAATCTGGCCACTATTCAAAAGGATATAAAGGATTACCAGACCAGTGAGATTACTGCGATTCGGGCGTTGTCCAAATTACGCCCGTTGAAAAAGAAATATCAGCTGTACTTGACCTATAATATATTAGGAATAACAAACAATCATCTTGAGCAATATAATGAAGCCTTAAACTTTCACGAAAAAGCTTTACAAGTAGCTGAGGATTTGGGTGATGGAACGTTAAAAGCGCTGACTTTGAATAATATCGGAGTTGTCTATAAAAACCTGGAGCAATATCCTGAAGCAATTAGAAGCTATAAAGCAGCTCAAGGAGTAGACAGTCTACAAAAAAAATATCCGGAACTTCATGCAATGTTAATAGATAATCTGGCATATGCTCGATTTATGAGCAAGGACTATGTAAATGTTGAAAAGGACCTTCTTAGGTCTCTTGCCTTAAGAAAAGAAATTGATCATTTCTCCGGTATTGCCACGAGTTATCTTCATTTGGGAGATTACTACTTAAATTTTTCGGATACTTCAAGGGCATATCAGAACTATGTTGAGAGCAGGGAAATTGCTATTGACAAGAAATTGAATGAGGAATTTCTTGAGTCAACTTTAGCTTTAGCCAAAATAGGGGGAGGAAGATCGCAGGAGTTTTATAATGATTACATTGAGAAATCAACCGAATTTTTGCAGGAAGAAAGAGCGGTAAAGAACCGATTTGCTAAGATTCGCTTTCAGACTGATGAGCTGATTGCGGAAACCAAGCGCCTTACACAACAAAGGGTTTGGATTACAGTGGTTTCTGTACTGGTAATTATGTTCTTGTTGCTACTCTATTATTTGAGGGTACAACAGACTAAAAATAGGGCATTAGTTTATGAGCGGGAACAAAGGATCGCCAATGAAGAAATATATAAGTTAATGCTAAAGCAGCAGTCGAAGTTAGAAGAAGGCAGGCAACAGGAAAGGGAAAGAATTTCTTCAGACTTGCATGACGGTGTGCTGGGCAGGCTATATGGTACGCGTTTAAGTTTAGAATTTCTCAATATAGAAATGTCCCAGGAAGAATTGAATAAATTCAGCGCTCTTACAACTGAACTTCAAAAAATCGAGAAAGAGGTCCGGGAAATTTCACACGATTTAGTTTCAGAAAATTTTTTCAAGGATTCAAGTTTTGTTAATTTAATGGAAAACCTCCTGGAGGAAAGAAATAAGCTTGGGATTACAACTTTTAATTTTCAAAATTCTCCGGGCATCAGATGGGAAGACTTGAATGAAGAGGTGAAGTTAGACTTATACCGGATTGTCCAGGAAGGGACACAGAACATCGTAAAGCATTCCGGCGCAAAAGAAGCCTGGATTGCCCTTTGGGAGGAAGACTCTAAAATAATGTTGATCATTAGAGACAATGGGAGTGGGTTTTCTAAGGGTGAGGAGAAAAATGGTATAGGTTTAAAAAATACTAGGTCAAGAATTAAAAAATGGAATGGAGAACTTTTTATAACTGCTTCACCAGGACAAGGAACAGAGATAAGAATCGAGTTACTGATTGAAAATGGAGTATAAAATGAAAGCTTTTAATGTAGTTATTGTCGACGATCACCCTTTAATAACTGATTCTTATAAGACAGCTATAGAAAAGATATTTTCTTCCGGAGATATTATAACTAACGTCACCATTCATAACAATCTGGATTCTGCTTTAGACGATTTCAAAAACTCCACTGTCTTTTCTGAAGCAGATCTAATTTTTTTGGATATCCAATTACCCCCCTCTAAAGATGACAAAGTATTTTCAGGTGAAGATTTAGGCGTTAAGATCAGGAAGAATGAGCTTTCTGCCAAAATAGTAATTTCTACCTCTTTAAATGATAATTTCAGAATCCATGGATTATTAAAGAGTATTAATCCTGAAGGTTTCCTGATAAAGAACGATATCAATAAAACTGAGTTGTTAATTGCCATTGACAAGGTTATACATACACCTCCTTACTACAGCCATACGGTTCTTCAGTTAATGCGTGATCAAGTAAGTTCGGATATTGTTTTGGATGCAAATGACAGGAAGATATTATTCGAGCTTTCCATAGGCACAAAACTTAAGGATTGCAAAAGGTAATCCCATTGTCCTTAAGCGGAATCGAAAAGAAGCGGCGCAATCTTAAAATTCTTTTCGGCGTTGAAGAAGAAGGGGATCGTTCCCTTGTACTTAAGGCCAGAGAAAAGGGTTTTCTGTAAGAAGCTTAAGGACTTTTTTCACCTGGAATTTCCAGATTTTGAGGCTAGAGATGAGTCTCTTAATTTAAATATATTCCTGAATATCATATTTCTAAGTGCAAGTCATGCGCAGCAGTCTTCAACGTGTATTTTGTATTGCATTTCGACTGCTTAATCTGTGATCTTCCATACCTGGATATAATTTCATGAAAAACACTTACTATAAGTAAGGGTTTTTCGTTTCCTCAGCAACTATTCTGACATACTTTTGGGCTCAAATATCATATGCTAAAATCCATAAGAAGATGAATAAAAAATGGAAGTTTAAAATAGAAGAAGAAACCCACGACTGGGATAAACAATTAATAACAGGAGCAGAAGTTAGACAAGTTGGGCCGGGAATTCCTGATAACATGGATCTTTTTTTGAAGCGGCAGGGACGGCCCGGCCAGCTTGTAAAGAATGATGATAAAATAGACTTGGACGAAAAGGGAATAGAAAAGTTTTATTCTCAGGAATCAAGTTCGGAAGCTGGAATTTATGGCTCTATTATTTGAGGATGATTACGAACTACTGAAGAGTTCGGGTTTGGTCATAGAAGAGGATGAAGCTAAAAGGTTTTTAGTAATCAAGAATTATCCTGTTCAGCCGGATTTGTATCTCGTCGGGGGGCAGCCAATCACTGAGCTTGAGGTTCTATTAATTATCCCTCCGAATTACAATACGAGTGGGGGAGATATGTTTTGGACTTATCCCCGTATTTCAAGAGCTAATGGAATGATCATTCCTAATTATGGAGGTGATCCGCGAATTCACGCCGGAAAATCTTTTGACAGATGGTCGAGACATTTCAAACCCGGATCCTGGAGGCCGAAAATTGACAATGTCCAGAAGATTCTCAGTAGAGTAGAATGGGCTCTGAGGAACCCTCAGGTAACCGGATAGATATGGATCGAATAGCTTTATTAGGATCTCATCAAAACCAGCTTACTTCATGGCTATCATCCCATCCGGAGGGTCACGAACGCGGAGCAATCATTTTTTTTAGGAGGTTAGGACGGAAGGTAGTCGGACTTCCGCATTCCGAGAGGTTCGTTTCTTTTGATATAGAACTTATGGATGACGATTGGATCCTGGATAGTTCGGAAGTTCACTTGCGCATTAACATGCGCAAACTACCTGAAATGTACTTCAGATGTGAAACAGAAAATTTAGTATTAGGTTTTGTTCATAGTCACCCGAGTGGTGTATTGCATTTTTCCCGAAAGGACGACATTAATGAAGAAAATCTTATCCATGGACTGGCCGGGTGTAATGGAATTCATTCGATTCTTGTTTCAATCATTTACTGCGATGGTACCTGGAGAGGGAGAATAAGGACAGGGAAAGAACCGAATGAGGCTAAGCCGGTGCGACATATTTCAGTTCTCAGCGATAAGCTCGAACTGCACCACATAACGGAATCAAAAGATTCTCCAGAATCTTTATTGCGCCAGGAAGCAGCCTTTGGAAAGCCTTTCAACGCTAAAATGGGCTCACTTCGGGCTGCTGTTGTGGGTCTCGGAGGTACGGGTTCCCCGGTAGCTACTATGCTGGCGAGGTGTGGTATAGGAGAGTTGGTCCTAATAGACGGTGATGATTTTGAAGAAACGAATATGAATCGCGTACGGGGCTATAAATCTTCGGATGTGGGACATAAGAAAGCTGAGTCATTGAAGAAATTCATTGATGATCTTGGATTGGGAATAAAGGTGATTGCTTTTCCGGAATTTGTAGGGGATTCTGGGGAAGCGATCGATTCCCTTTCCAGTGCTGACGTAGTTTTCGGGTGCACAGATGATGTTGCAGGAAGGGATTTGCTGAACCATTGTATATATTATTATGGTCTTATCTTGATAGATTCCGGCCTTACCGGGTTTATACAGGAGGGAGAAGATGGAACCCCTCACTTGCGAGATCACAGGGGGAGAGTGAGCTGTATTTTGCCTGAAATAGGCGCATGTCTAAGGTGTCAAGGGATTGTAACCGATATGAAGCTAAAATATGAACAGGCAATAAAAGACCGGCCGGAATTGGCAGACCTTTATCCGGAAACTTTAAAAAGGGAGCATTACCTGATTGGAGGTGGGAATTCTGCTCCGGGAGTCGGTCCATTTACTTCCATGACTGCTGATAATGCCTTGGCTACTTTTATGAATTTAATAAAACCTTACCGAAGGCTTCCGAGCGATCTAAGACAGGACAACATTTGGGTAGATTTTGTTCATATGAGTATTCATAGTAATGAGCCTGCGGAAAATCCTGATTGTATTTACTGCAGGAAAAAGTTCCTAACCTTAAAAGAGGAAAACTACCGATTGGATATGGCAAAACTCGGTAAAATCTCAAATGTTTAAAGGTTTATTTAAAAAATTAAGGTGTGTATTTGGAAGAAACTCTTCACGGAGAAATGATGCAAAACCGCCTCATTTTGGCAGCGTAGTAGTAAGCACAAAAGCACCCGCGAACGATGAAATTGAAGAACGAGTATTAATTCAGGTAAAATACCAAGGTAAACCCTACTGGTGTCTCTTTAAATGTCCTTGTGGTTGCAGAAGAGTTATTAGTCTTTCCTTGCAGGAAAATCACGAACCTCACTGGGAATTAAAAGTTACGGAATCCGGGATACCGAGTTTATCTCCATCTGTTTGGCAAACCGTTGGATGTTTGAGTCACTTCTGGATTGAAGAAGGATTTGTTAGATGGTGTACTAATACCGGACAGAAGCCTTGGATTGCAGAACCTGAATATTACTCAAAGCCTCGAAAAAATTTGTAACAGGCAAAAGAAAATACTTCTTTTAAATTTTAGAAATAATAGTTTTCCATGGGAGTTAAAAGATTTTAGTAGCGCACTGAATGGAAGTTATTCAGGAGTTTTAATGGAGGTCATTTTTTTTGGGGTGAAGAGTCAAATACCTATTTGGGAGGTTCAGTTTCTCTTATATTATACCAAAACCTTTTCTCCTAGTGCGATTTAAAAAAATCTTAGTAGGCTCTCAACCTCACTCAACCTATAAGGTGCGACTAATCAAAAATTTTTTGGATAGTTAGGGAAATTATCAAATAATTTGAATATATGATACTTCTTCCAACTAATACGACACAGTAAATAATTTCGGATTTATTTATCCGTTAATTTCCGAAGAGTTATTTTAATTAATAATTCCTGAATCGTTTATCCTTAGCACACTCAATGAATTTTATTAGCCATATACAGTTCTTTCTTCGTCCTAATAATAACCTAACTTTTACCTTATGAAATTTTTTTACAGCTTATTGTTTGTAGCATTACCTGCAATTTCCTATTGTCAAACTTATACAGATTTAGGCGACTCTGGTTCAACTAGCTTGAGTTACCAAAGCCCCATTCAAAAGTACATTTCAGATTTCGACGAGAAGGAAAAATTTAATGATAATATGTTGGATATTTTCTTTGCAAGGAAGGTGGGAAAAGCCTTTACAGGAACAAACGATTTATTTCTTCAAAAATTCTTTGCTAATTTCAATACAACTGAAGAATCTGTCAGTGTGGGATTTAATTTTGATGACAGATGGGGAAATCCGTTACGCCAATTAGATTGGGTGTATACAGGAGGATTTAAACTTCAGGGAAGTAAGACTTCTTCCATTTTTTATAAAAGTAGTAATGAGGGTGATAGTTTTAAAGGTAATAACATAGGTGCCTTTTTTAAAGTAAGTTTTATTGGCAATGGCACCTTAAACTACAAGAGTAGCGAGAAAAAACAACGAAGTTTGGCTATAGACAAATACAGAGAATTAATTTATCCAAAATATGAAAAAAAGGTTCAAACTTATAATAATTTCGAATATGCGAATATTAAGGAATATAATCAATCTCTCTCAAAATTTGATCAAGAAATAACATCGATTAAGGATCAATTGAAGAAAAAACATAGAGAAATTTATCAGGAAATTGCAGAGGATGAGATAAAATATATCCAAGAAAACAATATGTACAGATTCATATACGATTGGTGGGCTTCTGGAGATCTTTATCTTCCCTTTGGAGATAAGGAATATTTAGTGACTCCTATAGTAAACAATGAACCAACTTCTAGAAAATTGTATAATTTCGAAATGAATTTTTCATTAAATGGATTTATAGGATGGTCAGCAGGTGTTTCTTTATTTGGCAAATTAAATTACCGAGCCGGAGGGACTAACAATATATTATTAGATGAACTGACCAAAAAAACATTTCAAACGGGAATCATTGATGAAAATAATAATGTAATAATAAGCCGTCCAATACAGGCATATGAAGCAGATTATAATTATTTTATACGACAATCCATAAAACCGGAATTAATATTCTTTGTTGAATTGGGAGATTTTGGTTCCCTTGGTTTTAGTCCTGCAATAGAATATAATTTTGGTTCTCCTTATAAAGCAACAAATTGGAAATTAGGTATCCCTTTTAGTTTAAAGGATAAGGAGGGAAAGCCAAGTGTGAATTTTGAGGTCCAATGGCAAGAAAGAAGTGGTTTTTCTGCAACACATCATTATGTAGGTATAACAACCAGCTTCCTCTTTGGAAGTCTACTATGAAGAGTATAATATGAAATTTAATTTCCTCTAGGCCTAATTTAAAAATTCAATATTATTATTCGACTGCACAACAATTGAGCAGCCTATAGGGGGAATTCCTATTAGCTGAACCGTCTCTAATATTAAAATTCTCTATATAAAACCAAGGGGGAGAATAGCAAGAGGATGACACGCTGCGCGATGTCATACGTTCTTCCCCCCTTTGTTGATAAGGCTTTGCATATTTTACTTTTAAAGATTATTACTAATTTTGCGGCAAATGCTTTGGGAACCCTTGTCAATAGGGGATCATTTGCGGCAACCATTACTAATTTTCCTTAGACCTGCCTCACAAAATAGTATTAGTTCGGTAGATTTGGGCTTGCAGCACTTCGCTGTGCTTCGTTCGCTTTACCTTTGATTTTAATCTGTGTCATTCACGATGAAAACTTTTGGCACCCATTTTAAAAGCTGTAGGGCTACTTTTTTTACTGTCCGGTCTGTCCTCCCGAAGGATAAGTCTACTTCAAAAAAATATTCTACTCCTCTTTCTGTTTTTCAGAAATAGATTTCATTTTTTCTTTTTTTGCCAGCTTGATCTTTAGCGCCTGCATGTCATCACTTATTTTTCTGTCCACAATTTTCGCATAATGTTGGGTTGTCCTCAGATCTTTATGCCCGAGCATCTTACTCACGGATTCAATTGGAACTCCATTAGTTAGTGTTATGGTAGTGGCAAAGGTATGGCGGGTTAGGTGAGTGGTGAGCAGTTTATTAATACCGCACATCATGGCAATTTCCTTTAAGAAGGCATTCGATTTCTGATTGCTGAGAACTGGGAGGATGCAATCTCTCTTTCGTACCTCCGGGTGGTCCTGATATCGTTCAATGATTTCTTCGGCAACAGGTAATAGAGGAATGCTACTCAAAGATTTTGTTTTCGTTCTTTTAATGCGAATCCATTTACCACCGTCTATACCTTTGGTAATATCGGCGCTGCTCAGTTTTTTAACATCAGAATATGCCAGTCCGGTGTAACAACTAAAAACAAACATGTCTCGCACCAGTTTTAACCGATCCATGTGAAGATCCTTATTGATCAGTTTCTGTACTTCTTCTTCATTAAGAAATTCCCTTTCCACCGTTTCAAACTGAACTTTATAATTGTAGAATGGATCCCGGTCCATCCATTGATTGGCTAAAGCAATTCGAATAATCTTTTTGAAGTTGTTGACGTACTTCAAAGCAGAGTTATGATTGCATTCTCTTTTGGTTTTCAAGAAATACTCAAACTTCGAAATGAACTGATAGCTGATATCATTCAAAGGATAATCGTTGGCCTTATATTCTTCCTCAATGAATTGCTCAACATGATTAAAACACGTCCAGTATCTTTTAGCAGTGCTCTTAGAAATATTCTTTCCTGAAAGCCGGTCCATTTGCTCATTATGCTCCTTAAATACCTTCAGGGTCATTTTTGGTTTCGGCTTATTTTCCCCTTTAAATTCTTCAAGAATACTTTTTAGAGTTATCTCCAAATCTTTTTCGACGAGGCCCTGGTGTATTTTCCTGATTTTATTCCTGAGGACATTAATATAATCATTGAGTTCAGTAGCTTCCGTGCTTTTCCCTAAAGCTCTTTCAGATTTCGAACTCCATTTCCCGAAGTCAATTTTTCGGCTAATACTAATGTCAGATCGCTTGTTATTCACTGTAATCCGCATATAAACATCACCGTCTGAGGTCTTCTTACTTCTACTTTTTCTAACGAAGAATGTGAGCTGATACTGAGTGTGCATTTTTTTGGTCTTTAAATTCGGTTTTAAAGTACTAAAAAAGCATATACGATTTAAAACTTTAATAGTTTGTAAGGAATTGGTATACAGGGATTTTATCCGTTTCTAGTGTGCAATTTTTGAAGAAAAAATTGGTCACCGAATTGCACACTGTTAATGTGCAATTATTCGATATTAAACGAATTTAAGAAAAATGAAAAACCCCGTAAATCCTAGGATTTCGGGGTTTTTGATTGAGTTTGGTACTCATAAAGTGGAGTCGGAGGGGTTCGAACCCTCGTCCAAACAAGCAATTCAGAAGCTTTCTACACGTTTAGTTTTCGCTTGTTTTTCGATGCAAAGCCGGCCGAAAACCACCAACTTTACACTTATCCTCAATTAGATTTCGAAACTGCATCAAGGCCCTGCAGTCTCTATATTTACTTTATCGGTGCCTCTAATGTGAATGCCGTAAATCAAGGCCTTCACGAGACATCTTGGCTCCCTACCTTGTAGGGACTAGAGTAATCCTACTATAATTCAGATTATGCTGCCAAGGCGTAGTTATTCTCGCCGTTTAAAAAGTGTGAAAAATGAGATTTACGAGCTATTTCCCAGCGCTCGACGTGCTTACAACTCAATTAGACTCGCTGTCAAAACCAAGTCGACCCCAATATGTAAAGAACTTCTGCAATATTATTGCATTTTTCATGCCAATCATTGATGGCACAAAGCTAAGAATTTATATCAATTAACAATTAACAATTACCAATGAACAATAAACAATAAACAATTAACCAATAACTGAAAACCTTGGCGCGGATTCACAATACGTGACCATCCCTTTTTGCAATATGGAATATTCAATATTCCTTGAAAAAGTTTTGATTACTGGCTCTTGTAGCAAAGCGGTCTTAAGTCTGTTTTTAAAATTCTTATCTTTGAAATTATCCAAACAATTTCAAAAGCCATTCCAAAAATGATAAAATTTGCCCTCATCAAAGAGCGAAAGACGCCGCCCGATCGACGTGTAGTATTTTCTCCTGAAAAGCTTAAAGAAGCTGTAGAAAAATTTCCGGAGGCCCGGTTCCAGGTGGAAAGTTCAGGCATCAGGATCTTTACAGATGAGGAGTACAGGCAGGCAGGTTTTGAGGTTTCCGAAGATATTTCAGGTTGTGATGTGATGCTTGGCGTAAAAGAAGTTCCGCTGCCTTATTTAATTCCGGATAAAAAGTACTTCTTTTTCTCTCATACTATTAAAAAGCAGCCTTACAATAGAGATTTACTGCGGGAGATCCTCAAGAACAATATCGAACTATACGACCATGAGGTGATCATTAATGAAACTGGCGGCCGACTCATTGGCTTCGGAAGGTATGCCGGCCTGGTGGGCGCGTATAACGGCTTCCGGGGAATAGGTCTCAAAAATGGCATTTTTGAGCTCCCTAAAGCTGAAAGCCTGCCCGATCTCAATGCCATGTTGGCAGAACTTGACAAAGTTTCAATTCCGCCGCTCAAGATCGTGCTCACCGGAAGCGGAAAAGTTGCCTATGGCGCCAGAGAGATCCTGGATCACCTGCAAGTAGAAAATGTAGGGGTAGAAGAGTTCCTTGAGAATGATTTCGAAAGGCCGGTCTACTGTCACGTCGATGTGCTTGACTATAATAAACGCAAGGACGGCAGCAAGGGTTCCAATTCTGAGTTTTACAAGCATCCGGAGCTCTATGAGTCCGATTTCAGACGCTTTACCCGTGCAGCCGATTTCTTTATTGCGGGTCATTTTTACGGGGAGGGTGCCCCAGTGTTTTTTACTGCTGAAGATGCAAAGTCGCCTGATTTCAGGATCAAATATATAGCAGATATTTCCTGCGATATCGCCGGACCTGTTGCCAGTACTATACGTCCATCCACCATAGCCGAACCTTTTTACGGTTATGAGCCGCAGGAAAAGCGGGAGGTTGATTTTAGAGAAAAAGAGTCAATACTGGTGATGGCCGTAGATAATCTCCCCTGCGAATTGCCTAAAGATGCAAGTGAGGGCTTTGGAGAAATGTTTTTGGAAAATGTATTGCCGGCTTTTTTTAATGGAGACAGGAATGGAATTCTGGAGCGGGCACGTATGACCAAAAATGGAAAACTTACGGCTCGTTTTGAATATTTAAGTGATTATGTAAAAGGAGAAGAAATAGGAATATGAAAACATTACTTATGAATTTTATGATCCTGCTGTTTACTGCGGTTCCGGTAGAAGCACAGCTATCGGTAATGAGCTATAATATCAAATATGCCAATGAGAATGATGGCGAAAACAGCTGGTCACAGAGAAAAGATCATCTTGCCGGTCAGCTTAAATTCTACGAGCCCGATATATTTGGTGTTCAGGAGGCTTTGCATAGTCAGCTGGAATTCTTAAAAGATGAGCTCACAGGCTATGAATACTTCGGAAAAGCTCGTGATGACGGGGCTCAAAAAGGGGAGTTTAGCGCAATATTTTTTAAGACTGAAAAATTTAAACTTCTCGAGCAGGGAACCTTCTGGCTTTCCTCTACACCCGATAAACCCGGAAAGGGTTGGGATGCAGATTATCCGCGGGTATGTACCTATGGCAGATTTGCAGAAAAGGAAACCGATAAGGAATTTTGGGTTTTCAATACCCATTTTGATCATGTTGGCAAAGAAGCCAGGAAAGAAAGCACACAGCTCATCCATCAAAAAATTGTAGAATTGAACAGGGAAGGAGATCCGGTGATATTAATGGGTGATCTAAACCTGGAGCCCGATACCCCTGAAATTGAATTTCTCGCAGCTCATTACCGAGACTCTAAAGAGGAAGCTGGCCTGGTATTCGGACCCGAAGGAACCTTTAATGCCTACGACTTTCATTCTCCCGTGTCCCGCCGCATCGACTATATATTTACTACTAATATTAAGGTGTTGAAGTATGCAGTTCTCAGCGATTCAAAAGACCTGAAATATCCTTCAGATCATCTGCCGGTGCTTGTGCAGCTGGAGTTGCCATAAAGCTTCAAATGATAACATGAAAAAAGCCACGCAATTGCGTGGCTTTATATATTAAACCGATCCTGATCTTAGGTAGGATTAATTGGTTCATTCGGTCCGGCTCCCGCAGGTCCATTCCTGTCTGAGTCTCTTGACGAATCTCCCTTGTTAGGATTTCGACCTTCATTGCCCCCGGGTTTTGGAGGATTAGGCCTACCGGGATTATTTCCTGTAGTACCTCCCGGTGTGTTGGGAGTACTTGCATTTCCGGCTCCGGTTCCTTTAGGTGGGAAATTCTTCCCGGTGTTGCGAACATCGGGATTGTCCCGGTTTGGATCCCGGGCTTCAGAAGCTTCTTTTCGGAATTTCTGAATGATATCCCTAAAGTGCTCCCCGGCTGCTTCCCTGCCACCAAGTCCGTAGCTCAGGGCTACAGCTACTGCTATGGCACCAAGAATTAACCCGAAGGCAAGTTCCACAATTTCATTTGCGATTCCCATGGTGCGTAAAGCAATGGCAATGAATAGCGCAAGCGAAGCCCATCTAATTACTCCGGCAATAAAATGGTTCTTGCTGGAGCGGGTCATGGTATTGTATATTAATAAGGAGATGTAATTACCTACAGCAAGGATCACGAGACCAAATAAGATCTGACCTGTTATTTCGAGGATCTGATGCAAAATTTCGGTTAATCTTGAGAGTCCGAGGATCTCTACCGCGGTTATAATTCCGAAGAAGACAAGGAAGAAATAGATAAGATTAGCTACCAGTTTGGACAGGGATTGTCCGGCTCCTATCATATTGTCGATCTGGATCTTTTCGGCAGTGCGGTCAAGCCCCATACTTTTGAACAGGTCTTCCAGGAAATTGGCAAGATATTTACCTCCCCAAACAAAAACAATTATGATAAGAGCGGCAATAACTATTTCTCCGATAAGTTCGGTGAATCCGTAAAGGATATCATTGGCCGGTTCAGAAATTGCATCCAGGCGCAAAGTGTTGAATGCCTGAATAAGAAAGGGAATAAATATGATAATGAACACAAGTTTGCGCAGAATGTTAACCAACCGGTCTGTGTCTTTAAAGCCTGTTTTGTCTACCATGCGGTCAATTAGTCCGCCACCGATATGCACCAGGTTTGCAACAAATTTTGCCAGCACATATCCAATAAATCCTATAAGCAGGGCTCCTATTAAATTAGGTATGAATAGCAGGAATTCATTGAGCATGTTTTCAAGGGGTGCCAGGACTTCGCTAATCCCCAGTACCTCCAGGGCGATCAACAGAACGATGATCATGATCAAATAATAGAAAATATTACCGACAAAGACATTGGTGTCGTCAATATTATCCCCTCCAAAAATTCGTTCATCCCAGGAGGTTCTTCGCAGCAGTTTTACTACCATGGCTTTGATCGCTTTGGCAATAAGCCAGCCTATTAACAGTACCAGCAGAGCGCCTAAGAGATTAGGTAGAAAATAGGCAATACGATCCCCTATGTTTTCCAATTGTGTTTCCATAATTTATTGTTTTTTTAAGATAGTTAGTACTTGAAGGTAGGTTAAAAAGGGCTTATGCCACAGATACTTAACATGAGTTTAAAAAAATTTTCAGGTTGTTGTTAATATTTTTTTAGATAAAAACGTTCAGGGAAAAATTGCTGATATGAGGAGTAGCAAGGGCTGAAAGAAAATGCCGGATTTCAGAAAAAATCTCAATTTTTTTTTCAACAGTCCTTAGTTAATAAGAAAGCATTGTCCGCTCTTTTTTTACTCAGGAATTAAAATAACTTTACTCCTCTTTCAAGTTAAAACAAAAACAAACGGCCATGGTTGAAGAATTATTTAGCACCCAGACTTATACCTACGATGAGGTACTGCAAGCATGTTTAAAATATTTTAAAAATGACGAGCTCGCAGCCACTACCTGGATAAATAAGTATGCAGTAAAAGACAAAAACGGAAAATTTTTAGAATTAACCCCAGATGATATGCACAAGCGTATGGCGAAGGAATTTGCCCGTATGGAGGCAAAATATGCCGATCGTGCAGTGGGGAAAGAAAACCTGTCCGAGTACGGAAAGTCACGGGAATTTTTGAGTGAAGAGAGAATTTTTCAACTTTTTAAAGATTTCAAATACAGCATTCCTCAGGGTAGTGTCATGGCGGCCCTTGGGAATGATCAAATGATAGCATCACTTTCGAATTGTGTGGTTGTGCCTCCGGTTTATGATTCCTATGGCGGAATTCTTCATACAGACCAGCAGCTGGTTCAATTGTTCAAGAGACGTTGTGGAGTAGGAGTGGACCTTTCCGGTCTTCGCCCTAAGAATGCTCAGGTTTCCAACGCTGCGGGAACCACTACAGGAGCAGTTTCCTTTATGGAGCGTTTTTCAAACACCACAAGAGAAGTAGCGCAAAACGGACGTCGTGGAGCTTTAATGCTAACAATTGATGTTTCCCACCCCGATGTGGAAGACTTCATAACCATTAAGCAAGACCTTAAAAAAGTAACCGGTGCTAATATTTCCCTGAGACTTACAGATGAATTCATGCAGGCCGTTACAGAGGATTCCGATTTTACATTGCGTTGGCCAATTGACAGCCCCAATCCAAAGTACACCAAAAAAGTCCGTGCTAAAGAATTGTGGAATACAATAATCAAATGTGCACATAACACAGCCGAACCCGGATTGATCTTCTGGGATAAGCAGCACACTTATTCGACTTCTTCTTTCTACCCCGGATTCAAAAATAGTTCTACGAACCCATGTTCGGAGATCGCCATGCAGGGAGGAGATTCCTGCCGTTTGATCGCAGTAAACCTTTACAATTTCGTTGACAATCCATTTACTGAAAATGCTTCTTTCAACCATGACAAATTCTATAAAGTGATCTATGAAACTCAGCGTTTGATGGATGACCTTGTAGACCTTGAACTTGAAGCGGTTGAAAAGATCCTTGCAAAGATCGATCAGGATGAGGAGCCAGATTTCATTAAGAAGAATGAGATTGATACCTGGAAGTTACTTGCCGAAAATGGTAAAAATGGTAGACGTACAGGTCTTGGCTTTACTGCTCTTGCCGATGCAGTTGCAGCACTGGGAGTAAAATTCGATACAGATGAAGCGCTTGAGGTGGTCGATAAGATCATGCAAACAAAATTAAGAGGGGAGTTTGACAGTAGTGTGGACATGGCGATCACAAGAGAGCCATTCAAGGTGTTTGACCCTGCTATTGAGGAGCAATCAGATTTTGTTCAAATGATGAAGAAAGAGTTTCCTGAACTTTACAGCCGCATGATGCAGCATGGAAGAAGAAATATATCTATCAGTACCGTAGCCCCAACCGGTAGTTTGAGTATGCTGGCCCAAACCTCTTCGGGAATAGAGCCTGTGTTCATGCTCTCCTATAAGAGGAGAAGAAAAGTCAATGCTTCCACTTCTAAGGCAAAAGTTGCTTTCGTAGATGATACCGGAGATGCTTTTGAAGAATTTACGGTGTATCACCCAAAGGTGAAGACGTGGATGGATGCAACAGGAAAAGAAGCCATTGAGCAGAGTCCTTACGCAGGTGCGACAGCTTCAGAGATCAACTGGCAAAAGCGTGTGGAAATGCAGGCCCTGGTTCAAAAATATACTACACATTCCATTAGTTCTACAATTAACCTTGCTTCAGATGTGAGTCAGGAGAAAGTAAGCGATATCTATATTGAGTCATGGAAGAAAGGACTTAAAGGAATTACAGTTTACCGTGATGGTTCCCGTAGCGGAATTCTTGTTTCTTCAGATGACAAAGGGAAGAAGGAAACCATCAAAGATGATGTTTTTGCTGAAACTTATGCTCCAAAACGACCTAAGAAGCTGGAGTCAAAGATCATCCGTTTTAACAACGAAAGAGAAAAATGGCTTGCTGTAGTTGGCGTTTTGAATAATCGCCCGTATGAGATCTTCACAGGAAAAATGGAAGATGTTTTCAACCTGCCAACATGGGTTGAAAAAGGTTGGGTTATCAAGAACAGGGATGAAGATGGCAAATCAAGGTATGATTTCCAATTCTGTGACAAACATGGATACAAAGTAACTATTGAAGGTCTTTCAAGGTCCTTTAACGAGGAATACTGGAATTACGCGAAACTGATCTCTGGTGTTCTTCGCCACGGAATGCCTATTCCTTATGTGGTAGATCTTATCGAAAACCTGAACCTGCTTGACGAAAGCATCAACACCTGGAAAGCAGGAGTTGTTCGCGCCCTGAAGCAGTTTGTGCCAGATGGCACTCCGGCTGCCGATAAAAAATGTGAGGAGTGTGGCGATCCTGAAGGAATACATTTCTCGGAAGGATGCCTGGTTTGTAAGAGCTGTGGCTACTCTAAATGTGGTTAAAAATTAATTTTGTCCCCCGGTAGATTGGAAACCCCGCTTCTGAAAAGAGCGGGGTTTTTGTTTGAGTTGACTTGACCCTGTAAGCGGCTTAGAGCCCTGACAGTGGTTCTCCTTGGACCGTAAATCAGACAGATCAACCCTGTCAGCTGCTTAAGCTCTACAGTGGTTAACTTTGGAACGTAAATAAGACAGATCAACCCTGTCAGCGGCTTAGAGCCCTGACAGCGGTTTGGAGGAGACGTTCAAGTCTATGCCGAACCTGCAAGGTCTTTTTTTGACTTTGTGGTTTTTTTTAGCCACCGATGCACGGAACCCTGTCAGCTGCTTATGCTCATTACAGTGGTTAACTTTGGATCGTAAATCAGACAGATCAACCCTGTCAGCGGTTATAACCCTGACAGCGGTTCTTTTTAGCCGAAAGTAACGCATAACCTCGCTGCGTAAGGTCAGCGACCTTGCGCATGCCTAAAGTAAGAAAGAAGTAAAAAGTTCCTGAAGTCTCTGACTTCAGGTTACAATTATTGAACTTGACAGTAGCTACTTATCAAAAGGCGTTACAAGGTCGGGAGACGTTGTTAAGCATCCTGCTTCTAGACGGACTGTGGTTAGCTCAAAGTCGTGAGACTTTGTGCAGCGTTTTTCAAATCTTTTAGGGATTTAGAACCCTGACAGTGGTTTTTACCACGAATAAACAATAGTTTTCTGATGATGTGGATGAGCTATCTTTTTATATCAATTATTGAAGTTAGGTTTTCGGTAATTAAATTTTAAAAATTTAAATCATATTTATGGTGTATATTTATAAAAACTATTTATATGGGAACTTTCACCTCATCGTTGCCTCAGGATCTTCTGGATAAATTAAGTTCTGAAGCAAAAAAACGTGGAGTGGCAAAGAACAGCCTTATCGAAAAAGCTTTGCGAATTTACCTGGATCAATTGAACCGGGCAGATTATGCACGTTCCTACTCTAAAGCAGGTAAAGACGAAGAGATCATGGCTATAGCAGAAGAAGGCATGGAAACTTACTTGCAGGACCTCAAAAATCTTGAGGAGTGAAGCAGGGCGAAATCTGGGATGTGTACCTTGATCCTGTCTCAGGAAGTGAGCAGGAAGGAAGAAGGCCATGTGTTATAATAAGCGGAAATCTTCTTAATCAGCATCTTCAGGTTGTAATCATTTGTCCTTTAACAACCAAGATCAAGAGGTACAAGGGAAATTTACTGCTAAATCCTGATTCGGAGAATGGGCTAGAGCAAGAATCTGAAGTTCTCACTTTTCATGTCCGGTCTGTTTCAAAAGAGCGTCTGGATAGGAGAATTGGAAAGATAAATTCTCAACAGGTAGATTATATTAAAGGAACTTTGGACGATATTTTAAGGTATTAACAATTAACAGAATTGAACCCCGCTTCTGAAAGTAAGCGGGATTTTTGTTTTGAGTTGGCTTAACCCTATCAGCGGCTTAGAGCCCTGACAGCGGTTTGGAGGAGATGTGGAAGTCTATGTCGAACCTGCAAAGTCTTTTTATGACCTTGTGGTTTTTTTTAGCCACCGATGCACATATAATTTTTGGACCCTGTCAGCTGCTTATGCTCATTACAGTGGTTCACCTTGGAGTAAATCAGACAGATCAACCCTGTCAGCGGTTACAAACCCTGACAGCGGTTTGGGGGAGATGTTGAAGTCTATGCCGAATCTCGTATGTTTGGCCATCAAGCTTTAGCCACCGATGCACGGATATTTTTTTACAGCCCTGTCAGCGGCTTAAAGCCCTGATAGTGGTTCTTTTTTAGCCGAAAGTAACGCATAACCTCGCTGCTTAAGGTCAGAGACCTTGCGCATGTCTAAAGTAAGAAAGAAGTAAAAGGATCCTGAAGTCTCTGACTTCAGGTTACAATTATTGAACTTGACAGTAGCTACTTATCAAAAGGGGTTACAACGTCAGGAGACGTTGTTGAGCATCCAGCTTCTACACGGGCTGTGTTTAGCTCAAAGTCGTGAGACTTTGTGCAGCGGTTAAGAGGGTTCTTTTCTGGTGGTTGATTTGTCTGCGAACCCTTTAAGGGTTTCAAACCCTGAAAGGGTTCTTCAAAATAAAAGACCTACAAGGTTTGGGAAACCTTGCAGGTCTAAGCTGTTTCGATGGCGCGGATTTGCAATCCATGCCGAGGTCAAAACTTAAAAAGAATTGATCGTCTTTTTTATTGCTGTTAAATTGCTTAGCAGCCTCTCCAGATACTGTATATCCAGCATATTTGCGCCATCGCTCTTGGCATTTGCAGGATCGAAATGGGTTTCGATGAAAATTCCATCGGCTCCTGTGGCAATTCCGGCCCGGGCGATGGTCTCGATCATATCAGGTCTTCCGCCGGTGACTCCGCTGCTTTGATTTGGCTGTTGAAGAGAATGAGTAACGTCCAGAACAGTAGGTGCAAACTGGCGCATGGTAGGAATTCCGCGGAAATCCACGATCATATCCTGATAGCCAAACATGGTTCCCCTATCGGTTACCATTACCTGTTCGTTATTACAATCCGTCACTTTGGTCACTGCATGTTTCATGCTTTCGGGGCTCATAAACTGACCTTTTTTGAGGTTGACTACCTTTCCTGTTTCGGCTGCAGCGACCACCAGGTCTGTTTGCCGTACCAGGAAAGCCGGAATTTGCAGTACATCAACATATTCCGCAGCCTTAGTGGCATCCTCTCTCTCATGAATGTCTGTCACGGTAGGTATCTCAAAAGTTTCAGAAACCTTCCGAAGTATTTTGAGGGCTTTTTCATCACCTATTCCGGTGAAGCTGTCAATCCGGCTACGGTTGGCTTTTTTAAATGAACCTTTAAAAATATATGGGATCTCCAGCTTATCGGTGATCTTTAAAACAGTTTCGGCAATACGTAAGGCCATGTCTTCTCCTTCAATGGCGCAGGGGCCTGCGAGTAAGAAAAAATTTCCTGAGGCCGCATGTTTTATCTGTGGTATCTTATTGAGTTGCATAAAATAAATTTACTGCAAAGATACCTTTTTTGAAACTTTATTAGGGGAAGGCTTTTTTTAGCTATTGATCATTTTCCTTGTTTTCTGGATGTTCTGGGTCTTCCTCCTCGATCCCCATGGGAGGTTGTATTTCATAACCCATTGCCCTGATGATCCTGTTATTATCATAATAGAAATGAACCTCACTTACTTTGGAATCCTTAAACTTTTGGGCAACATGGTAGGGAAAGCTGATGGTCTCCCCATTTGGATATCTAAGGGTGTTATTACCCCAGTGGAGGATCCAGTTGCCTTTTCTGGGACCCTCGGGTACTGATACAGCCAACCACGCACCGTCCTTGGAAAGAATGGGAGTAGCAGTCTCCCTGCCTTTTTTCCAGTAGTTGATTGTTTGCTCCAGGCTCAAGCTATCATAACTGCCAAGATTATAAAAGTGGGCTCCATCGTGTACGTTTTTCCTTAATGTCTCCCAATTTCCGGTTTCATATGCCCTCACGGTTTCCTGTGCTGTTTCCATGGCTTCTTCCTTATTGTCAAACTCAAGGCTTACATTTCCGTCTACCTGTGCCAATCCGGGGTGCCAACATAAAAGGATTCCGATCATTACAATTAACACCTTCCAACATTTTGCTTTCTTTTCTTCTGCTCTTTCCATGACTATATATTTAAGGTGATATTCATTTGATAATGAATTACTTAAAGTTACTTAAAGAGATTGGGAAAAGAAAAGTTAGCATCATAAAATATGATGAGTCTCAGTTTTAATCAAAAAATCAGACTTATGGGAGAGAACTAAAACACCGGGGCAAGGCCGGGAATGCTTATAAATTAATTAAGAAATTGATAGTCAAAACATTAGCATGAAAATAAAATTATCCATAATTCGAAAAAGCGCTGTTTTTTATGGAAAAAATAAATGTACCTTTGCAGCCTTTAAAAATCAGGCGTTTATATGACAGCTATTAAAAATATCGCGATTATCGCACACGTTGACCACGGGAAAACTACTTTGGTAGATAAGATCATGTATCATTGTCACCTCTTCCGGGAAAACGAAAATACCGGGGACTTGATTCTGGACAGTAATGACCAGGAACGGGAACGTGGGATCACCATTACCTCAAAGAACGTATCGGTTAAATACAAGGATACAAAGATCAACATTATCGATACTCCGGGTCACGCCGACTTTGGAGGAGAGGTGGAAAGGGTATTGAATATGGCCGATGGCGTACTTCTATTAGTTGATGCCTTTGAAGGACCTATGCCACAAACACGTTTTGTTCTTCAAAAGGCAATTAATCTTGGACTTAAACCTTGTGTGGTAATTAACAAGGTTGATAAACCAAATTGTACTCCCGAAGAAGTTCACGAAAAGGTTTTTGACCTTATGTTTGAACTTGGTGCCGAAGAATGGCAGCTTGATTTTCCTTCTGTTTATGGTTCTGCTTTAAACAATTGGATGAGTACAGATCCAAATGTGCAAACAGACAGTATTGAGCCTTTGCTTGATATGGTTATAGAGCATATTCCTTCTCCAAAAGTAGAGACCGGAAGCCCTCAAATGTTGATCACTTCTCTGGATTTTTCTTCCTTTACGGGAAGGATTGCAATTGGCCGTCTTCAGCGAGGAACTTTAAAAGAAGGCATGCAGGTGTCTCTGGTTAAACGTGACGGATCAATAAAAAAGACGAAGATAAAAGAGCTTTTTACTTTTGAAGGACTTGGTCGTGCAAAGGTAAAGGAAGTAGTAGCCGGTGACATTTGTGCACTGGTGGGGCTTGAAGGTTTCGAGATTGGTGACACTGTTGCCGATATTGAAACTCCTGAAGGATTAAGAACAATTGCCATTGATGAGCCAACAATGAGCATGTTGTTCACTATAAATGATTCTCCTTTTTTCGGTAAAGACGGAAAATTCGTTACCTCAAGACATATTAAGGAGCGTCTTATGAGAGAGCTGGAAAGAAACCTGGCTCTTCGAGTAGAAGAAACTAACAGTGCAGATAAATTCCTGGTTTATGGCCGTGGGATCATGCACCTTTCTGTTTTGATCGAAACGATGAGAAGGGAAGGTTATGAACTGCAGATAGGTCAGCCACAGGTGATCATTCGTGAAATTGACGGTGTGAAATGTGAGCCGGTGGAAGAGTTGACAATTGACCTGCCGGAAGTTGTTTCAGGAAAGGCAGTTGAAATGGTGACGGTTCGAAAAGGAGAGCTTCTTAGCATGGAAACAAAAGGGGAGCGAATGACCATTCAGTTCCTTATACCTTCCCGCGGAATTATAGGTTTGAGAAATCAGCTGTTAACTGCTACTGCAGGGGAGGCAATCATGGCGCACCGCTTTAAGGAATACCAGCCTTTGAAAGGTGGAATTCCTGAAAGACAGAACGGATCCCTGATATCAATGGAAAAAGGAAAAGCTATTCCATATTCTATTGACAAGTTACAGGACAGGGGACGTTTCTTCGTTGAGCCGGGAGAGGATATATATGAAGGTCAGGTGATTGGCGAAAACTCCCGCCAGGATGATATGGTAGTGAATATCACCAAAACCAAGAAGTTATCTAACGTACGCTCCTCGGGAGCAGATGACAAGGCGAAGATCGTTCCGGCAATTAAATTCTCTCTGGAAGAGGCGCTGGAATATATTCAGAAGGATGAATATGTAGAGGTAACTCCTAAACACATTCGTCTAAGAAAGATCTACCTTACCGAAAATGACCGTAAGAGGAATAAGATCATTTAATTGAATAATAATTTATTATAAGAGCTGTCAAAAATTGTATTTTTGGCAGCTCTTATTTTTTAAACTATTGGGGTTTGTATCCCATCCTGAATCTTAAATTTAAAATTAGAATTATGGAAATTCTCGGAATATCATATATTGAATGGTTTGGATATCTCGCATCCTTTTTTGTGCTGCTGTCTTTCCTGATGCGAAATATTACGACCTTAAGATATGTCAACACATTAGGTTGTATGTTCTTTGTGATCTACGGCGTACTGCTGAATTCCTGGCCAATTATAATCACCAATGCGGCAATTATTCTGGTCAATATCTATTATCTGTTCGTCAATTGGAAAAAATCCGGAAGCCAGACTTAGGAAGTACGAAGGCAGAAGTACGATTTTAGAAGTACGAATGTAGAATTACCAGGTACTAATTTAGAAATACGAATTACTATTGCCTCCCAAAAATGGCATTTTTGGGAGGTTTTTTTTGCTGTTAATTTTATACCTCTTTGCGAACACATGCAGTTAGCGAAGCAATCTCCTGATGAGTAGCAGTCTTACCCTTTTTCCTAAAAATAAAGAGCATAACTTTAAAATTGGCAGATTGCTTCAGTCGCCTCCCGGCTTCTACCATTGACGTTTTTCTTTAGAAATTTATTTTCTCCCTTCGGTCGTTAAAAATTCGCTTTTTTCATAATTGTTCATTTTTTTGCTTGTCCAAAAAAACGAACCAAAAAAAGGACACTTTTTTGATAGGTGTTTCCGATTTTGCTCCCGCAAATCGGAACCGTTCTCCCCGGCTAAATTTTCTCCAAGGCTTCAAAAATTTTTAACGCCGGGGAAGCACTACACTTACAAAAAAGATACTCTGAAGGGAATATTGTATTATACAAGGAACAGACGTCATTTCCTACGCTAGAAATTTTTTTCAGAGGTCTCGCAATAACGGTAATAAAACAAGAGAGAAGACTGATGGTCAGGGAAGAAAAAAATCCTTCAGGATGACAATTGTTTAAAAGTTGGAATTTGGTGCTTGAGATTTGGTGCTTGGTTATACCGTTTTTTGAATTACTTCAAATACTTTTTGTCCGTCGCACTTTAAGGTTTTGGATGGGTATTTTAGAAGCAGGGCGTAATCATGGGTAGCCATAAGAATTGTCTTTCCGTTTTTACTGATCTGTTGCAATACCTCCATGATCTCTACAGAAGTCTGCGGATCAAGATTTCCGGTTGGCTCATCGGCAAGGATGAGTTCGGGATCGTTTAATAATGCCCGCGCAATGGCAATACGTTGTTGTTCTCCTCCCGAAAGCTGATAGGGATTCTTAAATCCTTTGGTGCCCATTCCGACTTTTTTCAATACTTCTTCGATCTTGGCGTCCATAGCTGCCTTGTCTTTCCAGCCGGTTGCCCTGAGGACGAAAAGCAGGTTCTCATTGACATTGCGGTCGTTGAGAAGTTTAAAATCCTGGAACACCACACCGAGCTTCCGGCGTAGAAAGGGGATGTCTTTTTCTCTTAAAGTCCGTAGATCGTATTCTACAATATGGCCTTCTCCTTCGGTTAGCGGAAGATCTCCGTAGAGGGTTTTCATAAAGCTACTCTTCCCGGTTCCAGTTTTACCAATGAGGTAAACAAATTCTCCTTTTTCAATCTCAATATTAACGTCAGAAAGAATTAATGTCTCCCTTTGATAAATGGCAGCATCTTTTAGGTGAAGAACAATGTCGGACATGTAAATTTTAAGTTTTGAGAGGTAAAAGTAAGAAAGAGAACGTAATTATTATGATTCGTGTTGCATTTCTTCTACCGAATTTTTCAGTAGAAAATTTTAGGTTTCATTTAACGCCTGTATATAATTTATCCTGCAGGATGCGCGTTATTACCAAAGAGTTTCTTATATCTTTGAATCATCAACAAACAATACCTACGAATGAAACAATACAAAACCTGCTTATTTGTTGGTTTCTTTTTTCTGTTCTTTTCCGGATTCTCTCAACAATCTGCCATTCAGACCAATGAACTGGCCGATTATCACCGGGCATTGGAACTTTACAACAATCAGCAATATCTTGCCGCTCAGACTTTATTTGATGAAGTAAAGGACAAAGTGGATGACGAAAGAATCCAGGCGAATTCTGCCTATTATATAGCAAATGCTGCAATTCGTCTCAATCAACCCGGAGCAGATAAGCTCATGGAAGATTTTGTGCAACGTTATCCTACCAGTACAAAAACAAATGCCGCCTTCCTGGATGTGGCCGATTATTACTTTGAGACGGGAAAGTATTCCCTGGCGCGTAAGTGGTATGATACTGTAGACCAGAGAAACCTGAGCAAAGCCGAAAAAGAAAGATTTAATTTCAATAATGGTTATGCTTACTTCCGTGCAAATCAACCCGAAGAAGCTAAAGAATACTTCAATAAAGTAACAGATTCGAAAAAGTACGGTTCGCAGGCGAAATATTACCTGGGCTTTATGGCTTATGAAGGGGATGATTATGAGCAGGCAAATGCACTTTTTGAGGAGGTACAGGACAACCAGCGCTATGAAGAAGACCTTTCCTATTTCCAGGCCGATATGAACTTCAAGCAGGGAAATTTTGAGAAGGCCATTGAATTAGGACTGGAACAATTACCTCGGGCAGATCGTCGGGATAAGTCTGAACTCAATAAGATCATTGGAGAAAGCTATTTTAATCTTGGTCAGTACGAAAAAGCCATTCCTTATTTAAAGGAATATCAGGGGCAAAGAGGGAAGTGGAACAATACCGACTATTATCAGTTGGGTTACGCCTATTTTCAGCAGGGAGATTATGAGGCTGCAATTTCAGAATTCAATAAGATCATTGACGGGACCAATGCAGTGGCTCAAAACGCCTACTACCATTTGGCGCAGTCATATCTAAAGACAGATAAAAAACAGCAGGCGCTGAATGCATTTAAAAATGCCAGTGAAATGGATTTCAATGAGGAGATCAAAGCCGATGCAGCACTTAATTATGCAAAACTGAGCTATGAGATTGGAAATAACTATGCGAGTACACCACAGGTTTTATTAAATTACCTGGAGGCTTACCCGAATTCTCCTGCAAAAGAAGAGATCAACGGGTTACTTATCAATTCCTTTATAACCTCCAAAAATTATGAAGAAGCGATGCGACTGCTTAAAGGCAACCGCAACTTCCAGAATAATGTAGTTTACCAGCAGGTAGCCCTTTACAGGGGAATAGAATTATTTAATGAAGGGAATTACCGGGAGGCAAATGAATATTTTGACATGGCTCTTAGTGAAAGACGAGATCCAAAGATCACTGCCCTGGCCACTTTCTGGAAAGCCGAAAGTGATTTTAATCTTCGTAATTACAGGGATGCGCTGTTAGGATACCGTGAATTTAGCGGCATGAGTGGAGCCAGAGGCGTTTCGGAAATGGAGAACCTGGATTACAACATTGGCTATGCGTATTTCAAACAAAAGGATTATGGTCGTGCCATTGAATTTTTTAAACGTTATGCAAATGATTCCGGTAAAGATCGTTCAAGAAGGAACGATGCGTACGTGAGACTTGGTGACAGTCATTTTGTTAACAGCAGCTACTGGCCTGCCATGGAAGCTTATAATGCGGCCATTGAACTCAATGGTTCCCAAAATGATTACGCCTCCTTTCAAAAAGCCATAAGCTACGGATTTGTACAGCGTAACGATACTAAAATTTCTGAACTCAATGAATTCCTTCGGAAGTTTCCACGTTCTTCATACAGAGATGACGCAGCCTATGAACTGGGAAATACCTATGTAGCTATGAACAACACCTCTAAGGGTATGGAAGCTTATAACCGGCTTATAAGAGATGTGCCCGGAAGCCCATTTGTGCCCCAGGCCTTATTAAAACAGGGATTGATCTACTATAACAATGATCAGGGAAATCAGGCTCTTGATAAGCTGAAAAAAGTGGTAGCCGATTATCCAAATTCTGCTGAAGCTGTGCAGGCCGTAAGTACTGCCAGATTGATCTATGTGGATCTGGGAAGGACAGATGAATATGCCAACTGGGTGAAGAACCTGGATTTTGTTGAAGTAACTGATGCCGATCTTGATAATACCACTTTTGAAGCTGCAGAAAAGCAGTATAAGGAAAATAATACTTCAGCAGCTATTACTGCCTTAGAGAAATACCTTAATTCTTTTCCCAACGGGATACATGCGGTACAGGCGAACTTTTACCTGGGGCAGTTGTATTTTAGGGAAGGAAATAAGCAGAAAAGTATTCCGCATTACAAGTATGTGATTGGCAGATCCTCTTCGGAATATCTGGAGCAGGCATTGGCGCGACTTTCTGAAGTATATCTAGAAAACAGGAATTATTTTGAGGCCATTCCGTTGCTTAAGCGTCTGGAGGTAGAGGCATCGTACCCTCAAAATACCATTTTTGCCCAGTCAAACCTCATGAAGTCATACCTGGAAGGGGAAAAATATACTGAAGCAGTAACCTATGCAGAGAAGGTGCTTGCCAATCCCGATGCCGAGATGAGTGCCAAAAATGATGCCCAGGTGATCATTGCCAGAGCAGCGATGCGCACAGGAAATGAGGACCGTGCCAAACGTGCCTATGCCGAAGTACAAAAAACTGCAAAGGGAGAATTAGCTGCCGAAGCCCTGTATTACGACGCTTATTTCAAACATAAGGCGGGTAACTATCAGGCTTCAAATGATGCAGTACAAAGATTAGCTAAAGACTATTCGGGTTATAAACTATACGGAGCAAAAGGTCTTGTACTTATGGCTAAAAACTTTTACCAGCTGGGAGATGCTTATCAGGCTACCTACATCCTTGACAATGTGATCAAAAATTTCACGCAGTTCCCCGATGTGGTGCAGGAAGCGAAACAGGAACTCAGCCGAATTAAAGCCCAGGAAGCAAAAACCAATGCTTCTGTAGAAACAAACAATTAAAGATACATAATAGCCTTCCCATGAAAATCAATTCATTAAGTGTATTTATTCTATGTTTATTTTTTACAGCTTTTTCATTTGCCCAGGATCTGGGCAGTGAAACTGTAGAAGTAGTAAAACCCTATACTCCCAGTGTTAGTGACGCTCCCAAGATCAAGGAAACTCCAAAGATCACAGACTCTGTGAACCTGGAGAAAAGACCTGTGCAGTACAGTATTTTTTCTTTTCCGGTAGCCTCAACCTTTTCGCCTGCAAAAGGAAGAGCAACTACAGTGGAACGTCAAAGGCCACCAAAACTTTTTGATAATTATATCACCCTTGGATTTGGAACCTACACCAGTGCCCTGGCGGAGTTTTACAGTAATTTTGAAGTGAATCGGACAGATAACTTCGGAATATTCCTTAACCACAATTCGGCCCAGGGAGGGATCGACGGAGTGATCTATGATGATCATTATTATGATACCGATCTAAAACTGAATTATTCCTCCCGTAACAGGGATCTTATCTGGAATATTGATTTTGGAGCAGAACACCAGCAATACAACTGGTACGGGTTGGAACCCACACTTGCTTCCGAAATTCCGGATTTTGAGCCCCAGCATAATTTTTATAGCGTTTACACCGGGGGAGAAGTAAACTGGGACAAATCTTTTTTCGACAGGGCCGAAGCCAGGTACCGGTTTTTTGGAGATGATCAGGGTTCAGCAGAGCACAGGATAAGAGTAAAACCTACTTTGGAATTACCCATAGGAGGAGAGCTATTTAAAACTGATCTTATTTTTGATTATGTCAACGGAAGCTTTGATCGCAATTATTTTGAGGAGGAGAATATAAATTATAGTATAATGAATGCCGGCTTGCAATCAAGTTTACTCGTTTTAAGAGATGACCTTACACTTAATCTAGGAGCAGCTATCTTTTACAGCTACGATTCAGAAAATAGTGACGGCGGAGTATATGTTTATCCCCAGGTCACTGCCAGTTACCGAATGGCCGGAGATTACTTTATAGGATATGCAGGTTTGGAAGGAGAGCTAAGGCAAAACAGCTATTATGAATTAGCTCAACAAAATCCTTTTGTGTCACCAACTCTTGACATCAAACCAACAGACAGGCAGTATGATGCCTATGTGGGAGCAAAAGGCAAGCTTTCAAACAGTATAGGTTACAATGTGAGAACAAACTATACGGCTGAAGATTTTAAACCTTTATTCAGGGCCAATCCTAATACCCGGGAAGGCGAAGATTATATGTATGGAAATTCATTTGATGTGGTGTATGATATAGTGAATACGATCTCAGCGTTTGGAGAACTGAATTTTGATGTACGCCGAAATCTCAATTTAAGGCTTAATGCATCCTATTTCGTCTATGATACAGATGAGCAGCAGGAAGCCTGGAATCTTCCCGAATATGAAGCCAATGCTATGATGGATTGGCAAATTACCCCAAAATGGTCAGCAGGGGCCAATCTTTTCCTCGTAGGAGAACGTAAAGAGGCAGTTATGGGTTACAATGAAGCAGGAGAAGGAGAATACACGGTTTCCGGTATTTCTGATCTGGACGCCTATCTTGATCTGAATGCTAAACTCGGCTATAGATTCAATGACAGGCTTTCCATTTTCGCAAGAGGACACAATCTCCTGGGAGATAACTATGAAAAATGGCGAAATTATCCGGTCCTGGGGCTTCAGGTAATGGCTGGAGCGACCTATAAGTTTGACTTTGGAAGATAAATTTAGTTTTTTTTTGAAAACCGGCTTTTGGCCGGTTTTCTTGTTTTGGGCCGGTTCGGCAAAGGTTAATTCATCCTTAACAATTACATAACATTGAAATAAAAAAGGATTATTAGAGAAGTATGTAATATTGCAGCTCGAAAAAATTGATAAGAAAACCGTATTTTTTCGCAGATTTTAAAAATTATCACTGATTTTTTTATTTTAAAAATGGCAAAAAGTAAAAAGTTTACCCGCACAAAAAGGAACAGGCCTTATTTAAATGTCCTGGATTTTATGGTACAGGAAAAGACCTTCCTCGCCATTGTTATTATAGGTCTGGTACTGGCCGGAATTTTGAGCGGATACGGGCAGGCAGGAATGTGGCTCGGCTTCTTTTTCGCTGCTTACGCGACTGTAGCGAATGACAGTATACAATCCCTGGGGACTTTTATTGAAAGTAATAAAGAGAGAAAATGGTGGGTGATGTGGATCTTCATTGGAACCATATTTCTCGCGGTAGTTACCTTCAGCTGGATCTATTTCGATGGGGATGTGACCTATCAACGCCTTCTGAAACCTGACGGGACCACAAAATATCCCCACCCCGAGAACTTTAGCTTTTTCCAGATCATTGCTCCTTTAGTTCTTCTCATTCTTACCAGGTTAAGAATGCCGGTATCCACTACATTTTTAATTTTAAGTGTTTTTAGTGCCGATACCTCGGGAATTACTTCGGTAGTATTTAAGTCCTGGACGGGTTATATTATGGCCTTTGTACTTTCTTTTCTTGTATGGTATCTCTCCTATAATACGATCAAGAAATATTTTAAAAGCCGTAAGTTTAATAAAAGCTGGAGCGTAGTACAGTGGATTGTGAGTGGTACTCTTTGGGGAGTATGGGTGATGCAGGATGGAGCTAATATCGCTGTTTTCCTTCCCCGTCAACTTGATCTTTTTCAATTTCTTGTGTTTTCTCTAACTATTTTTGCAGGTTTGGGACTCTTATTTTACCTAAGAGGAGATAAGATCCAGCAGGTGGTGAGTGAAAAGGCAAGGATCTCAGATGTCAGGGCTGCAACTCTTGTAGATGCTACCTATGTAATTCTGTTGATCTATAAATTATTCATTAGTACAGTGCCTATGTCAACAACCTGGGTATTCCTGGGGGTTATTGGAGGTAGAGAAATTGCCGTGAGTCTTGCACGTACTAAAAAAGGTAAAAAGCATCGTAAGAAAGCGGGTAGAATGATCTTTAAAGACTTCTCCTATGCAATGATCGGATTGTTCATTTCCATCGCCCTTGCTGCAGGAGCCAATGCCGATATCCGTGAAACAATAGGTGATGCCATCATAGGGTGGTTTTCATAAACAGTAAGTACAATAATTAAGAAATGCGCTCCGGTTTGGAGCGCATTTTCTATTTTTACCCAAATTTAAAATAATGAAGACAAAAATTTTCTTTTTGCTCCTTGCCTGCGGAATATTCTTCGCCTGTGACAATAAAGAATCGGCAGATTTACTTGTGATAAATGCCAAAGTGTATACTGTAGATGATGATTTTTCTACGGCAGAAGCATTTGCAGTAAAGGATGGCCGCTTTGTAGCTGTAGGTACTATGGCAGAACTTCAGGAAAGATTTGAAGCTGATTCAACTATAGATGCCGGCGGAAAGGCGGTAGTTCCGGGTCTTATTGATGCGCATGCACATTTTTACAGAATGGGTTTGCAGCAGCGAAGGGTAGATCTTATGGGCACCAAAAGTTTTGATGAGGTGGTTTCACGTATTGTGGATTTCCAGAAAGAAAATAATGATGATTTTATCACCGGAAGAGGATGGGATCAGAATGATTGGGAGGTAAAGGAATTTCCGGTGAAGGATACTTTAGATAAACTCTTCCCTGATACCCCTGTCGCTATTACCAGGGTTGACGGGCATGCCCTGCTTGTTAATCAGGCTGCTCTAGATATTGCCGGAATTACTGTAGATACTCCGGCTGAAGGTGGAGAAATAGAAGTAAAAGACGGCAAATTGACCGGTATCCTTATAGACAATCCTATGGATCTCGTACTTAGTGCTGTCCCCGAACCTACACGTGAAGAACAAATTCAGGCGCTACTGGATGCTCAAAAGATTGTCTTTGGATATGGACTCACAACTATTAACGACGCCGGACTTGATCGCAGCACGATCGAATTGATCGACAGTCTGCAGCAAAATGGGGATCTTGAGGTGCGGCTTTATGCCATGATCAGTAACACCAAAGAGAACCTGGATTATTACCTTAATCGAAGTCCTTATAAGACAGATAAACTTAACGTTCGCTCTGTAAAATTTTATGGTGACGGGGCTCTGGGTTCCCGGGGAGCCGCTTTAAAAGATCCTTACGCCGACAGGCATGGACATTATGGTGCATTACTTTCACCAATTAAAGAATTCCGTGAAACTGCTGCGAGAATAGCTGCATCAGATTATCAAATGAATACCCACGCCATTGGAGATTCCGCTAATGTGCTTGTTCTAAGAACTTATGATTCCCTGATTGGGAAAGGGGAGGATCGTCGTTGGAAAGTAGAGCATTCTCAGGTTATTGGACAGGAGGATTTCAAATATTTTAGCAGGAACATCATTCCTTCAGTGCAGCCTACCCACGCTACAAGTGATATGTACTGGGCAGGAGATCGTTTAGGCGAAGAGAGGGAAAAAGGTGCCTATGCCTTTAAACAATTACTGGATGAAGCCGGAGTAATTGCCTTGGGAACAGATTTTCCTATTGAAGAAGTAAATCCTTTTATGACATTTTACGCTGCGGTCGCAAGAAAGGATCTTGAGAATTATCCTGAAGGCGGATATATGCCCGAGCAAGCCTTATCAAGAGAAGAAACTCTTAGGGGAATGACAATCTGGGCCGCCTACAGTAACTTTGAAGAAAAGGAGAAGGGTAGTATAGAAAACGGCAAGTTCGCCGATTTCGTGATCCTGGAGCAGGATATCATGGAAATCCCTGAATCAGAACTCCCTAACATGAAAGCAAATGCGACTTATTTAGGAGGGAAAAAAGTGTTCAGTGATGTAAGAAAGTAAGAAGTTAGAAGTACGAAATTAGCAGTGCTTAACCTGATGAATTTATATACAAAAACCCTTTAAAGATAAACTTTAGAGGGTTTTGTAATCTAATAAAACCTTAAACCTTAAACCTTGAACCTTAAACCTTGAACCAGTAGGCAATATTCAAAGTCCCGGCAGGGGAGATATATTGGTATTCCTGCTTTTTAAGGTGGGAAAATATGAATTGATCATAAAGCAAACAACCTGCAACGTGTAACAACTTTGAATCTTGAACCATTGTTGTCCGGAAAAAGAATCTAGACCGCTCCGCTTTTAGAATCTAGAACCAAGACTTTTGAATAAGATACTGAAATTCAATGTTGTGAAAATATATTTTCATTGGTAGAATATTTAAAATTTAAAGAACTAAATCACCCCCTTAGATTGATAGATAAAATCTCTGATCAGCATTAGCGGGCTTTTTCAGAGGTTCCTTCTTTTTTCATCGGACAACAATGACTTTGAATCTTGAACTTTGAACCTTGAATAAATAAATCCGTTAGGATTTATTTCCCTCCATTTGCCTTTAGATCGAGTTTACACTGATCGTCAAAGTCGAGGATTTGCTGGCCGTTCTCAAGAAAACTGAATGGAGAAGTACCGAATTCTATTTCGGCATTCATAAGGCAACCTTCCACATCGCAGTGTGCTTTTTTCTTGGAATCACTGTCCTCATGAGGGGATTGTGCCGGGGTGCCATTATTGACAAGGCCGAATAGATGTCCAAATTCGTGATGTAAGGCAGTCGTCTGAATTTCTCCTCTGGTTCCGGAATTCGACATATCCCGGATCTCTTTATCAAAAATGACCATAGAAGTATTGCGGTAAGCCTTACCAATAACACGACGTTGTTCATCGCTGTCTGTGCTTTTTTCGTCTGCAAAGAAAATAAAGGTGCCAAGTTTCTCCCCGTTGGAAAAGACAGTTCTTTCAGATTTTTCTAGCTCAACTATTTCTTCTATCGCATAGGTTCCCATATTTGGGGAAGGGATCGCCCTGGTAATTATGGAAATGCCATTGGGTTTATTGATGTATTTGTTCAGGAAAGTTTTAAGGCTGCCAATTGCTTCAGAAGTTGGTTCAAATCCCGTGACATACACTACTTCAACTTGAAGAGAGGTGAATTTTTCGTCACTAAGATAATCCCTGGCCGATGCTCCAAGTACAAGATCATTTCTATGGGATGTAGGGATTTTTTCAGCCTCATCGACCGAACAGCCTGCGAAGAAAATTAAAACAATGAGCCAGCCACAAAATCTATTTACAGAAGATAACGCCATTAATCTTATTTTAAAGTAAGTTTTGCAAGGTAATCGTAATGAGCACCTTCAAAAATTTGCTCACATTTAAAACCATTCTTTCCTGCTGCTAAATATAAGGAATCAAAATCAAGATACAACCACTGAAAAGTATCTGAGGTTTCCCCTTTGTAGCTTAGACTAAATGTAAGTTCGCCATAGTATCCTTCTGAAGTATCTATCCAAATTCCCCCGTCTTCATCTGCGTCAAAAAGGTAAATCAGGTCTGAAGAATCAATCAAAACCTGCCCGTTTGTGTTCAGCAGATTTTTAAACTGCTGAAAAAAAGCATCCAGAAACCGCATTTTACCAACTATACCGGTACCATTCATTAACAGCAGAATGGTGTCGAATTTTTCGCCGGAAAGCTCTTCGAAGGCAATGTTTCTGGCATCAATGACCCCTCTTTTTTTACAGATATCAATTGCTCCGGCTGAAGTGTCTATAGCAGTCACCTTTAGTCCCCGTTCCTCCTGAAGGTAAAGGGAATGACTCCCTGCTCCGCAGCCTACATCGAGAACTCTCCCCCGGCAGGATTGAAGTGCTTTTTGCTCAAGTTCCGGCATTTCCTCATAGCTTCTAAAGAGGTAAGGCACGGGAATGACATCATCATCAAAGTCGGCAGAATGTACAATAATGTCCTCTTCATCACTAGATTCGTAGTATGCAGTAATGGCTTTTCCGAAGATATCGGGCTGGTTTTTTAACTTGTTCACGTCCTGGTTCTGTTTATCTTTGCGGCATGCAGGAAGAGATAGATGGGCTCCCGCAGCGGGCCAAAGATAAACATAAGGAGAATAAGAAATTTTTCTCCCGGCTGAAAAAGAAACCTCCAAAGCAGCTGGATCTTCAAATGCAGCAATTGCACGAGGAGGAATTCAGTCGCACTGACTGTCTCACCTGTGCCAACTGCTGTAAAACTACAGGACCACTCTTTACCAATAAAGACATTGAGCGCATTTCCAAACACCTGCGCCAAAAGCCCCAACAGTTCATCGATCAATACCTGCGGATCGATGAGGACAATGATTACGTCCTCCAGGAAGTACCCTGCGCCTTTCTGGCACCCGATAATTATTGTCTCATCTACGACGTAAGGCCCAAAGCCTGCAGCGAATTCCCGCATACAAACAGGAAAGATTTCCATAAAATCTCCAACCTCACCATGAAGAACGTTGCCATTTGTCCGGCAGCGTATAATATTGTGGAGGAGATGAAACGACTTGCAGGTTTTAAAGGAGTCTAGAATCTAGAATCTAGAATCTAGACTCTCTACTCACCGTAAAGTATATACTTATTCCTCACACCCTCAAATTCCTGCAAGCCTTCCTTCCAGGTGCTTCTAATTTCCTTTGCACTCTGGCCTGATTCAATTTGCTGCTGCAGTTTTTTGGTACCGGCGAGATTGGTGAAGAAAGTGTTGAAAAATTCCCCTTTTTGAGAGGTGTTGTTATAAGCCTCTATTAGCCACTCAAGGTTGAGCTGATCGAGGTGCTCATGTTCAGACAGGTCTCTTCCGTAGCAGGTTTTTCCAAGGTGCTTCGGATTTTTAGCCCCTTCATTAGATTGTGGCACATAGGAATAATCGAATTTTTCTCCAGGGAGAAATGGAGAGCCAAAGACCTGGAACTGCTTATTCGTTCCACGACCGGCATTCACATTAGTTCCTTCGAAGAAACAAAGACTTGGATAAAGATTGATCGATTGGGAATTGGGCAGGTTTGGAGAAGGTTTTACGGGGAGTTCATACTGTATTTCGCGGTTGTAATTTTCCATTTCAATTACTTCCAGATCTGCCTGAATTCCGTTTTTCAACCATTTCTCGCCGTTGATCATTTTAGCGTATTCCCCAATGGTGAGTCCATGTACAACCGGAACAGGATGCATTCCCACAAAACTCTGGTGCTGAGGTTCGAGAATTGGACCGTCGATGTAATGTGCGTTGGGATTTGGCCGGTCAAATACCAAAACTTTTATCCCATTTTCGGCAGCTGCTTCCATGACGTAATGTAAGGTGGAAATATATGTATAGAAGCGGGCACCGACATCCTGCAGGTCAAAAATGAGAATGTCCAGATCTTTCAATTGTGCTGCAGTTGGTTTTTTGTTGTTGCCGTAAAGAGAGATCACCGGAAGCCCCGTACGTGGATCTTTGCCGTCTTCGACAGCTTCTCCGGCATCGGCAGTGCCACGGAAACCATGTTCGGGGGCAAAGACTTTTTGAAGGTCTACGTTAAGAGAAAGAAGCGTATCCACCAGGTGGATATGACCTGCTTCAGTAGGAATAATACTGGTTTGATTTCCCACCAGTCCCACTTTCTTACCTTCCAAAAAGCTTATAAAATAATCGGTTCTTTCTGCGCCGAGTCTGAGATTATCGGTTGCTTCAGCAGTGCCGGATTTTCTGTTTCCTTCAGCAGGAATATTAGCTGTCCTTTGGGAGTTGTTTCCGCAGGCAGTTACACTGATAAGTAGGAATAAAAATGTACTTTTGAAAAATCTTAAACTCATAGCTGCTCTTGAATTTGGAATTCTTTATTGCTAAACGTCTTATTAGTGCCAAGCAGCACAAAAGTAGCATATCGGCACCTATAATTAAAATAGCAATTGTAGCCATTTCCATTGGAGTGATCATGATGCTGGTAGCTTTTGCTACCGGTATTGGATTGCAGCAAAAGATAAGGGAGAAAATGTCGGCTTTTACAGGGCATGTTACCATTTCCAGCTATGACAACAACAATTCACAGGTTTCCCTTATGCCTGTTTCCATTAATCAGGATTTTTATCCGGAATTCGATTCAGTAGACGGTATTGAGCATGTACAGGCTACTGCCTACCTTGGCGGGGTTATAAGAACAGAGACCGATTTTGAAGGAATCATTGTTAAAGGAATCGGCACCGATTATAATTGGGATTATTTTGAAGAATTTTTGGTGGAGGGGGAGCTGCCCGATGTTTCCGGAAGCCTTAATGATGAGGTTCTTATTTCAAAATATACTGCGAAAAGAATGGGATTGGAAGTAGGGGACAAGGTGCCTACTTATTTTCTGCGGGATGAGACCAGCAGAACTCCGTTAATCCGTGGTTTTGTTGTCAAAGGGATCTATAATTCCGGATTTCTGGATTTTGATGAACTCTATATGCTGGCAGATATTCGTCACGTTCAGCGTATCAATCGCTGGGAAAAAGATCAGGTGGGGAATTTTGAGGTCTTTCTGAAAGATTTCAGCAAGGTAGAGGAGAAAGGACAGGAGATCTATGAAAACACTGGTTCTTTCCTGGATACCCGTACCATAAAGCAGCAGTATTATTCTATTTTTGAATGGTTATCCTTATTCGATTTCAATATTGCCTTAATTATTGGGATCATGATCCTGGTGGCGGGAATAAATATGATTACCGCCTTACTGGTTTTGATCCTCGAACGAACTCAGATGATAGGAATTCTGAAGGCGCTGGGAAGCAGCGACTGGAGTATTAGGAAAATCTTTCTCTATAACGCCGGATATCTTATTCTCCTCGGACTATTTTGGGGTAATCTCATAGGCCTCGGACTCCTTTTTGCCCAAAAATACCTGAAACTCATTCCTCTTAATCCTGAAACTTATTATGTGACTGAAGCACCCGTATACATTGGCTGGGAATACATTCTGGGAGTGAACCTCGGCACCCTGTTGTTGTGTATGCTGATGCTGCTTATCCCGTCATACATTATCACGCGAATTTCTCCCGTGAGAGCAATGAAGTTCGATTAAGAAGAGGTCTCAAAAATGCCATTTTTGGCACCCCTTTTGAACCCTTTTAAAAGCTGCTTTTTTTCTTACCTTTGCAGCCGAAAAATTGAGATATGGAATACGCTGAAAATATATTAGGTACCATTGGAAATACACCTCTTGTCAGGATAAATAAACTGACGGAAGGGATCGACGCCCTGGTGCTTGCCAAATACGAAACCTTTAATCCGGGGAACTCGGTAAAGGATCGAATGGCTGTCAAAATGATCGAAGATGCCGAAGCTGCAGGTTTATTAAAGCCGGGTGGAACTATAATTGAAGGAACTTCGGGAAACACCGGAATGGGACTTGCACTGGCTGCGATTGTAAAAGGTTACCGGATGATATGCGTAATGGCCGATAAACAATCCAAGGAGAAAATTGACATTTTACGCGCCGTAGGCAGTGAGGTGGTGGTATGTCCTACAGATGTAGCGCCAGACGACCCCCAGTCATACTATTCTACCTCAAAAAGGCTTTCCGAAGAAACGCCCAATTCATGGTACGTTAACCAGTACGATAATCTTTCCAATACAAAAGCGCATTATGAAAGTACAGGTCCAGAAATCTGGAGACAAACTGATGGTAAAGTGACTCACTTTGTAGTGGGAGTTGGAACGGGAGGAACTATTTCGGGCGTTGGAAAATACCTGAAGGAACAGAATCCCAATGTGAAAGTTTGGGGGATAGATACTTATGGTTCTGTCTTTAAAAAGTATCACGAAACCGGAATTTTTGATGAGAAGGAGATATATCCTTACGTGACCGAAGGTATTGGCGAGGATATTCTGCCTAAGAATGTAGATTTTGGAATTATCGACGGATTTACGAAGGTGACCGATAAAGATGCGGCCGTTTATACTCAGAGGCTGGCAAAAGAAGAAGGGATGTTTCTGGGGAATAGTGCAGGAGCTGCGATCAAAGGATTACTTCAGCTAAAGGAACATTTCAAAAAGGATGATGTGGTCGTGATATTATTCCATGATCACGGCAGCCGTTACGTTGGGAAAATGTTCAACGACGACTGGATGCGGAAGATGGGATATATAGAGTAAGAGACTAGAATCTAGAAACTAGAGACTAGACGAATGGATAAAAAAAGCTGCCTTCGGGGCGGCTTTTTTCATTCCTCCATGCGGGGTTTAGGTGTAGGGTCAGTTCTTTGGACCAGCCAAAATATCAATGCCCCTGAAAAATAGAGCAGCATATCTACAACATCTGCAGTATATCTTGTGGTGACTTCCGGCAGGTAGATCTCGAAGTATACAGAATAAAGAGCGGCAAGAGAAAAGGCCGAAAAAAGTGAAATTCTGAGTTCCTTCTGTTTTGTCATCCACCGAATAATGAAAAGGCAAATACTTAATACCACGGGAATGCAGAGCAGATCATTCAGATAGGAAGAAAAGAATACGGGCAGCTGTACCGGAAGATTCAGCAAGAATAGATTGAGCAGAAATATGCCCGTGCATACGCCGAATAAGATCTTAACTTTTGTCATACCAGAAAAAGAGCAGTAATAAATGCCAGGGCACCACCAATGATCATAACCGCCAACCATACATGAAAGCCGACCTTCTTAAGACCTGCCATTAACTTGCTTTCTTTTTTTTCAGGTTGATCCCCGTGCTTTTCTGTTGATCTGTCACCTGGTGCGGGTTGTTGAGTATCCATTTTCATTCCTTTGGCAATAAGATAAAATTTTTACTCCAAATCCTGATTATGTGCTGTTCGGTTTAACCGGGAATTAAGAATTATTCTTCCCAGCCCCAGGGAGCTGCAGGTGTTTTTACAGGTTGTGTTAAGTCGAATTCGACGCTAAAAAACCGGTCTGTTCCTAATCTTCTCAGGTTGTAGGTGAAGCCGGTATCTGTTAATGTGATCCACCACACATTAGAAGCTGCCAATGGCAAGAGATCGGCTGTTTGCTGGTCGGCCGGGAAAACCTGTAAATGAGGCTGTCCATGATTAGATGCAGTGCCGCCATACATTGTAACTTCATCTTCGCTTCCGTCTTTATGTCGGTGGTCATGCTTTAGTTCCAGTTTTCCATTGGTCTTTGAAAGGACCCAGGTGCGGGAACGGTCATCTCCAACAAAAAAAGGAATCTTGATTTGGTTCTCTGCACAGGATCGTACATGCATCACCAGCTTTTTGTTTCTGAAGTCATCATTTTCGGGAGCTGCAACTACTTTTCCTTCATAGGCTTGCCCACAATGCTGTTCAAGTTTTTCCCAAAATTCTGCCAGGGGATTCTGGTTCTGTGCTATGATATTTAAGCTTGAAAAGAGGAGGCTAAGAGAAATTATAATCTTCATTTTTAATGATTTTAGGTAAATATAGGAAAGTGGATGGGTAGAGCTGCCGCAGAAAAATATATTTTAGCTTTTTAAAATAGTCATTATGAGAGGATTCTTATTGTCTTGCCTGTTGTTTACCCTGCTTTTTGGATGTAAAGAAAAAGAAGCAGAGAATATTGTAATAGTTGAAGAAGATCCATTGAGGTATCTTGCTCTGGGGGATTCATATACTATTGGCGAAAGTGTGGAACCCGAAATGCGATGGCCGGTTCAGCTTACTGAAAAGCTGCGGCTCGGAGGTTTTGAAATCGAAGACCCAAGGATCATTGCCACAACCGGATGGACTACCGGGGATTTACTCAGGGCAATGGATGAGCGGCTTAATAACGAAAAATTTGATCTTGTCTCTGTGCTCATTGGGGTTAACAATCAGTACCAGGGAAAAAGTATCGAAGATTATGAAGAAGATCTCCACGAAATTTTTAAAAGAGCAATCGGGCATTCGAAAAAAGGTGCTGCCGGTGTGTTTGCTCTGAGTATTCCCGATTACGGTGTGACGCCATTTGGAGCTTCCAGGGAGGAAGAGATAGGTAAGGAGCTGGATGAATTTAATGAGGTGTTTAATGATGTCGCAGGGCAGTACAATATTAAGTTTTTTGACATTACTCCAATTTCACGCAGGGCAAGGGAAGAACCCGAATTGATAGCAGAAGATGATCTTCACCCGAGTGGCGACATGTACCGGCAATGGGTGGACCTGATCTATCCGAAAGTTGTAGAGATAATAAATACTGAAATTTAACTTATTTTGTAAGTCTTTTCCTGCTTAATAAATTACTGTCCCTCAAAAAGATATGTCTAAAATGCATATTTTTAATTTATGCGGGAAGATTACCTACACTACTTGTGGAAATTTCAGAAAATAGAACATTGGAGGCTCCAAACCTCTGATGGTTTACCTGTTAAAGTTGTTTCTCCCGGAACTCACAATCTCTTCTCGGGTCCCGATTTTTTTAATGCACGGCTGCTTATCGGTGGTCAGCAATGGGCGGGGAATCTGGAGATACATCTTCGTTCCTCAGACTGGTATTTGCACGGGCACGAAACTGATCCTGCATACGACAATGTGATCCTGCATGTGGTTTGGGAGCACGATGTAGAGGTTTTTAGAAAAGACAATTCTTCCCTGCCTGTAGTAGAAATAAAACATCTGGTACAAAATGGTGCCCTTGACGCATATAATGAATTGTGTTCAGGTTCTTCTAACAGGTGGATCAATTGTGAAGATGATCTTCCTCAAATTGAGGAATTTCTTTTAGAGAACTGGCTGGAGCGGCTGTATCTGGAAAGACTGGAACAAAAAACGGCGCTCATAAATACCCTTTTAGAGAAGTCGGCAGGAGACTGGGAAGCAGTTCTTTTTCAGCTGCTCGCCAGGAACTTTGGGCTTAACGTCAATGGAGAGGCTTTTATGGGTATAGCAAGGTCCATTCCTTTTGGAGTAATTCGCAAAACCCGGGGAAATTTACTGCAGCTTGAATCTTTGCTACTGGGGCAGGGAGGATTTTTAAAAGGGGATCATGAAGAGCCTTATTATCGAAAGCTGCAGGAAGAATATGCCTATCTTAAACGTAAATTTGCATTATCGGGCGAGGGAATCCTGCCGTCAAAATATTTCCGGCTTAGACCTGATAATTTTCCGGAGATAAGATTGGTCCAGCTCGCAGCAGTCTATCATAAAAACGAAAATTTGTTTTCTTCTCTTGAGAAGATTTCAGAAGCTCAGGATATTTATCAGCTTTTCCAGATCCAATTGAACGAATTTTGGAGTAGTCATTATACTTTTTCCTCCGGTCATCGTCCCAGGAAAAAGAATTTTAGCAGAAAATTCCTTGACCTGTTGATCATTAATACTGTGGTGCCTGTGAAATTCTCATGGCTAAAAAGTAAGGGCAAAGCAATTGATGGCCTTTTTGAGATCATGGAAAGCATTGCACCCGAAGAGAATCAGATCATTAAAAAATTCAGAACTCTGCGTCCCGAAAATTTAAATAACGCGCTGCAGTCCCAGGGATTTTTACAATTGAAGAAAGAGTACTGTGATAAAAATGCCTGTCTTCAATGTGCTGTGGGATTAAAGATCCTTCAGAAAGAACCACAAATTTAATATCTTTACGGCATGCAAAAATGGGTGAACCAAATTAGAAATTATTTTGAGAGGCATGGTTTTTATGTCTCGTCGCGCTTTGCCGATAAGTTGGGAATGAGAGCGAAAAACGTTCGTCTCTTTTTTATTTATCTGTCGTTTGCAACTTTTGGGATAGGCTTCGCAATTTATCTTACTCTTGCTTTCCTCCTGAAATTCAAAGATATGATCTATTCCAAGCGCACCTCTGTTTTTGATTTATAGAGAAGTAGCTTAAAACAGAACTTCCTTAGATTAACGTTTTATTTGCTTTTTAACTCCAGATAATTTGAAAACGTTAATATTTTTAGCATCTTGCTTCGCCGAAAATTCCATTTAATATTATTTTAAAATGTTTATATGAGAAAGTCTTTGCTTTCATTCTTTTTTTCTGTTTTTATTCTAACTGCCTATGCACAGGATCTAAAGGTAGACGCTAACATTCAAAATCCCTCAAAGGAGATCAATGATGGATTTGTTGAACTGAGTGTTCAGGGCGGAACCCCGCCTTATGAATACAGGTGGTCCAGCCAGGAAACTCCTCTTGATTCTCCCCGAGCAGAGGGACTGGTGGAAGGAGTTGAGTATTCTGTAGTTGTTAAAGATGCAACGGGAGCCGAGGTGGAGAAAACCTACAAAGTACCGGCACAGGCTATCACAGAACATTTTAACGGGACTTTTGCTCCTATTGTTGCCAGTATGGGAAGTATTCTCTTTTGGGATCCTTTCTCTGCTATTGGCATCTATGATCCTGTAGTTTATGCCGACTTTCGAAGAGTTCCTGCTCCCGAATGGGAAGCAAATGTTGACGGGAAATTTATTCTTTCTGAATGGCTCTTGCCCGAAGGAACAGAGGTGGAAGAAGGAGATGCGATAGCTATGGTTTCCAAAGATGGAGAGAATATTACTGCCTACGCCAATGCTTCAGGTACTTTAAGATACCTGGTGCAGGAAGGGGGAATGATCTATAATTCAGAGAATAAAGAGCACGTTATAGAACAGGGAGCACAGTACCTTGCCGCAATTGATTATGAAAATCCTGTGGCTCTTACACATCCAAACGGGGACCTGCAACAAAAAGATATTCCGTTCATCGTGATCTGGCTTGTCCTTGGAGCTTTGTTCTTTACATTGCGGATGGGCTTTATAAATATTAGAGGTTTTAAACATGCTTTACAACTGGCTAAAGGAAAATATGATGACCCTAATGCCCCGGGACAGGTAACGCATTTCCAGGCGCTTGCTACTGCGGTTTCCGGAACAGTTGGTCTGGGAAATATCGCCGGGGTGGCCGTGGCTGTTTCCCTGGGAGGGGCAGGTGCTACTTTTTGGATGATCATTGCCGGTTTACTTGGAATGTCTTCTAAATTCGTGGAATGTACCCTTGGGGTGAAGTATAGATTTATTAATAGTGAAGGCCGAGTATTTGGTGGGCCTATGAATTACCTGCGCTATGGTCTTGAAAAAAGAGGACAAAAGGGATTAGGGAAATTCCTGGCTGTTTTCTTTGCTATTCTAGCAATTGGAGCCTCTTTTGGGGGTGGAAATATGTTCCAGGCCAACCAGTCTTTTGTAATTCTTGCAGGTGAATTTCCGGTACTTGTTGGGAATGGGTTCCTCTTTGGGATAGTGGTAGCTATCCTGGTAGGAATTGTAATTATTGGAGGAATTTCCAGTATTGCTAAGGTAACCGGGAAAATTGTGCCTGTGATGGCCGGAATTTATATACTTGGAGCGCTTGTAGTAATTGGAGTGAATATCGAAAATATAGGTCCTGCTTTCTCAGCAATTTGGGACGGAGCTTTAAGCCCGAGTGCACTAAAAGGTGGAGTGATAGGGGTTTTGATCGTTGGATTCCAGAGAGCAGCTTTCTCGAATGAAGCGGGGGTTGGATCGGCAGCTATTGCACACAGTGCGGCGAAAACCCATCATCCGCCTTCCGAAGGTTTTGTCGCTTTGCTTGAACCTTTCATAGATACGGTAGTAGTGTGTACCCTTACTGCTCTGGTACTTATTTTCACAGGGATGCATGAAGTTGAAGGAGTTGGAGGAGTTGAACTTACTTCCAGTGCCTTTGGAAGTGTGATCTCCTGGTTCCCCTATGTACTTGCAACTGCAGTTTTCCTTTTCGCATTTTCAACCATGATCTCCTGGTCATACTACGGGATGCGAGCCTGGACCTACCTCTTCGGAAAAAGTAAAAAGACTGAAGTTGTCTATAAATCACTATTCCTTTTCTTTGTAGTAGTTGGTGCCTCTGTAAGTTTAGGAGCTGTATTGGATTTCTCCGATATGATGATCCTGGCGATGTCCTTCCCTAACATTATTGGTCTTTACATCATGAGTGGAGAAGTGAAGAAGGATCTCGACGAGTACAGCAGAAAGTTAAAAGCCGGTGAGCTTTTTCGTAAGCCCGAAAAGGAGCGCGTGAAGAAAGCTTCTTAAGCTTCTGGACATAGCATGAAAAACCTGAGGTCCAATTTTGTTTTCACAAGAAGTCAACAGAATGGGATCTTTATTTTGGTGGCGATCATTATCGTGCTCCAGCTGATATATTTCTTTATTTCTTTCTCTTCGGAAGCTTCACCCAATCCACGCGAGGAGGAGATAGTGGAGCAAATGCAGAGATCAATAGATTCTTTGAAATTACTGGCAGCGCAGAAGGATTCTGTGCCTCTTGTACCTTTCAATCCCAATTTTATTTCTGATTATAAAGGTTATATGCTCGGCATGAGTGTGACTGAAATTGACAGGTTACATGAATTCCGGAAGCGGGATCTATGGGTCAATTCGGCTGAAGAATTTCAGGCTGTAACGGGAGTCTCCGATTCATTGCTGAAGATTCTCGCTCCATCTTTCAAATTTCCGGACTTCAGAAGAAATACTTCCGAAGATAATAAGGTGTCAAAAAAGGTATTTTCAACACCTCTTATAAAAGCCGATCTCAACGCTGCCACAGAAGATGATCTCCGGAAGGTCAATGGCATTGGGGAAAAACTTTCCGCCAGGATCGTAAGCTACAGAAATAGTCTGGGAGGCTTCAGGGGTAATGCACAGCTTAAAGATGTTTATGGTTTATCACCTGAAGTCATATTAAGACTACTCGAAAATTTTGAGGTGAAAAATTCCGCAGGAGAGAGGAGCGATATTAATTCGGCTACTGTCTTACAACTAGTGGACTTACCTTACCTCAATTATGAACAGGCACGGGCCATTGTGAAATTCAGGGAGGAAGCAGGGGAGATTAAAAGTTTTGAAGAACTGCGGCAGATTAAGAATTTTCCCGTTGATAAATTAGACAGAATTGAGCTATATTTGACGATCGACGGGAAAAATTGAGTTTTTCGCACCCCCTTTAATTTTAAGGTCAAAAAAAAACAACATTCAGAAATTATTTTTATGAATAGCAGATATTTTACAGAAGAGCACGAATTATTCAGAAAAAGCTTCCGGGAATTTTTACAGAAGGAAGTGGTGCCACATATTGATAAATGGGAAAAAACGGGAACTATTGAACGTTTCATCTGGGAAAAATTCGGGGAAATGGGATATTTTGGACTCAACTATCCTGAACAATATGGAGGTCTTGATCTGGATATTTTCTACACCGTAATTTTTCTAGAGGAATTGCAGAAGATCAATAGTGGTGGATTCGCAGCGGCTATGTGGGCTCATGCTTACCTTGCCATGACCCATGTTGCAAAGGAAGGAGATGAAGCAATTAAAGAAAAATACCTGACCGCCAGTATAAGCGGAGAAAAAATTGGTTGTCTTTGTATTTCTGAACCTTCGGGAGGTAGTGATGTGGCAGGAATGCGTACCACTGCAGTTAAGAAAGGGGACAAATACGTGATCAATGGATCAAAGACATTCATTACTAATGGAGTCTACTCTGACTATTTAGTAGTGGCTGCCAAGACCAATCCCGAGCTGAAGGCTAAAGGGATGAGTATTTTTATTGTAGATCGTGATACTCCCGGAATATCGGCTACCAAGTTAGACAAGCTGGGCTGGAGGGCATCAGATACTGCCGAGATCGCGTTTGACAATGTGGAAATTCCTGTCTCTAATCTTATGGGAGAAGAAGGAAAGGGATTTCCTTATATCATGCAGCACTTTGCTTTTGAAAGATTGATCATGGGAATAAATGCTCACGCGCGGGCCGAGTTTGCTCTTGATTATACACTACAATATATGAAGGAAAGAGAGGCTTTTGGAACTACCATAGATAAATTCCAGGCGCTTCGACATACCTATGCCGATATGGCCAGTGAGGTGGAGATGGCAAAGGAATTCAATTATTCCATTGCCGAAAGAATGCACCGCGGTGTATACGTGGTAAAGGAAGCCAGTATGTCTAAGCTGCTCTCTACTAAAATTGCAGACGAAGTGATCTATAAGTGTCTTCAGTTCCTTGGAGGTTATGGGTACATGGAAGATTATCCGTTGGCACGGCTTTTACGTGACAGTAGATTAGGGCCTATTGGAGGAGGAACTTCAGAGATCCTGAGGGAGATCATCGCTAAGATGCTTATAGACGGGAAAGAATATAAACCGGCAGCCAAGTAGGTTCAAAGTTTAAGGTTTTAGGTTGCGGGTTGCCAGTTGCGGGTTTCAGGTGGTGGTTATGTCCACTGTCCTCTGACCACTGACCTCTGATCACTGATCAATTGGTGCTTGGAATTTGGTGCTTGGAATTCGATTAGAACTTTTTTCAAAATAAATATTCGAATAATTGTGGGTTTGCAATAATGGATTATCTTTGCACCCTAATTTTTAAAGAAAGGAGGTGACACTATGTTAATTATACCAGTTAAAGACGGAGAAAATATTGATAGAGCGCTGAAGCGTTTCAAGCGTAAATTTGATCGTACAGGAACAATGCGTCAGTTGAGAGATCGTCAAGCATTCACAAAACCGTCAGTAGAACGTAGGGCTCAAATCCAAAAAGCTGCTTACATTCAGCATCTAAGAGATCAGGAAGAGATCTAAGATCAATTCCTAAGCCTGAGTTCTTAGGTATATAATATTAACTGTTGGTAGACTAAAGTTTAATAACTTTGTCTGTCAACAGTTTTTTTATGCCCCAAAACCAATTCGACCCTTTCTTCCAGTACCTGGAACTTGAAAAGCAAAATTCTGCTCATACGATCACTGCATACAAGGCCGATCTTTTAAGTTTTGCTGAATTCATTTCTGCTACTTACGGGCAGGAGGATCTAAAGGAGGTGAATTATCCGCAGGTGCGCAACTGGATCGTTCATTTGGTAGAACAGGGGTTATCCAACACCAGCATTAACCGTAAGACTTCATCTATTAAGGCGTATTACCGGTTCCTTCAAAAGTCCAGACAAATTGAAGTCTCTCCCCTGGCGAAACACCGGTCGCTGAAAACCTCCAGAAGTCTGCAGGTTCCCTTTTCTGAGACTGAAGTAGAGAATGCACTGCAGCAAATCCCGGCTGAGGGTTTTGAAGCCGTAAGAAATAAACTAATGGTCGAGCTATTCTATTCCACCGGAATAAGGCGCAGTGAATTAATCGGGATAAGATTGAAAGATGTGGATCTCTCCACAGGATTACTTAAAGTAAAAGGTAAGGGGAGCAAAGAGAGATTTATTCCTTTACTTGCCGGAGTGACGGGTACTGTAGAAGCATATCTTCAGGAAAGAAAAGGTGTCGAAAATGAGAATTCCGAAGGATATTTATTTTTGACTTCAGCAGGCGTTAAAATGTATGATTCCCTTGTCTACAGAACAATTAATAATTACTTTAGAGGTATCTCGAGTAAGTTAAAGAAGAGTCCGCACATCCTGCGGCATTCTTTTGCCACTCACTTGTTGAACCAGGGTGCTCATATAAATGCTGTTAAAGAACTTCTGGGACATTCCAGTCTTGCTGCCACTCAGGTATACACCCACAACAGCATGGCCGAGCTCAACAAGGTCTATAAAAACGCACACCCCCGGAACAATAAGAAGGGATCTGAGTAATTGTCTAATTAAAATTTAAATTTTATGAAAGTCAACGTCCAATCCGTAAACTTCCAGGCAGATCAAAAACTGATCAATTTCGTTCAAAAAAAGCTGGACAAGCTTGAAACCCATTTTGACAATGTAACGTTTGCTGAGGTATATCTCAAAGTGGAAAATACCAGCTTAAAAGAGAATAAAATTTCGGAAATTTTACTGAGTATCCCCGGGGATGAAATTATTTGTAAAAAGAAAGGCAGGAGATTTGAAATAGGTGTAGATGAATGTGTTAGTTCCCTGGAGCGGCAACTACAGAAGAGGAAGAGAAAATTTAATGTGCAGGTAGCCTAAAAAATATTTTCTCAAATGTTTTGAGAACAGAATTAAATTTATACATTTGCAGTCCGTTAGAAATAGCGGACTTTTTTTGTGAAAAAAGGCAGTATTAGGCCGATGTAGCTCAGCTGGCTAGAGCAGCTGATTTGTAATCAGCAGGTCGTGGGTTCGAGTCCCTCCATCGGCTCTGAAATATTGAAGAAAAAACGCGCGGGCGTAGCAAGATGAACAGCGTTCTGAAGAGCTACAGAGGGACGAGAAGTTTATCCCGAGCGAAAGTCGAGGGGAGTCCCTCCATCGGCTCTGAAATATTGAAAGAATATATTTTTTCGAGTTCTTGAAATTTTGAAAAAAAAGCTTTGTGTGGTAAATTAATTTTCTATTAATTTGCGGCTTCAAAAAAGTAACCATTCGAAGCGATGGTTCTCTGAAATATTGAAAAGGTAAAAATTGGGGAGATACTCAAGCGGCCAACGAGGACAGACTGTAAATCTGTTGTTTTTTAACTTCGCAGGTTCGAATCCTGCTCTCCCCACCACCAAGGTTCAAAGTTTCAGGTTTAAGGTTTCAGGTTTTTTTAACCTTGAACTTTAAACCTGGAACCAGGAACCAAATGCGGGAGTAGCTCAGTTGGTAGAGCGTCAGCCTTCCAAGCTGAATGTCGCCGGTTCGAACCCGGTCTCCCGCTCTAAGTTTTCTTTAGGGAAAACTTGAGTAAGAAAGAAGAATGCTTCTTTAAAACTTTAAGATTCTCACGCTACGGCGTGTTTTTCTGCTAGGAAAAAATAAGTATTTGTTCTTAAGACCTAATTAGTTGTCTCCCCAAAAAGAAAGCTTTGTCGGAGGTGACTTTTTTTGCCGACGTAGCTCAGGGGTAGAGCGTTTCCTTGGTAAGGAAGAGGTCACGGGTTCAATTCCCGTCGTTGGCTCAGAGATTTGTATAAAATTGAACACTAATATATAACTAAGATTAAATAAGTATTAATTATGGCAAAGGCAACTTACGATCGGTCCAAGCCGCACCTAAACATAGGTACGATTGGACACGTAGATCACGGAAAAACAACTTTAACAGCAGCGATTACTAAAGTAATGGCTGATGCCGGTTATTCAGAAGCTAGATCTTTTGATCAGATCGATAATGCTCCGGAAGAAAAAGAAAGAGGTATTACCATCAACTCTTCGCACGTTGAATATTCAACTGAGAGGCGTCACTATGCACACGTTGACTGTCCAGGTCACGCGGATTACGTGAAGAACATGGTTACTGGTGCTGCTCAAATGGACGGTGCTATTCTTGTGGTTGCGGCTACAGATGGTCCTATGCCACAAACACGTGAGCACATCCTTCTTGGACGCCAGGTTGGTATTCCAAGAATTGTTGTGTTCCTTAACAAAGTTGACCTTGTTGATGATGAGGAGCTTCTTGAGCTAGTTGAAATGGAAGTAAGAGATCTTCTTTCTTTCTACGAATATGATGGAGATAACGGACCTGTGATTTCAGGATCTGCTCTTGGTGCTCTTAACGGAGATGAGAAGTGGACAAAGACCGTTCTTGAATTGATGGAAGCTGTTGATAGCTGGATCGAAATGCCGGAACGTGATGTTGATAAGCCATTCCTTATGCCTATCGAAGATGTATTCTCTATTACTGGTCGTGGTACTGTTGCAACAGGACGTATCGAAACTGGTGTTGCTAACACTGGAGATCCTGTAGAGATCATTGGTATGGGTGCTGGAAAACTTACTTCTACTATTACAGGAGTTGAAATGTTCCGTAAGATCCTTGACAGAGGTGAGGCCGGTGACAACGTTGGTATCCTTCTAAGAGGTATTGAGAAAACCCAGATCTCAAGAGGTATGGTTATTACTAAGCCAGGATCTGTAACTCCACACGCTAAATTCAAAGCTGAGGTTTATATCCTTAAGAAAGAAGAAGGTGGACGTCACACTCCATTCCACAACAATTACCGTCCACAGTTCTACGTACGTACAACAGACGTTACAGGAACAATTTCTCTTCCGGAAGGAGTAGAGATGGTAATGCCAGGTGATAACTTAACTATTCACGTTGAATTGATCCAGCCTATCGCTATGAACGTAGGTCTTCGTTTCGCAATCCGTGAGGGTGGTAGAACCGTAGGTGCTGGTCAGGTAACTGAAATTTTAGACTAATTACTGGTTTATTATAAAGTTGAGGTTTCCCGTCCTGGGCGGGAAACCTTGACTTATATTTACGGGTTTAGCTCAGTTGGTAGAGCACTGGTCTCCAAAACCAGGTGTCGGGAGTTCGAGTCTCTCAACCCGTGCGCAAGAGTGGTCTTATAAAAACCTCTTTTTCAAAATATATTGATCAACTACAAGGCCACCGAATTCTTTCCGAAGAAAGGGGGTGAAGACGGAGCCGGCACTTAATTTCAGGTTAAGTGAGAAAAAAATTATACCATGGCAGGAATAGCAAATTACATTTCGGAGTCCTATAATGAATTGAAGAACCACGTAACCTGGCCAACCTGGGCAGAAGCTCAGAGACTAACGGTTTTGGTAGCGGTATTTTCTATCATTTTTGCATTGGCTATCTGGGGTGTAGATACTGTGTTCAGTGGGGTGATAGAGCAATATTTTGAGTGGATCAAATCATAAAAAATTATTGCAATGGCAGAGGTTAAAGATAAAAGCTGGTATGTAGTTCGTGCCGTAAGCGGACAGGAGAATAAAGTTAAGGATTATATTGAGCGGGAGATCGCTCATGAAGGCCTTGAAGATTTTGTTGAGCAGGTTCTTGTTCCAACAGAAAAAGTGATCCAGATTCGCAATGGGAAGAAAGTAAACAAAGAACGTGTTTACTTTCCGGGTTATGTAATGATACTTGCCAGTCTTGAAGGTGAGATTCCTCACATTATCAAATCTATTAACGGTGTTATCGGGTTTTTAGGAGAAACAAAAGGAGGAGATCCTGTGCCTTTAAGAAAATCTGAGGTTAACCGTATGCTTGGTAAAGTGGATGAGCTTTCTGTAAAAGCAGACAATGTTGCGATTCCATTTACTATTGGAGAAACTATCAAGGTAATTGACGGTCCTTTCAACGGATTTAACGGTACAGTTGAAAAGATCAATGAGGAGAAGCGTAAGCTTGAAGTGATGGTGAAGATTTTTGGTAGAAAGACACCGCTCGAGTTAAGCTATATGCAGGTAGAAAAAGTATAATAACTGTTACACTATATATTTTTGGGTAGTTTTAGTATGCTTCCACTAACAAAACTATCATCTTAAAATTAATAAAATGGCAAAAGAAGTAAGTAAGGTTGTTAAGTTACAAGTTCGCGGAGGTGCTGCTAACCCATCACCACCGGTTGGACCAGCTTTAGGTGCTGCCGGAGTAAATATCATGGAATTCTGTAAGCAGTTCAATGCCAGAACCCAGGATAAGCAGGGGAAAGTATTGCCTGTTGTGATCACAGTTTTTAAAGATAAGTCTTTTGACTTTGTGATCAAAACTCCACCGGCTGCAGTTCAGATTTTAGAAGCTGCGAAGGCTAAGAAAGGTTCTGGAGAACCAAACCGTAAGAAAGTAGCTAGTGTTTCTTGGGATCAGGTTAAAGCCATTGCTGAAGATAAAATGCAGGATCTAAATGCATTTACTCTGGAATCTGCAATGAAGATGGTGGCTGGTACAGCTAGATCTATGGGAGTTACTGTAAAAGGACAGGCACCTTTTTAATCCAAAAAGAAATTAAAAATGGCAAGATTGACTAAAAAGCAAAAGGAAGCACAGTCTAAAGTTGAAAAAGGTAAAACTTATTCGGTTGCAGAAGCTTCAGCTTTAATAAAAGAGATTTCTAACGTAAACTTTGATCCATCTGTGGATATCGCCGTTCGTTTGAACGTAGATCCCCGTAAGGCGAATCAAATGGTGCGTGGCGTTGTTACCCTACCACATGGTACCGGTAAAGACGTAAAGGTTTTGGCGCTTGTTACTCCAGATAAGGAAGCAGAAGCTAAGGAAGCCGGCGCAGATTACGTTGGTTTAGACGAGTACCTTGATAAGATCAAAGGTGGCTGGACAGATGTTGATGTGATCATCACTATGCCTAGTGTTATGGGTAAATTAGGACCCCTTGGACGTGTTCTTGGACCAAGAGGTTTGATGCCTAACCCTAAGACCGGAACTGTAACTATGGATGTTGCGAAAGCGGTATCTGATGTTAAAGCCGGTAAGATCGACTTCAAGGTAGATAAGACAGGTATTGTTCACGCTGGTATTGGAAAGGCTTCTTTTGAGGCAGATAAAATAGCAGGAAACGCAAGAGAATTATTAACTACCCTGGTAAAATTGAAACCTACGGCTGCTAAAGGTGTTTACATTAAGAGTATTCACATGTCTAGCACTATGAGTCCTAGTGTTGAGATCGATACTAAAAGGTTCACTGAGCAATAATATTATTGGATTATGACAAGAGAAGAAAAATCAAGAGTAATTGAAGATTTAACTGCCCAGTTAGCTGATAATACCACTATTTATTTAGCAGATATTTCAGGCTTGAACGCTTTGAACACAACAAACTTACGTAGAGCTTGTTTTAAAGCAAACGTAAAGCTTGCGGTAGTTAAGAATACACTTCTGGCTAAGGCTATGGAGAGTTCAGATAAGGATTTTGGAGAGCTTCCTTCAGTATTGAAAGGAAACACTTCAATCATGTTTTCTGAAACAGGAAATGGACCGGCTAAAGTAATTAAAGAATTCAGAAAAAAATCTGACCGCCCTTTACTAAAAGGCGCGTTTATTGAAGAGGCTATATTCATTGGAGATGATAAACTGGATACCCTGGTTAGCATCAAATCTAAAGAAGAAGTTATTGGAGATATTGTTGGATTACTACAATCACCTGCCAAAAATGTTATTTCGGCACTTAAATCTGGTGGTGGTAAGATCGCAGGAATTCTTAAGACCCTTTCTGAAAAAGAAGGATAAACAAGTACGCACTTTTTAACAAACATAAATTACATTACATTTTAAAAACGATAGAAAATGGCAGATTTAAAAGATTTCGCAGAACAATTGGTTAACTTGACAGTAAAAGAGGTTAATGAGTTAGCTGATATTTTGAAAAACGAATACGGGATTGAGCCTGCTGCTGCAGCTGTAGTTGCTGGTGGTGGCGCTGCTGCCGGTGGTGAAGAAGCCGCTGAAGAGCAGTCTGAATTTGACGTAATCCTTAAAGCTCCGGGTGGATCTAAACTAGCCGTAGTGAAATTAGTAAAAGAACTTACCGGTCTTGGCTTGAAAGATGCTAAAGAATTGGTAGACAGTGCTCCAAAACCTGTTAAAGAAGGAGTTTCTAAAGACGAAGCTGAAGCATTAAAAGCACAGTTAGAAGAAGCAGGAGCTGAGGTTGAGCTTAAGTAAGCTAAACCAACACACTATTATAGGTTTAGACCCCGGGATTTGGTTCCCGGAGGTCTAAACCATTTTGCGTATATAAATGTTTCCGTTTATTTCGCACCCATTTTTTAATATAACATAATTCCGTCCATTGATGTTAGCAACGCAAACTGAAAGATTGAGTTTCTCTTCTGTAAAGAACAGGCCTGCTTACCCCGACTTTCTGGATATCCAGATCAAGTCATTCCAGGACTTCTTTCAACTAGAGACAAAATCAGAAGAAAGAGGAAATGAAGGTTTATATAATACCTTCATGGAGAACTTTCCCATTACGGACACCCGTAACCAATTCGTACTAGAATTTTTAGACTATTTTGTGGACCCGCCGCGATACTCTCTTCAGGAATGTATTGAGCGTGGATTGACCTATAGTGTGCCGCTTAAAGCCCGGTTAAAGCTTTACTGTACAGATCCCGAACATGAAGATTTTGAAACTATTGTTCAGGATGTGTATCTGGGGACTATTCCTTACATGACCCCAAGTGGTACCTTTTGTATCAATGGAGCTGAGCGCGTAGTCGTTTCTCAGTTGCACCGGTCTCCCGGAGTATTCTTTGGACAATCCTTCCATGCCAACGGAACGAAACTTTATTCTGCCCGTGTGATCCCATTCAAAGGATCCTGGATTGAATTCGCTACCGATATCAACAACGTGATGTACGCGTATATCGATAGGAAGAAAAAATTACCTGTTACCACACTTTTCCGTGCCATTGGATTTGAGCGAGATAAAGACATTCTTGAGATCTTTGACCTTGCTGAAGAGGTAAAGGTTTCCAAGACTGGACTTAAGAAAGTGCTTGGTCGTAAACTCGCCGCCCGTGTATTGAATACCTGGTATGAAGATTTTGTAGATGAAGATACGGGAGAGGTAGTTTCTATTGAGCGAAATGAGATCATCTTAGATCGTGATACCGTTCTTGAAAAAGAACACATAGAAGAAATAGTAGAAACCGGCTCCAAGACCATTCTTCTTCACAAAGAAGATAATCAAACCGGGGATTATGCTATTATCCATAATACATTACAAAAAGATCCAACCAACTCCGAAAAGGAAGCGGTTGAGCATATATACCGTCAACTTCGTAATGCAGAACCGCCAGATGAGGAAACTGCACGCGGAATCATTGACAAACTCTTCTTCTCAGATCAGCGTTACAGCCTTGGAGAAGTAGGTCGTTACAGAATGAACAAAAAACTTGGTCTTGATGTGACCATGGATAAGCAGGTGCTTACCCGTGAGGATATCATCACCATTGTAAAATATCTTATAGAACTTATTAACTCCAAAGCTGAAGTTGATGATATCGATCACTTGTCTAACCGTCGTGTTCGAACAGTAGGAGAGCAGCTGTCTCAGCAGTTTGGAGTAGGTCTTGCCCGTATGGCGAGAACTATTCGTGAGCGTATGAACGTACGTGACAACGAGGTGTTTACCCCAATCGATTTGATCAACGCGAAGACACTTTCTTCTGTGATCAACTCTTTCTTTGGTACCAACCAGTTGTCTCAGTTCATGGACCAGACGAATCCACTTGCAGAGATCACTCACAAGAGAAGATTATCGGCTCTTGGGCCAGGTGGTCTTTCGCGTGAGCGTGCGGGATTCGAGGTACGTGACGTTCACTATACGCACTACGGAAGACTTTGTCCTATTGAAACTCCTGAAGGACCAAACATCGGTTTGATCTCTTCTCTTTCATCTTATGCGAAAGTGAATTCCATGGGATTCCTGGAAACTCCTTATCGTGAGGTGATAGATGGTAAAGTGAATACAAAAGATGCGCCTCGTTATCTAAGTGCTGAAGAAGAAGAAGGAAAATTGATCGCCCAGGCGAACATCCCTATTTCTGATGATGGTACTATTGAGCGCGAGAGGATTACTGCCCGTGAGGAAGGTGATTTCCCGCTGGTTGAGCCAACAAGTGTTCATTACATTGACGTTGCTCCAAACCAGATCGCTTCTATTTCTGCATCTCTTATTCCATTTTTGGAGCATGATGATGCGAACCGTGCCTTGATGGGATCGAACATGATGCGCCAGGCCGTGCCTCTGTTGAGAGTTGATTCTCCAATTGTAGGTACCGGACTGGAAAGACAGGTAGCTACAGATTCACGAGTATTGATCAATGCCGAAGGAGAAGGAACTGTAGAATATGTTGATGCTCAGAAGATCACTATTAAGTATGACAGAACCGAGGAAGAGCGCATGGTTAGCTTTGATTCGGATTCCAAGACTTATGAGCTGGTAAAATTCAGAAAAACCAACCAGGGTACCTCCATTAACCTGAAGCCGATCGTAAGAGTAGGAGACAGGGTAACTAAAGGTCAGGTACTTTGTCAGGGTTATGCTACCGAGGCAGGGGAACTTGCTCTTGGACGCAACATGAAGGTTGCTTTCATGCCATGGAAAGGTTACAACTTTGAGGATGCGATCGTGATCTCTGAAAAAGTGGTGAGAGATGATATCTTTACCTCTATTCACATTGATGAATACGCTCTTGAAGTTAGAGATACCAAACTTGGTAATGAAGAATTGACAAATGACATTCCAAACGTTTCAGAAGAGGCTACTAAGGACCTTGATGAGAATGGAATGATTAGAATAGGTGCCGAGGTTAAGCCGGGAGATATTCTTATTGGAAAGATCACTCCTAAAGGAGAAAGTGATCCTACTCCTGAAGAAAAACTTCTTAGAGCGATCTTTGGTGACAAGGCAGGTGACGTAAAAGATGCTTCTCTAAAAGCTTCTCCATCTTTGAGAGGTGTGGTAATTGATAAGAAATTATTTGCCCGCGCCATTAAGGATAAACGTAAGAGAGCACAGGATAAGGAAGATGTTGCTGCACTTGAGAAAAAATATGAAGCGAAATTTGCTATTTTAAAGGCAGAACTGGTTGACAAACTTTTCGCTATCATAGGTGGTAAAACTGCACAGGGTGTAATGAACGATCTTGGGGAAGAGATCCTTCCAAAAGGTAAGAAGTACACTCAGAAGATGCTGCATGCAGTTGATGATTACGCTCACCTTACTCAGGGAACCTGGACTACAGATGATCACCTTAACCAGTTAGTTGCAGATCTTCTGCACAACTACAGAATTAAGGAGAATGACATCCAGGGTAACCTTAGGAGAGAGAAATTCACCATCTCTGTTGGAGATGAACTTCCTGCAGGTATTCTTAAACTTGCCAAGATCTACATCGCTAAAAAGCGTAAGCTTAAGGTAGGAGATAAGATGGCTGGACGTCATGGTAACAAAGGTATTGTTGCCAAGATCGTTCGCCAGGAAGATATGCCGTTCCTTGAAGATGGTACACCTGTTGATATCGTGTTGAACCCACTGGGGGTACCTTCACGTATGAACATCGGGCAGATCTATGAAACTGTTCTTGGATGGGCCGGACAGAAGTTGGGTAGAAAATTTGCTACTCCGATTTTCGATGGTGCAACACTTGATCAGATCAATGAATTGACAGATGAGGCGGGCATTCCAAGATTTGGTCACACTTATCTTTATGATGGTGGTACCGGAGATCGTTTTGACCAGCCTGCGACTGTTGGGGTGATCTATATGCTTAAGCTTGGTCACATGATCGATGATAAGATGCACGCACGTTCAATCGGGCCGTACTCATTGATCACGCAGCAACCTCTTGGAGGTAAAGCTCAATTTGGTGGACAGCGTTTTGGAGAGATGGAAGTTTGGGCCCTTGAAGCATACGGTGCTTCGGCGACCCTTCGTGAAATCCTTACTGTGAAGTCTGATGATGTAATAGGAAGAGCCAAGACTTATGAAGCCATTGTAAAAGGTGAGCCAATGCCAGAACCAGGACTACCTGAATCTTTCAACGTGTTGATGCACGAACTGAAAGGTCTGGGATTAGATATTAGATTAGAAGAATAAAAAAGTCACCAGTAGGCAGTAAGCAGTATCCGGTACAATTTACTGAATACTGTTTACTGAAAACTGATTACTACATAAAAAGTATTATGGCTAGAAATAATGATAAGAATACAGTACAGAGGTTCAACAAGATCTCTATAGGTTTGGCTTCTCCTGAGTCGATTCTTGCCGAATCACGCGGGGAGGTCTTAAAGCCTGAAACTATCAATTATCGTACGCACAAGCCCGAGAGGGACGGTCTTTTCTGCGAGCGCATCTTTGGTCCTGTAAAGGATTATGAATGTGCATGTGGAAAATACAAAAGGATCCGTTACAAGGGAATTGTGTGTGACAGATGTGGTGTAGAGGTGACTGAAAAGAAAGTGCGTAGAGATCGTGTAGGGCATATCAACCTTGTGGTTCCTGTTGCACACATCTGGTACTTCCGTTCTTTACCTAACAAAATTGGTTACCTGCTTGGTCTTCCGTCTAAGAAATTAGACATGATCATTTACTACGAAAGATACGTGGTAATTCAGCCGGGTATTGCCAAGAATGAAGATGGGTCTCCGTTGAAGAAAATGGATTTCCTAACTGAAGAAGAGTACCTGAACATATTGGATACCCTTCCGCAGGAAAACCTTTACCTGGATGAAAACGATCCAAACAAATTTATCGCTAAAATGGGTGCAGAGTGTCTTATCGACATCCTGCAGCGTATTGATCTTGATGCACTTTCGTATGAATTAAGACATAAAGCGAACAACGAAACTTCAAAACAACGTAAAACTGAAGCTCTTAAAAGGCTTCAGGTTGTGGAAGCACTTCGTGATGCAAATAAAAACCGCGAGAACCGTCCGGAGTGGATGATTATGAAGGTAATTCCAATCATTCCGCCGGAATTGCGTCCATTGGTGCCGCTTGATGGAGGACGTTTCGCAACTTCAGACTTGAACGATCTTTACCGTCGTGTAATTATTCGTAACAACCGTTTGAAGCGTTTAATGGAGATCAAAGCTCCTGAAGTAATTCTTCGTAACGAAAAGCGTATGCTACAGGAATCTGTGGATTCGTTATTCGATAACACCAGAAAATCTTCAGCAGTAAAAACCGATTCCAACAGGCCGTTGAAATCCCTTTCAGATTCCTTAAAAGGAAAACAGGGACGTTTCCGTCAAAACCTGCTTGGTAAGCGTGTGGATTATTCGGCACGTTCGGTAATTGTTGTAGGACCGGAATTGAAGTTTTACGAGTGTGGTCTTCCAAAAGACATGGCAGCCGAGCTTTATAAACCTTTCGTGATAAGAAAACTTATCGAAAGAGGAATTGTAAAGACTGTGAAGTCTGCAAAGAAAATTATAGATAAGAAAGAACCTGTTGTTTGGGATATTCTCGAGAACGTGTTGAAAGGGCACCCTGTGTTGCTAAACCGGGCCCCAACCCTTCACAGACTTGGTATCCAGGCATTCCAGCCAAAACTTATTGAAGGTAAAGCGATCCAGTTGCACCCACTAGCGTGTACTGCATTCAACGCCGACTTTGATGGGGATCAAATGGCTGTTCACCTTCCGCTGGGACCAGAGGCTATTCTTGAGGCGCAGCTGTTGATGCTAGGTTCACATAACATTTTGAACCCTGCTAATGGTTCTCCTGTAACAGTACCTTCTCAGGATATGGTTTTGGGACTTTATTATATGACAAAGTCCAGAAAATCTACTCCCGAAGTGCCAATTAAAGGAGAAGGCCTTACTTTCTATTCAGCCGAAGAGGTAGTGATTGCCTATAACCAGAAAATGGTTGATCTTAACGCGATCATTAAAATTCGTGCTAAAGATTTCAACGAAGGAGGACATCTGGTAAATCAGATCATTGAGACTACAGTTGGTAGAGTTTTGTTTAACCAGGCCGTGCCGGAAAAAGCAGGTTTTGTGAACGAAGTTCTTACCAAGAAGTCTTTACGTGATATTATTGGAAATATCCTTAAGGTAACCAGTGTTCCTGAAACTGCCGAATTCCTTGATGCTATTAAGGAAATGGGATATGGTTTCGCTTTCCGTGGAGGATTATCTTTCAGTTTGGGAGATATTATTATTCCGGAGGAGAAGCAATCCATGATCGATGATGCTAATGAGCAGGTAGAATCCATTATTGGAAACTACAACATGGGTCTTATTACAAACAACGAACGTTACAACCAGGTTATTGATATCTGGACTTCTACGAACGCCGGCTTAACAGAATTAGCCATGAAGCGTATTCGTGAGGACCAGCAAGGATTTAACTCGGTGTACATGATGCTTGACTCGGGCGCGAGGGGATCTAAAGAACAGATCCGTCAGTTGACCGGAATGCGTGGTTTGATGGCGAAGCCTAAGAAATCAACCTCGGGTGGTGGTGAGATTATTGAGAACCCTATTCTTTCCAACTTTAAGGAAGGTCTTTCGATTCTTGAATACTTTATTTCTACTCACGGTGCACGTAAAGGTCTTGCCGATACGGCGCTTAAAACTGCCGATGCAGGTTACCTGACCCGTCGTCTTGTTGACGTTTCACAGGATGTGATCATCAACGAGGAAGACTGTGGAACATTAAGAGGTGTGGATGTTTCTCCATTGAAGAAGAACGAAGAGATCGTTGAATCTCTTGGTGAGCGAATTCTTGGTAGAACCGCACTTCATGATGTGTATAATCCATTGACTAACGAGCTGTTGGTAACTTCGGGGGTTGAGATTGACGAGGAGATCGTTAAAAAGATCACCGAGGCACCAATTGAGAGTGTTGAAGTAAGATCTGCGCTTACCTGTGAGGCGAAAAAAGGAATATGTGTGAAATGTTACGGCCGTAACCTGGCTACCAATAAAACGGTACAAAAAGGAGAAGCGGTTGGAGTTGTAGCTGCCCAGTCTATTGGAGAACCGGGAACACAGCTTACCCTTCGTACCTTCCACGTGGGTGGTATTGCAGGAAACATTTCTGAAGAAAATAAATTGATCGCGAAGTTCCCCGGAATTGCAGAGATCGAAGACCTTAAAACTGTTAAAGGAGAAGCTCCTGATGGTGGTGAGGCTGAGATCGTAATTTCCAGAACTTCCGAACTTAAACTGAAAGATGCCAAATCTGGAATTGTTCTTAGTACAAGTAACATTCCTTATGGATCGCAGATATTTATTAAGAACGGGGACAAGGTTGATAAAGACGAAGTGATTTGTCAGTGGGATCCTTATAACGGGGTGATCATCTCAGAATTTGCCGGTAAGATCAGGTATGAGAATATTGAGCAAGGGGTGACTTATCAGGTAGAGATCGATGAGCAAACAGGATTCCAGGAAAAAGTTATTTCTGAATCACGTAACAAGAAGCTTATCCCAACTCTTCAGATCCTTGGTAAAAAAGACGAGGTAATTCGTTCTTATAACCTTCCTGTTGGAGCTCACCTTATGGTGGATAATGAGGATAAGATCAAGGTAGGTAAGATCCTGGTTAAGATTCCACGTAAGTCTTCCAAGTCGGGAGATATTACAGGAGGTCTTCCAAGGGTAACCGAGCTTTTCGAAGCCCGTAACCCATCTAACCCTGCTGTTGTAAGTGAGATTGACGGAGTTGTTTCCTTCGGAAAGATAAAGCGTGGTAACCGTGAGATCATTATTGAATCGAAACTTGGAGAAGTTAAGAAGTATCTTGTGAAACTTTCTAACCAGATCCTTGTTCAGGAAAATGACTATGTACGTGCGGGAATGCCGCTATCTGACGGGTCTGTAACTCCCGAAGATATCCTTTCAATTAAAGGACCAAGCGCTGTACAACAGTATCTTGTAAACGAAGTACAGGAAGTGTACCGACTGCAAGGAGTGAAGATCAATGATAAGCACTTCGAGGTAGTTGTGAGACAGATGATGCGTAAGGTAAGAATCGTCGATCCGGGAGATACCATATTCCTTGAGAATCAACTGGTACACAAGGATGATTTCATTATGGAAAATGATGAGATCTTCGGAATGAAAGTGATTGAAGATGCTGGAGATTCAGAAAACCTGAAACCCGGGCAGCTTGTTAGTCCGCGTGAGTTGAGAGATGAGAACTCTATTCTTCGAAGAGAGGATAAGAATCTTGCAACTGCGAGAGACGTGACCCCTGCAACGGCTACACCTGTACTACAGGGTATCACCAGGGCATCGCTACAAACCAAGTCGTTTATTTCTGCGGCATCCTTCCAGGAAACTACGAAGGTACTCAATGAAGCAGCCGTAAGCGGTAAAGTGGATGAACTTGAAGGACTTAAAGAAAATGTTATTGTTGGACACAGAATCCCTGCCGGTACAGGTCTAAGGGAGTACGAACATATCATTGTTGGTTCTAAAGAAGAATTTGACGAAATGCTTGAAAAAAAGCAGGAAGTTAATTATAACTAGAAGGATGCAATAGCACCTTCCTATGAAGAGAAGAATCCCGACCATAACGGTCGGGATTTTTTTGTACTTTTAAATTGAATTAAAAACATAATAATGAGCGACGACAATAACAATCCTAAAAAGCAAAAAAAAGGACAGATCAATATAGAACTTGATGAAAAAGTAGCTGAAGGCACTTATTCGAACCTCGCAATAATCAATCATTCTGTATCGGAATTTGTAGTTGATTTTGTTAGCATTATGCCCGGAACACCCAAGAGTAAGGTGAAATCGCGTATTATTTTAACTCCGCAACATGCAAAGCGCTTATTAAAAGCTCTGGCAGATAATGTCAACAGGTTTGAAAAAGCACATGGTGAAATAAAGGAGTACGACCAGCCGAACATTCCCTTAAATTTTGGTCCCACCGGGCAGGCATAAATTCTCTGGGTTATTTTTTTTAAGAATTAGGATTAACGGGTATCTGGAAAAGAAAATCTCTTTTCGTGCCCGTTACTTTTTTGATGACCTCCCGTATTGCTTCTTTTTCAGAAAAGTTTAGTCTTAGTTTAAGATTATATAATTTCATATAAGACTTATTTTTAAGATTTTAAGAAGGCAAATCTGGTGAAGTATGGCAGAAAAGCAACGAAGAAAAGATTTACCTGAAGCACCAAAAGGAAAAGACAGACTGAAATGGTATGGTCCCGGACTTTTGTGGATGATTTCGGCAGTTGGATCGGGTTCTGTTCTTTTTACGCCGAGGGTGGGCGCCCGTTATGGTTACGAATTTCTTTGGATGGCCCTTATCTTTATGTTCTTTATGTGGGTTATGATCCGGGAAGTGGGTAGATATACTGTAGTAACAGGGAATACAATTTTCGAAGGATACAGAGATATTTCCGGTTCCAGTAACTGGACACTCTATTTCATACTCATTCCCCAAATGGTTGCGGCTGTAGTAACCATTGCCGGGATAGCTGCTCTTGCAGGCAGTACCCTAATGATTGCAGTTCCATGGGCCTATGAGATCTATGCCACGGGCCTTATCCTTCTTTGTTTGGTCCTGGTGATTACCGGCACCTATATTGTAATAGAAAGAGTAACTTCTGTCCTTGCTGCTCTACTGGTAACAGTGGTGATAGTAAGTGCTATAATGGTTTTTCCTGATTCATCTGACTTAATTTCTGGAATACTTCCATCTTTTCCTGAAGATACAGACGTTGAGTTTGTCATCCCATGGGTAGGTTTTATTCTCGCGGGAGCCTCCGGAATCATGTGGTTCTCTTACTGGGTTTCAGCACGAGGCTACGGAGGTGATCTTACCGCTTTGGAAGATGTTAAAACCATCGAACCTAAAGAAAGAAAAAATGAATATAAATCGGCAAAAGAGGACTATAAGGAATTAAAGAGCTGGTTTTCCACCATGAGTGTTACGGCGGCCATTGGGGTAGTTGGAGGAGGTCTTATCCTCATCTCTTTTCTTATCCTGGGTACAGAACTGTTACGCCCGGAAGGTACTATTCCCGAAGGGATAACAGTAGCTGAAGATCTCACTAAACTTCTTTCGGGAATTTGGGGTGAGGCCGGTCGCTGGTTTTTGATCGTGGGCATCATGATAGCCTTATTAGGAACCATTCTGTCCAACCAGGATGGCTATGGACGTATGTTTGCCGATGGAACGGTCATTCTTGCTATGCCATTTCTTAAGAAGAAGGAAATGATCGATCCCGAAATTCCCAGTGCTGCCGAGGAAGAAGCTGAACCTCTCGGGGAACAAAGTAAGTTCCGGAAGAAAACCACCAGTATTTTACTCAATAAAAAATTGCTACGGCTCTTTTATGCCATTGTGTTTGGGGCTGTTCTACCTATCGCCGCCTTTTTTATGGTAAAAGATCCGGTGCATATCCTTAGCATAGCAGGAACCATAGCCGCCGTACATACTCCTGTAGTGGTCTTTCTAACACTGCACCTCAACCGCACCAGGTTACCGGCACCAGTTAAACCAGGGAAGTTCATCACCGGCGCAATGTGGTTGTCCGGAATTTCCTATGCGGCATTTGCAATTTATCATTTTACAACCTTATAATTCAGGAATTCAATGAGGAAAGGCGAAGAAAATAGAGCTTTAAAATGGCCTTTGGATGTCTACTAAAAAAGCTCTAGCTTCTCCTTTGACTAAATTTTCTATATTTATCTTTTCCCTGCTAAACCTGTTCTTTAATTTAGTAAATGAAGCCTGTCAGAACTTTCTTTAATTTCACCCGTATCTTCTGGATTATTTCCAGGCTTACTTTGGGTCTTATTTTTTGTTATTGCGCTATTTTTCTGCTGGAAGCGGCAGATACAATGGATTACATCGCGGCCGGTTTCTTCGGAATAATCGGGATGGTTCTCTTCTGGTGTTTTATCGCCGGACTATTTCGGGGGAGTGCTAATAATGGTTTAGGATTCCCACAGGGATGATCCTGATAATCATGGCAATTGCTATGGCATATTCCACCATAGACGTTTTTGGTGTGAAAGAGGCTGCATTTCTTTTCCTCTTGCCTTTGTGGTTGTTTATGGCTGGTCTTTTTGAATTGATCGGTATTAAAGAGAGAAACAAAAAACCTGATGCTATTACGGAATTGTCAGATGTGCCTGTTAAATTAGGATCATAACCCTTCAGTAATTCTTCTTTATGCAAGCTTTATAGTTGTTCATGGAAAATGAGAAGAAACCTGTATCCAGTAAATTTCTGAGCCTAATTCTCAGACATAGACCAGAGATTGTGGGACTTCAGCTGGATCAGCAGGGGTGGGCATTTGTCGAGGATCTGATTTCTAAAGTTCAAAAGCATGGAAAACAGCTGGATCTCGAGATCCTTCGGGAAATTGTGGATTCAAATAACAAGAAAAGGTTTAGTTTTAACAAGGATGCAACAAAAATTAGAGCAAATCAGGGGCATTCCGTGAAGGTGGATCTGGCTTATGAGCCTAAGGTACCGCCTCCAATTCTTTATCACGGTACTGCTGGAAGAAATGTCTCTTCTATATTAAATACTGGCATTTTGAAACAAATCCGACATCATGTTCATTTAAGCGAAAGCCTTCCCTCCGCTATGGAAGTAGGAGGAAGACATGGGAAACCTGTAGTTTTCGAAGTACTCGCAGGGAAAATGTTTGAAGAGGGTATTGATTTTTTCAGGTCAGACAATGGAGTGTGGTTAACGGATGAAGTACCGGTAAAATTTCTAAAACAAATAGATTGAGTGACCTAAAAATTAAGCACACAACTGCTACAGATCAACATTTCATCAAACTGGTTAAAGAGCTTGATGAAGAGCTGGCTGTTACCGATGGTGAGGAACATTCTTTTTATGACCAATTTAATAAGTTGGATTCCATAAAACATGTTGTAGTTCTTTTCGAGAACGATCTTCCTGTTTCCTGCGGAGCCATTAAGCATTATGATGATAAAACTGCCGAAGTGAAAAGAATGTATACTTCCAGAGAGAGTAGAGGGAAAGGTTATGCTGCAAAAATTCTTGCAGAGCTGGAACAATGGGCGGGGGAACTCGGTTATGAAAGATGTATTTTGGAAACAGGAATAAATCAGCCGGAGGCAATCAGGCTTTATCATAAAACCGGCTATCTCAGATTTCCAAATTACGGGCAGTACACCGGAGTGGAAAAGAGTTTTTGCTTTGAGAAATTATTAAAGAAATAAAAGGAGTTATATGGCAGAGAGAATTCAATCTTACAGGCAGTTTTATCAATATTACCTCACGGAACATCAAAATAAGACCAGCCGGATTTTACATTTTACAGGAACTTTCCTGGTCTTTGTGTTACTATTTGCAGCTATTTTCTTCGGGTGGGGCTGGGAATGGATCTTTTTACCACTGGTTGGCTACGGATTTGCCTGGGTAGGTCATGCTTTTTTTGAAAAGAATAAACCTGCCACTTTCAGATATCCTTTCTGGAGCCTCATTTCTGACTTCAAGCTATTTTTTGAGATCCTCTTAGGGAAAAGAAGTTTTGATTCCCGGAAGGATTAAGATTAGAAAAAAATACCTTTCAAAAATGTCATTTTTGAAAGGTATTTTCAGTACTCAATACTAAAATCTCTATACTACTTAAATTCCGAAACGAAATGGAATTTGATGTGGGGATATTTCTGTTGTGCCATCTGTAGCGAAAAGGCAGAATCGGCAAGAAAAACCAATTGTCCGCGCTTGTCATGAGCCAGGAATTTTGATTTTACTCTTTTAAAGTCTTTGAATTCTTCACTTTTGGGATCTTCAGGATCTACCCAACATGCCTTGTGTACGTTCAGGTTTTCATAAGTACATTTTGCTCCATATTCATGCTCCAATCGGTACTGTATCACTTCAAACTGCAGTGCGCCCACAGTTCCAATTACTTTTCTTCCGTTAAGTTCGAGCGTAAAAAGCTGGGCTACTCCTTCATCCATTAACTGATCAATCCCTTTCTCAAGTTGCTTGGATTTCATGGGATCGGCGTTATTGATATAACGGAAATGTTCCGGTGAGAAACTCGGGATTCCTTTGTATTGCAGTTCTTCTCCTTCAGTTAAAGTGTCTCCAATCTTAAAGTTTCCGGTATCGTGAAGACCTACGATGTCCCCAGGATAAGAAACATCAACAATTTCCTTCTTTTCAGCAAAAAAGGCATTTGGGCTGGAGAATTTGAGGTTCTTCCCGTGTCGTACATGCAGGTACGGCTTATTCCGCTCAAATTTTCCTGAAACAATTTTTATAAAAGCCAGCCTGTCTCTGTGCTTGGGGTCCATGTTAGCGTGGATCTTAAAAACAAAGCCGGTAAAATCTTTTTCATCGGGTTCGACTTTCCTGCTGTCACTTTCCTTTGGGCGGGGAGTAGGAGCAATAGTAATAAAACAATCAAGCAATTCCCGAACTCCAAAGTTGTTCAAAGCCGATCCAAAGAAAACCGGTTGCAGGTTCCCCGCCAGATAAGCTTCTTTGTCAAATTCCGGATATACGCCGTGAACGAGCTCCAGTTCTTCACGTAAAGTGTTTGCTGCTCTCTCGCCAATGAGTTGATCCAGTTCTTTAGAAGCAAGGTCAGAGATCTCCACAGTTTCTTCTATATCCTTTCTTGGATCTCCTGTAAAAAGGTTGACGTTTTGTTCCCAGATATTATAGATCCCTTTGAAATCATAACCCATTCCGATAGGAAAGCTGAGCGGAGTTACCGTAAGATTCAATTTTTGTTCGATCTCATCAAGCAATTCAAAAGCATCTTTTCCTTCACGGTCAAGTTTATTGATGAAAACGATCATAGGAATATTTCGCATGCGGCAGACTTCCACAAGTTTTTCAGTTTGCTCCTCGACCCCTTTGGCAACGTCTATTACAACAATCACACTGTCGACTGCCGTGAGCGTTCTAAAAGTATCTTCAGCAAAATCTTTGTGCCCGGGAGTATCCAGGATATTAATTTTTGTTCCCTCGTATTCAAATGCAAGTACAGAAGTTGCGACCGATATCCCCCGCTGGCGCTCAATTTCCATAAAGTCACTGGTTGCTCCTTTTTTGATCTTGTTAGACTTCACAGCCCCGGCTTCCTGGATCGCACCTCCAAAAAGGAGCAGCTTTTCTGTTAATGTGGTTTTACCGGCATCGGGGTGAGAAATGATCCCGAAGGTTCTTCGTCTCTTGATCTCTTCTGAAAATTTCATATTCTTCTTTAAAGCTGCAAAGATAATTATTTGATCGTGAATTCGCTGCTTAGTCACTTACTCCTTTCCGGCTTTTCTAAGTTGTCAAAAAAGGTAATTTCCCGACTGATTTTGTACATTTGGAGTTCAATTTTTGCAATGAAAGAAGAACAAGTAATCCTGGTGAATGAAAAAGATGAGCAGATTGGGTTAATGCCCAAAATGGAAGCTCATGAAAAAGCATTGCTACACAGGGCTTTTTCGGTTTTTGTGTTCAATGACAGGAATGAGCTCATGATCCAGCGAAGGGCACTCGGTAAATATCATTCCCCGGGACTATGGACCAATACCTGCTGTAGCCATCAACGGGAAGGGGAAAGCAATATAGCTGCCGGAAAAAGAAGACTTCAGGAAGAAATGGGCTTTACTACAGATTTAAAGGAAACGGTTTCATTTATTTATAAAGCCCCTTTTGACAACGGGTTAACCGAACATGAATTTGACCATATTCTTGTAGGTTATTATAACGAGGAGCCCAACTTGAATCCCGAAGAAGCCGATGATTATAAATGGGTAGGTCTGGAAGAGTTAAAGGAGGATATGAAGAAAAATCCTGAGCTTTATACTGAATGGTTTAAGATTATCTTTGATAAATATTATAAACACATCCGGCAATGAAAGTAACGGTCCACAGGAAGGCTCATTTCAATGCTGCTCACCGGTTGCATCGCAGGGACTGGGATGAGGAAAAGAACAGGAAAGTCTTTGGTAAATGCAGCAATCCGCATTATCACGGACATAACTATGAACTTATAGTTGCAGTGACAGGAGAGATCAATGAAGAGACTGGCTTTGTAATGGACCTTAAGGATCTTAAAGAGCTTATATACCAGAAGATCGAACTTGCTTTTGACCACAAGAATCTCAATGAAGAAGTTCCGGAATTTAAGGAACTCAATCCTACTGCCGAGAATATTTCTGTGATAATCTGGAGAAAGTTGAGGTCTGAACTGGGTTTACACCTTGATCTGGAGGTTACTTTATATGAAACTCCCAGAAATTTTGTGACTTACAGAGGGGAGTAATTTTTTTTCAAATTAGTGTTCTTTGAATCGGGAAATAACGTAAATTCGCTGCTGAAAAATTTGTGAAGCGATGGCGAACAGAAGAACATTAAAAAGAGATATCAATTACGTTTTTGGAGATATTATCGAGGCGGCTTACCTGCATCAGATAACTCATCCTAAAGAAGATCCTGCAAAATCTGAAGAGATCGTTGAAGAGGCAATTTCAGAATTTGATGAATTGATCGGTAAGATGAACCAAAAAGATGTTGAGAATAGAAAGCAGCATTTTAAAGGAATAGAAAATGAATTCGAGGCTAAGGCCAGAGATCTTGTAGAAAAAATAAACGCTCTGTAGATACAGAGTCTTTGCCGATGTAGCTCAGCTGGCTAGAGCAGCTGATTTGTAATCAGCAGGTCGTGGGTTCGAGTCCCTCCATCGGCTCAAAAAAAGCTTCCTTTTCGGAAGCTTTTTTTATTCAAAGTTCAAAATTCAAGGTTCAAAAAATTTCTTCCGCTTACTGCCGCCACTATTCACTGCGCGGTTCTTACCGTATCCTAATTAAGAATTAGTTCCGGTTTTTCTGAAATTCTTTTTATTTTTTTAATCTCAAATCTCAAATCTCAAATCTCAAATCTCAAATCTCATGTCTCAAATCTTAATGAAGCACATCAAGTTTCAGAAGTTCTGAAGCTTCTGCCTGTACCTTTTTAAATTCAGTTTCGTAATTACGAATATCTCTGTTCCAAAAAGGGACCATTAGGTCAAGTTTTTTTTGCCATTGGGTGGAAGCCAGTTTTTCAGGAAAAACGATCTCAAGTACTTCCAGCATGATCTTCACCGAAACCGATGCTCCGGGAGAAGCCCCAAGCAGAGCTGTAATAGAACCATCCCTGCTGTTAATAACATCTGTCCCAAATTCAAGAACTCCACCTTGTTCCTGGTCCCTTTTTATGATCTGTACTCTTTGGCCCGCGACCTGCAGCTCCCAATCTTCAGGCTTTGCATCTTTTATAAAGATCCGCAGTTCTTCTATTCTGTCTTGATGGGTCATACTAACCTGTTCAATGAGATATTTTGTAAGGTCCAGATTGTGCCAAAAAACTCCCCACATTGACGGAAGATTGCTTAGGTTGAGAGATCTTGGAAGGTCTGTTCTTGAACCTTCTTTAAGGAATTTTGTACTGAAGCCTGCAAAGGGACCAAACATCAATTCCTTCTTTCCGTCTATATAACGTGTGTCAAGATGAGGAACAGACATTGGAGGCGAACCCACTTCGGCTTTGCTGTACACTTTTCCAGAATGCTGCTTTATAAGTTCTTCGTTTTTACAGAATAACCACTGTCCGCTAATAGGAAATCCGCCGTAACCGTGTTTGGCATCAATTTCTACCCTTTGGAGCAGGGGCAGAGCACCACCTCCGGCACCTATAAATACATTTTTTGCATCATAATAGGTTTTATCCCCGGTATTAAGATCCTGTATTTCTGCCAGCCATTTGTCTTTGCGTCCCGGATCGATGTCCAGAACTTCATGTTCGAGAAGTACCGGAACATCGAAAGTTTCCCGAAGAATGGCAAAGATCTTTCGGGTTAAAGCTCCAAAGTTAACCCCTGTCCCTAGTTCCATTCTTGTAGCAGCCAGTTTTTCGTCTTTGGAACGTTCATTCATGATCAAAGGAAACCAGGATTTCATTATGTCATGGTCCTCTGTATATTTCATGCTCTCAAACATAAAATGAGAGTTCATGGCTTCAAAACGATCTTTTAAAAATTTGACATTTTTTTCTCCGGGCACCCAGGCGTGATGTGGAATACTGTTGATGAATTCATCCGGATTATGAAGCATTCCGACCTTTACAAGATATGACCAGAACTGCTTGGAAATTTCGAATTCCTCAAATATTCTTACGGCCTTAGAGGTATCAATGCTTCCATCTACTTTTCGGGGAGTATAATTCAGTTCGCAAAAAGCTGAATGTCCTGTACCCGCATTATTTTCTGCAGCCGAACTCTCCAGCGCAACTTCATCCAGTTTTTCAAAAATTACAATTTTGAGATCCGGTTCCAGGATTTTCAGCATAAGTGCCAGAGTTGCACTCATAATTCCTCCGCCGACGCATATAAAGTCATACTCCCTGTTAATCTCAAAATTCTTTTTCATGGTTCTGCTTTGCCACAAAATAAGAATTCTGAAAAAAAGGTATTCCTAATGAACTACTAAAGCTGTTTAAAATGCCCTTAAATAAAAATCCCGCCGGGTAGGGCGGGATAATATATTCTGACATCTTTTAGGATCAGGATTCCTGATTGGAAGAAGTTGAATTGCTTTTTTCCATTTCTCTTCTTTCCTCGAGGAACTCCTCAAGACTTTTTCCATAATATGATTCCTTAATTTCCGGGGTAAGTGAGGAATAAATGGTATCAAGATATTTCAAGTTAGCATCAAAAATTTCAGAGATTGCGAGGTAGGGAGCTATCTCCCTGTCATTGTTATTCAGCGCAAAATTCACTGTGTACAGATATCTTCTTTTAATTAAGCTTTCGAATTCTTTATTCGTAGAGTCCAGTGTCTCATTATCTTCGAGCTGCTGGGCTTCAATATTCTTTTGGATAAGCTCAAGATTCCTGGTATTGAAACGCTGCATCATGGCTTCATATTCCATTAGCTTTTTTTGATTCTCGGAACCTTCGACCACAACATCCCCTTCAAAATTTTTGAGAGTGGTATTAACGATCATCTTTCCCGGTTCGGCAAAGAATAAAATTCTGTCATTATAATTACTATTATCCTTTTTATTGAGATACAGGTACATTACCTGCGGGCTTTCAATAAAGGTTTTAAAAGTGAAATTTTCATTCCCTTTTATAATCACGCTGTCAATTGTTACAAGCGTAGTATCTTCTATTTTCTGAAGAAAAATGGTCCCTTTTTTAAGTCCCTGTACCTTGCCCTGTATTTCAAGGTTAGTCTGTTCACCGGAGCAGGCAACAATCAGGGATAGTAAAAGAATAAATAATCCGAATCTTTTCATGTTTTGTGTTGAGGTATAAATGCGCGCAAAGATGCTAAAAATTTAGGTTTTGAAGCTTATCCGCCGGCGGCCATTTGCATAAGAATTGTACTTAATATAGCACCATAGGTTCCTACTACATAGCCAAAGACTGCAAGCAATACTCCCACTGTTGCCAGGGAAGGGTGGAAAGCTGCGGCCACAACCGGGGCAGAGGCTGCACCTCCAACATTGGCCTGGCTGCCTACAGCAAGAAAGAAGTAAGGCGCTTTAATTATTTTTGCTACGAGAACGAGCAGGCCGGCGTGTATTGACATCCACACCAAACCAATAGCAATAAGTCCGGGATTATCAAAAACCATCGTTAGATCCATTTTCATTCCGATAGTAGCTACCAGAAAATATATAAATACACTTCCCAACTTACTGGCTCCCGCACCTTCATATTCTTTTGCCCGGGTGAAGGAAAGAATGATACCAACAGCTGTGGCAATAGAGATCATCCAGAAAAAATTTGATGAGAAGGAGGAGAGAGCAGATTTATTATCGCTGAAGACCTCATAATTTGCAGAAAGATAGGAGGAAATACCATCGGCTCCCCAGTGTGCAAAGCCAACTGCTCCAAAAGCTAAAGCCAGCATAATCATTAGATCTGCAAGGGAAGGATTTCTGGTCACACTTTCGGCATAAGCGGTAACTTTCTTTTTAAGGTTTTCTATTGCTGTATTATCGGCCTGCAACCACCTGTCAATCTTTTCACTTTTTCCGATACCCATAAGCAGTACCGCCATCAAAAGGTTAGCGACTACGATATCAACAAGCACCATTCCTCCGTAAAGGTCAGGATTGTATTCAAATATCTCGAGCATGGCAGCCTGGTTGGCGCCACCACCAATCCAGCTACCGGCAAGAGTTGACAAACCACGCCATACAGCATCGGGACCGACTCCTCCAACCGTTTCCGGAGAAAAAATGGATATAAGAAGAATAGCTAAAGGTCCTCCAATGATAATCCCTATTGTCCCGGTAAAGAACATAATTAGCGCCTTAGGTCCCAGGTTAAAAATTGCCTTAAGATCAATGCTCAGGGTCATTAAAACAAGAGAGGCCGGCAGGAGGTATCGGCTGGCAACGTAATAAAGGCGGGAAGTTTCATCGGAAATAATATTCAGAGAATTAAATATAGCCGGAAGAAGGTAACACATTAATAAAGCCGGTACTACCTTGTAAAATTTATACCAAAACCCTTTCTGTTTGGAAGAGGTAAAGAATACAAAACCAAGAGAAAGCATCAATACTCCGAGTACTATCGCGTCGTTGGTAAAGAGGGGGGGATTTTCCATATATAGCCTTTAAGGCCGGCAAAATACAATTTTTAGCAGTGTCTTAAAAATTTATTAAAATCAGAAAAGGTTAAAAAGTTCCTGCCGGCTAATCGCCACCCCATCTTCTTTTCCGTGCCCGGTGATCTTTTTAGCTATCTTAAGAATTTTCGGTTTGGCATTTCCCACGGCGATACCCATACCAACTGCCTTAAGCATTTCATAATCATTAAAATTATCTCCAAATGCTATACTTTCCTGAAGGTTGAAGTTAAAATGGGAATCCAGTAAAACTTTTATGGCTGTAAGTTTAGATACTTCCTTATTCGCTATTTCAAGGTAAGTGTCTTTCGAACGATACAGGTGCAGGTGGTTTTTATAATTGCTGAAGAGGAATTTTTCAAGTGCATCAATAATATCAGGCTCACCCATAGCCTGAATCTTGTGAGCTCCTTTTCCTGATTTTTTCCAATCCCGGAGAACCTCTCCGACCGGTTTTACCTGCGGAATAACTTTAGTATTGTTCTGTTCTCTTTTTGCCCAAAAATCCATTTGGGGAACATACCATTCAGTATCATTAAAAAGGCTGAGGTGGCACCCGAAATTCTTATTGAAAGTGTGTAATTTCCATATGGTCTCCCATGGAATTTCAGTGGAGCTTACAGTCTCTCCGTTCACAATAACCTGCCCTCCATTATAGCAAATTAGCGGTTGATGACCAATATGCAGTTCCTCCTGCAGGTGTTGCATAGCCTGCGGCATTCGGGATGAAATAAGAACAACGGGTACCTGCTTTTGAAGCTTGCGAATTACGCGCAGGGTTAGAGGAGAAAGCTCTCTGTCCTTGTTTAATAAAGTTCCGTCAATGTCTGAGAATACAATTTTATAATTCATTCAATGCTTCGTACAAATTCTACCAGTTGAGGTATCAATTCCGGGTGCAGGGGTTGTCCCGGTTCATTATAAGACTTATTGTTCATTAGGTCATCCCCCTCTATTTTTCGAAGGATGTGGTTCATGTTTTCAAAAAGTGCCAGTTGTGCTTTGGGATAAGCATGTTTTAGAAGTTCTGCTTCTGTTTCACTGACCTGGAGGTCGTTAGTGCCGTTAATTATAAGTACAGGTATATCAAGACTGGAAATTTCTTCCTGTGGGTGATATTTCATCCAGGACAGGATAAAGGGCTGAACCGAAGGGCGAAAAATAGACTCCAGTACCGGATTATAACTTGAGGTGCTACCATGGCTCCTCAATTCAGAAAAAGCCTGCTGCACATTTTCTTTCAGGCCCGGCAATTGCGCTGCTACCTGTGTTGTCAAAACCGAATCAATGGGTTGGGCAAGGCCGGCGACAGAAATAAAAGCATCTGCACGATCTTTTGCAGCAATCATTCCTACGAGAGATCCCTGACTGTGACCCAGAACTATGATTTTGGAAAAATCAGGTTCAGTCTTAAAATGGTCTATGGCAGTGATTGCATCGGTAACGAAGTCATCAAACCTCATGTCCTGTTCCTTAATTCCCAGCCGCTGCACCTGAAAGATCCTTTTATCATAGCGATAACTCGCAATGCCTTCTTCTGCAAGGGCATGAGCAAGTTTCTTCAATGCGTCGTTTTTTAAAAAAGATTGATTACCATCGCGGTCTGTAGGCCCCGATCCCTGTAAAATTAAGACCAAAGGTGCTTTCTCATTATTTCCGGGAGTAACGAGAGTACCCTTGATATATTCATTAATATCGAGACCGACAGATTGATAGTTGTTTTCCTGTGCTGCACTTATAGAACAGACCAATAATAGTAGGACAAAAATGCTGTTTTTCATGTTTTTCTATATAGGTTAATGATGTCTTCGGCAGCCCGGGGCCGCTGAGTTCCAATGAGAAAGTTTCCGCTATTGTAGGTCTTGATCTGGATGCCATCTGTACCGTAAATATGGTAAGCTTTGTCCATAGTTCCTAATCCGCGAATGCCCCAGCCTCCATATTCTTTTCTGGCATTCACTTTTCGTACATGACATTTCTCTATCTCACTCCAGTTAAAAAACTTTTTGGTGAACCCAAAGGGTTGGAATTGTGTTGTTATCCCTGTTTTATCAATCCTTGTCTCAAGGCGTAGGTATGCGAGTGCGAAAACTACAGGCATGGTGATTGCCAGACTAATGAGGGAAACAATAACCGCCGTATCTTCATGTGCCTTTAAAGTCGCATAATAGGCAGTGCCTACGACAATGACAATTATGGCAAGCATGAACATTAACAACCACCATCTTTTGACAAATTGCTTCTCCTGAAAGATTTTCATAACCTGATTTTAACCTTCGGAAAGTTACAATTTCCCCCGTGTACACACAACTTTCCAAAAATGTAAAAATTAGGCAGGATTTTTGAAAAACACGGAAAAACCTCCTCCTTTTTCTATCTTTGAGGACATAAAAATTTACACACATGAAAATTTACTTTTTGGCTGCAGCCTTTCTTCTTTCTTCTTTCAGTTTTGCTTCTGAAGGTGACTGGGGTAGAACCGGCCATCGTGCTACCGGCGAAGTGGCAGAGCAGCATCTTACAAAAAAAGCAAAACAAAAGGTTCGTGAGATCCTGGATGGACAAAATCTCGCTTTTGTATCAACTTACGCAGATGATATAAAAAGTGATCCTGCATACCGCAAACATAATCCGTGGCATTATGTGAACCTGGAGCCTGGAGAAACCCAATACACTGCTGAAAAAGCAAATCCCGATGGAGATCTTATCTATGCGATTAATAAAAGCATTGAAGTTTTGAAGGATAAAAATGCATCCCGTGAGGATAAAGCTTTCTTTCTTAAGATGCTGGTCCATTTCGTCGGAGACCTACACCAGCCATTGCACGCCGGTCGTGGAGAAGATAAAGGTGGTAATGATATCCAGGTGAGATGGTTTGGGCAAGGTTCTAACCTTCATCGTGTTTGGGATAGCGGTATGATCAATGACTTCCAGATGAGCTACACAGAATTAGCTCATAATTCAGATGAACTAACAAAAGAAGAGATTAGGAGAATTCAGCAGGGATCTGTTCTGGACTGGATGTATGAATCCAAAGCTTTAGCCAATAAAGTCTATGATTCTGCAGAAGTAGGAGAAAAACTTGGTTATGAATATATGTATAAATGGTTTCCGGTAGTTCACGATCAACTTCAGAAGGGTGGTTTAAGACTGGCTAAAATCCTCAATGGTATTTTTGCATAGATTGCTAATTATAAAATATTCTGGAAAGCCTGAACGAAAGTTCAGGCTTTTTCTTTGAGAGTTACTTTTTCTTTGAGAGTTACTGTCTGTAATGATGTTAATAAACTTTTATAAAATTTATTACGATAATCTTTTTTTTCTTGCATAAGACGCTAAAAATAAATAATTTGCAGCGCCCTATGTTACGAACTTAACCGTCATAATTTGAGAAAAAACTACCTCTTAAATGTTATTGGTGTTCTATTTTGTTTTTCAGTGGCGGGCCAGAACCCTCCTGAAACTTACAAAGACAGTACCTATAAATTAGCTAAGGCAGCCGGTGAAGCTCTGGGAAGTTATGATTTCAATAATTCCATTGGGCAATCTCTTCAACTGATAGAACTTGCGTCTAAAAGAGATGATTATCACCAGTTAAACCATGGATATAATCTTCTTGGGATCACTTATGAAATGCTGGAAGATACTATAAGAGCAAAAGAGAATTATCTCAAAGCTCTGGAATATGCACGGTCCAGTCAAAATGATACTTTATTATGGTACGCCTATAATAATCTGGGCAACATTTATTCTTCAAATAAAAATACTGTTAGCAAAGGACTGGATTATTACCAGAGAGCCATTGATATAGTATCTAAAGATCCGGGACAGGCTCAGACCTATACTCCTGTGGTAAATATTGCATGGACCTATCTCGAGAACAATATGGGTGACAGGGCTTTTCCCTACCTGGAAAAAGCATCAAAGATGCTGGAAGAAGAGAAAGAGGTAACTGCAGTTGATCGTAGCAATATTAATACGCTGTATGGTATGTATCACTCAGGTAAAAATGATTTTGCTACCTCGAGAAAATATTTTGATCAGGGAATTTCAATTGCAGAAAAAGATTCCCTTATAGTTGAAGCTTCTTTTGCTTTTGAGGAATTTGCCAAAATGCTTCAGAAGAGTGGAAATTCACATGAGGCATATGCAGCGCTTCAGCAGCATCAGGAGTACAGGGAACAAATATTCTCCATGGAAAAAAATTTGCAGCGGGAGGCAGTATATGAACGTTTTCAAACCGAAGAGTTTAAAAAAGATCTCGAGGCGGCAAGACAGGAGCAGCTGTATAAAGATCAGGTGCTGGAAAAAACCCAGCAACTTTCTGCAATAATGGTGATCTCGCTGGTGGTCATGTTTTTCTTCCTGGTGCTATTATTCCGGAATAACCGGATAAGAAAAAAACTAATAGGACAACTTAAAGACAAGAATATTGAATTAAAGGCAGCGAAAGATGAAGCAGAACGCCTGTCCAGTCTTAAAACCAGATTTTTTTCTACAGTGAGTCACGAGCTGCGGACTCCCCTGTATGGAGTAGTGGGTTTAGCATCTCTATTACTTGAAGAGAATCGCAATAAGGAGCAGGAAGAAGATCTTAGATCCTTAAAATTTTCTGCAGATTATCTTTTGGCGTTGATCAATGATGTTCTTCAAATGAATAAAATGGAATCTAATTTGGTTCACCTTGAGAACAGCACCTTTAATATCAACGATCTTTTCAACGGGATTGTTAAAACTTTTGAGACCACAAGGAATAATAAATGTGTGGATATCGAACTCGATGTTGATCCCAACATACCTTATCTGGTTGGGGATTCGATGAGGCTTTCTCAAATCATGATGAACCTGCTCGGGAACGCCGTAAAATTTACCGAGAAAGGAAAAGTGTGGATCAAGGCAAAAAATCTTTACTGTGAAGAGGGAAGTTGCAGGATTTATTTCGAGGTGGGAGATACAGGAATTGGTATCCCGCAAAATAAAATAGAAGAGATCTTTGAGGAGTTTTCCCAGTTGAAGATACAGAACCTTAGCTATCAGGGAACCGGATTAGGCTTGCCTATAGTGAAAAAGCTTTTAGCTCTTTTCAATTCAGAAATAAAGGTTTCCAGTGTGGAGGGGCAGGGATCTGTATTTAGTTTTGAAATTCTGTTCGAACAAGGTGCAGCAACTGAAAGTATAAAACATCTTGAAGTTGAAGCTCCGAAAAATATACCTTCTCTTGTGAGGAAGGTGCTTATAGTGGATGATAACCGTATTAACCAGGTGGTTACCCAAAGAATTCTTGAGAAAAAAGATTTTGAATGCCAGTTAGCTTCCAGTGGGGAAGAAGCGCTTGAAATTTTAAAAGCTCAGGAGATGGATTTGATCCTGATGGATGTGAATATGCCCGGGATGAATGGAATGGAAACCACCATGAAAATCAGGGAATTCAATCGGGAAGTGCCGGTGATAGCTTTAACTGCCGTAGAAGTGGGAGAAATGAGGGAGGAGATATTAAAAGCCGGAATGAATGACATCATCAACAAGCCTTACGATATACCAAAGTTCTTCAGTACCATCTTCAGGAATATGCTGCAACCGGTAGCGTAGCCGCCTTCGGCCGTCTTGGGTTCAAAGTTCAAAGTTCAAAGTTCAAGATTCAGGATTCAAGATTAAAGGCTCCACCTCATTCTTCTAGACTCATACTTTAACTCGTACTTCTAACTTCTAATTTATCTCAATAAAAAAAGCCGCTTCACCGATTTGTGGGAAGCGGCTTTTTTATAACTATCAAATTTTACTTGATCATCTCAAAGCTTCTCTTAATAAAGGAGGTCAGTTCTTCTCCTTTCAAGAGGTTCTGGGAAAGACGTGCAAGATCGAGGGATTGCTTTATTAATCTTTCCTGTTTCTTTTCGGTTTTGGTGTTGAGGATCTCAGTAATAAGTGGATGGTTGGTATTTACCACCAGGTTATACATCTCGGGCATGTTGCCCATTCCAAACATTCCGCCGCCGCCGGTTTGTTGCATTTCCTTCATTCTTCTCATAAACTCGGGTTGAGTTATAATAAGAGGGGCTGCATTACTATCCATTGATTCCAGTTGGACAGTATATTTTTCTTTAGGAATTACTTTTTCAAAGTCGGCTTTTAGCTTTTCCTTTTCCTCTTCGTTAAGCTTAGAGATCTTCTCTTCATCTTTTTTAATGAGATTGTCTACATGATCTGCATCTACGCGTGCAAAAGATACTTTCTCTTCTCCCATTTCAAGTTTTTGAAGTAGGTGAGATACAATTGGAGAATCCAGAAGCAGTACTTCATAACCTTTTTCCTTAGCTGCCTCTATGTAGCTGTGTTGATCATCTTTATTTGAAGCATAAAGGATCACTCTGTTTCCATCCTTGTCGGTTTGATTATCCTTGATCTTTTCAATAAACTCCTCAAAAGTGAAATAGTTATCATCTACAGTTGGATATAAAGCAAAGTCTTTAGCTTTCTCAAAGAATTTATCTTCAGATAACATTCCGTATTCAATGACGATCTTGATATCATTCCATTTCTTTTCAAAATCCTCACGATTATTGTTAAACAGAGACTTCAGTTTATCTGCAACCTTCCGGGTGATATAACTGGATATCTTTTTTACGGCTCCGTCTGCCTGCAGGTAAGAACGAGAAACGTTCAGCGGGATATCGGGAGAATCAATTACACCGCGTAGCATGGTTAGGAATTCTGGTACTATTCCTTCCACATTGTCTGTGACAAATACCTGATTTTGATAGAGCTGTATCTTATCCTTCTGAATGTTCATATCCTGAGACATCTTTGGGAAATACAGAATTCCGGTAAGATTGAACGGATAATCTACATTAAGGTGGATATGGAACAAAGGCTCTTCGAATTGCATAGGGTAAAGTTCCCTATAGAACTCCTTGTAGTCCTTATCCTCCTGATCTGTCGGCTGCTTTGTCCAGGCAGGATTGGTATTGTTGACAATATTGTCTACCGTCTTTGTTTCGGGTTTTGCATCCTCCGGTGCATCTTCCGGTAATTCAAGAGTTTCTTCACGTGTTCCAAACTTGATAGGAATTGGCATAAACTTGTTGTACTTCACAAGCAGTTGCTCAATCCTGTTCTCTTCAAGAAATTCCTTATCATCTTCATTGATGTGAAGAATAATGTCTGTACCATGCGTTTTTTTGTCGGCCTCTTCCAGAGTAAACTCGGTGGTACCTTCACACACCCAGTGCGCTGCAGGCTCATCTTTATATGATTTGGTAATGATCTCTACCTTGTTCGCAACCATAAAGGCCGAATAGAATCCAAGTCCAAAATGACCAATGATCCCACTGTCTTTAGCAGAATCCTTATATTTTTCTAAAAATTCTTCAGCGCCCGAAAATGCTACCTGATTGATATATTTTTCAACCTCTTCTTTAGTCATTCCAATTCCCTGGTCGCTGATGATTAGTTGCTTCTTCTCCTTATCGATCTTAACTTCGATGACAGGATTGCCATATTCTACCTTAGCCTCACCAATAGTCGCAAGGTGTTTTAATTTAAGGGTAGCATCTGTGGCGTTGGAGATCAATTCCCGTAAAAAGATCTCGTGATCACTGTATAAAAACTTCTTTATTAAAGGAAAGATGTTTTCAACAGATACATTAATGTTTCCGGTTGCCATATATTTTGGTTTATTAAAATTTTACGTTCCCCCAGAGAAGTCAAAAAAAGTACCAAGTCACCGGCGCTGACAAACTGACAGCGATTGGTAATTATTTCGAAGTTTTACCGACTACTTCTGCGACTTCCGATATGTCAGAAAACATTTAACAGGTTATTGTTTAAGTTTTAATACAAAAATATAAACAATATTTGTAGATTTGAAATATTAAAGAAAAAGAAAATGGCCAAAGTAAAGCAGAAAACTCAGAGTAACAATGAACTTTCTAAAGACAGACTCATAGAGCTGTATATGAACTATGTATTGGAAAATGAAGAAGAGCCGGGAACAGTTTACAAATTTTGTAAAGAAAATGATATTACAGAAGCTGAATTTTATAATTTCTTCGGAAGCTTTGACGGGTTGAAAAAAGGGATCTGGGAACGATTTTTTGAACACACTCTCGGTGTGATGCAAAGCAGTAAAGAGTATATGGCTTTTAATAACCGGGAGAAAATGCTCACCCTATACTATACCTTTTTTGAAATGCTCACTGCGAATCGAAGCTATGTGCTGTTTACTCTTAAAAATGAGGGGCCCATGCTCAAGAATGCCGGGCAGTTAAAAGGACTGCGAAAAGAAGTCAAAAATTATACTGCAGAGCTCATTCGCCAGGGGAACGAAGAGAAACAGGCGAAAATTCTTAAAAGATCTGAAACAATATTTTCTGAGGCAGCATGGGTGCAGCTCATGTTCCTTATCAAATTCTGGATGGACGATAATTCCCCGCAATTTGAAAGTACAGATGTGGCTATCGAGAAATCTGTCAATACTGTTTTTGATCTTTTTGAGAACACTCCTTTAGAAAGCGTTCTCGATCTGGGAAAATTTCTCTGGAAAGAAAAGATGGCGTAAAATTAATTCCTGATGCATCAGGATAATGCCCGAGGCCGATTTACCCCCTACTACTCCGGGCCCCGGGCTTTTATAAGAAGCAAATGAAAACTATAGATAAAATTCCTACCGGCAAAATTGGTCGAACGGGAAAGATGGTACAGACCGGAATAAAGGTTGGAGGTAATTACCTTAAGTACTACTCAAAAAAGGCACTTAACGGGGAGCCTTCCCGTGAAGAACTGGATGAAAGTAATGCAGAGGATATTTATAACGGACTAAAAAGCCTTAAGGGAAGTGCGTTGAAAGTTGCGCAAATGCTCTCTATGGAAAAGAGCCTTTTACCTAATGCCTATGTCGAAAAATTCAGTCTTGCGCAATTCAGTGTTCCGCCACTTTCTGCCCCCCTGGTAAGGAAGACCTTTAAAAAATACCATGGGCAATATCCCGATGAACTTTTTGACAAATTTAATCTTGAATCTGTTAATGCAGCGAGTATCGGTCAGGTGCATAGAGCTACCAAGGATGGAAAGGAACTGGCTGTTAAGATACAATATCCCGGAGTGGCCGATAGTATTAGTTCAGATCTTGCAATGGTCAAGCCAATCGCCATCAAAATGTTTAACCTGCAGGGAAAAGATTCTGAAAGATATTTTAAGGAGGTGGAGGGTAAGCTGCTGGAAGAAACAGATTATCTACTGGAAGTGAAGCAGAGCATAGAGATCTCCAAAGCCTGCAGTCACATTCCTCACCTTAAATTTCCTGAATATTACCCGTCCCTTTCCAGCGAAAGGATCATTACCATGGATTGGATGGAAGGCTTGCACTTGAGAGATTTTGCCAGACAGAATAAAGATCAGGACACAGCAAATAAACTGGGACAGGCATTATGGGATTTTTACATGTACCAGATGCATATTCTTAAGGCAGTACATGCAGATCCTCATCCCGGTAACTTTTTAGTGGACGAAAAGACAAATTTAATTGCCATTGATTTTGGCTGTATTAAGCAAGTGCCCCAGGATTTTTACAAGCCTTATTTTGAGTTGGCCGATAAAGATAAGATCAATGATCCTGGAATTTTTAATGCAAAACTCTTTGAGCTGGAGATTCTGAGAAAAGAGGATTCTGAAAAAGAGATCGAATTTTTCTCAGAATTATTTTACCAAATGCTTAGCCTGTTTACAGCTCCTTTTCAGGGGGAAGAATTTGATTTTTCAGATGAAGGCTTCTGGACTTCGATCACTACATTGAGCGAGAAGTACAGCAAAGACCAGGAATTGAGAAAAATGAACGGCAACCGGGGAAGCAAACATTTTCTCTACATCAACCGTACTTTCTTTGGTCTTTTTAACCTGTTGCATGATCTTGGTGCCACAGTGAAGATCAATAACTTCAGGCAATACTCCTGATCGGGTTAAAATTTTCAGAATAAATACACCGGGATCTTACGTCCCGGTTTTTTGTTCCTGTTAGAATTAGTTTAAATTCCAAACCACGCCTGTTAAAAAGATTAAAGTGCTTTAAATCAATGATTTTGCACTTTAAATTGAGGTTCGATTGAAAATGAAGTTGAACTAAAAAATGAAAAAATGAAAACATTAAAAGGAACCTTTTTAGCTTTATGTGTCACTTTCGGAACCGCAGTTTATGCTCAGGACATTAATAATAATTTTAATACCTATGACTCAGACAGGGATGGAAGATTGAACCAAACAGAGTTTAATGAAAGAAATGATCAGCAGTATGATACCTGGGATACCAACAGAGATGGAAATATAGATTCCGGCGAATTTTCAGAAAGAGCCTACCAAAGCTTTGATCGTAATAGAGACGCTTTTATTGATGAAAATGAATGGAATGAAGGAATTAGTACTAATGCAGGTCAATTTTTAAAAGCCCGGGATTACACAGTGTTCGATACTAACAGAGACAGGAGACTGGACACCGAAGAATGGAGTACAGGTTTGGAAAATAGTCCCTGGTTCAATAATTTTGATCGCAACCAGGATGGGTACATCGACAGTGAAGAGTGGAATCAGACAACATTTAGTGATCTCGACCTTAATGATGACAATTTTGTAGATGAAGATGAATTCACAGATAATAATCCATTCCGTAACTGGTAAAATTAAATATAGCAGAAAATGAAAAAAGCCCGCAAATTAGCGGGCTTTTTCGTTGATATACGATCTGTCCATTAATTCTGAAACTCTGGCGTTGTTTGCTGAATATTTGCTTCAGTCTGCTCTCTGTTCTTTACATACTTTTCGAGCCACTGGTCCTGTTCCCATAAAACATGCAGCACAGATTCCTTGGCACTATAGCCATGGCTTTCCTTTGGAAGCATTACCAGTCTTGCAGTAGCACCGAGGCCTTTCAAAGCGTTAAAATAGCGCTCACTTTGCATAGGATAAGTTCCTGAGTTATTATCGGCTTCTCCGTGGATAAGTAGCAGCGGAGTTTTCATTTTGTCGGCATGCATGAATGGAGACATGTTGTAATAAACTTCAGGTGCTTCCCAGTAATTTCTTTCTTCACTCTGGAATCCGAATGGTGTAAGCGTACGGTTATAGGCTCCGCTTCGGGCAATTCCGGCAGCAAAAAGATTGGAGTGGGAGAGGAGGTTGGCTGTCATAAAGGCTCCATAGCTGTGTCCGCCTACAGCAACTCTGTCTCTGTCAATATAACCCATTGCATCAACTGCATCAATAGCTGCCTTTCCATTGGCTACTAACTGTTCTCTAAAGCTGTCATTCGGCTCTTCTTCACCTTCACCAACTATGGGGAAAGATGCGTCATCAAGCACCACATAACCGCGGTTTACCCAATAGATCGGAGAACCGTAATAAGGATAAGTGAAATCATTGGCATTGGATGTATTTTGGGATGCCGAATTTTTATCCTTGAATTCTCTCGGGTAAGCCCAGACGATCATGGGAAGCTTTTCAGGATTTTCTTTATCATAACCTTCCGGAAGATAAAGCGTTCCATTTAGCTCAAGGCCATCCTCCCTTTCATAAGTAATAACTTCTTTTGTGACATTTTCCAGGCTCTTAAAAGGATTTTCGAAATTGGTCACTCTTGTGAGATCTTCTTCATTGTCGATGTCTCTGATAAAGTAATTTGGATATTCGGCCGAAGCTTCAATTCTCACCAGGATCTTTCCTTCCTCCAGGTCGATAGCATCAACAAGGGTTTCTTTTTTGTTATTATAGCTGGATTGGTAGAGTCTCTTTGTGTCTCCGCTCTCAAGCTCCAGACGGTCAATAAAAGGGAACTGTCCTTCAGGTGTAAATCCGGCGCCCATTAAAAAGGCATTATCATTTGACATTTTCAGCACATATTGTCCGTAGTCATTTTTTTCAGTAACAAAATTTCCGGGATCACTGTATTGATCCTGATAGTTTCTGTCAAATAGCACTTCAGGATTCTGTCCGGGATTGGAAGGATCAAAGACGTAAGTACGGGTATTTCTTGTATTCCACCAGTAATCATTTGCGATAGCCGTATTGTCATCTCCCCAGATGATGCCGCTATACCTGTCTTTGGTCTTAAGAATTGATTTTCCTTCTCCTTTAAATGGTGCATCCAGCAGGAACACTTCGTCTCTAAAGGCAACTTCATTTTCGGGATCTCCACCATCAAGGGCTTCGGCATAAACAAGGCTTGCAGGAGCATCGTTTCTCCAGTTAAGGCTTCTTCTGCCTTCCCTTACAGCCATAAAACCTTTAGGAAGATCTTCAATAAGTGGTACATCGTTTACCCTTGTCACAAGCTGGCCATCTCTGGTATAGATGGTAGTTTCTGAAGGGAACCTGCTATAAGGTACCAGGTATGAGAATGGTTTTTTAATGTGATCAACCATGACATATTTCCCATCTGGCGAAAAAGAAATACTGCTGTACATTTTTGGCTCCAGCCATTTTGCTGTACTGCCGTTGAGGTTTACTTTGACCAGTTCGGCACGGGCCAGTTGCTCAAAATTAAATTCATCATTTGGATTTTTCAACAGATCCTGATAGGTCCTGTTCTGGGCCTCCTTTCCATCACTCACAGAAACTGTAGGCCCTGTGGGTACAGCAGTTTCAGGATTAATGAGTTTTTTTCTATCCTGCGGAAGCATCTTCACAAGTATTGCCGAATTATCCCTGTACCAGTTGATCACGTCCCGCATATTTGCATTAAGATTTGGACCGGTTAGCTTTTTGGCTGTTGCTGTCCCAAGATCTGCAACCCAAAGTTCCACACCTTCTGAAGTTGTGTGTGTAAATGCCATTTTTGACTCATCTGGTGACCAGCTGAAGTTAGTAAGGCGTGGATTCTGTGGAAGCCCTTTTACCTGCGTCGGCTGGTCTGCTTTCATATCCTTCACCTGAATATTGTTGAAATATGTAGCACGGCTGCTAATGTTAGTTACAGGATTGATCCTGAGGCCGGCAAGGCGCAATTCTTCTTCACTTAATTCGGCTATAGATTTGTATTGATCTCTATAAAGGAAAACGATTCTTTTTGCATCGCTGTCAATAAGAGTGGAAGGGGCCAAAGGAACATCAACCAGTTCCAGGATCTCCTGCGGAGGTTTTTGATAAGTGAGGTTTTCCTGTCCAATACTTGCTCCGGTAAAGCAAAGAAAGGAAAGAAGGCTTAAAAAGGCTTTTTTCATGATAAAGTAATTTGGTTTATAAATGCGGCAATGTCAAAATGTTAATCTTTCTTATATTGCGCAGCAACTTTTTATTAATTGCCTAAATTTAAGAGAAATAATTTACCGAAGCCTAAAAATTAATAGATGTATCAATCAAAGATAGCGGGTCTGGGATTTTATGTGCCCGAAAATGTGGTCACTAATGATGATCTCGCCAAAATTATGGACACTAATGACGCCTGGATTCAGGAGAGAACAGGGATCAAAGAAAGACGCCACATCAAAAAAGGCGACGGAAATTCTACTGCCGTAATGGGGGTCAAGGCTGCCAAGATAGCCATTGATCGAGCAAATATTTCAAAAGATGATATTGACCTTATCGTTTTTGCGACCTTGAGTCCCGATTATTATTTTCCGGGAGGTGGGGTGCAGGTCCAGGAAATGCTGGATATTCACACCTGCCCTGCACTCGATGTTCGCAACCAGTGTAGCGGATTCATTTATGGACTTTCTGTCGCAGATCAATATATCAAAACAGGAATGTATAAAAACGTACTTCTCATTGGTAGCGAAAACCACAGCGGCGGACTCGATTTTACAACCCGCGGTCGTAACGTATCGGTGATATTTGGAGACGGGGCAGGAGCGGCAGTACTTTCCCGAAGTGACCATAACGGGCAGGGAATACTTTCCACACATCTACATTCTGAAGGAAAACATGCGCTTGAACTTTCTCTAAAAGGCCCAAGCACTATGCATTGGGTTCCGCAGATCATTGAGGAGAATCCTCAGGGGGATGATATCATATATTACCCTTACATGAACGGACAGTTCGTTTTCAAGAATGCGGTGGTCCGTTTTTCAGAAGTAATTAAGGAAGGACTGCAGGCAAACGGGCTGGAGGTCAAGGATATTGATATGCTCATTCCACACCAGGCTAATCTGCGGATCTCACAATTTATTCAGCAGAAGTTTAAGCTGAACGATGAGCAGGTTTACAATAATATTCAGAGGTATGGAAATACTACAGCGGCCTCCATACCTATTGCTTTAACTGAAGCCTGGGAAGAAGGAAAGATCAAAGAGGGAGACACTGTAGTGCTCGCTGCATTTGGTAGTGGATTTACCTGGGCCAGTGCCATTATTAAATGGTAATTTAAAAAATTCAGGAAGCAAGAGACAAGAACCGCGACAGATTTATATAAAGCCTTAAAAATGTAAAAATCCGCAGCTTTTCAGTTGCGGATTTTTTGGCTAATCAAACAAATCTATTAGAACAATCCTCCTCCTGTGTTTGTGTTTTCGTCTCTTTGTTTTCTATCCAAAGCCTTGTTCTTTCCTCCTCCAAAGCTATAGGAGAAGCCCACATAAACATTTTGAGAATCTCCCCGGAAAGTTCCTTTTTGAGAATAGGGGACATCACTGTAGAAGGAGAATTCGCGGGTGTCAAAGATGTCATTAAAGTTTAGGCTTAAAGTAGCTTTGTCGTTCAGAAAGCTGTAGCGTGCGCCGGCATTTACAAAATAGAATTCTTCCGGATTGATCTGCAGCATTTCACTACTGCTTCGGTAAAGACCAAACATTTGCAGTGTGAGCTTTTTAGTCACATTAAAACTCTGATTTAACCTGAAACTGTAAGCGGGGCTCTCAACTTCACGATACACATCTCCCACAACCCCTTTTTCTGTACTGTAATAGTATTCAAAACTTGGATTAATGCTCCACCACCTGAAAGGTTTGTATCTGGCGCTTAATTCCACTCCGTAAGCAGTATTATCATCCCAGTTCTCGAAAGTAAGCAGGAACCTCGAAGGATCTTCGGGATCAATAATCAACACCTGACTGATTTCATCTTCAATTAACCTGTAAAAAACGCCACCGGTAAAACTTCCTTTATTAAAGTTATGGGTGTAGTTCATTTCAAGGGAATTGGTGAATTGAGGATCAAGTTCGGGATTTCCTACTCCTGTAAGACGTGGAGTGGAGAACTCTCTCACAGGGTTTACCTGGTGTAGTCCCGGCCTGTCAACCCTTCTTCCATAGCTCAATTGAAGCGTCTTCATATCATCGAATTTATAGGAAATGAATGCAGAAGGGTATAGTGTTAAATAATCTGTTTCGTAAATACGCTCCCCGTCAAGAATTGCCTCTACATCATAACTTTCAAATCTTGCTCCCAGCTGGTAGGACCATTTTGTGAAATTTTGACCAAAAGTGGAGTAGAAAGAATATATGTTATTGTCGTAATTATATAATGCATTGTCCAGATTTGGATTAGTGGTACGGTAATCATTAGAACTTCTTCTGAATCTTGCTTCTGCTCCCAGTTCAAGTTTTGAAACATCAGATAATGGATTTTCATAATCCAGGTTGAGATTGGTGTTGGTAATGTCATCCTCTACATTATCACGATATGATTGGTATTCACCGGCTCCTTCTCCCGAATATTCAAAGCGGGCAACTTCCGTATCATCTGTAATGCTGTGATTCGCTTCGAGGATTATATTATGTCCTTCTTTATCAAAATCTCTTTTGAATACTCCGTTATAGGTTTGGGTTTTGTTATCATTGATAAGAAAGAATTCCTGAAAAATATTTCCCGTGGCAGGTGAGTCAAAAATAATATTTGCTTCCCCACGAGGTTCTCCGTCATAATAATTTTGATTTGTATAAAATGAGAAAGTGTTCTTGTCATTTATATAGTAATCAAAACCAACTTTAAAAAGATAAGCTTCGCTGTCATTAAAAAGTCCGATGTTTTGAGTGTAGTTCTGGGTAAAGTTCTCAATGATTCCATAGTTATCCCTTTTTCCTCCGTTGGTTCCCAGGTTAGTAAAGAAGTTTACTTTGCCACGGCGGTAGTTCATGTTAAGAGAGCCGTTGTACCGCACGTTTTCGCCCACTGTGACTCCTGTATTTAAATTTCCGTTGAATCCCAGGTTAGAATTCTTATGAAGCACTATGTTGATGATACCACTCATTCCTTCCGGATTATATTTGGCTGAAGGATTGGTGATCAATTCAATACTCTTAATGGAAGTGCTGGGAATTTGTTTCAGGAGCTGTGCCGCAGGAATATTGGTGGGTTTTCCGTCTACCAAAATCCTTACGTTATCATTGCCCCTCATGGAGATATTTCCATCCTGGTCAACTGCAAGACTTGGAATGTTATTCATGATCTCACTGGCTGTAGCTCCTGCTGTGGTAAGATCCTTTCCAACATTGACAATTTTTCGGTCAATACGTTGTTCTATAGTAGATCTTTCTGCAACAACATCTACACTATCCAGCTGAGCTACTTCAGCTTCAAGAAAGATAGTGCCAATGGTAATGTCCCTGTTTCCGCCCGCTACCTTGACTTCTCGTGAAAAAGATTTGTAACCCATGAATTGTACTTTGAAAAGATAAACTCCATCCTTAAGTTTTTCCACCCTGAAACTGCCATCTGCAGAGCTGACTGCTCCGGTGACCATTTCTCCCTGAGGTGTCGTGACGGTAATTGTAGCATAGGGAATTGGTTCCTCAAATTCCTTGTCCATAACCTGGCCGGTTATGTTGCCCAGTTCATTGGTGTTGTTGTTCGCCATGGCAGACAAGGTTCCAACTGTAAGTGCAAGAATTAAAATTAAATGTTTCATTGTTTGATTGATTTTTGATGATGATTGTTTAAAGCCTAATACCTTGCAATACATAATATAAAAACAAATGTTTCTAAAAGTTTGTACTTCAGGGTATATACCTAAGAGACTAGAGAAAGACATAATTGTTACAGAAAGGAATAAACTTTAACCTTTGAGTGAGGCTTTTCCTATAAGTTTCTGATTAAAAAAACCCACACATAAATTATGCATGGGTTTAGCATGGGGCTCTTTTAACACTAACCATCAATGTTTTTTCAAATCGCGCCCATGCGGGAAATATTTCTTATCTTAAAGACTGCAGAGGCGCAGCTTTTGTTACACTTATTGAAAAAATTATTAAGAAATGACGAAAAAAACATTGGTTCTGGGAGCTTCCACAAATCCGGGACGATATGCTTATATAGCCATAAATCGATTACAAAGAGCTAACATTCCTACTGTTGCATTGGGATTAAGAAAAGGAGAGGTGGCCGGAGTGAATATTGAGACCGAAAAGATCCCTTTTGAAGATGTCCATACTGTCACCCTATATCTTGGACCTCCACGGCAGGAGGAATACTATGATTATATCCTGTCTCTCAACCCAAAGCGCGTAATATTTAATCCGGGTACAGAAAATCCTGAATTTTACCGCCTGCTTCAGGAAAATAATATAGAGGTTGAGGTAGCCTGTACTTTGATCCTTTTATCTACGCAGCAGTACTAAACCAAGGAAGGTAAGCAGTCCGTTAAGGATAAGAACAAAAAAGCCAAATTCAAACCCGAACCAAACCAGGCTGTTCATACTAATGAAGTAGGTAAGAACAGGGGAAAGTATTGCCACAATGGGTACAAGTTTATCTCTTACCTGCATTTTAGTAAAAAGTCCGAAGCTGTAAAGACCTAAGAGAGGTCCATAGGTGTAACCTGCAAATACAAATAATTTAGCTATCACGCTTTCATCTCGTATAATATATTTGAAAGCTATGATCACGAGGATAAGTACTATGGATACTCCCACATGAATGATCTTCCTCACCGTTTCCTGTTTTTTAGGAGCGTATCGTTTTTCGATATCCAGGATATCGATACTAAAAGAAGTGGTGAGGGAGGTCAAAGCACTGTCGGCACTACTATAAGCCGCTGCGATCAATCCAAGAATAAAGAAAACTGCTATTCCAAATCCCAGCTCTCCTGATGTTGCTATCACCGGGAAAAGGTCATCCTTTGCTGCGTCAATGCCATTGGCGCGGGCATATTCGGTGAGCAACACTCCTAATGCCATAAAGAAAAGGTTTACAAAGACCAGAACTATGGTGAACCAGAACATGTTTTTCTGGGCATCTCCAAGATTCCGGCAGGTAAGATTTTTCTGCATCATGTCTTGATCAAGACCCGTCATTACGATAGCTATAAAGGCACCAGAAATGAATTGCTTCCAGAAATAATCGGCACTTTTAACATCATCAAAAAAGAACATTTTTGACAGCTCACTATTGGAAATATGGGAAATCAAATTTCCGCCCTGAATTCCGAGATCTTCAGAAACATAATAAATACTTACACCAACGGCAATTAGCATACAGAGGGTTTGTAAAGTGTCTGTATACACAATGGTTTTTATCCCCGATCTAAAGGTGTATAACCATATGAGCAGAATTGTCATAATGACCGTCGCCCAAAAAGGGATTCCTAGGGTGTCAAACAAAATTATTTGCAAGACGTTTGCTACCAGGAATAAACGAAAACTTGCACCAACCACCCGCGAGAGAAGGAAAAAGGAAGCCCCGGTCTTATAGGAATAATTTCCAAACCTGTCTTCCAGGTAAGTGTAGATGGAGGTGAGATTCATCCGGTAATACAGAGGCAGCAGGACAAGACCAATAACTGCATAGCCCACCACATATCCCAATACCACCTGCATGTAACTAAACTGGCTCGCCTCTACCCAACCCGGAACAGAAATAAATGTGACCCCGCTAAGAGAAGCTCCAATCATCCCAAAAGCTACGACGTACCATGGGGATTGTCGATTCGCCTTAAAGAATGTACTGTTGTCTGAATTTTTTCCCGTTAGCCAGGAAATTAAAATGAGCGTAATAAAATAAACGGCAATTAGAAGGAGTATGTAGGAGGGCTGCATGGGCTAAAATTTCGGGAGCAAAATACAAAACTTACCGATATCTGCTGCATAGCTTAAACAGCTACTTTTTAGGAGAATTATTTTAAAAAGAAGTAATTTTGGTATATGGAATTTTCATCTAAATTATTACAGGCTGCCGTAGACGAAATGTCTCAGCTTCCCGGGATAGGCCGAAGGACAGCGTTGAGACTGGTGCTGCACCTTTTAAAACAACCCGAATCTCAAACTGTGGCCCTAAGCAAAGCATTACTCGATCTTAAAACTGAAGCGAAATTCTGCAGCAATTGCCATAACATTAGTGATACTGAACTTTGTGAGATTTGTGCAAATAAAAACAGGCAAAAGGAAATGGTTTGTGTAGTTGAAGATATCCGCGACGTGATGGCTATAGAAAATACCAGTCAGTACCGCGGGCTGTATCATGTATTAGGTGGCAAGATCAATCCCATGGAAGGAATTGGTCCGTCGCAGCTCACTATAAAGTCTCTTATTGAGAAGGCTCGGAAAGGTGAAATTGAAGAAATCATTTTTGCCCTTAGCAGCACTCTTGAAGGGGATACTACCAATTTTTACATTTTTAAGCAGCTGGAAGGTCTTAATATAAGGACAAGTACGATCGCCCGCGGTATTTCTGTAGGTGACGAATTGGAATATGCAGATGAGGTCACCCTTGGGCGAAGTATCACCAACCGAATTCCTTTTGAAAATTCACTCAGGAATTAACCTCTGGAAGTGCTTTTTAAATTTCCATAATTGCTGGCCGATTCCATTACTGAATAAAAATTGTAATTTTACTCCGGAATTCGGCTGAAAATCAGCAGTCAAAACAGATAAGATTTATTTTGCTGCTGAACTTTTATTATTAAAAGAGGTGAATTTTTAGTAAATTCGCAGTCAAATTAATGTAGAACATCTTCGAAATAAGAATATGGCAAAGTTTGAGCTTAAGTTACCCAAGATGGGTGAAAGTGTTGCAGAAGCGACCATTACAAATTGGTTAAAGGAAGTGGGAGATACCATTGAAGCCGATGAGGCTATTCTTGAAATTGCTACCGATAAAGTGGACAGTGAAGTTCCCAGTGAAGTTGATGGGGTTTTGGTAGAAAAGCTTTTTAATGCAGATGATGTTGTACAGGTAGGCCAAACCATTGCTATTATTGAAACCGAAGGAGAAGGAGCAGTAGATGTGACGCCGGTGGCCGATCAACAGGTGCCTTCACCCGAGTTCGAAGAAGCTGTTGCTGCCGCAGAAAGCAGGGTGGAAGAAGCTAAAAGCATCAGTACTTCAGATTATGCCGACAGTAACAGGTTCTATTCTCCATTAGTAAAAAATATAGCCAAAGAAGAAGGAATTTCCTTTGAAGAACTGGAGCAGATCCAGGGATCTGGCAAAGAAGGAAGGGTGACTAAAAATGATATTTTAGGATACCTTGAAAACCGCTCTTCTCAACCTGCTTCGCAGGCACAACAGCCACAACAAACTCAACCTTCTCAACAACAGGCAGCACCACAACCTGCTAAAACTCCATTAAGCGTGAGCGGGGAAGATGAGATCATTGAAATGACCCGTATGGGAAAAATGATCGCCCATCACATGGTGGACAGTGTGCAAACCTCTGCTCACGTACAGTCTTTCATTGAGGTGGATGTGACCAACATCTGGAACTGGAGAAAGAAAAACAAAGATGCTTTCGAAAAGAGAGAAGGAGAGAAACTTACTTTTACTCCAATCTTTATGGAAGCCGTAGCCAAGGCGATAAAAGATTTTCCTTTGATCAACATTTCTGTTGACGGGGATAAGATCATTAAAAGAAAGAATATTAACCTTGGAATGGCAGCAGCCCTTCCTGATGGTAACCTTATTGTTCCGGTGATCAAAAATGCCGACCAGCTCAATCTGGTAGGAATGGCAAAAGCCGTGAACGACCTGGCGAACCGTGCAAGATTGAATAAGCTCAAACCCGATGATATACAGGGAGGAACCTATACGGTGACGAACGTGGGAACCTTTGGGAGCATCATGGGAACGCCGATTATTAATCAGCCGCAGGTAGGGATCCTTGCCCTTGGAGCTATTAGAAAAGTTCCGGCTGTTATTGAAACTCCCGAGGGAGATTTTATCGGTATCCGTTTCAAAATGTTCTTATCTCACAGTTATGACCACCGTGTGGTGAATGGAGCTCTGGGAGGTCAGTTTGTACAAAGAGTAGCACAATACCTGGAGAAATTTGATCCTAAGAGAGACCTTTAATCGGCATTATAAAATGTAAACAAAACCACAGCATTTTCGCTGTGGTTTTTCTTTTGCCATAGATTTTTTTGCCGCGAATTCACGAATAACTACATGATCAGGGAGCAACAGAATTGTAAGACCTGATCTCTTTGTGTTCTTTATTTTTCTTTGTGGTCTCTGCGTGAAATAACATGGAATCTTAAATAAATCCAATTCACAGACTTCTGAAACAGCAATTTCCCATCTGCCGTACCTACGGCACTCTAACCCGAACTGTCACTCCTTCTACCAATCTATCGTTCCTACGGAACTTATATTCCTACGCTCTTAAACCCTTACTACTTCTACTTCCTCCTGATTCTTTTTTCCTGACTTCGGGAGCAAAGCGTCTTTTTTCACACTGCCTGCTTAAAACTACGTAATGCCCACTTCTGATTCTGACCACTGATCACTGACCACTGACCACTACTTTTACTATCTTTACCAAAACTGAATGATATTGTAATGGAGTTGAAGCTTACCAAACCCTTATGTTTTTTTGATATTGAAGCCACCGGAACCAACGTGGCAAAAGACAGGATCGTAGAGATCTCTATTCTCAAGATCTATCCTAATGGCAATCGCGAAAGCAGAACCTGGCTGGTGAATCCTACTGTACCCATTTCAAAAGAAGTAGTGGCCGTACACGGGATCACCAATGAAAAAGTAGCCAATGAGCCTACTTTTAAAGAACTCGCCGGGACAGTGTATGAGATGATCAAAGGCTGTGATCTGGCAGGGTACAACTCCAACAGATATGATATCCCTTTGCTTGCTGAAGAAATGCTGCGGGCCGGTGTCGATTTTGACATGAAAAACTCCCTTGCCGTTGATGTGCAAACCATTTTCCATAAAATGGAGCAACGTACACTTTCTGCTGCCTATAAATTTTACTGTGGAAAAGAACTCGAAGGAGCTCATGGTGCTGAAGCCGATACCTTAGCTACTTTTGAAGTGCTTAAATCCCAGTTGGACATGTATGACGAGAAACTACAGAACGATGTAAAATGGCTTGCAGAATTCAGTTCTCAAAAAAATTGTGCAGACATAGCAGGTCTTATCGCTTTCGACAAAAAAGGTCGGGAAGTATTCACCTTTGGAAAATATAAAGGCAAAAGTGTGGAGGACATCCTGGAACAGGAACCCGGATACTTTGGCTGGTTCCAGAATGCCGATTTCCCGCTTTACACCAAAAAGGTGCTTACGGCAATTAAACTGCGAAAGTTGAATACGAAATTAAAATAGTTTCTTTTATTCAAAATTCACATTGTGTCCCGCCGTTACCTTCTGGGCATTCAAGGCTGTATTATCTGGTCTTGTAATTATCGCAACCACCTCAAAATTGTTAGGGTTGTAAAAATTACCCGGAGCAGAATAAGAAAACTGAGATAGATCAACCGTTCCAAATTTAAAGCTGACTTCTTCCAAAGCTGAAATAGCATTCAGTTCATCACCAAAAACATTTGTGAGAGAGGCCTGTAACACATCGTCATGAATAAAATCTTTTATAGGCTCACCTTTTTGGTACCAGCGACTTTGGGGATCGTTGTTCAGGTAGTTTTCCTGGGGAAAGATCACACCGTTCTGTAACAAATACACTACTAATTTATAGCCTTGAGGTATTTGGACTTCAGAGACAAGTTTTACCTCAATATCAAGCTTATCATTATTCAGTTCAGTATTAATTGCAATACTATAAGGAGATTCTTCTCCTGCAGTATTTAATACGAGCAACAGCTGTTCTTCTTCATCTTCGGGAAAGGGGATCTGCGAAACTCTGTTCAATCTGGCGTGAGGATAAAACTCCACTTCAAAATGTGCCACCAGGTCTTTTGACTCATCTATCATCATTTTATCCTGAAAATGAATGGCAACAACGGCCAGGTCCTCTGTTCTTTCCTTAAGGAGTAAGATAGCATTTGTGACCCTTGGGCACCAGCCGCACCAGGTTCCGGTGTAATCTTCAAACAATGCTTTTCTTTTTGGAGTAAAGACTTCAAAAGTTTTTGGTTCAGTTTCCTCTCCACTTGCAGCTTTAGCGGTTACTTCAAAACTTCCTTCTGTATCAGATTGAAAACTATTCCCATTTACAGCACTTCCATTTACGTAGAAAGTAGCATCTGCTGTAGCATCTTCACCGTTGGATCCAAAAAATTGAAAATTAACCTCCTGGCCTTTTAAAGCTTTATCACGGCTAACAGTCAAATAATTGGATGAAGATACCTGTATGGAAAGTGTGTTACTATTCAGTTCATTAAAACTGGCAATAACGTCGTGCTCACCACCCTGGTTGAAAGTGTATTGATTTCCGCTTATGGTTTCTCCATTTATCTGAATTGTACTTAGAGAGGTATATTCAAATCCATTGTCTCCCAATACCCGGAATATGACATTTTTATTAATATCTGTTTTTGATGATTCAAGGTTGGAGGTGAGTGTGATTGCGTCAGGTTGAGAGGCAATTTGAGGTTTTTTTACATTAATGGAGATCTTATTACTGGTAAGCTTGTTCATCTTTGCGGTGAATTCATGAGTGCCACTCCCGCTAAACTGAAAGCTTTTTCGTTCCAGTGCCTCTCCGGCAAGATAGATTGTACTTTGGCTGGTATAATCCTTACCATCGTTTCCTTCTACTTTGAAGTAAACTGTTTCATTTACAGCTGCAGTACCCGTACTGTTATTTGTGCTGAGTTGTATGGAACCTGGTCCGCTTGTATTACCTCCTTCTCCGGAAGCATCGTCGCTGCTGCAGGAAAAAAGAAAAATAACTGTAATAATTAAACCGGCTAAACTGTTAAATGACTGTGAATATTTCATGACTCCCCCAATTTTGATTTATGAATTTAAACTAAAATTTTATAATAAATTAAATTTTCCTAAAATTATTACACTAATTATTAGGGAGTTAAGAGTTTTATGTATAAATTTCTTTCTTAAATTTTTTAAAAAAAGAGAATGAACAAGTGGTGGAGCCTGATTTTTTGTTTCGTAATTCAATACGGCTTTTCACAGGCCGAGATGCCGCAATTTGTTTTAAAAGATCTTGAGGGAAAGCAGGTTGATCTGCAAAAAATATCTGAAGAGAAAACAGTTATCCTTTCTTTATGGGCTACCTGGTGTGTACCCTGCATCAATGAATTGGAAGCTATTACTCTCCACTATGAAGATTGGCAAAATGAATTTGACCTTCAGCTCTATGCCATTTCTATAGATGATCCACGAACCGTTAACCGGGTACGCCCTATGGTAAGGGGGAAAGGCTGGAAGTACAAGGTGCTGCTGGATACCAATAATGACCTGAGAAGAGCCCTGGGTGCGGCAACTGTTCCTTTAACCCTGGTTGTGAGAAATAATAAAATTCTGTACAAACATTCCGGTTATTCTCCCGGATCTGAAGATATTTTGTATGAAAAACTGCTGGAATTTTCCCGATAACATCATTAGGGACCGGGTATGAGGAAAACTCTTTATTTCGTCATGCTTCTTTACCTGCCATTCCTGGCCTTCTCTCAGGAAAACCTAAACTTTTATGGCAGTCTCGAATCCAATTCTCAATGGTTACAGGATGATGAGGAATTAGAATTCACGGCTCCTCCCGAAAATTTCCGATCAAATAATTATTTCACTTTCAATTTTGAATATCAGGGTTTCACGGCGGGCCTGCAGTATGAAGCTTATCTCCCCACTCCCTTACTCGGTTACGATCCCCGGCTGGAGGGAAATGAAATTGCCTCTTATTACGCAGGCTATAAAAATGAGATTTTGGATGTGACAGCAGGATATTTTTATGAGCAGTTTGGCAGCGGTTTAATTCTGAGGTTTTGGGAGGACAGGCAGCTGGGGATTAATAATGCTATGAAAGGTATAAGATTAGGCTTTAGGGGAATTGAACATCTTGAGCTAACAGCATTATTTGGTGAACAAAGAGTCGGCTTTGAAACATCCGAAGGAACCATTGGGGGCTTAGATGTTAATCTTGATCTATCTTCCTGGGCAGGAGCCGAAGCTTATGATCTCGGTTTAGGTGCAAGTGTGGTAAACAGATTCCAAAATGCAGGAGAATTTGAAAATGTACCTGCTTCTGTCACCGCTTTTTCAGGAAGAGTGAATTTTAATTTCGCTAATTTCTTTTCTGAATTGGAAGCAGTATATAAACAGCCTGATGTTTTGGTGTATAACCGGTCCATAACTAATCAACGGGAAACTTTTGGAGGATCTGCCTGGCTTCTGAATTTTGGATATGCAATTCCCGGCTTCGGAATTAATGCGACTTTAAGAAGACTGGAAAACTTCAGTTTTTATTCAGACAGACTGGCCGAGGGCAATCAATATAACCGCCAGCTTATAAATTATGTTCCAGCCCTCACCAAACAGCATGATTATCTGCTCAACAACATATATGTTTACAGCTCCCAACCACGACTCTTGCTTTTAACTTCTCAAAGACAGGCGGGAGAGATTGGAGCTCAAATAGATCTATTTTTTTCTCTGCCTAAAAAGTCATTTTTAGGCGGGAAGTATGGAACTAAATTTGAATTCAATTATTCAAATTGGGCCGGACTGGACTCAAAATTTGACATTCCTGATAATACCTATACTTCGGAATTTTTTTCCAGAGGAGAGACCTACTTCAGGGAAGTGGGCTTTAGTGTCAGAAAACGATGGAATAAGGAATGGAGCGGGATATATTCCATAACAGATATTAAAATTGATGAGGGGGTAACTATAGGTAGTCCGCTGGGATTTTATTTCATCAATGCCGGTATTGGAGTAATTGAAAACACCTATAGATTAGGAAGAGGTAGATCTGTACGGCTGGAACTTCAGCATCTCTGGACAAAGAATGATCGTGGAAATTGGGCTGGAGGCTTATTGGAATATAATTTTTCCCCAACAATTGGAATTTATGCAGCCGATTCGTGGAATTACGGCGGGGACCCCGCTTTTCATTACTACAATTTTGGAGGAAGCTATTCGCATGGAAGTGCGAGAATAGCATTTAACTATGGAAGGCAAAGAGGAGGGCTTATTTGTATTGGCGGCGTATGCCGTTATGTGCCGGAGAATACCGGTCTCTCTGTGAATCTTCAGTTAAGCTTCTAATGCAGGTCCTTAAAATTTATATCTTTGAAACCGGGAACCAAAAATCCCAGATGAAATAACCAAAAACCTCTATATTTTTCTTTAATGAAAATAATCTGTATTGGCCGCAACTACACCGAACATATCGCTGAACTTAAAAACGAGCGGCCAGAGGAGCCGGTGATATTTTTAAAGCCCGATTCCGCAATTCTTCTTAAGAAGCAACCTTTCTTTATTCCTCCGTTTTCGAACGACATTCATTACGAGGTAGAGTTGCTGGTAAGGATCAACAAGATCGGGAAACACATTCAGCAGAAATTCGCACATAAATATTATGATGAATTAGGACTGGGAATTGATTTTACTGCGAGGGACCTTCAGAAGAAATTAAAGGAAAAAGGTTTGCCCTGGGAAAAAGCCAAGGCTTTTGACGGTTCGGCTGTAATAGGAGAAAAGTGGATCGAAAAATCCCATTTTAAAGACCTTAACAACATTAACTTCAGTCTTGAGAAGAATGCTGAGGTGGTGCAAACAGGCACAACTTCTCACATGTTATGGAAGATTGACGAAATAATTGAATATATTTCGCAGTATTTTACGCTGAAGATAGGGGATGTGATTTTTACGGGAACTCCCGCAGGAGTAGGACCGGTGGCGATAAATGATGTACTCACCGGGTTTATAGAAGACAAACAAATATTTTCAATACAGGTAAAATGAGCAACTACAATTTAGAAGGTGTCGAGGAAATGGCCGGTGGCGACCAGGATTTTGTCAAAGTCGTGGTACAGACCTTTCTCGAAGAAATCCCGCCAGATCTTGAAGGGATGAACCAGGCTATCATTGAAGGCAATGCACCTCAGGCTTATCAATACGCACACAAAATGAAGCCCAATTTTCAAATGTTCGGGCTGGGTCTCATGCCTCAGATAAAAATTATTGAAGAATGGTCAAAGGCCGGAAAAAATGAAGCTGAAGTTCATGAAGCCGGTCGTATTATTACAGATAAATACAAAAAAGCAGAAAGAGAACTGAAGGAAGATTTTGACTTGTAATGACTGCAGAAATTATTACCATTGGAGATGAAATACTTATAGGACAAATAGTAGATTCCAACTCCGCTTTTATTGCAAGGGAGCTTAACCTTATAGGTATTTCGGTTTGCCAGATCACTTCAATTCAGGATGAAAAGCAGCATATTTTAACAGCTTTAAAAGAAGCTTCGGGCAGGGCAGACATAATCATTCTTACCGGGGGTCTTGGCCCCACCAAAGATGACGTTACCAAATATACTTTTTCCGAATATTTCGATGATGAGCTGGTGGTGAATGAAAAGGTGCTGGCGCATATCGAAGAGCTTTTTAAAAAGTATAAGAAAACCCCGATTTCCGATCTCAACCGGGAACAGGCCATGGTCCCGTCAAAAGCCAGGGTGCTTCATAATAAATATGGTACGGCACCGGGAATGTGGATGGAAATGGGAAATAAAGTTTTTATCTCCTTACCCGGCGTGCCTTATGAGATGAATAATCTCATGGAAGTGGAGGTGATCCCAAGGCTTCAGGAAAAATACCACCGACCTTTTATTTATCACAAGACCATTCTCACCAGGGGAGAAGGTGAGAGCGCTATAGCCAATAAGCTTGCCGCTTACGAAGAGAAATTACCCTCACATATCAAACTTGCGTACCTGCCCGATCTCGGAAGTGTTCGTTTGCGTCTCTCGGGAAAGGGGAAAAATGAAGAAGAACTCATTAGTTCTGTAGAAAAACAGGTGGAGGGACTTTATGAATTGTTAGGGGATCTTATCGCCGATGAGCAGGAGGAAGATGAAAAAATCGCGGTGCAGATAAGCAAACTGCTTAGCTCCCGGAAAGAATTCCTTTCGGCAGCCGAAAGCTGTACCGGCGGGGCCCTTGCAGCCGAATTTACCACACACCCCGGAGCATCGGCCTGTTTTAAAGGAGGGATCGTTTCTTATGCGACTCAAATTAAAATAGAAACTCTGGGAGTAAGAAAAGAACTGATTGAAAAATTTAGTGTAGTCAGTGCTGAAGTGGCCGAAGCCATGGCAAAAAATGCCAGAAAACTCTTTAAAACAGATTATGCACTTTCCACTACCGGAAATGCAGGACCTACAAAAGGAGACAGCGAGGCCGAAGTAGGCACAGTATATATAGGTCTTGCCACACCCGAAAAAGTATATTCTAAAAAGTTCCTTTTTGGGAACAGCCGGGATCAGGTGGTGAAACAGACTGTACAAAAATCCTTCGAGATGATCCTGAAGGAAATTACCAAGGATTAAAAGTATTCAAGATTTAAAATTCAGGATTCAAAATTAGTGTTGACGGGAAAAGAATCAGGATCTCTGCGCTGCCAGAATCAAGGATCAAGATTTTCCTTAAAATACCGGGTCAACTCTACTATAGAAATTTCAGTTCTCGAAAATATATAGAAAGAGAGGAAGCCAAACCTGCAAGGTCTTTTTTTAGTCCTTGTAGGTTTTTCTCTTTAAAACACCGATACAAAGATATTTTCTAATTTGCCTGGGAAACTAATATAACCCTGTCAGCGGCTTGAAGCCCTGACAGCGGTTTATTTGGTGGACCGGTTGACGAAAAAACAAAAACAGGTCATTGGAAACGGACTAACCTGCAAGGGTCTTTTTAGTCCTTGGAGGTTTTCTCCTTAAGCCACAGATGCACAGATATTTTTTCAGTAGAAGAGGAAGTTGATGTCTACCCTGTCAGCGGCTTGAGGCCCTGACAGTGGTTTTGCCTTCTGCAACTTTAGTCTGGATTTAACCCTGTCAGCGGCTTGAAGCCCTGACAGCGGTTTAAACAAAAAAATCTGTTCTTCTTCTGAAACCAAGAATGGTCTTTTGGCCTCAAAAATGTCATACTTCATAGGTCTTTACCTGTTCCATTTTTATATTCCGTACCTAAAGGCACGGTTATCACTACGAAAATTTAAATTCTACCGATATGTTGTCCCTAAAGGGACAGGAAAATATGCATTAATCATTATTTTAATTATTTCAGGATAAAAGAATTCAGGTGCTTTAACCAGATTTGTAGCTTGGTATTTTAAAATTTCCCATAATATAAAAAAGTCCCATAGGTTAATATAGGTAGAGGGAAATCGGCCAGTTGGAACCTGTGCCTTTAGGTACAGAATTTAATATTCGACAGGTTTGAATAACTAAGGTTTATCAAATTCAGGTTTATGGGTGATATTTGAAATCCTATTGAAAAAGCAAATCTTCAAATCAGCTCATCTTCAAATCATTTCAGCAATTCTCCTGGCTCCTGGTTCTAAATTTAACCCTGTCAGCGGCTTAAAAGTCCTGACAGTGGTTGGATATAAAAAAACCTATTCTTCTTCTGCTTCAGGCGTTTTGAAAATGCTTCAGGAGTCGGCTTCAGAATTTTTTTTCTTTCGAAGAAATATAAAAGCTTCAGGAAGAGGTGTCAAAAGTGCCATTTTTGGGAGGTTTTTCCGAAGCAATGTTAAAGAGGAGTTTCAAAAAATATTTTTTGTTTCCTTATTGGCTATTAGGTAAAAAAATCGTTAATTTGCAGCCTGTTTTGAAATAACGAGTTAAAGTATAGAGCAATGTCAAGAGTTTGTGAACTTACAGGTAAGAAAGCAATGGTAGGAAACAATGTTTCCCACGCGATGAACAAAACAAAACGTAAATTTGACGCCAATTTGGTTAAAAAACGTTTTTATATCCCTGAGGAAGATAAATGGATCACTTTGAAAGTATCTACTTCTGCAATTAAGACAATTAATAAAAAAGGAATTGCTGCAGTAATTAAAGATGCCCGCGCAAAAGGCTTTTTAAACAAGTAGTAAATCTAATATCTAAGACGCAGTAAAATGGCAAAGAAAGGTAACAGAGTTCAGGTTATATTAGAGTGTACAGAACACAAGACATCCGGAAAACCGGGTACTTCAAGATATATTACAACCAAAAACAAAAAGAACACGCCAGATAGAATGGAGTTGAAGAAATTCAATCCTATTCTAAAGAAGATGACGGTTCATAAAGAAATTAAATAAGTAGGTCATGGCAAAGAAATCAGTAGCAACATTACAGACAGGGTCAAAAAGGTTAACTAAAGCCATTAAGATGGTAAAGTCACCTAAGACCGGTTCCTATACATTTGTGGAAGCTATTATGGCTCCTGAAATGGTAAATGACTTCCTGAATAAAAAATAAGTTATTTCGAATTATTTTAAAGCCGTCCCGGTAGCTATCGGGACGGCTTTTTGTTTTTGTGTATATTTACCTCCGGTGAGCTTCTCTTGCAGGCGGTACCGGTTTGTTTAAATAAAGACCTAATCAAATAATGAGTTTATTTAAAAAAATGTTCTCCCGGGAGAAAAAGGAGAATCTTGATAAAGGCCTCGAAAAATCAAAAAATGATTTCTTTTCCAAACTTGGTAAAGCCGTTGCCGGAAAATCCAAAGTTGATGATGAGGTACTTGATGACCTTGAAGATATACTGGTAAGTAGTGATGTGGGTGTGGGTACCACCGTAAAGATCATTAACCGTATTGAGGAACGCGTGGCCCGGGACAGATTTTTGGGTACAGATGAACTTAACAAGATCCTGCGGGAGGAAATTGCAGCCCTGATGGCCGAAACCAATTCGGGCGAAGCTACTGATTTTTATGTACCTACAGATGTTAAGCCGTATGTGATCATGGTAGTGGGAGTCAACGGAGTGGGTAAAACCACGACAATTGGAAAGCTTGCATATCAGTTTAAGAAAGAGGGTAAAAAGGTAGTTCTCGGTGCAGCCGATACCTTTAGAGCTGCCGCCATTGACCAGTTACAGGTATGGGCAGACAGGGTTGACGTGCCTATCGTGAAACAGAAAATGGGAAGCGATCCTGCTTCCGTGGCTTTTGACTCGGTTCAGAGCGCAGTAAAGCAGAATGCAGATGTGGTGATCATCGATACCGCCGGCCGACTCCACAATAAGGTGAATCTTATGAATGAGCTTACCAAAGTGAAGAGAGTGATGCAAAAGGTAGTGGATAATGCTCCTCATGAAGTCCTTCTGGTGCTCGATGGTTCTACAGGGCAGAATGCTTTTGAGCAGGCCAAACAATTTACCGCCGCCACTGAAGTTACATCCCTTGCCGTTACAAAACTCGACGGTACAGCAAAAGGTGGTGTAGTAATAGGTATAAGCGACCAATTCCAGATCCCTGTGAAATACATAGGAGTTGGAGAAGGAGTGGAAGATCTCCAGGTTTTCAATAAATACGAATTTGTAGACTCTTTCTTTAAAAAATAAACTCCCTTCTCCATGAAAAAAATTTACCTGCTATTCGTTTTTAGTGCCATAATCTTTTCCTGCAAAGTAGATCCCAAACAGGGAGAAACCGAAGTAGCTCCCCAGGTTCGCTGGGAGGCAGAAGATGAAACGGCCGAGCTTGAAGAACAAGAGACTCATGAGGTCGAAAGAATGCGCTTTAAATTGATCAATTCAAAATATCTCGACAAGAACAACATTTGGGCTCCTTTTGAAGCAGATCTCGCAAACTTTTCTTCGGAAAAATATGAAAGGTTGAAGCCAATTGTCCTTGAAAGAACAATTCCTGAATTACAGCGGTCCATAAAGGCAGGAGAACTTACCTATGAAGATCTTACGCTCTTTTACATTTACCGTATCAGGCAGATTGAAAGCGACAACAACAAATCATTAAATGCAGTTATCGCCCTTAATCCCAATGTAGTGGAGGAGGCCAGACAGCTGGATCAAAGGGGCGCACCGGCGGTGAATGAAAATTCCATTTATGGAATGCCAATTCTGCTAAAGGATAATATTAATACGGCAAACATGAAGACCACTGCGGGAGCTTTAGCCCTGGCCGAAAATCAGCCTGTAAAAGATGCATTTATAGTGGATCGCCTGGAAAGACATAAGGCTCTTGTTCTTGGCAAGGTGAATCTAAGTGAATGGGCATATTACTTCTGTGACGGCTGTCCGTTAGGCTATAGTGCCATTGGCGGCCAAACTTTGAACCCCTACGGAAGAAAACAGTTCGAAACCGGTGGTTCCAGTGCCGGTAGCGGAGTTGCCGTTGCTGCCAATTATGCCGTAGCTGCGATAGGTACTGAAACAGCGGGGTCGATACTTTCTCCTGCCTCCAAGAATTCAGTAGTAGGTTTAAAACCCACCATCGGATTATTAAGCCGCACCGGGATTGTTCCTATTTCCAGTACCCTTGACACACCCGGACCCATGACTAAATCGGTAATTGATAATGCAATTTTACTGAATGCTTTAACCGGAAAAGACGTGGAAGATTTCGCTTCTGTAGAAGGAGGAAAGGATTACGTAAAAGGTCTTTCTTCTGGAGCACTTAAAGGAAAAAGAATTGGAGTAATGAAATCTCTCCTTACAGATTCCTTATACAATTCCGCCGTAGAGCAAATGAGAAATGAAGGCGCGGTAATCATTGAATTTGAGGCACCCCGGGTGCCACTTGATAATTTTCTGACCCTTTTAAATGCGGATATGAAGAAGGATATGCAGGAATATCTTTCTAAACAGGCGGGTGAGGAAGTTACCTTCAAGAACGTCGAAGCTATAGTGAAGTACAATGAGAAGGATACTCTGTTGAGAGCTCCTTACGGACAGCAGCTATTTCATAATGTAGTAGCCGATACCACGAGTGCAGAAGAGCTGGAGCGGATCTCTGCTGAACTTGAGAAAAACGGAAGAAGGTTCTTTGACGAACCCATGCAGCAGCATAATCTGGATGCAGTAGCTTCCATGAATAATTACCATGCAGCCTATGCCGCTGTGGCTAAATATCCAGCGCTTGCGGTTCCTGCGGGTCTTGAGAAAACAGGTGAGCCAAAAAGTATCACCTTTATAGTCAAACCTTTTGAAGAAGAAAAACTGTTGCAGATAGGCTATGGCTTCGAACAGCAGACGAATCTAAGGCAGGCACCAAAAAATTACAGGTAATTTATGTCACACAGAAACCTGGTGATCATTACCAAGATCATTCTTTTTTACAGTCTGTTCTATATAGTAATGAAGGCGATTGTGATCTTTGGTGAAGCCTGGCTTATTCCAAATTTACTATTGATGATCCCTTACTTTATTCTGGCCGGCATTGGCTGGATGCATTTAAAGCGGGATGATTACTCCTGGTGGTACGTGGGGATAGGGTCGGCAGTGATCATCCTCACCAGAATCTATGAGAGTCAGTTTTCACTATGGGTGCAGCAGCAGGTGGTTTCCTGAGAATTCATTTTGTGCAAAATATAAAGGCGGTTGGAATTTTTTCCAGCCGCTTTTTTGTTACACAACAATCACCTCCCAAAAATGGCATTTTAGAAGCGCATTTACAACAGCTAATTTTCTGAAGTTTCACCACTTATTTACGGATTTCCGTAATCTTCTTTAACAAAATTTTAATAGATTTACTTTAAGGATAATATTCTTCTCTGTTCTTCCAGAAGAAGAGAAAATAAATGTATTTAACCAAAACTAAACCCAATGAAAAAATCTTTTGTAATCATTGCTCTGGCCTTCGTACAATATTTGTCATTTAGTCAAAACTTCAACCAATTAGCTAATTATGAATTTAAAACCATAGAAAGCTATGAAACAGAAAAGAACAATGTATTAATGGCGGCAAATTTTCTCTTTGAAAATCCTGCGGATCAGGCAGAGCTAAATAGATTAACCTCCATTCAATACATACTGAAATGGATGCAGGGAACACCTGAATATACTTTTGATATTGGGGAGCAGGCTATGGAACTAACAAAAGGGAATCCCGATTTGCTGGGATTATATTTGGCAGCAATGTCAAAAGTTGTTCTGGAAAATCGAGATACGGCATTGAATAAAGAAGAAATCTATACCAGGGCAGAAGAAATATTAGTTGATTATTGTGCTGTTTCCAGTAATAACATGAAGCCGTCAAAAAAAATAAAGAAATTGATCAAAAGCAGGAAGATTTAAATTTATCTGGTTCATTTCAAATGAAATTCCCCGCTAATATATCAAATGCCTCAGTCCAATTTATAACCACCCAAAAATGAAAAATAATTTACTCCTGCTTATTATCCTGATGACCACTTTTTCAGGTTTTTCCCAGAAACTGTACAAAGCAGTAGAAAAGGAAAACCTCTCAAAAGTTGAAAAACTTCTGGCTAAAGGAGAAGATCCAAATGAATTCAGTGAAAATGGTCTTTTCCCTTTATGGAGAGCAACAGCCGATAACAGTTATGAAATAGCAGCATTACTCATTAAAAATGGAGCAGATGTCAATCTCGAAAATAAAGTTCCTCCTGGAAATTCCACTCCCATTATTCTCCCATGTCAGGAAGGGTATACCGAAATTGTCAGGCTTTTGGTGGAGAGTGGAGCAGATGTGAATTATGAAGGCTTCAGAGGATTTACTCCAATAAGAATAGCAGCAAGAAACGGCCATATCGAAATAGTAAAGTATTTGGCCGAAAAAGGTGCTGATATTGACAAAAAAGCCATGGACGGAGCAACCCCTTTAGAACATGCGGCATCTGTAGGTCATTATGAAATTGTAAAGTTTTTGATTGAACAGGGTGCCGATGTTAATAATGTTGATGAAGAAGGTGACTTCCCGGTTGGAGAAGCAGCGAGATATGGGCATACTGCTATAGTAAAGTTGTTGATCGAAAATGGAGCAAATCTAACGCTAAAAAACAAAGAAAATAAGTCCGCGTATGATCTGGCCCTGGAAACAGGTCAAACAGAAGCAGCCGATTTAATTAAGGTTCATTTGTAAAATATGTTGGAAGCATTTTTTAATAGCAGTGAGTGAATCAAAGCGAATTTCAGGAAACCCTGTTTACTAAACCGTTCGAAATGAAAAAGATCCTGTTTTTTCTTCTATTGATGCTTTCTGGTTGCGCAATGAAGAAAACCTTTGACAAGACCGATATTCATACCTATTATCCAATAGGTTCAGAAAATTCTACTTTCAATTATACTGATTCCAATGCTTTTGTGAACCACAAGGACATTTCACGTACAAAGCAAATCAATGGAAAAAGCTATAGTACCCGAATTATAGAATATTCCTGGGGTAAAAAAGTAGAAACTTTTTATAGAATTGAAAACGGTAGTGTTCTTTACTATGATACAAAATCAGAAACCGAAAATTTAATTATGCCAAAAAATCCGACGGTCGGTTATACATGGGTAAATTCGGACCAATCGTGGGAATATGAAATAGTTGAGCTTAACGGTGAATTGGAAACACCGGAAAGAAATATTCAGGTTTGTTAGTTATGAAAGCTCGTCAATTAAAAAACAGAGATGAGACAAAGTTGACCGAATACCTTAATTATTACCAGCGAAACGTGGGTAAAGTTGCAAGTTTCGGGAATGGTGAATTAATGACTTATAGAGCATATTAGAAAGCAGTCAAAAATTTAAATATTGAGAAAAATTTTGCTTTTAGTTTTCCTGGCACTAATCGGTGCAAAACTATCCAATGCACAGGAATTAAAATTAAATCTGTTAATCAATGAGTCGTACTATCACAACAACACGACACATGTAAAGATGACTCAGGATATTCAGGGAGAATTATCTGTGACAGATGCTATCTACGGCGGGAAAATGCGTTTTAAGGTAAAAGAAAAAACAGATTCATTATATCGCCTTGAAATATACTTTCAGACTGTGCACTTTTCAGCAAGTATGGGTGATACTACATTTTCGGCAGATACTGAAAAAACAGATTCCCTGAGTGTCTTCGACCTGATCATGAAAGAAATGACCAAATCACCCTTTGAGGCATCTATTTCCGAATATGGTATAGTTAAAGATGTTGAAATGGAAAATCTTTTTGACAACTTGCTAGGTCTGGATTTGGATATTCCCAAACTTGATCAGGCTCATGCTGTATATACTTTGAAACAGACCTTTGGAGAAAAAGCTATGAAAGGTTCACTTGAAATGTTTACAGCAATATATCCAAAAGGGCCGGTCACAGTCGGTGATGTCTGGAATAATACAATCAGGCTTGAAACCATCTCCGGCGTAACCTTAAACAACCAGTTTGAGCTTCTGGAGAGGGATCAAAACCAAACAATAATTAAAATAAATTCTGAAACTGTATCTGATAAAAATGAGTCATTTACAGAAATGAATGGAGAGTTTTTCAGGATTAGTTCAAACGGAAATATGGTAGCAACCTATATTCTGGATTCTGAAACCGGCTGGATCATAGAATCTGAAATTGTCCAGGAAATAACAGGATTAAATGAAAAAAAATGGAGAGAGGATTCAGCTATTATAATTAAGATCCCTTTTACATATGAGGGCTTAATTAAACTGGAATCTGATTAAACAGCTCAAAAGTTTAGCTACTTAAGAACCTAAAAAAATTAAAGATATATGGGCGGCGAAGGAAGTATGTCTCAGGCGAACCAGAGCCTTAAATACAACAGGGGACAACTGGGCAAGAGAAAATTCAGAGATATAAAAGACCTGATAAGATCTCAATCGGGTAAGACTAAAATCGAATTTGATAAGATTGATCCTCAGGAGTTAAAAAGAATTAAAGAAGAGATCAGGCTTAAAGCTAAGAAAGAAAAAAGGAAGTTAATATTGGCTTTCATCCTATCGGTTATTCTCACAGCCGCATTTTTCACCTTAATTTTACTTTAAAATCAGAATAAACAGACTTCTTCCTTAGCTACTCTTCACCTGTTTTTTCTTCTCCCAATTACTTATATTTAAACCTTCCAAAATTCAGATTTCATGAAAAGATTTTTCCTGGCAATTTTTATTGCCATTTTTTCAACTTCAGTGACTGCGCAGGAGGCGGCGCACTGGCTGCGTTTTCCAAGTATTTCCCCTGACGGGAATACCATTATTTTCAGCTACATGGGTAACCTGTATCGGGTGGCTCAAAATGGCGGTACAGCCGTGCCCATTACTACCGGAGATGCCTATGATGGCTGGCCGGTATGGAGCAACGATGGGAAAACCATTGCCTTTGCCAGCGACCGTTACGGGAATTTTGACGTCTTCACCATGCCCGCCACGGGTGGTGCACCGGTAAGACTGACATTTAACAGCACAGATGACCTGCCATACGATTTCACTGCAGAGGATGCAAAAGTGCTCTTTGGCAGTGGTCGTAATGCACCGGCAGAAAGTGTAAGATTTCCGAGCCCGGGACTATTTAAAAACCTTTATACCATTCCTGTAAAAGGAGGAAGACCACTACTACTTACCGCAGCCGGGGCCGATGATGCGAACTTCAGCAAAGACGGTTCTCAACTGGTTTTTGAAGACCGCAAAGGCTATGAAGACGACCTGAGAAAGCACCATACTTCTTCGGTCACCAGGGACATCTGGTTGTTCGATATTAATAATAACACCTATAAACAACTCAGCAGTTTTGAAGGTGAAAACAGGGAGCCTGTTTTTAGTGCAGATGCTTCCGCAGTATTTTATCTAAACGAAAAGAGCGGCACACAAAACCTTTATAAAATGTCACTTTCGGGAGGTAATGAAGAGCAGCTAACACAATTCGAGGATTTTCCGGTTAGGCATTTGACAATCTCAGATGATAATAAACTCGCGTTTTCCTGGAAGGGAGACATCTACACCTTGAGTCCGGGCGCAAAGGCTCAGAAGGTGGAGGTAAAGGTGATGAGTGATTCGGGTTATGAGCCTGTGAAGAATATGGATATCAATTCTGTTACAGAATTTGCGGTGTCTCCAAATAATAAAGAGATCGCCTTCGTGAACCGCGGAGAAGTGTTCGTAACCGGTGTGGATGATTCCCGTACTAAAAGGGTCACTAATACTCCGGAGCAGGAAAGGATGATCAGCTGGTCTGAAGACGGAAAGACCTTGTTGTTTTCCGGTGAAAGAGAGGGCAGCTGGAATGTGTATAAAGTTACTCTGTCACGTCCCGAAGAGCAATATTTCTATGCCTCTACAGTGCTTAAATCTGAACCTGTAATTGCTACGGAAGCAGAAGAATTTCAGCCGAAATATTCGCCCGATGGGAAGAAAATCGCTTTTATAGAAGAAAGGAACATCCTGAAAGTGCTTGACCTTGATTCCGGGAAGAAATCCACTGTTCATCCTGAAGGCAGAAACTACTCCTACAGTGATGGGGACTGGTCGTACAGTTGGAGCCCAGACAGCCGCTGGTTGCTTATTGATGATCAAAAAGGCTACTTTTTCAACAACAATGTGGCTTTAATTAAAGCAGACGGATCTGGTGAGATCTTCCATCCAATAAACAGCGGGTTTGGTGAGTCCAACGCTAAATGGGCAATGGACGGAAAAATGATGACCTACGAGAGCAGCAAGGAAGGAAGAAAATCTCTGGCACTTCAAGGCAGCAGGGAAGTGGATATCTACGGGGTTTTCTTTGATCAGGAAGCTTACGATAAGTTCAAACTGAGCAAGGAAGAATTTGAGCTACTAACTACCAAAGAGAAAAAGGAGAAAGAAGAGGAGGAGAAGAAAGCAAAGGAAGAGGAAGAAAAAAAACCCAAAAAGAAAAAAGAGAAGCCTGAAGATAAAAAGCCGCTCGTACTGAATCTCGACAATCTGGAGTACCGTAGAGAGAAGTTGACCATCAACAGTGCCAGTATCAGCGATTATGTGCTCAACAAGGACGCCAGCAAAGTCTATTATCTGGCATCTTTTGAAAAGGGCTATGACCTTTGGGTGACAGAGCCGCGTACGAGAGACACAAAGATCCTTGCGAAATTGGGTGGCTCTCCTAGTGGTATTGAGATCAGTGAAGATGACAAGACTATATTTTTGAGCAACAACGGAAAGCTTGTTAAGGTTGATGCAGAAAGTGGTGAAGTGAAGAATATTACCATTGCCGGAGATATGCTGGTGGATGCCGAAGCCGAAAGAAAATATATGTTCGACCATATATGGCGGCAGGTCAAGAAGAAATTCTATGACCCTGAATTGCACGGTGTGGATTGGGAGATGTATAAGGAAGAGTATTCGAAGTTCCTGCCTTACATCAATAACAACTATGACTATCAGCAGCTGCTGAGTGAGATGTTGGGCGAACTCAATGCCTCTCATACCGGTGGCAGATACCGTCCCGAGAATAACGGACTCAAATCTGCTGCTCTTGGTTTGCTTTTCGACGAAAAGTACTCCGGCGAGGGAATAAAGATTTCTGAAGTACTTGCGGGAGGACCCTTAGATAAGGCCACTTCCAAAGTAAAGGCAGGCGATGTAATTGTGAAGATCAATGGAGAGGAAATTGCTGCCAATGACAACTGGAACAAATACCTCCTGGGTCTCAATGACAAGAATACACTACTTACAATTAAGAGAGGAAATAGCACTTTCGATGAGAAAGTGCAGCCGTTTTCTACCGGAGAGGAGAGCCAGTTAATGTACAGAAGATGGGTTAATATGATGGAGGAGATGGTAGACTCTTTGAGTAACGGGCAACTGGGTTACCTTCACATCCGCGGAATGAACGACAGCAGCTTCAGGGATGTGTATGAAAATGCCCTCGGAAGAAATATTGACAAAAAAGCCCTGGTAGTAGATACCAGATTCAACGGCGGCGGATGGTTGCATGATGATCTCAACACCTTCCTTAGCGGAAAAGAATATCTGAAGTTCGCCCCACAGGGCAATGTGGTGAAAGGCGGAGAGCCGATGGCCAGGTGGACCAAACCGAGTATTGTGGTGATGGGAGAAGGGAATTACAGTGATGCTTTTATTTTTCCTTATGTCTACAAACAAAATGACCTGGGGAAACTTGTCGGAATGCCCGTTCCCGGCACCGGAACCGCAGTTTGGTGGGAAAGACAAATTGATCCTACCATCGTCTTCGGAATTCCCATGGTAGCCACAATTGGCGCTGAAGGAAGACCTACAGAAAACCTGCAGCTGGAACCGGATATCATGGTACCATTGCCTTACAATGATTTTCTTAATGGAAAGGATCCACAGATTGAAACCGCAGTGCGGGAGTTGGAAAAGGAATTAGCACAGGAATAGTTTTCAAATAATTTCTAAACTGGAAAATAGCCTTTCGTTAATTCGAAGGGCTTTTTTTAAAGTCTAAGGTCTGAGGTCTAAGGTTTAAAATTGAAGGTTTCCGGGTTCCAGGTTCCAGGTTTCCAGCTTCAATTTTGAATAATCTCTTTGCGCTAAAGCTTTGCGGCCTTTGCGAGAAACCTTTTTAATTGTATAATGTATATTGAATATTGTATAATTTATTAGTAAAAAAGGGGTTGGTGAGTTCTTTTGAAATAATAGAAGTTGCAGCAAATTGAGTAGTCCTTTCTTTGTGCTCTTAATTTTTAACTTTTTTTGCTTTGTGTGAAACCTTTTTTAATTGTATAATGTATATTGAATATGGTATAAGTTATCAGTAAAAAAGGGGATTGGAGAGTTCTTTTGAAATTTTAGGTTGCAGCAATGGAGTAACCATTTCTTCGTGCTCTTAAGTTTTTGCTTTGTTTGCTTCATGTGAAACCTTGAGTACTCCGATCGAAAAACACCAAATTTTTAGTGAGACAAAATTCTTTTCACAGCTTACAAAAAACGGCCGCATATATCAAGAACAAATCCGGGAATATTAGAATTTATTTAAATGCCCTTCCGTAAATTCGGAAAGTGTTTTTAAACCAGATGAAGAACAAAAAAAACTACCCCTCCGAAGTCTACCTAAACGGCAATTGGATGCCTCCTCAGGAAGCAACAGTTTCTGTATTCGACCGAGCCTTCATGTTTGGCGACGGGATCTATGAGGTAACACCTTTTTACCGCGGAAAACCTTTCAGATTGCAGGATCATTTGGATCGGCTGAAGTACTGCCTGGGAGAAATAAAAATTCCTTTCGATTTTAGCATTTTAGAGACCTTAATGTTCGAAGTCCTTTCCCGCGCCGGACTGTCAGATTCTGATGCTGCGGTCTATATCCAGGTTTCACGTGGTGCCGCGCCGCGGACTCATTATTTTCCTGATGACCCCAAACCTACATTTCTCATGTATGCTTTTCCTGCCCAGCTGGAGAAATTTCAGGAGAAACGTTGGAAGGTTTTGGTTTCTGAAGATTTCCGGTGGCAGAGGTGTGACATAAAATCTACTGCCTTGCTGGCGAACACGATGTCCAATGAAGAAGCTATCGCCGGTGGATTTGATGAAAACCTGCTCGTGCGCGACGGATATTTCACTGAGGGTTCTCATTCCACAGCTTTTTTCGTCAGCGACGGAACAGTTTACACTCATCCTGAAGGTCCGCACATCCTGTCCGGCATTACCCGAAAGCTTGTGCTGGAGATGTGCCGGGATCTGGGAGTTGCATATAAAGAAGAAGCTTTTCTGTTAAATAATATATCTGAAGTTCAGGAGATCTTCCTCACCGGTACCACCACTCAAATCACTGTGGTGGAATCCTTACATACCGAAGGTAAAGAGATCTATACCTCCCAAAACGGGGAAATTACAGCAAGGCTTCAGGAGGAGTTTGCTCGCTTAACGCGAGCATCTCAATGATCAATTAACAATAACCAATGATCAGAAATTATTTCAATATTCTACCTTTAAATCTCATTTTTCCACGTTGGTCAATAATTCCAGAACGGAGGAGAGTGCCCGGCACGGATTGAAAATCCGCGCCAACTCAGTTTAATTCTGCGGAAATCTGCGAAATCTGCGGGAAACTGGTTTGTAACCAGCAACCGGTATTCCTTTGCTTCGAAAAAGCTTCAATAAACCTGGAAGGCGTAACTCGTAACCCGCAACATGTAACTTCTGCACCCCTCGACTCCGCTCGGGGAGACATTGGTGAACAGGCAACATTTTACTTTGAACTTTGAACATTAAACCTTGAATCTATTGGCAACTCGTAACCCGCAACGCGCAACAAAAAAATTAACCCTTCATCATCTCCAAAACCTTCTCCACCGGCAACTGCTCAATCGTCCTTCCATCCTGCCCTGTCATGGTCTCTGCCATAAAAAGAGAATTTATGATTGCTTCTTCTGTGGCTTCAATTGCAGCCATGAACAGCGGACTTATCCGGTCATTAGGTACGATTTCCTGCTTGAGGTTATTTGTTTTTATTCGGTAGGGAATTCGCAGGTTTTCGGCAGTGGAGAAGGCGATGATGTAGTCGCCACTGCCATTAGAAGCTATGCCTCCGGTTTTAGCGATTCCCAAAAATGCCCTTTTTGCCAGCCTTTCCAGGTTGCGGCTGTCCAGCGGAGCATCGGTCGCCACCACGATCATGCAGGAGCCGTCGACATTATTCAACAGCTCATCGTTAAAGCTAAATTTCCCCAGCGCTTCCCCAACCTGCACGCCGTCGATTTGTAGCACTCCGCCAAAATTGGATTGGACCAGCACGCCAACGGTATATCCACCGAGGGATTCCGGAAGTTTTCGTGATGAGGTGCCAATTCCGCCTTTGTAACCAAAAGCAATAGTTCCGGTGCCGGCACCAATATTTCCTTCTTCAATATTATTTTCCGAAGCACTTTCAATGGCCAGAAGCACATCCTGTTCAGTAACATGTCTTCCGCGGATGTCATTCAAATATCCGTCGTTGGTTTCTCCTACCACGGCATTTACAGACCGAACAGCTTCGTTCTTCTTTTGATTCAGGACATAGCTTATCACCGCATTCATGGCAGTGGGAACACTAAGCGTATTGGTGAGGATGATTGGCGTCTCGAGATTTCCCAGTTCCTTTATCTGAGTGCTTCCGGCAAGCTTTCCGAAGCCATTGCCCACATAAACCGCCGCCGGAACTTTTTGCTGAAAAATGTTTCCGCCATGCGGAAGAATAGCAGTCACTCCCGTTCTTACAGAGTCTCCTTTGATCAAAGTGGTGTGGCCGACTTTCACTCCGGAAACATCTGTGATAGCATTTAGTTTTCCCGGTGCCATGACACCGATTTCTATTCCCAGGTCGCGTGGCCGTTGTTGCGCTGCAGCAGAAAGACCAAAAATAAAAAGAAGACTAAACAGGAAAGTATTTTTCATGTGGTGGTGGTTAAGAGGTTCAATTTAAATGTTTTCTGGCAAATAATAATTTTTAAAGCCCAATCTGCTGAATGTCAGATTTGTCATTTTAGATTGTATCTTTGCAGCCCTTTTTAAACCTGAAATTTGAAAACCTCAAAGGTTTTCAAAACCTGTGAGGTTTATAGGGACAAAATTAAAGTATGAGAACAAAGTCATTAAAAAAGAACAGGATCAATGTGGTCACCCTTGGCTGCAGCAAGAACGTATACGACAGTGAGATCCTCATGGGTCAGCTTAAGGCGAATAATAAGGATGTTGTGCATGAGCAGGAGGGGAATATTGTAGTGATCAACACCTGTGGCTTTATTGATAACGCGAAAGAGCAGTCTGTTAATACCATTTTAGAATATGTAGAGCTGAAGGAGCAGGGGGAAGTGGACAAGGTGTTCGTGACGGGATGCCTTAGCGAGCGCTACAAACCGGACCTAGTCAAAGAGATCCCGAATGTCGATCAATACTTCGGAACCACCGAACTTCCCGAATTACTCGCAGCCCTTGAAGCCGATTATAAGCATGAACTTATTGGAGAACGTCTTACCACTACTCCGAAGAATTATGCTTATTTAAAAATAGCCGAAGGTTGCGACCGCCCGTGTTCTTTTTGTGCAATTCCTCTTATGCGAGGAAAGCACAGATCAACTCCTATAGAAAATCTGGTGGAGGAAGCGCGAAAACTTGCTGCACAGGGAGTGAAGGAACTGATCCTAATCGCGCAGGATCTAACTTACTACGGACTTGACCTCTATAAAAAGCGTAATCTGGCTGAACTTCTTGAGAACCTGGCGAAGGTTGAAGGAATCGAGTGGATTCGATTACATTATGCATTTCCGACCGGATTTCCGATGGATGTGCTTGATTTGATGAAGCGGGAGCCGAAGATCTGTAACTATCTGGATATTCCGTTGCAGCATATTTCTGATGAGCTGCTGAAGTCCATGCGCCGCGGAACCACTCATGAAAAAACAACGAATCTACTGAAGGAATTCCGCAAGAGAGTTCCGGAAATGGCAATAAGAACCACTCTTATTGTGGGATATCCGGGAGAAACTGAAGCTCATTTTGAAGAATTGAAGCAGTGGATAAAAGATATGCGCTTTGAGCGTCTTGGCTGTTTTACCTATTCGCATGAGGAAAATACACATGCTTACAACCTTGAGGACGACGTGCCGCAGGAAGTAAAGCAGGAGCGAGCCAATGAGATCATGGAGATTCAGTCGCAGATCTCATGGGAATTGAATCAGCAGAAGATCGGAAAGATCTATAGAGTGGTCATTGACCGCAAAGAAGGAGAAAACTACGTGGGAAGAACAGAACACGATTCGCCCGACGTGGACAATGAAGTGCTTATCGATGCGACTAAAATTTATTTGAAGACAGGAGATTTTTACGAAGTAAAGATCACAGATGCCGCCGATTTTGATCTTTTTGGAGAGCCTGTGAATGCGAATGTGGAGAAACCCAAGCGGAAGGAACTATTTAAAGCAAAAAGTTAGTGATTGGTGATCAGTGATCAGTGTTCAGTGATTGGTGATTGGTGATTGGTGATTGGTGATCGGTGATCAGAAAAAATAAACCTGCAGGATCTTTTTTAGAACTCGCAGGTTTTCTTCTTTTTAGCCACGGATGCACGGATAATTTTCTTATTACAGCGAAAAACCTGCAAGCCAACCCTTTCAGGGTTTCAAACCCTGAAAGGGTTCTTGCGCAACAACCTTGTCAGCGGCTTTAAGCCCTGACAGCGTTTTCGAAACCCGGACTAACCTGCAGGGTCTTTTTTTGACCTTGTAGGTTTTGTTTTTTTAGCTACGGATGCACGGATATTTTTCTTGACTTATACTTGCTTATCTCTCGCTAAGGTCGCAGAGCTTTTGCCAAGGCCGCGAAAAAATTCCTGTTCATTGATAATTGTTCATTGAAAAAAGCCACGGATGCTCGGATATTTTTTTAATCAGAGCGGAAATTCGGTTTGATGCGATACAACCTGTCAGCGGCTTGTAGCCCTTACAGTGGTTTTTAATACCCGAACTAACCTTCAAGTCCTTTTTTTGACCTTGAAGTTTCTTCTTTTTAGCCACGGATGCACGGATATTTCTTTGTGGTCAAAATAGCAGTCCAACCCTTTCAGGGTTTCAAACCCTGAAAGGGTTCTTCCTTCAAAAAAATCTAACAGGTCTTCAAGACCTTTTAGGTTTGGAAACTTCTGAATACTCAATACCAACTTCTCAATACTATGCAACCGTAATCTCATCTGTCAAATAAACCTCCTGCACACTTTGCAAAATTTCGATTCCGTCTTTTAATGGTCTCTGGAAGGCCTTACGCCCCATGATGAGTCCGCTGCCGCCGGCACGTTTGTTGATAACAGCAGTTTTTACTGCGGATTTAAAATCTGAGTCACCCTCAGAGCCACCACCTGAATTGATCAGGCCGATTTTCCCCATGTAGCAGTTGGCTACCTGTAGCCGGCAAAGGTCAATGGGATGATCTGTTGCCAGGCTTTCGTACATCTCTTTGGAGTGTTTGGCGAAGTTGATATCCTGAAATCCGAAATTAGTAGTGGGTAATTTTTGTTTGATCACATCGGCTTTTATGGTTACACCGATATGATTTGCCTGGCCGGTTAGATCGGCGGCTGAATGGTAGTCTTTTCCATCTTTTTTAAACTCGGGGTTTCGGGTGTAGCACCAAAGGATAGTTGCCATTCCCAGCTGATGCGCTTCTTCAAAGGCTGCGGCTACTTCCTGAATTTGTCTTGTGCTTTCTTCACTTCCGAAGTAAATAGTAGCGCCAATTGCCGTCGCCCCCATATCCCATGCCTCCTTTACACTTCCGAAGGGGATCTGGTCATATTTATTTGGGTAAGTCATTAATTCATTATGATTGATCTTGACCACAAATGGTATTTTATGTGCGTACTTCCTCGCATGAAGCGCAAGACCTCCAAAAGTAGAAGCGACGCCGTTACATCCGGCTTCCATTGCCAGTTTGATGATGTTTTCGGGATCAAAATAATCCTGATTCTTGTAAAAAGAGGCGGCGGCGGAGTGTTCAATGCCCTGGTCTACAGGAAGAATATTCAGATATCCGGTTCCACCGAGAGCCCCGTGATTATACAATTGCGCAAGACTCTTAAGCACCTGCGGACTACGGTCACTTTCAGCAAAATTTTCCACTGTATCGGGTCCCGGAACAGTCAATCTCTCTTTTGGTATTTTTTTACTGGTGTGATCGAGCAAATTAGAAGCATCATCTCCCAGAATTTCTGTGATCTTGTCAAGGTAACTCATAACTATAGTTGATTTTAGCGGCTATGAGTCTGAAGTTAAGGTTTTTAGAGGTAAAGCTGTAGTTGAAGCTTCTTAAAATATCTATAAAATCAGCGGTATTGAAAAAATATCCCTTCATCAAAAGGAGTCCAGAGACAGGCCTTTAAATCTGCATTTTTGAGACCGTTGTTTACCCAGGTATTGCAGGTATAAAAAGAATGCAGGGATCGTTTGGCGTGGAAAAAAGCGTCATTCTGGTTGTAATGAAGGTCTTCTACAGGAAGGACATTGCCCCCGGAATCTTTTTCAAAGCTTTCAGATACATATTTTATCAGGTCTCGGTACTGTTCTTCGGTAATCTCAACAGCAATAACTGGCTGTGTAAATCTTGGAGGTCCCTCAAATTCCACGTGCATAGCCGAGGGAGTTGGCAAAAAGACCGCCTTCATTGCCGTGGGGAAAGTGAGGTCGCTCCATTGGGGAGTATTCTGATAGAATTCAAGATCTCCCCAGCCAAAAGAAATGTATTGATAATTCTCCCTTTTTGAAAGGGTATGTTGCGGAGAAAGTAACTCCTCCCAATCCATAATCTCATTTTGGATGGGAAAAATGAAGTCTGTATGTACTCCGTTTGTCCGAAGATAGATCGTGACTTCTCCATCTTCAGGCTGTTCGGTGTTTACCGGAATTACCGATCCTACTACTGCCGCTACAAAGTATAACAGCATAAGTAATAAAAAAGCGAGGAGACCTTTTGCGAAAAATTTTATGACCTGTTCAAGGATCTTCATGTTTTTCTTTGCAGTAGCTCCCTTAATGCCTTTTTAAATATTTCTATTTCATCCATGGTGTTGTAGGGAGCAAATCCAATCCTTATCCAGCCTCCGGTTTCCATCACGGGGAAGATTTCGGCCATGGTTGAGGCATAAAAATGCCCGTCGGCTATGCAAAGATTGAATTTTTCAGCAAAGAACTTTGTGGCTTGCCGGGAATGGATTCCGTCGATTCGGAAGGCAAAAGTCGGGGTTTTTGGCACTTCTTCAGCAGCGCGATAAAGCCTGACTTCGGGAACAGATTTCAGGAATTGCTGCAGGGAGGCCACAAGTTCCAGTTCGTGAGTTTCAATGGCCTCCATTCCTGATCTTAAACGCTCCCGTCGATTGGCACCAGATCCAAGGCTTTCTATAAAGCTAATACTTCCGCAGAGTCCGGCAATAGCTTCGTGATTCTGGGTTCCGGTTTCCAGCTTATACGGAATTTCATTGGGTGCCGGTTGTAGCTTCGGAATTTCTAACTGCTCAAAAAGGGCTTTTTTGATTGCTGCTATTCCAAGGTGCGGACCAAAGAATTTGTAGGCTGAACAGAAAAGGACATCACTTCCAAGTTCCTGCTTATTTATAAGGAAATGAGGGACTGCGTGTACAGCATCTGCTATAGTGATCGCATTTACTTTTTTTGCTGCTTTAAAAATACGCTTCGCGTCATTGACAGTTCCGGTGAGATTTGAGGAAAGTCCAACGGCTACAACTTTGGTTTTTGGGTTAATAAGGGAATCCAGGTTTGTAAGATCAAGTACAAGTTTTTCCTTATCGACAGGAATCCACCTGAGGCTTGCACCAGTTTCCGAAGCTAAATGGATCCATGGATCTACATTTGCGCGGTGATCGAGTTGGGTTACAAGGATCTCATCTCCCTCTTTCAGCAAAGGCCGCAGACTGTGAGAGACCTGAAAAGCGAGACTGGTCATGTTCTGGCCAAAAGCAATTTCTTCGGCAGGACAATTCAGTAGATCGCCAACGGCTTTCTTTGCTTCAGCTAAAAGATCATCGGTTTTAATACTTGTTGAGAAAGTACCATGGAGATTGGCCATTCCGGTTTCTATATATTCGAGAATCCTGTCAATGCAGCCCTGAACCATCTGGGTTCCGCCGGGCCCATCAAAATAAATTGGAAAAACCTGCTCATGATTCTTGAAATTCAGGGCCGGAAATTGAGCTCTTACATCATCAATTGGGAAATTATTGCTTTGCATTTTTCTTCTTTCTTTTATGATAGTCAATATAAATATAAATAGCGTAAAGAACGGCTCCTGCACCTCCTACCCAGTAGAGTCCGTCTTCCAGTTTGTCAATATCTGTCGAAAAATATCCCACGGCCAGAGTTAGCGGGATCATTCCGGCATAAGTGGCCAGCATGAATTTTTTATAATTCATTCTGAAAATTCCCGCAATGAAGCTAATGGCATCGGTGGAGAAAAAAGGAGAAACCCGAAAAAGTACTACAGTTCCAAAACTATAGTGTTCGATCCAAAATTTAACTTTCTCGTACTTTTTTTCGCTCACGAAAACTGTCTTAAATTTTTTACCTATAAAATATCCTATTGTTGAGGCAAGACCAATTCCAATAAGATTGATCAAAATTCCCAGCCAGAAACCATATGCTAAAACTCCTACAATGATGGGTAACCAGGAGGGGAAGATGATCAGGAACATTTGCAGGATAATAAATACTATTAGAGCAAGAGGTCCCCACACACCGAATTGTTCAACGTAATCTTTTATTCTCTCCCTGTCTTCGCTCAAAAGAACATCCCAGACTTCTTTCACAGACTCCCGAAATGGAGAATGTGTAAAATACAGTATCACCAGGAAAAGAATGATGCTTCCGCTCAGAATAAATGACAGATATTTCTGAAAAAAGCTTTTACTCACAGCACAGCTTGAATGAAACTACAAATTAGAAATTTTTAATGGAATTGATATCAGATATAATACCCTTTCTGAAAGGCCGAAAAATGCTAAAATTAAACTTTCCTTTAATTTTCGGTAACATTGGAGCAGTAGAAATATCACATCTTTGATCCCAATCATATACTCTTAGTTTTTGTCGATTTAGATGTATGAGGTAAGGTTGCTCCTTGTGGGGCAACCTTTTTACTTATTGGTAATCTGCTCATAACCTTAAGTTAACATTGGAGACGCAACTTTGTCACCGACAAAAACTAAGAAATGATGAAGATTACCACGGGCCTCATGCTTGCCTTAGGAATGTTAACCACAATGCATGTGCACGGACAGGACATAACAGAAAATAAATTCGGAAAAGGTCTGGTCAATGTAGTGGCTAAAGACAGCTCCTACAGCGCAAATTTTGCGATTAGAATGCAATCCCTGTTTACGTCCAACTGGGACATTTCTGAAGATGATGGCTTTAAGACCGGAGAAACCAATTTTTTGGTAAGACGAGCCCGACTGAAATTTCAGGGATTTGCCTACACTCCAAAACTTACCTATAAAGTTGAACTGGGTCTATCCAACCGCGATCTCTCGGGAGCTTCTGTTTATACGGGTAATACTAACCGACTCATATTGGACGCGGTTGTAAAATGGAACTTTTACGAGAATTTTGAGCTTTGGGCGGGTCAGACAAAACTTCCCGGAAACAGGGAACGTATTATCTCTTCTGCGAGTCTGGAAACCGTAGACCGTTCCCTTGTTAACAGCCGGTTTAATATTGACAGGGATATGGGAGTCCAGTTGCACCATGAAACAAATCTTGGCGGCAGCTTTCTAATGAGAGAGGCTGTTTCGATAGCCCAGGGAGAAGGTCGAAATGTGACGGCCGGGAACATTGGTGGTTTACAATACACCGGAAGGCTGGAATTTTTGCCCTTTGGAGATTTCGATGATTATTCCGGCGCCGATTTTGCCCGCGAAGCAACTCCAAAACTGGCAATTGGTTTCTCCTATGATTACAATGACAATGCAGTTAGAACCAGATCAAATTCCGGGGCATACATGCTCACCGACACCGGATTTTTCGAGACAGATGTCACTACTTCCTTCGTAGATGCAATGTTCAAGTACCGGGGATTTTCTGCAATGGCCGAATATGCTCATCGCAGCGCAGATAATGCTTTTGCGACCAATGCAGATGGTTCTCTTACCGGAGATGCAGTAAATATTGGAAAAGGATTTAATATTCAGGCGGGATATCTGTTTAAAAACAATCTGCAGTTGTTAGGCAGATATACCACCATTGATCTGGATGACAAAGTCACACAACTCGTGGAAGATCAATATACTGTTGGTCTTTCGAAATATATTGTGAAGCATAAATTAAAAGTGCAGACAGACATAAACTACACAGATCTCAACAGAGGATTTAATGACAACTTAAACTATAGATTACAATTTGAACTTCATTTATAACAAACAGATCATGAAAAAAATCATTTTATTAACTGCAATAACAATTTCTCTGGTTTCCTGCGGAAATCAAAAAAAAGAAAGTAGTTCAGCTATCAGCATTGATGGTTCCAGTACTGTATATCCTGTAACAGAAGCTATTGCTGAAGAATACCGATCTGAAGCTCCAGATGTGGATGTAACCATTGGAGTCTCCGGCACCGGGGGTGGTTTTCAGAAATTCGGAAGAGGAGAGGTAGCGATCACTAATGCTTCCAGGCCGATTAAGGAGGATGAGAGAGCCATAGCTGAATCAAACGGAATATCATTTGTGGAACTTGAAGTAGCTTATGACGGACTTGCTGTAGTTGTACATCCCGAAAATGACTGGGTAACTTGTTTTACTGTTGAGCAGTTAAAGAAGATTTGGGAGCCATCGGCCCAGGGAAATATTAAACGCTGGAATCAGATAGAACCTTCATGGCCAGATGCAGAAATACGGCTTTATGGTCCGGGGGTAGCTTCAGGTACATTCGATTATTTCACCGAGGTTATCGTTGGTAAAAGCGGAAGCAGCAGGGGGGATTACACGGCCAGTGAAGATGACAACGTCCTTGTGCAGGGAGTTTCCGGTGACAAATACGGACTTGGATTTTTTGGCCTGGCATATTTTGAGGAAAACTCTGATAAGCTTAAAATGGTTGCTGTAGACGGAGGGGAAGGTTGTGTTGAACCTTCAGGAGAGACTGTTAGTAACGGAAGTTATGCGCCACTTTCCCGTCCGCTTTACATTTATGTGAACAGCTCTTCTCTTGAGAATCCTGCAGTTATTGATTTCGTGAATTTTTATCTTACTGAGGCTTCAGAACTTTTAGATGATGTGGGATACATTCCATTGACTGATGAGGAATATAAGAGAGAGCAGGAGAAATTTGCTGCCTTTGTAAAAGGAAATACAACTCAACAATAAAAAAGATCTTCCGGAGTAGTTATGCTCCGGAAATTTTCCTTTTTTCAAATGCGAAAACTTAAAGAAACAGTAATAGAAAAAGGGCTTCAGGCCAGTGCTTTAGTTACTATTGCTGTTACTGTGGGGATCATACTGGTGCTGTCTATAGAAGCGATCCTCTTCTTTAAAGAGGTTTCTATAATAGATTTCTTTACAGATACCCAATGGACACCGTTATACACCGATAAGCATTTCGGGATCATAACCCTGCTATCGGGTACTTTATTGACCTCTTTCATAGCTATCATTTTTGCAGTACCTGTAGGATTATCAATCAGTATTTATATAAGCGAGTATGCTCCGCGAAGTTTCAGAAAAACGATAAAGCCTGCTTTGGAATTGCTTGCTGCAGTACCAACTGTAGTGTACGGATTCTTTGCCCTTACCGTAGTAACTCCTTTTTTGCAGACGTTCATCCCGGGGCTTGCGGGATTCAATTCCTTGTCGGCCGGTCTGGTTATGGGGATCATGATCATTCCCTTTGTATCTTCTTTAAGTGAAGATGCATTGCATGCGGTGCCAAATTCCCTGAGGGAAGCGGCCTACGGAATGGGATCCACAAAGTTGCAGAATGCATTCAGGGTACTGGTGCCGGCAGCCTCCTCAGGAATTATCGTTTCGATCATCCTGGCTATTTCCCGTGCGATTGGAGAAACCATGATCGTGGCTATAGCTGCCGGGCAGCAACCACGCTTAACCTTAGATCCTACAGTTCCTGTAGAAACCATTACCGCATATATCGTACAGGTGAGTCTGGGTGATGTACAGCATGGTTCTCTGGAATACCGAACAATTTTTGCCGCGGGAATTACGCTATTCATCTTTACTTTCCTGTTAAATACAATTAGCTACAGGATAAGAAAAAAATTCAGGGAGAAATATGAATAATATAAAGAAAAACCGGATCAAAGATAAGGCTTTTAAAGTGTGGGGGATTGCCTGCACCTTTTTAGGGCTCATCCTCCTCTGCATCTTTATAGGCTCCATACTTATTGACGGACTACAAAGGATAGACTGGGGTTTTATTACCAATCTACCTTCGAGAAAAGCGGAAAGAGCAGGAATTTATACTGCACTAATGGGTAGTGTATGGATCTTGATATTTACTACAATTATTGCATTGCCCCTGGGGATTGCCGCTGCTATTTATCTGGAGGAATATGCCAAAGAGAGCAAACTTTCTTCCCTGCTGGAAGTCAATATTTCAAATCTTGCGGGGGTGCCTTCCATAATTTATGGGCTATTAGGGCTGGAAGTTTTTGTTAGGGTCATGGAAATGGGGGCAAGTATTTTGGCCGGCAGCTTCACCCTTGCGCTTTTGATCCTGCCCATAGTGATCGTCTCTACGCGTGAAGCTATTAAAGCAGTGCCTAAATCCATAAGAGATGCGTCTTTTGCATTGGGAGCTTCAAAATGGCAAACCGTTTCACAACAGTTGCTACCTGCATCTTTTGGTGGAATTCTCACGGGAGTGATTCTGGCGCTTTCCCGGGCAGTTGGAGAGACTGCCCCTTTAATTGTTATTGGAGCCCTGGCGTATGTGCCCTTTGCACCTTCCTCGCCAATGGATGAATTTTCTGTACTCCCCATTCAAATATTTAACTGGATCTCACGTCCCCAGCACGGGTTCGAGATCAATGCCGCAGCAGCCATAATTGTTCTATTGTTGATTACATTTATAATGAATGGAATTGCAGTTTACTTTAGGAACAGGTGGCAGAGTAAATTCAAATAAGATGAAAAAAGATAAAGACACTATTGATAAAACTTTGAAGAGGAAACATAAGCTGCAGGCAAAGGAAGTGAAGGTTTTCTATGACGATTTCATGGCGATAAAAGGTATTGACATGAATATAAGAGCAAATAAAATTACGGCTTTTATAGGACCTTCGGGCTGTGGAAAATCTACTTTCCTCCGGCTATTCAACCGCATGAATGATTATGTCGATGGCTTTAGGCTGGAAGGAGAGATCCTTATTGACGGGGAGAATATTTATAAGAAAAAGGTGAATGTAGAGCAGCTTAGGAAGCAGGTGGGAATGGTTTTCCAAAAACCCAACCCTTTTCCTAAATCCATTTATGAAAATGTTGCGTATGGTCTTAAAATACAGGGAATAAAAGATAAGAATTTCCTGAGGCAAAAAGTCGAGGACTCCCTAAAGCAGGTAGGCCTGTGGAACGAGGTGAAGGAGGATATCAATAAATCTGCTTTAGCATTGTCAGGAGGGCAGCAACAGCGTTTGTGCATCGCCCGTACTCTGGCAGTAGAACCTTCCATCATTCTCATGGATGAACCAACCTCTGCCCTGGATCCCATTTCAACTGCCAAGATCGAGGAGCTTATTTACGAGCTTAAAGAAAAATATACCATAGTCATTGTTACCCATAACATGCAGCAGGCAGGAAGAATAAGTGATTATACCGCCTTCTTTTATATGGGCGAACTCATTGAATACGACAAGTCAAAAAAGTTATTTACCAATCCCGAAAAAAAGCAAACCGAGAATTATATCACCGGTAGATTCGGATAAACCACAGGTACTATGATAAGTTTAGATCAACATAGAGAAGCATTAAACCAGGCAGGACTTGAGATGCTGGAGCTTTGTACAAAACAATTCGAAAGTGCACAGGAAGCATTTTTTAATCACGACAGTGACCTTGCCGAAGAAGTTATGCACAAGGAAAACAGGGTTAATGCCCTCGACCTTAAAATAGACCGTGATTGTGAACGTTTCATAGCATTGCACAATCCTGTGGCCAGCGACCTTCGTTTTGTGCTGGCTTTAAGGAAGATCAATTTTGACCTGGAGCGGGTAGGGGATCACGCCTACGGGATCTCAAACTACATTGTAAAGATCGATACCCAGATCGAGCCCAGGCTTCTGGAAAGAATGCGCGTGGAAGAAATGTTTGCAACCGCTTTATCAATGCTTGACGATATAACCCATGCATATAATGAAGTGGATACAAAGGTGGCACGCAAGGTCTTTAAAAAGGATAAGATCCTCAATGAGATCAACATGAAGTCTTTTGCCATTATTTCTGAAGAAGTGAAGGCAGATCCACAGGTGATCGATCAGGTAATGTTGTTGTTTTCAGTGATAAAAAAGGTGGAAAGAATAGGGGATCTCATCACCAATATTGCTGAAGAGATTATCTTTTTTAGAGAAGCTGAAGTGCTTAAGCACCGAAAGAAAAAGGGAGGAAAGAAGAAAGACTCCTAGAAATTCAAGATTTAATGTCTGAATACTTTGCAAGGAATCAATAAAAATGCCCGGATTTTCCGGGCATCTGAGTTTATAAAGGTGTCTCAAAAATGCTATTTTTCAGTAGCATTTAGGAGTACAGGTTTACCAAAGCCAAGTTTCTCAAGCCGATCCAGCTGCGTGGCAGCATCTCCCACTATTAAATAATACATCCTGTTCGGATCGACGTACTTTTGGGCAAGAGTTTTTACTTCGGGCACTGTGATATTTCTCACTGTTTCTTCCTGTTTCAAAACGTAATCCTTTGGTCTGTTGTAATTACTTATTTCCCTAAGCATTTGCAGCTTAGAGCCCATGGTTTCGAATTTTCTTGCGTTACTCTTGATCATGAAGCCTTTGGTTACTTCCAGGTCCTGTTCGTTGTAGTTTTCAGGATATTCCGAAAGGATCTTTTTAATGAGATCAACAGCTTCATAGGTGATATTTGATCTTACACCACTAGAGATCAGGAATGGTCCTGTGATTGTACTGCCATCAAAACCAGATCTGATTCCGTAGGTATATCCTTTTCCTTCTCTTAGTTCCTGGGTGAGCTGGGAAGCAAAACTTCCGCCCCCAAGTCTGTAATTCATTACAGTAGCCGGGAAAAAATCTTCATCTGTTTCAGCAAGGGCAGGATAACCAATATGTAGAACCGACTGTTTAGCACCGGGTACATCATAAAAATAAACCTGAGACTCCTGAGGAGCTGTTACTTCGGGAAGGACCTTGAAAATGACATTTTTGACCTTCCATTTTTCCGTTACTTTTTTTACTTCGCTTACTGCCTCATTTTGTTCAATATCTCCTACCACCAGGAAAGATGCCAGTTGGGGGGAAAGGTTATTAGCATAATAGTTCTTTAGATCCTCCAGCTTGATAGCTTCAACAGACATTTCTGTTCCCTGGTTATTGTGCGACAGGATATGATTCTCCCCGTACATCAGTTTCCGGAATTCATTGGAAGCAATATTATTAGGAGAAGCTTTCTCCTGCTGTATGCGGTTAATTACCTGTTGTTTTGCGAGTGCAAATTCCTCTTCATCCCATCGTGGTTCCAAAAGGATTTCCTGCACAAGTGACATTGTCTCCTTATAGTTTTTAGCTAAAGTGCTTCCGCTTATGATCAGTTTTTCATCTGTAGCATTTACACGAATGTTTGCGCCCAAAAGTTCAATAGCTTCTTCAAGCTCCTGCGAAGTCCGGTTTTTTGTTCCTTTGGTCATAAGGTTGGCCAGTAAATTGGACACTCCGATTTTCGAAGGATCTTCCAGTAAGATACCGCCTTTAATTTCCAACATGAACTGTACAAGCGGAACTTCAGAATTTGTGATTCCGTATACTTTAAGACCGGATGTCAAGGTTTCTTCCCAGATTGCGGGAACTTTTACCTGTGGTGCATCTGCGTATGGCGGTTCAATTGTTCTGTCAAAAGCTGAAGGTGTTCTCTGGTAGGTAACCTCTTCCTCCAGATCAAATTCCTGTTCGGCTCCCATTACGATCTCCTCCTCTTCAACTTCAGCTTCTATGGATCCTTCCAAAGCTAACCCGGTCTGAGCCTTCGGAACAAAACCGGTAGCAATAAAAGGCTTGTTCTGAATGTATTTTTTATAAACTCTCATCACATCCTGCGGAGTTACAGCAAGAATATAATTGATCTCCTGATTGATCATGTCGGGATCACCGGCAAAGATTTCATATTGTGCGAGCTGAAAGCCTTTTCCTAGAACGCTTGAAAGGCTGTTGTAAAATGAGGTCTCCTGTCCGGCTTTGATTCGCTTCAGGTCTTTTTCTGATATTCCTTCTTTTTCAAATTTACTGAAGGTCTCCTGTACCGCCGTATATACATCATCCAGATCTGTGCCGTCATAGGCGCGTATCTGCATCATGACTTGTCCTGCCAGTTCTGAGTTATAGTTATACATCCGCACATTAGGAGTGAGCTTTTTGGAAGCCACGAGTTCCTTGTAGAACGGAGCGTTTTTTCCATCTGCGAGATAATTTGCCAGAACTTCCAGGGCATAAGAATCTTCGTGATACGAAGGTACTCCCGGCCATACCAGGGTTAATTCCGGCAGTCTTGCAAAATTATCTTCGTAATAGAGTTTCTTAGTTTGCTGAAGGTTGGCCGGACGTTTTTTCAGCTCCTGAACCTCCGGACCTCTCTTAATTTCTCCAAAATACTTTTCAACCCAGTCTTTTGCCTGGGCAGTATCGAAGTCTCCTGCCACGGTAAGAACTACATTATTTGGTACATACCAGCGATTAAAGAATCCCTTTACATCCTCAAGAGTAGCATTCTGCAGGTCCTCCAGAGAACCTATTACCTGCCAGCTATAAGGATGACCTTTCGGGTAAAGATTTCTGTCGATCACGTACTGTGTGTGCCCATAAGGCCTGTTATCGACACTCTGTCTCTTCTCATTTTTAACTACCTGCTTTTCTTTGGCAAGTACGGCTTCGGTAACGGTATTGATAAAGTAGCCTAACTTATCGGCTTCTGCCCAGATCATTTTTTCAAGGGCATCATTGGGTACGGTCTGGAAATAATTGGTGCGGTCGCGGCTGGTGGAACCGTTGGCCCCACTTCCTCCAATCCTGGCGCTTAGTTTATCCAGTCCGCCTTTCCCAAGATTTTCTGATTCCAGGAAGAGCAGGTGTTCAAAAAGGTGTGCAAAGCCGGTTCGTCCTTCTTTCTCTCTTGCAGAACCTACGTGACTGGTAAGGGCTACAGCAACAACAGGATCTGAACGGTCTACATGAAAAATCACTTTTAATCCGTTGTCAAGGGTGAAGGTTTCATAGTCGACATTGAAACCGGATGCTTCAGCAGGTTGCTGCGCGATGGCATTTCCGGCAAGAACACTCACCAGAAAAGCAAAGATGTAAACTTTTAAATTTGATTTCATTCAGGATATTTTCAACATTAGATGATTAAATAAGTGACATAGGCGACATAGCCAATAACAAATACCGCGCCTTCCCAACGTTCTACTTTTCGGCCGCGACCGGTGAAGACGAAAATGAAGAGCAGTAATCCTGTAAGGATGTTGATAATTATATCAAAAAAGGAATCGGGATTGACTCCCAGGGGTACGATGCTACCCGAAATACCCAGGATGAGGAAAATATTGAAGATATTGGATCCTACGACATTTCCAATCGCGATATCAACATTTTTCTTTCTCACAGCAATGATCGATGTAGCCAGTTCGGGAAGGGAGGTTCCAATAGAAACCACCGTAAGCCCGATAACCCTTTCTGAAAGTCCTATGACTTCGGCTATGCTAACGGCGCTGGTGACTATTAATCTACCACCAACTACCAGCCCGGCCAGTCCCAGTATTATAAAAAGCACGGCTTTCCCGGTGCTGTAATCTTTTGTAGTGATCTCTTCATCTGCACCTCCGCTTTTGGCCACCATAAGATTATACACAAGGAAGACCAGGAAAAACAACAGGAGAATGATCCCGTCACTTCTGGAAATAAAATTGGATGCCGTCCCGTCCAGCATAGTATCTGAGGCCACAACTAAAACACAGATCGCAGCAAGCAAACTCAAAGGGATCTCGATCCATGTGGTATTGCTTTTGACGGTGAGAGGGTATATAAGAGCAGAGATCCCCAGGATACCCAGTACGTTAAAGATGTTGCTACCCAACACATTTCCAAGCACCATATCTGTGCTTCCGGTAGTTGCGGCAAATACGTTTACCACCAACTCGGGAGCCGATGTTCCAAAAGCAACAATGGTTAGTCCAATAACGATGCTGGGAACACCATAACGTGCAGCCAGACTAGAGGCGGCATCAACCAGGGCGTTAGCACCATAAATCAGGGCGATAAAACCTCCCAGTAAAAGAAGAATATTTATTAGCATATGTTATTTAGTATAATCAGAGATCACGCTGTTGTCGACAAAAAAGACAGAGTTTACAAAAAGCAACTTTCCATTCTCCCAGAAGGCTCTGAACAGAGGATTATCAACAAGATATATAAAACTTCCACGACCCATAGGCTCTACACCAAAAGTGAGGGAATTCTTTAATTTTTCCTTTGCCTTCGCACCAACAAAACCTGCAACTATATTAGGAGAATTTTGCAGGTATCCTACATTATAACCATCACCTAACAAGCTGTAACTATCATTGGTTAGTTTGAGGCTGAGGTATTTATCATCATAGCCAAAAGCCAGGGGATGAGTTTTATCCATTTGGGTTTCAATGATGCTTCCGGTAATAAGATCTTTGATCTCTTCTCTTTCACTTTGAGCATAGGGAATAAGATTCGGTTTGGAGACGGTATCCTTTTCCTCCTGTTTATTGATTTTTAGATTGAAGCCGTCTTTTCCGGCAAAAGCTTTAATTGCCCCGGCAACTGCAATTACCTTACCACCTCCTTTTACCCAGGCAGTAAGCTTTGACAGACCTTCTTCATCAAAAAGACTATTATAATTCCCTGAAGGCAGCACAAGCACATCTAGTTTTGACAGATCCAGTTTATTAAAATAACCTTTGTCAACAGAAGTAACGGGATAGTTGAGTTCCTGCTCAAAGAAATACCATAGCTCACCGTAATTGAGGGAAGAAATGCCTTCTCCTCTTAAAAGGACAATTTTCGGGGTATTGATCACCTTTACCTGGGAGGAACCAAAATCAGGTCCTGCAGTGGAAAATCCTGTTGTAGCAGGAGTGAGTTCCCTGTCATACTCGTTTGCCAGACTTGCCAGCTGCTCATCAAATTTGTCAGGTTTTTGGTTGTCACTTCTCGTAATGATAAGGCTGCCCGGGTTGAATTCTTTACCGGAGGTTTTGAGGGACGTTTCAGTAAATCTCACTCTTATCCCGGCTTCGAGCAGTGCAGCCAAAAATCTCGCATCTTTCATGCTGTCCCACCTTGAAATATATGCCACAGCCTTAGAAGAAGGTTCATTTTTAACCTCAACTGCAGGAGAAGCAGGCCGTGTGGATACTTTGGCACCGGTAGATAAAGCTTCCAGTCCATAGGCGTAAGGAAGACTCCATGCAGTTATGTCATAGGTAAGAGAATCGGCAAGTTTAGTTTGCGGCTCCATTAAAACCTTCACCATTTTTCCTTTTGGTTGTGCTGTACTTACCACAAGAGTATTTTGTGAGGCCTCTATGGTGCTGTTCTTCTTACTGAGCGGATCATAGCCTTTAATTCTTCCCGGCTGTGCCATGGTATAGGTGATCTCGTGCCGATCCAAAAGTTCTTTCAACAGGTCAAGTTTATCCTTATGACCGGTTAGCACATAATTTTGTGTCTGCTTTTCCCGGCTGTAGAATTTAGCGAATTCTGCATTTAGCCTATCTACGTTTTGAGCAGCAATTTCTACTGTAGATAAGCCGGTAGTATGATGATGTAGTATCCGGTCCACAAGTGTGAGTTCATAACCATGATCTGTTTGTATGGCAAGTCCTGTGTGTCCTGCTTTTTCGTAAGTCATACCTATCGCTCCCATATAGGTTGGATAGGTGTCTCCATAACTGGGGTACAGAAGGTCAAATCTTTCTTTGGTAAAATATAACCATCCCTGCTCATCAAAATAGCGGGCATGATTTTTTCCTATTTCTGTTTGGAATTCTCTTTGAAAAGGAGTGATCACCTCGTGAAGAGGTTCTGCTGCAGGGGCGAAGTAATATGGACTGTTACGGCCCTGTTCATGGAAATCCACATGAATATGAGGCAGCCATTCATTGTAAATTTTTAGGCGCTGACGGGTTTCTGTCTGTGTAGCCCAGGCCCAGTCCCTGTTGAGGTCGAAAAGATAATGATTTGGTCTTCCTCCCGGCCATGGCTCATTGTGTTCAACAGCCATAGGTGAAGTATCATGAGGAGTAGCTTTTACCTGCTTATACCAGTTTACGTATCTTTCCCTTCCATCGGGATTTACCAGGGGATCCATGATCACCACCAGGTCTTTCAACCATTCCTGTTTTTGTGTAACAAGTTCATAAATGGTCTGCATGGCAGCCTCTGTGCTGGAAGTTTCATTTCCGTGCACATTATAACTAAGCCAAACAACAGCCTTTTTTGGAGATGAAGCAGGTGAACCTTCAGCAATTCCTGCATTTTGAAGATGAGCTGTCCTGATCTGTTCCAGGTTTCTCAGGTTCTCTTCAGTAGAAATTATAGCATAAGTGAGGGGGCGTCCTTCATAGGTTTCTCCGTACGTGTGGAATTCCACTAAGGCAGAATTTTCGGCCACATGTTGAAAATAAGCTATCACCTTATGATGAGGGGTAAAACTACTGCCAGGTTGGTAACCAAGGAATTCTTCCGGAGATTGTTGTGCAGCAGTAAATTGAAAACTGACTAAAAGTACAGTTAGAAAAATCTGAACTTTTCTCATATGTAAATATGGATAAATTATTAGCCGGTAAATATAAAACTTTATCTGTGGGAATATTCATTGCCAGATTTTAACTCCAAGACTCTTAATTGTATATTTGCCAAAATTCAATTCCATGCAGAAACATTCTCTATCCTACCGGGAGACAAATTACTTTACTGCTGTAATTACCGATTATCTGGACCAAAAAGAGAATGTCAAGCAGTTCTACGGATTGTTTCCCACGCTGGAGAATTTTGGAAAACAAATTAAATCCAAATCAGAAAATTACAATAACAACAAGGGCAGTGAAAAACGGAAGGCTCTGGTGAACGTGCTGAAGGAGCAATATAAATCCCTTGAAACCTCTACAGCTACGGCAAAGAATATTGATCTTTTAGATAAAGACACCACATTCACTGTTACCACCGGGCACCAGCTCAACCTTTTTACCGGTCCACTTTATTTCCTGTACAAGATCGTCACGGCTATCAATCTTGCTGCTGAACTGAAAAAAGAATATCCCGAAAATGAGTTTGTTCCGGTGTACTGGATGGCTACAGAAGATCATGATTTTGAGGAGATCAGTTTCTTTCATCTCCACGGAAAAAAATTCCAGTGGAATCCACCCCAATCGAAAAAAACAGGCGGACCCGTAGGTGAATTACCTACGGCCGGCCTTGAAGATGTTTTTGAACTTTTTTCTGCCGAAATAGGAAACAGTAAAAATGCGCAACAGCTGAAGCAGTGGTTTCGCAAGGCATATTTAGAACACGACAATCTTTCTAATGCCACCCGGTATCTCGCAAACGAACTTTTTGGGAAACAGGGGCTGGTAATTCTGGATGCACACGAGCCGGAACTTAAAAAGCACTACATTCCATATATCAAAGCGGAGCTTTTTAAACCGGAATACTGTGACGAGGTCATTAGTAAAAGTGAAGCTTTAGAAAGAGAAGGATACAAAGTACAGGTAAATCCCAGAGAGATCAACCTGTTCTACATCAATGAAGGGATACGGGAGCGAATTATAGAAAAGAACGGGAAATTTTTTGTACATAATAATGAGATCTCCTGGACACGTGAAGAAATGGAGGATCTAATAGATTCTTATCCTGAAAGGTTTAGTCCAAATGTATTGCTGCGTCCACTCTACGAAGAAGTGATCCTGCCAAATTTGTGTTATATAGGAGGCGGTGGAGAAATTGCTTACTGGTTTCAGCTAAAGCAGCTTTTTGAACAAGCAGGCGTGACCTTTCCCATCCTTTTGCTTAGAAATTCGGTCCTACTTCAAACAGAGAAACAGGAACAGAAAAGACAGAAACTGAATATTTCTTTACCGGAACTTTTTCTGAAACCACATGAATTGATCAACAGGAAGGTGCGGAAGATCTCTAACATTGACATCGACTTTTCTCCTCAAAAAGAGCATCTGGTGCAACAATTTGAGGAGATGTATGAACTTGCAGAACAAACAGATAAATCATTTCTCAATGCCGTAAAAGCCCAGGAGGTAAAACAATTGAAAGGACTTGACCACCTGGAAAAACGCCTGCTCAAGGCACAAAAGAGAAAACTGGAAGATGAGGTTTCAAGGATTTCGAGTCTACAGCAGGAGCTTTTCCCCGGAAAAGGATTGCAGGAACGGCACCATAATTTCTCTGAATTCTACCTGGAATATGGGGATAGGCTCATCCCAATGCTCCTCAAAAACCTCAGGCCTCTTGATTTAAAATTTGATATACTTTCGTTATGACGAAAATGCATAAAATAGACATCGACCTGGTTAATATGACCCTCGATGTAATGAAATATACAGTAGATCGCATCTCCAACGTAACTCCTGAACTTGGCACTCCCAAAAAGGAAGAGGAATTGTTCGAACTGATAGGGGAGACTGTCACCCCGAAAGGTATTGGCGGTGAAGTTGCCTTCAAAATGTTCAGGGATATCCTGGTAAAGGCTACAGTACCTATTGATCACCCGCGTCATCTTGCGTTTGTGCCGGCTGCACCTACCAGGGCATCTATAATGTTTGACCTGGTAACTTCGGCCTCCAGTATACACGGAGCCTACTGGATGGAAGGTGCCGGGGGAATTTTCTGTGAGAACCAGGCGATGAAGTGGCTGGTTTCTCTTACGGGATTGCCCAAAGATGCGTTTGGAGTATTTACCAGTGGCGGGACAGCTGCAAATCTTTCCGGTTTAGTGACGGCACGAGAAGCCTGGAGAAAGAAGAATATTAAAAATATTGGTGTCCGGGCTTTGCTGCTAACTTCAAACGGGGCACACTCTTCTATACAGGCAATGGCAAAAGTTATGGATGCCGATGTGGTCATGATTGACTGCCCAGATGAAAATCTGCAGGGTCATGCCCTGCAATCGGCCATTGATGAGCTTGAAGAGAAGGATAGGAAAAGACTTTTTGCCGTAGTGGCAACCGGCGGGACTACCAATGCCGGAATCATTGATGAGCTGGATTCAATTGCAGATGTGTGCGAAAAAGAAGATGTCTGGCTTCACGTTGACGCTGCCTACGGCGGCGGTGCTCTTGCAGCCCCTTCTGTACGCCATTTATTCAATGGCATTGAGAGAGCAGACAGCATTACGATCGACCCTCATAAATGGCTTTTTTCACCCTATGATTGCGGTGCTATTATATATAAGGATATGGAACTTGCAGCCGAGGCTCATTCTCAAAAAGGATCTTACCTGGAGATCTTTAAAGACGAGGGAGCCCAGGGATTTAATCCGGCCGATTACCAGATCCAGTTGACCAGACGAATCCGTGGAATGCCTTTATGGTTCTCCCTTGCCATGCATGGAACAGAGAAATATACCAATGCCATAGAAAAGGGAATTCAACTGGCGAAGATTGCTGCTCAGAAAATTGAAGAAGATGAAAATCTGGAGCTGGTGAGACCCGCCAGTCTGTCGGTAGTGCTTTTTCGAAGGAAAGGCTGGACTCCGGAGGATTACAGAGACTGGACCTACCGTAACCACAAATCCGGAATTGCCCTTGTTACTCCTACCAAATGGATGGGGAAGGATGGGTATGAAACAATTTCGCGTTTCTGTTTTATTAATCCCGAAACGACGGAAGAAGATATCGACATCATTCTGGAAACGATGAAGTAGTTCAAGATTCAGGGTTGAAAATTAAAGATTGATCTGTGGGAAAATAGGATTCGAAGATTTGGCGATTTGAGGATTTGGAAAATGCTTTAGAGGTTGTTGAAATTCCAATCTCAATTCTCAATTCTAAATACTCAATACTCATACTCAATACTCAATACTCATACTCAATACTCAATACTCAATACTAAGAACTAACCAACTGATTTCCGCCAATCTCAACAGTGGAACCCTCTGTTAGGATCACCGAGTGAGGGGTTTGAGCGTTCAGGATATTTAATGTGGGATCAAATTGCCGTGAAAAATCAATATCTACAGAGTATTCCTCCACGGTGTACAGATGCCAGGCTACATGTTTTATTTTATATTCATAGGTCTCTTCATCGGCCTTTATATAACCATAGGGACGGTCAAGAACAAAAGCCGCTTCTGTATCCTTATCGTAAGGAGCAGCAAGCCGATTACTTTTTACCCAAAATTTTTGTTCATTTGAGTCAGACTCCCAGGAATACTTAACCTCTACAGACTCTGCAGTTTCATTGACAGATGAGGTTGCCGGAAGAGATATATAATTAGTTTTAAAAATAGTATTGGCAAGAGGCGCCGCTCCGGGTTGGTCAAAGATACGTTTGATTACAGCCATCCCTTTCCTCCATTGAGCTCCGTCAAACCGCTTTACATAAATTTGAAGATCAATTTCATCAAAGTCCTTGAGAAGGTGGATTTTAACATCTGCAACCTTTAATTTTTTTACCTGAAATCCAACAAGGCTTATCATACATTCCCCGTTATAAAAATCAAATTTGGTATACTTTGGTAAATACTTTTCCACAACTTCTGTCGGGACCAGGTAATTGAAAAGCGCAACTTTTCTGAACTCGGTAGAAATAGAAAGTCTCATGTTTATTTTATAGAGGTTCTTTCAAATTTATTAAAGTCTCGTAAAGTCAGCCGAAGCTTTGGGAAAAGTTTAAAGTATTAAAAATCATTCAGAAAGGAGAAATTGGTGAATAAGGCGGCTAGAAATAACAGGAAAAACAGCACCGAGATCAGCAAAAGAATTCTCCCATTCTTTCGGTTTTTTTCAAGGGAAAAATTTAGAATTTCCTTTTCGATTTTACTGTACTTCAGGAATTCTTTAATCCCCATATCAGCTGCGAGAATTCCGTTATCTGTTAGCAGGATCTTATTTTTGTACACCTCGATAAGCTTTAAATCTTCAAGAATTTTTATTATTTCCGGGTCGTCTTCGGGAGAAAAATTTTGGCCTTTTCTAAGACGACCTAAGATCAGGTTGACATCTTTAAACTTCATCTAATTGATCAGGGGTGATTTTTTTTCGGGAATGAAAATAAGAAAAATTATCAAAGTGATACCATTTATCGATAAAATTTGATATTTGTCGTTATTTTGTAGTTCTTTACCTTTTGAACTTCCTACATAAAATGAAAGTTTTTATTCTGGCTTCTTTAGTGTTTATTATAGCAATAGCTACAATTTTGCTTATACATACTTATTTAAGTAATAAAGCTCATAAAAGATTTCTTCAACGGCATAAGGATAAAAATGGTATTACTTCCTGTAGGTCTAAATAAAAGAAAATTCCTACAAAGTATGCTTTTAGTTTAAAAAGAGAAATGAGAGCCGTAAAAATAGGTTCAAATTCCTATTTTTGCACATGCACAATAACGTCCTTATTTTAGATTTTGGTTCACAGTATACTCAGTTAATAGCCCGCAGGGTTAGAGAACTAAACATTTACTGCGAAATCCATCCTTTCAATAAGATCCCACAGGATCTTTCCTCATTTAAAGCAGTCATTCTTTCGGGAAGTCCGTTTTCTGTAAGAGGGGAACAGGCCCCTCATCCAGATCTTTCGGGAATAAGAAAAAAAGTTCCTCTTCTCGCAGTTTGTTACGGAGCTCAATATCTGGCTCATTTCAACGGCGGAAAAGTGGAAGCTTCAGAGATAAGAGAATATGGCCGCGCCAATCTTTCGGTTATAAAAGATGGAGAACCCCTCTTTAGAAATATCCCTGAGAATTCCCAGGTTTGGATGAGCCATAGTGATACTATTAAGGAATTGCCGACTAACGGAATCTGTCTTGCAAGTACTTCCGATGTATTAAATGCAGCTTACCGTATTGAAGGGGAGGAAACCTATGCAATCCAGTTTCATCCCGAAGTTTATCATTCTACAGACGGAAAACAACTACTGGAGAATTTCCTTATCAATATAGCGGGGGTGGAACAGGAGTGGACTCCTGAAGCTTTTGTAGATATGACCATTAATGATCTACAGCAACAAATTGGAGATGATAAGGTGGTATTAGGCTTAAGCGGAGGAGTAGACTCCACTGTAGCAGCGGTATTGTTGCACAAGGCAATTGGCAAAAATCTCTATTGCATCTTTGTGAACAACGGTTTGCTTCGGAAAAATGAATTTGAAAGTGTGCTGGATCAATACAAGCACATGGGACTTAATGTAAGGGGAGTAGATGCTTCGGCACGTTTTTTGGAATCCCTCGCCGGGATCTCAGATCCCGAAGGAAAGAGAAAAGCGATAGGGAAAACTTTTATTGACGTATTTGATGATGAAGCACACCGCATCCAGGATGTGACTTACCTGGCACAGGGAACTATTTATCCCGATGTTATTGAGTCTATTTCTGTAAACGGACCTTCGGCAACCATTAAATCCCATCACAATGTGGGAGGTTTGCCCGATTATATGAAACTTAAAGTGGTAGAACCATTGAGAATGCTCTTTAAGGATGAAGTTAGAAGAGTAGGGGCTGAACTTGGAATAGATAAGGAACTTCTTGGAAGACATCCTTTTCCTGGTCCCGGGCTTGCAATCAGGATCCTGGGAGACATAACAGCCGAGAAGGTTCGTGTACTTCAGGAAGTGGATGCCATCTTCATCAACGGATTAAAGGAATGGATGTTATATGATAAAGTCTGGCAGGCCGGCGCTATACTTCTTCCAGTGAACTCTGTAGGAGTAATGGGTGATGAGAGAACCTATGAAAAGGTTGTGGCCTTAAGGGCTGTAGAATCTACCGATGGTATGACGGCAGACTGGGTAAATTTACCGTATGATTTTCTTCAAAAAACTTCTAATACAATAATTAACAGGGTAAAAGGCGTTAACAGGGTAGTATATGATATAAGCTCCAAACCCCCGGCCACAATTGAGTGGGAATAAAAATTAACCTATGAGACAAATAGCAGTTCTTTTCCTTTTTTTCCAGATGTTTGCTGTGCAGGCATTTGCGCAGCAGTATAAATATCACATTGTTAAAAAGGGGGAAACTACTTCAGAAATCGCGAGGCAATACAATATTTCTGAAGAAACCATCTTCAAATATAATCCCGATGCACGTCGCGGAATAAAACCCGATTCCAAGCTGGTAGTGCCTATTAACAGCGGCCAACCGCAGGCGGCACAGCAATCCCGGGGAGAGCAGCATACGCAATTCGAAATGCACCGCGTAAAACGGCAGGAGACACTCTTCAGTCTTTCCCAACAGTACAACGTAAGCATTGAGGATATCAAACGATATAATAAGCATCTTTATTCTGAAGAGCTTAAAAAAGGAGAGAGAATAAGAATACCTAAAACCACTAGTGCCCCACGACCTGAAATTACTTCTACTCCTTCCAATCCTCTTGATCTTTCGGCAAAAGAACACGTGGTTCTTCCGAGGGAAGGCTGGTTTGGGATCTCAAGAAAGTACAATGTGACTATAGAAGATCTTAAACGCTTAAATCCGGACATCCAGGAATTACAACCCGGGATGGTTATAAAGATCCGTAATGGAGATGTAAAAAAAGTGGTGGATGTAGAAGGTATGCTTTTTAAATATTACCAGGTGCAACCACAGGAAACCTTATTTAGCCTTACCCGTAGGTTTGGAGTTAGCAGGGACTCTCTCGTAACTCTTAATCCGGCTCTGGCCGACGGTCTTAAGTCCGGGATGGTATTGAAGATTCCAAATGTTGATGTTTCTTTACCTATAGGAACCTATGAAGAGGCAGAGGTGGTAAACCTGGAGCGAAGAATTACAAATTTCGATACCAAGAATATTGTAGTAATGTTGCCTTTCAATAAGAACAAAATTGTGGCAACAGATTCCTCTTCCAATGTTGCCCAAAGAATAAGGAGAGATAAGGTGATGCAGCTTTCGCTGGATTTTTACAGCGGAGTACTTATGGCAGTTGATTCTGCCCAGGCACTTGGAATATCTTCAAAAATCACCTTTTTGGATACCCAGGGCAGTTCTGCGCAGGTCAATGTACTTCTTAATTCCACTAACTTTAATAATGTTGATGCCGTTATAGGCCCCCTGTTGCAATCTACAGTAGAAACCGCAGCAAGAGGTTTGGAGCGTCGCAATATTCCGGTGATCTCTCCGCTAACGAAAAAGGAAACCGGGCCTCTTGAAAACTTCCTGCAAACCGTACCTACAGATGAAATGTTGACAGACTCAATGATCTCCTTTATTTCAGATAATGCTCCAGGTAAGAACCTTGTGATCATTGCAGATGCAGGTGCGGCCGAAAAAAGGAGAAAACTTACTTCAGCTTTTCCTTCAGCAAAACTGATCACTCCCCGGGAAGGCGGAAATGTGAGTCAGGCAGAAGTAGCAGCTGCCCTGGATAAAACTCGACCTAATTGGGTGATCCTTGAATCCGATAAGATAGGCTTGCTAAGTAATGTTATTTCGTATCTCAATTCCATTGCAGATCCTTACAGGATCACCTTATTAACTACAGACAGGAATAATTCCTACGACAGTGACAACATTTCTAATCGTCACCTGGGAAAACTCAATTTCCATTATCCTTCTGTAGACCGTGCTTTTAATCCTGAAAAGAACCGGAAATTCATTAAGAAGTATGAGGAGAAATATGGAGTTGTGCCAAACCGTTTTGCTGTAAGAGGCTTTGATGTTACCTATGATGTATTGTTGAGATTGGCTTCAGCTAAGGACCTTTATACTTCCATTAATGAAGAAGGCACGACAGAATATGTAGAGAATAAATTTGATTTTGATCACAGATCCTCAGGCGGATACATCAACAAAGCCATATATATTCTCTCCTACGATCGAAATCTTAACTTAAACGTGGTTCGCTAATGACATCAAAAGTGACCTATCTCGGAGACCTGCGAACGTCCTGTGAGCATTTACAAAGTAAAAGTATTTTCATTACCGATGCACCAGGGGACAATCAGGGAAAAGGAGAAGCTTTTTCTCCTACAGATACTGTTGCTACAGCGCTTGCCAGCTGTATGTTCACCATCATGGGGATAAAAGCGCGGGATCTTGGTCTTGACATGGAAGGGGCTTATGCTGAGGTTACTAAAATAATGGCTGCCGATCCAAGAAGGATTTCGGGCATAGAAGTTGTAATTACTTTTCCGGCTTCCTACGAAGATAAAAACAGGAAGATCCTGGAACGTGCGGCAAAGACATGTCCCGTACTCTTCAGTTTACATCCCGACATTGTCCTGGATATCAGCTTCCATTATAAGCATGAAAAAGACGTTTCTTAACACCTTTTTACTTTTACTTCTCACTTTTACTATGCAGGCGCAATTGCCTGAAAATAGATTAGACTGGAGGGCAGAGCCGCTTTCCTGGGATGATTTTGTTGGTCCGCCAGATTTGTCCAGTCCATTTCATGCCAACACGAGTTCGGGAATTTCCTATTACTGGTCCATGAAGAGTTCTTCTGAAGGAGCCGAATTCCTATATGAAGTAGGTTCCTACTTTTTACCGGATCAATCATGGGTTAGGCCGGGTAAGAAAAGTGAGGATCTTTTGGCGCACGAACAGCTTCATTTCGATATCACCGAGCTACATGCCCGAAAGTTAAGAAAGGCCATGGAAGAATTCGACTTTGAAAAGACGAAGAATGTGAAACCAGCGCTGCAGGCAATCTATAAAAGCACAGAAGCAGAACGCGCAAACATGCAGAAGAGGTTCGATGCAGAGACCAGACATAGCATGAACAAAGCGGCACAGCTCAAGTGGCAAAAATATGTGCAGGAAGAGCTGTTAAAACTGAAAGAGTTTTCTTCTAAAGAGCAGCGACTTCGATCTTAGCCTCTTCAAATTCCCTGATCATATCACGCAGGATCTCTGCTGCCGGTTTTATGTCGTGAATAAGACCTGAGATCTGGCCAATTTCGAGTTCTCCTTCCTCAAGGTCTCCTTCAAACATTCCTTTTTTAGCCCTGGCCCTGCCTAATAGTTGTATTAGTTCTTCCTTTGTGGGATTCCGGGAATATAACTCGGTTACCTGCTCAAAAAAGCGATTTTTAAGTAGTCTTACAGGAGCGAGTTCTTTTAATGTGAGCACAGTATCTCCTTCCTTTGCTTTCACCACCATTTCCTTGAAGTTAGGGTGGGAGGAGGCTTCATGACTAGCAACAAAACGGCTTCCTACCTGCACGGCATCTGCTCCCAACACCATGGCGGCAAGCATTCCCCGCCCGGTAGCAATACCCCCCGCAGCTATTAATGGAATTTTTATCTGTTCCTTTACCATAGGAATAAGCGTAAAGGTTGTGGTTTCGTCTCTTCCATTGTGACCTCCTGCCTCAAAACCTTCAGCAACCACAGCATCCACTCCGGCGGCTTCAGCCTTAAGAGCGAATTTGACGCTGCTTACCACATGCACAACCTTAATTCCTTTGTCCTGCAGATGAGATGTCCAGGTTTTTGGATTACCGGCAGAGGTAAAGACAATCTGAACCCCTTCTTCAGTAATGATCTCCATTATCTCCTCCAGGTTGGGATAAAGCATGGGAACATTAACCGCAAAAGGGAAGGAGGTTGCTTTTTTGCATTTTTGGATATGCTCACGCAGTACCTCCGGATACATAGAACCGGCTCCGATTATTCCGAGTCCGCCTTCGTTACTTACGGCACTGGCAAGTCTCCAGCCGCTGGCCCAGATCATTCCTGCCTGGATAATTGGATATTTTATATTAATGAGTTGGGTAATTCTGTTGTTGGTCATAACCGGAGATTATAACCCTTTCAGGGTTTAGAACCCTGAAAGGGTTAAAGTTCTTTGCGAATTTAAGAAATAACTCCCGAACCTATCAGTTCATCTTCCAGATACCAGGCTACGAATTGCCCTTCTGTGATGGAAGCCTGCGGCTTTTCAAAAACTATATAAAGTCCGTTCCCGGTTTGATGTAAAGTTGCATGCTGAAGCTCCTGTCTGTACCGGATGCGGGCTTTGACCTGCATTTCTTCATCGGGATCCAGTTTGAGATCTTGCCGTACCCAGTGGGTTTCTTCCGGAGAAACGAAAAGTGCTCTGCGGTAAATTCCGGGATGATCCTTTCCCTGCCCCGTATAGATCACATTTTCTTCCACATCGGTCTCGATCACAAACAAAGGCTCGCGGGTACCGCCTACAGCCAGTCCTTTTCTCTGTCCTTTGGTGAAATAATGTGCTCCCGGATGTTTTCCTACTTTTTTTCCTTCAGTAGGGGTATAGGTATATTTTCCGGACAGAAAACTGAGTTCTTCCTCTTTATTCCGGAATTGTGGTACTTTTCGATTAAATTTTTCTTCGGAAGCAGAGATCTCAACGATATCTCCTTCTTTTGGTTGTAATTTTTGCTGAAGGAATTCGGGAAGCCTTACTTTTCCGATAAAACAAAGACCCTGGGAATCCTTTTTTTCAGCAGTCACAAGATCCTGTTCTGCAGCAATCTTTCGTACCTCACTTTTCTGAAGATCTCCTATAGGGAATAATGTTTTTGCCAGTTGTTCCTGAGACAGCTGACAAAGAAAATACGACTGATCCTTATTTTTGTCCTTTCCCGAAAGCAACTGATAAACTGTTTGACCGTCAATTTCTGTTTCTCTCTTTCTACAGTAGTGTCCGGTGGCCACGTAATCGGCTCCGAGGGAAAGGGCAATCTTCATGAAAACATCAAATTTTATTTCCCGGTTACAGAGCACATCAGGATTCGGCGTGCGGCCTTTTTCATATTCATTGAACATATAGTCGACAATGCGCTCCTTGTATTCTGCACTAAGATCTACGGTTTGGAAAGGAATACCAAGCTTTTCGGCCACCAACATAGCGTCATTGGAATCATCCAGCCAGGGACATTCCTTTGAAATTGTAACACCTTCATCATGCCAGTTCTTCATGAACAGGCCAATGACCTCATATCCCTGTTCCTTTAAAAGATAGGCCGTAACACTGGAATCCACACCTCCCGATAAACCGACAACTACTCTCTTCATAACATTTTCTCCTTGACCTTTAGGTCTCCAAATAAGCCGCAAAATTACATAATTTTTAGCACTTTTTTAGAGGAGAGGGTGAACAGTACCAGAGCCTCTCAAATAAAAAAAAGGTGGCACAGATGGCCACCTTTGAATTATGTTTTCCTGTAATTTTCCCGTGCTATATCTGCTTGTTAAAAGTAAGAACAACAGAGTTGGTAGTAAAGGTGAAGCTATTGGCGCCGGTAAAATTGACTGTGCCGCTTACTGCCTGGAAGTTTGGAATATAAATCGTGTAAGTGTTACCGGAATTTTTCTCCCATTGGCCTTCGCTGGTTTCCAGATCGCAATTATTATCTCCGGCATAAAGGTTCCATACGGCGGTGCCTGTAGCTGTAAAGGAAATTGTGGAAGCTTGAGGGCAGTCAAGATCAATCAAGGGTGGATTAACACTTACCAATACCCAGCTGCCAACAATAGTATTTTCTGCGGTGTTGTCATCGTCGTCGCTACACGAGGTGAAGGTAAACATTACTGCCAGTAGCAATAAAATTAAATGCTTTTTCATAATTTTTAATTTAGTGGTTTAAAGTAAAGATATTAAAATTTAAAAGCGGCGGGAAAACCTAATATTCTTTTTCCTGTTTAAGCTTTCCGTTTTCATAGTACCGCCATGTACCATGGTGTTTATTATTTTTATAAGAACCTTCACTCATGAGTTCTCCTTTGCCATTGTAAAATTTTGCGGGTCCATGCAGCTCTCCGTGCTCATACATCAGGTCTTCCAGTACAACACCTTTAACAGAGTATAACTTTCTGCTTCCATGCAATTCTCCGTTAACAAAACCGGCTTCTTCGGCCAAAACCCCATTTTCATAATAGACCTTTTTGGGGCCATGAAGGGTGCCGTCTTTATAGCTTTCGGTCATCATGATCTTGTCAAGGTTTTTATGATAGTAAGACCAGGATCCGACCCTTTTTTTATCGACAATTTGCCCTTCGCTAATTGTCTTCCCACTCTGTGACAGATATTTGGCTGAGACTGTATCCGATTCAGGATCAAATACCATTACGGCAGTAGGTTGTTGTAATCCTTCTTGGTAAAATCTAAACACTCCTTTTTCTTTGCCGTGAAAAAATTCACCTTCAAATTTGATGTATTCGTTATTTTGGTCGTAATGCTCTATCCATTTTCCATGCCGGTTTCCTTGATCGTCATGGGTATTTAAAACGCTTTGGCTGTAAACATAGGTTGTCAGGAAGAGCCCGAAAAAAAATATGAGCACAGAATGTTTGAAATAATAATCCATAAAATAATGTTTAATAAAAATTAACTAAACTTAAACAGTATAAGACACACAATTGTTTAACTTTCATCCTGTAACTTTAAACAATGTAAAATGAAATCTTATTCAAAACTTTTTAAATTCACCGCATTCCTTTTCCTATTTACAGGATTGGTAGCATGCAGTGACGATGATGATAGTACAGCTCCACCTGTGGTTGAAACCAATACTATAGCCGACTTTGTTGCTAACAATCAAAATTATTCTTCCCTTGCAGCAGCTTTGGAAGTAACCGGTCTTACTTCAACGCTCGATGGCACGCAAAATTATACAGTTTTTGCACCCGACAATGATGCATTTGCAGCTTTTTTATCGGACAACGGTTTTTCCGGTTTGAACGATGTACCTACTGCGCTACTTACTCAGGTATTGCTGAACCATGTGCAGATGGGAGAAATAATGGCGGCAGATCTTTCTACAGGCTATATTGAAAGCATGGCTGTTGGAGGTGCTTCCGAAGAGAACCTTAGTATGTATATCAATACAGACAATGGGGTTATGATCAACGGAGTGGCAAGTGTGACCACGGCAGATGTTGAAGTGGATAATGGAGTGATACATGCTGTAGATGCCGTTATTGGTCTTCCCAATATAGTCACCTTCGCCCTGGCTGATCCTACTTTCAGCACGCTTGTTCAGGCACTTACCCGTGAGGAGGATTTTCCTTTTGTTGGGGTGCTTATGCAAACAGATTCACCTGCACCTTTCACTGTTTTTGCGCCGACCAATCAGGCCTTTGCTGACTTGATTGAGGACCTGGATGGTGTGTCCTCTCTTGATGACATTCCTACAGATGTTCTTGCATCTACCCTTAGTTATCACGTGGTTGCCGGAGCTAACGTTCGATCTTCAGATTTAACTGATGATATGGTTGTCGCTACTCTTGCAGAGCAGTCATTTACTATTAATTTAGGAGATGGTGCAGTTATTACAGACGCTAATCAAAGAACGGCAAATATTATAGCTGTAGATGTCCAGGCTAATAATGGGGTCATTCATGTAATCGACACGGTTGTGTTACCCGCTATGTAACATTCATTTTGATAGGTTGGTTAATGCCAGAAGGGCCCGGAAATTCCGGGCTCTTCATTTTTACAGGCGGTAAAGAATTATTTCTTTCCTTTTTGTTTTTGCTGCTGTTCTGCCTGCTCCATCATCTCCTGCATTTTTTTGGCAAATTTTCCTTGCTTCTTCGGCTTCTTTTTATTCTCCTGAATTCTTGCATGAATCTTCTCTTCATCAAGAATAAAGTGCTTAATAACCAGCATTATTCCAATCGTAATCAGGTTTGATGTTAGATAATACAGTGATAATCCACTTGCATAGTTGTTAAAGAAGATCAACATGAAGAGTGGAGACAGATACATGATAAACTTCATGTTGGGCATTCCCGGTTGCTGCATATTTTGCATACTTTGCCCTGTGGTCATCATCATGTAAATAAAGATGGCAATAGATGCGAGAATGGGGAATAAGCTCACATGGTCTCCATAAAAAGGGATGTAAAATGGCAGTTCGGCTATTGTATCATAGCTGGAAAGATCATCGGCCCATAAAAATCCTTTTTGCCTTAGCTGGAAAGCACTTGGGAAAAACATAAACAGGGCATAAAATACCGGAAGCTGCATTAGGGCCGGGAGACATCCACTCATTGGACTGGCTCCCGCCTTGCTGTAAAGCTTCATGGTTTCCTGCTGCTTTTTCATTGGGTTGTCCTTGTACTTCTCATTGAGCTCGTTGATCTCGGGACGAAGTACCTTCATTTTTGCCTGTGACAGGTATTGCTTGTACTGTACGGGTGAAAGCACCAATTTGATAGCAATGGTCATTACGATGATCGCCAGTCCATATCCCATGTAACCGGTAATAAAGGAAAAGAATGGGATAAACAGATATTTATTGATCCAGCCGAAAATCCCCCAGCCAAGAGGAAGGATTTCGTCCAGGTTGCGATCATAATCATTCAAAATCTTATAATCACTGGGACCGTAATACCAGTTCATATTATAGTTCAGCTCTCCGCCCTTTAATTCAAGAGGAAAGGAGGAGGCGAAAGCTTTAGTGTAGACGGTATCTATTTCTTCGTCTTCAACAAGATCTTCAGATTTGAACTTCCCACTGGCAAAAGGTGTGTCTGTAAGTAGTATAGAAGAAAAGAAGTGCTGTTTGTAGGCAACATAAGTAATATCTTCTTCTTCATCGGTTCCGTTAGTGACATAATCATCGCTGCCTCCGCCATATTCATAAACCAGTTCTGTATATCTGTTTTCGTAAGAAATACTTTTTGCCCTTCGATATCCTTTCAGACTCCAGTCGAGATTAACAGGTGCCGAAGAATTAAAAACATCGTTAAGGCCCTGGGAACGAATACTGAAATCAAGCATGTATTCTCCGGGTTTCAAGACATATCTGTACTCCAGAAACTCCGATGGAGAAACCTTAAGTTTCATTGACACTACTGTATTCTCTCCGCTTTGGGTTACGCTAGGTTCGAAATAGAGATCTCTTGTGTTGAGGACCCTACCGTCTGTAGTTCCAAAGCTGAGATTAAAATCGGCGTTGCCGTCTTTGATCAGAGAGACAGGAATAGAATCATAAGTCTTATAATCCTTCATTGTTGCCTCCGTGATATACCCCCCTTTATTTGAAAAGGTAAGAGCCAGCACGTCGTTTTCAACTGAAGTTTCGGCATCTGTGGCCGATGGTAAAGTGGCAGAGTAGCCAAATGCTCCGAGTCTGCTGGCGGCTTTTGCCACAGCAGCCGAATCTGAAGCCTGCATGGCCTGTGGCGGAGCAACCTCCTGTTGTGCATCCGGAACAGCAACCTGTTCTGTAGTGGTCTGCTCAACTTCTTCGGGAGCAGATGGATTCATGTACAGCATCCATAACAGGATCCCTCCAATTAAAAGGAACCCTATCAGGGAATTGATATCTAATTTCTTTTCTTCCATTCTGATTTTAAATAAAAATAACGGAGTCTTCCGCAGTCATTTGCTTTAGTCAATTTCGTGACCAAAATTTGCTATCGTGCCAAGCTGGCACCTTTTTTTTTCTGTGAATATTCTTTTGCAGCTTTTATGAAAGCTTTAAACAGCGGGTGAGGATTTGCCACCGTACTTTTGTATTCCGGGTGATATTGAACTCCTACAAACCAGGGATGCTCAGGAATCTCTACGATCTCTACCAGCCCGGTCTTTGGATTGATCCCTGTACTACGCAGGCCTTGAGATTCCAGCTGTGAAGCGTACTGGTTGTTATATTCGTACCTGTGTCTGTGTCTTTCAAAGATCTGGTTGGTACCATACACTTCTTTGGCAATGGAATTGTCCTCAATTTTACATTCCCATGAACCAAGTCGCATGGTGCCTCCAAGATGCGTAATTTCCTTTTGCTCTTCCATAAGATCTATAACCGGATGCGGAGTGGTAAGATCCATTTCTGTAGAATTCGCATTCTTAAGCTGCAGCACATTACGGGCGAATTCTATAACTGCCATCTGCATCCCCAGACAAATACCCAGGAATGGCAGGTCATTTTCTCTCGCAAAACGTACAGCATCTATTTTTCCTTCAATTCCCCGTTCCCCAAATCCCGGAGCGACAAGAATTCCGTCCAGATGGGCAACCTTGTTCTTTATCGTACTGTCTGTTATAAATTCTGAATGAATACTCTCAATATTTACCTTCACCTCATTAGCAGCGCCGGCATGTATGAAAGCTTCAAGAATTGACTTATAAGAATCCTGTAGTTCCACATATTTTCCTACCAGGCCAATTTTCACCTCATGTTTGGGATTCTTATGTCTTTTAAGAAATTCATTCCACTGCGTAAGATCTGGAGCAGTATCGTTGGGCAGGTTCAGCTTTTTAAGCGTAACTGTATCTAAACCTTCCTCCAGCATCATATTAGGAACATCGTAAATGGTCGAAGCATCGATAGATTGAATTACTGCTTCAAGTTTTACGTTACAAAACAGCGCCAGTTTTCTCCTTATATCATCAGAAAGTTCATGTTCTGTACGACACACAAGAACGTCTGCCCTTAAACCGCTTTCCATGAGCGTTTTTACACTGTGCTGGGTTGGCTTGGTCTTAAGTTCTCCGGCAGCAGCAAGGTAAGGAACAAGGGTAAGATGAATGATAAGTGCATTATCATCTCCCAGCTCCCACTTAAGCTGTCTTACCGATTCAATATATGGCAGAGATTCAATATCCCCTACAGTTCCTCCAATTTCAGTAATGACAATATCATAATCGTGATTTTTTCCCAGAAGCTGAATTCTTTCCTTGATCTCATTGGTAATATGGGGTATAACCTGAACGGTTTTTCCGAGAAACTCTCCACGGCGTTCTTTCTCTATTACGCTTTGGTATATGCGGCCGGTAGTGACATTATTAGCCTGGGATGTATTAACATTCAGAAATCTCTCGTAGTGACCCAGGTCCAGGTCGGTTTCTGCGCCGTCTTCGGTCACATAACACTCTCCGTGTTCATATGGGTTAAGTGTACCGGGATCTACGTTGATGTATGGATCAAGTTTCTGAATAGTGGTTTTGTACCCGCGAGCTTGCAGTAATTTTGCCAGGGATGCAGCAATGATCCCTTTTCCCAGCGAAGACGAAACGCCACCGGTGACAAAAATATACTTTGTTTCAGCCATTTTAGAGAGGTATTTGGTGCGTTTTTATTCAGGGCGCTAAATTACAAAGAAGAAAAGAAAAAGAAACCATTTGCTTGAGAATATGTTAGCAAAACTTTAAGGGTTTTCTACTCCCTGAAAATCTCTTTTAAATCCTATTTTGGATATTTCCTTCTAATGGTACGCAGGATATCTTCCATGCCATTAATCTTTAGATCCAGGACCTGCTCGAGAAGCGCCCCCGTTTTTCCCTTCGGAAATCCCTGCTGTCTAAACCAGACCAGATAAAACTCGGGTAGTTCTGACAGATACCTGCCCTTATATTTTCCAAAATGCATTTTGGCGTGGGCGAGTTCAATTAAAGCTTTATGGTCTGGCTGAAGTTGCATGCTGCTAAGGTCTCAAAAATGCTAAAAATTTCTTCTCTTTTTTTCTGAAAAATTCCGGTTGTCTCTTACCTCTCAAAAAGGTTAAAATCCTGATAATTTTTAGTCAGGCTTTCGGTCGCTTTTTGAGGTTTTAAGTAACTTCAGCTCAAACTTCTTTTATGGCCGTAATAGGATCTATTATCAAAGGACTAATCCACGCAAAAGACGCAGTCACTGCCGAACCCGATGCGGTTGACGCTCAGGAAAAAGTACTGCGGGAACTTCTTGAGAAAGCAAAAGATACTGCCTTTGGAAAACACTATGGTTTTGTCGAAATCCTCAAATCGGAGAACATCCGCCGGGAATTTGCTGAAAAAATTCCTTTTTTCGATTATAACAAGATCAATGAAGAATGGTGGAGCAAAATGCATGAAGGAAAAGAAAACGTCACCTGGCCGGGAAAGCCTCCTTATTTTGCATTGAGTTCGGGCACTACCGGGAAATCCAGTAAAAGAATTCCGGTGACAGATGATATGGTTGAGACAATTCGCCAAACCGGTATCAAGCAGGTGGCATCCCTGGCAAATTACGAGCTGCCTTCAGACTTTTTCACCAAAGAGATCATGATGTTGGGAAGTTCTACAGACCTTAATAAAGTAAGGGATCATGAAGAAGGAGAAATAAGTGGGATAAGCGCAAGTAATATTCCTTTCTGGTTCAGAAATTTCTATAAACCCGGGGTGGAGATCTCCCAGATAGAAGACTGGGATGAAAGGGTTCTGGAAATCGCAAAAGAGGCAAAGAATTGGGATATTGGCGCCATGTCCGGCATCCCGTCCTGGACCGAATTGATGATCAAAAAGATACTCGAGTACCACGGCGCCAAAACAATTCATGAGATCTGGCCAAACTTATTGGTATATACTACCGGAGGTGTGGCTTTTGAGCCTTATGAAAAAGCTTTTGAAAAATTGGTTTCCAAGCCTCTTATTATTATTGACACCTATCTTGCTTCGGAAGGATTTATGGCTTTCCAGTCACGGCCCGAAACCAATTCAATGAAATTGGTAGTTGACAATGGGATATACTTCGAATTTGTTCCTTTCAAGCCCGAATATATTGAAGAAGATGGTTCCATTAAAGAAAATGCTCCTGTTGTGAAACTGGAGGAGGTAGAACCGGAAAAGGATTACGTGCTGCTTATAAGTACGGTTTCCGGAGCATGGCGGTACCTGATTGGAGATACTATAAAATTTACCGATGTTCAGCGCAGGGAGATACGCATTACGGGAAGAACAAAATTCTTCCTTAATGTCGTGGGATCCCAGCTTTCAGTAAATAAAATGAACGACGCGGTAAAGGAACTGGAGCAAAAATTCAATATTACTATTCCGGAATTTACAGTTGCGGCAGTAAAGAACTGGGATGAGGAATATATCCACAAGTGGTATCTGGGAGTGGAAGCAGGGGATGCAAACGAAAAGGAACTTGCGGCTGCGCTTGATGAGGCTCTGAAGTCTGCCAATAAAAACTATGGCGTCGCCAGAAGCAAAGCTTTAAAAGGAGTGGAAGTGGTCAAAGTTTCTCCCAAGGTTTTTACCGAATGGAGCGCCGCAAATAAAAAGAAAGGCGGACAGGTTAAAATGGAAAAGGTGATGAACGAAGAAAAGTTCGCCGAGTGGGAAAAGTTTGTCAATTCAATAAACAATAAACAATAAACAATTACCAGGAAGCAATCTTACACGTCCAACTCTCAATTAAGAATTAAAAAGCACCAAATTACAAGCATTTACCCGCCGAAGCCTTAGCGAAGGAGGGCCAAATACAAAGTAGAGACAGCAAGGCATTGCTCACGTCTGTCTAAGTGAATTCGAGAAATACGATAACCTTAAATATTAAATATTACATAATCAATATTCAATATTCAATATTCATTATTGAGTCACCTCTAAAAAGCCTATTTTTATTAAGCTCTGAGAAGTTTATATTTGTCTTCAAATTCGGGGTTTTTTGTTTGCTCCATGATAAACGAGAAAATCAAACAATCTTTGATGTTTAAAAGGTGAAAAAGCACAGAAAATGCGGAGTTTTGGCCTTTACCCGGACTCCATGGACACATTTTCTCCATATTTTTGGCTATCCTCACTAGATTTATCCACATTCCGCGGGCAAAGGCCCACATCCGGTTTTTAATAAGACCACGGTATTTAGTCTTTTTATTTCTGATGTTTACCACAAACTGAAAAATAGTGGCTTCTACATTGTTTCTTCGCTGCTTTTCTTCCACA
>NZ_AUIG01000011.1 GCF_000423585.1 Salinimicrobium xinjiangense DSM 19287
CTAAGAGATAGTGTCCCTGGTTCCCCCGATGCTTCGGGGCTGGAGGCACCACCATTAAAGTTAAAGCCCCTTTTGGAAACAAAAGGGGCTTTTTTTGTTTACAAAGGTCAAGAACCAGGAACGGATCTAGAACAAATTTCAATTGGAATTCCCTTTTACATGTTTGAGAATTTCAATAATTATTTGAGAGAATAATCGTATAATTAATCCTGCTAACGGAAATTTTACAGCAATGACAAAAAATCTCCTCCTTTACCTGATTATCTTATTCAGTATCTCAGCTCATGCTCAGAAAAAATCAAAAATTACCAACAAGAAAAAAGCTGCAATAGAAATTATAGAAAACAGGATCGAAGAGCTCATTTCATTGAGTGATGAAATTTGGTCCTATGAAGAGGTTGCTTTCAAAGAGAATAGATCTTCCAAAGCTCTTGCTGATTATGCAGAGGAGCAGGGCTTTACCGTAAAGAGAGGTGTTGCAGGCATCCCCACCGCTTTCACAGCCGAATATGGTTCCGGACAGCCTGTAATAGGAATACTAGGCGAATTTGATGCCTTACCCGGTTTATCTCAAAAAACTGTACCCGAGAAAGATCCCCGGAACCCGGGAGGAGCAGGACATGGATGTGGGCATAACCTTTTTGGGGTGGCATCTATGGGTGCAGCAACAGCCATAAAGGAACTAATAGATGATGGGAAAATTAAAGGTACTATTCGCTTTTACGGCACCCCGGCTGAAGAAAAGTTTTTTGGAAAACTTTGGCTGGTAAGGGAGGGGCTCTTTGATGACGTCGATATTGTTATGGACTGGCATCCCTCAGCCGAGACCAAGGCAGATGTGCAGGCCGGTCTCGCACTGGTTGATTTCCTGGTCGAATATCACGGTCAGGCCGCTCATGCTTCTGCCGATCCATGGAACGGAAGGAGCGCATCAGATGCTCTGGAGTTGTATACTACTGGTATCAATTATTACAGAGAACATGTCAAGCCCACAGTAAGGATCCATTACGATATTCAAAACGCCGGAGAAGTAGTAAATGTGGTGCCTGACTATTCTAAAATCTGGACCAGGGTACGTGACACCAAAAGAGATGAATTAGTTCCTGTTTGGAAACAAATAGAAAAGATAGCCGAAGGCGCAGCTTTAATGGCTAATGTTGATTATAAGATCACATTGATCTCGGGAATACATGAGGTACTGGTTAACAGAACCGGAGCTGCAGTGCTTCAAAAGAACCTGGAATCTCTTGGACCTATTGAATACTCAGAAGGTGAACAGGATTTTGCCAGGAAAATTCAGGCAGCTACAGGAAAGGAACAGGTAGGGTCAGTTTCTGAAATTGAACCTTTGGAAGAGACCCTAGAACACCCAATGGGTGGCTCCACCGATGTCGGCGACGTTAGTTACGTGGTTCCCACAGTTAGATTGCGGGCCACAACCGCACCAAAAGGCACCCCCTGGCATTCGTGGGCCGTTGTCGCCTGCAGTGGCATGTCTATCGGTCATAAGGGAATGGAATATGCTTCAAAAGCAATGGCAATGACCATGATCGATTTTTATGAGGATGAAAAACTGCGGAAAGAAATGAAAGCGGAATTCAAAGAAAGAAAAGGAGATTATATCTATAAAGGAATGGTACCTGAAGGTCCTCCCCCTTTAGAAATGGAATAGCTGAAACAGAAGAACAAAATGATTAATTGTTTCCGGTTTATACGCACTTATTTACAGATAGCAGCCCGTATTTAATTAGGCTACAATTATGAAATAAAGAACAGCGGGTAATTGCCGCTCCTCATATCTGAGTTCAATTTCGAACTCTCTGACATAACTCTTTTTGTACCCGCTTTTTTACTTTTAATTATGCATTTTCTCTATATCATCTACAGCCCTACAGCCGATAAATATTATACCGGTGAAACCAGTAATGTCCCTGCAAGAGTTGAACAACATAAATGCATAAGAAAATCAAAGCCTTTACCGGAGCTGCATACGACTGGGAAACCAAACTTATATTCCGGTGCAAAACGAGAGAAGAGGCAGTTTACCTTCAAAAACATCTTAACAAGACCAAGGGCAGAACCTTCTTAGAAAAAGTATTAGACAAACCTCAAATACTGCAAGAAATTCTTTCCGAAAGATAAACTACTACTTCGGCATATAAGTTTCTCAGAGGGTAAGTTTTACAGAAAAATTCTCTGAAACCTCATATTGCTATCTATGTTAGGCCGTGATGGCAGAACGAAGAAGATTCACTCTGTCAAGGAATTTTTACCGGAAGCTTATGGCACTTGTCGAGAACAGAGATTTCGGGCAAAAGAACCTGATGTGTATCCTCAAATTCTAAAATACATGAGAACGCCCACTTTATATAATACGATTTTAAAGACCCGGTATGTTGAGCAGAAAGCACCACTCTTAGTAAATTTTACAGGGAATATTTAATATTAAAACCTTATTAAAAATTTCTTTCAAGTAAATTCAATTAGTTCAATACCCTTACCTTGCTTTACCAAATTAAAATCAAACAATGGCTTCAGGATTTTTTGCACTTCTAGATGATATTGCAGCTTTAATGGACGATGTGGCGGTAATGGGTAAGGTCGCCGGAAAAAAAACAGCAGGAATAATGGGAGATGATTTGGCTGTAAATGCCGAGAAAGCTTCCGGATTTATGTCATCAAGAGAACTCCCTGTCCTTTGGGCCATCACTAAAGGTTCTTTTTTAAACAAGCTTATTATCCTGCCTCTCGCTTTTCTGTTAAGCGCATTTTTTCCTGCTGCTATAACGGTTATTCTTGTCCTTGGTGGTTTATATCTCGCATATGAGGGAGCCGAAAAAATCTATGAGTTCATCTTTCCTCATCCTCATCAGGCTGAAACCCCTGAACTCGAAGATCTTTCCAAAGAGGAAGTACTGAGCAGGGAAAAGGAAAAAATAAAATCGGCCATACTCACCGACTTCATTTTATCTGTAGAGATCGTAATTATCGCCCTGGGCAGCATTACAAATGTCCCACTTCTAACCCAGATCATAGTAGTTACGCTTATAGCACTTATTGCTACTGTTGGGGTGTACGGTCTGGTAGCACTAATCGTTAGAATGGATGAATTTGGCACAAAACTTATTGCGTGGAATGATGAGGAAAATAGTATTTCTGATAAAGCCGGGAGATTTCTGGTTAGTGCGCTTCCAAAGGTGATCAAGAGCCTTTCGGTAATAGGTACAATAGCCCTAATATTGGTTTCGGGCGGTATTTTTGTTCATAACATCCATTTTTTACACGATCTGGTAGAAAGTATCCCGGCGATAATCGGGGAATTTATTATGGGTCTTGTAATCGGTTTTATTGTCTTACTTATCATAAAATTAGTTATGAGACTTTGGAAAAAAATGAAGAGCTGAATGTTCTTATAAAATCTTCTTTAAATTCCTCCTAATGAATTAAACGAAGAAAATGGAAAAGGATAATTCCTTCAATCTATGTTAAAAGCTATAGTCCAACTACAGGAAGTTCTAATTTCATGTCCTGCGCGATAGCATTCCATGGAAGAAAGCACGATCACAACTTCAAAAAGCAGGATAGACACCATAGATGTATTACGGGGATTCGCATTGACAGGTATCCTATATGCTCATATGGTGATCTGGTATACAGGAGCAGCCCTACCCCCCAATACTTATACTAGATTTGACAGTACAGCCGACGGAATAGCTCTTGGCATCTTCGGGGCCCTGGTGTTCGGGAAATTCTTTTCGGTATTTTCCTTCCTGTTCGGCCTCAGCTTCTTTCTGCATTTTCAGAAGAAAAGATCCAATCCTAATTATCTCCTGGTTTACACCTGGCGCCTGTTCCTGTTATTTCTTATTGGCCTGGCACATCATGTTTTGTGGAGGGGGGACATCCTTGTCATTTATGCTGTCCTCGGAATCGCCTTAATACTTTTCCGGCATCTCAATCTGAACCTTGTCCTTTTTCTTTCCCTACTGCTCATCATAGATCTGCCCACACATCTTTACGACGCTTTAAACTATAAAACACCCCATCTTCAGGTCGAGTTCCCCATGGCAGAAGAGGCAGAAAGATATTATGCGCTTGTACAAAATGCAGATTTACTCACTGTCTTAAGGGATAACTGGCGATCCTGGCCTGCAAAGATTGAGTATCAGTTGGAAAGTGGCCGACTCCTTATGACCTTCGGATATTTTCTCCTGGGACTGTATGTCGGCCGGAAAGGTCTTTTCAGTTCTATTGAAAAACATCTTAGAAAATTCAAAAGTTGGAATAAATTTACGGGAAGAGCAGTTCTTTTTCTATTGTTCCTCGGTTTGCTCATGTATCTGTTTGACCTGGTCACTATCCCCGGAATTAAAGTAGTGCCTGAACTACAATGGCTGGCAAGCTTCCTCTTCAGCATCTATAATGCCTTTTTAACCATATTCTACATTACCGGAATCACCCTCTTATTTCAAAAATATATATTTCATAAACTCCTTAAGCCACTGGCAGCAATGGGCAGAATGGCACTTACCAACTACCTGCTGCAGACCTTCTTTGGTCTGCTCCTGTTCTACCATTTTGGACTGGGACTGTTCGACAGAACCTCACCGGCAGTAAATGTCGTTATAGGCATAGTTGTCTTTTATTTACAACTAAAATTCAGTGAGTGGTGGTTAAGCCTTTTTAAACAGGGTCCTGTTGAGTGGCTATGGAAGGGGATCACCAATTTCAGATTTCCTTCAATAAGAAAGGATCGAGCCTGACCTTCCTTTTAACTTCCGCTCCCACCTTAATATCATTTTGGCACCTTGTTTAAGAATACCTGTAACTGCCGATTTTTTCTATATTTAAGGCATAGATCTTATTATGAAAAAAATTATCCCTCTTTTATTATTTCTTCTTTCCACAGTAGTTTCCGCGCAGGAGATCTCTTCTTCTGAACAAAAAATGATCGATTTTTTACGATCCCATGAAAAGGAACAGATCGATTTTCTGGAGCAAACAGTAAATATAAATAGTGGCACCATGAATCCTGAAGGCGTAAAGGAAGTAGGAATGCTTTATAAAAAGGAGCTGGATGCACTCGGATTTAAAACCCGCTGGATCTCCTTGCCGGACAGCCTCAACCGCGGCGGACATCTCTTTGCTGAAATGGAGGGCGGAAAAGGTCCCGTTATTTTACTGATTGGACACCTGGATACAGTTTTTGAGAAAGATCATGAATTCCGGACCTTCAGCCGTGATGGCGACATTGGAACAGGTCCTGCAGTGAACGACATGAAAGGCGGAAATGCCATGATTATTTATGCATTAAAAGCCCTGCATGCGGCCGGCGAATTGAAGAACAAGAGTATTATTGTCGCCTTTACCGGAGATGAAGAAAAACCGGGCCAACCCCTAAGTGTTAGTCGGCACGATCTTGTGGAAGCCGGAAAGAAAGCAGATATTGCCCTGGGATTTGAAACTGCTTCGGGAATGGATTATGCCACTGTGGCCAGAAGAGGTTCCAGCGGCTGGAGTCTCGAAGTAAAGGGAAAGCAGGCACATTCTTCAGGAATATTCAGCGAAAGTACAGGCGCAGGAGCCATTTTTGAAACCGCACGTATCCTGAATTCTTTTTACACCGAGGTCAAAGGGGAAGAACTTCTCAGCTTCAATCCGGGGATCATCCTGGGAGGGACTGAAGTAAGCTATGATCCCACACAATCCAAAGGCACTGCATTTGGAAAGACCAATGTCGTGGCAGGTGATGTAGTGGTCCACGGCGGACTCCGTTTTATTTCTGAAGAACAAAAGGAAAATGCCCGCAGCAAAATGAAGGAGATTGTGAAAAATAATCTGCCACAAACCTCAGCTACTATAGCATTTACAGATTCCTATCCGGCTATGAAACCCACTGAAGGGAATATGGCCCTCCTGGAAACGCTCGATGAAGTGAGCAGAGATTTGGGCTATGGCGAAGTAAAAGCTTACGATCCCGGAAAACGAGGGGCAGCAGACATTTCCTTTATTGCTCAATATGTTGACGGCCTTGACGGACTGGGAGTAATGGGCAGTGGCGCACATTCCCCTACAGAGACCATAGACTTGAGCACTTTTATTCCGTTAACAGAAAGAGCTGCTTTGCTCATACACCGACTAAGTAACAACAATAAAAAATAAGTACATTTTGAAATATTATTTAAAATCCCTGCTAAGCCTGCTACTGCTCATTTTTGGATTTACCGCTACGGCACAGGTGGAAAAAGCACCCCCGCGTACAGAAGGAGAAGGCCCATGGCCGCAACTAATTATTCGTGGGGTCACTTTGATTAACGGCAACGGCGCGCCTCCAACGGGACCTGTAGACATAGTTGTGGAAAATAACAAGATCAGCCGCGTACAGACTGTTGGCTACCCCGGAGTGCCCATTAAACAGGAAAGCAGGCCGAAACTGAAGCCGGGAGGAAAAGAACTTGATGCCGAAGGAATGTTCCTTTTGCCAGGATTTGTAGATGTACACGGCCATATTGGCGGAGAAGCCCAGGGAGCAGACGCCGAATATGTTTTTAAACTCTGGATGGCACATGGGATCACTACGGTGCGGGATCCTTCAGCAGGGAACGGCCTGGATTGGGTACTGGACCAGAAGAAGAAGAGTGCCACCAATTCAATTGTGGCGCCGCGAATATTTGCCTACACCGCCTTTGGACAGGGAAGCGAGGGTCCCATCTCCAATCCCGAACAGGCACGAAGCTGGGTGCGGGAAAATGCCAAAAAAGGTGCCGACGGAATAAAATTTTTCGGAGCTCCCCCTGCAATAATGGAAGCTGCTCTTGAGGAGAACAAAAAGCTGGGGCTAAGGGCCGCAGCACATCATGCCCAGATGGCCGTAGCCAAATGGAATGTATTGCATTCGGCGCGTGCAGGACTCACCAGCATGGAACACTGGTATGGACTGCCTGAAGCATTGTTTACAGATCGTACTGTGCAGGATTATCCGGCAGACTATAATTACAACAATGAGCAGCATCGTTTTAGCGAAGCAGGAAAACTATGGGAGCAGGCAGCTCCTCCTTATTCAGAAAAATGGAACCGGGTGATGAACGAACTTCTGGAACTAGATTTTACGCTCTCCCCTACTTTCAACATCTATGAGGCAAGCCGGGATCTGATGAGAGCCCGCACAGCCGAATGGCATAAAGATTATACGCTGCCTTCCCTCTGGGAATTCTATCAGCCCAGCAAGATCTCCCATGGCTCCTACTGGCATTACTGGGGCACAGAGGAAGAGATTGCCTGGAAGAGAAATTATCAGCTCTGGATGACCTTTGTCAATGAATACAAGAACCGCGGGGGAAGAGTCACTGCCGGCTCCGATTCCGGCTTCATTTTTCAGCTCTATGGTTTTGCTTTTATCAGAGAGCTGGAACTATTAAGAGAAGCAGGATTTCATCCTATGGAAGTAATAATGGCCGCTACACTTAATGGCGCCGAAGCCCTTGGTGTGGCAGATCAATTAGGATCTGTAGAAGTGGGGAAGCTGGCAGATTTCGTCATCGTAGAGGAGAATCCTTTGGCTAACCTCAAAGTACTTTACGGCACCGGCGCCATTAAACTGACCGAAGATAATGAGGTAGTGCGGGTTGGCGGAGTAAAATACACGATCAAGGATGGTATCATTTACGATGCAAAAGCCCTGCTTGATGATGTAAAGACAATGGTCGAAAAGAGAAAACAGGATACTGAATTTGAATTAAAACAACCGGGAGTAGAATAAAAATTCCGAGGTTAAACACCTGAACTACCGGGGCATCATCTCCAGTCTTTCTCCTGTTGTTGTCCATATTTCCCCCATCATTACTGCAGTGGCGCAGGCGTGAACCGGAAGTATTCCCAACAGGTCACCAACTTTTATCTGTTTCATAATTTCTCCAGGCAAACTCAGCACCCCATGCTCCTGTGAAATCTTGCTCACCCCTGCTCCGGGAATGGGTGCAGACCATTTGTCGTTTGTCAGCTGTACCACCAGTCCGTAATGACTATTTCCGGCTCTATCGGTAAGCGAATCTTTTCCCTGGTGCACCCAACCGCTGTGTACGATTACCTCCTGTCTTTCGGGATGAACCGCAACCACGGGTACCGCAAGGCAAATGGCAATCTCCTCAAAGCTGTTGGCGCCAATACTTTCCTGTACCAGGTCGTAATAAACAAAATTCCCAGGATGAATACTGTCAACACCAGCAAAATCTTCAGCAATACTGCAGGAAGGAGTATCTCCCAATCCGATCTTAAGCTCCGGAAATTCCTCTCTAAAATGCCTTTTTAGAGACCTTAGTTTTTCGAGTACTTCAGAAGAAATTTTTTGGACTTCCCGGGGAGAAGCTGCACTATAGGTATGCCCCGGATGAGTATAGAAACCATCAAATTTTAACTGAGAATTTTTTGTCAACTCAAGAATCCCACCGATCTTATCAAGGTCCCTTACCCCCAACCCGGAGCGGCCGTCTCCTGCATCTACTTCAATAAAAAATCTTACCGTATTTTTTAACTGCTGCTTCAGAAGGCCGGCAGTTTCCCTGCTGTTTATGAAGATCCGGAGATCTCCCCGTGCTGCGAGGGAATTAAGCTCCGCTATTTCCAGAACATTAATCGGAAAAGCGATCGTAATATCCCTCCACCCGTGTTCTGCAAAGTAAGTCCCCATCTTTACAGAAGTCACAGTAATCGCCGTAACTCCCACCTCTCTGAACCATTCCCCCACCCTGGCAGACTGATGTGTCTTGAAATGCGGAATTAGCTGCACCTTGTGTTTTAAGGCTTTTTCGGCCATTCTCCGAATATTAGCTTTACAGGTCTCTTCGTGAAGTAATAAAGTAGGTCTTGTTATCTGTAACATGAAAGTTTTTCTGAAGGTGAAAATACAAAGAAAAGGAGAAAAGATTCAAGTGCAAGAGAATCAGGTGCTCTTGTAAACTAATCAAAATTTATAAAAATATCTGGCAGTACAACAGAGAAACCCGGCTAGTGCCGGGTTTCCTGATCAAGTTGTAGAAGAAGGAACATTATGAACCTCCCGCCCTGTTCAATTCTTCCAGTTCGTTTTTTCTGGATTGTTGTTTGGAGTTTGACGGATTGAAGGAATATCTCAAATTCAGACTTACAGCTCTATGATCAAAATATTGGTCTATTTCAATCGTATTGCCAAGATAATCGGCCGTTACGTTCATTTCCATTCCCTTAAAGATATCAGTCGCATTAAGGGTTACGTCCAGCTTGTCATTCAAAAATGACTTTTTAAGTCCGGCATCTACCCAAAATTGCTTCTCAATATTATATACCCCATAAGCCATTGGACCTCTGTAAGTACCATTAACTTCAAGTTTTATATCCCATGGAAGGTTAACCTGATGGTTTGACTGAAAAAGGTAAAACAGATTATCATTCTCCACTGAAGTTCCATCTATGGTAAGATCATAAGTATGTTGATTAAACACTACAGTATTGTTGACATTCCAGAACTTCGCCAATTCGACAGGGGCCACAAGTGTAGCTCCATAACTGCTAAAATTATCCAGATTTCTACTGGTGAAGGACGTTTTCCCTGTCTCAGCATCGGCCGCAGGAACTTCAATAAAGTGATTGTTTGTACTGTCATAGCTTAAAAGAAGATTAAATCTCTTAAAGAAAGTATGGGTCATTTTAAAGGAATCGGTGATCTGCGCCTGTAGATCTGGATTTCCTTCGGTATAAGTATAGGGATCGAGGTAGAAAATAGTCGGATTGAAGGTACTGTAATCTGGCCTTAAGATCCTTCGGCTATAGGAATAGTTCAATTGGTAATTGTCACTTACTTTTTGCTCCAGCATAAGATTCGGAAAGAATTCCAGGTAATCTCTTTTATTAGTTTCATTCATCGTAAAGGATCTTCCCTTCCCATAGGTTTGTTCAGCCCGGAGCCCTGCCTGTAAGTTCCATGTATCGTTGAATCTATTGCTGTATTCAACATAAGCAGAGTAGATCTCTTCTTCATATCTAAACCTGTCACTATTGGAAGGATCCAAATTTCGCTCATTATCTTCTGTTACGAAATATTTCAGATCACTGTCTGATTCTACCTTACTGGCTTTGACTCCCAGTCCCAGGCTCGAGCTGACTGAAAGAGGTGTTGAAAAATCGACTTTTGCAGCATATATGCTGTAGTCTGAAAGGCTGATGTTGTCTAGCAATTCCAGTCTCGTGGAACCATCTGCCGGATAAGAATACGTATTCCTGAAATCAAAACTTTCTTCATTCTCAAGCCTTATGTAATCTACATCTGCAGATATGGTAGTTCCCACAGTGTCAAGTTTCCCGGTGTAATGCAGGTTGAACTGTCCATTGTAAAATTGTTCATCCCTGTGGTTCAAAGCTTCTACATTGACATAGGTTCCATTTACAGGATGAGTTAGTGCAGTATAAGTATTCCAGTCGGCATCAATATTCTTGTAGATAAGGTTGGCCATAACGCCAATCTCATGATTTTTGCTCATCTCATGATCTGTTCCTATGCGAAGAGAGGGCGTGAATTCTTCTTTGATATCGATACCATTTTGTTTGTAGGTTGTGAAATTCTCATTTCCCGGAAAGGTTCTTGTCACCTTTTGCGGTCTGTATCTTCCTCCTTCAGAAAGGTCTAAACTGGCATAAGAATTCCAGCGGCCGGCACTATGATTAAGATTGACACCCCCATTGAACAAACGCTGATTATTAACTTTATATCCTCCGTAGACACTACCAGATAGTCCGGTATTGGTGTTTTTCTTAAGGCTGATATTCAGTATTCCAGCAGTACCTTCGGCATCATATTTTGCTGAAGGGTTGTGGATCACTTCGATCTCTTCAATATTTTCTGCAGGCATACTTTCCAGCAGTGTCTGAAGTTCTTTAGCTGAAAGATAGGTCATGCGCCCATCCAGCATCACATTAACACCGCTCTTCCCATTGATCATGAACTCCCCGTCCTGCCCTACCGAAACTCCCGGAGCTCTTGAAAGCATTTCGTAAGCTGTTTTACCGGCTGCAACAGCTGTTCCCTCTACTTTCATTACCATCTTGCCATTCTCCACCTTTACGCGGGGTCTCCAGGTTTGGATCATCACCTCATTAAGCATTGTCAATTCTTCCTGCATGGTAAGCAACCCGAAATCCTTCCTGTAATCTGAACTGGCTATTTCAAATAATGGCGTGAAAATAGATTCAAATCCAATGGCACTGAATCTTAGTACATATTTTCCATTTTCAGGGGATTTCAGGTTAAAGCTTCCATCCATTTCTGTCGTGGATCCTGTCACCACCGTAGAATCGGGTAATTTCATTACCGCTACGGTTGCAAAAGGAATGGACTCTTCATTCTGGTCCATAAGGCTTCCGCTAAGGGAGCCTTCCTGTGCATTTATTGAATAAGTTATTATGAAACTTAAAAAGACTGTAATTAATTTTTTATACAACTTCATCTTGAACAAATTTTGTGGTTAGAAAACTGTTTTTGAATTAGCTAACAGGACAAATATGAGCCAGTTAGTCCGGCACAGAAACCTCTTAATGATGAAGCGGGATATTTAACCGGTGAATCGGGATATTTAGGTAATGAACATTCAGGGATTTATTGTGCTTTCCGGTTTTACTATAATCATGAAGAACGCGCACTGAGAATCGCCGGGGATTTATTAGCTATAGTTTCGAGATGACTTCTGAAGAGATCTGCCGGATTTTAATAAGTTTTGGTTGACAAAGAAGAAAACTGAAAAAAAGAAACCCGGCTTTTGCCGGGTTTCCTGATGAAGTTGCAGAAGAATGAACACTGTTAGCCACCCGCCCTGTTCAATTCTTCCAGTTGATTTTGGCGGGATTTCTTTGGAGCATCAGAACCATTGAACCTGTATCTCAGATTGAAACTGACTCCCTGGGTAAAAAAGTGCTGCTCCAATCTGAAAGTACTTCCGGGATATTCTGACTCCACATTGATCTGCTGACCTGCAAAAATATCTGTCGCTTTTACGGTAAGATCCAAACGCTCATTCAAAAAACTCTTTTTGAGACCGGCATCGAGATACCAGCGCTCTCCTATAGTGGCAACTCCATAAGCCATGGGTCCGCTGTAATTGGCATTTAGTTCAAGATTTAGATCCCAGGGAAGGCTTATCCTGTGGTTCGACTGTAAAGAATAGTACAAGACATCATTCTCAACAACTCCCTCTTCATAGGGTATATCAAAATTAGTCTGATTCACCACCGCTGTATTTTCGGCATTCCAAAAGGAAGTGATCTCTACTGGCACCACCAAAGTAGCTGAATAGGAATCCTTGTGATCTGTGTTGGCTGTAGTAAGTATTGCCTGCCCGGTTTCCATATCGGTTCGTGGATATTCGGCTGTCGCACCTTTCGTGCGGCTGTAATTAAGCATTAGCATATATTTTCCGAAGAGGGTTTGGTTGACCCCATAAGAGGAAGTGATCTCTGCTTCCAGATCGGGATTACCCACAATATAGGTGTATGGGTCAAGATAGAATAGAAAGGGATTGAGTCGGCTATAGCTAGGCCTATTGATCCTTTTACTGTAGGAATAGTTTAACTGGTAATTTTCGCTCACTTTCTGGCTTAGCTGAAAGTTTGGAAAAAGATCGAGATAAGATTTTTCATTAATCCGGTTCATGGTGGGGGAGATTCCTTTACCCACAGTTTTTTCCGCTCTCAATCCAAGCTGTAGATCCCATGTATCACTCAGCCTGTTACTATAGCTGGCATAAGCAGCATAGATCTCTTCTTCATATGTAAAGCTGTTGCTTCGGGTTCGATCTAACTCTCCGCCTGTATCCTCTCCTAAATAGAACTGAAGGTCACTTTCGGATATTACTTTACTTCCTTTAACTCCTATACTGAATTCCGACCGGGAGTTTAGCGGCAGGCTAAGATCTGCCTGGGCTGCAAAGATCTCATAGTCTGAAACACTCCTGTTGAAAAGTTTTTCCACATCTGTTTCTTCGTCTACCGGAAAGAAATAATTATTGGTAAAATAGGAATCCAGGTCCTTTGACAACTGTACGTAGTCCAGATTAACAGAAAGATTGGTGCCCACGGTGTCCAATTTTGCATCGTAATGCACATTGAACCTGCCATTCCCGTAATCCTCGATCATTCTGTTTTTGGCAGAGATCGTCTCAAGGTCTCCAATTCCATCCTGCCCCAGTTCTGTCTCGGTATTCCATATTCCGTTCTCTTCATAGAACGAATAATTTCCGGAGAAGCCAATAGAATGATTTTCATTTAATTGATAATCCACACCGGCCTGGAATGAAGGTATCCATTTGGTCTCCAGTTGCACTCCCGTCTGGTGATAATAATCATATTCGAAATCATAGGTGTATTCTCTCCATATCTCCTGCTCTCTCATAAATCCTCTTTTGGAGAGATCGGCACTGAAATACGTGTTCCACTTACCTGAGTTGTAATTAAGATTAGCCCCGGCATTATACCAGTTCTCCTCATTAAATTCTACTCCGCCATAAACGCTCCCATTAAATCCGGCTCCCAGATTTTCTTTTAAAATGATATTGATGATCCCGGCCGAACCTTCGGCGTCATATTTCGCAGAGGGATTATGAATGAGTTCAATGTTCTTGATGTTTTCTGCCGGCATAGATTCCAACATAGTCTTTAGTTGATCGGCCGAAAGGTAGGTGAGACGGCCATTGATCATGATCTTTACTCCGGTTTTTCCGTTGAGTCTTAGATTTCCATCCTGATCTGCCGATATTCCCGGGGATTTTGATACAATCTCAAAGGCAGAGCTTCCCGCGGCCATGGCAGTACCCTCAACGCGGACAACCATTTTTCCTGCTTCCAGTTCCACCCTCGGCCTCCAGGCCTGGACCATAACTTCATTAAGCATGGTCATTTCTTCTTTAATGATCACCTGCCCAAAATCCCTGCTATAGTTGGGGCTTGAAATATTAAAGGCATCGGTGAAAGTGGAAGTAAATCCAATGGCGCTAAATCGCAGTAAATATTTCCCCTCTTCGGGAGTACCAAGTTCAAAAGCTCCATCCAAATCTGTAGTAGTTCCTGTTACTACAGTAGAATCTGGCAGTTTTACCATTGCGACCGTGGCAAAGGGAATAGTTTCTTCTTTAGGGTCTATAAGACTTCCGCTAAGAGAACCTTCCTGGGCGTTTATTGAATAAGTGATTATTAAACTTAAAAAGACTGTGATTAATTTTTTATGCAACTTCATCTTGTAAAAATTTTGTGGTTAGACATTCTATTTTTCGCTAGCTAACGGCACAAAGATGAGGATGGAAGACCCGTTAGGAAACCAGAAAATAATGAAGTGGGATTTTTAGGCAATGGAATGGGATATAGGCTGAATGAAATGGGAAGCAGTTTTCCCCAATCGGGTGATATTCGTATTACCTGAAGGATTTATTAAATGCCGACACTATGAAATTCCTCAAAAAATTATTTATTCTTTACATTTACCAGAGTAAAGAAATTTTATACCTCATCAAGACAGGACAAATCCATAGCCGAATTGCTGCTAAAGAAAAGACTACTTCTAAAAAGTCTGATAAAAACTGGTTCAGGAAGCTGGTAGTAAAAGCCTTCTTTACAAGTATCCTGATTTTCTTTACTATTGTCTACTACCACCAGGGCTCGGTATTTTTTAACGCAGACGGTTCTTCTATATTTAACAGGATAGCAGCATTTGAATTCCTGTTTACGTTTATTTTTCTTTTATCCACCTTTATCACTCATCGGGGAATCTCATACCTGGTCAATGAACGAAATTTTCTTTCCGATACTTCCGTAGCGAAAAAGATAGTAGAAGCTATTTTGGTCATTGTAAATTCAACGATCCTCCTGTTCCTGTTTGTTCTTGTTCCTTTCATCATGGTTTTCCCGGACATTGAGGTGCTGCCAATTCGCATAAGGTTCAATATCGCTTTTATGGCTATTCTATCCCTGTTCTTTTACTATTTCGTGGAAAGGGAGCGCAGTAAAAGAAAATTGCAGGAAAAAATTATCCGCTCCACGCGGCTTCAGAAGGAAAATTTCCAGGCACAACTCGAGGGGCTTAAGAACCAGATAAATCCACATTTCCTCTTCAACAGCTTCAATGTACTAAGCTCCCTCATCACTCATAATAAGATCCAGGCCCGGGAGTTTGTGGCGAGACTCTCTACCGTTTACCGTTCTCTACTGGTACATAGTGAAAAACAACTGGTAACTCTGGAAGAAGAGATGAAATTATCAAGGGCTTATATCTACCTCCTTAGCACCCGCTTTGGAACTAACCTTCAGTTCAACATCAATATTGAAGAAGATCATTTACAGCTACTTCTGCCTCCGGGTTCGGTACAGATGCTCATAGAAAATGCCATAAAACATAATGGCTCTACACGAAAAAATCCATTGTATATTGACATAATGTCTCAGGATAAGATTCTAAAGGTGAAAAATAACCTTCAGCCCAGACTGGAAAAAATTGAATCCACAAAAACTGGCCTTCAGAATATCCGCAGGAGGTACAAATTCCTCTCCGACCGGGAAGTAGAAATAGAAATCACCGATAAAGAGTTCACAGTGCTCTTGCCTTTATTAGAAATTCAAGCCCATGAAGATCCTAATTATTGAAGATGAAGCATTCGCAGCCAGTGCTCTGGAATCCTTAATTCTCGAATTAAGACCGGAAACTAAGGTCCTTGATAAGATTGAATCAATTGAAGAAGCTGTCGAATGGTTTGATCTTAACCCTTCTCCCGACCTTATTTTTTGCGATATCCACCTGAGCGACGGTAATAGCTTTGAAATTTTTAAATCAAGAGAAATAAAAAGTCCGGTGATCTTTACCACTGCTTATGATGAATATGCTATAGAAGCCTTCAAGGTAAACAGTGTGGATTATCTTCTAAAGCCGATATCCAAAAAGGAACTGGCAGAAGCCATCAAAAAATATGAGGACCTGAAAGGCACTAATATGAGCCGGGAAATCCAGAATCTCCAGGGTCTTCTCCAGAACACTCTTACAGGAACTATGCCGGTGGAAAAGAAATCCCGCTTTATGGTAAAATCCGGCCAAACCATTAAAACCGTCTCCAGTGAGGACATCGCTCTTTTTCTGGCCGAAGAAGGAGTTGTTCTCCTAACCACTTTTAAAGGCAAACGTTATGTAATCAACTATACCCTGGATCAATTGGAGGAGTTGCTTTCAGCCGAAAGATTTTTCAGAGCCAATCGCCAGCTCATTGTGAATATTGACGCAGTAAAAGAAGTAAATCCCTACTTTAAGGGCCGGCTCCACCTTGTCCTTAGCGGGGGGCTTGCCGGGGAGCAGATCATTAGCAGTAACAAAGCATCAGCTTTTAAGGAATGGCTGGACCTTTAATCCAAGACAGGTAAGATGAAGACAACTTTTATTAATCAAAAAAAAGTTACACTGAAAGGTGAATGGCTGCAAAGAATTGGAGTTATAGCACTTATAAGCCTTGCAATACATATCATCGCTACCTATATAACCTATGGAGAACTCTCTTCTGTAATATCCCTTGCCTCCACCCTGGAAATTATTTTTACTTTTATTTATTTCCTTTCACTCTTCTGGCTATATCCAAAAATTTCCGGTTTCGTTCATTCTCCACGGCTAAAGGAACTTTCAGAAAATATGGTAAATTTTGTGGAGGGATTTTTAGTAGTAATAAGCACTTTCCTGCTCACCGGACTTACTAAGATATTTCCTTTATGGGTGCTCCTCTTAATCCTTAACCGAATTTTAGAAGGTTTCAATGGTAGATTCGATTTTGAAGCAGTTCGTCGCAGCCTCATTATTCACGCATTTCTGGGGCTTTTCTTTTATTATTTTGTAGAAAGAGAAAGACTGAGAAAAAAAATACGTGCCGAGCATTTGAGATTTGCGCAACTTCAAAGCATAGAGTTTAAAAATCAGTTGGAAAGATTAAAGAACAGGGTTAATCCCGATTTTCTTTTTAAAAGCCTTGACACGCTTGATTCGCTCATTGAACAGCATCCGGAGAAAGCAGTAGAATTCGTTGGACATCTTTCTTCTGTCTATCGTTCATTTCTTAACACCAACGAACAACTCATCAAATTAAAAAAGGAACTGGAGCTGGCCGGGGCATATATTGCTATTCTGAAAGTGCAATATGGAGCTAACATCCGGTTTAGCATTGATACAGAACCTGAAAGTCTTTCCCTGTACTTACCGCCCGGCACTCTTCAGGTGCTCATTGAAAACGCTGGACCTCAAACAGACATTCAAGGTGCCCACCCGCTTCACGTTGAAATTTCCACAACCGGAAAAAAACTCATTGTGAAAAATACCCGCTACCATATGCCCGCAAAGGACAAGCTTCAAAAAAAAATCGATCTCATAAAAGAGAAATACGAATATTTTTCAAATGAAACTGTTGAGGTTGAGGAAACTGACCTTCATTACAAGGTAGAGATCCCTCTTTTAGAATTAAATAAAGAAGTAGAGCAATAACACACCCTCTCTTTCCGTAGCTTTTGTTTAACAGAGGTAATTCTATAAACTTTTAAATAAGTCCCGATATTCATTATCCATAAATTTTTCTCCTTCTGGGAAAAAATATTGAAAGAACTGCAACAAAAGTCGGTTCTTGCCGTCTTTTAGTAAAACCTAACCATGAAGTTGCTTTTTCTGATCCTGTTTCTCGGGATCACCTATTCCCCGATTTTTGCTCAGGCAGCAGACTCTATTCCGCGGAAAAAGATCCACATCCACAGGGTCGAACAGGTACCAAAAATTGATGGCGTACTGGATGAAGCTGTATGGGAGAACGCTCCCGTCGCAACAGGATTTGTTGAACGCACTCCTGTCAATGGCAGGGCTATTCCCGATAGTCTTAAAACAGATGTGAAAATAATCTACGATGATCTGGGAATCTATTTCGGCGCTCATCTAAAAGATCCTGAACCCGCCAAAATAATGACCGAACTTACAGAAAGAGACAACATAGGAGCATCAGACTTTTTCTTCATTCTTCTGAACGGTTACAATGACAGGCAGCAAAGTATGCAGTTTATTGTTACCTCAGCAGGAGTGCAGTATGATGCTAAAATGACCAATGGTTTTGAAGATTCTTCGTGGAATGCAGTTTGGTACAGCGACGTAAAAATCACCGATACCGGCTGGGTAGCAGAGGTGTTCATCCCCTACTCAGAACTGCGTTTTCCCGAAAAAAAGATCCAGGAATGGGGTCTGCAGATGGAAAGGGACTTTAGAAGGACCGGAACCCGCTACAGCTGGAACCACATCGACAACAAAAAAGGTTCCTTTTCAATCTACGATGGAGAGATCCACGGAATTGAAAATATTGAGACACAGGTAAGGCTCTCCTTTCAACCTTACGTCTCCTCCTACCTCACAAATTACGCAGGAAATACCGAAGTGAATTTTAACGGGGGACTGGATCTTAAATACGGGATCAATGATGCTTTCACCCTCGATATGATCCTGATCCCCGATTTTGGGCAAACAAAATTTGATGCCGATGTGCTCAACCTTTCCGCTTTTGAAGTACAATATCAGGAGAATCGTGCCTTCTTCACAGAAGGAACAGAGCTTTTCACAAAAGGAAATCTTTTCTACAGCCGCAGGGTGGGAGGCGCTCCTTCGGGAAGGTTATTTCTTGAAGATTACGAATCTGTAGAGGAATATCCTTCAACCATTGACTTAATTAATGCCATAAAAGTCTCGGGAAGAATAGATAGCGGCCTCGGAATTGGATTTTTTAACGCGATCACAGAAAAAACATATGCTAAGATCCGCAATGACGAAACCAATGAACTAAGAAAGGAACTGGTGGAACCTTTTGCTAATTACAACATCCTGGTGCTCGACCAGCGCTTTGGCGATAATTCATCTGTCTCTCTGGTTAATACCAATACGACCCGGGAAGGACATTTTCGGGACGCAAACGCTACCGGTCTTTATATGGACCTTACTAATAAGGCAAATACGATGAGGTACACTGCCAGTGCAGAAGGCAGTTGGGTGATGCAGGATGAAACTATTTTCGGAACTGAACTTGAAGTCCGCGTCATGAAAACGAATGGCAAAAACAGATTTCAGGGGGGAATAGACCTTCGCACCCAGGACTACAACATCAATGACCTTGGATATTCCAGTTCCACCAATTATGTGAGGTACTTTGGAGGGTATAACCACAGGCTGCTTCAGCCGAAAGGTTTTTTGAATAACATGTTCCTCAATTTTAACCTTCAGCATGAACGCAGACTCGAGCCGGATCTATTCAATACCTTCAGGTTTAACTTCAATTCAAGTTTTACAACCCGTGATTTCCTGAATTTTGGTGGTGGCTTTGAAACTACACCTTTTGGAACAAATGACATCTATGAACCCCGCGTCGAAGGCAGGCATGTGGATGTTCCTGCATATTATGACATTTGGCTGTGGTTTTCTACAGATTACAGGAAACCATTTTCATTTGGAACGGTAGTAGACTGGTATAAATTTGATGAAAAAGGAAGAGGGAATCTTATCATTGATTTTGATCCCCGCTACAGGTTCTCAGATAAATTCAAGGTTAACTGGTCCACCAATCTTGTACTTTCAGACAAGGATGAAGGTTTTGTAGATATGAAAAATGATGAGATCATTTTTGGGCAACGCGATCGTAACACTATAGTCAATTCACTAGGTGCCAATTATATCTTTAACAACAAGATGGCCCTCAACCTCGCCTTCAGGCACTATTACTCTGAAGTGTTCTACACCGAATTCTATACGCTGCAGGAAAATGGCGAACTGGATTATCTTGCACCGCGTAATGATGAATATGACACCACATACAACAGCTGGAATCTCGATCTCAGATTTTCCTGGTGGTTTGCCCCGGGAAGTCAGATGACTTTACTATACCGTAACGCAATTACCAGTTTTACAAACCGGTCACATGTAAATATAGGGAACAACTTTAATCACCTTTTTGAGCAGGAACAATTGAACAGCCTTTCTTTAAGGATCAGCTATTATCTGGATTATAACAGAGTAAAAAACTGGTTTGGAGGTAAACAAAAAGCACCTGCGAATACAGATGCTCTTGGTGATCTCTCATATAGGAAGCTTAAGGAAAATCCTTTTTTAAAGCCTTAATCTTTTTTGTTTCTGGTCAATAGCAGGTATGCTCCAACTGCTGCGGCAACTGTGACGGCAGTCTTAATTACAAAGGTTTTCCGGTTGTACTTCCATTCCGACCGCATACCTTTTTCCGCGAAGATATTTGGTACATGCCCATGCTTAAGATCTTCAATGATCCCTTCTATCTCCCCCACACGGTCGGCCATCACAAGAGGCAGCCATCTCCCATAGCTGGATTCACTGTACTTGAAAGCCAGTCTGCGAATAGCTCCGCTAAGGCCCGAAGGTGGTACAGAAGTCCCAAATACAGCCGGAATATTTGGTCTTTCTACAGATTTAAGGACTTCAATATCTACCGGTTGCTGTTCGGGGCGTTCCCAGGTGTAACCTTCTATTTCTTCATCTGTTCTGTGCTTCATGGGGTAAGTTGGATCATTCTTGGGATCCCGGTCTACACCCCATCCCTTTATATGGCTATGGTCGCCACCCCTTTCATTTCTGAAATTTTCGGGTTTGGTTTCATCTCCTATCATTGGTGTATCTTTTAATTTTATATTATTTTTTATGCTGAAGGCGGAATTAATACAGTCTTGATACAACCGTCAAGTTTCTTGCTGAAGATGTTATAACCTTCAGCCACCTCTTCCAGCGGAATCCTGTGCGTGATCATATCCTTAGGACTGATATTCCCATTTTTCACATGCTCGATCATTTTAGGAAGTAGTCTCTTTACCGAACATTGACCTGCTCTTATAGTGATTCCCTTGTTGACAACATTTCCTATGGGCACCAGGGCGTCGATTGGACCATATACTCCTACAATAGAAACTATTCCGCCTTTTTTCACGGAATTAATTGCCCAGTGCAGCGCTGTTGTAGATCCTCCCTGCATGAGCATTTTTCTTCCCAGCATAGTATTCATTGTATCTCCTGCAGCTTCGGCTCCCACGGCATCAATACAAACATCGGCGCCTAAAGAATCGGTGATCTTTTTAATGAAAACAACAGGATCTTCGAGATGCTGAAAATTATAAACCTCACATTGAGCAAAATCCTTTACGAATTCCAGCCTGTAATCAAGTTTATCAATGACTATTACCCTACCGGCTCCAAAGAGCCAGGCACATTTCGCAGCCATAATTCCAATGGGACCTGCACCAAATACCACAACAGTATCTCCTTCCTGAATACCGGCCATTTCGGCAGCCTGGTATCCGGTAGGTACAACATCGGTCAGCAGCACCGCATCATCGGGATCCATCCAGTCGGGAATGACAGTTGGACCAACATTGGCATATGGTACCCGCACATATTCAGCTTGCCCACCGTGGTAGCCACCTGTGGTATGTGAATATCCAAAGATCCCTCCTGCCGCTGTAGACTGCGGATTGGATTCATGGCACATGCCATACATTTCCTGCTTACAGAATACACATTTCCCGCAGGCAATATTAAAAGGCACCATCACCCGGTCTCCCACTTTCACTTTTTCGACAGAAGATCCTACTTCCACTATTTCCCCAATAAACTCATGTCCAAAAGTTGTTCCTACCCGGGTATCTGGCACAAGGCCGTGATACAGGTGCAGGTCAGACCCACAAATACAGGTTCTAATCACCTTTACAATAGCATCTTCGGGATGTTCAATTTCAGGAAAAGGACGGTCGCGGTCGGCACGGACCCGGAATGGCCCGCGAAAGTTCATTGCTAGCATATCATTTAAATTTTTCTTTTACAAAGCATGTTGAGGACAACAGACGAAATACATCTACCTGATATCCTGACATTTAAATTTAAAGAATGATGCTTCTCAATAAAAGTATTTAACTATACTTTAGGCGCAGATTCGAAACTTTAGGATGCTGCTAACAAATCGGCAGGAAATTTCGGGCATAAAAAAAGCGGCAAACCTGCCGCTTAATTATCTTGGGGAAATTGATTTCTATCCCTGGATCATTTGTTGAATTCTTTGCTGCAGTGCGGGATCTGACTGAAGTCTCATCGCAATCTGCTCATACTTTTCAAGTGAAAGTCCCTGATCTGTAATCAGCTTTTCCATTTGTTTCTGAATATCTGCCTGCATTCCTTCAAGCTGCACGATGATCTCTTTGTGTTTAGCTTTTTCTTCGGCAGTTACTTCCACTTCTACTTCAGGATTCATAGACGCCTCGTGAATTTCATTAAAACGGGGAATTTCCATTCCTTCCTCTTGCACTACCTGCATCATTTCCTGTTGTGCCTGTTGTGACACCACCTGAATTTGTTGCACAGCCGCTACAAATTTTTGCAGATCTGCATCGCTAACTTCTGTTTGTTCTTGTTGTTGCTGTTGCTGCGGAAGTTGTTGTGCAAATACGGCAGTACTACCTAACATCATGAAAAACATAATCATTCCTGCCAGTTTGTTTGATCTAATCATAATAAAAGTTTTCTTGTTTTCAATAGAAAGACCAACTACCATGCCATCCAAATCATAACGCCGTTGACTTAACCTATAAGAGCAGCAAAAACCATAGCGACAGTCTATCTGATTTTTTCTAACTTCTGACTATAAAAAAAGTGATATGAATATTTTGCAAATAAGTGTACCGAAATCGGGCAGCTTTTGGCTCAATACCATTCTGAAGAAAACCCTTAATAGAGCCGGAGACTCCATCTCCTACTATATTCGTTCCCGGCCCGAATATGAAGATCTGAAAAAGGAAAAACTAAGCTTTAAGGACCAGGCAGGGACTGATATGCTCGATATTGATGAAACCGGTTTAAATTTTAGGGTAAGTTCTCTGCTTAAAGAACCGGTTCCGAACCTGGCTGAATATTCCCAAAAAGCCACTCTTGCCTGGACACATTCCACCTGGTGCAGCAAAACTGCTGAAGTTTTCGGCTTTTTTGACAGGAAAGTTGTCATTGTACGGGATCCCCGGGACACGGCACTTTCGGCAGCAAAATTCGCTTTTACACCATATATGCAGAAGCATTATCCCACAACTTATAATTCAGTAGATGAATTCTTTGCTGCAGAATATGACCGGCTCCTGGAACAGTGGGTCTGGTTCTACGGAAATTACCTGCTGAAGTCCGCAGAGCTCGACCTGCATTTTGTTTTCTACGAAAATCTACTGAAATCTTTTCCTAAAGAATATGATTCCCTGCTGAAGTATTTACAGATAGATCTCTCTGCTGAAGAGAAAAAACAAGTTGAGGAAGAGGTGAGATTTTCCAGCATGAAAGCTGATAGTCCGCGGCATTTGCAAAAAGGCAGAAGCCGAAAGTGGGTCGATAAGCTGGAGGTTTCAGAAATTGAAACAGCTTCAGTCAAAGCGGGTCTTTTAATGCGCATTTTTGGCTACCCCCTCACCCCGGGAGAAGGAGATAAACTACCTGCCACTCCACGAGAACTTCCGAAGCAGGAACTTCAGGAAATATTGCAAAAAATAAACTGGAAAAACCTTTACTAAGCCTGCAACTTCTAAACTTTTCTTAATTGTGACGGGTAGAATTTCAGAAACAGCGGTATCTACAGGCATTTTTGTACCTTAAAGTTTTAAAGCTTTTATCATGGAAACTAACGATCGTACAGAAAATAAGAAATCTACTCCGGTAGAAAACAAGAAAACTGACAAAAAGTACCATGTCAATCAGTCAACCGAACAAAAGACCGGTGGTAATCTTGGAATGATCGCTATTATAGTGATTATTGCCATTATTGTGCTGGGACTGTTGTTCTTTTCAAACGTCTTCGCATAAGGATCTTCAAAAAATGTCATTTTTGGCACCTGTATTTTTATATGCTTTACAGGGCAATTCCCGCGGCACTTGTTATCTTAGGGGCTCAAAAAAATATCTATGTCAAAAACATATTACGATCCCGCCGACCTTAAGAAGTTCGGCAGTATATCTGAATGGGATGAGGAGCTGGGCAGCAAGTTCTTCGAATACTACAATAGCGTCTTTGAAGAAGGAGCCTTAACTGCCCGTGAAAAATCCCTTATAGCACTTGCCGTATCTCATGTAGTGCAATGCCCTTATTGCATTGATGCCTACACCAAAGATGGACTCCAGCGCGGAATAGAAAAAGAAGAAATGATGGAAGCCATCCACGTTGGCGCAGCCATAAAAGGCGGTGCCACCCTCGTCCACGGTGTCCAGATGATGAACAAGTACAACAAGCTGTCAATGTGAGCAGATCCAAGGAAGCCGGAACGGCTGACGTAGGAGTCGCTCATCCCGACGAAGGAGGGATCTCAATCTCAGTAAGTAAAGCCGTTGCATGCAACGGCTCCGAAGTCAGGTCTCAAGGGCCACAGGCCCACCAAAGGTAAAGACGTTGCACGCAACGTCTCCACAATCCAACACAAAGCAACATGCCCACAAAATCCCTACAAGCCCGAAAAAACCTCCTCTCTAATCCGCAGGAACAGCTAAAATATCTTAGCAACGGGATCTTTGGAGATGGAGAGCTACCGCTTTTTAAGGATAAGATCGCCAGTGGGGGAACATACACGTTACGACCAAAAAAACTGGAAATCCTCCAGCTCAACCTTGGGTATATGTGCAATCAGGTGTGCTCGCATTGTCATGTGGATGCGGGTCCCGATCGTAAGGAGATCATGACCAGGGAAACCATGCAGCTTTGCCTGGAAGTCATAAGAAAATCAGGTGCACATACGCTGGATCTTACCGGCGGGGCACCCGAAATGAATCCCGATTTCAGGTGGTTTGTGGAAGAAGCTTCAAAAGCCGGAATTGACGATTTCATTGTGCGCTCCAATCTTACGATCATTGTCGCCAATAAAAAATATTACGATCTGCCCGACTTCTTTAAAAAGCACAACGTACATGTGGTTTCGTCACTTCCGTTCTATAAAAGAGAGAAAACCGATCGACAGCGCGGCAGCGGAGTTTTTGATAAATCCATTGAAGCTTTAAAAATGTTGAATGCCGTTGGCTACGGCCGCGAAGGCAGCGGACTCAAACTCGACCTGGTGTACAATCCCGCAGGAGCATTTTTACCGGCTAACCAGCAAGCATTGGAGCGGGATTTCAAAAAAGCTTTAAAAGCCGATTTTGACATTGAATTCAATGAGTTGTTCTGCATCACTAATCTGCCGATAAGCCGCTTCCTGGAATACCTCATTGCTTCCGAAAACTATGAAGATTACATGAACGCTTTGGTGGAAGCTTTTAATCCGGCGGCGGTGCAAAATGTGATGTGCACCAATACACTTTCCGTAAGCTGGGATGGCTGGTTGTACGATTGCGATTTCAACCAGATGCTGGGATTGAAAGTGGATTCGAAAGTGCAGCATTTGAAAGATTTTGAAGCGGAAATACTGCGAGACAGGGAGATCTGTATTTCCCAACATTGCTACGGCTGCACGGCCGGGGCAGGAAGCAGTTGCCAGGGAAGCGTCACATTATATGATGGAAAATAAATCTTCTACAGGTGGGGAATTGCTCCTCATTTTTACCAGGAATCCGGAAGTAGGAAAGGTAAAAAAGCGGCTGGCCACAGATATTGGCGACCAGGCAGCATTGAAGATATACAATCATTTGCTGCAGCATACAGTGAACATTACTAAAAACCTTCAGGTGGAGAAATGGGTGTGTTATTCCGAAGAAATTCCGGGAGAGGATATCTGGGACAAAAATGTTTTCAGGAAAAAGCTGCAGCAGGGAGAGGATCTGGGAGAGCGCATGGAGAACGCCTTCAGTAGCGGATTCGAGGCAGGCTTCAGCAGTATCATCATCATTGGCAGTGATTTATACGATCTTTCAGAAGAGGATCTGAAAATTGCATTTTTGACACTGCAGCATTCCGAAGCTGTGATTGGCCCTGCGACCGATGGTGGATACTATTTATTAGGACTAAAATCCTTACCTTCACAGGTCTTTAGAAACAAGAACTGGGGCAGCAATACGGTACTTGAGAATACATTAAAAGACCTGAATAATTTAAAATTAAAACAACTGGAGGCGCGGAATGATATAGATCGTTTTGAGGATCTAAAGCAGCATCCTGACCTTTTGAAAATGATAAAAACATGATTCAAGATTTAATAAATACTACAGAATTCCTTGAGGCCAGAGGCTTCGATAAACCCGAAATAGGGATCATTTTAGGCACCGGCCTGGGAAAACTGATTGATGAACTGGAAGTAATTTCTGAAGTCAGTTACAATCATATCCCCGGCTTCCCCACCGCTACAGTAGAATTCCACAAGGGAAAACTGATTTTCGGGAAACTGGATGATAAAAAGGTGGTGGTGATGCAGGGGCGTTTCCACATTTATGAAGGCTACTCACTGTGGGATGTGACATTTCCGGTTAGGGTAATGAAGAGACTCGGCATTAAAAAACTACTAATTTCAAATGCAGCAGGGTCTCTTAATCCGGAATTCAAAAAGGGAGAGATCATGCTTATTGACGACCACATCAACCTGCAAGGCGGTTCTCCCCTGGCCTTTAGAGGTGTCGAGCAGCTTGGCACAAGATTTACCGATATGAGCGCGCCATACGATCAGCAAAGTGGCCACATCATGCAGGAGATTGCTAAAGAACATGGTTTTCCACTTCATAAGGGAGTTTATGTAGCTGTTGTTGGTCCGCAACTGGAAACAAGGGCAGAATATCGCTTTTTACGCACCATAGGCGCCGATGCCGTTGGAATGAGCACCGTGCCCGAAGTTATCGTCGCCAATCATTTAAAGATTCCGATTGCTGCAGTTTCCGTTTTGACAGATGAAGGAAATCCCGAGGATCTGCAACCGGTGAATATTCAGGATATTATTGAAACCGCGGGTAAAGCCGAACCTCAAATGATCACTTTGTTCAGAGAACTAATCAAGCGCATCGAACTTAAACCTGCGGAATAATGCCTACTCCCGAACATGTAGTAATCATTGGAAACGGCGTGGCCGGAATTACGGCCGCAAGGCACATTCGCCGTATCTCTGATAAAAAGATCACAGTCATTTCTGCGGAAAGTGATTACTTTTTTTCACGCACCGCTTTGATGTACGTGTACATGGGTCATATGAAATGGGAACACCTGAAACCTTATGAAGACTGGTTTTGGGAGGAGAACCGCATTGAGCTGAAAAAAGCACGGGTGAAGAAAATAGAAACCGCTTCAAAAATGCTCTTTTTGGAAGCTGAGGAAAAGATGTCTTACGACAAGCTTATTCTCGCCACCGGTTCTGTTCCACGGTTCCTGGGAATTGAAGGCGAAGATCTGTCAGGCGTGCAGGGTCTGGTCTCAAAACAAGATCTTGAACTGCTGGAAGAAAATACCAGAAAGTGCCGAAGCGCAGTGATCGTAGGCGGCGGACTCATAGGCGTGGAACTGGCCGAAATGCTGCATACCAGAAATATCCCGGTGACTATGCTCATACGGGAGAAAGCCTTCTGGCAAAATGCGCTGCCTTTAAAAGATGCGCAATTCATCTCCCGCCATATAGAAAGTCACGGAATCAAATTAATGCATGAAACGGAGCTAAAGAAAATAAACGGACAAAATGGAAGAGTACGTTCCATAGAGACTTCTTCGGGAGAGGAGATTGAATGCGACCTGCTGGGGATTTCTGTGGGAGTGAAGCCGAATATTGCCTTTCTGGAAGGTTCAGAAATTGAAACCGACAGGGGAATTCTGGTTGATGAATATCTACAGACCAATGTTTCCGACATATATGCGATAGGCGACTGCGCCCAGCACCGGGAGCCAATCAAAGGCCGAAAAGACATTGAAGCCGTTTGGTACACCGCCAGGATGATGGGAGAAACCGTGGCCCAGATTATCTGCGGAAAACCTTTTAAATACAATCCCGGCAACTGGTTTAACAGTGCTAAATTTTTCGATATCGAATATCAAACCTACGGAAATGTCAGTGCAAATCCGGAAGAGGACGAACAGCATTTTCATTGGGAACATAGGGATGGAACCAAAGCTATGACAATTGCCTTTGATCCTGCCTCCTCGACATTCCTAGGAATTAATACCTACGGAATAAGAATGCGCCACGAGGTTTTTGACCGCTGGCTTACCGAAAAACGTGACCTGGAATATGTCCTGAGACACCTCAGACAGGCCAATTTCGATCCTGAATTTTACGACCGCCACGAGAAAGAGATTTTTAGTAGTTTTAAGGAAAATATGATGAAACCCCAGACCTAATAGTCCCGATAGCTATCGGGACTGTTAGGTCTAAAACTCCTACATATGTCCGCAGCCCAACATAATATGTCTCTCTCCGGGGAAACATCCGCAAAGCTCTCTACTACTCAAAAGGTAGCCACGGGGCTTGGCTGGACAGGAATTTTTATATTTTGCCTGGCATTTTTTAACCCGGAGTTACCCCCTACTTTTTTATGGTCTGCACTTACATTTATTGCTCTGGGAGTGATCATTTTCGCAAATGATCAATATTTGGGAAAATCTGCAGGGGTTAAAAACGACGGCATCTGGTTCAGATCGATGACGGCACGTGGCATACTCGCCTGGGGTACAGGGATTGTACTTACACTATTTTACATCGTTCTCTATTGGTTCCCACAGTACCTCGGATATAACCCAGATGGTGCCAACAGCGGACTCGTCGCACTTTTTGATCCGTTAAGCAGATTGATAAGCGGGCAACCGGCGAGTCAGTGGTTTGTTTATGGAACTTTATACACCCTGGCCATCCTCACTTTCGGCTACAAATTCCTGCTAAAGTACAGGCACAACAAGTACGAAGTACTTCGCACCTATTCGGTAATGTTCTTTCAGCTTGGTTTTGCCTTTTTGATTCCGGAGATCCTCATGCGGCTCAATCAGCCGTACTTCAATCCCGTGAACATCTGGCCACTGAATTATGATCTTTTTGCCGGCTATAAATTATCGGAATTCTTTTCTGCCGGAAACATTGGCCTGCTTATGCTCTTCTTCGGATTAGCTTCTATTTTTGTCATCACTCCAATTCTCACCTATTTCTACGGAAAAAGATGGTACTGTTCATGGGTTTGCGGCTGCGGCGGACTTGCAGAAACCGCGGGAGATCCATATCGACATTTATCAGACAAAAGCCGGTCTGCCTGGAAATTTGAGAGATATATTATCCATACCGTTCTTGTTCTGGTCGTAGTCATGACCATTGCTGTGGTCTACTCATTTCTCAATGAAAATCCGGACCAGTTCTGGCTCGATAAGAATGTATTTCTGTTGGGATCGGTAGCATTTCTCGTGCTGCTGTTTGGCCTCATCTTTATCTTTAAAAGGCACAGGCTTGCGAGGGATGCAAAAAAAGGAGCTATTATTTCTCTGAGCATTGTGCTTGCCATCATTGCAGTTTTCTACTTCAGCGGAATGACCTACGGTTATCTCCTAAGACAGTGGTACGGTTTTTTAATTGGTGCGGCTTTTTCAGGAGTCATAGGAGTCGGCTTTTATCCCATTTTCGGAAACAGGGTGTGGTGTCGTTTCGGTTGCCCTATGGCCGCGGTTCTGGGAATGCAGCAGCGACTCTTTTCAAAATTCAGGATCACAACCAATGGCGGACAATGTATCTCCTGCGGAAATTGTTCCACTTATTGTGAAATGGGAATCGACGTACGGGCATATGCTCAAAAAGGCGAAAATATCGTTCGCTCCAGCTGCGTTGGCTGCGGAATTTGCAGTGCGGTTTGTCCGCGGGGAGTGTTAAAGCTTGAAAATGGCTCTCTCCATGGCAGGATCAATTCAGATGCAGTATTATTAGGAAATGACGTGGATCTTCTTGACCTCATCCGGGAACAGAAAAAAGCCACCCGCGATCCTCACAGTTCTCCTTTCAATTCCTGACCTTTGGTTCAGCAAAAACTTCTGCTGAAATGCCTCAGATAAAAGTCATTATTCCCGCATACAATGAAGCTGGCTCCATCGGACTTGTTGTTGCCGATGTTCCTGTAATTGTGGATGAAGTCATCGTAGTGAGTAATAATTCCACAGATGCCACCGAAGAAGTTGCTGCAAAAGCGGGAGCCACCGTTTTACGGGAGCCGCGAAAAGGCTATGGCTATGCCTGCCTGAAAGGGATGGATTACATCGCAAAGCTTCCGGAAAAGCCCGAAATTATCGTATTTTTAGATGGAGATTACAGCGACTATCCGCAGGAACTGGAGAAGATCGTGGAACCAATTCTGCAGCGGGATTTTGACCTGGTCATCGGCGCAAGAGTAAAACGGTGGCGGGAAAAAGGAGCGATGACCTTTCCGCAGATCTTTGGAAACTGGCTGGCTACAAGTCTCATGAAATGGTTCTTCAATGCGAAGTTTACTGACCTTGGACCTTTCAGAGCAATCAAATATGACAAATTGCTTGCGCTAGAAATGGAGGACAAGACCTACGGCTGGACGGTGGAAATGCAGCTAAAGGCGCTTAAAAAGAATTACAGCTATGAAGAAGTGCCGGTGCATTACCGCAATCGCATTGGCGAATCAAAAGTTTCGGGTACTGTAAAAGGCGCTTTCATGGCAGGAGTTAAGATCCTCACCTGGATCTTCAAATACAGTTTCAAATAATGGAAACGGCAATATTGATCATTTTTGGACTGTTGATGTTTGTAGTATTTCTCTACAGCCTCTCCCTTTTGCACCTGCTCATCAATTTCCGAAAAAGCCGAAGGCAAAAAGATACCTCTCAAAAATGGGATTTTTCAGACCCTTCTCAAATTCCCTATGTTACAATTCAGCTGCCGCTTTACAATGACAAACCTGTTGTGGAGCGTCTGCTTCGAAATATCGCACTTATCGATTATCCTCACGACAAATTCGAAGTGCAGGTACTGGATGATTCCACCGATGATTCCGCAGCCTTAACTGCCGGAATTATTTCTGAACTAAAAGCTGAAGGTTTTCCCATTGAACACATCACCCGAACAAATCGTAAAGGCTTTAAAGCAGGAGCCCTGAAAGCCGGACTAGAGTATGCCAAGGGCGAATTCATTGCTATTTTTGATTCGGATTTTCTTCCGAAGCCGGATTGGTTAAAAAAGACCGTTCCCTATTTCAAAAATGAAAAGCTGGGCGTAGTGCAGACCCGCTGGGGACATTTGAACAAGAATTATTCCCTGCTAACCAAGCTACAAGCTTTCCTGCTCGACTATCATTTTATCCTTGAACAAACCGGTCGTAATTTCGGAAAACATTTCATCAACTTCAACGGAACAGCCGGAGTCTGGAGAAAGAGCTGCATCCTGGACGCCGGAAACTGGGAAGGCGACACACTCACCGAAGATCTGGATCTGAGTTACCGGGCGCAACTCAAAGGCTGGGAATTTAAATACCTACGGGAGGTAGAAACTCCGGCCGAATTACCCATCACCATCGAAGCAGCACGTTCGCAGCAATTCAGGTGGAATAAAGGAGCGGCAGAGAATTTTCAGAAGAATTATAAAAAAGTGCTTCTGGAAAAAAAGCTCAGTTTTGGCACCCGCGTACACAGCTTTTTTCACCTTTTGAACAGCAGCTTCTTTCTTGTGGTGCTTTTGATGGGAATTGTCAGTATCCCGGTGCTATTTTTATTGAATGATCCTGCTTATTCTGAAATTTTCACCGGCATGACGATTTTTGTGTTAAGTCCGCTGATCTTTTTTATCACCTATTATTCGGCTTACAAGGAACTACATAAGAACGACCGCCTTTCATTTTTTAAGTTCATAGGTTTATTTCTCACCTTCTTTTCCATTGCCATGGGGCTTTCCCTGCACAATAGTATCGCTATTCTCGAAGGGCATTTTGGAAAGAAGAGTGAATTTATCAGAACTCCAAAATTCAACCTGGGCAGCAGACATGAATCATTAAAGAAGACTTCTTTAAAATGGAATTTCCAGTTGCTTCTTGAGATCCTATTAATGCTGCTTTTCGCCTTTGGAATATTCTCTGCCTTCAGAACTGGCAGTTACAGTTTATTGCCATTTCATCTTATGATGTTTTTTGGGTTTTCTTATGTGGTTTTGACATCCTTTAATATTGAGATTGGGAGACCTACCAGGTTTCCAAAACCTGTTAGGTCTGGAGAGGAATGAAAACGTTTCTCAAACTCCACAAGATCCCGCTACTTATTTTCCTAAGCTGCTGCGCCTTTTACCTGGCCTTCGCCTACGACCTCGAAAGGACCGATTTTTTCAAACTTTTGACCCTCTACGGCGGACTCTTCTTTTTAAGCTGGAAATTTTTCCGGATGCAGCGTTCTAATCTTAATATCCTTCTCGCTGCCGCTATTATTTTCCGATTGCTGTTTTTATTTGCAATTCCGAACCTCTCACAGGATTTCTACAGGTTCATCTGGGACGGCAAGCTGTTACTGGAAGGAATCAGTCCCTATTTAATGACTCCGGATCAATATTTTTCTTCCGGAAGCATTCCAATAGCAGGAGCTAAGGAACTCTATCAAGGCATGGGCAGCCTTAGCGCCGGAAATCCCACTAATTATCCGCCGCTGAATCAGCTTTGGTTTGCGCTGGCCGCACTCATCGGCGGGAAAAGCATTCTGGCATCCGTGATCTGGCTGCGGATCTTCATCATTGCCGCCGACATCGGGATCTTCTACTTCGGAAGGAAATTGCTGAAAAACCTCAACCTACCGGAGAGCAACATCTTTCTGTATCTGCTGAATCCGCTGATCCTCATTGAACTCACCGGAAATCTACATTTTGAAGGAGTGATGCTGTTTTTCCTTATAGCAGCTCTGTATTTACTGCAGCGTCAAAAAGGGCTTTTTAGCGCTCTCTTATTTTCCTGTTCTATACTTGTAAAATTAATTCCATTAATGTTCCTGCCACTCCTGTTTAGAAGACTCGGATGGAAAAAAGCATTAGGTTATTACATGCTTACCGGAGGTGTGGTTCTCCTGTTCTTTTTGCCTTTCCTTTCCGATGTATTTGCAGAAAATTTCTTTGCCAGTATTGGCCTTTGGTTTCAGAAGTTCGAATTCAACGCGAGCTTCTACTACCTCATCAGGTGGATTGGATATCAAGTTGAAGGTTACAACATCATTGGCTACGCCGGACCGGCATTGGCGGCTGTTGTTTTTCTTTTAGTGTTGGTCTTGTCTTCTCTAAAAAGAAATTCAGATATGAAAGGCTTGCTCACCAGCATGATGTTTGCCATGGTGATCTATCTACTGCTGGCCACTACAGTGCATCCCTGGTATCTGGCTACTCCGCTGCTGCTCTCTGTTTTCACCAGATACAAATTTGTGCAGGTGTGGAGTTTAATGGTGGTGCTGAGTTATTTCGCTTATTCGCAACTGGAATATGAGGAGAATCTTTGGCTGATTGTACTTGAATATTCAGTAGTCCTTGGAGTTTTGCTTTACGAAGTTTTCTCGAAGAGGGCGCAAAGGTTTCCCGCAGAGAGTGTAAAGAGTTCCCGCTGATCTCTCTTATCGCCGCAGATGAGCTCCCGGGATTTTCACACAAAGCAGAGTAAGATAAAAGAAGAGCACGAAGAATTCAGTAAGAAAATAACCTCTCGACTCCGCTCGAGGAGACAAGAGGATTAAAAAATTATCTGTTCAGCCTTGGCTTTTTTCTTCATGAGAGAAATGTCTTTATTACTTCCTCTTTACACCCAACTCCTCCTGATCATAAGGCACGTAATTCTTCCATTCCCAGGGGGTGTAGACATCTTCGAGAGCTAGCTCGAGCAATTCTTTGAAGATACTTTCTCCATTTTCGCTGTTGGTCATTATTAGAATTCCTTTTCCGGCTTTCGGAAATATTACTGAATAATGTTCAAAGCCGCTACCATTACCTCCTTTTGAAGCTGCCCAACCGTATGGGGTCTTAAATAATCCTGAACCGAGCCCATAAGACATTTGAATATCATCATTCAGATCCCCTTCCTCCTGTGCCAAAGGTCCGAATTGCCTCAACGTGCGGATCCTTACCTGCGGACTGAAAATCTCATTCCATGACCCATTACTGAGTATCTCCCGATTTAGGACGGCAGTTAAAAACCTGGTATAATCTCCGAAGGTCGTTTCCATTGTACTGGGAGCCCGGGGTTCATTATCCTTGTCTTTTTTGTAAGCCTGGCCTTTCTCATTGTGCCCAAGCGCATAATCTTTCTCAAATTGCGGTTGCCACTCGAAACTGGAGTTTTCCATACCTAAAGGTTTGAAAACGATCTCCTGTGCAAGTTCTTCAAAAGGCTCTTCTGTGATCTTCTCGAGTACTACCTGCAAATAAACCATTCCTTCTCCCGAATACATATATCCGCTCCCAGGCTCTTGTTTTACCCGCAATTTCTTGTCAGGTTCAAAAAACCTCCAGTTTGGAAAACCGGTTGTATGCGCCAGCGCCATTCGCGCTGTAATCTTGTGGTATAGAGAATCATTCTTGAGATCGGAATAATCATCGTGCCAATCGGCTTTAGGCTCGTACTCATATATTTTCTTCGGAAGGTAAGACTCTAAAGGAGTGTCAAGATCTATGACGCCATCCTCAACCAGCTTCATCACGATCACTGTAAACACAGCCTTGCTTAAAGAAGCACCGTAAATATTGGTGGATTTATGCAGCTCCCGCCCATCATTATTATTTGCGTAGCCAAAAACTTCTGAATAAACCGGCTCATTTTCATCAAAAACAGAGATAGCCAGTCCGGGTACTTTAGCCTCTTTCATTAAAAATTTAACATGCCGGTTAAGCGAATCTGATGAAATTTCAGAACCATCCAGTCGTTCAATTCCCTGGGCAAAACCCGAACCCGAAAAACACAGGAAAATAATCGCAGCGGTGGCCGTTTTATTAACTGTTTTTCTTTTCCTCTTCTTCCTGATAAAAGGAATAGAAAGGGGATAATATGATTTTTGTTTGTCAACGGCTGTAAATATGTTGATCAACATCATAAGCGAAGCATAGGGGATAATGACCATAACTATGGTGATGAGGGGACCGGCACTAATAAAGGCATTTCCTGAAAAAATCATCATAACCAGAGCCACAATAAAAGCCAGGACCATAGTGGTTTGAAAATTCACCACTTTTCTTCCGTGGTCATCGTAGATCTTACTATCCTCCCGCTTATGTATCCATAAAAACAATGGAATGAAGATGTTTGCCAATGGCACTACAAATCCGATAAATGGAGTTGCGTGAATTAGCAGTAGCCATTTCTTCTGAATACTTTCCTCTTTTGGATCTTCCAGAACCAAAAGTTCATCTACTTCCATTTCCAAAGCAGCAGCTAATAATTTCACGGTCTGCAGGTGCGGATCTGTTTCTCCTTTTTCAATCCTTTGAATAGTTCGTACCGTTACATTGGTTCTATCTGAAAGCTCTTTTTGAGTCAGCCCTTTTAATTTTCTCTGGTATACCAGATTTTCAGCAAGTTTATTTTTTTCGTCCATATCGGTTATTTGTTTGAAACAAAACTACCTCAAAAGGCCTGTTTTTTGGGTGACATTCATATGTCACCTGTGTGTCATTTCCCCATTAATAGTGACGTTCCCAGCCGCAAGAGCTAAATTCATCACAATTTAAGAATAAATAAACAGTGAAAAGGGATGAGGCACAACAGCTTCAAAAAAGCAAAATCCCGAAGGTTTTGCCTTCGGGATTTGTTCATTTATTTTATATCTGGTATAGATCTACATACCAAGTATGTACGCAAATACCAATGGCGCAACTATTGTTGCATCACTTTCAATGACAAATTTAGGTCCGTCCTTATCCAGTTTCCCCCAGGTGATCTTTTCGTTTGGAACGGCACCGGAATAACTTCCATAACTGGTTGTAGAATCTGAGATCTGGCAGAAGTAACTCCAGAACGGAATTTCATGCATCTCCATATCCTGATATAACATAGGAACAACACAAATCGGGAAATCCCCGGCTATACCTCCACCGATCTGGAAGAATCCCACACCAATGTCGGTATGTTTCATATACCAGTCGGCCAGGAAGCCCATGTATTCAATTCCGGATTTCATGGTGCTCGCCTTTAGCTCGCCTTTCATTACATAAGAGGCAAAGATGTTCCCCATGGTACTGTCTTCCCAACCCGGAACCACCATTGGCAGATTTTTCTCAGCGGCGGCATACAGCCACGAATCCTTTATGTCGATCTCGTAATATTCCTCCATTACTCCGCTAAGCAAGAGCTTGTACATGAACTCATGCGGAAAATATCTCTCGCCTGAAGCTTCAGCATCTTTCCAGATCTTTACAATATGTTTCTGAATTCTTCGGAAAGCCTCTTCTTCAGGAATAGCGGTATCGGTAACACGGTTCAAACCGCGTTCAAGAAGATCCCATTCGTCCTGCGGGGTAAGATCGCGGTAGTGCGGCAATCTCTCGTAGTGGGTGTGAGCAACGAGGTTCATCACATCTTCCTCGAGGTTAGCACCTGTACAGGAAATGAAATGCACCTTGTCCTGGCGTATCATTTCAGCAAAACTTTTACCTATTTCGGCTGTGCTCATAGCTCCTGCCATGGTAACCATCATCTTGTTACCCTTATCCAGTTGCTCCCGATAGCCTTTTGCGGCTTCCACAAGGGCTGCAGCATTAAAATGTTTAAAATGTCGTTCGAGGAATTCTGTTATCGCTCCTTTACTCATCGTCTTCGTCTTCTTCGTTTCTATTTAAATATCTGAATTTATAACTCAACATCTTGTAATACAGCTTAGCCGCCAAAAAGTCCGAAGACTTTTCATTTTCATTTGGATTAAGCTCTACGATGTCAAAACCCACTACATTCTTCTTCTTGAACATCAACTTTAGGAATTCCAGGGTTTCATACCAGAAAATTCCACCCGGCTCGGGCGTCCCTGTAGATGGCATGATGGAAGGATCAAAGGCGTCAAGGTCGATGGTAATGAAAACATTTGGAGTCATTTGTCCAATGGCGTCATCCATCCAGTCCTCATAAAGATCATGCGCCCAGTAAACCTGATTCTCATCCATGTGGTCCAGTTCGGAAATGTCCATAGAGCGTATTCCTACCTGGATAAGGTTTGTTTTTTTACTGGCCTCATGCACTGCACAGGCATGGTTGCAGGTAGTGCCTTCGTATTCCGGACGCAGATCTGCATGCGCATCGATCTGCACTACGGTAAGGTCTTCAAAGCTTTCATTAAAAGCACGGATAGTTCCAATGGAAATGGAATGCTCGCCGCCAAAAATCGTAACGAATTTTTCCTGCTTGATGTAGTTTTTTACGGTCTTGTGAACCGCTTCCACCATTTTCTCCGGAGAGGAATTTTCGGTCACCGGCGGAGCCAGATAAACTCCTTTTTTGTAGACTTCTGTACGGGTCTCGATATCAAAAAGCTCCATATTTTCTGAAGCTTCCAGAAAAGCGTCGGGACCTTTATCGGCACCCTTACCCCATGTACTCGTTCCGTCATAGGGAACCGGGATCAAAACTACTTTTGCGTCATCTAAACGTGCATACTTGTCCGGGATGCCGGCATAATTCTTTTTACTCATTTTATTAGCGATTGTTGTGTTCTAATTGCTTCAATTATATATAATTAAAAATATAAAAATTCCAGACTATTTCTCGTATCCGAGAATTCTTAGGAAATCCTGAGGCTCCTGCTGATCGCTGAATAAGGTAGTTTCAAGTTTTCCGTCTTTATCTCTGTTAATCAAGATCTGTTTGGGCTGCGGGATAAGACAGTGTTGTAATCCGCCAAATCCACCAATGGTATCCTGATAGGCACCTGTATTAAAGAACCCGATATACAGCGGTTTATCCCGTTTATATTTTGGCAAATATATGGCGTTGGTATTTTGTTCGGAGTTGTAGTAATCATCGCTGTCACAGGTTAATCCTCCCAGTAACACCCGCTCATATTCGTCATTCCATCTGTTCACCGCGAGCATCACAAATTTCTTGCTTATCGCCCAGGTGTCGGGTAGGGTAGTAATAAAGGAAGAGTTGATCATATTCCATTTCTCCCTGTCATTTTGCTGCTTTTGGTAAAGGATCTCATAGATCGCTCCGCCACTTTCTCCTACAGTAAAGGAGCCGAATTCTGTAAATATATGCGGCGGCTCAACTTCAGCCTCGTCACAGGCAATCTTGATCTGGTTCACGATCTCTTCCACCATATACTGGTAATCATATTCAAAGTGAAGAGAATTTTTTACCGGAAAACCACCTCCAATGTTAAGGCTGTCAAGGGAAGGACAAATGCGCTTCAGGTTGATGTAAACTCTAAGACATTTCAGCAATTCATTCCAGTAATAGGCAGTATCTCTGATTCCGGTATTAATGAAGAAATGCAGCATCTTCAGCTCCACCTGTTCATTATCCCTGATCTGCTTATTAAAGAATGGAACAATGTTCTTATATCCAATCCCCAGTCGGGAAGTATAGAATTCAAATTTTGGCTCCTCTTCCGAAGCAATTCTTATCCCTATTTTATATTTACCGTCAATAGCTTCAGAAAGCAGGTCAATCTCCTCATAATTATCTATGATCGGGATACAATTGTGGTGACCATTATTTATGAGATTGGCAATATTGGTGATATAGCCGTTCCTCTTAAAACCATTACAGATCACATACGTATCATTGGTGATCTTTCCGTGCTTCTTCAGGTTCTCCACGATATTGATATCTACGGAAGCCGAAGTTTCAATATGTATATCATTCTTTAAAGCCTCATTTAGCACATGTTCGAAATGGGAACTTTTAGTGCAGTAGCAGTAGTTATAAGTACCTGGATAATCATGCTTTTTTAAAGCATCGGCAAACCATTTTTTGGCCTTGTTGATATTTTCTGAAATCTTGGGGAGATATGTGAACTTAAGCGGTGCTCCATATTCTCTCACAAGTTCCATCAGGTCAATTCCGTGGAAACGCAGTTCACCATCTTCTACCGTAAATTCTTCCTGGGGGAAATAATAAGTCTGGTCGATTAAATCGCTATACTTCGTATTCAATTTTTACGTAATAAGGTTTAAAATTAAAAAGTAGAAATTATAAGCCAATGCTGAAAAAATAAGGTGATAAAAGTTTGTTAAGGCTACAGGTGCCGGGGAAGGAGTATTCTAAAAACCAATCGGATAACGCCCGAGGTGTTTCTTTCATCATTTTAGCTTAGCAAAAGCAAATGTATTAAAAAACCAGAAAGTTGCAGGACTTTTTTAATATCTCCAGTCACAACTTTCCGGTTCGGATTTTCTTCCATTTTCTGAACAAAATCAGATGTTGGTAAGGTTGATCACCTCCTGCTGACTCAGCACCCTCCAGTGACCGCGGGTGAGGTCTTTTTTGGTGAGCCCTCCATAAACTACACGATCCAGCTTCACGATTTCATAGCCGAGGCTTTTGAAGATCCGTTGCACAATATGAGGTTTTGTACTCTTTATTTCAAGACCTACCTCCTTTTTTGGCTTGTTCTCAACATAACTTACCTCAGTCACCTTTGCCGTCCCATCTTCCAGGTTAACACCTTCTTTTATCTTCTGAAGATCATCGTAGGCAAGATCCTTATCAAGTTCAAGATGATAGATCTGCCTGATACCGTTCTTCGGGTTAGCCAGATTCTTTGCCAGTGCACCGTCATTGGTGAACAGCAATAAACCCGTGGCCTGGGTATCCAGCTTGCCAACGGGTGTGAGTTTGGATTTGGACGCATTGGCAACAAGATCCATTACGGTGCGGTTCTTTTTCTCCAAACTACCGGTTACATAAAAACCTTTGGGTTTGTTTAAAAGAATATATTCCGGTTTTTCGGGATTGATGCGGCGGCCGTCAAACTTCACTTCATCTTTCAGCTGCACTTTGTGCCCCATTTCGGTCACCACCTGTCCGTTCACTGTAATATTACCCGCAGCAATATAGATATCTGCATCTCTCCTGGAGCAAACTCCGGAGTTAGCAATATATTTATTCAGTCTTATTCCTTCACTTTTCCCGGCTCCTCCCTGCTTCTTTTTAAGCGGAGCATTGCCCCGGGACATATTTTTTGGATCCTTTTCATTCTGGTTCACCGGCGCATTTCCGCGGGCATAGGATTTGGAGCGCTCTCCGTCTCCCTGTCTTCCCGATGATTTTCCGGAAGAACGGTCTCCCCTGCTTCCGGCCGACCTGTCATTTCTACTCATATTAAATTATATTTTGTACAAAGATAGTGGTTTGTTTAATAAAAGATTTGAAGATGTAAGGATTTGAAAAATTGAAGATAAAGGAAATTAATTTCCAAATCACAAGCACCAAATTCCAAAATGGTTAATTAGAGAACAATTAATTGGTGATTGGTGCTCTGCGAAGATCAGCGGAATCTGCGGGAAATAGTAAATTCCAAATTACAAGCACCAATTTCCAAAATGGTTAATTAGAGAGCAGTTAATTGGTGATTGGTTTCTGCGAGGATCAGCGTGATCTGCGGGAAACTTTTTCAATTAACAGTGATCAAGTAACAATGAACAGGATTTCTTTACGCTCTTAGCGTAAGTCTTTGCAATCTCTGCGTGAAATCTTTTGCGATTTTAAATTGAAATATCTTCCTGCCGAAGCTTCAGGTCATGTCACCATGAGGCCATTATACAATATTCGATATAAAATATTCAATTAAAACACTCTACTTAAAAGCGCATCCACATCGATCAGCAGAATACTGAAAACCCCGGCAACAATAATGAACTTTAGTAGATTATGCAGAAGCAGATACTGCCATTTGGCTTTGCTGAAGTAAAGGATCAAAAGGAACAGAAACAGTAAACCCACGGCTCCGTAGAAGAAGTAGTACATCTTCCCGATCTCAAACTTAAAGATCAAAAAATAAACCGGGATCATGGAAAGAAAAGTCAATACAGTGAGCAGGATTTTGCTCAGGTTTTCCCCGTAGACAATGGGGATGGTTCGGTACCCCTGAATAAGATCACCTTTCATGTTCTCCAGGTCTTTCACCAGCTCCCTCATTAGAATAATGAGATAAAGGAAAGCAGCATGCACAAGTATGACCGTATCGAAATTTTTGTAGTACAAGAAGACCGCAAAGAATGGGGTTATGGTAATGACCGATGCCATTAAATTGTTCAGAAAAAGGATCTTTTTGAATCGGTGGGAATAGAACCAGATCACGAAGATATATACAGCAAAGAAAGATACAGCTCTAAACGAGAGATAACTTGCAAAGAAGATCCCTGCAAGATTCAGAATAAAATAAACCGAAAGCTTTGTCCGCTGACTTACAAAACGATCCAGCATGGTCTTCTGCGGCCGATTAATAAGATCTTTTTCGCTGTCGTAAAAGTTGTTGATGATATAACCCGCAGCCACAATAGAGGCGGTTGCCAGCACCATAAAGAACAAATTGGGATCAAACAGCACCTGCCCCATTGGATGATCGGGAGCAAGGATAAAAATAGAGGTCAGGTATTGGGCGATGACCAGCACCAGGATGTTATAACCTCTGATAACCGAAATAAAGCTGAGAATCTTTAGCAGAAGCCGCTTCTTTGAAATAGAGGTCATTGTGGGATCTTAGAAGTTGTAGACTACTTCCAGGCGATAATCCTTCAATGCTTTTCTGGCTTTTTCAATATCTTCTGTGAATCCAAGAATATAACCTCCACCCCCGGAGCCGCAAAGCTTGAGGTAGTAGTCGTTGGTTTCAATTCCGTTTTTCCAAAGCTTGTGGAATTGTGCAGGGATCATCGGTTTGAAGTTATCCAGCACCACATGCGAAAGCTTCTTAATATTTCCAAATAGGGATTTTACATCACCTTTTAAGAAATCATCTACACAGGCATCGGTATGTTTTACAAACTGATCTTTCAGCATTTTCCTGAAAGGCTCCTGTTTCATGTTCTCCATGAAAATATTTACCATGGGAGCAGTTTCCCCAACAGAGCCACTATCAAGTAAGAACACAGCGCCTTTCCCGTTCACAGTTTGTGACGGAATGCCCGCAGGCTCAATATTGTCTTTAGAATTAATGAGGATCGGAATGCTTAAATAGGAGTTCAAAGGATCCAGCCCTGAAGATTTTCCGTGGAAAAAAGATTCCATTTCTCCAAAGATCTTTTTCAGCTTCAGTAATTTTTCGCGGGTAAGATTTTCTAAAACAGTTATCTTTTCAATTGCATATTCGTCATAGATAGCAGCCACTAAAGCACCGCTACTTCCCACTCCGTATCCCTGCGGAATACTGGAATCGAAGTACATCCCTTTTTCAATATCTGCTTTAAGGTCCTCAAGATCGAATTGAACAAGTTCCGGTTTTTCCTGCTGAAGATTCTCAAGATAATCTGCAAACCTTTTAAGGCTCCTGTTGGATTTTTGTGCATCTTCAGACGGATCTTCATCCACTTTCAATGCCCCGTTATAAAAATTATAGGGAATAGATAAACCTTTGGAATCTTTGATGATCCCATATTCTCCGAAGAGTAATATTTTAGAATAAAATAAAGGTCCTTTCATACTATATCTCTTTTGGGGCAGGGATTTCAAAAATTAAAAAAAGCTCCCTATTGTAAACTAATCAAAGTTAGCAAAACTAATTAACATCCTGCATTCAACATCCTTTCAGCCACATGATTATGATCAGATTATGATAAAATCTTGTTAAGACATTTTTCGTTCCTACTGAAAGGGGCAAATATACAGCTTAAAATTGACGTGCAATGTTACTGATTATTAGAAATGTATAACCAAATTTCACGCCAATTTCTTCGCTCCGCTGCCCACTCTGTCGGTAATATACTGGCCATTCTGGCAGTACTGCTTAAGCTCATTTTCTATGAACTGGAGCGTCTTTTCTTCCTCCTTTTCCGGAAACAGCAGATGCACGTTGGCACCGGCATCCAGGGTAAAACACAGATGCAGCCCGGTTTCTTCACGGAATTTAAAAACCTTATTAATGATGGCCAGCGTATTCGGCTTCATTAAAATAAAGTATGGCTGACTCGTCATCATCATGGCGTGCAGGGTTAAAGCTTCACTTTCCACTACTTTAATAAATTCATCCAGATCTCCGCTGCGGAAGATCTTTTTTAGCTTGTCCAGGTTGTCATGTGCCTGTCGAAAACGCTGTTCGGCGTATGGATGATCATTCATGAGGTCATGGCCGACAGTACTGCTCACCTGCTTTTCTCCTTTATCGACAAGCAGAATGGTATCCCGGTAATTTTTGAAGTTGTCATGCACCTCATCCCTGAACGGCACTCCATAAAGATCACTGCTCCTGTAAATATTATTATGCATCCCCCAGACTACAAGGTCTCCCTCAATACTGCGGCAGGCACTTCCCGATCCCAGCCTTGCCAAAAATGAGCTTTTCCGGGTGAAATATTCTTCATTCATTTCGGGATTCAGTTGCTTTTCAAGGCTCATAAGGCAAAGTGCCAGCGCACTCATCCCGCTGGCCGAAGAGGCAATCCCGCTGCTGTGCGGAAAGGAATTGGAAGTTTCAATACTCAGGTCATAATCCCTCAAAAAAGGCAAATACGGATCAATTCTTTCCAGAAACTTCTGAATTTTTGGTCGGAAGGATTCCTTTTTCTCTCCCTCAAAACTAAGGTCGAAGTGGAAATTATCTGCACGTTGTTGCTTTTTCTTGAATTTCAATGTGGTCGTAGTCCTGCAGGAATCCAGCGTAAAACTTATGGAAGGATTCGCCGGAATCTGGTTTTCGAGCTTCCCCCAATACTTCACAAGCGCAATGTTGCTGGGGCTTTGCCAGGTTACTTCCCCCTGCTCTACCTGCGCCGGGTAGGACTTCGGAATAAAATCTTTTTCGGTCATAGCACAAAGATAGATTTTCCTGCAAAAGCCTTGAAACTTCATTGGATATTTATATCACTTCGAAAGAGGGGTTGAAATAAAATTGTCGCCTTTGTGATAGAATATTAGTCAATCTAAAAGAGATAATAGCTCTTCACCACTCCCGGGTGTTCGAAAAATTTGCTATTTTAATTCTTAGAACAAAATCCTAAAGCAATATTTAAACCCTATAAATGTTGAAATCATGGATGTTCCTTTGCTAGATATTACGCCTTTTCAGCGCAGGCTATAAGTGAATAAGTGAATGAGTGAAGCCCCGAAGGGGCGCAATATACTAACGATGGGTGCAGCCCATCGTATAAAAAGCGGAGAATTTTATCAGCCCTGAAAGGGCGTAATATAATAATCATGGGACAGTCACTCGTAAAGAACTATATCCACTTGGTTTTTAGCACCAAGCATCGGCAACCATTGATATACGCACCTGTGGAAGTGGAACTGCACAACTACCTTGGTGGGATTTGCAATCGACTCGACTGTCAGGTAATAAAAATTGGAGGCCATTTCGATCATATCCACATACTTTGTATGTTATCAAAAAAATTAGCCCTGATAAAACTAATTGAAGAATTAAAATCGCACTCATCAAAATGGATAAAAACCAAAGGCGTGGGATATGAAAAGTTTTACTGGCAAGATGGATACGGAGCCTTCTCGGTAAACCCTTCTGAGGTAGATACTGTTACCACTTACATTTCAAAGCAACACGAACATCATCGAAAGAAAACTTTTCAGGATGAATATCGGGATTTTTTGAAAAAATATAATGTTGAATTTGACGAGCGCTATGTCTGGGATTGATATCGAAATAGCGCCTATTAAATTACGCCCCTGCAGGGCTTTGATGTGATGGCTTTGTTATTTTTCATCCCGCTTCACGGGATGCTGGTATATTACGCCCCCTCAGGGCTTTAAATTTTATTTCTTCCACAAAATGCGGGAGTGACTCAATAAAAAAAGAACTATGACTAAGACAATTCTAATAACTGGCGCCTCCAGCGGAATTGGCCGTGCAACCGCTAAACTCTTTGCTGAAAAAGGTTGGAATGTGGCCGCCACCATGCGTTCCCCCGAAGAAGAAAGCGAGCTAAGGGAAAGATCAAACCTGAAACTTTACAGGCTGGATGTGACAAAAAAGGAGCATCTGCAAAATATTATCTCACAGGTGGAAGATGATTTCGCCTCTATAGATGTCTTGTTCAACAATGCCGGCTATGGCGCCGTGGGCGCTTTTGAAAAATCTACAGAAGAAGAGGTGCTACAGCAGTTCAGAGTGAATGTGTTTGGGGTAATGGAGCTCACCCGCGAATTCATTCCCTATTTCAAAAACAAAGGAGAGGGAATGATCATTAACACCTCCTCCGTAGTCGGCCGGTTTACCATTCCGCTGTACAGCCTGTACTGTTCGAGCAAATGGGCGCTTGAAGGTTTTACCGAAGCCCTGCAATATGAACTCAGGCAATTCAATATCAGGGTAAAAATGATCGAACCCGCAGCCATAAAAACAGATTTCCACGGCAGGTCGCTTATGGTCTTTGAAAATGATTCCGTTAAAGGTTATGAGAAGATGGAGAAAAATATTCTCAGCGGAATGAGAAAGCGGAATGAAAAGGCTTCGGGTCCCGAAGTAGTGGCAGAAACAGTTTGGAAAGCGGCGAACGATGGCAGTCAAAAACTACGCTATCCTACCGGTAAAGGTGCGGGCGCAGTGCTGTTCGCCAGGAAGATCCTGCCAACTTCCTGGTTTAACAAAATGGTGCTCAAACAGCAGAATCGTTAGTCATAGCCTGCGCAGCCAAATACCCACCGGTCCAGGCATTCTGAAAATTGAAGCCGCCGGTGATAGCGTCGATATTTAAAACTTCTCTTGCCCAAAAGTATAATTAAAGGTGCCTCTTTCCTATGGCTAAATTTACTGGAGATAGGAAATAAAGTGCTAATCAAGAATATATCTCAAAATTCAGTAAATTTAAAGAGTGAAAAATCAGCGGATTTATATTGACACGTCGGTCTTTGGCGGTTATATTGATGATGAATTTCAAGAATTTACAGTCCCGCTTTTTGAACGAATGCAAAAGGAGGAATTTATAATTCTATTTTCAGATGTTACCCAGGAAGAATTAGAATTTGCGCCTGAAAAGGTCAAAAAACTTGTAACGGGACTAAAAGAGGATCTAACAGAGTTAAATAAAACAGATGACGAAGTAGTTGAGTTGGCAGCAGAATTATTAATGAGTACGTAGTTGGCAAAACAAGTTATGCTGACTGTCTTCATATTGCATTGGCGACAATTAATCGAGCTGATATTTTATTAAGCTGGAACTTTAAACGCATTGTAAATATCGAGCGGATACGGGGCTATATTCCATTAACATTAAAAATGGTTATAACCAATTGGAAATTCGCTCCCCAAGAGAATTAATGAGTTATGGAAACGAAGAATAAAAAAAAATTTGATGCTGTAGGATTCATGCGGGAGCAACGGAAGACATTGAGCGAGAAGTTAACAAAAATGACTAAATCCGAAATCATTGATTACTTTGAAAGAAAAGGATCGGAAAACAAAGTAAGGCCCCGTGGCTAACACTTCATGACTATAAATAATTGCTTTAAAATGTATTAATTACAGGGCAGTCATAGCCTGCGCAGCCAAATACCCACCGGTCCAGGCATTCTGAAAATTGAAACCTCCCGTGATGGCATCGATATTTAAAACTTCCCCTGCCAGGAAGAGGTTTTTGCAGACCTTGCTTTCAAAAGTTTTAAAGTTCACCTCTTTAAGCTCCACGCCACCGGCTGTAACAAACTCCTCCTTAAAGGTACTTTTCCCATGCACCTGAAAACTGCCGCCGGTAAGCTGTTGCTGCAATTCTTCAAGCTGTTGTTTATTGAGGTCTGCCCATCGTATTTCAGCATCAATTCCTGAAGCATTCAACAGACTCTGCCACAGTCTTTTTGGAAGTTCGAATTGCGCATATTTATGTGGAAATTGCTTTGCATTTTCCTTTTTTAAGCGCAGCAGTTCTGCTTCCACTTCTTCAGAAGAAATTTCGGGAAGCCAGTTCACCTCGATTTCGAAGTTTTTTTTGTCGCTGAGCTCTCGCGCACCCCAGGCGGAAAGTTTCAGGATTGCCGGTCCGCTCATACCCCAGTGGGTGATCAATAAAGGTCCGGAGGTTCCCAGTTTTGTCCGCTTCAGTTTGACCACGGCATTTGTGGCAACTCCGGGCAGATCCTTTATCCGTTTATCGCTAATATTAAAGGTGAACAGCGAGGGGACACCGGGGACAATGCTATGACCAAGATCCTGCAGTAAATTCCACATTTTTGGGTTGCTTCCTGTGGCAATCATCACTTTTTTAGCGACAAAATTTTCCTGTGAAGTAGAGATCTCCCAGTGATCATTTTTCTGCTGCAGCCCCTGCACGGCTCTCTTGGTAAGCAGCTCAATTTTTAACCTTTTTGACTCCTGTAGAAACAAGTCTATTATTGTTTCTGAAGAATTCGACTCCGGAAACATTCGCCCGTCCTCCTCGATCTTCAGTGGTACCCCTCTCTTTTCGAACCATTCGATAGTATCGCCTGTCATGAAGGAGTGAAAAGGTCCGCGGAGTTCTTTTTCCCCCCGGGGATAATTCCGGGTTAGTTCTTTGGGAAGAAATTCGGCATGGGTGACATTGCATCTTCCGCCGCCGGAGATGCGTACCTTATTCAGCACATCCTTTCCTCTTTCGAGGATACAGATTTTGGCTTCAGGAGCCATTTCCGCAGCATTTATAGCTGCAAAGAATCCGGCAGCACCGCCACCAATTATTACAATGTCAAAAGAAAGAGGTTCCAAAAATGTCATTTTTCAGCCCCAAAGGTAGAGATTTCTCACAGACGTTATTCTTTGTTTAAAGCTGCGCTAAATCTTTCTTAAACACCTTCATTTCAGGCCGTTGTTTTATTAACTTAATAAAAATGAAAATTATGAGTAAACCAGAAAATTTTCCGGAACAGGATCAAAATCTACCCGGCAAAGAGCATAAAATGAATCCGGAACCTGAAGTAATCAGGAAGAATTATAAAGGAAGTGAAAAATTAAAGGGCAAAGTGGCCCTTATAACAGGTGGCGACAGCGGTATTGGTCGTAGCGTGGCCGTACATTTCGCCCATGAGGGTGCCAATGTTGCTATTGTCTACCTCGCTGCCGACAAAGATGCTGAAGACACAAAAAAGATGGTGGAAGAAGCAGGGCAGGAATGCCTTGTCTTAAAGGGAGATTTGAAGGAGGAGCAATTTTGCCGGCAGATCGTAAAGGAAACCGTAGAGCGTTTTGGCGGACTCAATATTCTGGTCAACAATGCTGCCATCCAGTACCCGAAAGAATCTCCCGGGCAAATAGATGCAAAGCAACTGCATGATACCTTCAGGACCAATATCTACTCTTTTTTCTTTACTGTAGAAGAAGCGCTTAAACATTTGAAGGAAGGCGATACGATCATCAATACAACATCAGTCGTGTCTTACTGGGGTCACGAGATGCTGCTGGATTATTCCAGTACAAAAGGAGCGATTACCTCCTACACCAGGTCACTTGCAAAAATGCTGGCACAGAAAAACATCAGGGTTAACGGTGTGGCTCCGGGACCCATATGGACTCCTCTTATTCCGGCTACTTTTGATGAAGTTTCAGAATTTGGCCAGAATACGCCAATGGGCCGCGCAGGCCAACCCAGTGAAGTGGCACCGGCCTATGTTTTTCTCGCCAGCGAAGACAGCACGTATATTACGGGGCAGGTCATTCATGTGAATGGCGGAATGGTGGTAGGTGCATAAAAACATCATCTAATAGACGCTAAATCTTTCTTAAACATTCGGCAGCCTTAAAAGCTGTTCTATAACTTTAAGTTCAAAAGCGAGAAGTTATGAGCAAACCAAAGGATCTTCCGAAGCAGGAACAGGAAAAGCAGCCCGGGAAACAGCAAAAAATGCATCCCGAGCCAGAGGTGATTCGAAAAGACTATAAGGGCAGTGATAAACTGAAAGGGAAAGTCGCTCTAATTACAGGTGGCGATAGCGGAATTGGCCAGAGCGTAGCTGTTCATTTTGCCAAAGAAGGCGCCAAAGTGGCTATAGTCTATCTTTCTGAAGACAAGGACGCCAAAGAAACGGTCAAAATGACCGAAAAAGCAGGCTCTGAAGGCCTGGCTATAAAAGGTGATCTTAAAGATGAGAAGTTTTGCAGGGAAGTGGTACAGAAGACGGTGGATAAGTTCGGCGGACTCAACATCCTGGTGAATAATGCTGCCATGCAATTTCCTAAAGAAGAGCCGGAGGAAGTGACTTCAGAGCAGGTTCGGACGACTTTTGAAACTAATATTTATCCTTATTTTTTTACGGTGAATGAAGCCTTAAAACACCTTTCTGAAGGGGATAGTATCATTAATACAACTTCGGTAACGGCATACCGCGGCAGTGAACATTTGCTCGACTATTCCAGCACCAAAGGGGCAATTACCGCCTATACCCGCTCCCTCTCAAAAATGCTTGCAGAAAAGAACATTCGGGTAAATGGCGTGGCTCCGGGTCCTATCTGGACACCACTGATTCCGGCGAGCTTTGACGCAGAACATGTGGCGGAATTCGGTAAAAAAGTTCCGTTGGGAAGAGCGGGACAGCCGAGTGAAGTTGGTCCGGCTTATGTCTTTTTAGCCAGTAAGGACGGTAGTTATATTACGGGGCAGGTGATCCACGTCAATGGTGGCGAAGTAGTAGGAGCATAGATGATAGGCTGGACAGAAGTTTTGGGCCTTACAGCCGGAATTTTTACTACTGCGGCCGTTGCTCCGCAAATCTGGAAGGCTTGGAAGACCAAAGAGGTGGATGATGTTTCCCCGGGGATGTTCTTTGTGCTCATCACAGGACTCGCCCTGTGGGTGATCTACGGAGTATTAACCGGAGATATCCCCATCATCGCCACCAACGGAGTGGCGTTTTGTCTGAATGTCTTTATGCTATTCCTTATTTACCGGTATCGCGAGAAAGTTTAGCTCATAAGGCCATAAGCTGTTAATCTTACTTAAATCTCAACTAACAGATTCTTAAACACTTTTGTAGATGAGCCTTCAGAAGTTATTTTTATCAAAATATAATTTATGTCCCGTGTTACAGCCCCCGGAGTGGAAAAGGAATCCGCTTCTTCTAGAGCAGAATTTGAAGATTTTATAATTGGAAAAGACCATCCATGCTTAATGGCTCAGACCGTATTTAGCATGGACAAGGTGGACTTCCATGAATATAATGACTTCGGAAGCAGGGAAACGGCCAAAGCCATTCTTGCCGACCTGAAGCAATACATAGCCGCTTTCGATTTTGAATCTAATGAATTCCTCACTTTTTTGGCTGCCTTTAAAGGCAAACAGGATAATTCTGAAGAGGAATTTGAAAAAACACTCTGGGAGCAGCTACAACATCTGCATGAGGTCGATGATGCCGATTGGGATGAGGCGGTAAGCCCCGATCCGGAAGATAAAAATTTCAGCTTTAGCCTGGGGGGCAAAGCTTTTTATATAGTTGGTCTGCACCCAAACAGCTCCCGAAAAGCCCGGCAGGCTCCTTATCCTGCTATAGCTTTTAACCTCCACTGGCAGTTTGAGAAGCTGCGGGAAATGAATACCTATCACACCGTAAGAGATAAAATAAGGGAGCGGGATATTGAGCTGCAGGGAAATATAAATCCTATGCTCGAGGATTTTGGAGAGCGCAGTGAAGCCAGGCAATATAGTGGAAGAAAAGTTGGAGAAGAGTGGAAATGTCCTTTTCTTAACCACAAAAAATAAACATGTTCCGGCAACAGAAATATCTAAAGAAAGATCCGCAGTACATTTACGATTTTATACAACAGCATCCCTTTGCAACTTTCGTGCTGCAGGGAGAAGAATTGCTGGCTACTCACATTCCCGTATTGATCACCGGTACTCCGGAAAAATTCCTTTTATACGGACATATTGCTGAAGCTAATGAACAGTACAAATTTCTGAAAGATGGGCTTGAAGCGCTGCTTATCTTCCAGGGTGCTCATGGATACGTATCCTCTTCCTGGTATAAAGACATGAATATTAGCACCTGGGATTATTCGGCTGTACATGTCAATGTAAAGCTGAAACTGCAATCCCGGGAAGAACTGGAAAACAGCCTGCAAAACCTTATTCAGAAGTTTGAGAAAGATCAGAGGTGCCCGATCTATTACAAGGATCTTCCGGATGATATGGTGGAAGATCATCTTCCTCTCATCACAGGGTTCTGGTGTGAACCTGTAAAAGTACAGGCCATAGCGAAACTTCACCAGGGTTTTGAGAAAGATGATGTAGAATCGGTGCGCCGGCACCTGGAAGAGCGGCAGGATCCTTTATCTTCGAAACTTAGCGAAAATTTGAAAAAAGAACATGGTACAGATCATTGAAAAACAAAGCGGCGCGGCATTTAAGCTCCAAAAAGGGCAAAAATTAAAGGTTATTGATCCGCAGGGGGAACAGGTAAGCGACATGGTACTGTTCAATGCCGAAGATACACGGGAAAAGATCTCCTCCGGAAAAACCCTTGATTTTGAAGAAAGCATATTGATCACCAAAGGCAACTGGTTGTGGAGTAACCGCAGCAATAAGATGATGAAGATCCTGGAAGATACTAATGGGCGAAATGATTTCCTTTTAGCACCCTGCAGCCCGGAAACTTTTAAGATCATGTATAACAACCCTAACTATCATCCCAGCTGCTTCGAAAACCTCTATACCAACCTCGCCCCTTTCGGAATAGAACCCGATGATGTGCCCACGGCTTTCAACATTTTTATGAACGTGCAGTTTGATGAGAATGGCAAACTAAGTGTGGATCCGCCGTTGAGCCAATCCGGAGACTACATTCTCTTCGAAGCCGAAATGGACCTCATCGTCGCCCTCACCGCCTGCTCTGCCGAAGACAGCAACAACGGCAGCTTCAAACCTATCCACTACGAGATCCTGGATTAGAACACAAAATCAGAAAGAATTCTGGGAGATCTCACAGAAAAAAGACATAAAAAAAATCCGGAGTGCCCTCCGGATTTTTCTATAACACTATTAAGAACCCGAATCAAATTTGTGAAAGCAAGTAGTTTATATAAATAGCTGCTATTACACCGAAAACAAAAACAGCAAATAATACAGTTTTATTGATCCTAAATTTCATTCTCAGATTTGATTCTGAAATAAATGTATGAATTACGGTTTTCCGTAATACATTCTTAACAAAGCTTTAGTTCCTTTTTGTGATTATATTCGATGAAAGACTTGATTCATCGACAAATTGTAAAAGCTGCATTTTCTTTTGTACAGCAGTTTTCATTGTTGCCTCCCGGATCAATACAGGAAGTAAATTCTCTTCTGCTAAAAGGAAGATCAATATCATTTCTTAAATCAAATCTTTTTACAATGAATCTACAGAAGTTTCTCTACCAGGATTCAAATAGTTTTCTCGGAAGCCACTGTTTATGCATTTTATTGTAATATTGCATTTAATAAATAATTAGAGATCATGGGAATCACTAAATCCGAAATATTTTCTGAAGAACAGAACAAAATTGCTTCTATGGCCAAGGTATTAGGTCATCCCGCCAGGATCTCAATCCTGCAGCAGCTTTTTGAAAGTAACACCTGTATTTGTGGGGACCTGGTAGATAAGATCGGTCTGGCCCAGCCCACCATTTCTCAACACCTGAAGGAACTGAAAAACGCCGGACTCATCAAAGGAAATGTGGAAGGCACCAGTGTTTGTTATTGCATCCACAGAGAAAACTGGGTCGCCATGAAGAAATTGCTCATTTCCTTTCTGGACCATGATATTTCCACAACTTCACAATGCTGCTAACCATTTAAAAAGCTGAATATGAAAATTGCACTTTTCAGTGATATCCACTCCAACCTCCCAGCTTTAGAAGCTTTTTTTAAAGATCTTCAAAAAAGAGAAGTAGATGCCATTTATTGTCTTGGCGATCTGGTAGGGTATAATATCTGGCCAAACGAGGTCACCGAAGAAATTAGAAAGCGAAATATTCCCACCATTGCCGGGAATTATGATTTCGGTATTGGCAGGAACAGCGACGAATGCGGTTGTGCTTACAAAACCGAGGAGGAAAAAGCCAATGGCGCCGTTTCCATTTCCCTCACGAATGAGTTAATTTCAGATAAGAATCGTGCTTACCTGAGAAGTCTTCCGGCGCATATACGGGTGGAATTTCAGCTGAATGAGGATAAGCTCAATTTGCTCCTGGTTCACGGAAGTCCCCGAAAGATCAATGAATACCTGTTCGAAGACAGGGCAGAAAAAAGTCTGCTGCGCATCATGGAAGATGCCGATGCCGATATTATGTGCTTTGGCCACACCCATAAGCCTTACCACCGCATCCTGAATTCCGGGACCGAAGAAACTCCGCATTACCGGCACGCGATCAACCTGGGATCAATAGGTAAACCTAAGGACGGCGATCCCCGCGGTTGCTACGTGATCCTTAACATAAATGAAACTTCTTCTGTTCTCAACAAAGACAGCATTAAACCGGAATTCATCAGGTTTGAATACGATGTCGAGAAAGCCGCACAAGCCGTGGAAGGCAGCCGACTGCCTAATGCTTATGCAGAAAACCTCAGAAACGGAAAATAAATTCCTCAAAAACTAACCCCCATGCCAGAACAAAAACGAATCGCCTTTTTCGAAAAATATTTGAGTCTCTGGGTCGCCTTATGTATAGCTGCCGGAATCCTGATTGGTAATCTCGCAGGAGATGCCATGCAGGTGGTGAGCAGCTGGGAGATCTATCAGGTAAATATTCCAATTGCCATTCTCATTTGGATGATGATCTATCCAATGATGCTGCAGATCGATTTTACCAGCATCAAAAAAATCGGCCGCCGGCCCAAGGGAATCGTGCTGACAGTGATCATGAACTGGCTGGTCAAGCCATTTACCATGGCATTTTTTGCATGGATATTTTTTACAAAGATCTTTGCCGCATTCATTGATCCTTCAATGGCCGGGGAATATATCGCAGGAGCCATTATTCTCGGCGCCGCGCCCTGTACCGCAATGGTCTTTGTCTGGTCTTACCTTACCGACGGGGACCCGAATTACACCCTCATGCAGGTATCGGTGAACGACCTCATCATCCTGTTTGCCTTTGTCCCTATCGTGGGACTGCTTTTAGGAATTACAGATGTGGTGGTGCCTTATGAAACCCTCATATTAAGCATTCTTATTTACGTTGTAATTCCGCTGGTGGCCGGGATCCTTACCAGCAAACTTCTTATAAGCTCAAGAGGCAGGGAGTGGTTCACGGGAGAATTCCTTCCAAAATTCAAACCTGTAAGTGTCATTGCATTACTACTTACCCTGGTCTTGCTCTTCGCTTTTCAGGGGGAGAATATTTTGAACAATCCGTTCATCATTGTTCTTATTGCCGTCCCGCTTATCATCCAGACCTATTTCATTTTCTTTGTTACCTGGTTTTCCGGAAAAAAGCTCAACCTGCAACACCAGGTTTGTGCCCCGGCAGCGATGATTGGTGCCAGTAACTTTTTTGAACTTTCTGTGGCCGTGGCTATAGGTCTCTTCGGATTGCAAAGTCCGGCGGCGCTGGTATGCGTGGTGGGAGTTCTGGTGGAAGTTCCGGTGATGTTGTCGCTGGTGAATTACGCCAACAGGAAGAAATATTAAAGTCTGAAGCTTTCCCCGCTCCCCCAATTGAAGAAGTTTTAATAGCTTTAGATCATGAGTCGGGAAAGCTTTAGGGAAGTTCAAAAATTCACCCAATGGTGGCTGTGGTTATTGCTGCTCTCGCTCGGCATCATTTTGATATATAACCAGGCAGCAAATCTTGGCGCACTTATCCTGGTGGTGATAAGCCTGCTGTTCCTTTCCCTGCGCCTTATTACAGAAGTGGATAAAAAGGGAATAAAATTTCACTATTTTCCTTTTCTGAAAAGAGCGTATAAATGGCAGGAAATTGCCTCTGCACAGGTGGTCGATTATGGCTTTGCCGGTGGCTGGGGCATCCGGTTATATACCCCTTATGGTACCATCTATAATGTAAAAGGCAGCAAAGGCCTGGCGGTTGAACTAAAAAATGGTAAAAAATTCTGTCTGGGAACCCAAAAGCCGGAAGCACTTCAAAAATTACTTTCATCTATAAACCTTCAAAAATGACATTTAAAGCTTCTCTTTTTTTTCTGATCATTTTACTCACTGCTTCTGCCTTTGCGCAGGTACCAAAAGATTCAGAACTTTTTGAGGCGCTAAAAAAGAACGACAGCCTGCTCTTTGATGCAGGATTCAACAACTGCGAAATTTCAGCTTTTGAGCACCTTATTGGTGAGGATCTTGAGTTCTACCATGATCAGGGCGGACTTACCACCAACAAAGAAGATTTCCTGAACAACGTACGCAACAACATCTGCTCCTCGCCCGATAAAAAACCAATTCGCAAGCTGGATGCGGAAAGCCTGGAGGTTTTCCCGCTGTACAGTAACGGAAAATTATATGGCGCCATCCAAAAAGGCAGGCACGACTTTTTTATCAAAGAACCCGGCAAAGAATTATACCAGACCAGTTCCGCCTTATTCACTCATGTATGGCTTCTTGAGGACGAGAAATGGACCTTAAAAAGGGTGCTGAGTTATGATCATCAATAGGGTTCCAAAAAGGGCATTTTCGGGAGGTATTTATTTTCTTTGTTTCCTCCTCTTTTATAGCTGCGGAAGATCTTCGGAAGAAGGCATGATCGCTGCCGCACTTTCTGATTCTGAAATGAACTGGATTTCTGAAGAAAGTGAAAACGTTACATTATACAATAATCCATATACATTATTCATTTAAAAGGTTTCACACAAAGCTCACGAAGTCAAAAAAGAAGAGCACAAAGAAATTGTAATTCATTTGCTGCTTTTTATTTCATTTCAATAGAGGTCTTAAAGTCTATTATTTCAGCTTATTTAATATAAAATATTCAATATACCTTATACAATACAAATGTTTCCCGCAGATCCCGCTGATCTTCGCAGAACAACTAATCCCTAATCACCAATTAACCCTTTTTGGAATTTGGTGATTGGTGATTGGTGATTGGTGATTGGTGATTGGAATTTAATTATTGCTATTTAAAAAGCCACGGATTCACGGATAATTCTATTTACTCATACCCTTATTCTTTTCATTCTCAAATCCTCAAATCACCAAATTTGCAAATCAATAATTGATCGTTGTTCATTCATCCTTTTTAATTGAAAAATTCATTTTCAAATCCTCAAATCACCAGATCATTAAATCAGTTATTGATCATTGCCAATTGAATTGATCACTTCCCTCAGAAAAACATTCAAATCAAATTCCGGGTGTTCTGCGAGTCCGAAGCGGACAACGACCAGGTCTTTGGAGGGGATGATGAAAACGTGCTGCCCCTGAAAACCATTGGCCGAAAAAAGGTCCCGCGGCACATCTGGATAAATTCCGCCGGCATTGAGCCAGAAATGGGCGCCATATTGTCCATCAGATCCTTCCACTGGCTGAACAGTGTAATCCACCCAGTCTTCAGTGAGGATCTGCTCTCCATTCCAGTTACCTTTATTGAGGTACAATAAACCGAATTTCGCCCAATCGCGGGCCGTAGCCCAGGAATAGGAAGAGCCGACATAATTTCCTGAAAGATCGGCTTCCACTGTCATGGAATGCATTCCGATCTTATCGATCAATTCCCTATACCAGAAATCCAGGTATTCCTGCTGACTCTCAAATTGATCTCTGATATAACCCGAAAGCAGGTTGGAAGTACCCGAAGAATAATTCCATATCTCACCCGGCTCCCCTACCAGAGGTTTATGCAGCTGTACACTGGTCATATCTTCGGCAAGGAAAAGCATTTTCGTAACATCAGATATTTTTGAATAATCCTCTTCCCATTCCAGGCTGCTGTTCATTTGCAGGAGATCGTTCAGCGTAATCTGCGCCCTCTTGTCATTCTTCCATTCCAGGAAAAGATGATCCTGTTCGACAGAAATCCGGCCCTGCTCTTCCAAAACGCCCAGAACAGCACTCGTTATACTTTTGGTCATGGACCAGCCAAGGAGTTTTGTGTCTTCAGTAAAACCTTCAGTATATTTTTCAGCAAGGAGATGGTCCTTATGAAGCACAACAACAGCCCGGGTTTTATGCTCCTCAAAAAAGGCATTTTCGAGGGCTCTTTCCAGCTGATCATAATTCACTTCAGGAAAAAGAGTATCTACAGGTTTTTCGTGGCCGAAAGGAAAAGGCAGCGGCAGGGCAGTCTGATTACGCCGCGGACTTACATCAGGGAAGTCATTTCTGTCTCCGCCTTCGGGAAGAAGGATACAGCCGAGCCCGGGACTAAACATTGCGGTCCGTTTCTTTAGTCCGAAGACAGTAGATGATGCAGCCTTATTATCACGATCTATCTCATAATCTGAAAGGTGGACAGGATCGAAATTATTGTCCTGTGTGGCGACAGTTTCGGGATCACGACCTGCTTCATACACGCAGGAACAAACATTTTTTGCAGCAAAGCCGGTGATAAGAATGAGGCGGGGGTAGTAAATATAACCCACAACTCCCAGTGCCAGAAAAATAAAAATAAGAAGGGCAGTAACAATCTTTTTCATGAAGGAATATTGGGAATTTAAATATAATCGTAATTCTCTATACCTTCCAAAAATGGGAAAATAAAGCCCTTTTTTAGGTCTTCAATAATCAAACAGCAGCAGCTGTAGAAAAAATTCGATAGATTTATCTTTTATCAACTAAATCATCAAATGAAAATATTATTATCTGCCGCTGTTTTCTTCCTTGTTTGTCTAAAGGGTCATTCACAGGAACAGCCAACAGAAATCCTTCTTCTGGGATCTGATCATCTCACGCAGGTCTACAACAGCAATTCCTCAAATACGGACGTTTTTACTGAAAAAAATCAACAGGGAATAGCTGAATTCGTCTCTGCTTTTAAAAATTTCAGGCCAGATATGGTCATGGTTGAAAACTTACCCGAAGAGAAACCGGAGACAGACAGCCTTTACAGGCTTTACCAAGAAAATCAGCTGAATCTTACCGAGCTGGAATACGGTCGGAGTGAAGTGTTCCAAATTGCCTTCAGAATTGCAAGTGAGGCCCACCTTGAGGAGATCTTTTGTGTGGATGCTCCCGGAGGTACCTCTCATAACATACTCAAAAATGGCAAAAACATAGCCTTTTTTAATTCGGCTTTACAGCAATTAGGAAGCCTGGCAGGTGAGAAAAAAAGGGCTCTAGCAGAGGGTGATATTTCGCTAAAAGAATACCTCACTTTCCTCAATCAGCCTGAAGCTTATAAGGCGATCTACAATGTGCGCTACATAGCTCCTGCCCGTGTTACCCATGGGACTTTCACAAATCCCGATGAAAGAGTTCCTGTTGAGTTTATCAATAATGATTACATAGGCGCAGAACTCATCTCAGTTTTCAAGAACAGGGACTATAAGATATATTCTAATATAGTAACTAATGTAATGGAAAAAGAACCGCAACGAATTGTTTTGGTAATTGGCGTGGGTCATATTGGCTCTCTAAGAAATATACTGAGGGACGACCCTGAATTTAAAGTAATTGATGCCAATCAATATTTGAAATTATGAAAATGCTTGTCGTTTTATTTTACCTGTTCATTTGTGCCTCTACTTTAGGAGAGCTGCAGTTGCAAAAATCTTCGGATGTAAAGAAGAAAATAAATGAACTGGGGGAACGCTATACAGAATTGGGACGCTTCAGCGGAAGCATCCTTGTGGCAGCAGATGGTGAAATTATTTACAGCAACTTTTTTGGAAAAGCAGATTATGAATCACGTAAGTTATTTTCTGAAAGCACAGTTTTTTCTTTGGGCCCCTTTTCAGAATTAATTCTGAACCATACCTGTGAGCAACTACAATCGGAAGTAAATTCAGATTCAATGAAATCTGAATCTCAGAAAGCAGTCGTGGCTCTCATTACTAAACTACATCTGAAAAATACATTCCTGCAAACGGAAGCGCCCGGGAATGCCGCCACGGGATACGTTCACAACATAGGGCCACAGGGAATCGACACGACTCCGGTATCTCAGGATACAGAACTACAACTTTGGACCAATGCTGCAGATCTGCAAAAATTGATAACAACAATAACAGACAAAAGCCTGGTTCAGGACGGTTATTCTGAAAACGGTGGATTCAGTTATGCCATAAGAAAAACGGGGAACCTAAATGTGATCGTCCTTAGCAACCGCAGGCATCCTGTCGCCGATGAAATGACAAAAGGTATTAAGTCGATTCTTGAAGACAAAAATTACATGTTACCGCTCCCTCGCAAAGAGATACAAATTGCCCCTGCATTACTAAAAGAATATGCCGGCAACTATGCTCTTAATCCTAAAATGCAACTCCAGGTTATTACAAATAATGACAGCCTGTTCGTTCTCATGGGGCCTCAAAAAGTGCATTTAAAGCCACAGTCGGACAATCAGTTTTTTATGGAACAGGGGGATTCGGCAATAAGATTTCTTAAAGATAGCGAGGGAAATATTTCTTCTGCAGAATTGCTGGACGGTTTTCTTACAGGAAATAGAATTTCAAGAGTAGAATAAATCCGACACCTTCAGTTTCAGCTTAAATCCGTTAGATATCTCTTGGGAAACCTATAAAACGTAGCTAAGCACTTGTGTAAAGATAATGATCGCAACCAGTGCAAAGGGATACACAGTGGCATAAGCAACCTGTGGGCCTTCGCTGGTCGTCATGGAATCCACAGCACTTAGCCCGGGAGTACTGGTCATCCCACCCGTCAAAGCTCCCAGGACTGAGAGAAAGTTCATATGAAGAAGTAATCTCGCAACAAGAACCCCTACTATCATAGGAATTAAGGTAATCGCCGCTCCAACTGCAAAAAGACTTAGTCCGTATTCCTCTATGGTCGGTCCTAACTGACTACCGGCTGCCAGACCTACAGGAATTAGAAAGAGTAACAGCCCAAACTGTCGCAGAATCTGATTACCGGTGCCCGGGAGATTCCAGAGAATTGGTCCTGTTTTCCCGATTCTGCTCAATACAAGGGCAGCTAATAAAACACCGCCTGTAATTCCCAGAGAAAAGGAAGTGCCTCCGGGCAGAGGTATTTCAATGGCTCCAAGGATCAATCCAATTACTATACCCAGCGCTACCGGCAAAAAACTGGTAGTTTCCACCTCTTTCATGCTATCTCCAAAAAGCTGACTAAGACCATTGACATTTCCCTTTGTTGAGGATATGAAAAGTCGGTCGCCAAATTTCAGTTTTACAGATGGCCTTGCAGGAAGATCAATGCCTGCTCTTCGAATCCGGGTAACCGTAGCTTTATAGTTCTCTCTTAAATTTAATTCTCCCACAGTAGTGTTTACCACATTCCGTTTGGAAACTACATACCATCTAACTTCAAACATCCCGCTCTCAGGAATATCGATAGTTGTTGGTTTTCCTAGAAGCAACTCCACCCTTTTAAGTGCTTCTATTGTTCCTACTGCCCTTACCAGGTCACCTTTACGCAATACAAGATCTGCTGACGGGGGAATAGATGTTTCATTTGCCCTCATGACCCGGGAGATATTTGCCTTGGTCATCATTCTAATGTCCAATTCACGGATAGTTTTTCCGTCGGCATTTTCGTTGGTTATAATAAAGTTCTTATGGGTTACTTTGGGGATCTGGATCTGGGTTTCTTCTGCATATTTCTGTTCTTCCTTAGCCATATTAGTGGCAAAAATCCTGGGAGCCAGCCTTACAAAAAGAATCACCCCAATAACTCCAAAAGGATAGGCTATGCCGTAGCCAATAGATGCCAAAGATGAGCCTGTGGCTTCAATAGCGGCTGCCAGACCGGGGGTGCTGGTTAATGCACCCGAAAATAATCCTGCAGAGATCCTGTGGTCAATATCAAAAGCTATTGCCAGGACAAAAGTTGTAACAGCACCTACCACAACTGTCAAAAAAGCCATGCTTATAAGTTTCCTTCCCTGTGCCTTATAAACTTCAAAAAAGGTTGGCCCCGCCTGCATTCCAATCGTAAAAATGAAAAGCAGCAGACCTATTTGCTGAATTATCCCCGGCAGTGCAAATTCCACGCCCCGGGAGAACATTATGTAACCATAGAACATAGCTACAAATATTACGGCCGAAGAATCAAGAGACAGCCCTCTGTAGGAAAACTTTCCCAGGATGATACCTATACCAATGATTATAAAAAGAGCCACATAATCAATGCTTAGGAAGTCAAGGAGTGAAGACATGTTTTATTTAAGATTTAAATTTTTGAACCAGAAAATCACCTTCCAAAAATGGCTTTTCGGGGCACAATTTTTAGCCTGTAAAGATTCAACTAATTGAATAAATATTTGAAAGAGAATTAAAAATAAAACTTCCGGAACTCATGATCATTTTTATATTATAAATACTCAAAAAATAACACCTGATTTCCATTCCAACGAAAATTGGTGCCGGTACCCGAAGCGTATTAGACGAACTCTGTCTTCCCTAATTCACCCGCACATCTTTGAAATAACTCATGAAGATCGAGGCTGTTTTTTCCACTTTTTGAGCATCGGGCGGAGAGACATCCTTCAGCTTATATTCCATTCCCAGAGCTTCCCATTTATGAACGCCTAACTGGTGATATGGCAGGATCTCTACCCGCTCGATAGTTTTGTAATCTTTAAAATGATTTCCCAATTCATGCAGATGTTCTTCCTGATCACTCCAGCCGGGCACCAGCACATATCTAAGCCACATGGGTTTTCCTGTAGATTCTCTATGTTCGGCTACCTTAAAGGTATTGACATTTGAAAGTCCGGTGAGTTTTTTATGCCATTCGTTGTTAAAATGCTTTACGTCCAGCATCAGCAGATCGGTCACCTCAAGCAGGTCTTTGGCCTGTTGGTCTATAAGCCGGCCGTTGGAATCTAGTACAGTATTTACTCCTTCCTCGTGTAGCCTGTTAAAAAGCTTTTTCAGAATGGAGCGCTGTAGCAGTGGTTCTCCCCCTGAAACGGTCACTCCTCCTTTTTTACCGAAGTAAGATCTTTGTTTTATAGCCCGTTCTACAAGCTCTTCGATCTCAAGAAAATGGCCACCCTTAACGTCCATAGTGTCGGGATTAGCACAGTATAAACATCGAAACTGGCAGCCCTGAACGAATACCACCATACGAATTCCCGGACCGTCGTGGGTGCCAAAAGTTTCAATAGAATGCACCCTCAGCCGGTTGGAAGCTTCCGAATTTAACTGTTCTACTTTTTGTGCAACCAGCAAACCATCTTTGATCATGAGCTTTCCTTTTACTCCGGATTAATAAAAAGCATCAGGAGGTTTCATATAGGGGACTAATGACTGAAACCTCCCAATGCTACAGAAATCAACACTTACATTCTTTCGTGGAAGGTTCTCGCGATCACTTCCAGCTGGTGTGCTTTTGAAAGTCTTATAAAGTTCACTGCATATCCCGATACTCTTATGGTCAACTGCGGATAATTCTCAGGGTGCTCGTAAGCATCCATAAGGGTTTCCCGGTTTAGCACGTTTACGTTAAGGTGGTGCCCGTTGAGTCTGAAATATGCATCCAGTAATCCAACGAGGTTATCGGTTTGATCCTCCCTGTCACTGCCAAGAGACTTAGGCACTATAGAAAAGGTGTTGGAGATACCGTCCTGTGCATCCCGGTAATCCAGTTTTGCCACAGAGTTCAAAGATGCTATCGCTCCGTGTTCATCACGGCCATGCATCGGGTTTGCTCCGGGAGCGAAAGCTTCCCCGGCTTTTCTTCCATCGGGAGTCGCACCGGTCTTTTTACCGTACATCACGTTTGAGGTGATGGTAAGTAAGGAAAGTGTGGAAAAGGCATTTTTGTAGCACTTGTGTTTAGCCAGTTCTTCTGAAAAGAATTTAGTGATCTCACGGGCAATGCTGTCCACTCTTTCATCATCATTTCCGAATTTAGGATAATCTCCTTCCACTTTGAAATCTACCGTAAGTCCTTTTTCATTACGGATTGCCTTCACCTTACCATATTTTATGGCTGAAAGTGAATCGGCAATAATGGAAATACCGGCTATTCCATAGGCCATATCGATACCGGGATCTGAATCTACAAAAGCAAGTTGTGCTTTTTCATAGTAATACTTGTCGTGCATGTAATGGATGATGTTCATGGTCTTGGAGTAAACTCTTGCCACTTCCACCATCGACTTTTTGAAGTTGGTCATTACTTCCTCATAGTTCAGGTATTCACCTTCCAAAGAAGGAATGTTCTCCAGTAATTTCGCACCGGCATTTTCTTCACGGCCTTCATTAAGAGCCATTAAAAGCGTCTTTGGAAGGTTCACCCTTGCACCAAAGAACTGGATCCTCTTTCCAAGTTCCTGGTAAGAAACACAACATGCAATCCCGTAATCATCAGAACCTCTCACGAGTCTCATCAAATCATCATTCTCATACTGAATGGAAGACGTATCTATAGAAACCTGCGCACAGAATTCTTTAAAACCTTCGGGCAGGTCCTGTGACCAAAGTACAGTTAAGTTAGGTTCAGGAGAAGGTCCGAGGTTGTAAAGCGTTTGTAAGAACCGGAAAGAGGTTTTGGTCACCTTGGTTCTTCCGTCGGCAAATTGTCCGCCAATAGCTTCGGTCACCCAGGTTGGATCCCCGCCAAAGATCTCATCATAAGCTTCGGGACGCAGATGTCTTACCATTCGCAGTTTCATGACAAACTGGTCAATGAATTCCTGTGCTTCCTCTTCGGTTATAAAACCTTCAGCAAGATCTCTTTCAATATATACATCAAGGAAAGACGAAACATTACCCAAAGACATTGCGGCACCATCCTGCTCTTTTACAGCAGCGAGGTAGGCCATATATACCCACTGTACGGCTTCACGCGCATTCTGTGCAGGCCTGCTCAGGTCGAGACCGTACATGCTGCCCATTTTCCTGATATCCTTAAGGGCTATGATCTGGTCTGTGATCTCCTCTCTAAGACGTATTTTGTGTTCGGTCATTTCCCCGTCCACAAGACGTTTGTCTTCTTCTTTGGCTTCAATCAAACGATCTATTCCATAGAGCGCAAGACGACGGTAATCTCCAATGATCCTTCCGCGGGCATAATTATCGGGTAATCCTGTAAGGATACCCTGAGAGCGATAATTTCTTATCTCCTCGTCGTATGCAGCAAACACAGCGTTGTTATGGTCTTTGGTATAATCAAAGATCTCTTTAACACGCTGTGTTACCTGCTGACCCTTTTCGGCCACTGCTCCTTCAACCACCCGGATTCCGCCAAAAGGCTTCATAGCTCTCTTTAGAAGCTCATCGGTTTGTAAACCCATAATGACTTCCAGTTCTTTATTTATATAACCTGGTCCATGACTTGTAATACCCGAAATTGTTTCGGTGTCAATAGCCCTGCAGCCATTCCTTTCTCTTTCCTCTTTCATGGCAGCAATGCAAATTTGCCACAGCTGTTTGGTTCTTTCGGTGGCACCGGCCAGGAAAGAAGCATCACCATAATATGGAGTAACATTCAAAGTCACAAAATCCCTGACATCAATCCTTTTGTTCCAGTCTCCTTCGCGGAGCGCAAGTACTTCTCGAGATAGGTTAAGCATAACTTCTGTTTTAGCTGAAGTGGCTTTATTTCTTAGTCTTAGGCCATCTTCCGTTTTAAATTTTATGCAAATTTCTACCGGAATGAATCATTTTAACATGACAATTATCATAATTCTGCCCACCTGAATTTTCCTGAAAAGCTTCAATCGTTTTAGTTAATAAATAAATTTCGAAGTTGGATTTTAAAGGTTTTGACCTGAGATTTCATACTCTTCTACGGGAAATTTCAGGGCGGATAAAAACGAAAAAATGGAACGGTTTCCCGCTCCATCTTTCCATCCTTATTAAACTAAACCTAAAACTAACTTTTTACAGTCTCCAAAACCGGAGTCAGCGGCTGTGCCTCAATTTCATTTTTTATATTCTTTTCCCTAAGCTTTTTAATATCCCTGCGAATGAGGAAAGAGAATAATAAAGCTATTCCCAGCAGGCCTGCGAAGAAATACAGAGTGACATTATAGTTGTCTGAAATTGTCCTGGTCCAGGCGGCGAACAATGGTCCTGCCATTCCTGCTGCTGCCCAGGCGGTCAGAATATAACCATGTATGGCTCCCAGCTGTTTGGTGCCAAACACATCTCCAATATAAGCCGGGATAGTAGCAAAACCACCGCCGTAGCAGGACAAGATCAGGAATATGATCCCCTGAAATACAATTGGATTGGTGGCTGTGGGAAGCAGAAAGAATGCCACCACCTGGATTGAGAAAAAGATGGTGTACATAGCAGGTCTTCCTATATAGTCAGAAAAACTTGCCCATCCAATTCGTCCCACTCCGTTAAAAAGTCCCATGATCCCCACCATAGTAGCCGCAGCCACAACAGTCATTCCTGCATATTCCTGTGCCATGGGGGAAGCAACAGAAATAATAGCAATTCCGCAGGAAATATTGATAAAGAGCATAAGCCACAGATACCAGAAACGTTTCGTCTTGACGGCTTCATTGGCTGTTAACTGAGAAAGATCCTGTTGCACTTTTTTCTTTCCGGAAGCATCAGAAGCATAAAATCCTTTGGGTACCCATCCTTTTGGCGGAGGAGCCAGATATAAAGAAGAAAAAAATATGATCACAAAATAAATACTACCCAGAATGAAGAAGGTATTGGCTATTCCTACTTTAGAGATAAGGAAAACCATCAGCGGACTACTTATAAGTGCCGCAAAACCAAATCCCATGATAGCCAAACCGGTGGCAAGTCCGCGTTTATCGGGAAACCATTTTACAAGGGTGGAAACCGGGGTAATATATCCCAAACCAAGACCTATACCTCCAAATACACCGTAAAAGAGATACAGCAGGTAAATAGATTCCAGGTAAATAGCCAGGCCTGAACCTGCGATCCCTATTCCGAAAAAGATCGCTGCCAGCAATCCCGATTTTCGGGGGCCTTTCTTTTCCAGGTAATGCCCCAGGAATGCAGCCGAAATTCCAAGGAAGAAAATGGCAAGACTAAAGGTAAATTGTGTATCGGCCAGCTCCCATCCAAATTTCTGGATCAAGGGTTTGGTAAAAACACTCCATGCATAAACAGAACCAATAGAAATGTGGATGCCGACAGCAGACGCGGCTATAAGCCACCTATTTTTCACTTTTCCCATGAGAGAAAGATTTTAAGTCTTTTAGAATATCAGGCAAAATAAAAGCAGTTGGCATCAAAAAAATATGACTGAGGTCAGCCGGGAGGAAATCTTCAAAATTTCCGACTGAATTCCTCTCCTAAATGGCATTTTCCCCCTTCAAAATCTTAAATTTGCACCCGCTAAATAACTATAAAATGATTGCAGAGGAAGAGCACCCGGAACAGAGATTACCTGAATTATACTCTAAGAGCCTGATCCTTATATTCGCCATTCTTTTCTCCACCATCTTTGCCGCTGCCCTGCTCATTGTTAATCTCCGGACTCTCGGAAAAATAAAAGAAGCGGGCTGGGTACTGCTTTTCGCAATAGCTTATATCATAGCCACCGCCCTGGTAATGCAGGGTTTTAGCCTCTCCCCTTCCATGACCATAGTGGCAAATGTACTTGGTGCCGCTATTTTAAATGAGTTCTTCTGGAATAAATATATTGGCAGTGACTTCGCTTATAAAAAGAAAAGCTGGATCAAACCTACCCTTATCTCTATCGGAATAGCGCTGATATTTTTCCTGCTTCTTATGGGAAGCATGTGAAGATAGTGGGCAGTGCGCAGTGATTAGTGGGCAGTAGATTTTTTAAAGATGGTTAATTAGTTAATCGGTGATTGGTTCATTGGAATATTTGTTCTGCGAAGATCAGCGTGATCTGCGGGAAACTTTTTTATTGTATTGAATATTGTATATTATATAAGCTGAAAAACTCTTGAAATGATGGAAATGGCTGCAAATAGAGTAACAGTTTCTTCGTGCTTTTCTTTTTTGTCTTCGTGAACTTAGTGTAAAACCTTTTAATAAATTCCAAATTACAAGCACCAAATTCCAATGGGAGAAAAAAAACCTCCCAAATGGAAAGCTTCTCTTTTTTCAAAAATGTCTTTTTAAGCAGCCAACAGATTCTTTCGTTCCTGCTTTGACATCCTGTTATAACGTACAATGGCCACTACTGTTATAGCCAACAGAATTGCGGTCATCCAGTACACCCATTGAGGAATAGGAACGGGATCTCCCGAAGCATAGGAGTGCAAGCCGGAGAGATAATAATTCACTCCGAAAGAGGTCATAATTATTGAAGAAAAAGCCCATAGGCTGGCTATGTTGAGCACCAGGGAATTCTTGAGTTTGGGAATTAATCTCAGGTGTAGAACAAAAGCATATACCATGATAGAAATTAAAGCCCAGGTTTCCTTTGGATCCCATGCCCAGTAGCGTCCCCAGCTTTCATTGGCCCATACACCACCCAGAAATGTTCCAACAGCCAGGAGGAACAGACCTATGGTAATTGACATCTCATTCACCATACTCAGCTCCTGCATACTCTTCCACCACTTTGCCGAAGGTTGAATAGGCTTGAATATTAACAGCACTAAACTGAAAAGTGCCAGTAAGGCAGCCAACGCCAACGGAGCATATCCACTCACAATTACAGCTACATGTATCTTGAGCCAATAAGAGTGAAGCACAGGCATAAGATTGGTGATCTCCGGGTTGAGCCAGTCGAGAAAAGCAACAAATAACAGCGTACCCGAAAACAAAATTCCCAGGGGTACTGTAAAATGTGATTTTTTCTCAAAGATCAATCCGAACAACAGAATACACCAGGCTACAAACACCAGCATCTCAAAGCCGTCACTCCAGGGAGCCCTTCCGGCAATATACCAGCGAAGTCCCAAATGAATTGTAAAAAAAGTAAATCCTATCCATGCAACAGCGAGTCCTGCAATCCATAGATACTTTAACCACTTGGGCTGCAAAAACAGCTTAATAATAGCCAGGATCAGCATTACTGCACCGAGTATCCAGAAGATACCAAACAGCCTGTTGCCAAGGTTCAGCTTGTTGTAGAGAATTTCAATATTGATCCTGTCCTCTCCCGGATGCACCTCAGCTCCGGCTTTCTCCTGAAACAGCTGTATATAAGAAAGCACTTCGTTTGCTTCTGTATAATTTCCTGAAGCGATTCCTTTATTCAGCGCAGACAGGTATAGCGGAGTGATGCTCTTTACAAAAACCGCATCCTCTTCATCAAATCCCATGTTGTGCTGATTGGCTGTAAACCATGTATTATTAGCGTCATGCCGGTTGGGGAAGATTTTTAGAAAATCTCCTCTCAAAATTGCATAGAATATATTGAAACGCTCATCAACCTTTAAAAGCTCCTTATGGGCTTCGTTCCTTTCTGCCGGCTTAAGCCTGTTTGCCTCCTCAACCATTCCCTGCAGGAGATATCTCCCATCGGGGTCGATAAGTTCCTGAAAGCTGATCTTGTCTACCGGAGCATGTCCCATGGCCTCAAATATGGCTGCACCTTTTTTCTCATCCACCTTGATCAACGGCAGGGCGCTAAATCTTCCGGGATCCAGTTGCACTGCAAGCAAAAACTGTTCGGCAGTAAGTTTGATCTCTCCTCCCGGTTGATCGATAGTAATTGTAGAACGACCGCTTAACTTCCTGGTGATCTCATTGGCCAGAGTGTTGAGGGGTTTCATGCGCCCATCCAGATCCTGGATCACGAGATTTCCATAAGCCTCTGCTTGTGAAACCGGAACAACAGCTTCCCTGATATCTGGCACCTGTCCGTGTCCATACATCTTCAGACCAATGAACAGGGAAACAAGAATGGCCAGTACAGTAAGTGCCGTGGTCTTCGGAATTCTGAATTTTGGCACCACCTCAATATTTTCTTCCTTAACAGCTCTTCTTTCTGAATGCTTAGCTCCTTTTGGCATTTTTGGGCCCTTCTCATTAAGGGTCTTGATCCGGCGGTTAAGAACACTGAACCGGCTACCTTTTACAAAGAAGGTAAAGAACATCCCTATAGTAAGTAGGGTGTACGACAAATAAGTGATGTAAGTTCCCGGGCGATCCTGACTCACAGAGAGCACTGTACCTTTCTCATCTGTATCATAAGATGCCTGATAGAACCTGAATCCTTTATGGTCAAGTACATTATTCATATAAACCCGGTAAGGAAAATTCGAGGCTTCATCGATCACCTGCAATTCACTCGCATAACTGGAAGGACTCTGGCTACCCGGATATCGCTCCAGTTGAAAATCCCGCAATTGCAGGGCAAAAGGCAGGACTTCCTGCCGGGGACCATAGGACAAATAATATTTTTCTCCGTCTGCAAAAAAAACATGTCTCTGCGGCTCCCTGCTTACCATGGGAGTATAGGTGCTCAATAATTGCTCTCCATGCTCATCGGTAACCTTTAGTCTGAGCATATTGGGTAGTTCTTTTGCGATCTCTTCGTCTTCTTCAGCAAAATAGACCAGCTGCCTGCCTTCATAAATTCCCTTGACCAAAAAGGCAGAGCTGTCTGCCTGGTAAAGATGTCTTACCTGCAGCGGAGCAACTTCCCCGGCTCTCAAAACTCCCATCGCCTGGGTAGTCATCTCCACCACGTGCATATTCCGGTCGCTGTAGATCATCCACTTGTCATCTTCCTTGAAGAGTTTTATATTCCCGGAGCTCTCTTTTGAAGTGGAAAGCATCATTTGTCCGAAAGGGAGATCCTCCCCCTGAGGTATAAAATGATCTTCCCTGTCCGATCCAAAAGCCAGGGCGACATCAATAAGTGTATCCTTCCCCGGTAAATATTCCTCCCGTGCTCCTTTCACATACCTGTCAAGACTTACATGGAATGTTTTATCATTCATGGATGCCACGACAGTTTGGGGTTCAAACTTATAGGTACTGATCTCCAGGGGCTTTTCAAATCGCAGATTCCTGCCATCAATGCCCGATTCACTCAGCTGAATAAATTTTTTGGCGGAAAAATAGGTGTGTTTGGTCTCTCCCTCTCTAATGTGAATAATTCCTTCATTGCTGAAGTATCTGGTCACTCCTGCACCCAGGATCATGATCACAAAAGCGATATGAAAAACTCCGAGGGGCCAGCGTTTCTTTGAAAAGAGTTTGTACTGACCTATATGAGCAATAAAATTTATTGCAAGCCAGATCATAATTACTTCAAACCACCAGGCTTCATAAACCAGTTCTCTGGCGATTAGGGTTCCATGATCATTTTCTATTAAAGTGGCCACTGCCATAGCTGCCGCAAAGGCAATTATTAGTAAAAATGACACCTTGGTCGACAACAAGATTCTTCCTAATTTCATTTTGATCAATTTATCCTGAACACTCCGGCAGTAAGCCTGCCTCCAAAATTTTCATAAAAAAGGCCGGCCTGAAAATTCCGGTAACTGTTATTCTCAGGCCGGCCGGCAACTACAAACTCTATAACTATCTACTACTTACATTTTTAACGGGAATATTAGCTGCTTCCCGGTCCTTACCTTCTTTCATCCAGTGAGGAATGACTTCTTTGAGAAATCGTTTCTTGGTCTCAAGTTCTTCAGGCATATCAAGGCCAATGTAACGTTGTAATACTTCCTTACTGGTAAAGTCTGGCATCTCAACAGGTTGGTTATGTCCAAGATCTGCAAGCAGGCGGGAAAGCTCGATGCGTGCTTCCTGAATTTTTCCTGTTCCCGAAGAGACCATTCTACTCGTCTCAAGAGGAGCGTGGAAAGCTGCTCCGTGAGAAGCTACAGAAAAATCCCAACGCCATTGTGCATGTCTTATTTTCCTGAGAATTTCCTCCATCTGAGCTTCGGTTGCTCCAAGATCCCATGCCTTTTTAGCTTCTATATGAGCCCTGGCGATTTGCTTCTGTAAATATCCTGTCCCCTCTTTTATTTTGCGTTGACGCTCATACACGTCGGTCACCAGGTCTTCTTTACTCTCCCTGTGACATACAAAACATGAATTTTCAACATTGGTAAGTGGAGACCCAATGTGATGGTCGGTAAATTTCTGTCCGCCTTCAGTTTTGTACGGCATATGACAGTCTGCGCATGACACTCCTCTTTTTGCGTGAACTCCCATAGAGAAGATCTCATAATCGGGGTGCTGGGCTTTGATCATCTTCGCTTTACTTAGAGGATGTACCCAATCTGCAAAATCTATGTTGTCGTAGTATTCCTCCATGGCTTCAACGGTAAGTCCGCCATCCCATGGGAATTTAAGATAAGCTGCTCCTTCCTTCCCGGGGAGGTCTTTTGCAAAATAATATTCCACGTGGCACTGTGCACAAACCAGCGAACGCATTTCCTGGTGGGAAACATCATTTATGTTCTTACCCATGGCTTCAAAAGCCTCTACCAGAGCGGGACGGGTAATGGTAAGATTCATCGTACCGCTGTCATGGCAGTCTGCACAACCAATGGGATTGATCATTTCGCTGCCAAAGTCAGAAAATTTGTGGCTGTAGAATTCGGTTACTCCAATTTCATCCATGAGTCTTGGCACATCTGTACTTTTACAGGTCCAGCAGGTACTGGGCATAGGACCTTCTCCTTTATTCCAGGGAGAACCAACCCTTGCAGTGGCCTGGATATCGGTTATTGCATGAGCATGCCCGCGTGGCTGATTGTAATCCTTACTAAAAGCATATCCGGCCCATAGGATCACCAGCTCAGGTTGATCATCAAGTACATCGGCAAAGCCACTGGTACTGTACAGCCCTCTAAAGGTAGTATCGGCAGTTTTTCTGTAGGATTGGTACTGCCGCGGATAATTAAGACCCCAAACAGAATCACGGGGTTCAATGCCTTCTATCTCCACCTTGGGCTGATAGGCGAATCGGGCCTCTGCTCTCCGGTCCATAATGGTATAGGCGAGCAGCGCCAGAAGGAATACGGCTATAATGGTTACTAAAAAAATGATCCAGTTTTTCATAGGTCTAAGGTTAATATCTAAAGGTAAAGGCTGTATTTATCATTAAGGAGTGGTTTGTTTTGTTGCCGGAACAGAATCTTTTTCTTCTTCGGCTATATGGCTCTTTAACCAGGAGGGAATAATATCCCTTTTCTCGGGCACATGCATTTCTACAGGTTCTATTTGATATCCCACCGCTGAAAGACTTTTCACTCTGCCATGAGGCACCTCGCGGTGACACTCCCAGCAGGTGCGGTCTGTTCTGTGAAAATCATGGTTCTCTACTGTGGCTGCAATTTTTGGATCTGTGATGCGGGCATCATGGCAGCGAATGCAATTGTTCTGAATAACCTCTGCGGAAGCTTCTCTTGCCACGATCACCTCCGGTTCGGCTCTGAGAGTAAAAATGGTAGAGTGATAAAGCCCATCCATGGCCTTAAAATAGTATTGATTGAAAACATTATCCTGTGGCACATGGCAGTCGTTACAACTCGCAACTTCCCTATGAGAACTCTTGTTCCAGGTGAGGTACTGAGGGGTCATTACATGGCAGTTGATACAAGCCTTGGGGTCATCGGAGAGATAAGAAGCGGCATTGCTGAGCTTCAGCACATAGAATCCTAGACCTAAAAGTGCTCCCATTGAAATGGCAGCAGCAAGACCCCATTTTCTCGGAGGCAAAAGGCGACGAAAAAAAGATTTCTTTTTGGCTGGTTGGTTCATACACCAAAATTTGGCTGGTAAAAATACCTTCCTAAAGCCAAAAAAAATATGACAATTATCAGCTTGTATGCTTTTGACCGGGGGCTTTTGCGACAATTTTATGCCGACAGAAATTTTCCCGAGGCTTCATTACTTTTCGGCTGCAGCTGTTATTTAAAGACTGTATAAATTATTTATGTCGAAATTTATTCTGAACCAGATTTCCTGCATCTCTTAACAGATCACTTTCTAAAGAATAAAAACATGTAAAAAAATAAAGAGCTCCAAAAATGTCATTTTTGAAGCTCCTTATTATTGAAGGCTTATGGATTCCCTTTGCTTTGAAAAAATATATATTCTTTACTCCACTAAATTAGGAACATCGATAAGCGGTCCAAAAAAGAGCGCGTTAAAAAACAGCTTATTGGTACCAAACCAGGTTCCGCGGAAATTAGGATTATCCACAAAAGAGATCACCCTTCCTGCTCCCAGTCCGTGAACGAAAATAGAAGCTGTACCCGGAAGTTTCTCAAGGTTCTCTTCTGAAACATATCCACTTACCAACGGATCTTCTTTATAGACCGCCACGGTGCTGTACGGATTTTCTGCCGGATTCACAAAAAGGTTACTGTTGCGGTAGACCATGAGCTCCCTGTCTCTATACCCAAAGCCGAGCGGATGACTGTTATCAAGATCTGTTCTGTAAATGGATCCTCCGATTAATTTAGGACCTTCTCTTTCGGCTGCACTGGCAAAATCAAAGCGTTGCCCTTTCATTTCCTCCTTTGCAAGGCTGTCCTTTTTGATGATAAGATCTTCGGGAAGCAGGCCTTTTTCGGCAGCCCATTTCACGGCACCTTTCTGAACAATCAGCGTTCCTCCCTGCTCTACCCAACTTTTGATCTTATCTACATCTTTGTCTTTAAGCAGACCGTAACTTCCGTTGACCATGATCAGCTCGTTGTAATCCTGAAGCTTTATGCGGTTAAAATCCAGCAAATCCACTTTTGGAAGCGGCATATTCAATTTGCTGTCCAGCAGGTGCCATACTTCTCCGGCTTCATATAAGGAAACTCCTTCGCCAATAAGCATTAAAGGCTTCGGCTTTTCAATTTTTTCGAAATTTCCGCTGCCCAGGTCTATTCCGGTGCTGCTGAGTCCGCTGCTTACGGCTTCTATGGAAATCTGATGTTCCGCAGCCAGTCTTTGCAGTAGTTCATGAATTTCTGCTGAAGGCATCTTTTGCATGGCCACCGGAACTAAAATACTTCCGTAACTGAATTCCTCAACTCCATTTTGCGTTTGTAAACTAAGGGGTTTAAATGCGGTTTTGGTGATAAGGTCATGCTTCAGAAGCTCCTGAAGCACCGCCGGGGCATTATAACTTTCCCAGTTAAAAATGTAGGCATAATTGCTCTTTTCAACCGGAAACTCTTCAGCCTTTAGAAAAGTGGAATCGATTTGCTGCCCAAGGTTCGAATTCCGAAGCTGTCGTGAATTCAGCGGTGAAGACGGCAGGCCATAAGCGTGCACCATAGACCAGGCGGTTGTATCGTAGAACAGGCTGTCATGGAATTTGGTCACAGTGTCAAACATGGTGGCCACCATCCTGAACTGCGGCTGCTCCCCGGGCACTATAAAGGAATTTGCCGCGGAAAAGTTCTCCCTGCCAGACTTCACATTCCCACCTGCTTCATATACCCTGATCTTATGTCTTAACAGCAGGTCCATGAAAGCCTTTGCCCGGTTTGGGTCTCCTCCATCCGAAAACACATATCCCTTTGCGGAATTATTCCGCGCCTGCTCCATTGCCGATTCAAAGAAATCTTTCTGATGACGCAGGAAAATGTCCTTATTCTCCACCGTGGCCTTAAGGGTTGCCAGGCTGTTCACCAAATGATTACGAATGGTGAAGGCAAAGGAAACCTCGCCGTGAATACTTTCCTGCAGATGTCCGCGGGAACTGGCTTGTTCAAAGACCAGCCCCAGTCCGCCCTGGATATCGGGATAGGTCGAACCGTAACCCGGATAAGAATTATCAAACACCTCTTTAGTGAAATACAGGGACCCAATCTCATCCATGGCATCTGCAAAATAAGGTGCCAGCAGATTGTTCAACTGATCGTAATTCTCCCTCGGAATAATAGGATTTTCGGATCCATGAGGTTTGGTAGGTTCAAAGAAATAAGTGCTGTTGGTGCCCATCTCGTGGAAATCGGTCACCACATTGGGATACCACTTATGGTAAAAATTAAGCCGGGCCTTGCTTTCCACATGGACCAGGGGAAGCCAGTCGCGGTTAAGGTCGAACCAGTAGTGATTCACCCTTCCGCCCGGCCAGGCTTCGTTGTGTTCCCTGTCCAGCGGATCGGCAACCGGCGGGAATCCGCGGTGCATATTGGCCCAGGTGGTGTGGCGGTCCCTTCCGTCCGGATTAAGAACGGGCTCTATAAAGATCACCGCTTTCTCCAGGTATTCCAGCACTTCCGGCTCCTGTGAAGCAGTAAGATACCAGGCGGTGAGCATGGCTGCTTCACTGCTGGAAGGTTCATTTCCGTGGACGTTATAGCCAAGCTGAATGATCACGGGCATCTCCTCAAATGAAGAGATGGAAGCCGCGGGATCTGTCAGCCGCAAATGCTCCTGTCTTATATTTTCGAGATCATCATAATTTCCCTTCGCCGTAATGGTCGCAACGATCATAGGCCTTTGCTCATAGGTCTTTCCTATTTCCTGAATATGCACCTTGTCTGACTTCTCTGCGAGTTCATAGAAATAGGCAACGAGTCGGTCATGACGGGTATGGAAATCGCCGATTCCGTAGCCCAAAAATTCTTCGGGTGTGGGGATATTGGGATCAAAATTAGATTTATCCGGAAAGAAATAATCCTGCTGTGCAGCGGCAGGGATGTAAAACAGGGACAAAAAACTTAATAATAACAAAAGAGGGAATCGCATAGGACCTTGTATTTTTATACTGTGGCCTAAGATATTGATAAAAATTATTTTTGGTGCAATGCTCACTCGGGCTTCAGAAAGCTTCCGCCGTTCTTTATACAGCAGCAAATGCTATCTTAGCTTTTGTTATGATCAATGAGAAATACTTTGAGGAATTTCCGCAGCTGAAAACTGAGAGACTCCTGCTTCGGAAACAGGAGCTGAAGGATGCGCCTCACCTGCAACAAATGCGTTCCAATGAGCAGGTGATGCTGTATATGGATTCAGACCGGCATGAGGATATAAAAGCTTCGGAAGCCTTTATCGCCAGGAACCTTGAGAGCTACGAACAGAAAACCGGATTCTTCTGGGACATCACAGCCGCTGAAACCGGAAATTATTTAGGGGATATCATCCTGCGAAAGATCGACAGGACCAACTTTCGGGCAGAGATAGGATATACGTTAAAGCCCGACTACTGGGGCCGGGGCTATATGAAAGAAGCCATGCGTGCGGTGATCTCTTTTGGATTTAAGGACCTGGGGCTTCACAGCATCGAAGCCAATATCAACCCCGCCAATACCACCTCCCGGGAATTACTCTTAAAAATGGGGTTTTTGAAGGAGGCTTTCTTCAGGGAGAATTATAATTACAACGGAAGGTTTTTAGATACTGAGATCTATTCTTTATTAGAGAGGGATTTTATTCAGCAATAAAATTCCACACAAAGCAAGGAAGTCAAAAATTAAGAGCACAAAGAAATTGTAACTCTTTTTGCAGTCACTTGAATCCTATCTAATTAGCTGAAAAAATTATTCAATATAAAATATTCAATATAAAATATTCGATATACAATATCCAATTAAAAGGTTTCTCGCAAGGGCGCAGAGCTAAAAAGAAAGAGCGAAAAGTTTTGTCTCAATTGGAATTTGGTGCTTGTAATCATTGTTGTCCGGAAAAAGAATCGAGACCGCTCCACTTCTAGAATCTAGAACCAAGACTTTTTCATAAGATATTGAAATTCAATGTTGTGAAAATATATCTTCATTGGTAGAATATTTGAAATTCAAAGAACTAAAGACCACCCCCCCTCAGACTGATAGATAAGATCTCTGATCAGCATTAGCGGGCTTTTTCAGAGGTTCCTTCTGTTTTCATCGGACAACAATGGCTTGTAATTCGGAATTTTCCATAAGGTTCACACTAAGAGCACTAAGCCAAAAAAATTAAGAGCACAAAGAAATTGTAACTCTTTTTGCAGTCACTTGAATTCTATCTAATTAGCTGAAAAAATTATTCAATATAAAATATTCGATATACAATATCCAATTAAAAGGTTTCTCGCAAGGGCGCAGAGCTCCACCGCAAAGAGCGCAAAGAGATCTTTTTTTTCTGAATACTGAACACTGACCACTGATCACTTTTTCCCCCCCAGATCACGCAGATCTTCGCAGAACAAGCATTTCCCAATTCACTAGTTACTAATCACCATTAACCATTTTGGTGCCTGGTGCTTGGAATTTTTTCCCTCATTTTCAAATTCCTTTTCAGGAAAAATGCTGTAAATTTAACAGGCATTGCAATAGCCAAAGGAGTATGATGATAACAATGGAATATGGAAACTCCGTTTACTATAGAACAATTTTTTGAGGTATTCGAGAAATACAATACCTCAGTATTTCCGGCTCAATTTATTTTTATTGGATTAGGCATTCTGGCCATTATCCTTATTCATACCCGAAGAAATTATAGCAATTACTTCATCACCGGCTTTCTTGGATTTTTATGGCTCTGGATAGGGATGGTTTACCATTTCGGCTTCTTCACTTCTATCAACAAAGCCGCGTATGGTTTTGGGATCCTGTTTATTCTTCAGGGATTATTTTTTGTGGGGGAGATGTTCAGAAACAACCTGGAATTTAGCTTCCAAAGAAAACCAAAAATTTTTCTTGGATACTTTTTTATTCTTTTTGGGCTGATCATTTACCCGCTGATTGGTTACCTCCTTGGAGCTAAATTCAGCACGACGATCTCGCTCGGATTACCCTGCCCTACCACCATCCTAACCTTCGGATTCTTCATGCTTACCAACAGCAAATTTCCACGATACCTTTTGATCATCCCAACTATTTGGGCGCTAATAGGAACTTTTGCTGCTGTTAACTTCGGAGTGTATCAGGATTTTGTCATGTTGCTCACTGCAATCATTGCTAATATTTATTTATTAAAAGGAAATAATGTTCCGGCTGTTGCCTGGTAATTGTTTTTGTCAACTGCCTTTTACCTGCTGAGCTATGGAAATTCAAAAAAAGCTCCTGGCGATCAAACTCCTGCACACCCTGGTGTGGGTGTTCTTTGTGGCTGTCATTTTCTATGTTGTCTACTCGGGAATTACCGACAACATTACCACCCTCACCTGGATTTCAATTGGGCTGGTGCTGGGAGAAGGTTTTGTCCTGCTGATCTTTAAGATGTTCTGTCCGCTTACTATTATGGCGCGGAAATACTCAGATTCAGAAAAGGCAAATTTTGACATCTTTTTACCTGAGTGGCTGGCGAAGTACAACAAGGAAATTTTTACTTCTATTTTTCTTCTTGGAGTGGTGCTGGTTCTAATGAGGTACTACGAGGTTTTTTAGATCTAAAAATAACAGCCAATTTCTTTGCAGTTTGTCATTTCGAACCTGCCTGCCGAAGGGCAGGGGAGCTTTTTCAGCGACTGAGAAATCTCATCATGTGCAATGAAAATTTCTCGCTAAGAAATCCTGTTCATTGTTAATTGATCATTGGTAATTGAAAAAAGCCACGGATGCCACAGATAATTTTTAATTTCTCCTAAATGCACGTTCTGAGTTGCAAAACATTCGCTGATACCATTTTTCTGACCACCGACCACTGATTACTATTTTCCTTTCATCTTCAAACTCTCAAATCCCACATCTTAAATTCGCTCTCTTTAGCTTTTACATTGTACAATATTCAATATACATTATACCTTTAAAGGGTTTCCCGCAGATCTTCGCAGAACAAGCATTTCCCAATTCACTAATTAACTAATCACCATTAACCATTTTGATGCCTGGTGCTTGGAATTGGTAAAATTTTACTCTCTCATAACAAACTTCGCATAAACAGGAAAATGGTCAGACCCTACCTTTCGTAATTTCTTCAAATCTGCAACAAAAAATTCTTTAGTCACGAAGAAATGGTCAAGCGGCCACCTCATCACCATAGAAGTTGCGTCAAAACTATTGTACAGCCCCCGTCCTATCCGCACATTCCGTAGATCACCCGACTGTTCAAAGAGCCTTGCTGTTTGAGACCAGGAGACATCATTAAAGTCTCCTGCCACTAAAGATGGGACATTTTCACTGGCAACAAGATCCCCCACCTTTAGCAGAGCCACTTCTGCTTCTCCAACATTGTCGGGATACTCCTCACTGGGCATTGGGGCAACCGGATGAACGGCGTGAAGCATAAAAGTCTTACCTGAAAGCATTTCCACCTTCGCATGAAAAGATGGGACATTTTTATGCTTGAGGTATTTCACCTTCTTTTCCTTCAGTGGAAGTTTGGAATACAAAGCCATTCCGTAGGCCTGATCATTGGGCTCCTCCATGAAGAATGGATAATTCTCTTTTAGAGTTTCCAGCTCGATCACCCACCATTGATCAACTTCCATTGCTAAAAATATATCAGGATCTGAATCTCTAACAGCTTTCAGAAGTTCAGCCGATTCCCGGTTATCTATTAAAACGTTTGACAGCAAAATACTGACTGAATTTTCTTCGGAAAAATTTTCAACGGCATCAGGAACCGTCTTACTTCCAAACCAATAGGGAAATATCCGGATAGATTGTATGGCTATAGCAGCAATCAAACCTGAAGCTAGCAAGAGCGAAGGCCACTTCCATTTTGTAGTAAGGGTACCAAAGATAAGCAGGCAAATTGCAGCAAGAATCCAATACTGTAACCGTGGAAAATCCAGCACTTTTGAATACCAGTACGGTAGGTCATAGACAAGAGAAAGCAGGCTGGCGACTATAACAATGCAGCTAATGAGAATGATGAAGTAGTAAAAGACTTTTCTAAAGTTCATGACCAATTTTTGAAATAAACGTTAAAATAAGAAAAACAGGACAAAACTTTTTCCTTTAATTCTTCCGCACAGCCTGATGCAGCAATTAAAGTTACGGCATACGTAACACTAGAAAGTTTCCCACTAAGCCCACAAAGCTAAAAGAAAGAGCACAAAGAAAATCGTTTGAACCTGGAATTTGGCCCTCCTCCACTTTCCAGGCTTCGGCGGGTAAATACTTGTATCTTGGAATTTTTTAAAAGATTCACCTAATGAGCTTAAAGAATTCTGTCTCGGATATATTTATTAAATTAAGGGGATGCAAAAAGGTAAGTTTTTAAATATTCTTCTTGGAAGCCTTCAGGCGGTTAATGGCCTGAGTGCTTTGCTGGGCGGATATATGCTCATTGATGATCCGACAGGAGAAAGCCTGGCACTGGATGCGCAATGGCTGCAAAACACTCCCTTCCCAAACTACCTGATCCCGGGGATCGTCCTTTTTTTGCTGATAGGAATAACCAATGTCTGGGGAATGTGGCTCACCTTTAACAGGAAAACAAAACGCGCGGCTTTCGGAACTGTGTTCGGCCTGATCCTCATGGGCTGGATAATTGGACAGGTGATCTGGATAGGTTATAAAGATTTCCTACAACCCCTGTACTTCACGACTGGTCTGCTACAGACATTCGCCGGACTGGCTTTGGCCTCGCAAATGAAAAAAACCTGAAACTTAAATAAATATAAGGTTTCTAAAATGTCATTTCGAACCTGCCTGCCGAAGGGCAGGGGAGCTTTTTCAGCGACTGAGACATCTCACGATTGTAATAAAACTTCTCACTAAGACTACGAAGTCAAAAAACAAGAGCACAAAGCAATTTGTCTCAAATTGGAATTTGGTGCTTGTAAATTGCAATTTCCTTAAGTTCACGCCGCAAAGCTCCATCGCAAAGAGCGCAAATTGGTGTGTCATTTCGACAGAGCCTTTTCTTTGAAAAAAGAAGAGGCGACGAGAAATCTCATCAGGTTTAACCTTCTGTTTAAAAGCAAATGGCTTCTGTCCTTTTTACTCATAGCTTTCTATTTTCTTTTGGAATTCGAGAATCTTTAATTTCCATTGATGAAAAAGAACCAATCCCGAGGCCTCGGGACCAGGCTTACGAAAATGGATCAAAATTTTTGAAGCCTTGGAGAAAATTTAGCCGGGGGAGCACGGTTCCAATTTGCGGGAGCAAAAATGGAAACACCTATCAAAAATCGTTTTGCCTGCATCCGACGACCGGAGGGAGAGGAATGCACAGCAAAAAAATGAACAAATATGAATAAAGACCAATATTTAATGACCGAAGGAAAAATTGAAGTTAAGAACAAAAGTTTATTTTTTGAATATTAAGAAGTTACCCCTATAAAAAATTACCATAACTTAGAACTCCTCCCCAGATCGTTTTCCTACGTAACCAATTATTCATTTAAAAATGATAACACAATCAATTCACACCCTGCAGAAAAAAGGCTTTCTCATAGCCATTCTGCTCCTTAGCACCGGGATGCTCTTTGCCCAGGAAAAATCTCAACAGATAAAAGATCTGCTGAATAAATATCACGAGTACGGTCAGTTCAACGGCTCTGCTTTGGTGGCTGATGATGGCAAAGTGGTCTTTTCCGAAGGCTTTGGGATGGCCAATATGGAATATGATATTCCCAACCGGCCGAATACCAAACACCGGATTGGCTCTATCACCAAGCAATTCACGGCAGTGTTGATCCTGCAACTTGTCGAAGAGGGAAAACTGGAACTGGACAAGCCTATTTCCAAATATTTACCTGAATATAACGGACCCGCGGCAAATGTGGTGACCATTCATCACCTGCTCAACCACAGCTCGGGCATTCCAAGCTATACTTCCTTTCCGGCGTTCTTTCAGGAACAAAGCCGGGATCCCTTCACTCCTGTGGAATTTGTAAAGACCTTTGCCGATTCTACCCTGCAATTCAGTCCGGGGGAAAAATTTTCCTATAACAATTCCGGATATTTCCTTCTGGGGCATATTATAGAAGAGGTAACCGGAAAATCTTATGAGCAGGTATTACAGGAAAGGATCCTCGATCCCCTCGACATGAAGGACACCGGCTATGATCATCATGCTACTATATTGAAGAACAGAGCCGCCGGCTATGAAAAGCGCGGCAATGATTATATAAACGCACCTTACCTGGACATGTCTATCCCATATGCTGCAGGTTCCCTGTATTCTACCGCCGAAGACCTGTACAAATGGGGCCGGGCTTTATATGGGGACAAGATACTTTCTGATGACTCCAAAGAACTAATGTTCAGTCCGCAAATTGTTGATGGTGACGCACATTACGGCTATGGATGGTCAATAGCAAATTTACCCGTAGGTAAGTCGGGAGACAGCTTGCCGATCGTGGCTCACGGGGGCGGCATCAACGGTTTTAATACTTTAATCGTTCGCCTGCCCCGGGAGGACGATCTTATCGTGCTGCTGAATAACACCGGGGGCACAAACCTGAGGGACATAGCCGTGGGCATCAACAACATCCTGCACGGAGAAGCAGCCGAAATACCAAAAAGATCCATTGCGATGGAGCTAATGCCGGTATTCGCAAAAGAAGGCGTGGACGCCGGACTTGCAAAATACAAGACGCTGAAGAAAGATGCCACTTTTGGTCTAAAAGAAGATGAAATGAACCAGGTGGGATATCAGCTGCTGAATAACGGAAAGATCAAAGAGGCCATAGAAGTCTTTAAGATCAACGTGGCCGAATTCCCCGATTCGTTTAATACCTATGACAGTTTGGGAGAGGCTTATATGATGGATCGTCAAAAAGAGAAAGCCATTGCTAATTATGAGAAATCCATAGAGATGAACCCCAATAACCAGAATGGAAAAGATATGCTGGCGAAGATAAGGGCACAGTAAAATGAGCTTTTCAGCTGATATATACTGAAAAAATCCTAAACCCATGGGAGGAAAGATCAACAAAGAATGGCATGCCGCACATAAGATGCCCAAAAATCCCAGCATGGATCAAAGGATCTCCTGGCATCTTGAACATGCGAAAAACTGTGACTGCCGGAATATCGAAGGCAAACTGGCGGAAGAAATGAAGAAAAGAGGAATTAAGTTCTGAAGCCGGTTCAATAGCCAACAAGCAAATAGAAACCTTCCCACTGCGGAAGGTTTTTTGTTTTCCGTATTTCTGTCATTTCGAACCTGCCTGCCGGCAGGCAGGGGAGCTTTTTCAGCGACTGAGAAATCTCATGATGTTTAACCTACTAATAATTTTTTCAACCGGACCTTGGAATTTGGCCCTCCTACCCCTAAAAAGGCTCCGGCGGGTAAATGCTTGGAATTTTTGAATTTAAATGTCATTTCGACAGAGCCTTTTCTTTTGGAAAAAAGAAGAGGCGACGAGAAATCTCATTATGTTTAAGCTACTAATATTTTTTTCAACCCTATCTTGGAATTTGATGTTTAATTATTTGAATTTCCTTTTTGGTTTCACACTAAGACCACTAAGCTGAAAAAGTAAGAACACGAAGAAATTGTAACTCAAATTGGAATTTGGCCCTCCTCCGTCTAAAGTCTCCCTACTAATTTCTCGCAGAGATCGCAAAGCCCACAAAGTCAAAAAGAAGAGCACAAAGAATTTTGTCTCCCATTGGAATTTGGTGCTTGGAAATTCTACGCACCCGTAACTACTCCTTAACAAAATTTTAATAAATTTACTAAGGAACCGGAAATCAATTGGGATTACTCATTTTGAATAGAAATGGATTTAAAAATTGATTCATTACATAGATGAAAGACAAGCATATAAAATCTGAGATTCATGAAAAGCTAAATCAGGGGATCTCAAAGGCTGATTTATATGATCAATTCAAAAACATAATTGATGATCAATCTCTTAAAAAAATCCTGGCATCAAGACCATCTTATGAATTAAGGCTCAAATTCAAAAGAACGCATTTAATCCTGTCAATAATCTGGATATTCTTTATTCTAATAGAATTACTTGGAGCATTTGACCTCATTGTCTCTTTTGATTTAAGATTTTTCATTTCCCTGATTGTATCATTTTACATTGCAATTAATATTTGGAAATTCGATGGCCGCTTTTTTCTTCCGGGCATTATTTGGTTCGCGATGACCATTTTTGGTTCCTTCCGTGAACTGACATCGGTTTATCAATATGATCCTGATTACGACATTTTTTTGGTCATCACAGCAATCTATTCCTCAATCCTGTTAGGAGGAATTATTTTAATGTATTATATAAGAAAAATAGTGTTTAGTCATTTCAAATGGTTCCAACCCGAAATGGATGAAAACGATGAAATACAATTCGAAAAATCCACCCCTGACTCCATATAAAATGTTCCTCAAATCTCCGGGTCGCAAAGAAAGGCTGTGCGGTTTTGCTGTTTGCATTTTTCTGACCACCGACCACTGATTACTTTTTTCCCGCAGATCACGCAGATCTTCGCAGAACAACCATTCCCCAATTAACTAATTAACCAATCACCAATTAACCATTTTGGTGCTTGGTGCTTGGTGTTTAGAATTTCCTTCTTCTCATTCTCAAATCTTCAAATCTTCAAATCATCACATTTTCAAATCTCCCATTGGAATTTGGTGCTTGGTGCTTAGTGCTCAGTGATTGCTGCTTAATAATTCTTCTCTTTATTGTTATTTTATCATTGTTAATTGATTATTGCTAATTGTTAATTGTTCAATGAAAAACAATAAATTTACAGAAGCATCAACAGAAATAAAATGGGAGATCAGGGAAATGGATTAAACCGCCGGGAGTTCTTGAAAGGATTGGGAAAGACTGCTTTGGCGACCGTAGTTTTAGGATCGGTTACTTCAAGAATGTTTGGAGCCTTTAGTCATCCGGAAAATATTGGAATACCCACATTTACCCTGAACAACGGACTACAAATACCGGTTCTGGGATTTGGTACAAGTACTTTAAATGACGATGTTGCCATTCGTAGTGTGTCCGATGCTATTTCGGTAGGCTACCGGCTTATCGATACTGCCCATATTTACGGCAATGAAGAAGCTGTTGGAGAAGGAATTAAGCAAAACGGGATTGACAGGAAGGAGCTGTTCATCACCTCCAAACTCTGGGTCGATGATGCAGGATATGAAAGTACAAAGCAGGCCTTTGCCACCTCTATAAAAAAATTAGGTGTTGATTATCTGGACCTATATCTAATACATCGTCCTAAAGGAGACGTAAAAGGTTCCTGGAAAGCTATGGAGGAACTTTATGAAGCCGGAAAAATAAAAGCTATTGGGGTAAGTAATTTTCTACCGGAAGACCTGGAGGAATTGAAAACCTACTCAAAATTTGATCCCGCCATCAATCAGATCGAAGCACATGTTTTCTTTCAGCGGAAAGATTTCTATCCATACTTGAAAAAGTCAAGTACACAAATGGAGGCATGGTCTCCGTTTGCAGCAGGTCGGAATAACATCTTTAGTAACCCTGTACTTGCTAAAATCGGCAAAAAATATGACAAGACAATTGCACAGGTATGCCTAAGATGGCATTATCAAAGAGGGGTCGTGGCGATCCCAAGGTCTTCCCAAAAAGCACACATGAGAGAAAACCTCGACATCTTCGATTTCGAGCTTTCTCAACAGGACATGGAACTCATTAAGACCTTAGATTTGGACACCACTCAATTTCCGGAATGGGGGTAATTTGAGATGAAAAAACAGATTTAGATCGAAACCTTTCTCAGTTCCCATGACAAACCTGAATGAACATGAAAGAATTTTTCAAGGACATATTTGCATATCACAATCACTTTAACCAGAAGCTGACCGAACAACTGCTCAAGAACGAAATTAAATTACCTGAACGTACTATCCCGCTCTTTTCCCATTCCATAAATGCGCACCAAATCTGGAATGCAAGAATAACGGGAAAAGAAGAATTGGGTGTACATGAGGTACATTCCTTGCGCGAATGTGCCCGATTTGATAATGAAAATTACAAGGAAACATTGAAAATACTGGAGGAACGGGAATTGAAAGACAGCATCTCATATTCAAATTCGAAAGGAGTCGAATTCAGTAATTCGATCCAGGAAATTCTATTCCATATAGCTAATCATTTCAGCCATCATAAAGGGCAAATAATATCCGATCTAAGACAAAGCGGAATTGATCCTATCGTAACCGATTACATTTTTTATAAACGATAAATAAAAGTTTCCCGCAGGTCAACAACTATTCCCCATCTTCCGTCTACCGACTACCGACTAACGACTAACGACTATTTTCACACTAAGCTCACAAAGTCAAAAAAGAGGAGCACAAAGAAAAGGCTCCGAAAATGTCATTTCGAAGGAGCTTTTTCGCGACTGAGAAATCTCAACTACCGTCTACCGTCTAAAGTCTACCGTCTAATTTCACGCAAAGCCCCCAAAGCACCACCGCAAAGAGCGCAAAGAAATCTTTCTTCCTGAACACTGATCACTGACCACTGATCACTTTTTTCCCGCAGATCACGCAGATCTTCGCAGAACAACCAATCCCTAATCACTATTCTCTAATTAACCTATTTTGGAATTTGGTGCTTGTAATTTGATATTTCGAATGAATGTCATTTCGAAGGAGCTTTTTCAGCGACTGAGAAATCTTAGTATCCAACTACAGTTTACCGTCTATCGTCTAAAGTCTAGCGTCTAATTTCTTGCAAAGCCCGCAAAGTTCAACCGCAAAGGCCGCGAACGCCTTCTGCCAATTGTTTATTGATCATTGGTAATTGAAAAATCACCAATTAACCAATCCCCAATTAACTAATTCACCAGAATGAGGTTTCCCGTAACTGCACCTTAACAAAATTTTAATAGATTTACAAAAGCATCTAAAAATTTAAAGAAAAGTAAATTAGACCCTAATTCAGAAAAATGTCTCATCATTCTACAACTTGTAACAACTAGAGCTATAATTCCAATTTAAAGTATGAACAAGTATCTTAAAGTTTTAAAAGAAAACAACCCTAAAATAGAAATTGAAATAAAAGATGATGTTTTCCATATTTTAAACCCTTGGAATGATAAATCGGTTTCATTTGTTTTAAAGAAGGGTCAAAGATTAAGTTCTTTGGAACATATTACCTTTCCTGAACAACTGGTTGCTCTTTTTAATAAAAACAAATCCGAATTAGAATTTATATACGGCCCAATTGATAAGCAAAGTAATCTAGTCACAAGAAGTTTTGATTTCATATTCAAGGGTGAAAAGTTTTATTGTTCTTTTGACGGTTTTTCAGATTCATTGAAACTAATTGCGAAATCATTCAAAGAGAATTCAACAGAAAGCCAAACAGATTATAGACATTTGCGGTTTTTGCGAGATTTGTTGACGGATAATTTTTATAAAGATTTCTTCAAGGAAACGATCAACACAAGCTTTTACGTAACGGGCAACTTTGAACTTATTGACTTTGATTTTGTTGGTCTATCAAAATCCTTAAACTTTTATATGTCCTTCTTTGATAGAGGGACACCCAAAATAGTTATTCATGCTAAGGAATATGAAGAGGAGAAATATAAAAATCCGTGTCTAAACGAATTATTTGATACTTTCCCAAAGACCATTAATTCGACTAATATTGATTCAACTCTTCTAGACACCTTTATGGTGGCGAATCAAACTGAGAATGTTAGACTAAAGTTTATATTTTATTTCCAAGTTCTCGAATATGCTTCTTATTACTATTTGGATAAGAAAATTCAGGACAAAATACGGAAAACTATGAATGACCCTGAGATTTATGACAAATCCGATTATTTCTCCAAAACCTTAATTGAAGAATTAAAAGATCACTTTTCGCAGAAGGATGATTCCACTAAGCTCGAAAAAACTATTCTTGAAAATTGCTCAATTAAGGATATTCAGAATGAAATTGAAGTTAATAAAGATTTCTTTTCAAAAGACCTCGAGTTCGAAGGAGGATTAAAGATTAATAGAATTTTAAAAGGGGAACACGCCATTGAAAATCTAAAAGAGGGGGATTTAATATTAATTAAAAATAATATTGAAAGAATTAGAAATGTGTTGGTTCATTTAAGAGAATCAAGAGAAAATAAGGTTATTCTACCTTCACAGAAGAACAATCATAAACTTCTTCCCTACTTATATCTCATTCGAAGAATTGCAGAAAAAGTGGCAATAAATTTTTCTTAAATAAGATGCCGATCGAGCAGTAAAAGGATTCTTGAATGTTTCATCCATGTTTGAATAAATATTTAAGCTATTTTTAAAAAAATCTGATTAGTACGAGCTTTGTTTTTTCTCATTGGAATATTTTTTTGGCTGCAATGTAAATAAGTACTTTAAAATTTTTATTAACCCCACCCCTTCTGTAACAAATGCTACACTTGTAGGTAACAAATGTTACTGATAACGGGAGATGCTAAGGGTATTTTTGTCTCACAAATTTTAAGAGATGAAAAGAACAAGAACCCTTGCCCTTATTCCCATACTGTTATTTAGCTTTCTCCTGCAGGCGCAGGAGACGGTGCGAATTGGGAAAAGGGAGATCCTGGAAAGAGTACAGGAGAATAATAGTCAGCTAAGGATCTCACAACAGGAGTTCCTGGCAGCCCGGGCGCAGTACCGGCAGACCAACGCGGTCTTTTTACCTAACATAAGCGTCTCCCACACCGGGATGACCACTAATAATCCTCTCATGGCCTTTGGTTCCAGACTGAACCAGGAGCGCGTCACCCAAAGTGATTTCGATCCCGCCCGGCTGAATAACCCCGACCGTATCGATAATTTCGCGACCAAAGTGGAAGTTCAGCAGCCGCTTATTAACCTCGACGGCTTCTGGCAGCGTGGCGCTGCGAAGAACAAAATGGAAGCTACCGGGTTGCAGAGTGAACGCACCGGGGATTACATGAAACTCGAAACCGAAAAAGCCTATATGCAGCTGCAGCTCGCCCATAAAGCGGTGACTGTTTTAGAGCAGGCGCTGGAAACGGCTCAAGCCAACCTTAGACTTGCAGAGAACAATTTTAAGCAGGGATACCTGCAGCGTTCTGATGTGCTGGCAGTGGAAGTCCGCGTGACCGAGGTGAACAACCAGTTACAGTACGCCAGGAGCAATGTGAAGAATGCGAGCGATTACCTCATGTTCCTCATGGGCGATTCCATTGACGTGGTGCTCATTCCAAAAGATTCCCTCAGCGTACAGCTGAATCCCGTTACCACCCCTAAACTTCCCGGCGACCGTGCCGATATCAAAGCCATGGAACTGGCTGCACAGGCACGCAGGAAAATGTACACGGCAGATCAGCTGTCATTCTTGCCGAGGCTTAATGCCTTTGGAAGTTATGAGCTCTATGATGACGAGATTTTCCAGGGCGACGCTAACGGATACATGGCCGGAGTCTCTCTGACCTGGGATATTTTTGACGGAAGCAAACGCTTTGGAAAAACCCAGCAATCCAAAGCCGAATTCAAACAGGCAGAACTGGAACTGGAACAACACGTACACCAGAGTCAGCTGGAACTTAACCGCGCCACCCGCGCATTGAAGGATGCAGAGAACAAACTGCAGCTCACCCAACTGGCCCTGGAGCAATCCAAAGAAGCCCTGCGAATACGCAACAATCGCTATGAGCAAGGCCTGGAAAAAACAACCGATCTGTTAGGCGCCGAGACACAATATTCAGAAAAGCAATTGGAATACTACCAAACGGTATATGAATATAATTATGCGGTGGCGTATCTGGAATTCCTTACGAGTAGTATTGAGTAGTTAGCAGTTGTCAGTTGTGAGTTGTCAGTTGTGAGTTGTCAGTTGTGAGTTGTCAGTTGTGAGTTGTCAGTTGTGAGTTAACCGAGAACCGAGAACCGACAACCGAGAACCGACAACTGAGAACCGACAACTGAGAACCGACAACTGAGAACCGACAACCGAGAACTGAAAACCGACAACCGACAACAACAAACCAAAAACAACAAACAACAAACAACAAACCATAGAAAATGAAAAAATTGATTTACACAACAATAATTGCTTCCCTGGGATTATTTGCGACGAGCTGCGGAGGCGATGATAAAAAACAGGCGGTGAATGAAGGTCCCGTTGTATCTGTGCAGGTGGAAACACCTTCGGGGGCGGGAGATCGTTTTCTCACTGCCAGCGGACAAATTGAAGCGGTAAACAGCGCCACCCTAAGCACCCGCCTAATGGGCTTTGTCGATGACATCCACGTGAACGTGGGGGACAAAGTGAGCAAAGGACAGCTGCTGGTTTCCATTAATAACTCTGATCTGCAGGCCAAGCGTGCCCAGGTAAACGCCGGCATCACCGAAGCTGAAGCCGCTTTCAACAACGCCCAAAAAGATTACGAGCGCTTCAAGGCACTTTACGAAGAGCAGTCGGCTTCCCAAAAGGAGATGGACGACCAGACTGCACGTTTCGAGATGGCGCAGGCCAGACTTGAAGCTGCCAAACAAATGAGAAATGAGGTGAACTCACAGTTTGCTTATGTGAACATCCGTGCTCCCTTTAGCGGAGTGATCACCAACAAATTTGCCGAGGAAGGCACCATGGCCAATCCTGGTCAGCCACTTTTAGCCATTGAGGCGCCGGGGAACTTTGAGGTGACTGCGAGGGTTCCGGAATCAAGTATTTCCAAAATAGAAACAGGAACCAGTGTCGATGTGATCGTAAAGTCTGTTGACCAGACCGTTCCGGGAACTGTTGCCGAGGTAAGTACTTCGGCCAGCAACACCGGCGGACAATACCTGGTGAAAGTGGCTCTTGAAGACACTGAAGCCGATTTGAAATCGGGCATGTATGCCACGGTGAGGTTTCCGGTAGAGAAGCAGGAAAATACTACTGAAGCTGTAATGATCCCGGCTGAAGCCATCATTACCCGCGGTGACCTGAAAGGAGTTTATACCGTGAGTCAGCAGAATACCGCGATGCTGAGATGGTTGAGACTGGGAAGAACGTACGGAGACCGCGTAGAAGTTCTTAGCGGACTTAACCCTGATGAAGCCTATATAGTTTCGGCAGACGGAAAATTGTTCAACGGAGCAAAAGTTAGTTTAAAGGAGTAAAGATGCGTTAAGGATTGAGGCAGTTATCCTCCCGACCGCAGGAAGGGAGATAGCGCCGAAAGCCTGACCCCGCCAAAGCTTAAGCGAAGGTGGGGAAACGCCCAAACAACCATAAACAATATGAAAGAAGGATTAGCAGGCAAGATTGCCAAAGGCTTTATAAATTCAAAACTGACGGTGTTGCTCATGATCGTGTTCATGATCGTGGGTGTGTACGCGTCGTTTTTAATTCCCCGCGAGGAAGAGCCGCAGATCGACGTGCCCATGGCCGACATTTTTGTAGGCTACCCGGGAGCCAGCCCTACCGAGGTGGAACAGCGCATTATCAAACCCCTGGAAAAGATGGTTTCCAATATTCCGGGTGTGGAGTACGTCTACTCTACCTCCATGGAAGAACAGGGGATGTTGATCGTGCAGTTCTACGTGGGCGAGGATATTGAACGTTCCTATGTGAAGCTCTACAACGAGCTCATGAAGAATATGGACCAGTTCCCGCCAAATGTTACTCAGCCGCTGGTGAAGACGCGGGCTATTGACGATGTTCCGGTGCTGGGGCTTACCCTGTGGAGCGAAAATTATGATGATTACCAGCTGCGGCAAATGGCCAACGAGCTGCGGCACGAGATCGAAAAGGTGGAGGATGTTTCTATTGTGAACACCATTGGGGGCCGTGACAGGCAGCTGCGCGTGGTGCTCGACAAGGACCGGATGGCTGCCAGCGGAGTTGATATGCTGGGGGTTTCTGAAAAGATCAAAGCCTCGAATCAGCAGCTTTCCTCCGGAAGTTTTGACCGCAACGACAGTGAAGTTCTGGTTAGCTCCGGAAGCTTTTTGGAATCTCCGGCAGATGTGGAGAACCTCATCGTGGGCGTCAATAACGGGCAACCGGTATACCTGAAGCAAATTGCAACGGTACAGGACGGGCCAGAGATCTCAGATTCCTATGTGAACTTTGGATTTGGACAGGCAATAAATGCTTCGGAATATCCCGGGGAATATCCTGCGGTCACCCTATCTGTAGCGAAGCGAAAGGGAGCCGACGCGATGAAGATCGCCGATGTGATCCTGGAAAAAGTAGAACACCTGCAAACGAACCTTATACCCGAAGATGTGCACGTGGAAGTGACCCGAAACTACGGGGAAACTGCATCGCACAAAGTAGGAGAATTATTGCTGCACCTTATCGGTGCGATCATAGCCGTGACTCTTGTTGTGATGCTGGCTATGGGATGGCGCGGCGGACTGGTAGTATTCCTTTCGGTACCCATCACCTTTGCCCTTACGCTGCTCAGCTATTACATGCTGGATTACACCCTGAACAGGATCACATTATTTGCCCTGGTTTTCGTAACCGGTATCGTGGTGGATGACTCGATCATTATTGCCGAGAACATGCACCGGCACTTCAAGATGAAACGCCTGCCGTTCAAACAGGCTGCACTATATGCCATCAACGAGGTGGGGAACCCAACTATCCTGGCGACCTTTACGGTAATTGCATCGGTACTGCCGATGGCCTTCGTAAGCGGATTGATGGGACCCTATATGAGCCCGATGCCAATTGGAGCTTCTATCGCGATGATCCTGTCACTGTTCGTGGCACTTACCATTACTCCGTATCTCGGATTCATCTTTTTGCGTGAAAAGGAGAAAAAAGGAAAACCGGTAAAAGAGGCTCAAAAAATTGAAGATTCGATGATCTATCGCGTCTACAAACGCTTTGAGGAGCCGCTTATCGATAATCCGAAGATCCGTTGGGGATTCTTGGGTCTAACCGCCTTCCTTTTATTAGGATCTGTAGCCCTGTTCTTTACTAAAGACGTAGCCGTGAAAATGCTGCCTTTTGACAACAAGAATGAATTTCAGGTAGTGATCGATATGCCCGAAGGAACAACTTTAGAGAGAACAGCCGTAGTGACCAAAGAAGTAGGTCAATACCTAAGCGGAAGCGAACAGGTAGTGAATTACCAGACCTACATTGGCACCTCTGCCCCTATCACCTTCAACGGACTCGTACGTCACTACGACCTGCGCGGAGCGAGCAACACCGCCGATATTCAGGTGAACCTGTTGCCTAAAGGCGACCGAAGCCTGCAGAGTCACGACATTGCAAAACTATTGCGCCCGGATATTCAGGCAATAGGAGATAAATACGGCGCAAATATCAAGCTGGTAGAAGTTCCGCCGGGACCTCCGGTATTATCAACTATAGTTGCGGAAGTCTACGGACCTGATTATGAAACACAGATCGCGCTGGCAGACAGTATTCAGACTATCCTTCACAACACAGAAGACGTGGTGGATATTGACTGGATGGTCGAAGCCGATCAGAAAGAATACAAGTTCGAGATCGATAAGGAAAAGGCGATGCTTTATGGAATCGCACCTCAGCAGATCGTGTACACGCTGAATTCTGCTTTGGGAGAAAGAGCGATCACGCAGCTGTATGACGAGGAAGCTACCCAGCGGGTAGGTATTGTCCTGGCACTTGATGAGGAGGAAAAATCCTCTGTTCAGGATATCATGCAGATAAACATCGCTTCCCAACAGGGACAGATGATCCCCATTGCCGACCTGGTAACGCCGACGGAAGTGATTAGGGACAAGAGCATCTATCGCAAGAATCAGAAGCGTGTGGTATATGTACTGGCCGATATGGCCGGAGAACTGGAGAGTCCGGTTTACGCCATCCTCGGAATGGAAGACAAACTAAAGCAGATTGAATTGCCTGCAGGATATGAGATCAGCGACCTGTATATGGGTCAGCCGCAATATGAAGATGACTATACCGTGAAATGGGACGGAGAATGGCAGATCACCTTAGAAGTATTCCGTGATCTTGGGATCGCATTTTTGGGAGTGATCGTGATCATTTACATCCTCATCGTGGGCTGGTTCCAGAACTTCAGAGCCCCTATTGTGATGATGGTAGCCATTCCGCTATCGCTGATCGGGATCGTGCTGGGCCACTGGATCATGGGCGCCTTCTTTACCGCTACTTCCTTTATAGGAATGATCGCGCTCGCCGGGATCATGGTACGGAACTCGGTGCTGCTCATTGACTTTGTGAACCTCCGACTCGAAGACGGAATTCCGTTGAAGCAGGCAGTGATCGAAGCCGGTGCCGTAAGAACAACTCCAATCCTGTTAACCGCAGGTACGGTAGTGATCGGAGCCTTCGTGATCCTCTTCGACCCAATTTTCCAGGGACTCGCTATCTCGCTGATGGGAGGAACGATCGTTTCAACCTTCCTTACGCTCCTGGTAGTGCCGTTGGTGTACTACATGATCGAGAGAAAGAAGTATGAAGACAGGGAGGAGAAACCGGAGGTTGTGGAAGAAAAAGAACCGGTAGAAGTGGAATAGAACAGAGTTGTGAGTTGTCAGTTGTCAGTTGTGGGTTGTGGATTGTGGGTTGCGAGTTGCGGGTTGCGGGTTGCGTGTTGTGAGTTAGGTTGCAATACGATTGTCACACTGAGCCAGCAACTGCAGGGAGCGACGAGCCTGTCCTGAGTTTAGCGAAGGATCGAAGTGCTTTCTAAACGGTTGCTGGTGGTTAGTTGCCGGTGGAACCAAAAACCCTTCTCCCCCTTTAGGGGCCGGGGGGTATAACGAAGTACGAAGTTAGAATTACGAAGGAATGAACTAAAAAATACTAGAAGCCACAATACCTTTTTCGGCTCCTCCCGACACTTCGGGATAGGGCGGGGCAGAACGAAAAAAGAGATCGAAGACGAGCCTTTAACCGAGAACCGATAACTGAGAACAGACAACCGAGAACCGACAACCGAGAACCGAACCGAGAACCGAGAACTGAGAACCGACAACAGAAAACCGAACACCGAAAACCAACATTAAACCTTAATCCTTAGACCTTAAACATTTACAAGATGAAACTACTAATAGTAACCAGCGTAGCCGCCTTTCAGAAGGATGTGCTAAAGCTCTTCAAAAAAGCAAAAATTGAAGCCTTCAGCTCTTCGGAGATCGATGGCTATAAGAACGGAAATAACCTGGTGGCCACACAAAGCTGGTTTCCGGGGGAAAAGGGAGGCAATGAATCCTCCATGTTCTTCTCGTTCACAGATGAGGAGAAGATCACCGAATTCTTCAGCCATGTGCGTGAATTCAATAATAAACTGGAGACCAATAACCCTGTGCGTGCAGTGGTGGTCCCCATAGAACAATCGATCTAACAATGAACAATGATCAATTAACAATTAACTAATAACTATTAACCATTAACAATTAACTATCATGCTAAACAGAATAATACGCGGCATCGCCGGAACATTTATCCTTATAAGCCTTTTACTGGCAGTTTATGTAAACATCAACTGGTTGTGGTTCACAGCTTTCGTAGGCGTGAATTTATTACAATCTTCCCTTACACAATGGTGTTTGATGGAAGATATTCTGAAGAAATTCGGAATAAAAAATGAAAAGCCACAAGTGAAGGAATCCCGCTCAAAAGCATAGGATTTTACCGGAGTACAGCTGAAAATTTCCCGAACATGACGAATTGCATCTTTCGGGAACCGGCAGTTTTATAAATTAACCTGTTAAATCAATTCTTATGAAGAATCTTCTTTTTTCTGTTTTTGCTCTTTTCTTCCTCGCGGGATGCCAGGATAGGAAAGCAGAATACATACGGCAGGACACAGCTGAATTTCGATTTACGGCCAAACAGCAGGAACATCCCGGCAAAAAGTTGATGGAAACTTATTGCTATACCTGCCACAGCCCCAGTGCACCCATGATGGAAGGAAGGATTGGTCCGCCAATGGCTGCAGTAAAAGCGCACTACCTGATGGGAGAGCCCTCGAGGGAGGAGTTTGTGCAACAAATAGTCTCTTTCGTAGATGAACCTTCTATTGAGTATTCAAAGATGCCCGGTGCAATCAAACGTTTCGGATTAATGCCCTATCAGCAATATCCTGACGGGGCCATAGAGAAGATTGCCGAATACATATATGAATATCAGATCGAAGAACCCGAATGGTTCGCCGAACACTGGAAAGGAGGTCCCGGCAAGGGTATGTACCGGCAACAAGGTCGGCCAATGCGGCAAGGTATGGGACAGGGAATGGGCAGAGGAATGGGCATGCAGCAGCAAAATCCGGCCAATAAAGGCATGGAAATAGCCTCGGAAACCAAAAAGCTGCTTGGCCAGAACCTGATGGGAGCCATTCAGAAAGAAGGAACTCTTCACGCCCTGGAATTTTGTAATGTGGAGGCCATCCCGCTGACTACTTCCATGGAAGAAAAGTACAACGCCACTGTGCAAAGGGTTTCAGACAAGAACCGTAATCCGCAGAACGAAGCAACTCCCGCGGAAGCAGAGTTGGTTGATTATTTCGCTGAACAAATAAAGGCGGGAGAGGATCCGCAGCCGGTATTGATTCCTGAAAAAGGCAAAACCCGCTTCTACTATCCCATAGTCACCAATACCATGTGCCTTCAATGCCACGGCAAACCTGAAGACATCGAGCCGCAGGTAAGAGAGAAGATCCTGAAGCTGTATCCACAGGACAAGGCAGTAGGCTATTCAGAAAATGAAGTGCGCGGGATTTGGAGGATTGAACTTCCTAACAAGCGCTAACCTAAGTGGACAAGGTCAATAATTTAAAGTCTCTTCAAAAAAGGTATTTTTGAAGGGACTTTTTTCATGGATTACGGTTTCCCTCATACTGCTTTAACAAAATATTAATAAATTTACCCTGAAGGTATAATACCCTTTATACAAAAGAGGCAAACCTAAATTAAAACTGAAAAATTGAAAATAAAGAATTTTATTGCTGTAGTCTTCGGTGCTCTGATCTTTAGCTGCTCAACCGAAACAATTCAAGAGGAAAAAGAAACCGGAGAAAAGGAAGAACCTGCCGTTGCAACATGTACATGGAGAAGTGTAAGTGCAGGTGCTCACCATAGCATAGGAATTCAAAGTGACGGCAGCCTTTGGGCATGGGGCAATAATTTTGATGGAAGACTGGGTGATGGAACTGAAATTCAAAGAGACAGACCTGTACAAATAGAGACAGGTAATGAATGGAGTTCTGTAGCTGCTGGTTATCATCACAGCCTGGCAATAAAGAATGATGGCAGTCTCTGGACATGGGGCAGAAATTATTACGGTCAATTAGGAGACGGAACAACTACAAATAAGCTAAAACCTTCCCGGATAGGAGCAGACAATGATTGGGCTGTGATCGATGCGGGTGAAGATCATTCCCTGGCTATAAAAAAAGATGGTACCCTTTGGGCCTGGGGTTCTAACATCTATGGAAGATTAGGTGACGGAACTACCACAGATCAACTTGAGCCTATCCAGATAGGAGTGAGCAATAACTGGGCTGCCATTAGTGCAGGCAACTGGACTAGTGCTGCTATAAAGAAAGATGGCAGCCTATGGGTATGGGGATCTAACTATAATGGTATCCTGGGTGATGGAACCATGTACAACAGAACCAGTCCTACTCAAATAGGAGTTGATAATAACTGGATATCAATTAGAGTAGCAAAATTTCATTCGCTGGCTTTAAGATATGATGGCACTCTTTGGACCTGGGGTATGAACTATGAAAGTACTCTGGGTGATGGCAGTACCATAGAAAAAAATGCTCCAATGCAAATAGGAAAAGATAACAACTGGAAAGAAATTAGTGCAGGTTTGGCCCACTCGCTGGCTGTCAAAGATGATGGTAGCCTTTGGGCATGGGGAATGAATTACTCAGGACAACTAGGTAATGGCTCCCAAAATGACAGTAAGACAGTTATACAAATTGGAACTGAAAATGATTGGCTTGTTCTTAATACGGGAGAATTGCACACATTAGCTCTTAAAAAGGATAAAACCCTTTGGGTATGGGGTAACAATGGGAGTAAACAACTGGGGCTGGGCCCGGTGGAAACGACACTACCCCCCTCTCCCCCTCGCCTATTGGAGTGTGAATAATTACTTATTTTTTAACACTTAACCTATCTTCCTTTGAAGGCTACTGGATTTACGGGATATGGAAGATTGAGTTTATGAACAGGCGCTCATGTATTTGGATATGACTTAAATGCCCTCCAAAAATGTCATTTCTGAAGGGTATTATTTCAATTACGGTTTCGGGAAGCTTTCTTAAATCTTTTTCAATAGATTTACAGGGAAGATTACATTATAAATTATCCACCGGCTTATTCCGAAATATCTGGCTTTAAAACTACATGCTACATTTTAGAAAATTACTTTTCATTCTAGTTTTTTGCAGTGCTAACGGACTCACCGCACAAGATTCCGTTCGTTTTCCCGACCACATGATTCCGGATTTTCTCCACCTTCAGAAAGTTCTGCAAGAGCCAGTGAGTCTTTTTCCTATTGTACATCACACAGATTCAGATCCAGATCTCAATAGGGAAGCTATTTATTCCAAAGCACTAGAAGTGTTGAACTCCCTTAAGCTTGAGTACATCGATTTTTCAGCGAGTGACAGTATCTGGAAACCCGGAGAAGATTTCATCAATTATTTTAGTGTAACAGCTACAGCTAAAAACTCTTACCGGTGAAATAAAGCCTGCGGACATAGATAATTTATCAATTGTAAGGTATACTATGCCAATTGAGGAGGTTAAAGTTAAAACGGAAAAGAAGAAACAAACGGAATTTTAGTCTTAATAAATCGTAAACGGCTGTTATGGTAATCCGACACATGAAAAATTTATTCTTTGGTACTGCACTGATCTACCTGGCCGCCTCTTGTAACAATAACGAAAAAGAGGTTACCCCGGAACCGAAAGGAAGCAGCTATGTAATTCAGGGAGAAATTGCCGGTGGTGAGGGAAAAAGACTGGCCCTGTACATTCCCGGGCAGAATCTTGACAACAGGCAGATTACCACAATTGTGGATGGCAGGTTCGAATTCTGCGGTAGTCTTGAAAAACCGGAAAATGCTTTTATCACCTTCGAAAAGGAACATGAACAGCAGGACGGTTACATGAGCATCTATGAAGTATTTCTTACCGGCGACACCATTAAACTGAAGGCCGAGGTGGCGGAAAAACACGACAACCTTTTTCTTGAAAATGATACGATCCTTCAGAGTGCGATCAATCAGTATCATCATGCTACTAATAAGAATTTCCGAAAAGCTTACGACGGAGCAATGGTTTTTAGAGACAGCATCAAAAATGACAGTATGAGACGGCACATTTACCCGGCAATTCGCTCCCGTCTTATTTCCGTTTATGAGCAATATTATACCAATCCTGATTACTCGGTAGTCAACCTGAGCCGCCTTCGCCAACTTACTGAAGACCGATTTTTATTTGATCCTCGGGATCTTTCTGAAGTAGAGAAAACACAATTGATCTCCTTCTTTGAAAAGATAGATACAGCCCTGGAGGGAACACCAAATTACAATGTAGTCTCTGTTGCTATGGCAAACCTCAATAACACTGGAAAAGACAAAGAATTCATTGATTTCACTTTGCCCGATATGCTTGGCAGGGACCAACAACTTTCTGCAATCATCAAAAAGAATGAATACACGGTTCTTGATTTCTGGTGGGCAGGCTGTCTTCCCTGCAGAAAATTTAATAAGGCGAATAAGGAAAAGTATGAGGCAATAAAACAACAGGGAATTGAGGTTATAGGTATAAATGTAGATATGGGCAGGAAGCAATGGGAGTCAGCATCCCGACAAGATGAAATTAAATGGGTAAATCTTTACGCAGGTGCTGATTCAAAGATCCAGGGAGAATATAAGATCACCAGTTTCCCCACGAAAATCGTAGTAGACAGAAATTTCAAAGTCATCGAAGTTGATTTCAATGACCTGGATGAGCTGCAGGAAAAATTATTCTCTTTTTCGCCTTTGGAAAAAGAGAAGCTTTGACTAAAAACTGCCTCTAAAATGTCTTTTCTCACACCTCTTCCTCCACTTATTTTATCCTTTCTGTTTGTGTTTCCTTAACAGAAATTTAATAAATTTATGTTAGTCCTGATGATCTGGTTGTAAGCAGAGAGCGGGGCTGGAAACAAAATTTATATTTATTCCTCAAAGCTCCAATGAAACAACTCATTTTTTCTTTGACATTTCTCCTTTTCTGTAGCTCCGGAGCTATAGGGCAGGCAACATTTGAAAGCAGACAGTATGGATTTGCGATGGCCCAACCTGAAAACTGGGTGCAGACAGACAATCGGGAACTGCTTCAGAACTTGGGAAAATTTGATCTTAAAGAAGCGGAATTACAGAAGCTAATTAGCGATCATAACGGTTCCCTGCTGCTTACGTCCTTTTATAAATACAATCCAGAATCTCATGCCGGTCTAATTCCCACAATTCAGCTGAACGTAAGAGCAAACGCTACCCGAAACTTTGCAGAATTCACCAACCTTATAACTCAAAGTGCGAACAGCTTTAAACAATACTTTTCAGATTTTACATTCGATACCGCTCCCAAAGTCGTTGAAGTTGGCGGAGTAAAGTCGGTTTATTTTGTTGGCAAATTTACCATGCAAACACCTGCGGGAGAAAGTATAAAAGTGAGAAGCAGGACCTATGCAATCCCTTACGGCAGCTACTTTTTTCAGCTCAACTTTACCGATGGGCAGGTGACGGAGGACAGTTCAGAATTATTTGATGCCCTCGCTAAAACAATCAGGATCGGCAGATAGTAAACAAGACTTTCTGCGGCCTGGCAAATAAATTAATTAAGATGAGAACAGCTTTTCTGATACTCATAATATTACACGGGCTCCTCCATTTTTTAGGATTCGTAAAAGGTTTCGGCCTCGCAGAAATTAAAGAGCTCAGTCTTCCAATTTCCAGAGCCCTAGGTCTGATATGGCTGGTGACCGGGCTTCTCATCCTCATTTACGGGATTTCCTGGTGGACCGGTTATAAATTCAGCTGGCTTCTGGCCCTCATCGCTGTGGCAGTTTCCCAGGTACTTGTCATTCTCTACTGGAAAGACGCCAGGGCAGCTACCCTGCCGAACCTCATTATCCTGGTTGTGGCTATAATTTCCCTCGGCTCCTATAATTTTAGCAAACTGGTAGAGGCAGATACCGGCAGACTTTTAAGCCAGAGTACAGTGCCTAAAGAGAAAATGGTTTCAGAAAAAGACCTCACAGGCCTGCCCCAGCCCGTTCAGAAATGGCTCAGAACTTCCGGAATTGTAGGGAAACCGTTTATAAATAACGGTAAGATAATTCAAAAAATGCAAATGAAAATGAAGCCGGGCCAGGAGAAATGGCTCAAGGCTACGGCCCTTCAATACTCTACCGTAGACGTCCCTGCTTTTATCTGGAGCGTAGATGCCAGGATGAATGATTTCATCGGGTTTAAAGGCAGAGACAAATTCGAAGACGGGAAAGGAGAAATGCTTATCAAATTAGAGGGACTGGTGAACGTTGTGGATGGGAAAGGCGAGAAACTCGACGAGGGCAGTCTGCAGCGATACCTGGGAGAAATGGTATGGCTCCCTACTCTAGCCTTCAGCCCTTACGTTAGTTGGAAAGAAGTGAATGATAATACTGCTATTGCCACCCTGGATTACATGGGAACTACGGGCAGCGGCACCTTTTATTTCAACGACGATGGAGACTTTATCAAATTTTCGGCAATGCGCTACAAAGGCAACGAAGTTGATGCAAAACGCCACGAGTGGGTGCTGCAGGTTGAGGATTATGAAAGATTTGAGGGCATAAGGGTTCCTTCAAAAATGACTGCCACCTGGAAATTGAAAAATGAAGACTGGACCTGGCTGAAACTGGAAATTGTGGATATCATATACAACGTCGAAGATCCACATCTGCTGTAGCAAATTTAGTCAGAATCCCTTCAAAAAAATACCTTTCTAAAATGCCATTTTTGAACCCTTTTCCTACGGAAGGCTTTAAGGCAGCAAAAGAATTTTCCCACATTTTTCTATAGATTTATGGTAGTGGCAGATTTATTGAAGAAAAATTTTCTCCTGATGAAGCCTGAAAACGTTTGCACATGAAAACCGGATTTTCCTTTTTAATTCTGCTTTTAAGCCTTTATAGTTGCTCCACACTTGAAGAACATATCCTTCAGGAAGAGGTCTATTCTGCGGACTATAAAGAGTTGTTGACAAAAGAGGAATTCAACATCATCGACATTGATTCCGTCAATAATATTCCGGAGTTAACCTCACAAATGGCAGCACTGGCTTGTGAGAGAAAAACAGCAGGTTTAAAATTTACATTTGATGAGAAAGCATTTCACTTAACAGCCAACGCCCGCTGCCCCAATCCGCGGGAAACTAGTTGTCACTTTCAACAGATACAGATCACTATCATCAATGACAGCATAGTCAGGTCCCCTTTCGGAATCATTAAAGAACCCATAGAAAACCTGGAGGATCTGGTTACTGAGATCAGCAACAAACCATACTTCTTCCGCATAAAAAAAGATATAATGAAACGCGGCCTGATTCATTTGTATTTTGAAGAAAACGAAGATATTTCAACTGCAAAAAAGGTGCTGGCCGAAATAGCAGAAGTATTCGGAAAAATGAATTCCGGAGAAAAAACTGACTTCTTTGAATACGATATTCTCATTACCGAATATTCCCCAATACCTCCTCCCCCTCCACCATTCGAGGCCTCTGAATAACCACCCTCCTTACCTCCCAAAAATGACATTTTTGGAGCCCTTTTCTGCCTCTGTCTTATTTGCGCCTAAACAGCCTCGAAATAGTTTTTCCTATTTCATCCAGTTTCTCCACCGGTTGAAGAATTGAGGGATTCGTAAGATCTATACCTCCTGTGTCGGACATTCCTGCCTGCACCGGATACACAAGGATAAAACTGTTCTTGTCGAAATACGAGTTTAGATAATTTGGAATTCTTTCCATGTTGCTGTTATAGGAGAGTTTTCCCTTTCGGCTCATGACAATAAAGAGATTGTCATTATTCTGCACTTCCCGCGAAAGAATGAGAAAATCCTCCCATTCGCTAAACTCTCTAAAATCACATTCCACAGGATGTTTGGCGAATACTTCTTTCAGATATTTTCCGGTTTCTGCAGCCGAATAAAAAACGAGTTTCGCGCCGGTACTTCTGCCTATGTTCCAGATCTTGATCAGCCAGAATGGGAAACCATGTTCTTTTTCGGCATTTTCGGGCACAATGATCACATGTCTTTTGACGGTATTTAGTGGCTGCACCGGCTTATAAATAAAGGTGGTGGTGTTACATTTTGTGATGATCCCTTCCGTAAGCTCCCCCAGGAAAGAATCGGAGATCCCGGTCCTTTGATGTAGACCAAGAATAAGGTCTGTGATCTTCTGCTCCCTAACCACGCTGTTGATCCCGTTGACGATATTGATGTCATAGCGCACCAGTTCATTCAGAAAATTATCGGTCGCCGCAGCAATATGAGAAGCTTTACTGAGCAATTTAGCCGAATTCTTCACCGCAGCTTCATCCTTTGTATCATTCTTGATGATGGACAGCGCATACAGCCCCGAAATATTTTTCTTCGATTTCACAGTTAGGCCCATGTTGAGCAGTTCTTCAACTGTTTCTGAATTACTCACCGGGATCAAAATTCTCTCACTTACCTCTTCTTCTTCGGAAGCAATTCCTGAAGCCTCGGCCATTGAAAGGTTCCTGGCTCCTTTTTGAGCGACAAAGGAGGCAATGGTACAGGTCACCAGAATCATAAGAATAGTTCCGTTAAGTACACTTTCATTCAGCAGCCTTATAGGCTCGCCTGATGCAGTTTCCCCGGTGATGATATTGTAACCAATAAGAACCGCAGCCAGGGTGGCCGCTGCCTGCGCATTGCTGAGTCCGAAGATCAAACTGCGCTCATCTGCAGTAAATTTATAGGTTTTTTGAGTAAGCCAGGCCGCAGTGAATTTTGCCGAGGTGGCCACAACTGTCATTACAGCTGCCACCTTTATGGTTTCCAGATCCTGAAAGAACACCCGGTAATCGATTAACATTCCTACGCCAATGAGGAAGAAAGGGATGAAAATGGCGTTCCCCACAAATTCGATCCTGTTCATAAGCGGCGAGGTCTGCGGAATAAGCCTGTTCAAGGCCAGTCCCGCCAGGAAAGCTCCGATAATGGCTTCAATCCCGGCTAATTCGGCCAACACTGCCGCCAGAAATACCATCACCAGAACGAAGATGTACTGGGAAACATGGTCCTGAAAGTTCTTGAAAAACCATCTTCCAATCACAGGAAATAAGAACCACACGATCATTCCAAAAGCGAAAATGGAAACCGAAAGCCTCACCCAGAAAGCAGTATTTACTTCTCCGGCGGTCATTCCCACAATTACTGCCAGGACCAGCAGTGCCAGAGTATCAGTGATCATGGTGCCGCCAACGGCAATATTCACCGCCCTGTTCTTTGCCACTCCCATTTTACTAATGAGCGGATAGGCTATAAGCGTATGGGAAGCAAACATACTGGCCAGCAGGATCGAGGTAGGAACAGAAAATGAAAGCACGTAGAATCCAGCTAAAAATCCCAGTCCCATTGGGATGAGAAAGGTGTACATCCCGAAGACCAAACTTTTCTTACTGTTCCTTTTAAAGTCGCCCATATCAATTTCGAGTCCGGCGAGAAACATGATGTAGAGCAAACCGGCAGTTCCCGAAAGTATGATGCCGCTGTCCCTTTCCATAAGGTTGAATCCGTTAGGTCCAACCACAGCCCCGGCAATAATAAGTCCGAGAAGCGGCGGAATTTTGATCCTGTTAAGGAGCAGGGGAGCGACCAAAATAATGAGCAGGATCAATAGAAACTTGAGCACCGGGTTGGTGATAGGTAAGCCGGTATCGAGTAAACTAAGCAGGATCATTGGTCTCAAATAAAGTTAAGCTGCATCAAATTTTGATCAAATATAGACGATCTGCTCTTCATACTGCAGAAGTGAAGCCAAAAGAACACCTCTCAAAAATGCCATTTTTGGAACCTTATTTTGGGACAATTCTACCTGTTAACTGATTTCTTACCGGAATTTCAACTTCAGCAGCAGCAGATTCATCATTTTATTTATATTTACTTATAATTTCCTCTTTTCTCGTTCCCTACCTGTAGAAAAGTGAATCAAAAACAGCTTTGTGGCTGCTCCAATCGTGTACGAACATATAAGCAATACATCACTTTTTCAGGGAACGATCCTGCGGTCATATGCTTCAGTTCGGTTCCAAAAACCAGGGAAAAGAATAACGGCTTTAAAGTATCCAGCTGCAGGGATTCCCAGCTCCAGAGCGAACCACTCCAATATTAATAACGAGAAGCTGTTCTTATGACTTAATTTAAAGGAAACATACATGGAAAGAGAAAAACTAATCCTGCAAGACAGCTTCACAACACATCAGAAAATTCACCTTTTAGGGCTTTCGAGTCCGGTGCTGGTGATCATTATTGATCTCCTGGGATTAGGGCTGCACTGGAGCAGTCCGTTTTTCATTTTATTCTTTGCAGCTATCATTTTGATTGTGGCAATCATTGCATTTTCAAAAAAAGGTTTTCTGAAAAGCGACGGAAAGCTCTTTAAGGCCAGATTCTTTAGGGGCAAAGTGCTTTTTGCCAGTTCCATTAATATTCTTGACCGGCCTGTGATCTCGATCCTGAAATTTCGAAGGAGCAGGAAGTACGCCTTTTTTTCGGCGGCTAAACCCGATCTTGCTTCTTCCTTTAATTCCTTTGAAGTATATGTTTTGAATGACCGCCACATAAAAAGGGACCTACTAATGAGACTGACATCCGAAGAAAAGGCGCAACAGGCCATAGGATTTCTCACCTCCGATCTTTTACTGAGACATGAAATCTACAGCCCTAATTTTGGTCACGCCCGCATAGGCCGTCGATAAATGAATGCCTCCGTTTTTGAGCCTGCCGCTTCAGCTAAAAAAATCTGCAAATTCTCTCTCTCGGCTAAACGTTCTTCAGCATGACCTCCCAAAAATGACATTTTCAGGACCTCTTTCTGAAGAAGCTTTACGGTTTTCAAATATGCCTCAACATTATTTCAATAAATTTGCCGGAATCCGCATTCTTTTCTTTTCCTGCTGCACTGGTTTTTAGCAACTGTGAACGAGGAACAGATCTTAAAAAATAATTTATTACATGAAAATAGCAATTATAGGAGCAGGAGGGGTTGGAGGATACTTTGGAGCAAAACTGGTGAAAGCCGGACATGATGTGCATTTTATTGCCCGGGGAGAGCATTTAAAGGCCATACAAAACAACGGTCTTGTTGTGAAGAGCATTCTTGGTGATTTTAGAGTTGCTAACCTCAGGGCAACTGAAAAGATCACAGAAATTGATCAACCAGACTTAATAATACTGGGTGTAAAGGCCTGGCAAATAAAAGAGATTCGGGAGGATATCAGGAAAGTCCTTCACAAAGACACCGTTATTCTTCCATTACAAAATGGTGTGCTGGCAGCAGATGAATTGTCAGAAAAGATTGATAAAAGAAATGTTTTAGGCGGATTATGCCGCATCATTAGTAAAATTGAATCCCCGGGAGTGATTCACCATATAGGAGTTACCCCTACAATAGTCTTTGGAGAGCTGGATAAATCAATAACAGAAAGAATTTCCGGGATCGACCGCATATTCAAGTCCGCCGGAATTGAGTCGACCATATCTGAAGATATTGAAGCCGATGTATGGAGAAAATTCATTTTAATTTGTGTGAGTGGCTTATTGGCAGTTTCAGAAACCACATACGGGGAATTAAGAGAAACAAAGGAAACCCGGCAGCTCATGATCGGGCTCCTCAATGAAATATTTCTATTGTCTAAAAAAGCCGGAGTGAAAATAGAATCTGACTTTGTCGGGAAGGCAGTTGCATTCATTGACACTTTCCCACCCTCTTCTACTTCCTCCCTAACCAGAGATGTCTGGGATCAAAAACCATCGGAGATTGAATATCAAAATGGCAGCGTCGTGAAAATGGGAGAAAAGCATGGGATAGAGACTCCCATCAACAAATTCGTTTACAGCTGCATTTTACCCCGTGAATTAAAAGCGAGAGGTTTAAGATAAAAAACATTGCCACCCGAATCAATACAAATTTCTCAACCTGGATAATCTCAATGCACTTCTACTTGTCCTTAACCCGGACAGTAATAGAAAGTGAGGGAGCCACAAAATTTCAAGCTTCTATTGTTGAGCGGAGATTAAAGAAGCTTTTCTATGCTTCCGGAATGCTTCAATAAACTTTTCTGCAGAAGCTTACAGTTTCCCACATGCTGCTTTAACAGAATTTTAATAGATTTACCCTTACATCCTCACAAGACTACAGATGAATCTCTCGCAGAAGAAACTTTTTTTCAAAGGAAAAACCCTCTTTATAATTTCCCTTCTGGTCATTGGTGTAACCTTTCTTACCGTTTGGCTCACCGGGATCAATTACAACAGGGAAGTCACCTCTAATTTGTATTTATCCCTTTCTATCATAGGCTTCATACTTTTTGCTTTTATGGCTTACGGACTGTTTAAGGGAGTTGGTCTTGAAGACGATTTTCCAAAATATCAATCCTATAAAACCGGTGATATTCTCAACTACAGCGCCCCCGGAACATTTAGCACTCCAGATACAGATGTGGGGGAAGGCATTGCGGGAATACTCATGTCAATAGTTTTATGGATCGTGATGACCGTTGCCATTATTTTAGCAATAGTGCTGCTCGAAGCGATCTTCTGGTTTTCGCTGTTCATCATTATCATGATGCTGTACTGGATCTTTTTTAGAGCTTTAAAACTGGTCTTTAATAAGTCAGACAAAACCGTGGGAGATATTTTTTCGTCTATAGCGTATTCCCTGTCGTACACTGTGCTCTATTTAGGCTGGATCTTCGCAATAGTGTATCTCACCCAGATAATATAAACCAATGATCATCCGGAATCTTTTCCCGCGGAAATCAGATGTGTACCAGATGTAAAAGATAATTATGACTTTAAAACCATTTCTATTATTTCTGCTAATGATCACCGGCGTCAATCTGGCTCAGGCTCAGGAGGAACAGAAACATTCTTTTTACGTATCGGGAGAGTTGGGCTTTGGAAATTACTATGGATTAGATTTCAGCTATAATTATTTATACAAGGAAAAATATTCTTTCAAGCTGGGTTATATCGGTAACATCCGAAAGGCGGAAACCCTTCCCCACGATTATACTTCCGGACTTTTTAACGCCCTGTTACTGGGATTTGGAACTCCCGTGGACCAGCTGAAACATTTTCAGCTGGGAGCAGGAAGAATTTACAATCTGAATAAAAAGGCCACTATTCGCGTGAATTTATCTGTAGGCCTGGGCTATTCGACAATCAAGGAACCTGGAAACTGGCAAAGCACCGGAAGTCACCTCTTGCAGGAAAATTATACCTGGGAGTATGATAAATATCGTACCCTAAGCCTTATCATCAATCCCAAGATAGAATTTCCGCTAAGCAGGTTTTATGGATTAACCCTTTCGCCAATGGTTCAGCTTAACAAGGACAGAACTTATGTGGGAATTGGTGTGGGACACATGATAGGTTTATTGCGGAGCAAAAGAGTACCTGATCCTGCTGAACTTTAATTATAAATTTTAATTTCCTCCCGTAGCTTTCTGCCTTCTTTTCAGAAAATTAATAGAAAAATTTCACTTTTGAAGCCTTATCTACGGAAGCATTACGGTTTTCCGCAGAAGGCTTTGCAGAAAATTAATAGATTTACAGAAAGCCTGCATATTTTAAATCTGCATTTCTCTGAAGTTGAGCCCATAAAATATGGTAGAAAAATAATTCAATAAATGGAAAAAATCTGGATTATAGCGGTATTGGTATTTATAATAATCAGCTTTCTTTTTTGGAGGATCACCCGTGGCCATTTTCAGAAAGAATATGGTCAAAAGGTGTGGAAGCAATGGGCAACCAGATTTTTCTATTGGCAAGGAGTAGTATTTGTTGGTACGGGAGGTACATTATTCGTTTTGTTTCTCCTGAAATGGTCAAATATTCTGAGCTTTTAATAACATCATAGAATCTGTTGAAACATCTTTGGAAATACTTCATTTAATTTAAGGTTATGGAAGCCAACCTCCTCACCCAGGTCTTTTTACCTCTTGCTCTTTTTATCATCATGCTGGGCATGGGCCTTACCCTGAAACCTGCCGACTTTAAAAATGTGATCCTCTTTCCAAGGGCAGTGGGCATCGGACTGATCTTAAAGCTTCTTTTCATACCTGCACTTACTTTCGGACTCCTATACCTCATCCCCTTACAGCCGGAGCTGGCTGTCGGGTTCGTCTTGCTCGCAGCCTGTCCCGGAGGTGCAACAACCAATCTTATTACCCATCTTGCAAAAGGGGATGTGGCACTGTCTATTACTTTAACAGCTATCGCAAGTGTGATCACGGTTTTTACAATTCCCATTTTGGTGGACCTGGGGATGATACAATTTATGGGAGAAGGACAGATGATCGAACTTCCCTTCTTCAAAACGATTATTCAGATCCTGCTTATTACCATCCTTCCGGTTTCTATAGGCATGTTACTTTTTAAAAAGTGGCCCCGTCTGGCCCATAAGGCAGAGAAACCGGTGAAAATTTTGTCGGCTGTATTTCTGGTTTTAATTATAGCTGCCGTACTTATTAAAGAACGTGCAAATCTGGTGGAATTCTTTATCAAAGCGGGTCCGCTGTCTTTATTGCTGAACCTGCTGGGGATGCTGTCAGGCTATTATATCACTAAAGCCATCACGAAAAATAAAGCCCGCTCCCTTGCCGTAGGCATTGAAGTGGGAATTGTGAACGGCACCCTGGGCATTGCCATAGCAGCGGGAATCCTGGAAAATTCGGTAATGACCATTCCGGCAGCCATCTATAGCATCATTATGTTTCCCGGTGCGATGCTGCTGGTATACATGGGAAATAAGAAAGATAAGAGCCGTAAAGAACCTGTAGTAACTCCGGTGCAATAAAATCTCACAGGGATCGAACCGATATTCTAACTCCTCTCCCCTATCAACAGGGTATTACTCCTATAAACATCCTCTTTTTTCCGGAAATGTATTCCTAAAATGTCACTTTTGAGCAGGTAGTTTATCTGCTCGTCATGAGCGGAATTTACTCCGGCGTTGAAAAGTACTTTGCCACCGGGTTTTAGTAATCCGGCAATATTCTTCCAGAATTCAATTGAAAAGAATTGCTCCGGCACCTGCAGATCAATAAACAGATCGATAATAATAAGTCCGAATTCTTCTGTTGTTGATTTCACATATAGTTCAGCATCTTCACAGATAAGTGCAAGAGGTTGATGTGCTTCTATTCCGAATTCGTTGATAGCGATCTCAATGATTGCTTTATCCAGTTCCACGGCAGTGACCTTTCCATAGTATCCGTATTTGTTCCGCAGCAGGGGAACTGCACTTCCGCCACCCAGTCCTAAAAGCAGCACCGGGGCTTCACGATCTGCACGGATTTCTGCGAGGCCGCGGTCCAGCACCTCCTGCAATGCTCCATAAGAGTAATTCGCATTTGCGCTGTCAAGTACTTTCCGTCCATTGATCCAGGTAACTTCCAGCTTTCCGCTGTAGTGAGATTCAAACTTTTTGGTAAGTGGCCACAGGTAACTCAAAGATTTTTTCATAGCAATGCAAAAATACAATTTAGTGATCAGTGATTGGTGGTCAGTGATCAGAAGTTTGTAGTGCGGAGCTATATCCCAGAAACAGATTTGAAGATGTGATGATTTGAAAATTTGAAGATCAAGAAAGTAAATTCCGAATACCAGGCATTTACCCGCCGAAGCTTGTGCGAAGGAGGGCCAAATTCAAATTGGAGACAAAATTCTTTGCGACCTTAGCGATTATCTCTGCGATCTCTGCGAGAAATTTTTGAAGGACAGAAATTTTTCCGTTTTACCCCTCCCTCTAAAGGGAGCCGGAAAAATTTTCAAGAGATTTAGAGCATGAGTGAATAAAACATATCTGTGAATCCGTGGCTTTTTCTCAATGAACAATGATCAATAAACAAGGAACAGGATAAAATCTAAGCACCGATAAAAAAACATTTTAACTTAGTGATTCCACTCACGGCTTCGACCATTTTTCCACTCCCTGTCGGTCGTGAAAATAGCTCAGCCTGACACCAGAGCTGCAATCTTTTTAAATTTCAAGCACCAAATCCCAAAATCAGATTTGAAAAAATGTGATGATTTGAAAATTTGAGGATGAAGAAAGTAAATTCTAAATACCAGGCACCAAATCACAAATTCCAAAACTGATAGCTTACTCAGACAAAGTCTTGGCTCCAGGCTCTAGGCTCTTGGTTCTTATTTTTTGGCTCTTAATTCTTTTTTTCGACCCGCAACCGGCAACCGGGAACAGAATTTTTGCAACACGGGAGATTTCTGCTCGTCTTTATAGAAAGAGTAAACATCAATCAATCAAAAAACCGAACAATGAAAACTTTAAGTTTATTACTATTCGTATTGCTCATCGTAAATGTACAGCCTGAGAAAAAGCTGGAAAAAGAAGTTGCTTACAAGGGGCAGCAGGTTATTGCAGATTTAGATTTCGCAAGTGACATCGAACTAAAAACATGGAAAAAGTCGGCTATTAAGATCGTGGCTTCCGTAAAGATGGAAGATGAAAAGTATAAGGAATTGTATGAGCTGAAACTGAACAGCAGCGATTCAAACATTGAGATCTGTTCTAATTCTGTAGAACTTATTGAGGCTTACCACGACGAATTTGGCAAAAGAAATGATCTTAAACAGGAGATCAATTACACCCTGTTTGTACCCGAAGGAGTGGAAATGGAATTATCGAGCATTACCGGCAGCCTGACTTCAGAATTTCTGCAGGGAAATATCCGGATCGACCTTGTTGTGGGGGATGTGAATATTGAAAAATTCAAAGGAAATCTCGAGTTGAAATCAGTCACCGGAAAGATCGATCTTCCTGTCAAAGACAGCTCGTATAAAGCCAAAACAGTTATGGGCAATATTCACGGTTATGATCCGGCTGCCGCAAGGAAAAAAGGTCTTGTAGGACAGGAAGTTACTAAAGACCTTCAGGATTCTGAAAACCAACTTAGCTTAAGTACCGTAACTGGGGATATTTATTTGAATTAGTCACTGTAGCTTTTCATAACCAGGTTGAGCTAAGTACAAGGTCATTTAAAATTAGACTCTGAATTCGCGGGATTATGATTGCTCCAGTCGCTAAAAGGTTTCTGCGCAATGGGGTAAGGCCACATACGTAACCCGTAACCCGGAACCGGCAACAGGAAGCAGGGAACAGAAATCCCAGGCACCAAATTCCACATTCCAAAATGAATAACTTACTCAAAAAAAGTCTTGGCTCTTGGTTCTTGGCTCTCTCCTTGAACCTTAAACATTAATCCTTGAACCTACACATACCTCCCTTCAGCTATCATGCTTTGGGCGATCCTTCTCCTTGCCTCCTTCAGGTTAAACCTGACGGGTTTGGTGAAATGCTTTAATCCCATTAATAACAAGCTACGCTCCTCCCCTTCGGCAAAGCCCAGGATGGCCTCCTGTCCTGCCTGCCTTAAATTTTCGACCGATTCATACACAAAGACGCGGCTGATGTCATGAAAAGTTACAGTATCTATCTCTCCCGCACCAGGTCCATGATTTCCGGTTTTTGTTAGTACGCTTTCCAGTACGTATGCCTGAATGATCATATCTGAAATATGCATCAGCACCTCCTGTTCTTCCTTTAGCTTCTTTCCAAGCCGCTTTGCAGCGGCACCAGCAATGAGAAGACTAACTTTTTTGAGATTTTCGAGAACCTCGAAGGCTGTTTCCGGTGCATCTTCTACCTTCTCGTTTTCCTTCGGAAGGGAGCTGACTTCCTGCCGGACATTTTCGGCCGCCTGTAGCAGCTCCAGCTCACCATTCATGGCTTTCTTCAGCAGCATATCCACAATCAGCATCCGGTTGATCTCATTAGTGCCCTCGTATATACGGGTGATGCGGGCATTACGGTACAGCCTTGCCATGGGCGCGTCTTCAGAAAATCCCATTCCCCCAAAAATCTGCACCCCCTCATCGACCACCAGGCCCAGGCATTCAGAACCGAAAACCTTCACGATGGCACATTCGATCCCGTAAGCCAATACCGCGGCGTTCTCTGCCTTTTCTTCGGAAAGACCTTCAGCTTTTAAAAAGCCCATTTTCTCATCGATAAGGTATCCCGTATGGTAGGTTGCGGCCTCCAGGGCAAAGATCCTTACCGCCATTTGTGCCAGCTTATGCTGAATAGCCCCGAAGTGAGCAATGGGGCTCCCGAACTGCTTTCGGTTGTTAGCGTATTCCACGGCCAGGTCAAAGGCCCTTTTTGAGGTACCTATGGCCGCTGCACCCAGTTTGATGCGACCCGAATTCAGCACGCTGAGGGCGATCTTAAAACCTTCCTCCCTTTTTCCCAGCATATTTTCCGCTGGAACCCGCACCTCATTAAAGAACACCTGCCGCGTAGAGGAACCTTTAATTCCCATCTTGCGCTCTTCCTCACCCAGGCTGATGCCTCCAAAATCCTTTTCCACAATAAAGGCAGACAGGTTTTTGTCATCCTCCACTTTGGCGAACACGAGGAAGATATTGGCAAATCCGGAATTGGTGATCCACATTTTTTGTCCGGTGAGCAGGTAAGCGGCGCCGTCTTCCACAGGTGTGGCTCTGGTCTTTCCGGAGTTGGCATCAGAGCCTGAGTCAGGTTCGGTAAGGCAATAGCAGCTTTTCCACTCTCCGCTCACCAGTTTTGGCAGGTATCGCTGCTTCTGGGCGGGAGAACCGTAGAAGAGGATGGGTGAAATGCCAATGCTGGTCTGCACCCCAAAGGTGGGGGAGAATCCAGACACCCGGCCCACCTCCTCCACCACTCTGAGGCTGGTGGTAAACGAAACCGGCATGCCTCCGTATTCCTCAGAAATACCAAGCCCCAGCAGCCCCAGACCCCCCGCTTTTTCCAGCAGGGCCACCGAGCGGCTGTGCTCCTTTTGATGTTCTATCTCCTCTGCCAGGGGTTGCACGTCACGTTGAACGAATTCCTTTACGCTGCCAAGGATCATCTGCTCTTCTTCGGAAAGACCTTCGTTATAAGAAGGATTCACTTTCGCCCGATAAATCAAAAAATCGCCTCCGGTGCGTTGATCTGTGGTTTCTTGTGGTGTTTTCATAGTTAATTGAATTAACCTTTCGATTGTCCCGCAAAGGCAGTAATTACCTTTCTAATTTACATCGTTTTAGATCATTAATTAAATTTTGGCTTTTATATCTTTATCATAAGATTAAATCTCAAGCACCAAATTCCAAATTCCAAATAGATTAGCTTACTCAAACAAGTCTTAACTCCTGGTTCTTGGTCCTTGATTCTTTTTCACAACCCGCAACCGGCAACCGGCAACAGGTAACAGGAAACAGAAATTCCAAGCATTTACCCGCCGGAGCCATAGTAGGCGAAGGAGGGCCAAATTCCAACCAGAATAGCGTACTCAGTCAAAAACCTAAATCATGGCTCTTGATTCTTTTTCACACCCCGCAACTGGGAACCGGCAACCGGCAACAGGGAACCGGTTTACTCCCTGTATTTCTCAAACCACGCCAAAATAGCCGCTACTTTAGCAACAAGATTACTGGGCCTGTTGGCAATTCCGTGTGAGGCACCGGGGATGCGAACCATGGCTGCATCAACACCCTCCAGTTTAAGCGCTGTATAATATTGTTCAGATTCTGCTATTGGTGTGCGGTAATCTTCCTCTCCCGTTAAAAGCATCGTAGGTGTGGTCACATTCTCCACAAGAGAGATGGGGGATCGCTTCATATAATGTTCAGGATCTTCCCAAGGCTTGGAAGGGAACCAGTATTTATAAAAGAAACCCGGATTATCTGCATAAAGCACAAAGCTGTACCAGTTGATCACCGGCTTTGCCACAACGGCTGCACTAAACCGATTGTTCTTTCCAATGATCCATGCCGTTAGTACTCCGCCGCCGCTGCCTCCGGTTACGAACAGGTTCTTTTCCTCAATAAAGCCTTTTTGAATTACAGCATCTACCCCACTCATGAGATCGTCATAATCCTGATTTGGATAGTTGTGATGGATCAGGTTTCCGAATTCTGCACCATAACCACTGCTCCCCCGCGGATTGGCGTAAAGCACCACATAACCTGCCGCGGCAAAAGCCTGTATCTCTGCTGAAAAAACAGATCCGTAGCTCGCGAAAGGGCCACCGTGGATCTCAAGGATAAAAGGGTATTTCTTGTTCGGATCAAAGTCTGGCGGAGTCACCAGCCAGCCCTGAATTTCCCTTTGATCAAAAGAAGATTTCCAGGTCATCTCTTGCACATTTCCCAGTTCGCGGTAGGAGAAAAGATCTTCATTTAGGTTCGTAATTCGTATTACATTTCTTCCGTCCTTCACGGCAAGATCGGCGGGATGTGCCGGAGTACCGAGTGTGTAAGCCAGCTTTCCGTTATTAGAAACTGAAAAAGCAGCCGCATTATAGGGTCTCCCGAGGGAAAGTCCGCCAAGATCTTCGGCAACTGTTTCGGTTTTTCCTTTCAGGTCGATGTGTCCAATTTTCGTTTTTCCGCGGTCGTTGTAGTGGAAATAAAGGCCTCTGCCCTTTCCATCCCACTGAATATTCTCTATATCCCTGTCAAAATCAGCCGACAGATGCCGTATGTTTGACCCATCAGGATTCATAACGTAAAGTTCGCTCATCTGGTAACCCAGGTATTCATCGTCATAGCCGGTGAAGGCGATGAGATCCCCTTTGGGAGAAACTTCCGGACTGCTGTCGGGTCCTAGTCTTTCAGTAAGCGGTTTTATTTCTCCGGAAGCTACTTGCAGCTCATAAATTTCAGAGTTATTCGGCTCCAGGTCCGAGTCCTCATGCAGATTGGCCGAGAAATATAACTTGCTGTCATCTGCTGACCATTCCGGCGCACCGAGGTTTTCATTTTCAGAAGTTAGCTGTCTGGGAGTTCCACCGTCAGTCGAAACGATAAAGATCTGGTTGTTTCCGGATTTTAGGTATCCCTGCCCGTCCCCCCGGTACTTAAGCTGATCAATATAAACAGGGGCATCATTCCATTTCGCACCTTCGGGCTTCTGCGGAAGTTTAACAATGGACTCCTGCTGCTGCGGAACGAACATGGTAAAAGCCAGTTGATCACCTTTATTGGACCAGCTCACATTGCCGGGGGTTTTTGAGGTATTGGTAAGCGGAAAAGTTTCCCGGGTATCCATCCACATGAGAAAAAGTTTCATTTTCTCATCCTGCTGATTTGAAAGGAAGACGATCTTGCTCCCATCAGGTGACCAGCGCGGGGAAACATCATTTTGATTTCCGGAAGTAAGCGGCCGGTTCTGACTACCATCGGCATTTACGATCCAGAGATTGGAATGACTGCGATCTGTCATAATATCTTTAAAATTCCTCACGTAAATGATCTTCTTTCCATCGGGAGAGATCTGGGGGTCTGAAACAAATTCCAGATCAAAGAAATCTGTGAGCTCCAGCGGAGATTTTTGAGCAGAGACAAGCGTACCTACAAAAAGTAGCAGGAACAAGGGAAATATTTTTTTCATGTAAGGTGAATTTTGCTTGGCTCAAAATACAAAAACCCAGCAATATTTGGTCAATTACATTGTTCCTAATCCAGAACTCCCAAAAACTTTACTTATTCAAAGAACTTTCTTAAAATATAGCTAATTTTTATATATTCGCAGTCCCTACGCTATTCTTCAGCCTATTACCGGACTGAAGGTTTGAACCATTTTTAAATTTTATCTAACCAAAAAATCATCCAATGATCAAACAATTGGCAAAAATGACCGCTGTTGCTTTTACAGCATCAATTCTTCTAACTTCCTGTTTTTCCTACACTTCGGTAGTAGGGAATGGAGCTCAGGGTAATCAAGAGGTTACCAAGTGGAATCACTATGTAATTTATGGATTGGCCCCCGTGGGAGTATCAGATTCTAAAGCAATGGCCGATGGAGCAGAGAACTACACCGTTCACACCAGACAAACTTTTGTAAACGGATTGGTAAATGCACTAACTTTTGGACTTTACACTCCAACAACTACGACAGTTACCAAGTAATTTTTAATCGGGCGGGTAATTCCGCCCTTTTTTCTTACCCATGAAAAAAGTCATTTTCGGAATCCTTTTCCTATTCACATTATTTCTGGCCGTACAGATTTTCGACATTCTGGTTAGTGATTTTGATCGTCTTACAGAATATGGTTACGGTTACCTCGCCGGAAAAGCTGTTCTCTTCATCCTCCTGCTTTCAGCAAATATTCTTGTTGGAATAACAATTCACAGAGACTCTGTGAGTAAAAATTAGCTTCTACTAGTCTGACTGTTTAATATTGAAGAAAAGCCCTTCCCCTGAGTTTCCCGATGAAGAGCTTTTATCGTTTTTACTTACTTACCTGAGAAATAGCTTAAGCGAAGGCCTTGTTGTGAAGATTGAAAACCTCCTCAAGGTCCAGGTCCATTACCGAATCGACAATAATATCGGGTTTGAAGGCATAATCATTAAGACTTTCTCTTGTGGAAATGCCCGAAAGGGTTAGGATGGTAGTATATCCCAGCTGCACGCCTCCAAGAATATCGGTATCCATAGTGTCGCCTATGATCACCGTCTCTTTTGCTTCCAGACCTAGATATTTCCTTGCAGAACGCATCATCACCGGACTCGGTTTCCCCACCGAAAATGCCTTTTTACCTGTGGCTTCTTCTATCATTGCCACTACAGCACGGATTCCCAGATTGGTCCAGCCTGTCTTTTTTGGAGATGGATCAAGATTGGTCGCAATTAATCTCGAGCCGGACAGGATCATATCTACAGCTGCATTCACCATTTCTAATGTGAAATTGCGTCCTTCTCCCACTACAACAAAGTCGGGTCGCTGATTGACCAGATTGTAACCTTCGCGGGCCAAGCTGGTGATCAGGCCTCCTTCTCCAAGCACATATGCACTGCCGTGCGGCTTCATAAACGATAGAAAAGAAGCTGTTGCCATAGCACTGGTGTAGACATTCTGCTAGGTAATATTTATTCCCATTTTTGCCACTTTATTCACGGCATCCAGCGGAGTACGCTGACTGTTATTGGTCATGAAAAGGAACGGGATCTCCTTTTCCTGTAATTGTTCGATAAATCTATCGGCTCCCGGGATCAGAGTATCGTTACCATAGATCACCCCATCCATATCTATTAAAAATCCTTTTTTCATAGCTTTGTTTTTATGGTTATTTAAGCTCAGCGGAGGGTTAAAACGCTTTTCAGAAGGCAATTCCATATGTAAGAAAAACGGGAGCTACAGAATAGACATCCTGTCGTCGAGCCTTTTCCCCTGAAAAACCTTTGCATAAAATTCCAGATCTCCTCTTTTGCTCTTGTATGAAGCGGTTAGCCTGTTGGCAATCTCTGTAAGCGGAAAACTGTAAACCTGGATCGTGGGATAGGTCTTTGCACTTTGTTGTGATTCATTTATACCAATTTCTATGTGCTCCATGGCAGCATTGTAGCAAACATATTTTGCATACAGATTATGCTTTATTATTTCCACCAGCGCTTCAGGCACTTTTTTGGTGGTTCTGCATTCCCTGATCATCAATTTCAGGGAGGATTTCCAAAGAGCATTCACTTCAGATTGAGTCACATAAGCCGCCATAATATTTAGTTTTAAAGATTAGCAATAAAATATTCCTTCTACAGATAATATAATTACAAAGAAGCCAAATTAGCAGAATTAAACTATTTAAAATGAGCAGTTTAGTTAAATTTCAGAAAATAATGAAATTGCAAAAATGAAGAGGTTTAAATCGTGAATTTCAGAATTTCGACCTGCTCAAATTTTCAAACCTTCAGCTTTGCCAATAAAGTTATCTCAACAATACCTCTCAAAAAGGGCTTTTTTGGAACCTCTTTAACAGTTAAGAATGCTCAAAACGACTATTCGTACTTCAATTCTGCATAAGCAGCGGTACCATGTTCATGTACATCAAGGCCTTCGATCTCCTCCTGCTCGCTTACTCTAAGCTCCTTTAAGCGCTTCAGGAGTGAGAATATTCCGTAGGAGGTAAGCCCAGCAAAAATTCCGACGGCGCTTATTCCAATTACCTGCGATAACAGTTGCCCCCATCCCGCCATGCTTCCGAAGATGCCAACCGCAAGCGTGCCCCAAATTCCGCAGGTAAGATGCACAGAAACTGCTCCCACAGGATCATCCAGTTTTTTCTTTTCCAGAAATGCTACAGAAAGAACAATAAGTATCCCCGATACAGCTCCAATAAGGAATGCGTCCCAGATCCCCATTACATCGGCGGAGGCCGTTATCCCCACGAGTCCGCCCAGGATCCCGTTAAGCACCATAGACAGATCATTGGCTTTATACCTGAGTCTTGTAAAAATAAAGGCACTCAATCCTCCCGCCGAAGCTGCAATACAGGTGGTTACCAGAACAAGCGATGTGGCGGCGGGATTGGCCGAAAGGACAGAGCCGCCGTTAAATCCAAACCACCCAAACCAAAGGAGAAAGGCTCCTACCGTTGAAAGCGGAATGCTGTGCCCCGGAATTACCTTGATCTCTCCCTCCCCAAACTTTCCAATCCGCGGACCTAAAAGATAGATACCGATCAAAGCAGCCCACCCCCCTACAGAATGTACAAGAGTAGAACCTGCAAAATCATAAAAACCGAGCTCATCTAAAAAGCCTCCGCCCCATTTCCACATTCCGGTAATGGGATAGACGAGGCCTACATATATTATTGCAAAGGCGATGAAGCCGGTGAGCTTGATCCTTTCGGCCACTGCACCGGATACTATGGTCGCAGCTGTTGCCGCAAACATAGCCTGAAAGAGAAAATCTGTATAGAAGGTGTAATTACCCCCGGCATATTCCGGAGATAAGCCGTTCTCGGGAAGCGGAATACCAAAACCTGAAAATCCCAAAATTCCTCCTGCGAAGATCTCTCCGGGATACATTAAACTAAAGCCTATGAGCGTATAGGTGAGGATGCCTATGATAATCACCATTACATTTTTAAATAGAATATTGATGGTATTCTTTGCCCTTGTAAGACCAATTTCCAGCAGGGAAAACCCCAGGTGCATAATAAAGACCAGGATAATGCAGAGCATCATCCACACATTGTTGATTGCAAAGTTCAAGTTTTCCATTTAGTTGAGAGATTTAGTTCCTGTTTCTTTCGTTCTAATCCGGTAGGCTTCTTCTATGGTTGAGACAAAGACTTTACCGTCTCCCACCTTTCCCGTGTGGGCTGTATTTAGGAGTACCTGCACGGTTTCGTCCAGTTTCTCTTCGGAAACCACAATGGACAACATGCGCCGCGGAATATCTGTCGTACTATAAGCCACTCCGCGATAGACATGTCCGTGGGTTTCATTTCCCACTCCTGTAGCCTCCCAGTACGTAAAAAATACCACGCCAATTTCCTGAAGCGCCTGCTTCACCTCCTGAAATTTTTCACTGCGGATAATTGCTTCTACTTTTTTCATTTCAAATGATTTTCTGCAGATAAAATTATATAATTTCATACAACACCCCCTAATAAAACAGGTTAAAGTTCTAAAATTTGCATAATTAATAATTTACACCCCCTAAATTATTGGGGTGTAAATTATTAATAACCTATTTTTAATTAGATGATAAAGAGAAGAGGTTCAAAAATGATCCTTTAAAGAAAAAAGTCCGATTTTCCCCTTTTTGACAGGTAAGCAACGGACAAATTTTTAATGTAAAATGACAGAAAACTCAGGCAGGTAAGAAAACCGTAAATAGCTTCAGCTATATACAGATTAAATATCATTCTTATTCGGCCGCTCCGGGACGTGGTTATCTTTCGGAAAGATCACCCGCTTTATCATAGATCATATACCTAAAAATAATGCGAACGTTGAGATAGTCCATGTTGCAGGACCTTCTTTTTTTGGTAGAATATATCCGGGGATTAAACCTCAATAATCAACTGAAAAATCGGTAATTTAAAAAGGAAAGCAATCAAATATCTCTAGCCGCCATTGAATGCTCTAAAACAAAAGGTAAAGAGAATAGAGTAATCAAAAATATTCTAAGATCAAATAAGCATATTCGGTTCTAAAACATTTATTATTAACTGCTGCTTATGCCACAAACACTTCCAGCAGCTCTGCTCCTTCGGATTTTATTTGCACCTCATTATTTTCTGCCGGAATAAGCAGGGTTTGCCCCTGGACTATTCTTTCTGAATTTCCGTTCACGCTGATTACCGCTTCCCCACTTACACACATATAGATGACAAAGGAATCAAGGTGGGAGTAGTCTTTCCGAATGTTTCCGCTCACCGGAAGGAAATTTGTTGTGAAGTATTCACAGCTGGCAACATTAGCGGACTGATTTTCAACCCGTGAATATTCTTTTCGGAAATCATCTTTCTTTTCGAAATCAATGGCATCAAGAGCAAGATCTGTATGCAGTTCCCGGGAATTCCCCTGTTCATCGACTCTATTCCAGTCGTAAATACGGTAGGTAATATCTGAAGTTTGCTGAATCTCTGCTAATAATACTCTGGCGCCAATAGCATGAACTTTTCCGGTGTTGATAAAAAAGGCGTCTCCCTTTTTCACTTTTTCGAAATTCAGCAGCTCGGTGATCTTTCCGGAATTGAGATGCTCCAGGTATTCAGCTTTAGAAATGCTCTTTTTGAAGCCTATATTGATCTCTGCTCCCTCATCTGCCTGTATGATGTACCACATTTCTGTTTTTCCGAAGGAGTTATGCCTCTTTTTAGCAAGTTCATCATTTGGATGCAGCTGCACCGAAAGTTCTGTATTTGCATCAATGAATTTTATAAGCAGGGGAAATTCAGGACCAAACTTCTCAAAATTCTTCTCCCCTAAAAGCCGTTCTCCATACTGCTCTAAAAGGGTATTTAAGGTCTCTCCTTTTAAGGGTCCGTTTTCCACAACCGAAATATTGCCTTTCACTCCCGAAATCTCCCAACTTTCCCCGGTTCTTTCAGAAGTTGATGGCTTATTAAGGATTTGTTTTAGTTTATTTCCACCCCAGATCTTTTCCTTGAGAATGGGTTGAAAACGGATAGGATAATTAAGCATTTTTAGCTGATTGGAATTGCAAAGATAAAAAAAGCCGGTCCGCTTTCTATGCAAAAAGACGATAGAGTCTTCAGGTCTTATATTTAAGAAAATAGCGGAAATAAAAAACCTCTCAGTTTCCTGAGAGGCTTTTTGTGCGGGCGAGAGGACTCGAACCTCCACACCTTGCGGCACTAGATCCTAAGTCTAGCGTGTCTACCAATTCCACCACGCCCGCCTGGTATTTACGCTGCTCATGCCTTTCGGGAATTTCCCGGCGGGCAGGCCCGCGTTGATAATTTCAATAAGTTTGCTTGTTGTAAGCGGATGCAAATATAAGTATAAGTTTGAATCTGCAAATAGGAAAATAAAAATTTTTCTCCCTGATGGAGAAAAATTTTTATTTGGTATTGAGATATGAGTAGTGAGTATCGAGATTTTCCATACTCCTACCAATACTGAAGACTAATTACTCAATACAATTTTTTACCTTTACTTTCTTACCAAAAAACAAAGCATGCAAGACATAAAAAATTATGTAGATCAGAACAAAGAGCGCTTTATAGATGAGCTGATTCAGCTTCTGAAAATTCCTTCAATCAGCGCTGACTCGAAGTATAAAAATGACCTTTTAAACACTGCCCAAGCCGTAAAGCAAAGTTTACTTGATGCCGGTTGCGATGTAGCCGAGATCCATGAAACCCCCGGACATCCCGTGGTCTATGGGGAGAAAATTATTGATGAGAACTTACCCACGGTTCTTGTTTATGGTCATTACGATGTGCAGCCGCCAGATCCTCTTGAGCTATGGGAGAGTCCGCCGTTTGAGCCGGTGATCAAAAAAACCCAGACTCACCCCGAAGGTGCCATTTTTGCCAGGGGAGCCTGTGACGATAAGGGCCAGATGTACATGCATGTGAAGGCACTGGAGTATATGACGAAAAACAACGAACTCCCTTGTAATATCAAGTTCATGATCGAAGGTGAAGAAGAAGTTGGAAGTGAGCATCTGGGCTGGTTTATAGAGATGAACCGGGAAAAGCTGCAAAACGACGTCATCCTCATAAGTGATACCGGAATGATCGCCAAAGATACTCCCTCAGTTACTACCGGTCTGCGCGGACTCAGTTATATGGAAGTGGAAGTGACGGGGCCAAACCGCGATCTCCACAGCGGACTCTACGGTGGGGCGGTAGCCAATCCAATTAATGTACTTTCTAAGATGATCGCCTCCCTGCAGGATGAAGATAACCGTATCACTATTCCGGGATTTTATGATGATGTAGTGGAATACAGCGAAGAGGAAAGAGCAAAAATGGCCGAAGCTCCTTTTGACCTGGAGGAATATAAAAAGAAACTGAACATAGAAGATGTGCAGGGTGAGGCAGGTTATTCCACCCTCGAACGCGCTTCTATTCGTCCCACTCTTGATGTAAACGGCATCTGGGGCGGATATATTGGAGAAGGTGCCAAAACGGTGTTGCCTTCAAAAGCTTACGCAAAGATCTCCATGCGTTTGGTAAGTGACCAGGACTGGAAAAAGATCAGTCAGCTATTCACCAAACATTTTGAAAGTCTGGCGCCAAAGTCTGTAAAGGTGAAGGTGACTACCCATCATGGCGGACAAGCCTATGTGACACCCATCGATACCCTGGAATACCAGGCGGCCAATGATGCATATGCTGAAGTTTTTGGTAAGGATCCTATTCCGCAGCACAGTGGAGGAAGCATTCCTATTGTTTCTTTATTCGAAAAGGAGCTCAACAGCAAGACTATCCTAATGGGCTTCGGACTCGACACAGATGCTATCCATTCGCCGAATGAGCACTTCGGAATATGGAATTATCTGAAAGGCATTGAAACCATTCCCTATTTCTTCAAGCATTTCACTAAATTGAAACAAGCGGAGAAAAAGTGATCAGTGGTCGGTGATCAGTGATCAGAATTTTTAGACCTCACAGTTTTTGAAATCTGTGAGGTCTTTTTTTTAACCAACCCCTTTCAGCGGTTATCAACCCTGAAAGCGGGTGTTTGATAATTCACTCGTCGAGCTGTAATGTCTTTTTGTTCAGGAATTTACTTTTTTTTTAAATTCCTTGCTTTATCTCTTTAGACCTACAAGGTTCGGAAAACCTTGCTGGTCTTTAACAAACATTTTTCTAGTTCTACGCTTGTAGAATAAAATATTTATTCTACATTTGTAGATATACATCTAAAGTTGTAGAACAAATGCAATTATCCAAAGCCGAAGAACAACTCATGCAGATCCTCTGGAAACAGGATAAAGCTTTCATGAAAGACCTCATCGATGCCTATCCTAATCCCAAACCTGCTCAAACCACTGTTGCTACACTGCTAAAGCGGATGCAGGATAAGAACTTTGTTGACTACAAGCAGTATGGAAGATCCCGGGAGTATTTTCCCCTGGTAAGAAAGAAAGACTACTTCTCAAAGCAGGTAAACGGCATGATCAAGAACTTCTTCAACGATTCTGCATCGCAATTTGCCTCTTTCTTTACCAAAGAAGCTAATCTGAGTAAGGAGGAACTGGAGGAATTGCGAAGCCTTATAGACCGCGAAATAAAAAATAAATAGCTATGGAAATGTACCTGTTGAAATCAGCTGCCTGCCTGGCAATTTTGATACTCTTTTATAAGCTGCTGCTGGAGAAGGAGAACATGCACGTATTCAAAAGATTCTACCTGCTTGCCGTACCGGTGATTTCATTCGGAATTCCTGCAATTAGCTTTCCTGAATATATTACAGTTTCATCTGAAGGTACAGCCTTCTTCAGCACGATTTCAACTCCTGAAACCACAGCTGAATTTCCCCTTTTTGAAGTGCTATTAAGCAGCCTTTATATTTTGGGAGTGCTTTTCTTCGGAAGCAGATTCCTTTTCAACCTTAGTTCTCTTCTGAAGAGAGCGAAAAAAAATCCAAAAATAAAAGCTGCCAGTGCCATACATGTGCTTTTAAAAGAGGAAGTTATTCCCCACACCTTCTGGAGTTACATCTATCTCAACCGGAAAAGATTTGAGACAAAACAAATTCCACAGGAAGTACTGGATCATGAACTGGCTCACGTAAGGCAAAAACACAGTGCAGATATTCTATTCATGGAAATTTTGCAGGTGCTTCTATGGTTCCTTCCTTTTATATACCTGCTAAAAAAAGCTGTAAAGCTCAATCACGAATTTCTTGCCGACAGTGCAGTATTACGGGGGACAGAAAACATCAGTCTTTACCAACAAATGCTGCTTTCCTTTTCATCGGGGGAGCAGAACGAACTTGTCAATTCAATCAATTATCAATCAATCAAAAAACGATTTACAGTTATGAAAAAACAACCCTCTCAAAAGGCCGTTTTACTCAGGACATTTATTTTCCTGCCTCTGCTGGCCGTACTTCTCTACAGCTTTAGTGGCCGGGAAACAGTGCTAGTAGAAAAAGATACGACGAACAACGAACTCCTTCAGGAAAAAGCCACACCCGAAATGGTTGCTGACTATAATCTATTGGCCCAGAAATACAATTCCGACTGGAATACTACAAAAGTGACCTTCATCCCGAATGACCTTATTAAAATGCAGGAAATTTATAAAGTGATGACCCCAGAACAAAAAAGGGATGCAGAGCCTTATCCAAAAATACCCGAAGATTATAACTATCAAAAAATCGCTACTCCAGAAATGGTTAAGGAATATAACGAACTGGCAAAAATGCTGAAGAATTACAACAAGAAATCCAACAATGGACAATCTTTGCCAAAAGATTTATCTCCTATAAAAATTAAGGAAATCAAAAGGATGAGATATCTCCACAGTATAATGACCGAAGAACAAAAAGAGAAAGCAGAACCATTACCTGGAATATACCCTCCCCCTCCACCTCCACCAACTAAGGATTCTGATAATTCAACTCCGCCCCAACAAATAAATTTTTACGACTTGGCCGCAGATGGAGTAACTTTTTACCACAGAGGAAAACCTATTGATGTTGAAAAAGCGAAAAACTTGGTTGAGGTTCAGAAAACTGCAAATTTAAAATTGCCTATTAACGGCATAAATAAGGTTGCTATATTAGTTGACAAAACAGAAGCGAAAGAAGGAAATAAATTATCTCCCGAAAGAGTAAATCTCTACGATTTGGCCGCATATGGAGCAGCTTTTTACTACAAAGGAAAAACTATTGATGTTGAAAAAGCAAGGGAGCTGGTGGAGGTTCAGAAAATTGCATTCATTGAATTACCTATTATAGGCAGTGAAAACCCTATAGTAAAATTAACCGACAAAAAGGGTTCAAATAGTCAATCTACTCCACCACCACCGGCACCAACCGTAGATAAAGTTGGTAATGTACCGGCACCCCCGCCACCTCCGCCACCGGTTCCAAGTGTAACTAAAGAAGGAAATGTACCGCCACCGCCGACTCCCCCAACTACACAGCAGGGCGAAATACCTCTTCCTCCTCCTCCGCCACCGGTACCTCAAAATGTTGATGTTCCAATGCCTCCACCGCCACCGCCTTCTCCCATAGAGGCTATGAAAAACTGGATGGAAGAGGGTGCAGAATTCTACCTCAACGGAAAGAAAGTCACCGGCGAAAAGGCATTTGAGGTAGTAAAAGAAAATAATGGTAAAAACCTGAGCGTACAGGTAGAGGAAAATGCTTCAGGAAAAACAGTGAGATTATCAGATAACAAAAGATAACAAAAGCCGACCTCACAGGTCTCAAAGACCTCGTGAGGTCTTGTCGAACAGTACAGGCGCGGATATCCGCGCCTCTGTTTTTACACCTTTTTGACAATTAAGCCGCGGATATTCCGCGGCTCTACATTACACCTTTTTGACAAACTTTGTAAGGATAACGATCTGCTGACCTTCGACTTTACCCTCGATCTGCTCCGGATTGTCATGAACTAAAGACACCCTTCTTACCGAAGTTCCTCTTTTAGCCACAAGACTTGAACCCCGCACAGGAAGATCTTTTATAAGAACAACTGTATCTCCTGCCTCTATGGTTTGCCCGTTGCTGTCTTTGTGCACTACTCCCCCGCTGCTTTCTACGATAGTTTGTCCGGCTTTGGCCCACACCAGCTGCTCCTCCTCCATGTACATCATATCAAGCAGGTCCTGCGGCCAGCCTTCTCCCTTTAATCTGTGCAGCATTCTCCACGCCATAACCTGTACTGCCGGCACAGGGCTCCACATACTTTCGTTCAGAGAGCGCCAGTGATTGGAATCTGTTTTTTCAGGATCTTCTATCTGTTCCTTACAGGTCCCGCAAATGAGGATATGGCTTTCAACATCTGCAGGGGAGTCGGGTATGGCATAAACCTGTAAATCTTCTTTTGAACCGCATAGTTCACACTGGGATTCGCTTCTTTGAAATAAGTCTTGCTCGAGGCTCATGGGGAGGAGTATTTTTTAATATGGGGCTAATTTAAACTATTTAAGTAGTTTATCGTCACGGATCGCAGATCCGCGCCAGCTCAGAACAAGATATTTCGATAGCGCGGATTTGTAATCCGTGCTGAGCACTATAAAATCCTACAAATAATCCCAGTAAAAATCACGGCAAAGATCACAGATCTGCGCCAGCTCTGAAAACAAAACTATGATAGCGCGGATTTGTAATCCCTGCTGAGCCTAAATTTACCTCAAACTCCTCTCAATATAGGCCTCCACCCGCTCTTCCATAATTGGCAGCGTCACGGTTCCCTGCTCGAGGATCACCTCATGGAATTTTCTAATGTCGAAATCCTGTCCTAAAGCTTCTTCTGCTTTTTTACGGAGTTCGCGGATCTTTATTTCGCCGATCTTATAAGAAACCGCCTGGCCCGGCCAGGAGATGTAGCGATCGACTTCCGTATTAATGTTGTGCATTGAAAGTGCGGTATTCGAGCGCAGGAACTCCACCGCCTGTTCCCTGGTCCAGCCCAGTGCATGAATTCCGGTGTCGACTACGAGTCGGCCGGCGCGCCATTGTTCGTAGGTTAGTTTTCCGAAGCGTTCATATGGCGTTCTGTAAATGCCCATTTCTTCGGCTAAAAATTCAGAATATAATCCCCAACCCTCTCCAAAAGCCGATAGATAGAAGTTTCTTCTAAACTTCGGGATACTGTCCCCCAATTCCTTGTTTAAGGAAATTTGAAGGTGGTGACCGGGTACGGCTTCATGGGCGGTAAGTGCCGGAAGCACGTAAAGCGGACGGTTGGAAAGGTTGTAAGTATTCACCCAATAATAACCCGGCTCGGTATCATCCCCGCCGCCAACATAACGCCCGGTGGTGTATTTTGGTGCAATAGCATCGGGCACCGGTGCGACTCCATAAGGCCTCCGCGGAAGCGTCTTAAAGAATTTTGGAAGCTGCGCATCCAGGCGCTTGGAAATGTCCCTGGCTTCTTTAAGTAGCTCCTCGCCTGTTTTCGCATAAAACTGCTCATCTGTCCGTAGGAAATGGATAAAATCTTCAAATGTGCCTTCAAAACCAACTTCTGCAATGATCTCCTTCATTTCGGCATTGATCCTCGCGACCTCCTCCAGCCCCATCTGGTGGATCTCCTCTGCGGAAAGATCCAGGGTGGTATAGTAATTCAGTCGGTTTTGATAATATTCCCTCCCGCCGGGAATTTCTGAAACGCCCAATGACTTCCTTGCCGCCGGAAGGTATTCTGTCTCAAAAAACTGCTTTACCCGCCTGAATTGGGGAATCACATTCTTAGCAACTGCAATTTCAGCCGCGGCTAAAACCGAATCTTTCTGCTGCTGACTCATTATCGGCGGAAGGTTTAAAAAAGGCGAATAGTAATAACTCTGCTTCGGGTCATCCACGATCTGGTCGTTGTAGGTACCTTCATAACCTTTAAAAATTACCGCCGGCTGCAAATTGCCTTTTTGGATCCCTTTCCGCAGTAATACCAGGTGTTGATCCACATAAGCGGGGATTGCGTTTAACTTGTTCAGATAATCCTTTACCTGATTATAATTGCTGAAATCCCGCACATGGTACGGCAGACTCACATGGAAGCCGGCGTCAGAAAGCAACGGATTCAAATAAGCCTCATACTGGTAAAAGTCAACCGTTTCCTGAAGCTTGTAACGCAGCAATTCGGCTGAGATCTTCTCGGTCTCAGAAAGAGCTTTTTTGCTGATCTTTTCCAGTTCCTTTAAGCGCTCCCGGGCAAATTCGGCTTCTTTTTTATAATTTTCTTCAGTATAAAGCCCCAGCGGATTGGCTTTACGATCATAGCCGTCGTACTCATCAATTTTTTCGATTACCCTGTTAAGAGCTTCGGAAGGATTCTGACTTTGTAACGTAAAACTTAGAAAGAGAAAAAATGTGAGGGTCCAAAAATGGTATTTCATGATCAAGTTTTTGAGGAATGGTAAATATATAATTTCCCCGGGAGAATTTTTCTGAAGTTAAATCCCTTTGATTCGTTCCCAAAGATCCTTCAGGATCTGCATGCCGTCCCCGGGCCGCTTCGGTTCTTCTTCTGCCCTTATAGTTCCATCTTCCGGAACCAGTTTATAGCTGAAAGCGAAATTTGACTCTTCATCTGACGGATTTAACTTGCCAAAGCGCAGGTCATTGAAATAAAGAAAACCTTCCTTTTCTGTAATGGTGAACCAGCCTTTTGAAATGTCGATTAAACGCTGCACGTTTTTGTCATTTTTGAGACTTCCCAGGTAATGATGGTTTTTGGGTACGGCTTCAAATCTTACCATCTTCTCATCAAAAAAGGAGTAGTAGCCAATGAGAAAATCATTTTCGGCCTCAACATTTGCGGTCCAGAGAATGGTATTTAGGGGCGTGGGACGTGTATCGATACGGGAATAAAAAATTCCCTGTTGCTCCAGGTCCTCCACAAATTGCTGATGCGCAATGAATTTTAAAACCAGCGTAAGCATCAGGTAAGAAGTACTTACGATCAAACCAAATCGATTAAATTTCGCCCTTTTTGGATCTTCTTTCTTCCGTCGCATTGCAAGGATCAGGAAGGTAAGGAAGGGAAGGGTATATAGCGGATCTATAACAAAGATGCTCTTAAACGCCAGCCTGATGTCCAGCGGCCAGAACAGCTGCGTGCCCCAGGTGGTGAAGGAATCCAGGATGGGGTGCGTGAACAAACCCCAGAACATCAACCAGGCCCAGTCTTTCCAGCCAACTCCGCTCTTTTTTTCGATCTTCGAAATGAGCCAGCCAAACACGGGTGCTGCCAGTATTGCAAATACAATGGAATGAGAAAATCCGCGATGGACTTCTATAGCAGTTATGGTGTCGGTAAAATTGCTCGCAAGCGCATCAAGATCGGGAATAGTGCCCGCTATAGCGCCATACAGCATCGCCTTATTTCCAACTTTTCGGCCCAAAACAGCTTCGCCTACGGCGGCACCGAGTACTATTTGTGTGAGACTATCCACTCTCTAATGTATATTGTATAATGAATATTGTATAATGTTACATAAAGCTCCCCTTTTGGGGGTTGGGGGCTAATCCGCGCCAACTTACTTTTAAATTTTCTAAAGCAGACCTCACAGGTTTTAAAAACCTGTGAGGTCTAAACTTATTCCACTTCTAATTTCGTACTTCTAAAATCTAACTTCAGTCGACAATCTCCATCTTCTTCAGCAAGAACGAGGCATTCATATTCTGGCATACCCCTTCTTTGAAGCGGTAGTCAAAATTCAATTCGTCGTTGATGATCTCGGCATCAAAATAGTAGTTCTTTACCTGCGGCAGTTCTTCTGCCACTTGACAGAGGCTCAAATCGTGGGTGGCGATGATCCCTGTAGAATTAGAACCTACCAGTTTTTCGATGAACTTTCGGGAGCCAATGGCCTTATCTGTGCTGTTGGTACCCTTGAGGATCTCGTCGAGAATGATAAAATATTTGTCGGTTTTTATCTCATCCACCACAAACTTCAGGCGTTTTAATTCCGAAAAGAAATAGGATTCATCATCTGTAAGAGAATCTGTGGTGCGCATGCTGGTAATGAGCTTGATTGGTGTGTAATGACAGTAGGTGGCGCAAACCGGCAGCCCAACATTTCCCATAAGGATCTGCAGACTTACGGTTCTCAAAAAGGTGCTTTTCCCTGCCATATTTGCACCGGTGATGATGAAGAACTGCTCTTTTTCAATAGAAAAGTCATTCGCCACTCTTTTCTCGGGATCAAGCAATGGATGTGCCAGCTGAGTGGCTTCAGATATATGAGAATCGTGGTGCAGTTCGGGAAAGACGTATGAAGGATGATTAAAGGCAAAATTTCCAAGGGAATTATAGGCATCCAGGAACTCGATCGCCCGGAACCATTTTTGGACCACCTGCCCGTGCTCCTTTATCCACTTCTCGAGTTTCCGGGAATAGCGCAGATCCCATAGCATAAAACCATTCCCAAGAACTCCGAAGATCATGTTATTCCGCTGATCAAGAGAATCTATGGCTTTGGAAAACTTCTTAAGAATGGCAGAGGCTTTTTGTTTTTCAGAAGCTATTTCTTCCTTGTTCCTTTTCAATAATTCAGAATGAAAGGTGGTGTTTTCTATAAGGGCAAGCAACTGGTGATACTGGTGAAAAGTATCCTGCACTTTACTTACGCTGGTCGATAAGAGATTTATTCGCTTCAGGAAAAATCCGGTAATGAGCAATCCGGCGAAGAACCAGAGAGCAAGCTCAATTCCGCCAATGATATCCAGGAAAAAAGCGGTGATCACTACGCCTGAAATTGTTGAGAAAACAAGAGGCAACCACTTCATTAATCCCGGGACAAAGCTCTTGTAATTATTAAGCCATCCAGTAATAGTTGCGGTACGACTTTCGGTTTTAACTAATGTAGCCAGGGCAGAAAAATTCTGCCGCCAGTCGGCTTTTTCCGCGAGTTCCTTTATAGCTTCCTGCTTTTGATCAATATGAGCTATATCATTTGAAAGCAGCAGCTGCGCCAGTTTCTCCTTACCTTCGACTAAAGTGGAACGATTGAGATACTGGAAAAATGAGGCTTTTCCGAAGAGATCGATATCCTGACTGTAAGGATGGAGAGGATCGGCAAATTCGTCACCCGTTGGCAGGCTGTGGAAATTCCGCTTTAGTACTTCCAGTTCGGTCTCATTGATCTTTATCAGTTCCCTGAATTTATCCCGCTCATACCGTAGATCTGAATGACGGGAAACCAGGAATACAAAAATTGCGATTCCTATGAGCAGGGAAGCTACTATGGCCGTGACATTACCCCAGAAGGTATAAACAAGAAAAACGATAGCAAGAAAAACGAGAAACCTCAACAGGCTCGATACTCCCAGTTTGCGGGAGGCGGCATGAAGATGAGTACGGTATTTATCTATTTGGGCTTTATAAAAAGTAGCGGGTTCCTGCATCATTGATTCTATAGGTTTTGTAATTCCTGCTGAAGTTTCCTTGTAAGACCTGAAACCACCAGCGTATAGGAATGATCTGTAAGCTCCCGGACCAGCTGTGGCGGAAGATGCTCAACCTGCAGGCTGTTCCAGTGCTTTTTGTTCATGTGATAGGCGCCTTCTATCTGGTCGGGATATTCCTCCCGTAAGACAATTGCTCTTTCGGGATCACATTTAAGGCTTACCTTGAATGGAACGCTTTCCAGAGCTGCAAGAGCAAACATTTTGCCCATTACTTTAAATACCAAAGCATCGGGACCAAAAGGCAATTCTTCGGTCACGCCTTGTTTTGCCAGACAATAATTTCTGAAGGCATCTATATTCATTGCTCAAAGATAAGAAATCAGGACAGCCGAACGTCTTCTTTCTCCGGCTTTCCTATGGGACCCAAATGTGTGTATTTGAAACCTTTCTCATATTTCAATCCATAGCCCAGCATGCGGTCGAAAGCGGCATGAGAAAACAGTATAATTCCGACGAGCTGCAATGCCGGAATGAGAAAAAAGAATCCGGCAAGATAGATCAGGATAGCCACACCTTTATGATGGAAAAGGTTGTACAAAAATGCGCCGGCTTTATTTCCAAAGGCGTAGCCTATCATCCCAAGGTCCGGAGCCAGGAACAGCACCAAAAACCACCACCATTCGTAAGGTAGAAATCCAAAGCCATAGATACCTAGCAGCAGCATGGCCAGTTCTTCCAGTTTTAAAGTCGTTTTCATAAGTCTTCAGGTTTATATAGCACTGGCTTTGATGGTGCAGCGTCGTTCTCAAATGAGGCCGGCTGCAGATTTAAAAAATAGAAGCCATCTTCAATTCGGGACGGCACGTAAACAAGTTCGGTGATTGTCGCTTCAAAGCGGGTATGCTTTGGGTAATTCCAGAAGGCTTTATGGGCCAGAAGTTTGCCTCCGTCTTCTTCCCTGTCAATAGAGGGCAGGTCGATCAACAGGTGTTCGACTCCGCATTCCCGCAGGTAAACCGCTGTGTCTTCCTGCAGATATGGCCAGTTGGTATGAGAGTAATGTTTGCTGCGCTTGGCAATGCTGTTCGGCAGCGTGCGGATAATAACCGCCTGCGCCTCTCCCTCTCTAAAATGGGATTTTAGCTGCTCCTTTGTGATCACCTCATCCTCACCCAACTTTACCGGCTCTACAGAAATTAGTTTAGCTGAAAAAAAGAAAGTCTTCAGGCTTTCATTGATGCCGTGAAATTCCGGAGTGATGTGTCCCACACTTTCGGTGTGGGTGGTATGTCCATGCGGATTAAAATAAATGTTGTTGAAATTCACCGAGCCGCCTTTGCTTACCTTTCCAATCCAGCTCCCTTCCTTAACAGGTTCGATCCTTGGGGCCTTGAGATACCAAGCTACCGGATTCTTGTCGTCTCCTCTCAGGCTCAGGGAGATGTCCAGGGGTTTGGAGAAATCGATCTTGTAATTCTGATCTTTATACTGAATGCTGGCCTGCATGAAATGAGTTTCTTTTTCTGATGGTAGACAGATGTAAAAATAGGAGCTTTTTTTGAACCTTTTGTTCAGATTAAACTTTGGAAAAGAATATTTCTTAGAAAGGGGAATTATTCTTTGGTAGTGTCCTTTTCCGAAGAATAGGCGGTAAAACTTCGAAATTCAGGAGCACCTTTTTCAGGTGCTCCGGCGAAGTTTTGTCCGCCGGTTTTTATGCCGCGAGAGCGGGATAAAAAATTCCTTGGAAAAGGCGTCTTTTTCTTTGCTTCGTTTAGCTCACGATTTTCTATTTTTTAAATAGGAGTTCGTGAATCTTCGATTTCTTTTGGACGAGCAAAAGAAATGAAGGGCAAAGGTGAAAGGGCCAAACAGGTTTAACTTCAGCGGGCAAAGAGGTCAAATGGAAAATTCACTCCTCCACCCAAAACAATTCCGCCGCAATACCATCACTAAGAAATTTGCCTTTTTTGGAAACCTGCAGCCGGCTGTCATTCCATTCAAGCATGCCATCCTGAATTAATTTCGCTGCTTCCCGAAGCAGGTAATCCTTATATTTTATTCCAAAACTGCGTTCCACTTCATCGACGGCAATACCCCACTTTGTTCGGAGGCGGGTCATGACAAGTTCATTGTATCGATCTGAAACCGAAAGCTTCTCAACCTCTGCGGGAATTTCCCCTTTTTGAAGCGCTTTTATGTACAGCGTATTATTGCTGACGTTCCATTTGCGGTGAAAACCATCAAAAGAATGTGCGGAAGGTCCGATTCCTAAATAGGGTTTTCCAAACCAGTAGGCGGTGTTGTTGCGGGAAAAGTATCCGGGTTTGCCGAAGTTGGAGAATTCATAATTGTCAAAGCCGGCAGAAGCTAACTCTTCTATCATGATCTCGTACTGCTCTTTTGCCAGCTCCTCCTCTACCGGGGCGATCTTTCCTTTTTCGATCATGCTTTTCAATGCGGTCTTTGGTTCGACAGTTAAGGCATAACTGGAAATATGAGGCACTCCCAGCTCCAGTGCAATTTTGAGATTTTCTTTCCAGCGCTCATTGCTCATTCCCGGAATTCCGTAAATAAGATCAATGGAAATATTGTTGAACTGCTGCTTAGCCAGCTTAATGGATTCAAGAGCTTCTTCTGCATTATGCGCCCTGTTCATCAGCTTCAGATCCTGTTCAAAAAATGACTGTACGCCTATGCTTAATCTGTTTACAGGAGAAGTCGCCAACATCTTGATCTTTTCTTCAGTAAGATCATCGGGATTGGCTTCGAGGGTGATCTCAGGAGTTTCGGCTATTTTGTAATTATTGAAAATTACTTCAAAAATCTGCTCCAATTCTTCCGCAGAAAGCAGCGACGGCGTCCCCCCACCAAAGTAGATGGTTTCGACCTCATCTTTAATTTCATCCTTCCGCAGCAGCAATTCTTTACAAATCGCCTCCACCATCTCGGGCTTCTTCTTTACCGAAGTCGAGAAATGAAAGTCACAGTAGTGACAGGCTTGTTTGCAAAAAGGGATGTGTATATACATCAATTAGCAATGAGCAATTAACAGGGAACAGTTGACAATGAGCTATTAGCAATGACCAATTAATAGATAACAATTATTTGTTCATTCTGGTTTTTTTCAGGATACTGTACATTATCCTGGAGAGCTCGTCTGCCTTACCAAACATCTCCTCGAATTCTTTACGACCAATGTAGTCGGTAGCTTCAAATAACCGAAGCCAGAAATTAGTTTCTAAACTTTCCTTATAGGCAATAGATACTTTGGAAGAAAAATCTGCAGTTGAAATTGCGCCATTGGCCTCAGCAACATTCGCACCTATGGAAGTTCCAGACCTTAGAAACTGTTTGGGCAGCACATATTCTTTTTCTTCCTTAATGATCTTTTTGTAAAGCTTCACCGTTTTTACCGCAAAATCAAAAGACTTTTCATCCAGAACGTTTTCTTTTCTTTCCATAGCTAAGAATTGATTAATTACTATTTATCAGACATTGTTTATTGATCATTGTTTATTGATCATTGTTTATTTGGTTTTCCCCGGATTTTGCTTAACAAATGCTTCCCAGCCGGTGTAGCTTTTCCCGATCTCCACCTTTCCGGAGTTGTAGAAGTGGCAAACCGCAGCTGCGAGTCCGTCGGTGGCGTCGAGATTTTTTGGAAGGGTTTTTAGGGCGAGTAGACTTTTTAGCATTCCCGCGACCTGTTCCTTGCTGGCGTTTCCGTTTCCGGTGATGGCCATTTTTATCTTTTTCGGGGAATATTCTGTTACCGGCACCTGCCGACTTAATCCAGCGGCCATAGCTACTCCCTGTGCCCGACCTAACTTCAGCATGGATTGCACGTTCTTTCCGAAGAAAGGCGCTTCAATTGCTATTTCATCGGGATGCCAGGTGTCTATTAGCTCCACAGTACGTTCAAAAATAAGTTTGAGCTTTATGTATGGATCGTCATATTTTTGAAGGTGCAGCTCGTTGAGTTGCAGGAAAGACATTTTGCGGTTCTCAACCTTGATGAGTCCAAAGCCCATAATGGTGGTTCCGGGGTCAATGCCTAAAATGATTTTTTCGCTATTCAAAAGCTTCGTAATATTGCAGGTTCAAACCTGCCGGTGAAATAATGCCGGAAAGTTCCGGTTCTTAAATAAATTCATGCGGATTACCTCGCACAAAGCTAATCAATTCTTCTCACTTCTGCTCAAGATCCTGGTGGTATTGGCCGCAGTATCATTTATCTGGTACAAGGTGACCAATGATGAGACTATGGACTTTGATCGTTTTGTGGATATTCTCCACCGCTACAGGATCTTTTCCTTTACCAATATTGCTGTACTGGTGCTTTTAACCATTTTTAACTGGTATTTTGAGATCCTGAAATGGCAGACCTTAAGCAGCCACGTGAGGGAGAATTCTTTTAAAGCAGCTATGCGGGAGAGTCTTGCTTCCTTTACAGCTGCCATTTTCACTCCCAGCCGCATTGGGGAATATGGCGCAAAATGTCTCTATTACACGAGGGCGGCATGGAGAAAGATCGTCTTTCTCAATTTCCTTGGAAATACAGCACAATTATTTGCTACCTATTTCTTTGGAATTGCGGGCCTGCTGTTTCTCATTACCAGCCTGGACCTCGCTTTACCGGCGTTTAACATTCTCCTGGTGACAGGTCTTTTATTCGCTCCCTTTATCTTATATGTGGTGATGAAGAAATTCAAAATCCGCATTAAAGGCTATTCGATCAAACGTCTCGAGGAATCCTTTCACAAGGTGTCTGAAAAAATAAGATGGAAAACCATCATTTTTGCCAGTATCAGATTTTTGATCTTTACTCATCAATTCTATTTTTTACTGGTACAATTTCAGGTCAACGTATGCTATCCTTTGCTTATAGCAGCTGTTTTCAGCACCTACATACTTGCTTCTATCATCCCTACCATGATCATTTTTGATGCCTTTATCAAAGGTGGATTTGCCGTTTGGATCTTTGGATTATTACAGGTTCCGCAAATTATTGTCTTAAGCATCGTACTTACCGTATGGATCCTGAATTTTGGCCTGCCGGGTCTTGCCGGAAGTTTTTATGTGCTGAAATATAAAAAGGCCAAACACGCTATCGCATGATCGCAGCAGCTGTAATAATCTCACTGCTGTATGTTTTCACAATGCTCTTTCTGCTTTACGGCTTTTCTAATCTTTCTCACTTCTGCGGAAAAAATATGGCTTCAGAATGTACTTTTTCGATCATTATTCCGCTGCGGAATGAAGCTGAAAATCTGCCTTCCCTTTTTGAATCCCTGCTGAAGCTGAAGTATCCTGAAGAGCAGTTCGAGATCCTCCTGATAAATGATTCTTCAACAGATGCTTCGGAAGCTCTTTGTGAAGAATTCCGGCGGAAGTATCCGGAGCTTAACATTCAGCTGCTTCAGAATATTCGCAAATCGGGAAGTCCGAAAAAAGATGCCATATTGACTGCAATTGAAGTCGCGACTAAAGATTTTATCCTTACCACAGATGCTGATTGTGTGGTGCCGGAGAAATGGCTGAGAGAATTTGATGCAATCATCCGGGAAAAGGAACTGCAGGTAGTTGCGGGTCCTGTGATGCTGAAGAACGGGGTGCCAAAAATGGCATTTTTGAGGAGCTTTGAGGAAATGGATATGTTAAGTTTGCAGGCCGCAACTATTGGAAGTTTTGGGCTGGGTATTCCCCTGCTCTGTAATGGTGCAAACTTCTGTTACTCAAAAAAAGCCTTTTTTGAGGTAAATGGATTTGAAGGCAATGACCAAATTGGAAGTGGAGATGATATATTTCTATTAGAAAAATATCAAAAAAGAGGCTTGAAAACCGCATTTCTAAAATCGGCTGAAGCTATAGTGCTTACAAAACCGGCTTCTTCCTGGAAACAACTGTTCTCTCAGCGTGTAAGATGGGCAGCTAAAACCTCCCGATACAAAAATCCTTTTGCCAAAGCATTAGGAGTACTGGTCTTTGGAATGAATTTCATGCTGCTGATTGTATTTGCCGGAGTTCTTTCCGGCCTTTCGCCTTTATCACTGCTGCTAGTTGTTTTCCTTGCAAAATTCAATGTTGATTTTTTCCTTATCTACAACACTGCCAAATTTTATGGCAGGAAAAGCAGCGTGAAAAGTTATTTTTTGAGCAGTATTTTTTATCCTTTTTTTAGCAGCAGCGTTGCTATGTTCTCTTTATTTTCGGGATATGAATGGAAAGGCCGCAGATTTAAAAAATAGATTGCGGCCAAATATTTTTACTACCTTTAATTTCCTGAGTCTAAAAAATGCAGCAAATTAAGATCATTTTCACCGGCTTCCTCCTTTGTATGGCAATCCCTCTTGCTGCACAGGAAACCTTTATAATCGATAAAGACACCCTGGAATTGCGCAAGGAAGTGAAGGGAACTTTGAGTTTATACTGGACAGAAGAAGCTCATCGCTACAGGTATTTTGTGCAAAAAGGCGATCGGATGGTAGAGCTGCGGAACACTGACGGAAACCAGGAATATAAGGAGCAGTTGGCAAAACTAACGGCAGATGCCGATATAAAGACCCGGGATGTGCAGTTTGTGCTGTATAGTCTTAAACATTTTACCAATACTTATAATTCTCTTATTGAAGACGAATATTCCTTCAATGAGGCCACAGAGAATATCCAACAAAGAATCGGTCTGTTCACAGGTCTTACCAACAATATTTACACAGAGAACCCGAAGAATATCCTGGCTCCGGTTGTAGGCCTGGAATATGAATTCTACGATCCTAATCTCGCACCCCGGCACTCGGCCTTTCTCCAATTGCGCCAGTCTTTTAAACAGGATGATTATCGTTACAGTTCCACTGCCCTTTCTCTCAACTACAGGTTTAAAGCACTCTATTTCAGCAATTTTGATCTGCATATTGATACCCGTCTTGCCACGCTTTATTATTCAGAAGACAGCATCTCTATTACCAATGACAGCGGTGAGGTAATCGCAGTAAAGGAGGAAAGCGGATTTTCCTTTACCGCACCGTTGAGTTTTGGGATTGGCACCGATATTCAGGTGACCACAAATAGTTACATAACCGTGGGGTATAATGACATTTTTGCCGTTGTTTGGGAGAGCAACGGGAATTTCCCGATAGATTTTACAATTGGGTATAAGTATAATTTGTAGTTGGGTTGTCTGTTGCCTGTGGCCTTTTGGAAAAGAATCAAGAGCCGGGAAACAAGACATTAGTCTTAGTAAGTTGCGAGTTTTGAAAACCGGTTTACCGATTAGTGTTTTCCGTTGTTCCTTCTAAATTGGATTATCAACTGGCCTCTGACCTCTTATTAAATCTTCGTACTTCTACTTCTAAAATCTAACTTCCTCCCCTCTTTCCACTCTCCACTCTCCACTAAAAAAAGAGATTTCTCGTCGTATTTTCTTTTTACCAAAAGAAAACACTCTGTCGAAATGACGAACTCCTGATCACTGATCACCGACCACTGAACACTATTCCGCTTTAATAACCACAGGCATTCTGAAAGTTGTCTGCACAGGAATACCACGTTTGGTAGCGGGATAGATCTTTGGCAGGGAATCCACGCTTTGGTATAACCATTCATCAATATCGGGTAGCTGGATACGGACCAGGGAATCTATCTCCATGGAATCAATGGCAGGAGTACCTTTTTCCGAGATCCTGAGGTAGAGGAAAAGCGTATCATCAATTTCTTCAGTTACCACAGGTTGTTTGGCTTCAAGACGGGAATAGAAATACTGTGAGACCTTATTTCCAAAGCAGGCTTTGGCTGCCTGTACTTCGGTGATATTGCGGCACTCTTCAAAGGCGGGATACTGGTCTACCTCATGCCAGTTGAAGTCCCGGGTTTCTTCAGAAAGTATTTCTTCCGAAGAGATCTTCCTGGTTTGAAATTCTTCACAGGAGACAAGCAAGAAGGACAGAATTGCTAAGAGTAAAGTTTTCTTCATTCGAACTGGAAACTTAACTCAAAAATAGTGAATTAAAGCAGTTTGCGGAAAGTTTTCTATTGATGAAAAAATAATAAGATGATTATCTCGAAGTGAGGCTAGTTCTCATCAGGAGCTGAAGCCTGCATGTGGAGTTCTTCCCTGATGTCTTTTACCCGTCTTTGTGCAAGCAGAAGAAGATTACGGCTGCCGGTCTCCCGAAATTTGTCAACGTAAGCCTGGTAATAATTCATTTTTGTTTCCAAGTCTTCGAAGTAGGAGTCGGCCGCAATTGCCCGTTCAAACATTGCCCTTTCATTATCGGGATTTTCTTTGATTGCTTTATTGAAATAGTTCAAAGCCTCTTTTGGCTTTTCCATGTGTTTATAGGTAAGACCAAGGCTTGTAAACTCTTCATCCAGGATCACAGATTTGAAAATAATGGCCTGCAGTAAATGGCCTTCGGAATTCTTGTATTCTCCTTTTAGGGCATAAAGTTTACCAAGGCTGTAATGTGTGGCGTGATTTTGATCTTCATAATCAAGAGCCGCATTAAAATTAAAAATTGCTTTATCATAATTCTTAAGGTGGTAGTATGAGGTCCCAAGGCGGGTGTGGATAAGTTCGCTTCCTGCACCCAAATCCACCAACTTTTCAAATTCATCTATTGCCAGTTGATATTCTTTCTGAAAATAATAAGCCTGCGCCAGGATGGAAAGTAAAGTGCGATTAGACGGATTGGTTTCCAGGCCCTGCTTACTCAGCCGCTCTGCCTCCATTAATTTGCCGGAAACTAAAGCGCGTTTTGCCACTTTTCCAAGTGCCTGCTGGTGATTTTTTTGCAGAAGGATCGTGATGTTGTAGTGAGTCATCGCAGTCGAATCCTTTTGCTCTTCCCTAACCAATCCCAGCTGATAATGGAAATTCGCATTCATGGGATATTTATTCACCAGCTGTTTAAATATGCTGTCGGCTTCCTTCAGTTTCCCGGTGTTTGCCAGCAGTTTTGCATATTCGACTGCAGTAAGGATCCTTTCAGGATTTTGCTCTAAAACAGTTTTGTAATTTTCAAGAGCTGCTGCCGGGTTGCCATTCGCTTTTTGCGCCTGCGCCAGCTTCAGCAGAACGGGGTCAGATCGGGTTTCGGATTTTTCCAGTTCCTCAATGGCTTCGGAATAATTTCCCACAGCATAGAGGCTGTCAGCAATAGCTAAAGCCGAAGTTTGAGCTCCGGCTTTAGTGGCTATAAATAATATAAAAAGGAAGAGAAATTTATTCACCTACTCTAAAAGTTATGGGTAAAGAATACAACACTCCAACTTCCTGTCCACTTTGCTTTCCCGGTTTCATTTGCGGCAAAAGATTCACTACCCGTCTTGCTTCCTCTTCAAGTACAGGATGCGGGGCACGAGCTCCAAGAACTTCGACAGTTCCGTCTTCGGCAATTTTGAACTGCACGTAAACTCTGTTGATACCCTCAAGGCCAAGTTGCTGCCCTAAAGAGGTATCGAAATTTGTACTGACGAATGCATTGATCTTTTCTGACATACAACCTTTCCTGTCTTCGTTAGTCTTCAAAGCTTCACAGCCAGGGAAAACCGGAACTTCATCGATTACTGCGAAAGGGACATCCCCGTTACCGGAAAGTGCCTTTTTCAAAGCTTGAGCTTTACGTCTTTTAGCATCTTCCTCTTTAAAGCCTTCTTCAAACTCTTTGACACTTATGGTACTGAGGATTTCTTTGATCTTTTCCTTGTCATCGGCAGTAATTTCTGCACCACTATTGACAATAGCCTTGATTTCTTCTAATTTCTCCTGTGCCGTGGCTTCCTTTTCAGACTCACTAACAACAGGATCATCAGAACATGATACATAGGTCAACATGGCCAGCATAAGCGGCAGGATGATCAAAAATTTAAATTTTGAGATCGATCTTGATTTGTTTTTTTGCAACATAACTATTCGTTTTTTGATGATTGAATGATTAAAAAATTGATTGATAAATGAAATGTCTTCGGTATTAAAGGCTGAATTAAGGAGCTGCTGGAAATAGTCCTGTTTTTTTACATTTTTGACTACCCCTGCATCGGCGAGGAATTCGTGTAAAGCAGAGATCCTGTTCTGATAAATGTAAACCAGTGGATTAAACCAGAAAACAATCTTTAGGATCTCAAAGAAAAGCAGGTCCAGTGTATGTTTCTGTTTGACGTGCACAATTTCATGAGAAAGGATTTGTTCCCGTTCCTTTTCAGAAAGCTGGCTTCCCAGAAAAATGGTGTTATAGAATGTGCAGGCAATTTTCGACTGCGGTACCTCCACGATTTTCATTTCCCGGTTTTGCAAAACAGGTTTATGAGAAAACAGTCGTTTCAACACCATGTATTTATTAAAGAACATTCCCAGGCTGAACAGGAATCCGGCGCCATAAACCAGCAGCCACCATTCTATACTTTGGGATGCTTCAGGAGCAACCGGATTAGAAGTAATTCCTGTTTGGACTTCACTGCTTCCTCCAATAAAGACCTCAGGAAGCATCACCAGACTTTCCGCAGGGATAGCCTGTTGAAGAAATTCAAGTTTCAGTAAGGGCAGCAGCATTGCCAGAAGCGGTGTGAGCAAAAGATATATCCTGTTTGCTGTAAAAAAAGTCTCCTTCTTTAATAGCAGCTCATACACCAGTAAAAAGGCCAGCTGAAAGACGATGATCTGTAATATGTAGTGCAGCATTGTTATTCTTTTTTGTTGATCTCTTTAAGAATGGCTTCCAGTTCCCTGGTGTCCATTTTATTTTTCTTCATAAAGAAAGATACCATGCTTTTAAAGGAACCATTGAAATATCCATCAATAAGCTTGTTCATGCTTTGATTGGTATAGGTCTCTTTTTCAACCAGCGGAAAATAGATATAACCTTTTCCCACTTTTCGATGATCTACAAATTCCTTGCTTTCCAGGATACGGACGATGGTGGATACTGTATTATAAGCCGGTTTAGGCTCGGGCATTTCCTCTATTATGGAAGCCACATTAGCTTCTTTTAGATCCCACAGGATCTGCATGATCTCTTCTTCGGCTTTGGTCAATTGTTTCATAATCCTGAATTATAAATGCTAATATAAACTAATTGTTTAGTTTAAACTAATGTTTTAGTTATTTTTTGTTTCTGCTGTTTCTTTATCTTAGCCGAAAATTTTATTTATGGACCTTTTTCTGGTTGTCCTTGCCGGCATTCTTATGCTGGTTGGTATTCTTGGAAGTTTCCTGCCTATGCTTCCCGGAATTCCGGTGAGCTGGGGTGGTTTACTCCTATTGCATCTCACTTCTGTGATACCCATAAACTACACGTACCTTGGCATCACACTCCTGATCACTGTTATAATTTTTGCGTTACAATATGCAATTCCGGCAATCGGCACAAAATATCTCGGCGGGAGCAAACAGGGCATGTTTGGAGCTACCATAGGTCTTTTTGCCGGAATCTTCATCCCTATACCTTTTGCCATTCTCATAGCTCCTTTTATAGGCGCTTATATTGGTGAGATCATGAATAAAGCCGATTCCCGCACGGCTCTCAAAGCTGCATCAGGTTCATTTATTGGACTTTTGGCTTCTACTTTTATGGAATTTGTTGTAACAGCCATATTTCTACTTTTATTCATTTTCAAAGTCTGGGAATACAGGGAAGTCCTTTTTACATTTTAATTATAGGCGATATAATTTATTTATATTTGATCCTTTACATGATTTTATCAACCGCAATACCGGCTGCCCCCAATCCCGGATTGCTTCACCTGCTTATATGAATCTAGACATTGTTGTTATTGATGATGATGCGGTAGTTTTGTTCCTGCACAAGGTTCTCATTAAGAAGAGCCGGCTACCTTCTAATGTGAAGGATTTTCTGAATGCAGGAGATGCACTTGAGTTCATAAGTCAGGCTAAAAGGACCCGAAAAATTCTTGTATTTCTTGATATCAATATGCCGGGAATTAATGGGTGGGATTTCCTGGAAAGACTGGAACAGATGCCTAACAGCGATATTGTCTATGTGGTAATGGTCACCTCCTCTATAAACTGGAGCGACAGGGAACAGGCCAAAAAATATTCGCGGGTGATCGATTACAGGGAAAAACCTCTTTCCAAACAGGCATGCGAAGAGATCTACCTGAAGCTATCATCAAAGCTTAATTCTTAAAATCCTCCGTAAAGCTTTAACGAATAGCAGCACTTATAATAAGGTATCCTTAAAAATGACGGATTTAAGACTACTTTAAAATTACCTGATGGAAAATCTTCATAAATTGAAGTATAACCAATTAAAAATCAGGTATGAAAAAGAATATCTTAATTTTATCGATTTTATTTCCCACAACTTTATTAGCACAGGAAGAAGCTGGTGCAGCATACTTTTTTGAAGACACTAACTTCTTTGTAGCCCTGGTAGCCGGAGTAATCCTGGCGCTCGGATTTCAGCTATTGCTCACTGCATTATCTGTAGCAGGAGGAATAACCGCTGTGGGAGACATAAGGAAGAAAGGACATACGAATGACGACAAAGGTCGTCAAAAGGCCCGAAAAGAAAATTACGAAGAGGACGACGACGACGGAATGAATGTGGGCCAGAAGGTCTCAACAGGTCTGGGTGCATGGACCCTAATAACCACGTCTGTAGCACTTTTCTTTGCCAGTTTGTTCGCTGTAAAACTGGGATTGGTAGGCGCGAATTTTATTGGAGCTACATTAGGACTGGTAATTTGGGCCGCTTTCTTTATGGTGGTCACTTATCTTGAGGTGAACATGGTAACCTCACTGGTTGGAGGTCTCGCTTCCACTGTAAAAAGCAGTTTATCATCGGCAGGTTCGGTTTTCTCAAAATCTGATGCCGGTGTCGCTAAAGACGTGGCTAAGACAAAAGCCAAAACTGAGGCAAAAGAAATGAGAAAGCAGCTGGAAAAACTTTTTACTACTCATGATGTAGACAAAAAGGTTGAAGATTATGTTCAGCAGTTAAAACCACAGAAGGTGGACATAAATAATATCAAGAAGCAGATCAAAGATCTTTTAACCGATCTACAGGTTACCGAAAAAGCAGATTTCGACTACCCAAACTCAGTCAAAAAGTTAATTCTTGAAGAAGCTGATAAGAGCACCCTATCGAAAGAAGACAAACAAGCTGTAAAAGATCATGTGAACAGTATCAAAGACATTGCACAAAGTGATGCCTCTCCTGAGGAAAAGGCCAAGGCAGGAATTGAAGATCTCACTCCGGCCGACAGGCAGCAAATTGAAAAATATCAGGAAGAGATTAGAAAAGCTCTGAAAAACACCGATAACAGAGAGCTTCAACCGGAAAAACTGGAGCAGGATCTTAAGAGAATACTTAATGAACCTAAACAGGCCACCAACATAGCTAAGGCAAAAGCCAGCGCAATGGATAGAAAAACTCTTGTTCAACTGCTTGCATCTCAGGATATGAGTGAACAGGAAGCCGATCAAAAGATATCCCAGGTGGAAAAAGTGCTCAACAAGGTGAATGCCTTCTTTAGCGACGGCCAGCAGACTGCTGATGCGAAAAAAGGAGAACTAGAACAGAAGAAGGGCGATATTGAGTCGAAGGTTAGAGGTATGTTCAACAGCGGTACGGCCGATCTTAACAGGATCTATTCCGATTTCACTTCGATCTTTCAGGATTCCGGAGCCGGTCCCGATCTGCGCTACAAGCTGGAGCACTATAATAAAGAAGAGATGATCACCATGATCACCACTCAAACATCTCTAAGCCGAACCGAAGCAGAACCTATTGCAGACAAGATAGTAAGCGCAAGAGACACTGTACTTGAAAAAGCTTACGAGATACAGATCAAGGTAAATGAAAAAATGGAAGAGGCTAAAGAAAAGGCTCTTATTGCAGCCGAAGAATCCCGCAAGGCAGCCGCGACGGCAGCCTGGTGGCTGGTGGCCACAGGCATTGTGTCGGCAGCAGCTTCAGCAGTTGGTGGAATGCTTGCTCTTGAAGGAATATTTTAGAGTAGAAATCAACTTCTGCGGAAGGAAATCTTCCGCAGAAGTTTTTAATTTATAAAACATGAAAACTAACATCTTATTATTCAGTATTCTATTAGGCCTGAGTAGCACTTTTTTAGCTTGTAAGGATACCGAAAGAGAAGCCGGGGAAGTGGAAATCCTGGAAGAAAGAGATCCAGATCTCTATGAAGATGATGGCGCAATGGATGGCGGTTTCGGCAGTTATGATGCTAACAGAGACAACCAATGGGATGAAAATGAGTTTAGTGAATCATATCAGGCAGAGTTCTCAGGATATGATGCAGATATTTCAGGAAATCTGAATAATGAGGAATTTTCCCGTGCCAACTTTAAAAATGCTGATAGCAACCGTGATAATAATATAAGTCGGGAGGAATGGCAGGAAGGCTACCTCAACACCTATGGAGAATATGCCAGTGAAGATGATTTTACACGTTTTGATATCGATGAGAATGATCAGCTATCAGAAACAGAGTGGAATCAAGGATTCTCCAGATCAAACTGGTTCAGGACTTATGACCGGGATCAAAACAATTCTGTAAGTATGGAGGAATGGATAAGTGCCAACTTTAAAAGATGGGATAGAAATAACGATGGTGTTCTTGACCGACAGGAGTTTCAGACTTATAACCGTGTTATGATGGGTAATAATAGCGGGAAGACCGACATAAATTCCCGAAATAACTCTGAAAATAAATAAAAATAACATTTATAACGGCTATTATTAGACCTGATATTTTATAACCCGGATGCTGATTGTATCCAGGTCTTTTGATCAACTTTTAATTCCTTAGAGCCTTAAAGAAATCTGAAATTGTAGGAGAAAACCCATTACATTTTAAAATTTACTTCAGAAAGCATCCTAAATTCCTGCCAAAATACCCTATTCAGGGAGAAGAGTTTCATACTTTGGCTGTTTCAAACCATAAACACTAACTTATGAAAACCAAAAGTTTATTTGTAGTACTTGCCTTGGGAAGTATTTTTTTTACATCCTGTAGGGAAACCGTTACAGAAAGAGAAGTAGTACGAGAAAGAGAAGTGGAAGAAGTGGAGGTGGAAGAAGACCGCGAAGGACTTATTGAAAGAACCGGAAAAGAGGTCGACCGGGAAGTTAACAAAGAAATTGATGAAGAAATAGATAGAATCGGCGACGACAATTAAGCTGCAACTAAGTTTTAAGGTTTCGTTTTGAAAACTTTAGCACTAAATGTGTTAAAAATTAGATATTTAGTCCAAAATTTGTTGATGCTAACAACTAAAACTATGCTTATGAAACGTATTGCTTTATTATTTGCACTGCTCTTTACCTTCAGTTCTGCTTTTATCTCCTGTCGCGAGACAGAGCGTGAAGCCGATGATGTCGAAGTTAGAGATGACATGGAACAGGTAGGTGAAGACATCGAAGAAGCCGGAGATGACTTAGAAGATGAAATCGACTAAGAGTTTCCCGCACCAATTAAAACTATGAAAAAGTATATTTTATTCTTATTACTTTCTTTTTCTCTTTCTACGGCATTAATTTCATGTAGAGAAACCCAGACAGCTGCAGAAGCTACGGGAGAAGCTGTGGAAGAAGGAGTAGATGAAACCAGGGAAAATACCGGCCTTGGCGGACAAGATGATCTGTAACAGGATCGACTAACCAACTTTAACCAGGGATCTCAGGATCCTGAAGAACGGCCTGATTTATTTCAGGCCGTTTTTTATTGTCTTATGGATTTAAATTCACTTTTAAGTTCTTCCATAGATTGTTGTAGTTGTTTTAGAAGGCTACTTTCTGAAGGAGCTTCAAGATTAAAGGTAAGTTTCGAATTCACCTGCCACAACTCCTGTATATCATTCACATTAACTTCAATTGGAAGATATTCTTCATTCAGGGAAATCAGCAATAGTTTGGAAGGATCCGGCAACTTCTGAATCTTTTTTACCAGAACTGAATCATATAATACCACTACATAAACCCGGTTATTACTGGCTTCCTCGATTGTAGGAACAGCTTTTCCCAGCACCCATTCTCCCGGCCTGAAGTTAGGAAGCATACTATCCCCTTCTACCTGAAAACCTCTGTGAGAAGCATTCCTGTACTCGGGTAAGGGAATATCAAAAGCAGGAAGCTGTTGGTACCAGTCCACATCCTGTACATTGTGTGGATAACCTGCCGCAGCTTTCACATTAACCAGGGCAATATTTTCTTCTCCTGCACTATTTAAACTTACTACTTTCGGACTTACATCCCCCTTGCTTACCTGAAGATATTTTTGATTGCTTTCCCCAAACAACCAAAGCGGATTGATCCCGAACTGCCTTAAAAGTTCAGCCACAACTTTACCCGATAATTTAGTACGGCCCCGCTCAATATCTGCAGTAGAATTTTTGATACCCAGTAACTGGGCGAAATCGGCCTGGGTGAAATTATTTTCATCCCTAACCTCTTTAAATCTCTTAATCTCCGGTGAAATATCTGTTCCCATACAAACAAATTTAAACTATTTAGGAAAATATCCAATATTTTTATAGGATAATATCCAAGCAATTTGTTCTGAAGCTATTATTCTCAATTACTAACAAAGCTTTATGAATTACGGCAAAGATTAAATCTTATTTTTAACACATATGCAGGAACACTATCTCATTCTGGCAGGACTTGGGTTTGCTACTATTATTATGGCCTGGCTTCCGGCTTTTTCTGAAAGGCTTAAAATTAGTTCTCCCATACTTTTATTGCTGATAGGTTTCGGTCTTTTTGCAGTAGGACTGCCTTTGGGATGGCCAGACCCATTGTGGAATGACCTGGATCTTATGTACTTTTCGGAAGCGCTGGTAATTATATCTCTAATGGGAGCCGGTCTAAAGATGGGGGAAAACTATTCCTTAAAGGCATGGCGCAAGCCTCTTTTACTCGTCTTTGTTACCATGCCTATATGCATGGTGTCCGCTTATTTTTTAGGACAATATTTCCTGCTGCTAAGTGTTCCTTCAAGTCTTTTACTGGCAGCAGTGCTTGCTCCTACAGATCCCGTGCTGGCGGCAGAGGTGCAACTGGATGACCCCCTGGAAGAAGAAGATTATGAAAATGACATAAGGTTTACCCTAACTGCCGAAGCAGGATTAAATGACGGGATCGCCTTTCCCTTCTCCTATCTTGCAGTCCTGGTGGCGCAGGCAGGAAGTTGGGCTGCCTTCAATTTCACCGACTGGCTCTGGGACAAATTGATACTGAAGGTGGTCATAGGAGTAATTGCAGGTCTTTTCATTGGGTGGTTGATAGGGATGTTAATGGACCGACTCTATAAATATGCCGGGGTGAAAACCTTTGTGGGATTCCTTGCCCTGTCTCTTACTTTCATGACCTATGGTTTCACCGAGCTCATTCATGGCTACGGATTTCTTGCTGTATTCTTTGCGGGTTTCAGCCTTAGATATTATGAAAAAGTAGATCAGAATTACAAAAAGAAGCTTCATGACTTTATTACCGAAATGGAACACCTTTTCATGGTGATCTATATTCTGCTCTTTGGGGGCTCTATTATGAATGGAATGCTTAGCCTAACCGACTGGAAAGGTATTGCATTTGCTTTTATTTTTGTTCTGCTCGTAAGACCTCTTGCCGGTCTTATAGCACTTTCAGGCTTTAAGGACAGTTTCAAAAGTAAACTTGCCGTCAGTTTCTTTGGGATAAGGGGTATCGGCTCAATATTTTACCTGTCCTGGGCTTTTGTTTCCTATGATTATTTTGATCATAAAAATGAACTTTACGCAATTACGGCTTATATTATTTTGATTTCAATTGTGATCCATGGATTTACCGCCCCTTCGGTAATAGGACATTTTCGAAAAAAGGGAAGTATGAAACCTTGACGCACCAGGGAATTAACAATAGTTTATAGGCTCAAAAACCGATCTTCAGGTAGTATTTTATTATTTTAATAAGTCAGCAGTATAAAGACAATATAATGAGTAATAAATACAGTAGATCATTTCAACTTTCTAAACCATCTAAAATTCCCTTTTCAGGATGGAAATCCATAGCTCTTAGTGTGAAGGATGAAATTGGGGATAACAATGTGTCAATAGTTTCTGCCGGAGTTGCATTCTATGCGTTTTTGGCAGTTTTTCCCGCTATAGGTGCCCTGGTATCCATTTATGGTCTTGCCATGGACCCACAGAGTATTCAGCAACAATTGGAAAAGATCTCTTCTGTAATGCCCGATCAGGCCCTGGAAATATTGGAAGGTCAGCTGGAATCTCTTGTTTCAACATCGGGTACTGCTTTGGGATGGAGTATGGCAATTGGGATTCTTTTTAGCTTATGGAGTGCCAATAAGGGGACAAAATCTCTTTTCACCGGAATTGACATTGCATACGAGACGAATAATGATCGTGGCTTCTTCAAACAAAACGGTCTTACATTACTCTTTACTTTTGCTGCCATCATTCTTGTGATCCTCAGCATGGGTGTAATTGTGGTTTTTCCTGCCATTGTTGAATTCCTGGGGCTGCCATCTACACTGGAATCAATAATTCAATATGGTCGCTGGCTAATTTTGGCCGCTATAGTAGTCTACTTTCTGGCCGCAGTTTATCGTTACGCTCCCGCCAAAAAGAGCCCGGCATTCAAATGGGTGTTACCGGGAGCCTTATTGGCTACAATTTTATGGTTGATCGCCTCCTGGGGATTCTCTTTTTACGTGAAAAACTTCGGAAGCTATGGCGAAGTATACGGCTCCATCTCTGCAGTTGTCGTCATGTTGTTATGGCTGTTTCTCACAAGTTTTATAATTCTCCTGGGAGCAGAACTAAACTCTGAAACAGAAAAATACGCCAGAACCCAATCCCGTTAAACTTTTAAAAATCTGACGAGGATCATATTTTCCAACGTGCTCATTTTCAACCTTTGTCCCAGGTACGAAACGAGCAATTATTTATGGAGGATCTTTCATGTTATCACTGCGGTGATACCATTAAGTCATGCATCAAATTTGATGAAAAGTCATTTTGTTGCAATGGCTGCAAAACTGTTTATGAAATTTTTTCTGAAAGTGGTCTCTCTTCCTATTATGATATGGAGGCTGCTCCCGGTGCTGCACCTTCAAAATATGAAGGCAAATACGATTTCTTAAGTAACGAACAGATAGTTGACAAATTGCTGGAATTCAGCGATGGCAATGTTCAGATCGTTTCTCTTTACATTCCTCATATCCACTGCAGCTCCTGTATCTGGATCCTGGAGAACCTCAACAAATTAAGATCGGGTATTAGTACTTCCCAGGTAGATTTTCCTAAAAAGACCATCCGGGTCACCTATAACACAGAAAAGATCGATCTTAAAGATCTGGTGCTGTTCCTTAGCAGCATTGGGTACGAACCCTACATTAGCCTCGAGGATACCGAAGGGGCAAAGAAAAAAATTGACCGCTCCATAATTTACAAGCTGGGAATAGCAGGTTTTGCATTCGGAAACGTAATGTTCCTCTCTTTTCCTGAATATTTTGAAGTAAATGAGTACTGGCTTGAACAATATAAGGGTCTCTTTAGATGGCTCATGTTTAGCTTTTCATTACCGGTGGTCTTCTATGCCGCTCAGGATTATTTTATTTCAGCCTATAAAGGTTTACGTGCGAAAATTTTAAATATTGATGTGCCTCTTGCTCTAGGAGTACTGGTATTATTTGTAAGAAGCACCCTGGAGATCATTTTCGATTGGGGCACAGGATTTTTCGACAGCCTTACCGGGCTTGTGTTTTTCCTCACCCTTGGAAAATTCTTTCAACATAAGACCTATAGTTTTCTCTCTTTTGAGAGGGATTACAAGTCTTATTTTCCTATTGGAATTACACGTATATCTGCAGAAAATAAGGAAGAGAGTATTCATGTTCATGACATTGAGAAGGGCGACAGGATTTTAATTCGCAATGAAGAACTTATTCCGGTAGATGGAATCCTCATAAGTGGAAATGCGAGGATCGATTATAGTTTTGTTACCGGAGAGTCTGAAGCCGTACAAAAAGAATCGGGCGATAAACTCTTTGCCGGGGGGCGGCAGGTTTCAGGAATGATCGAAATGGAAGCTTTAAAATCGGTTTCTCAAAGTTATCTGACAAAACTGTGGAGTAATGATGTCTTCCATGTCAAAAAGGAGGATTCCTTTACCTCTTTTATAAACCATATAAGTAAGTATTTTACCGCTGTACTGCTCATTATCGCTTTTACAGCTGCAGGATTCTGGGCTTTTCTCGATGTTGGTACTGCAATCAATGTCTTTACTGCGGTACTCATTATTGCCTGTCCCTGTGCCCTCGCCATGTCCACTCCCTTTACGCTGGGAAATTTGTTGCGAATCTTCGGAAACAAAAAATTCTATCTTAAAAATGCCGGAGTAATAGAGCAGCTTGCAAAGGCCGACACAGTAATTTTCGATAAGACAGGAACGATTACCTCCAACAAAAAAAGCAGTATAAGTTATGAAGGCATCACATTGACTGCCGCAGAAGAATCGCTGCTAAAAAATACGCTTCGGGCTTCAAATCACCCTTTAAGCAGGACGCTTTACGATATGCTGGCCGAGTATGATATTACTCCGCCCGAAGAATTTAGGGAGGTAACCGGAAAAGGAATTGAGGCTGTTCATCAAAAGCAGGCTATGAGAGTGGGATCGGCCGAATTTGTGGGTAATGCTGTAACGGCACCCACACTTAATACCTCTGTGCATATAAGCGCAAATAACCAGTACAAAGGGCGTTATATATTCTTCAATGAATACCGGGAGGGAGTTGAAGATCTATTCCTGGATTTCGCGCCAGATTATAAGCTTTCCATACTTTCAGGGGACAACGAAGGCGAAAGAGAACGACTGGAAAAATTATTGCCGGGAGGTACCGAAATGAGGTTTAATCAAAAACCTGAAGACAAACTGGAATATATTGGAGAGCTTCAAAAGGAAGGACGAAAAACCATTATGGTTGGGGACGGATTGAATGATGCAGGCGCCCTGGCCAAAAGTGAGGTGGGGATCGCAATTTCAGAAAATGTAAATGTCTTCTCCCCCGCCTGTGATGCTATTCTGGATGCCAGTCGCTTTGGAAGTTTGTTTAAATTCATACAGGCATCCAAGAAAGCGATGACAGTAATAAAGGTCAGCATGATCCTTTCATTTCTTTACAATGTTGTAGGCTTGTATTTCGCGGTTACCGGACAACTTTCACCTATTATTGCTGCCGTTCTTATGCCTCTAAGCTCAATAAGCATAATCGCTTTTGCCACGGTTTGCACTAATTTAATTGGCAGAAAGATCTGAATTTAAACAGGCTCTGAAAATGCCATTTTTGGAGCCTGATAATCCCTTCCCTGTATTTTTTAAAAATTATCTGAAAATTATCCGGCGGAAATGCTATTTTAGGAGAGTGATTAAATTATTTGTTATTTCTGCCCTTGGGCAGAAGGAGCCAACAAGAAAGCAATCCCCTACTTGCTTCTTGTCCTCTGGATTTTCCACCTCCCCCCTTATAATTCCCTTTTAAAAATTAACTGATAGTTCCCCTGTAATCAATTACCGGTAATTTGTTTTGCGGAAGATTATTTTAAGAAGCTTCAAAAATGACATTTCTAACTATCTTTAATTTTTTCTAATACAAAATGTCACTCCCGCCCTATATTCATTTTCCTGTTCTAATTTCTGAAGATCTGATCCTGCGGAATTCTCAGGCTAAAGATATCCCACAGCTTTTACCGATTTCCTATTACGATGGCAAAAAGGCAGAAACTGAAGCCGAAGCTGCAGAAATGCTTCAGAAAATTCACATGGATTATATTAAGGGAGATAGCATTCATTGGATCATTGAAGATAAAAGCTCCAGAGAAATTACCGGGACCTGCGGCTATTACCGCGGTCTTCAAGATGCTTCGGGAGAACTGGGATGCGTGTTGCTTCCTGCTTTTAGAGGCAAGGGCTACATGACGAAAGCAATGAGTCTCGCAATAAGCTTTGGTTTTGATACCATAGGCTTAAAGAAGATCTTTGCGGAAACTTCATCTACAAATTTCGGGGCGATTAACCTCCTGGTTCGTTTACATTTCAGGAGAACAGGAGAAACTGCAAAAGAAGTTACCTATGAAATTACCCGGGAAGAATATGAAGATATGAGACCGTAGTTTTTAAGGGTGCTCTATGGAATTCACCTCCTTCCGAAGTAAAGACCTGAAGGACCAAAGACCCAAAAAGTGCATTTTGAGTTGGATTTTTGGGCAGCAGATTGGGGTACATCGGAGATGGAAATGCAACTAAAATAAGAAAGGCCGCTTTGCAGCAGCCTTTTCCTATCTGTCATGAAATCTTTCTAGTTTGAAACTTCAGCTTTAATTGCCTCCACAGTTTCGGTATTATCTACTCCAAGGCCTTCCTGCTGATGAACCAACACTCCTTCTTCATCAAAAACGCTGATGATATTGGAATGAGAAAAATCAATAGGAGAGATCTTTTTATAGCTTACAGCTAATACAGCAGCAAATTCCCTGGTATCTTCGGGCGTACCACGAAGGAACATCCAGTGATCGTCTTCCATTTCATTTTCTTTTGCAAAAGAATGGAGCCGCTGTGGGGTGTCAGTTTCAGGATCTATACTTACCATGATAAACCTTGTTTTATCCAGATCTTCGGCCGGCACCTGCCTTTCAATATTCCGCATATCTGCGATCAAACGTGGACAGGCAGCTTTACAGGAGGTGTAAATCATCACCATGACCAGGACTTTCCCGTGAAGATCTTCCAGTTGAATATGCTCATTATCCTGGGTAGTCCAGGTGGATGGCAGGTTATAAATTGAAAGCTCGGGCAATTCCCGTTTTACTTCGGGTGTTTCATTTAAGGCTACTTCCTGTTCAATAGCAACCTCTTCTTTCTGAGTCTGATTACAGGCTGCAAAAACCGACACTACGAGTATTAATATTATTTTTTTCATGGTCATAAATTTAGTTTTTCAATATCCTGAACACAACGAAAGCCAAGATTCCTGGTTGAGAATTGTGCCTTCATACTTCCGCGGAAGGCGTACCGCATAAAAGCAGCATAATTCATAAGATCTGTAGCTCCAACCGCCGCCGCGCCGCAAAAGAGATTGTTATCTCCCGTACTGTCCTTTCTTGATTCTCCTCCTATCATCACCGAATTAAAATCTGAAGTCCACTCCCAAACCAACCCATGAAGGTCATAGACTCCCCAATAATTTTTAAAGGTTGAACCAACAGGATTGCTATAGGTCCTGGGAGTTTCATACCAGCTAAGTATATACTGATTGTAGGACTTTTCGGTGCGCGCATCGGGTTGTTTTTCGTTTGCCATGGCAACATATTCCCATTCATCTACAGTTGGTAATCTTTTTCCCTGACATTCACAGTAATTCTTTGCCGCGTACCAGGAGACATTCGTAACAGGCGCATTTCCCTGTTTATCCTCTCCAAAATTGAGATCATCTTTCCAGGTATCAAGATAACTGTCATCTGCAAAAAGCTTTTTGACCTGAGACTTTCTCCATCTTGGATTCTCCTCTACGAACCTGAGAAATTCTTCATTGGTGACAGGAAAAACATCCATTAAAAAATCACCTATTACCACCTCGGTTTTGGTTCCATAGAGGGGAATGAATTCCCCTCCGGTCACCTTTGCCATTGAACCAGACTGGCTGTAAGCCTGGCTCTGGATCATAATTCCAATAAATATTGCCAATCTGGTTAATGTTCTCATTTTTATTCTATTTAGCTTTTTTGACCATTTCCTGAGTAACCTCAGTTTTATTGTTGCCCCAGTTGTTATATACATAAGTAAGTACGGCGGCTACATCTTCATCTGAGATATTTTGAGCAGGCATGGAGCTGTTGTATACATTTCCATTCACTTTAATCTCACCATTAAGTCCAAATTTGACGACTTCAATTGCTCTGTGCACATCTGCATTCAGGTAATCTGCAGATGCAAGTGGAGGGAAGGCATTTGGAATACCCGCTCCATTAGCCTGGTGGCAGGCCAGACAGCTTTGAGTGTAAACCTGTTTTCCTCTTTCCATTTTATCGGTAAGGGACATTTCGGCTACCGGTGCTGAATCTTCCACTTTTTCTTCTATTCCGGCTACTGTAGTTCCTGGATTGTAAGTTCCTTCTGCAGTTCTACCGGCAAAGACTTTTGTATTCTCCGGTCCTTCAACTTCAAGTACTCCAAGGGCTCCTTTATTAAAAGCTCTGAATATTGAGTGATCAACCAATATCATTTCTCCCGGAGTATCTACTTTGAATTCCACGATAGCAGCACCTCCTGCCGGAATAATTGTGGTTTGAACGTTCTCATTAATAGTGCTTCCACCTTCAACATATACTTTGTCAAAGATCTCTCCAATTACATGGAAAGAAGATACAAGGTTAGGACCTCCGTTTCCAACGAAAAGTCTAACGGTCTCTCCTACTTTTGCATGAAGTGCGTTTTCTCCTGTAAGACCTCCTACTTTACCGTTGAATACAACATAGTCTGCATCTTCGTCTATTGCTTTATTCATATCAAAAGCCTGCAGACCTCTTTCTCCATATTCCCCTTCTGTATAGAAATCTCCCTGCATCACGTAATATTCGCGATCTACCGGTGGCAAACCTCCTTCGGGTTCAACCAATATAAGACCATACATACCGTTTGCGATGTGCATTCCAACAGGAGCAGTAGCACAGTGGTACACATATAAACCGGGGTTCATGGTTTTAAAATTAAAAGTAGCCTGCTGGCCGGGAGCTACATAAGAAGCCTCGGCTCCTCCCCCCTGGCCTGTTACGGCGTGAAGGTCAATGTTGTGTGGTAATTTACTGTCGGGGTGATTTTTAAAGTGGAATTCAACTTCATCTCCTACCCTGGTGCGAATAAAGCTTCCCGGAACAGAACCATCAAAGGTCCAGTAGTTATAAGTAACTCCGTCAGCCATTTCCATTTCTTTTTCGATGACCTCCATGTTTACTATTAATTTGGTAGCCGCCCTCTTTCCTACAGGTTTTGGTACCATAGGAGGCGCAGTCATCTCGGCTTCGCTTTCCCCGTAGACCTTCATAAGTTCAGGATTTTCTTTTGCCGCGACCGCTTTTTCGCATGATGTTAGCAGACCCGCAACAAGAGCCGCCATAAAGAAAAGGATTGTAATTCCTTGTTTAGATTTCTTGAAATTTTTCATGATCAGATGTGTTTATTGTAATATTTCAGATACAAATGTCCGAAATAGATGCCCTATGAATTATGATGCTAATCATATATGAATGAATTTTTTAAAGATCCATTTTGGATAAACATGACCGAGATCATATTTCCAAATTGACAATGCCTTTAGTTTTGCTCCCCATATATAAATAGGTATGAGCGTCATCTATTTACTCCTTACAATAAGCATTATTGTAGCGGTATTCTTTTTCGTTGTTTTTATCATAGCCGTAAAGAACGGCCAGTTCGACGATGACTATACCCCTTCTGTGCGTATTCTTTTTGAGGATGAGCTCGTCAAAGAGGAATCAAACAAAACGAGTAAAAATTAATCAAGACAATTAAAGCATGGAATTGCAACAGTTCTACTACGACAACAAAATCGTAAAAAACTTCATTTACGCCACTCTTTTCTGGGGAGTGATTGGAATGACAGTCGGGCTACTTTTAGCTTTTTTATTCCTATTTCCTAATCTTACCGACGGTATTTCGTGGCTTAGTTTTGGTCGTTTGCGTCCCTTGCACACAAATGCGGTCATTTTTGCTTTTGTGGGGAACGCGATCTTTGCAGGAGTTTATTACTCCACCCAAAGGCTGTTAAAAGCCAGGATGTACAGTGACATCTTAAGCAAGATTAATTTTTGGGGCTGGCAATTGATCATTATTGGAGCCGCAATCACGTTACCTTTAGGATATACCAGTTCAAAGGAATATGCCGAGCTGGAATGGCCTTTTGATATTGCAATAGCTGTGGTTTGGGTGGTATTTGGATGGAACTTGATCGCAACTATTTTTAAAAGAAGACAGAGACACCTTTATGTAGCTATTTGGTTTTACATTGCCACATTTGTAACTGTTGCCGTCCTCCATATTTTCAACAGCCTTGCAATTCCTGTTGGTCTTTTCAAGAGTTACTCGGTTTATGCAGGAGTGCAGGACGCACTTGTTCAATGGTGGTACGGGCACAATGCGGTAGCCTTCTTTTTAACCACTCCTTTCCTGGGGCTTATGTACTATTTTGTACCAAAAGCAGCCAACAGACCGGTTTACTCCTATAAACTTTCTATTATCCACTTCTGGTCACTTATATTTATTTATATCTGGGCAGGACCGCACCACCTGTTATATTCTTCACTGCCAGACTGGGCACAGAACCTGGGAGTTGCATTTTCTGTAATGCTCCTTATGCCATCCTGGGGTGGTATGATCAACGGATTATTGACGCTACGTGGCGCATGGGATAAGGTTAAAACCGATCCTGTTCTAAAATTCATGGTGGTTGCGATCACAGGGTATGGTATGGCAACTTTTGAAGGACCCATGCTTTCCTTAAAAAATGTAAATGCAATTGCTCATTTTACAGACTGGGTAATTGCTCACGTTCACGTAGGAGCTTTGGCCTGGAATGGATTCCTCACTTTTGGAATGGTATACTGGCTGGTTCCAAGAATGTTTAAAACAAAGCTCTACTCGATTAAACTGGCAAACGCACATTTCTGGACAGGAACTTTAGGTATCATTTTATATGCTTTGCCTATGTATGTCGCCGGTTTTGTACAGGCGTCCATGTGGAAACAATTCAATCCCGACGGAACTCTTGTTTACGGAAATTTCCTTGAAACTGTAACTGAAATTATCCCCATGTACTGGTTTAGAGCAATTGGAGGTAGTATGTATATCTTCGGAATGTTCATCCTGCTGTACAATGTTTATAAAACCATAAAGAGCGGAACAGAAGTTACAGATGAACTGGCAGAAGCTGCGCCGCTTCAAAAGATAAGCAACAGAAGGCTGGCAGGAGAAGGCTTCCACACCTGGCTGGAGCGTAAACCAGTTCAACTTACCATACTTGCTACCATTGCCATTCTTATTGGAGGAATTATTCAGATAGTACCAACTATCCTGGTTAAGTCAAATATACCTACGATCACAAGTGTTAAGCCTTATACTCCGCTGGAACTTGAGGGAAGGGATATTTACATAAGAGAAGGTTGTGTTTCCTGTCACTCTCAAATGGTAAGACCATTCAGAAGCGAAGTAGAGCGTTATGGAGAATATTCAAAAGCAGGAGAATATGTTTACGATCACCCATTCCTTTGGGGCAGTAAACGTACCGGTCCCGATCTTATGAGGGTTGGTGGAAAATATTCAGACAACTGGCACTTTAACCATATGTATGATCCACAAAGTACTTCTTCCGGTTCTATTATGCCAGGGTACAAATGGCTCATTACAGATAAGCACGATCGCACAGATACCGAAGCCAAAATGAAGGCAATGGTGAAACTGGGCGTGCCTTACACAGAAGCCGAAATTGCAAATGCTCAGGCATTAATGGATGAACAGGCGGCAGGTATTCAGCAAAACCTGTACAATGATCCAGATTTCGTTAAAAGTTATGAGGCCGATAAAAAATATGCGCAGGAGAACGGGCTTGAATTCATAGAGATGAAAGACCGTGAGATCGTAGCTCTGATTGCTTATATGCAACGATTGGGAACAGACATAAAAGTGGTGAATTCAACAACCTCAAATTAATTATCATGTTAAAATTCGTAAAAGGACATATGGAGAGTATTGCAGGGATAGAGGTCTACCCTATTATTTCCCTGCTCATTTTCTTCCTCTTTTTTGTAGCCCTATTCTGGTGGGTATTTACCGCCAAAAAAGATTACATCAACACTGTAGAACAAATCCCTTTAGAAACCGATAACGACCAGAACCTATGAGACATGCAATTCCGGCCTGGATAAGGATCCCCATCATCTTTTTAATCATTGCAGGAGCCCTGGAATATTTTATTGATTCAGGTGAAAACTTTGCCTTTATAGAATACCCCATGCTATCGGCAGTTTTAGTGGTTATTTTGCTCTTTCTCATTGCTGCGGAACTCATTCTGGATGCCCTTGAGAACGTGCTTTTCCAATCTCTTTCTCCTGAAGCCAAAGAGCGGTACATGGCTGCTCACCAGGAAAGAATGAAGAAGTATGACCTTAAGAGGATCTACAGAAAACTTGCAGGAACCCGTCCTATTTCTGAAGAAGGAGAACTGGAGCTAGACCATAATTATGATGGCATCAGGGAGCTTGACAACAAGCTTCCGCCATGGTGGCTGTATTCCTTTTATGCTTCCATCATTTTTGCTGTGGGATATATGGCTTACTATCATATGCTTGGAGGTGAAAACCAAACAGCAGAATTCGAACAGGAAATGCTTGCTGCAAAAATTGCTGTCGAGGAATACAAGAAAAGTGCACCAGACCTTGTTGATGCAGAAAGTGTAGTAATGCTTACAGAAGCTTCAGATCTTGAAACAGGAAAAGCTCTTTACAATACTAACTGTATGGCTTGTCATGCCGCTGACGGTGGGGGAGGAATTGGTCCCAACCTGGTTGATGAACACTGGATCCTGGGTGGCAGCATTCAGGATGTTTTCCACACTATTAGTGAAGGAGGACGTGCAGGAAAAGGAATGGTTGCATGGAAATCAATTTTAAAACCTACAGAAATACAGCAGGTTTCCAGTTATATATTGAGTCTGCAGGGTTCAACTCCCGCTAATCCAAAAGCTCCCGAAGGAGACGTTTGGGAAGCTGAGTAAGAAGGAAGCACAAAGATCTAAACTAAAGAATTGGATACAACAGAAAACAACTTCAGGGACAGGATTGGCACCATGAATGATGAGGGCAAAAGGGCCTGGGTGTATCCTAAAAAACCGCAAGGCAGGCTGTACAGGTACAGGACAGTCCTTACCTGGTTCCTGTTGATCTTTCTTATTGCCTCTCCATTTATTCATATAAATGGAAACCAGTTCATGTTGTTCAATGTGCTGGGTCGGGAATTTAATATTTTTGGACAGCCTTTCTGGCCGCAGGATTTTTATATAGGGGTTACCGCCATGATCATAGGGGTACTCTTTATTACCCTATTCACATCGGCCTTTGGAAGGATATTCTGCGGATGGATATGTCCCCAGACCATTTTTATGGAAATGGTCTTCCGCAAGATCGAATATTGGGTAGAAGGAGACCGGGGTGCACAGATAAGACTAGATAAACAGGAATGGAACAATGAAAAGATCAGGAAAAAAGGTTTTAAATGGTTTTTGTTCTTTCTGATCTCTTTTGGAATCGCCAATGTTTTCCTGGCCTACCTGGTAGGCAGTAAAAGATTGTTACAATACATTACAGAAGGGCCTCTGGAGAACCTCAGCACCTTTATCGCGCTATTGATCTTTACCGGAGTGTTTTATTTTATTTTCTCCTGGTTTCGGGAGCAGGTTTGTACAATCGCCTGCCCCTATGGAAGATTGCAGAGTGTACTCCTCGACAAAAAATCTGTAGTAGTTGCCTACGATCATAAAAGAGGTGAAAGAGACCTGGGAAGGTCGAAGTTCAAAAAAAATGAGGACAGACAGGAGTTGGGAAAAGGGGATTGTATTGATTGTTCCCAATGTGTTCATGTTTGCCCTACAGGGATTGACATTAGAAATGGTACGCAGCTGGAATGCATCAATTGCACAGCATGTATTGATGCCTGCGACGACATGATGGAGAAAGTAGATCTTCCAAAAGGACTCATAGGATTTTATTCTGAAGAGAATATTGAGAAGGAAGAGAAGATGAAGTTTAATCCCCGCATGAAAGGATTTGCGGCAATTCTTTTTGTCCTGGTTGGCATCCTCTCCGGAATGTTATTTCTACGATCTGATGTGGAGGCTACAGTTTTGAGATTACCCGGACAATTATATGAGACTCATGAAAATGATATTATTAGCAATGTCTACACTTTTAAGTTGATAAATAAAACCACAGGCAGCTTTGAGGATGTACATTTTAAATTATTGTCCCATAACGGAAGTATTGAATCGGTTACCCATGAGAGAATTGTGGTGCCGGGTAAAGGTCTGGCAGAAGGGACCCTCTTCATTGAGATCCCCAGGACGCTTATAAAAAATGAGAAGAATAACGTGGAAATTGGAATATACAGTGGTGAAAAATTAATTGAAACCACCAGTACAAATTTTATGGGGCCAAGAAGCTTCAGGTAAAAAGAGAGCCTATGTTGAAAGATATGATTGAGCAGTTGACTACAGCATCCAAACCCCTGGTTAAAAGATTTGAACAGGAAGAGGGTTCTCATGTTCTGGCTATCGGGCTCGGGAAAGATGTTATCCTGAAGGAACATAAAAGTGATATTCCTGCGAGAATACTTGTTATCAAAGGTGCTATTATATACATAGCGGGTGACAAGAGAAAAGAATTAAACATTTACGACGAGCATGTGATTCCCGTTGGGGAATACCATTCTGTCGAACCATTGGAAGACAGTGTTTTTCTGGTAATTAAAAAATAAGATCATGAAATTATCCTGGGGTTCCTCCATTGTCCTGGCTATTATAAGTTTTATAGCCTTTATCATGTTTTTTGTAGTGACAATGATGACAGATGAAGCATACGACCATGATCTGGTTGTTGAAGAATATTATAAAAATGAACTTACTTTCCAGGAGCAACTGGATAAAACACAGAATGCTACCCTGCTCTCGGAAAATATTCAACTGAAACAAACTACTGAAGGTTTACTTATAAGTTTTCCTGAAGAATTAGAGTTTGCTTCAATTAAAGGAAGTGTGTTCCTATACCGGCCGTCGAACAAGCAACTGGACAGTGAGATTCCTCTTTCACTGTCTTCTAATCAATTGCTCGTACCTGATAAGAACTTGTTAGGCGGTCGCTGGAACATCATCGTGGACTGGGAATACCAGGATGAGAAATTTTATTTTAAACAGGACATTATTTATTAATGCTGTATACGGCTTTCATATTAGGTTTACTGGGTAGTTTTCACTGCATTGGCATGTGTGGCCCTATTGCCTTTATGCTGCCGGTTTCCCGGGACAATGAGGTGAAGAAATTTCTCCAGATCCTTCTTTATCACTTTGGCCGTTTACTTGCCTATAGCCTTATAGGCCTGACTTTTGGACTTATTGGAAAAAGCCTGAATCTTTTCGGATTGCAACAGCATTTATCAATAGGGATAGGCATTCTTATGATCCTTGTGATCCTGCTCCCGTCAGGCAGGTTTCAAAAATTCAATTTGTCACAGCCATTATATAGATTTATTGGACGAATTAAGTCCTCTCTTGGAGCTGCATTAAAGAAAAAATCCCCTGACACTTTTTTCACTATAGGTTTTTTAAATGGATTCCTGCCATGTGGCCTTGTTTACATGGCCGTCTTCGGAGCAATTGCGGCCGGAAGCATTTATACGGGGAGTTTATATATGCTCCTGTTTGGTCTGGGCACCATTCCTTTGATGACCACTGCAGTATATTTCAGCTCCCTTCTGGGAGGAACAATGAAGAGAAAGATTCAGAAATTTATTCCTGTATTTGTGGTGCTCATTGGCGCCCTGTTTATCCTAAGAGGATTAGGGCTTGGTATTCCATACATATCTCCGGCTTCCATAGGTCATGAGATCACATCCTCCGCTTCCTGCCACTAAAATCTTAAAAAAAAGTTATAGCATCCTTTTATGGGTCACTCAATTTTAAGGAATCAGGACCTTTTTGTCGGCTTTTTCTTTATAGAATTATCCACTGAGGTTAAAAAAACCTTAAGCTTATTATAGTCAAGGCTTTCCCTCTTTTTTTTTCTCAATTTTGCCATGTCAAAATATGAGAAGGATCACATTTATAGAGATATGAGCAGACACGGGAGCATCTAAAACCTGAATTCTATTGATCTTATAGAAATGTGAAAGAGAACATAATATTTTATTATGCATATATAAGAATCTGCCCGAAAGCTGACCCGCGTCATAATATAAACTCTATTTGTGCCCCATCTTTGTACCATAATTAAAAACAGAAATCATGAAAACGACAAAAAACCTTTGGTTAGTAATCGGAAGCTTTTTAGTAATGGTGTTTTCGGCCAGCACAACAATAGCACAAACATTTAATGTAAACAGTGCAGCGTCTAATGTTAAGGTTGAAGGAACATCAAATATCCACGACTGGGAAATGACTGCTAAGGAACTCCAGGGAGCTATTAAAGTAAAAATGGAAGACGGACAATTAGTGCAGATTGATCAATTGGATTTTGCAGTTGTTGCCGAAAGCTTGAAAAGCGGGAAAAGCGGAATGGACAAAAATGCTTATAAGGCCATGAACACCGATAAGCATAAAAGGATCACTTACCAGTTATCTAAAGTGAACAATCTTGACTGTACTTCCACAAGCTCATGTAAAATCGCTACAACCGGTGTATTGACAATCGCAGGTACTAAGAAAACAGTAGATATGGTATTTGATGCTAAAGTCTCAGGCGACAGAATCACCCTCACGGGAGCTCATAAAATAAAAATGACCGATTATAAGGTAGATCCTCCAACTGCAATGTTTGGAACCATTACTACCGGAGATGAAGTCACCGTTAAATTTCAAACAGTTTTCACCAAATAATGCTAATACAAAACAATTTTTAAAATTTCAACTATCAACTTTTAATTTATCACAATGAAAAATTTAATTAAATATTCAAGTATTGCTCTTATGATGGCCGTTGGCTTTCAGGCACAAGCACAAGATGTAGATGTCATCGTCGTGGAAGAGGAGAACAAATCAATTTGGGACAGAGACCTTCCTAACTTTAGAGCTCCGGACCAACGTGGTATTAGTGAGTTCGAACCAACAAAAGATACTGATTATGATTTTGATGGTGTACAGGTAAGATTGGGTGGTGCTTCTACAATTCAATTACAAGGTCTACGCCAGGAAAATGCTGCTGACGATCTTGCCGAACTGGGAACTAATTTTAACCTTGCTACGGCAAACCTTGATCTTGATGTTCTTTTAGCTCCAGGTATGAGAATGCACTTGAGAACATATCTTTCTTCTTTACACCACAATGAAGCCTATGTTAAAGGTGGATACATCCAAATCGATGGTCTGGAATGGATCAGCGAAGACCTGGCAGGGATTATGGACAACTGGAGAGTAAAAATTGGTCACATGGAGAATAACTATGGTGACGCTCACTTTAGAAGATCTGACAACGCTATGGCTCTTTACAACCCATTTGTAGGTAACTATTTAATGGATAGCTTTACTACTGAAGTTGGTGCAGAGGTTTACTATTTGAACGGTCCATGGTTAGCAATGGTTGGTTTTACCAACAGTACTATCAACCAAAGTTCCATAGAAACAGACAGAGACCCATCATACCTTGCAAAACTTGGTTTCGACAAGCAAATAAGTGAAGATTTCAGATTTAGATTAACCGGATCTGTATTTCACTCTGGTTACAGACCTATTGGTGCAAGAGGAGCTACACAATACCTTTACAGTGGTGACCGTGCAGGAACAAGATACTACAATGTAATAGAAGGTGATTTCAGAGCTGGTAGAATAAACCCTGCCACTGGAGCAGAACTTACTTCTTTCATGATCAACCCATTCATCAAAGTAGGCGGATTAGAGTTCTTTGGAATCTATGAAAATGCATCAACTGAAAATAATGATTGGAATCAGTATGCAGGTGAGCTTATCTACCGCTTTGGTGCAACTGAAGACTTTTACGTAGGTGCCCGTTACAACACAGTAAATGGTGAACTTGGATCTGGAGATGATGTAAACGTTAATCGTTTCAATGTAGGTGGTGGATGGTTTATGACCAAAAACGTGCTTGCAAAAGTGGAGTATGTAAACCAGCAGTACAATGACTATCCTGCCGGAACCATCTATGATGACGCCAAATTCAACGGATTCAACATTGAAGCCGTAATCAGCTTCTAAGCAACAAGATTCGTTTGAACTAGCCGAAATGGGGGAAATGATTTCCCCCATTTTTTTTACCTTTAAAAAAATGAAAAAAATTGCGTTTGTTTTATTGGTGCTTTTCACTGGTGCGATGAGTCACGCACAGGATTTTCAGAAAAGAAATGTAACGGTTCTGCCGGGCAGTGATCTTACTATCATAGGGGATTCGAATATTGCCGCTTTCCAGTGTGAATTTGAAACCTCTTACCTTAATGGCACTCAACAGATCACTTATAGCCAGACCGGCAACGAGATCAAATTTACAGGAGCAATACTCTCTTTAAATAACCGTGGCTTTGACTGCGGAAGCAAAGGGATAAACCGTGATTTTCACGACCTGCTTAAAACAGATCAATATCCGAGAATTCAGTTAGAGATCAATCAGGTCACTCTGCTTTCTCCTTCCCGGGGCCTGGCAACAGTAAATATCACTATTGCCGAAAAACAAAAGAAATATGAGGTACCTGTGAATATAAAGAATGGTGAAATAGCAGAATTCCGGGGTCGACTGGAGGTCAATATAAAGAATTTTAACCTCGAGCCTCCAAAAAAGCTCTTTGGAATGATCGTGGTGAAAGACGTGATTGAGATAGACTTTAATCTACTTGTAAAAAAATAATTTCTATGAAGATAGTATCGGCTGCCGAAGCAGTTTCCCATGTGAGATCTGGAGACCGGATTTTTTTCCAGGGTGCTGCAATGACTCCCAAAACTTTAATAGAAGCTTTAGTTGAACGGCACCGTGATTTAAGGGAAGTGGAGATCATCCATATCCACACCGAAGGTCCTGCTCCCTACACCGAGGAGCCATACCGGGAAGCCTTCTACACCAACAGTTGCTTTGCAGCAGGAAACGTAAGGGAAACCATCAATTCAAAATATGGTGCATATATTCCAATTTTCCTGAGTGAGATACACCTGTTGTTCAGAAAGAACATACTACCTCTGGATGTTGCTTTCATCCAGGTTTCACCTCCAGATAAGCATGGCTTCTGTTCTTTAGGAGTTTCTGTGGATATCACCCTCCCGGCCATACAAACAGCTAAGAAGGTAATAGCACAAATAAATCCGCAGGTACCGCGTACTCATGGGGACGGAATTATACATGTAAGCAAGATCTTTGCGGCCACAGAAGTTGATGTACCGGTAGACGTTCATCACCTGTCACAGCCTACAGAAATTGAGCAGCAAATAGGAAAGCATGTAGCAGAACTTGTAGAAGACGGCGCTACTTTGCAAATGGGGATTGGAGGAATACCAAATGTGGTTCTTAGCAATCTCTCCAACCACAGGCGGCTGGGCATTCACACCGAAATGTTTTCTGATGGGGTACTCCCGCTAATAGAAAAAGGTATTATTACAGGCGAAGAAAAGGAAGTTAAAACAGGTAAAATTGTCACCTGTTTCGCTATGGGTTCGCCAGAACTTTATGACTTTATTGATGATAATCCACTTGTACATTTTAAGGAAGCGGCATATACCAACGACACGGCAATTATTAGAAGAAATCCAAAGGTCACCGCTATCAACAGTGCTATAGAAATTGATCTAACCGGGCAGGTATGTGCAGATACCATTGGAAAGTATCAATATTCAGGCGTGGGCGGACAAATGGACTTTATTCGGGGTGCCTCTCTCTCTGAAGGCGGAAAAGCTATCATTGCCATGCCATCTGTAACGGCTAAAGGAGTTTCTAAAATTGTTCCCTATCTAAAGGAGGGCGCAGGCGTTACCACTACAAGAGCGCATGTTCATTATATCGCTACAGAATACGGAGTGGTAAATCTTTATGGGAAAAATTTAAAACAGAGAGCCAGAGCCTTAATTTCCATCGCACATCCCAATCATAGAGCGGCCCTGGAAGAAGAAGCTTTTAACAGAATTAACAACATCAGGTAATCATTAAAAATTTTATCATTTTTGACTACCTTTAGATGGCTTTAAAAAAGAAAGATCATGAAAAGTAGTTTTAATGAGATCATCAATGATGAGAAGCCGGTCCTCGTCGATTTTTTTGCCGACTGGTGCGGGCCCTGTAAAACCCTGGCTCCTATTCTTAAGGAGGCCAAAGCCGATCTGGGTGATGCCGTGAAGATCGTAAAGATCGATGTCGATAAGAATCAGCCACTGGCAGCAAAATATCAGGTTCGTGGAGTACCAACCCTCATCCTGTTCAAGAACGGGCAGCAGCTGTGGCGTCAATCTGGGGTTGTACCAAAATCTGACCTGGTACAACTTATAAAATCTCACCAGTAGTTATATGATCGACGAAAACCTGTTGGTAAAATACGGGGCAAGGAGAGTCTCTTTTTCAAAAGGGGACCAATTGTTTCGCGAAGGAGAATCGGCCAACAATTTTTACCAGATCGTTTCCGGGGAGATCAAAATGAACAACTACAACGAGGACGGTAAGGAGTTCATACAGGGAATTTTTTCGATAGGCCAGAGTTTTGGAGAACCTCCTTTACTTGCCAACGTCAAATATCCCGCAAACGCTGAAGCAATTTCTGAGGCCGAGGTTTTTCAGCTTTCCAAAGAGCAATTCCTGGAGCTGCTTTCCTCTAATCCCAAAGTACATTTAAAGATTACTACTACCCTGGCAAAGCGGCTTTATTATAAAGCTATAATGGTTTCAGAAATATCCAGTCAGGAACCGGAGCATCGCATTTTAAGGATCATTGATTACCTCAAACAGGTTGATAAGGTGGAAGGACAATTCGACTACCGCCTCGATCTTACCCGGCAACAACTTGCAGATCTCACCGGTTTAAGAGTAGAGACCGTTATTAGAGCTACAAAAAGCCTGGAGAAGAAGGGAGAGCTACAGATAAAGAAACGAAAAATTTACCGTTAAAAGCTCATTTTGAACCTTTTAATTAAAGCTTACCGGATATAAATGTCCGGTTTTATGATTCAGATCATATTCTCCGGGCACTCATACTTTTAATTTTACCTCATCAAAAAAAAATAGGTATGAGACTTTACAACACACTTTACAAAGATTTTGAGGACCTTTTTGTGGGATATTCAGCCGTTGCAATCATCCTTACAACCTGTTTAGGAGCTGCCGCGGCAATGGTTATTTTAATGAATGGTCATGATTTTATGCAAATGTTCCAGTTATTTCTGGTACTGGTAGGAGCAATGATCTACCTGGTATCGGTTCTTGCTCAAATGAAACCCAGGTTTGTTTTTAATAGCTTAATTTTGAGTCTGGTTTTGAGCAGTATTCTGCTACTGATCAATGTCTGGATGAGATATTAAAAAACATTTAATGAAACAGGATATTCAAAACCGGGAGGATGTATTTCTCCTGGTTTCTACTTTTTATAACAAAGTAAGAGCCAATGAAAATATTGGCTTCTTCTTTAATGAAACTATTAACGACTGGCCCGCCCACCTGGAGAAGCTGACCGACTTCTGGGAAACCAATCTGTTCATGGTTAGCAAATTTAGAGGAAATCCCATGAGAGCTCACAAGGAGGTCGACGAGCATTTTGAACATTCTATTGAGCAAAAACATTTCGGGGAATGGTTAACCATGTGGTACCAAACGCTTGACGAACTGTTCGAGGGGGAAAGAGCTAACATTGCAAAAAACAGAGCCAGGAATATGGCGCATAATCTGTTTATGAATATTTATATGAGCCGGGAGCAATAGGCTCCCGTAATCTGTGTTCTCGTCTGCTCGATTTTTAAAATCTGGAGGTTTTTAAAATAGTATCGGGAAAAAGAGAACTTTGAAGGCTTTAAATCCCTTTATATTTGAGCCTAAAGCCCAATTTAATTAAATTTTCTACCCACCACCACCTGAAGGTGGTGGCAATTCATTGCCTCCATAAAACTTCCAAAATTTATCTTATTGTGAATTGGCTCCGGCTTTAGCCGAAGGATTAAACATTTATCTTCCCGGGACTTTAGCCAAAACTATTGGAATTTAAATGTTCAATCATGAGATCTCTCGTCGCCATGTCTTTTTACCGAAAGAAATTCCTCTGTAGAAATGACAATTAGATACAACACGAAATTTAATCTTGAGTCCACTCTAAAAACAAAATTACTCGAATAATACTAAGAATGGACTATCTTTAAACCACTTTCCAACTCACTATCATGTTTAGAAAAACTCAGAATTCTTCTCAATCAGATCTCTTTTCTGGTTTTGGCCAATTGCTTGATGACAAGAAAGATAAGAAGCTAAACGATCCAAAGGCCTGGTACAATATTTTTTATAAGTATTTTATTTCCAGGATTGATGAAGAAAAATTTGCTATTCTTTTTTCGTCTACCGGTCGTCCCAATGCTTCGGTGAAGATTTTGGTGGGGATGATGTCTTTAAAAGAAGGTTTTGGCTGGAGTGAT
>NZ_KE384057.1:0-54287 GCF_000423585.1 Salinimicrobium xinjiangense DSM 19287
CGCGGGAGGTCTCACAGACACAGACTGAAACAGAGTATGAAGCTGTGGTTGAAATAAGATTTACTGTGAGAAGTCAGCCGAGCCCATAGTACCGGAAGAATCGACTACACCGGGAAGGGGTGAACCTTAAGAAGTAAGTAGTCAATGACTGTTACCTTATGAAGGGAAGAATGCAGAAAATATCGAAAGGTACCTGGCTGCAAAAGGATAGGACGGAATCCGAAAGCTATGCGGCAGGGCAGACCTACATGAGGATAACTGAAAACAACCTTACAGATGTTACTACTTTAGAAGATGGATTACTAGAACAGATCCTGTCTCCTTTAAACCTGAACCGTGCCTATAAACGAGTACGGAGCAACAAAGGAAAGGGAGGAGTGGACAAGATGGAAGTCGATGCCTTAAAGGACTATCTTGTGGAAAACAAGGATGAGCTACTACAATCCATCCGGGACGGAAAGTACCGTCCCAATCCAGTTAGACGGGTAGAGATACCCAAAGAGAATGGAAAGAAACGACTACTTGGAATACCCACAGTGGTAGACCGGGTGGTTCAACAAGCCATTACTCAGGTACTTTCTCCTATTTACGAACAGCAGTTCTTATCACACAGCTACGGTTTCAGACCCGGCAAGAACGCTCATCAGGCACTGAAGAAATGCAGGGATTATATCACCGACGGCTATATTTATGCCGCTGATATGGACCTGCAACAGTTCTTCGACACGGTAAACCACAGTAAACTTGTGGAGGTGTTGTCAAGAACGGTAAAGGACGGGCGGGTGATCTCGCTCATCCACAAATATCTTCGTGCCGGAGTAGTCACCGGAAATAGGTTTGAAGAAACGAAGCTGGGGGTGCCTCAGGGAGGACCATTAAGTCCGCTTTTGGGCAATATTATGCTCCATGAGTTAGATAAGGAACTTCAAAGAAGAGGACATAAGTTCGTCCGCTATGCGGATGATCTGCTAATCCTTTGCAAAAGCAAGCGAAGTGCAGAGAGAACGCTTGGGAATATTATTCCTTACATAGAGAGTAAGCTATTCCTGAAAGTGAATAAGGAGAAAACACAAGTATCTTATATCAACAGAACTAGATTCCTTGGATATACCTTTTACCGATATAAGCGAAAAGGAAGGCTCCGGTCTCATCCATCAAGCATCCAGAAGATGAAACAGCATTTAAAAGAGCTGACATCCAGGAGCGATGGATGGGGAAATGCCAGAAGAAAGGAAGCACTTAACAAATTTGTTAGAGGTTGGGTGAATTACTTCAAATTGGCAGACATCAAAAGTGTGTTGAGAGATATAGATTTTTGGTATCGGAGACGTCTTCGTATGTGCATCTGGAAACAATGGAAGCGCATCCGTACAAAGGGAAAGATGTTGATGAAGCTCGGCCTGAATAAGTACAAAGCGTGGCAATATGCCAACACGAGGAAAAGCTACTGGCATACAGCTAACAGTTTTATCCTTACAAGGGTAATTACCACCCAGAGACTTAAAAAGGCTGGTTATCCGTTCCTGCTGGATTATTATCTAAAAGTAAGAACATAAATTAAGGAACCGCCGTATACCGAACGGTATGTACGGTGGTGTGAGAGGACAGATAGGGAACTAATCCCTATCTTCCTACTCGATTGAAGTCTAGACTCTAGACTCTAGTTTCTAATCTCCTAAAAGATCTACAAATGAATAACTTCCCCATAGGCATCGGCTACTGCTTCCATCACTGCTTCACTCATAGTTGGGTGTGGGTGGATGGCTTTTAGAACTTCGTGGCCTGTGGTTTCAAGTTTTCGTCCAAGAACAGCTTCGGCGATCATATCGGTTACACCGGCACCAATCATATGGCAGCCTAACCATTCGCCATATTTGGCATCAAAGATCACTTTTACAAATCCGTCAGGTGTGCCGGCGGCTTTTGCTTTTCCGGAAGCCGAGAATGGGAATTTCCCAACCTTCAGCTCATATCCTGCTTCTTTGGCTTGCTTTTCGGTCATTCCTACAGAAGCAATTTCAGGAGTTGCGTAAGTACATCCCGGGATGTTTCCGTAGTCGATGGGCTCTACATGCATACCTTTGATCTTTTCAACGCAGGTAATTCCTTCCGCAGAAGCAACGTGCGCAAGAGCAGGTCCTGCAACTACATCTCCGATTGCGTAAATTCCTTTGACGTTAGTCTCGTAAAACTGACTTACTACGATCTTATCTTTATCTGTCTTAATTCCCAATTCTTCAAGTCCAATATTTTCAAGGTTGGATTTAATACCTACGGCCGAAAGGACGATATCGGCTTCGAGAGTTTCTTCGCCTTTTTTGGTCTTAACCTTAGCTTTTACAGTATTGCCTGATGTGTCAACGCTTTCAACAGCAGAACCGGTCATTACTTTAATTCCAGCTTTTTTGAAACTGCGCTCAAACTGTTTTGAGATCTCTTCATCTTCAAGCGGCACCAGGTTTGGAAGATATTCCACTACAGTAACATCTGTACCCATAGTCTTGTAGAAATGGGCAAACTCAACTCCAATTGCACCAGATCCTACTACGATCATAGATTTTGGCTGCTTCTCTAGGCTCATTGCCTCTCGGTAACCTATCACCTTTTTTCCATCCTGCGGAAGCCCCGGAAGCTCTCTTGAGCGTGCACCGGTAGCGATGATAATATGATCTGCAGAATATTCTGTTTTCTTATCGTCTTTATCTGTAACCTCGATCTTTTTGCCCGATTTCAGTTTCCCGAATCCGTAGATGACATCGATCTTATTTTTCTTCATCAGGAATTGAACTCCCTTGCTCATAGCGTCTGCTACTCCGCGGCTACGCTTAATAACGGCTCCGAAGTCCTTTTCAGCCTTCTCTACTTTTAGTCCGTAATCCTCTGCGTGGTTCAGATATTCAAATACCTGTGCACTTTTAAGAAGTGCTTTGGTTGGAATACATCCCCAGTTAAGGCATACACCTCCAAGGCTTTCTTTTTCTATAACGGCGGTTTTGAAACCCAATTGTGATGCACGAATGGCAGTCACGTAGCCCCCGGGACCACTTCCTAAAACTATAACGTCGTATTTACTCATATTCGGAAATTTATGTAACTGAATTTAAGACAGCGAATTTACGGAAATTAACCTGAAACAGAAAGTATAGAAGATTGGGAAATACTCTAAAAAATGGCATTTTTGACACCTTTATAAAAAAATATTCCTTTGACCCGGCGGGAAAAAGGAATATCCTGATTTATATTATATACGTTTTGTTTTCTACAGTTCCAATGCCTGCATCACTGCATCATGATCTGAAAGATCAATATTGGTATCCACAGCAAAGTCTGAAGGCACTACAATAAACCTGAAAAACTGGTTTTGAGTATAAGCACCATCAAGAGTGGAAAGATCAAAGTTTCCATCGATGAGTAATTCAATGTCTGAAGCTGTGTGATTGAAAACATACTGAATGATCCTGCCATCACTTAAAAAGAAATTTTGAGGGATCATACTCCAGGTCTCGGTACCGTCAATAACTTCTCTTCTATAGACAAGTATGGCATCAGATTCCAGAACTTCGATCTCTGCCGGAATTGTAATCACTGTTGCATAAAAATTACTATCTGCAAACCATTCGAAATCCACATCTTCAAATTCGAAGGTCTGTCCTACAATATTAACTCCGGGTTCTCCGGGAGGTCCCTGTGGTCCTTGCGGGCCGACATCATCTGAAGAGCAGGAGGTAAGGCCAAAGGCTATAAAAGCGAATAAAAGTGTTATTTTTCTCATGATTATTTAGATTTAGTTTCAAATTCTATACTTGCTGAATTCACGCAGTAACGCTGCCCCGTCTCAGTGGGACCGTCATCAAAAACGTGACCCAAATGGCTGCCACAATTGGCGCAGAGGATCTCTGTGCGTATCATCCCAAAACTCCTGTCCTGTACATATTCTATGGCTCCTTCTATCGCGTTATCAAAGCTGGGCCAACCGCAGTTGCTCTCGAACTTTTGATCACTTTCAAACAATTTTGTGTGACAGGCAGCACAATGATATTCTCCATTTTGGAAATGAAGGTTATATTTACCGGAATGAGGAGCTTCTGTTCCTTTTTCTCTTAGTACTCTGTATTGTTCTTCTGAAAGCTGCTTTCTCCATTCTGCTTCAGAGCGCTCTATGGGATATTTTTTGACCATTTTTCTATGTTTCTTTTAAAATTAAAGAATAGCATGCGCTTCTACTCTTAAACAATTGATAAACTTTGTTGAAGAGGTACCGCTATTGAGAGTAGGGAACGAAATCCATGGCTACTCCATTAATGCAATGTCTTTTTCCGGTTGTTTTCTTAGGACCATCATTAAATACATGCCCCAGGTGTCCGCCGCATTGGGCACAAACCACTTCTGTTGCAGGAAAACCACCTGTCCTGTCCGGCCTGTAGTCTACATTGGCTTCATTAATAGGGCGATCGAAACTGGGCCATCCGGTTCCGCTTTCGAATTTATGTTGGGTTTTGTAAAGTTCGTTTCCGCAGGCAGCACAAACAAAGATCCCGGGTTCTTCTATCCGGTTAAGTCTGCTGGAAAAAGCACGTTCGGTCCCTTTCTCACGCAGCACATGATAGGCAGCGGGACTAAGTTCTGCTTTCCACTCGGCTTCAGTTTTAGATACAGGATATATTTTTTGCGTTTTGGAATCCTGCGCATTTCCATTACAGCTTAGGATCAGGAATGAGAAAATGGCAAAAAAGATGGGTTTCATGTGTTTGTTTTACATAAAGATGCAAGAACTATACCGAAAGAAAATCAATTATTTTATTAATAACTTCATAATTTCCCAATATGCGCCGGTGACCCTGGCCTTTGGTTACCAGGAGCTCACTATTTTCCAGTTTTTCATGGATCTCATAGGCTGAATTGATCCTTACGTCTACATCGTCTTCATCGTGCACTACTAAGGTGGGGATCTTTACCCCTTCCGCAGAAACAGCACCCGAGAGGCTGTCCATATCGGCACCGAATTTATTGTCGAAATAGGATTTCATCCTGGCCGCCACCTTATCATTCATTTTCATATTCCGGGCAAATTCTTTAGTGATTCGCGTCACGCTGTTTGCCGTACCAATGATCACCAGCTTTTTTACGGGCAGCCCGTCAGACACTGCTTTTAAAGAAGCCATTCCTCCCAGGGAGTGGCCAATAACAGCTTCAAAAGGTCCGTATTTCTTTTCCAAAACCTCAATGGCTTCAATAAAGTGTGGCATCATGCTCATGTTGCCCGAAGCTTTACCATGAGCCGGTGCATCGAAACTTACCACCCCGTAACCGGCCTTGATTAGTTCTTCGGCTATTACTGCGAGTTGGGTACCCCGACCACTCCAGCCGTGAGCGAGCAGGACTTTTTTGGAAGAGCTGCCGTATTCGTAAACTATAATCTCTCTTTGAAAATATGGAAGTATTAATTTCGACTGTCTGCTCTTCTCATCCATCTCCTTTTCCCGCTTTGGAAGTTTATAGCGAAATGGGGTGAGAAATAGTTTGGCTGCAAATCTACTGGCTAAAAAAGGAGAAATGGTGGTAAGGATCTTTCCTGTCACTAATATATAAGAAGGCACCAGCAGTCGTTGTACCGGAGTATTGTCTTTCTTTTGTTTTGTCATAAAATAGAAAAAGCGCAAGATACAAATATGAAGCCTTACAGGACCAAGCTTTCCATGAGTTTTAATTTTTGGCAGGTATTTTGTTAAACCTAATTTAAAGCTCTAAGTGGAGCGGGGTTGATTTAGTAACTTTAACAAAAACCATTTATTATGAGAATTAGACAAATAGCAATAGTGGTTAGTTTTTTCCTGCTTCTGGCAGGTTGTAAGACCAACCCTTTTACCGGAGAAAAGAACCTTAACTTTTATCCAAACTCCCAGATATTTCCTGCCTCATTTGCCCAGTATAACCAAATGATGGCCGAAAGTAAACTCGAGACTGGTACCGAAGATTCCCGCATGATCAAGAACGTGGGACAAAAGATCGCCGTTGCGGCAGAACGATACCTTGATGCAAACGGTTACCAGGGGTATCTCGATGATTATAAGTGGGAATTCAACCTGATAAAGGATGACCAGGTGAACGCATGGGCCATGCCCGGCGGAAAGATCGCCTTCTATACCGGCATTATGCCAATAGCCCAGGATGAAGCGGGGGTGGCTGCAATTATGGCTCACGAGGTGGCTCACGCTCTGGCAGATCATGGTGCGCAACGTATGAGTGCCGCACAGTTACAACAACTTGGAGCTGTTGCCGGAAGTATAGCAGTGAGTGGCAGAAGCCAGGAAACCCAGCAGATCTTTGCACAGGCTTATGGCCTTGGATCTACAGTGGGTGTAATGCTGCCCTTTAGCCGAAGTCATGAATCTGAAGCCGACAGGATTGGACTTACATTAATGGCCATAGCCGGATATGAACCTCTTGAAGCGGCCGAGCTTTGGAGGAGAATGAAAGCTAACGCAGGTGGAGGTGCACCCCCGGAATTTTTAAGCACTCACCCATCTTCAGATACCCGAATAAGGAATATCGAAAAATGGGCGCCAGAGGCAAGAGCCGAGGCAAGAAAATATGGCGTAACTCAGTTCAGGAGTTAGGAATAATAAAAAACAGTATTTTAGGAGCTGCCAATTTTGGCAGCTCTTTTAATTTTATGTTTTTATGAACCCACCCCCAAAAGGAAGTAAAAAATTACTGAATGCCTGGGCCTTTTATGATTGGGCTAATTCTGTTTACAGCCTTGTTATTGCCTCTACTATTTTTCCGATTTTTTATGCGGCTCTAACCATTGTGAAGAATGAAGAGGGAGAGGTGATCCATGATACCGTGCAACTTCTGGGGTTCAATTTTAATAATGACAGTCTTATAAGTTATGTTACCGCCCTGGCTTTTATGGTAGTAGCTGTAATAAGTCCGTTTTTATCGGGGATAGCCGATTATGTCGGGAATAAAAAAAAATTCCTCAAATTCTTCTGTTATATGGGAGCCCTCTCATGTATCGGGTTGTACTGGTTTAGTATTGAGAATCTGTGGTTTGGCCTCACCTGCTATTTCCTGGCTTTAGTCGGGTTCTGGGCCAGCCTGGTCTTTTACAATTCCTATCTTCCGGATATTGCTTTTCCCGAACAGCAGGATAAAGTGAGTGCAAAAGGTTTTTCAATGGGATATATTGGAAGTGTGATCCTGTTGATCCTCTGCCTGATGATGGTGTTGAATTATGAATGGTTTGGCTTTGAGGACGAAGGGATGCCTACGCGATTGTCCTTTGTCCTTACAGGAGTGTGGTGGATAGGCTTTAGCCAGATCACCTATTACTATCTTCCAAAAGGAAATAAGAAGGAAAAGCTCACCCGTGATGTACTTTTCAACGGATTCAGGGAAATAAAAATGATCTGGAGGTCCTTTGAAAACAATCCGCAGTTAAAAAAATATCTGAGAGCCTTCTTTGTCTATAGCATGGCCGTGCAGACGGTGATGCTTATTGCTACCTACTTCGGGATCGAAGAGGTGAACTGGTCAGGACAGGATGCTACAACAGGATTAATAGTAAGTATCCTGTTGATTCAGTTGGTCGCAGTAGCAGGGGCAACAATTACCTCCCGGCTCTCTTCAAAAATGGGAAATATTCAGACGCTTATTCTGGTTAACGTATTCTGGATTGGGATTTGCGTCTATGCTTATTTTGTCAAAACTCCCATGCAGTTCTATATAGCTGCAGGCTTAGTGGGACTGGTAATGGGTGGGATTCAAACCCTCTCCCGTTCAACCTATTCAAAAATGCTTCCTGAAGGCACTCTCGATACCACCAGTTATTTCAGTTTCTATGACGTTTCTGAAAAAATAGGAATTGTTATAGGTATGTCACTTTACGGAATGGTCACTCAGATCTTCGGCAGCATTAGGTTTTCTGTACTCTTTCTTACCGCTTTCTTTCTTATAGGAGTGTTTTTACTGCTGAAGGTCCCACGTACCGGGAAACTGGCAAAAAAAGAAGCGGCTTAAAATCCCTTTTTTGACACCTTAGTGAAAAGAACTTTAAGCCGCTTAGTTACTTCTGAAGTTTTATCGTTTAGTGATAGATCCTGAACCCATAGTTTTAAAATCCTGTTTCTTTGGATTTCCACGGAATTCGATATCTCCCGAACCCGGGGTGCTCGCTTTCAGAGATTCTGAAGCGTAAACCTGAATATCTCCCGAGCCCGTAACTACGGCCGAAACATGCTGACTTTTAAAATCAAAAGCGCTTATGTCTCCGGAGCCTGTAACCTTACAGTTAAAATCTACCGAGCTTCCCGAAAGATCAATATCCCCCGATCCTGTGATGTTTGCAGAAGTAGTCTTCGCCTGTAGCGGAAGCTTTACGTTTCCTGAACCGGTTATATTGATCGAAAATTTATCTGATGTTACCATTTCTGAAGATCTTATATCTCCCGATCCGGTAAGGCTCAAACTTTCGATATCAGTAAAAGGAACGGTGATGGTGATATCATGATTTCGGGAGGGGTTCAGGGAATATCCCTTTTCTACAGAAATGTGTAGTTTTCCTCCTTTAACCTCAGTCACTATATGTTGCTGAAGGTTTTCTTCAGCTTCCACTTTGATATCGCCTTCCCTTCCCTTTACCAGAATAACATCCATGGAGCCGGTAAGGGCAACTCCGTCATAATCTGAAGTCGTTCGGGTTTGGGTTTGCATATTTCCGTTGCCTGTGATCTTCTTGGTTCCCTGCCACCACTGTGCCTGGGTTGCAGTCACAGAGATAAGAACAAGAAATAATGTCGTGAATATTTTTTTCATCATCCTGATTTTTAAAGTTTATTGATCGATTTTAGTTTACGAAGCTTACACTGCCATAGCTGGAATTAATTCTTATTCGGCCACCGGTATTTTCAGTTCGGTAAAAGCCTTCATAATAATTGTCTGAGCCGCTTTGGTTTTGTTTGTTTAAAGTAAAGTTATTGTTATTAATTCCTTTAACACCACCATATTCGGTTTTTACTTCAAAGCTAAAGGGAGCTTCTCTGTCATAGCCGATTTTTATTCCCGTGTAATCACTGTTGATGGTAAGCTCTTTTAAACCGGGCATTATCCTTTCAATATTCAGTGATCCATAGTCCATGTTGATGTCCAGGGAGCTGTAAACAAGTCCCAGTTTAATGCCCAGGTAATCCCCCTGCCCTTTAATATTTCTCATCCGGTCTACTTTCAGGGAACCATAATCGTTCCTGAAATTGAGATTCTCCACCTTCAGGAATTTTGAATCTGTATAATCTGCAGCAAGATCGATAGTTCCGGCTTCATCAATGGTAAATTCAGAATAGTCAGCATTAATTTTTGCACGTTTTACATATCCTATATTGCTGTTCCTGGTGTAGTCGAAATTAATTTGATTGTTATTCCCATGTAATTCCCCAATAAGGATCCTGCCATAGTCACAGGAAATTTTCGCGTCACCCTGTAATTTGTCGAGGTTGATTTGGCCATAGTCGTTGGAGAGATCCACATGATTGGTTACCGGTGCTTTTACCCTGTAATTAATTTCCATATTTACATTATTGCCCCCTCCAAACAAGGCACTTAAAAAGGATCCACCTCTGGATTTTTCGAAAGTTGTTTTTGCAGAGACCTGTCCGCCACTCTGGTTAAAGAGTACATCTATTTCGCGAAGTTTCTGTTCTACTTTTTCTTCATCATTTCCGTTGGTCTTTACGGTTACCTCGATCTCCACCCGGTTTTGGTCCCAGGTAACGATGTCAATATTACCGTAACTGTTATTGATCTTTAGCATATCATTGGCAGAGACATTAAACTCTTTCTTAACCCGCTTCTGTTTGGTGTATTTACCTTTAAAGTCTCCTTCGGCACATGCCACGGCCGGTGCAAGGAATAAAAGAAGAAAGGCTTTATATAATATTGTTTTCATGACTGGTATTGTTTAGGGTGTTTATATCATTTACTTTTTCAAGAACTATTTGTAACAGGTCAATTCTTTTTTGAAAATTGGAGATCATGGCGTAGATCACTCTCTTATCCTGTCCACTCTTGCCAAGATCTTTTTTTAACTTTTCATAATCTTTTTCAAGTATTTCCAGTTGATTGAGTGCATCGTTTATTACTGCTTCAGTTTCAGGTGTTTTTTGTTCCTGCAGGGCTGCCAGCTCTGTTCTTATTACCGAAGAGTAAAAATCCTGGGTTTGCTTCATTTCCGGAGAAACATTGGCCAGCTCCTGCCCTGTAGAGAAAGGATTGGAAATATCTCCCTGTATGAGAACAAAAGCCAGTAGGAAACTTGCTGCTATTGTCATTACGGGTCCCCACAGGGATATGATCCCGTTATGTTTTGCCTTTTTCTTTTGAGGTCGCTGTCTCAGCTTTTCCCGAAACCGCTCCTCATGTTTTACTGAAGGCTCTGCGGTGTCGAAATCCAGTCCTTCAAAAAGCTCTTTTAGGTCTTTATTAGTTTTCATAGCTCAGTAGTTTGGTGCGAAGGCTTTCTTTTGCCCTTGAAATTGTTGTTCTGCAATTGGCGTAGGTGATGTTGAGGATCTCACAGATCTCCTCATAGTCATAACCTTCGATTAAATGTAGCGTTAAGGCCACCCGGTAATTTTCTTTCAATGATTCCATGGTTTTAAGTATCATTTTCACTTTCGGGTTTTGCTCCTCTTCTTCTGAAGCTATTCCTGCGCCTTCATCGGCAGCATGCTTGAACTGGTCATCGTATTGAACCTCCTGGTATCTGGTGTTTTTATTGTAAACACTAATACTATGGTTTACCACGATCTTCTTCAGCCATGCTCCAAATGTGGAAGTACCTTCAAAGGAATTAAGTTTATCAAACGCCTTTAAAAAGCATTCCTGCATAATATCTTCAGCTTCAGCAGAATCTTTTACAATCCGCAGCGCCACGTTGTACATCGCTTTGCTGTACTTATTGTAAATCTTCATTTGAGCACGCTCGTCTCCACGACGGCATTTCTCCAAAAGCTCATCAATATGTGTGGTGGTTAGTGTCAAAATATGAACGCTTTATAATAAAGATAGAGTGGAAGCTGAATTGTTACAGTTTTGGAAAAATTTCTTTTATTTTTTTTTATTGCCATGGCATAACAATTGAATTAATGCCTGAAGAATGTACTTTAAAAGCCTTTTTACTACTGAAAGTAAAGGTATTAAAGTAACTTGTAAAATAATGATATAACAACTGCAGTGACAGTTTGACTTAAAAATAGATATGGGCAGAACAAAATTTACAAATCTTGACAGTCTGTCATTTCAGGGAATTGATGAAGATGCAGAATTAATCCCTCTAATGACCCCTGAAGATGAAGAAGAAATAAATAAAGAAGATCTACCAGAAATTTTACCAATCTTACCGCTTAGAAATACTGTGTTATTTCCGGGGGTGGTAATTCCAATCACGGCCGGTCGGGATACTTCAATTAAATTGATCAATGAAGCTAATAACGGAAGCAAGGTTATTGGTGTGGTTTCTCAAAAGGATGAAAAAGTAGAAAATCCTACAGCAAAGGATATCAATCATATTGGAGTTGTAGCGAGGATCTTAAGAGTTCTCAAAATGCCCGATGGTAATACTACTGTGATCATCCAGGGTAAGAAGCGCTTTGAGATAGATGAAGTGATCTCAGAAAAACCTTTTATGAAGGCGAAGATCATAGAGGTACCAGAAGCACGTCCTGCACAGGACAATGAAGAATTTAGTGCGATAATTGATTCTATTAAGGATCTTGCATTACAGATCATTAAGAATAGCCCGAACATTCCTTCTGAAGCTTCGTTTGCAATTCAAAATATTGAGAGCCCCTCGTTTCTTATCAATTTCGTTTCCTCAAACATGAACCTTTCTGTTGAGGAAAAACAGAAGTTACTGGAAACAAATGATCTTAAGGATCGTGCTCTTGCTACGCTCAAGTTTATGAATATGGAATATCATAAGCTGGAGCTTAAAAATGATATTCAGAGCAGAGTGCAGAGTGATATGAGCCAGCAACAACGCGAGTATTTTCTGCATCAGCAAATGAAGACGATCCAGGAGGAGCTTGGCGGAGTTTCACATGAAGGCGAAGTAGAAGAAATGCGGGCCAGGGCCAAAAAGAAGAAATGGCCTGAGGATGTTAAGGAGCATTTCAACAAAGAGTTATCCAAAATGCAGCGGATGAATCCGCAGGTGGCGGAATATTCTATTCAGCGAAATTACCTGGACCTATTCCTTGACCTTCCGTGGAATGAATTCAGCAAGGATAAATTTGATCTTAAACGGGCACAGCGTATTCTTGACCGTGATCATTATGGTTTGGAGGATGTCAAGGAAAGAATTATAGAATATTTAGCTGTTCTTAAGATAAGGAACGACATGAAATCGCCTATCCTCTGTCTGTACGGCCCTCCGGGAGTTGGTAAAACCAGCCTGGGTCGTTCTATAGCCGAAGCCCTGGGAAGAGAATATGTTCGTATTTCGCTTGGCGGTTTAAGGGATGAGGCAGAGATTAGAGGACACAGAAAGACCTATATAGGAGCGATGCCGGGGAGAATTGTGCAGTCTCTTAAAAAAGCGGGAACAAGCAATCCTGTATTCGTATTGGATGAAATAGATAAACTAAGCATTGGACACAGTGGAGATCCTTCTTCAGCTTTACTTGAAGTATTGGATCCTGAGCAGAACAGTGAATTCCATGATAATTTCCTGGAAATGCCTTTTGATCTTTCCAAAGTCATGTTTATTGCCACGGCTAATAATCTGTCGCCCATTCAGCCGGCATTGAGAGACCGAATGGAGATCATCAATGTGAATGGATATACCATTGAAGAGAAAGTGGAGATCGCCAAACAGCATTTGCTTCCGAAGCAATTGAAGGAACACGGATTAACCAAGGAGCATCTTAAAATAGGAAAGAAGCAACTGGAAAAGATCGTGGAAGGATATACCAGGGAATCTGGAGTTAGAAGCCTTGAAAAACAGGTGGCAAAAATGGTGCGACATGCGGCCAAGAATATTGCCATGGAAGAAAAATACAATATCAAGGTAACCGAAGCAGATATTGTAGACGTACTGGGAAGTCCTAAACTGGAGCGGGATAAATACGAGGATAATGAAACTGCAGGGGTCGTAACCGGCCTTGCCTGGACCCAGGTGGGAGGAGATATTTTGTTTATTGAATCCATACTTTCAAAAGGTAAAGGAACCTTGAATATCACAGGGAACCTGGGTAAGGTGATGAAAGAATCGGCCACCATCGCTCTGGAATATATTAAAGGAAACGCCGAAGAACTTGGAATAGATCCCGAGGTAATGGATAAGTATAATGTACATATTCACGTACCCGAAGGAGCTACTCCAAAGGATGGACCCAGTGCCGGGATCACCATGCTCACCTCGCTGGTTTCCCTCTTTACTCAGAAAAAGGTGAAGAAGAGCATAGCCATGACCGGAGAGATCACTCTACGCGGAAAGGTATTGCCGGTTGGCGGGATCAAAGAAAAGATCCTGGCAGCAAAAAGGGCACATGTCAAAGAAATTATCCTGAGCGAAGAAAACCGCAGAGACATAAAAGAGATAAAAGAGGACTATTTAAAAGGACTTACCTTCCACTATGTCAAAGAAATGGGAGAAGTCATTAAACTCGCCATTCTTGATGAGAAGGTAAAGAATCCGAAGAAACTATAAAGTTGAGATTCGCAAAAGCCCCGGAAGTTCCGGGGCTCTTTGTTTAAAAGCTTTTTCTTTTAAAGCCGCTCTAATTGTTTATTTTTGGAGGGTGTCAAAAAGGCCATTTTTGGCACCTGTTTATTTCCGGCATTTCAGCCGGCACAACCGTATTTTATGACAAAAAAGATCACCATTGCGATAGACGGATTTTCATCTACAGGTAAAAGTACCGTAGCAAAACAACTGGCAAAGGAGTTGGGTTATGTTTATGTAGATACCGGGGCCATGTATCGTGCCGTTACCTTATACGCTCTCCGGAAAAAGTACATTTTTGATGATCATTTTGATAAAAATGCGTTAATAGCTGAACTTCCGCTAATCCGCTTAAAATTTATCTTTAATCCTGAAGTGGGGTTTGGAGAGATGTATCTTAACGATGAAAAGGTAGAGAAGGAGATAAGGCAAATGGAGGTTTCCCAATATGTAAGTAAGGTGGCTGCAGTACCCGAGGTGCGGGAAATGCTGGTAGCTCAACAGCAGGAAATGGGTAAAGAGAAAGGCATAGTGATGGATGGCCGGGATATTGGAACTGTAGTGTTTCCCGAGGCTGAACTTAAGATATTCATGACCGCCAGTGCACAGGAAAGAGCACAGCGTCGCTATAAAGAGCTGAGTGAAAGAGGAGAGGAAGTCACCTATAAGGAAGTGTTGGAAAATGTCGAGGAAAGAGACCATCTGGACACTACAAGAAAAGATTCTCCACTGGTAAAAGCTAAAGACGCAAAGGAAATTGATAATTCTCACCTTACGCTAACCGGGCAATTCGAAAAGATTCTGGAGCTTTACAATGCTACAATTAGCAACTAGTAAGCACCAATTTACAAATTCCAAATTCCAATATCTCTAATTTGAAGATTTGAAGATGGGCCCAATCTCTGTCCCGTAGGGACAAAATATTGGTAGAAGCCCAAGTCCCCAAGTCCCCAAGTCCCCAAGTCCCAAATTCCTCCTGATAATTGTTTATTGTTCATTGGTAATTGTTGAAATAAGTTGTATTTTTGCGCTCCTTTTAGCAATAGGTCGGAAGACTAAAAGGGTTGAAAATCAATATTATAAACACTTCTGTGTTCTTTTATTGCTCACATCTTCCGGAAGAATACAGGATACAAATTAATTATCAGCAATGGCTGAAGAAAACAAAAATCAAGAAGTTCAGGGTTCTGAAAACGCTGAAATTCAACCTGTAGCGGGTATGGAGACTCAATCTCAACCTGATGCAGAAGTACAGCAACAAGATCCTGAGCAGTTCTTAAAGGAATTCAACTGGCACAACTACGAAGAGGGAATTGATCCTATCGACGATCAAAAGCTGGAAGAATTTGAGAAGCTTGTAGCAGAAAATTTCGTTGACACTTTACATGATGAAGTAGTTACCGGAAAAGTGATCAACCTTACAGATCGTGATGCGATCATCGACATTAATGCAAAAAGTGAAGGTGTAATCTCTCTTAACGAGTTCCGTTACAACCCAGATCTTAAAGTTGGAGATGAGGTAGAAGTATTGATCGATGTACGTGAAGATGCTACAGGACAGTTGATCCTTTCTCACCGTAAGGCCCGTGTTATTATGGCATGGGATCGTGTTAACAAAGCACATGATGAAAGCCTTATCGTGAATGGATACGTGAAATGCCGCACAAAAGGTGGTATGATCGTAGACGTATTTGGTATTGAAGCATTCCTTCCTGGTTCACAGATCGATGTGAAACCAATCAGGGATTACGATGCATACGTTGGAAAAACAATGGAATTTAAAGTTGTGAAGATCAACCACGAATTCAAGAACGTTGTTGTTTCTCACAAAGCGCTTATCGAAGCCGATATCGAAGAGCAGAAAAAAGAAATTATCGGGCAGCTTGAAAAAGGTCAGGTACTTGAAGGTACTGTTAAGAACATTACTTCTTACGGTGTATTCGTTGATCTTGGAGGTGTTGACGGACTTATCCACATTACAGACCTTAGCTGGTCTCGTATCAACCACCCGAATGAGATCGTTGAGCTTGATCAAAAACTGAATGTTGTTATCCTTGACTTTGATGAGGCTAAAACTAGAATTCAGTTAGGTCTTAAGCAGCTTAGCAAACACCCATGGGAAGCTCTTGACGAGAACCTTAAAGTTGGTGATAAAGTAAAAGGTAAAGTAGTTGTGATCGCAGATTACGGTGCATTTATCGAAGTTGCCGAAGGTGTTGAAGGTCTTATCCACGTTTCTGAAATGTCATGGAGTACTCACCTGCGCTCAGCTCAGGACTTCGTGAATGTTGGAGATGAGGTTGAAGCTCAGATCCTTACTTTAGATCGTGAAGACAGAAAAATGTCTCTTGGTATCAAGCAATTGACTCCAGATCCATGGACTGACATCACTTCTAAGTATCCTGTAGGTTCAAGACACACAGGTATCGTTCGTAACTTCACTAACTTCGGAGTATTCGTAGAACTAGAAGAAGGAATCGACGGACTTATCTATATCTCAGACCTTTCATGGACTAAGAAGATCAAACATCCATCAGAATTTACTAACGTAGGTGATAAGCTTGAGGTTGTAGTTCTTGAGCTTGATGTTGAAGGCCGTAAATTGAGCCTTGGTCATAAGCAAACTGAGTCTAACCCCTGGGATAAATACGAAACTGAATTCGCTGTAGGAACTACTCACACAGCTGCAATTACAGAGATCGTTGACAAAGGTGCAACTATTGACTTTAATGAAGATATCACTGCATTCGTGCCACAACGTCACCTTGAGAAAGAAGACGGAAGCAAACTGAAGCAGGGAGAAACTGCAGAATTCCAGATCATTGAGTTCAACAAAGAATTCAAGAGAGTGGTAGCATCTCACACTGCTATTCACAAGGAAGAGGAGCAGCAAATTGTAAAGCAGGCTCAGAAAAAAGCCGCTACGCAACAAGCGCAAAGCAGCACCACTATGGGTGATGTAAACTCCGAACTTCAGGCGTTGAAAGATAGAATGGAAGGAAAATCATAATCCGGAAATTTTTCTGAATAATTCAAACCTCCTTAGGCAACTAAGGAGGTTTTTTTATACCTTTTTACTGTCTAATGGCCATCGTCATTCAGACAAATATTAAATCTGAAGTTCCCTACCTTCAACAACAAACCAACCAACTGAAAACGTAAGACTATGAGTAAAACTATTCTTTTTAAAAACCGCCCGGCAGGGAAACCGGTAACGTCAGATTTCGAAATTGTAACGGAAGAAGCTCCTGATCCAAAAGAAGGGGAAGTGCTTTTAAAAGCCCAATATATATCTGTTGATCCATATTTGCGCGGCAGGATGCGGGATGAGGAATCTTACATTCCTCCCTTTAAAATAAATGAACCCATGGAGTCCATGGTGGTAGCAGAAGTCATTGATTCCCGAAATAGTAATTTTGAGAAAGGGGAGCTCGTTTCGGGAATGCTGAAGTGGAAAGAATTGCAAACATCTGTGGGTACAGGTTTAAACCGGGTAGATCCCGATCTTGCACCACCTTCAGCCTTTTTAGGAATTTTGGGGTTGACAGGACTCACAGCATTTCTAGCGCTGGATAAAATCGGAAATCTACGTGCCGGCGATACTCTGGTAGTTTCCGGTGCTGCAGGAGCGGTGGGAAGTGTTGCCGGACAAATAGGTAAGATCAAAGGCTGTATGGTAGTAGGGATTGCCGGGAGCGATGGAAAGGTTTCCCATATAGAAGACAAATTTGGCTTCGACAAAGGGATAAATTACAACACTACAGAAGATATGGCAGAGGCCCTGAGAAAGGTTTGTACAGACGGGGTTGATGTATATTTTGACAATGTAGGCGGGGAGATCCTGGATGCTGTACTTCAAAACATCAACAAAGATGCGCGTATCATCAATTGTGGTGCAATCTCTCTTTATAATGAAACTAAGATGCCAACCGGTCCCCGGCCGGAAGGTATCCTTATTAAGAAAACTGCTTTGATGCAGGGCTTTTTAGTCAGAGATCATGTCAAAGATTTCGGAAGAGCTTTAAGGCAATTAAGTAACTGGTTAGAGGAAGGGAAGCTGGAATATGATGAAACCATTGTAGAAGGCTTTGATAAGCTTCCTGAAGCTTTCATAGGACTCTTTGAAGGAAGAAATGTAGGGAAGATGATCGTGAAGGTCTAAAGTACAAGGTTCAAGGTTTAAGGTTTCAAGGGTTTGAAAAGCTAACAACCAAAACCGGCTTAAAAAAGTGGGCAGTTTGCAGTAGTTAGTAGGCAGTGGAATTTTTAGTTCAGCGCATTCTACTTAATTGAATTTTCAGGAGAACTAGAACCTGAACCTGCAACTTGTAACCTGCAACACAAATTCAACAGCAACCGGTAACTGAAAACCGACAACTGATAACCAGCTTAAAAAAGTAGGCAGTTTGCAGTAGTTAGTAGGCAGTGGAATTTTTAGTTCAGCGCATTCTACTTAATTGAATATTCAGGAGAACTAGAACCTGAACCTGCAACTTGTAACCTGCAACACAAATTCAACAGCAACCGGTAACTGAAAACCGACAACTGATAACCGGCTTAAAAAAGTAGGCAGTTTGCAGTAGTTAGTAGGCAGTGGAATTTTTAGTTCAGCGCATTCTACTTAATTGTATCTTCAGGAGAACTAGAACCTGAACCTGCAACTTGTAACCTGCAACACAAATTCAACCGCAACCAATAACTGAAAACAGGTAACTGAAACCGACAACTGAAAACCGACAACAACTTTATCCCAAATACTCTTTCCCCTGAAAAATTTGTTCCAGGACCTTTTCATGGATTTCCAGATCCTGACTGCTGTAGAGCACAAAAACGATCTGCTTCACATTCTTTAGATCGGGTATTTTTTTAATTACAGCAGAAAAAGCCACTCCGGCAGCCTCTTCAGCAGGATATCCAAAGACTCCTGTAGAAATTGCCGGAAAGGCGATGGAAGTTAATTTTTTCTGTTCTGCCAGGTCAAGAGCATTTGAATAACAGCGGGCCAGTAGCTGATCTTCAGGTTTATCCTGACCATATACAGGACCGAGACAGTGGATCACGTACTTATTTGGAAGATCATATCCCCCGGTAATTACTGCTTCGCCGGGTTTTATAGGTCCGAGAGGTCGTGCTTCTTTTGCGAGGCCGGGACCTGCAGCCCCGTGGATCGCACCAGCAACACCGCCACCTGTTTCCAGTTGCGCATTGGCCGCATTTACCACGGCTTCACAGTCTTGTTGCCTCGTAATATCACCCTGTCGCAACTCTATGCTGACACCCGAAATTTCCTTTTTCATATCCTCTAATATAAAGAAATTCGATTTTGGATTACAATCCCGACTGATTTTTGTCATTCTTTTTTCTTAATGGTTTTTCTACTTTAGGTGAAATTAATTCAGTAGCCATGAAAAATAAAGTAGTTATTATTACAGGTGCCGGCTCGGGTATTGGAGAGGCCACAGCACTTCTTTTTGCGAAGGAAGGAGCTAAAGTTGTTGTTTCCGATATTAATGATGAAACGGGGGAAGAGGTGGTGAAGCGTATAGAAAAGGCCGGAGGAACAGCGAGTTTCTTTAAGGCAGATGTTGCTTCGGCAGCAGAAAATAAAGCCCTGGTCGATTTTTCGATCAAAACCTATGGACAACTTGATGTCGCGGTTAACAATGCCGGAATAGGAGGGGAGGCCAATAAGATTGCCGACATGACCCTCGAAGGCTGGCATCGGGTTATTGACGTGAACCTGCACAGTGTCTTCTACGGAATGAAATATCAAATTGAAGCTATGTTAAAGAATGGACAGGGAAGTATAGTAAATATTTCATCCATTCTGGGAAGTGTAGGTTTTGAAGGCTCTGCCGGTTATGTGGCTGCCAAACATGCTCTTAATGGCATGACCCGCACTGCAGCATTGGAATATTCGGGACAGGGAATAAGGATCAATTCTGTAGGACCTGCTTTTATTGATACTCCGCTGTTAGATCAATTGGATGATGAAATAAAAAAACAGCTCATTTCCCTGCACCCAATCGGTCGTCTGGGAAGAAGTAAGGAAGTTGCAGAACTTATCCTTTGGTTGGGAAGTGATAAAGCCTCTTTTGCCACCGGTAGCTATTATCCAATTGATGGAGGATATCTGGCTCGTTAAAGTTAGAAGTACGAAGGTAGATTTACGAAGTACGAATGGTTGAGATTCTTTCCGGCTGAAATCATAATAAGAAGAAAAAGATTCTTCGCTTCGCAAAAGCTGCGCTCTGAATGACAGGTGGAATTAAGGATCAAAAAAAGAGCCTATTCCTGTGGAATAGACTCTTGAATTATTGTTATGTTTACTGACCACTGACCACTGAACACTGACCACTATCATATGACTAAACTCTTACCTGGCCGTTTTATAGAGGCTAAGAACAAACTCTCGGGCTTACGATCCTTGAATTCAACCTGAATTTAAAACCGTGTCTGTCCTACGGACGGTATACTTAGGTTGTATATACAACCGGGGGTTTCACCCCGGGCTACCAATATTTCGCCCCGCTGGGGCTGGCAAAAGCAGAAAATCTGAATTCGTACTTCTAAAATTTAACTTCTACTTTACTGAAAGGTCATTTTACCCGGTAGTCCCGCTTTTCAGCGGGGGAGGTACTGACCACTGACCACTGACCACTGTCCACTGAATTTACCTTCTTCTCCTGTTCCTGTTATTGTTGCGGTTGCCATTTTGTACAGGAGCAGCTCCGGCAGGATGAGCATTTAGATCCATGGGAAAAGGATGCTCATTGATCACCGGGATCTTGATAGATGCCAGTTTCTCAATATCCTTCAATTCCTTCCGCTCATCGGCGGCGCAGAAGGAAATAGCGATTCCGTCGTTGCCGGCGCGGCCGGTTCGGCCTATCCGGTGGACGTAGGTTTCGGGTACATTCGGCAGATCAAAGTTGAAGACGTGTGTGAGTTCATCAATGTCTATTCCGCGTGCAGCGATATCTGTAGCTACAAGTACGTTCAGCTTTCCGTTCTTAAAATTGCTCAAAGCATTCTGACGGGCATTCTGACTCTTATTACCATGAATAGCAGCCGATCTGATTTTGGCCTTATCCAGGAATCTCGCCACCTTGTCGGCTCCGTGTTTTGTCCGGGTAAAAACAAGGGCGTTGTCAATTCCGTTGGTTTCGAGTAAATGGAGCAAAAGTTTACGTTTATCGGGCTTATTGGTAAAATACACCCGCTGCTGGATCTTATCGACCGTAGATGACGGAGGAGTGACCTCCACCTTCACCGGGTTCTTCAACATCATCCCGGCCAGACTCTGGATCTCCTCAGGCATGGTAGCCGAGAAGAAAAGGGTTTGCCTTTTTTCAGGAATGGCCTTGATCACTTTTTTGACGTCATGAATAAAGCCCATATCCAGCATCCTGTCTGCTTCATCAAGCACAAAGATCTCAAGAGATTTCAGATTAATAAAACCCTGGTTCATGAGATCCAGTAAACGACCCGGTGTGGCGACAAGTATATCGACTCCCCGTTTTAGCTTTTGTACCTGGGTATTCTGAGAGACCCCACCAAAAATGACGGAATGGCTAAGCCTTGTATGTTTTCCATATGCTGCCAGACTTTCATCGATCTGGATAGCAAGTTCCCGGGTAGGAGTAAGGATCAAAGCCTTAATTCCTCTTCCGGAATGGTTTTTATTGTTCAGCAACTGGAGGATAGGCAGGCCGAAAGCTGCTGTTTTTCCTGTTCCGGTTTGTGCTACTCCCAACAGATCCTTGCCTGAAAGAACTATAGGAATTGCCTGTTTTTGAATTGGCGTGGGAATAGTATATCCCTGTGTGTCGAGCGCCTTTAACAAGGCCTCATCTAATTCTAAATTTTTAAAAGACATTAAATTATTTTATGTGAAATGCTGGAAAAGACGTTGCATTTTCTTGAAACAGCTATGTTTTTTCATTCTTAACCGGCTTACAACCTGCCGTGTTATCATGTAAAGAAGGCGACAAAGATAAGCTTTTTATCTGCCGGTATAACATTAGACAATAACCGGGCCGTTAATCCTTCAGACACAGACCTCCTATTCAATAATGATATTGTACTTCTTTAGAAGACCTTCAATGTTCTGATTGGAAAATTTGGCTCCTGCCAGAAAATTAGCTTCAGGATCAATGCTAAAGTTAAAAGAGCTGGAGAAATCGGTTTTTTCCAGGCGTGTGCCAGAAAATATGCTTCCGCTGAGATCACAGTTAAGGAATTGAGCTGAAGAAAGATCGGCATCAGAAAAATCTGTCTGCAGTAACCGGCATTCTTTAAAAAGGGTATTCCTCAGTTTCAGTTTGAAAAAAGAAGAAAAATTTAGCTGACAATTCTCAAAGGTAAAGGAGAGAAGAAATGAGCTGCACTGACCAAAATTCAGCCCAATAAGTTTACAATCTTTAAATATTACTTCCTGGAAAGAGGTATTGGAAAGATTGGCATTACTAAAATCGCAGGCTTCAAAAAGACATTCTGAAAATGACATTTTTGAAAGGTTTGTTCCTGAAAAATTACAATTCTTAAATGAGCAGTTTTCGTATTCCCCTTCGGGAAATTTTTGTGCAGAGTAATCTTTGGAGTTGATGACGATATCCCGAAAAAGGTGTTCGCTCATTTACAATTAGCAGCCTTTACCTTTACCGTCTTTACAGTTTTTAGATTCAGCAACCAGGTAGGCTATGCTGCCGCCGAGGTCTATCTTAAGAGTAGTAGAACCAAGATCTGAAGCTAAACGTTTTTTGCCATTAAGAACAAGTTCACTAAACCCGCTTATGGTGAATGTCCGCGTTTTTTTATCGTAAACTATTTTGTCGGCTTTTTCTATTTCTACAATAGAGGTGGTGAAATGAACATTTCCGGTAAATTCCACGATCTGCTTATCTTCCCTTGAGACGCTATGATCCCCTGAAAAAACAATTCCCTTACTTTGAAAGGTTACTGGAGCATCCTGTGCAAAAGCAGCGGTTCCCAGTAGAGTGAATAATGCGAGAAAGATAAATTTCATTTCTGCCGATTTTAATTGAGCACAAGGTATTAATTTTCTGTTAAGTAACTAAAATTTTCTTCAGGATTTTTAAAGATTTTGCCTTTGGTCCTGATCACTAATAAACATTAGAAGTAAGTCCATTATTTGTGGAATTAAAGTTGATACCTTAATAGGAAATCAACCGAAAATTTGAGAAATTTAAAGAAGATGTTTAAAAAGATTCGCGTCCGGTGGGATTGATAATTTGCCTGCTTTTTTCGCTTATTGATTCGGCTAAAACCTCTCAGATGAAGATAAAAAGAACATATCTGCAGTTGTTTATCCTGGTGGCTTTTGTAATCACCACCGGTGTTACTTCCTGTGAGAGGTCTCAAATTTCTCCGGAGCTTCCTGAGCTGGCCGAAAATCGTCTTTCTCCTCAACAGGAAGAAGGTATCATGTTGGGAGAGGAAAGGCAACTTCCATTTTTATTTACATATCATATTGACAGTATCTCAACTTCAGCCTCTGTAGACAGCTTCAAACAGAAGTACACTGCTCCACAACAAGAATTGATTTTTGCCCTTAACCGGTTGGATCCAGATCGACTTCAAGCCGGACGTGTTTTAATTATTCCCGATACCCTGACGTCTGATTTAAAGGACTATTCTCCTTTTCCTGCTTATTTTGAAATGCTGGATTCCATTCCTAAAACTCTATTGATTTCGCGTAGAGTTCAGGGTTTTGCTCTCTATGAGTATGGAAATCTGAAAAACTGGGGTCCCATAAGTTCCGGCAAAAGATCTACTCCAACTCCGGTAGGCCTGTTCTATGGAAATTATAAAGCTTTGCGAAAAGTAAGTACTGTCAATGATTCCTGGATCATGCCTTACTACTTTAATTTTATGAATTTTGAGGGAGTGGGAGTACATCAGTATGCAATGCCGGGATATCCCGCCAGCCATGCTTGCGTTAGGTTGAGGATGGAAGATGCGCAATTCATTTATAATTGGGCAGACCAGTGGAAGCTCGATCCTACCGGGCAGGTAATTATTAGAAATGGCACCCCTTTTATGGTTTATGGTAATTATGATTTTGATGCACGTGTTCCCTGGCTGGATTTGGCCGATAATCACAATTCGAATTTTATGACTGCCGAAGAAATGGGGATTTTAAAAGAATATAGTCTTCAATACAAAATGGATAAAAGAAATTTTGATACTCCTGCTTTACCTGCAGGTACGTTGCAAATGTCAAACAGGGAAGGGCTTGAGGAATTGCAGTAAAAAGAAAGGTTGCCAAAAATGCATTTTTGACAACCTGTTCCCTCAAACAATTATCTTTAAAAACTGAACTTTTCCCTGTAGGATAAAATTGCTTTCTCCATGTCTTCTTTGTCTTCAATGAACGGCACGTGACCACCTTTATTTTTCCAAAGCAGAAGATTTTTAAAGTTTAAACCTTTGTAATGTTCGGGACCTACCATAAAATCTGTTGTGCCATAGAAGTAGAGTACCGGCATTTCCATTTTAGCAGTGAGTGGTTTAAAATTATTCCAGTATTCCGGATAATTCATGACGCTATTGCTAAGATCATAATTAAAGTTCTCTATTCCGGCAGAAGCCACATCAAGTTTTGAAAAGGTATCGGGATGTCTTGAACCCATTTTCCAGAACAGGTCTTTTTCTCTCAGTTTTCCACCAAATTCGTTCATTCTTTGCGGCATTGAGACCGTGTCGCCATTGCAGGTGTATTCCTCACCTACAAATTGGGCTGCCTTTGGAATCCAGCTTTGGCAAGCAGATTCGGGAAGATTAATGGTACAGTTCAACATGATCATTCCCTTTTGAGCTGCAGGATAACGCTCTGCATAACCCATCTGCAAAATGCCTCCAAAAGAATGTCCTAACGTAAGCCATTGATCATATCCCAATTGTTGTCTCACTTCCTCAAAATCAAGAGCCATCCGGTCCAATGAATAATTTCCGTCAGCCGGGCTGGATGAACGGCCTACACCCCGTTGATCCAGATAGATCACAGTAAAATGTTGTTCCATAAATTCGCCTGCCAGTCTTTCGAACCACAGGCTTGCAGAACCCGGGCCGCCATGAACGTATAATAGGGGAGTACCCTTGCCTGCCACTTTTACGTAAAGGTTCACCCCGTCTGAAGTTTTAATAATTTTTTCCCCGGCTGTAAGACTAAGACAGAAACTAAAAAAAGCAATGAATAATAAAGATCTCATAATCATAATAAATAATGTTTCTGATTTAAATGATCAGGCCCCCATGACAGGGACCTGATCTCTAATTCTCCTTTTTCACTCTATTTAAAAAAAGACTACTGAGATTAACTTTTGTTACAGGCAGTAGTACCACATCCTTCTTTTTTTTCACTTTCTCCTTCCAGGATTGCTACAGGCTCAATCTTTTCAACAATTTTGCCGTCATTGCCGGTCCATTGCTCCATCACTTCCGGCGCAGGTTTGGCATTAATGCCCTCGCCATATACGGTTGCACTTCCATAGGTGTAAAATGCCTCCCAGTCTACCCCCTGGGGATCTGTGATCCAGCTCTTCTGGCTCTTTGAATAGCAACATGTGCAATCTCCTTCTTCTCTGACAGTGCCTTTGGCCTGCTGCATATTTGCATAAATTTCCTTCAGCTCAGCTTCGTTATCGGTTTGAAGTCCCAGGTGTTCTATTCCAATTTCAGCGTGTCCTGTCGAAATTGCGTAGTTGATCCGGGGATCTTCCAGCATCCATTTCGCATAATCTGCTTTAACTAAACTTGGAGTTGTATTAAAAAGCGCGTTGTAGAATTCAATACTCTCGTTTAGATTCTTTACCCTTACGTGAACGTGAAATGTTTTCATCTTTTAAAGTTTTTAGATTCACACTCAAGACGCAAGGGGATGCAAAAAGATGCAGGAAAATTTAATTTTTTTTCTTCAACTCCTGTAGAGGCGTGCAGGAATCTTTGATTTCGAAAGAGAGAATACCGCCAGAAGCATCGGTTTCGAAATGGCAGCAAGTGATGAATTCGGCTTTTAGAAGATTGCGACCGCGCTGTATTCTGGATTTAGTAGCGGAGAGACTTAAATTCAATTTTTCAGCGATTTCGGCTTGTTTCATGCCATCTATATCCGCCATTTTTAAAGGAACCGAATATTCCTTTGGAAGGAAATCCATGAGCGGCATGATGTATTCTAAAGCTTCTTTGAAAGCGAGGTTCTCATCTTCTTCCGGAAATTCGACCTCCCGGTTTGAAGTGCTGGTCGTGGCTTCTTTCCTGAAATGGTCGATCATAGTGTTATGGGCGATCTGGTAAAGCCAGCTCTTCACGTTTTTAACTCCTGAAGTTTTGAGGCAAAAGCTATATACCTTAAGCAAAACCTCCTGAAGAATGTCATTGGCGAGATCCTCATCTTTTACTCTTTTAAAAATGTAATTTCTTAGAGCCGTTTTGTGTTCGAGCCATAAGGCGGGAACATCGCAATTAGGAACAGGTGCTAATTTTGCCATTTTTGAAGATCATATTCTCAAAAATAGTAATTAAGAAGATTCATAATGCAAAAAATCCCGCAGAAGAAAAAAATCTTCGTACGGGATAACAAGTGTAGGGGGTACTTAAATTAGTTTATCAAAGATTCTGCCAATTCTTTCCTGGGTTTTAAGATCATTTTCAGTCACACCTCCATTCAAGGTCTACAGTATAGATATGTTCTTTCATTAGTGGTGTTGTGTGTTAAATAAATTTAAACCTGTCCATTATTTATTTTTTAAGATCTGTATCATAATTGGTGTCACAGGTTGAAGTGCCGCAACTACCCGAAGCACATCCCCAGCCAAACAGTCCCATTGCTGCCACATAAATTCCCAGAGCTATTCCCGGCCATTGACCGGCATCTATACCCTGGCCTATAACCAGAATCCCCATTAAAAGGGAAAATGCCCTTGTCCAGGTCCAATCCGTAAACAATCTTTTTTTCATTAATTTAATTTACTTTCGAGGCTAATCCAGTCGCCACTTATCCTGCCGATTTAAGGATATTTCTTGCCGATGCACTTCTCATTCCCAATGCTCCCTGACCAGTTCATCATCATCTGTCTTTCATCCAGGACCCAAAATATTTTTAAAGGTAATTATCCTTCTGAAGTGGGTCTGATTATAATAATCACGCTCCATACATAAACCTTTAATAATATCTAAGACCTTCTTTTTAAAGAAATCCAGAGCAAATCTAATCCTTGACGCTACACTTGGCAGTAACTTTTGTTACACTGAAAACGAAAGATTTAGAAACAAAAAGATCCGGAAATCTTTTGGTTTCCGGATCTTAATGATGATCTGTAAATCTAATTTAAGTTCTGGATAACCGACTTAAGTTTATTTCTAACTTCTTTGGCCACAGATCCTAACTCATTGTTTTCAACCGCCTGCATAGAAGCAACGGGGTCTACGGCCGAAATCTCTGTTCTGCCGTTTTCCAATTCCTGTACAATTACGTTACAGGGCAGCATAGTACCTATGCGACTTTCACTCTGAATTGCCTGATAAGCCATCTGCGGATTACAGGCGCCGAGAATCCTGTATTTTCTGAAATCAACATCCAGCTTTTTCTTGAAAGTTTCCTTTACATCAATTTCGGTAAGTATACCAAAGCCTTCTTTCTTTAGCTCTTCAGTCACTTTTTCAATAGCACTATCGAAATCCTCAGATAGGGTAGTGGAGAAATAATAGCTCATTTTTTCTGATTTTTAATGAAGCTAAAAGATACTCCAAAAAAGCCATTTTTGGAACTTTATTGTCTGAAGAATTTGTGAAAGTTGGATCTTAGGTTAGGTGGTTTGCTCCTGCTTCACCTTTTGTAGTACCTCCAGAAATGCCGTGGAAGGTTGAGCTCCGGAAACCGCATATTTGTTATTGAATACGAAAAACGGAACTCCGCGCACACCTATATTCCGCGCCTGCATTTCATCCTGTTTCACCGCATAGGAATAGGATTCATTTTTCAAAGCTTCCCGCACCTCCTCAGAAGCCAGCCCAATACTTTCTGCAGTTTCTACCATAGTTTCCTCGTCGTCTATATTTTTTCCTTCGGAAAAATAAGCTTTAAAAAAAGCTTCCTCAATTTCATTTCCCAGACCTTTTTCCTTTGCCAGCTGAATTACCTGATGCGCCCTGAAAGAGTTGGCCAAAACCGTATTTTCAAGATCCCATTCCAGTCCGCTGTCGTTGCCCATTTTTTGTGCTCCGGCGATCATCTCCCTGGCCTGTTCTTCCGAAACATTTTTGGCTGTCACAAAATAATCTATGGTTGAAATTTCGGGCCGGGTCTCGAGATTAGGGTCCAGTTGATAACTGTGCCATTCAACTTTCACTTCATCCTTGTTTTCAAATTTTTCCAGTGCCTGTTCCAGATGCCTTTTTCCTATATAACAAAAGGGGCAGCGCACATCACTCCATATATCTACTGTGATCATTGTTCATCAAAATTAGCTTTCAGAAATGTCATTTTTAACACCTCTTTCTGAAGCCTGTAAAATTACTAAACATTCTTTAAAGGAACTTCGATCTCCACGGCCACATTCACTTTGGGAGGAAAAAGACTCATGGCTCTTTCCGCAATGGCTGTGATAGAGAGACTGGGGTTTACGCCCGGGTTGGCAGAGATCATGGAGCCGTCAACCACATACAGATCCTCATATCCAAAAACCTGATTTTTACTGTTGATCACTCCTGCTGTCGCATCTTTGCCCATTACCGCACCGCCCAGTATATGTGCGGTTGTAGGGATGCCCGCGATGCTCTCCAGCGCAAAGGAAGTGGCTTTACCATTGATGATCCTGCTGTATCTTTTAGTGAGCTCCCTGGATTCCGGAATATCTGAAGTTGGTTTTTTCCCCGAGCTCACTCCCGTAGCGATAATCCCCAACCTGTTTCTTGTCAGTTTTAGGGTGCTATCCACGGTCTGCATGAAAAGCAGGACGGTAGTACTTCGGGACCAGCTGTTGAACAGGTAGACATTCAGCCATTTTAAAGGAGAAATAAAAAACTGACTTACCACGCTAAAGGCACGTTGCAGCGGATTTTTCCCTGCAGCAAAGGGAAGGTGCATTAATTTCCAAAATCCGGAGCCTTTGGAATAGCGCACAATTTCGAGATGGCTGTTATCATCCGTATGCAAAAGGCTGCCAATAGCTACTCCTTTTGAAAGATCTTTTTCTTTATCGGCAGTGGAGACGCTAATGAGGGTTTCGTTATTGGTGCGGATGTCATCTCCAAGTTTTTCTGAAAGATTAGGTAAGGTAGATCTTTTCAGTTTTAGCAGGAGCTTTACTGTCCCTAAAACTCCGCCAGAAAAAATAATTCCTTTACTGCTGAAGCTTTTCTTTTTACCAAATAACTTGGTGCTGCTCTTTGCTGTCACCTTATAACCATTCTCTCCCTCTTTTCCCTCGGGAATCACATTAGTCACTTCATGTTCTGATAATATTTCAGCTCCATGTTGTTGGGCCAGCCAAAGGTAATTCTTGTCCAGTGTATTTTTGGCGTTATGTCTGCATCCGGTCATACAGCCACCGCAAAAATTGCAGCCTGTGCGATCGGGACCTTTGCCATTGAAATAGGGATCTTTCACTGTTTCTCCTTCCTTTCCGAAGTAAACAGCAACGTGAGGGCGCTCAAATTTATCAGCACGATTAATATCTTCTGCCAGCTGCAGTAGTGCCAGATCGCCATCAAAGAGTTTGGGATTCGGTACAGCTCCCAGCATCTTAAGAGCTGTTTGATAAAATGGTTTTAATTCTTCCTCCCAGTTTTCCAGCTGCCCCCAGGAGCCGGAGGTGAAAAATGCCTTTTTTGGAACCGGTAATGTATTGGCATAAACCAATGATCCGCCGCCTACACCAGTTCCTGAAATTACAGAAATATGCCTGAAAATAGAAAGTTTCATTATTCCGAAGAAACGCAGGGAAGGCATCCAGAGCCATTTCCTGAGGTTCCAGTTGGTCTTTGGGAAGTCTTTAGCTTCAAACCACTTTCCTTTTTCTATCACCAGCACCCGGTATCCCTTTTCTGAAAGACGTAAGGCGCTAACCGAGCCGCCAAAGCCGCTGCCAATAATGATATAATCGTAGTCGAATTCCATCAGGTAAGAGAAAAATTTTTAAGGTGCTTCAAAATAGTAAATTTCTGCACCAATTATTAAGAGAAGATGGAATAGGTATTAACGTTCTTATTTTTGCCAAAAAGGCGCCCGTTTCTTAATTGGTAAAATGATCTTTCTAAACCTCAATAGGTCGGGGGGCAGACATTTTTATTAATCTTCTCCTTAGTAAAGATCTGAACCGCCGTCGCAAAGTTTTTAATGTATCTTTAGGCTATGCAGCATCTCAACGAAAAAATAATTCGGGATTTCTACCAGGCTTTCCAAAGTGGTAATCCAAAAGCCATGAACGATTGTTACCATAAAGACATTGTCTTCTATGATCCTGTTTTCGGACATATAAAAGGGGATAGGGTTAGGGCTATGTGGTATATGCTTTTGGAAAAAAGCGGGGAAGAGCTGAGTATAAGCTTCAGCGAAATACAGGCCAATGATTATAACGGGAGCGCCAAATGGACTGCTGTTTATAATTATGGCCCGGCTAAACGCCGGGTTGTCAATGAGGTAGTTGGGGCTTTTTACATTCAGAATGGAAAGATCCTGCAACATACAGATCATTTTGATCTGTGGAACTGGTCCCGGCAGGCCCTGGGCTTCAAAGGTTATCTTCTGGGATGGACCAAATCCATGAAACTTAGGATCCAGCAGGAATCCAGTAAGATGCTCTCCTCCTATATTCATAAAATGCGATCTCTGGAAGAGGATGATATTTGATCATTGCCAGATTATTCCCGGTTAGCTTTTTTCCCAAAGCGAAAATAGCCAAAGAGAAACCAGCCTATACCCAAACTTGCCGTAAGAATAAGGACCGGGATCAATCCCCACTGCGCAATTAAAGGTGCCGAAGCTGCTGTGAATAATCCTCCTCCCACAATGGGTTCGAAAATGATCTGTTTATAAGCGAAGCCTTCAAGTGCGGGCGATTTGTTTTCGGGATCGGCCAAACGCACCAGGAGCAGACCTAAAGCTGTCATTCCCATAGATTGTCCAAAGTCACAAATTCCTCTTTCAAACCAGTGATCGGGTAGAATTTTCCTGGCAATGAAAAAGAAAGCCAGCAGGTTCCATGCGACTCCTGCTGTTGCAAGGAGGAGAAATGGAACGATGTAATTCCCAATAACGGTGAGGGATAGACTCGCAATGGCACTCACCACCATAACATCAAGGGCAAATCCATTGATCCTTTTTATAAGCTTGTGGCTTATTATTGGATAATCTGAATATTTATCCAGGAATTTCTGTACGATCACACTTCCAATGAGAGCAAGGGGAAATAACGGAAAATGCTCCATTAGAGTAAAATCGGTCCAGGCTCCCCAGGTATTATTTTCCAGGACCTGAAGCATTTCAAGGAGAAGAAAACCAACAAAAATTGCTGCGGCAATGAAGGCGAAATGGATGCTCAGGGTTTCTATTGCCGATGTTCGTGTAGTTAGTTTCCCTGCTGAAGGCATATTATCAAAAAGACCTTTCATCTTAAGACCCGACTTCTCCTTTGGCATTTCCATGACCGAAGTTTTATCGTGCTTGATACCCCAGTTGAGGATCACTATTCCCAGGATCAAGCCCGACGTTAGTCCTATAGTAGCAAGACCTACCCCGAGATCCCGTGCTTCCGAAAAACCGATGGACTCAAAAGTGGGAGCAAGCCCTGTTGCTGTACCCATTCCTCCCTGAAAACTAATCTCGATTAACGCAGCTGCCGAAGGATGTATATCAAAGAACGGCACCAGGACAAGCAGGACCACGAGTATACCCACCACATACTGTCCCCAGGCGATGGTTTGCCCAAAGGCCATTTGGGGGCCTGCAACTTCCCACACCTTTTTGACGGGTTGGATCTTTTTCCCCAGAAATATAGTAGCAAAGATAAGAGTGATGAACAGGCCGGGAATCTCTTTCCATACTTCCACCATTTCCTGGGGGAAAAAGCCGTTCGAGATCACCGGCACTTCCTCTCCCGTTAGTGCTCCCAGCACCTGCGGACCAAGAATAAGCCCAATAAAACCTGCAATGACCGAAGATGGAATAAAATATTTCTGAAAGAATTCTACCTTAAGACGAATCCAATAACCTAACAATAAAAGAAGTCCGAGAATTACAAAACTGAGTCCGGCAATATCTGCTGACATTTTTTCTTTTAATATAAAAAGATGTTATGAGTTTTTACTTAAGAAAAGTTCAAAGTTTGGTCGCATTTCTCTTTCTGTAAAGAAAATACAAGCCTAAAACAGGTCCGGGTGCAAGGAATAGAAAAAGATAATAATGAGAGATCTGAAGAGATAAAAAATTGAGTAATTGAATGCTGAAGATAGTAATGGCAAAACCAATACTGTTAACAATGGTGAGGGCTGTGCCACGGGCTTCTTCGGGTGCATGTTTTGCCACGAGTGTGGAAAAGAGAGGAGAATCGGCTACAACCACCAGGCCCCAAAATATGAGAAAAATGAGTAGAATTTCTACTGAACTCTGTAAGAGGGAAAGTGGAGAAAGCAAACAACATAAGCCGGACAGGAACAAAGCAGTTGCTGCAGTTCTTTTGCTGCCCAATCTTCGGGAAATAAAACCTCCCGTTACGCATGCTATCCCACCGCTTCCAATAACAATAAAAGACATTAAAGAGGTGTCAAAAGACAGGTTTGGATGCAGCTGTTTATACATGGCCAGAATAAAAGGTACAAAGGCCCAGAATGCATAGAGTTCCCACATGTGGCCGAAGTAGCCAAAAGCCGCAGCTCTGAATTCCTTAATTTTAAATACTGAAATAAAAGCCGAAAAGTTTTTGATCAACATAGGACGGCGGTAAGGACCATCGGGCACCAGAAGTAGAATAATGATCCCACCGAAAGCAGCCAGTGCCGAAGTAATAAATAATACCAGCTTCCATGGTAAGGCTTCATTTCCTGTAAAAGCTCTAAGCAGGTGTGGAAATGCAGTACCTACCACAAGTGCTCCAACGAGGAAGCCGAGGGAAGTTCCCAAACCTTTGCGATAATAATCTGATGCAATCTTCATTCCGACAGGGTAAATGCCTGCGAGCGAGAAACCGGTTAGGAATCTCAGTAATAGCAGGCTTCCTGCTGTATTGCCTTCCCAAGTCATGCCCAGATTAAATAAGGCGCCAAAAAGGGCAGAATAGAAGAAAACTTTTGAGGGTGAAAACCTGTCGGCAATGGTTAAGAAGGCAAAAGCCAGGGTGCCGGTAATAAAACCGAATTGTACTGCCGAAGTAAGATGGCCAAGAGCAGCAGGAGCTAGATCGAAAGTTTTAAGTAGGTCCTGCATAATCCCATTTCCCGCAAACCAGAGAGAGGTGCAGCAGAACTGGGCAAATACGATAGCAGGTAAGATCTGCCGGTTTATTGACATTACATTTCTTTCTGCTGCTAAGAAACGAAATTAAGCCTAAGGATTAAGCAAGTGCTTTTTTAATCTTTTGAAATGACTTTTCAGCAGGGCTTTTCTTTTTCTCCCGGGTATCTATTCCGAAGAATTCATTAACAGGACAAACCCTTGTAATAGCACTTTCTGCTAAAAGTGTTCCGGTAACGATAGATGCTATTCCTCCAAGGCTACTTTTCTGTTTTTTTAGAAAAAAATAACCCAGAACCATAAGTCCGGGGCCAACCAAACTGCGTATCAATTGATCTTGTTTACCTACATTCTCTTTCATGGTATTCTTTATTTTAAAGATGTTTCTTTAAGATACCAAAAATGCCGGAAATTACCAAGAATAAAGGATTAATCCTGCGGAGCCAGGTCTCTGTTCTCCTGAAGATCTTCCGTCAGGTTCATTACTTTTCCAAATTTCTGAGAAGCTGTGATAAAACTGATAAAGCTGATCAATTCTGCTATTTCAGTTTCAGAAAAATACTCCTTCAAAAAACTGAAATGAGCTTCAGAAATCGATTGATGATCAAGAGCGAATAATTCAGCAAAAGCTGTGGCAGCCCGGATTCGCCGGTCTGCCTTATCGAACTGGGGTTTACCTGCTTTTACCATGCAGTATTCACAGCCATTTCCAAAGGCTAGTGTTCTTCTTACCTGTTCCAGTAAATTAGTGTCAAGAGAAGTTTCGGTGAAAAGAACTGTTTCCAGTTCATTCCATTTTTGAAGGACTGAGGAATTATGACCTATTAATTTTTCAAAGGGAGTATTTCCTGTTTCGGAGAAATTTATTCTTGTAGACATTTTTTTCTTGAAAACCAGCTTTTGCTGGCAGCGACCAAATTAATGAATTCAATTTATTCCAAAACATATTGTTTTATAGTGCAACAGCCAGGTTAAATTCAACAGAATTAATCTGAGAAATCTTTTTTCTCGTTAAGAAAGGCAATGACCTTCTCCCGCTGTCGTTTAAAAATTTCTTTTTCCTGCCTTAAATAGGGCTTCAGTTCTTCTTCTGAAAGTCGTAAGAAAAGATCATTAAAAGTTCCGTAGACATAATGATGCTGATGAAGTTGACGATTTTCAAGTCTATTTTTAAGAAAAGCAATAGTTTTTTCCTTATTACCCAGCAATCCTGAACAAGCAGCCAGGTGCCAGTCGTAAACAGTAGTTGTCCTATCATTTTCTTTTAATCTTTCTTCTGAATACTTGCAAACAGTATTCAAAAGTTGCAAAGCTTTTTCTCTTTTTCCCAGCTGCAAATAGGCGAGGGCGGCATAGTTTACAACGGCCAGATTTCGATTTGCGTAATTCGTAGTGTCCGGATTTAAAGCAATCGGATACCTTTGTTTTATTACCTCCAGGGCTTCTTTAGATTTTTTCATTTGTAGGAGTGCTGCTGTCATAGTTTCCAGGGCGCGATCTGAATGGATGCCTCCATTTTTGAGCTCATAATCACTGGTGTATTTAATTACCTGTTCATATTGCCCTTCCTCCATAAGCTTCTCTACCTTGGCGTAGTAGGAGTAAATATTATTCGGGAAATTAGTACGCAGAATATTATAATATTTGTTTTTTAGTGAATCCAAACCCAGAGTGAGAGCATGTTGGTACAGGCCTTCATAAATCCATGCATTTTTTTTATTTATTCCGTGTAGGGATTTGTACCCGGTTATAAATGCATCACCTATAAGTCCCTGGTTCATGGCTATAAGACTAAGACCATCATAGGCGGCCAAAAGCTCGGGCTCCAATTCAATAGCCTTCATAAAATGCTCTTTTGACATGGCGTAGTTTTCTTTGTAGAAATAATGCCAGCCAAAGTTGAGATTTACTAAGGGAGACAGAGGATCCAACCTATAGGCTTTAGAAAGATTCCGGAATGCCTCTTCGGTTTTATTTTCGTTGAGAAGAGGCATGGCGATTTCAGCATAGATTTCACCATCTCCCGGTTTTAAAGATGATGCTAATTTATAAGCTGCCGTAGATAGGGAATAATTTTCGGATGCCCAATGGATTAATCCAAGGGCAGCGTATGCTTCCGGCAGATCCTTATTGAGTACCAAAGCCCAGTTTACCGCTTCCCTGCTGCGTTGCAACATTTCATTATTAGAAAGATTTCCGAAGATATTAAGAAGTACCAGAACACGTGCTTTTTTAGCATAGGCCAGGGCAAATTCTGGATCAAGTTCAATGGCCCTGTCATAGAATTCCATAGCTTTTTCCAGATCCTCAGGATTAAAACGTTGACTAACAGATCGGCCTTTCAAATAAAGCTGATAAGCTTCCACATTTTCTGTGGGTCTGCTGGGCAGGTTCTCTTTCTCCGACACCAGAATATGCACTTTTAAAGCCTGTAGTACCTCAAAAGCTATCTCATCCTGTATTTCAAAAATGTCATTTGCGGAAAAAGTTTTATCATATGTTTCTGTCCAGATGTGAAAACCATTATCTGCTTTAATAAGCTGGGCAGTAATTCGAAGATTGTTTCCGGCTTTTCGAACACTCCCTTCCAATAAGTGATTCACTCCCAACGAATCCCCTATCTTTTTTAGATCCCGGTTCTCATTTTTGAATTGAAAAGAAGATGATCGCCCCGCAACCTGTACTCCTTCTACCTTAGCAAGAGAATTTAAAATTTGCTCGGAAATTCCATCTGCAAAATACTCCTGATCTTTTTCGGGACTGAAGTCGGCAAAAGGTAGAACGGCAATCGATGCTTTAACCTTGTCATTTCCGGTATTTGAAAAAGTAGATTCTGCGAAGAAGACTCTCTCAGCACCCAGTAGTAGCAGTGCAACGGCCAAAAGTCCAATTATCCAGATATTTAGTTTGAGGCCTTTTTTAGCCGGAACTGTTCCATACGATGCTGCGGTGGTTCGGCGTAGGCCATCTGGAGTCATTTCAAAAGCCCAGGCAAAAATAAGAGCAATGGGAAATCCTGCTATAAGAATAATGATGAGCATTTTCATTACCCAGGCAGGAGCCGCAAAGGCATCGGTGGCAATAGAAAACACCTGTGCGATTAGCCATGCAGTAATGGCATAGACCGTCCCGACCTTATAAACATTTCTTCTTTTGAGTTCCTTAAAAAACGAAAAAAAGCCCATTCAAAGTTTATTGATCAGGCTACAAGAGGTAGGGAATTACACCTGAAAATTTATAAAATATTAACTTGTTTCTTACAAATTAGGAAAATATTTACAGAATGCCAATTTTACTGGAGAAGTACTCTTTTTAGGGTTCTTAGAATACTTTGATTAATTTTATTGAAGTCCAAATGATTGGGTAGAAATATTTTATAAAGGGATTTAATGAAACTCTCTTGCAGCAACGAGATTTGCGTTCACTATATTTTTCGCCATTCCTTCAAAGACAAAAAAGTGAAAGGGGAGTACAGCATACCAGTAGAGGCGGCCTGCGAGACCTTTGGGTCTAAAAGTGGCCGTTTGCTGAAGAAAATGTTCTCCATTTTTTTCTGCAATTTTGAATTCCAGCCAGGCTTCGCCCGGTAATTTCATTTCGGCGTAAAGAAGGAGTCGGCGGTTCTTTTTATCGGCAGCCAAAACCCTCCAAAAATCGAGTGTATCGCCTGTGTTAATTTTATTTGGATGTGTTCTTCCCCGTCTTAATCCTACCCCTCCAACCATCTTGTCCATAAAGCCGCGGATTTTCCATAACCTGCTGCCATAGTACCAGCCCTGCTTTCCGCCAATGGACCAAATGTTCTTAAGAACCTGGTCGGGGTCTCCATAGATCTTTTTTTCTCTTCGATCTACCAGGCAACCGTCTGTGGGTATATTTATATGCTCCAATAGGGAATTATCTGCATAGCTGGAAGCTAAAGAATCTTTCCAGCTGGAGATCACACTGTTCTGGTCGATCTTCTGAAAGGCTAGTTGCACAGCTTCCTTATAAGAGATTGCCTTAATTCCAAGCTTTTCTCCCAGATTGTTATCCTTTGCAATGACTTCGATCTTCATACTATCAACCAGGTTTACTGCCAGTTTATAAGAGGTTGATGTGACAAAATATAACCAATACGAGGAGAGGCGGGGAGTCATTACGGGCACGGTAATTACCCTGCGCTTAAAGCCGCGGACTTCTGCAAATTGCAACATCATTTCCTTATAGGTGAGTACGTCGGGACCGCCAATGTCATAGGATTTGTTGAAGGTGTCCTCCCGCAGGAGAACTCCCGAAAGATATTCCAGCACATTTCTTATGGCTATCGGCTGACTTTTGGTATTGACCCATCTGGGAGTGATCATTACCGGTAATTTCTCGACCAGGTCCCTTATGATCTCAAAAGAGGCACTCCCGGATCCCACAATTATTCCGGCCTTTAAGGCAGTTAAGGGAATTTTTCTATTGCCAAGGATCTCTTCCACATTTTTTCTGGAAGAAAGGTGTTTTGATAGCTCTTCCTCATTAGTTATGCCGGTGAGATAGATTAATTGCTTTACGGAAGTAGGCTCCACAAGTTTCAGGAAGTTTTTAGCAGATGTTTCTTCCATTTCGGCAAAATCCCCTGTTCCCGCACTCATGGAATGAATAAGGTAATAAGCAGCGTCTATATCTTTGATCTCTTCGGAAGAAGGCAGATCTTTAAGGAAATCTACTTCAAAAACATTGACCTTAGGATTGGCATACATGCCTTCTGTAGGGAATCGATTTCTGTCCCTTACACAACAAACGACCTCATGTCCCTGATCAAGCAAGACCGGAAGCAATCGCTTCCCAATGTATCCTGTAGCCCCTGTGAGTAAAATTTTCATAGTCAACTTTTTTTATGCGTTCACTAACCACTACAAGTTAGGGAATAACAGGTGAAAAATGCAGAAGCTAAACTCTTTAAACCAATTGAGAAATAGAGAATTTCTACTCCTTCACGGCCTGCATCATTTCCTGCAAGTCGGATTTTTCAAAAAGCTGACCTTTGGCCATAATCGCTTTTACTTCTCTTAGGTGTTCAATGTCCTGAAATGGATTTTTCTCCAGTATCAGGATATCTGCCACCTTGCCGCTTTCTATGCTGCCGTAGTACTCTTCCAGTTCAAAGAAGGCAGGTCCGTTAACGACCGAGGTTTTTAAAGCTTCTGTTGGTGTAAGCCCTGTAGCCACTAATCTTTCCAGTTCATTTTGTAATGAACCTCCGGGATAAACGTATGAGTTAAAAGCGCCGCAGTCTGAACCTGCCAAAAGCGGAACTCCGGCATCAAACATTGGTTTTGTCATCTCATCTGAGATTTGTCCCATCTTCTCCCGCATGGTACTACCGGCAGCTCTTGCTCTTTTAGCACCTTCAATTCTTCCGCGGTAGGTCTCTTTTATGCCGCTCCCCATGTAGGTAAGTAAAGTATCCCGGCTGTGATCTACATCCAGCATTTCGGCAAGTGTTTTCCCAATGTGAAGGGTAGGGGTGATGTATACCTTTTTTTCCTTCAGCTTTGCGTATACCCGTTGTGCCAGATCGGGATCATAGGAGTCAATGATCTCGTTCATCATTCCGTAAGTGGGATTGACCTGCGTAAGGCTGTCCGCTTTTGGAGAACAGGCTTTGAGCACGTAATAAAGATGTTCTGAACCGGCGAGCCCAAGATCCACAGCTTTCATAAAGTCGGCTGTCATAGGCATATGGCCCGTGGTTTTGTAACCTCTTTCTTCGGCAGCCGTGATAATTCCGTAGAAAACATCTTCAGAAAGGCTACCATCATACACTTTCACAAAATCTACATCCAGGCGATCCAGGGAATCCAGTGCCGCCGGAATATCTTCCCTTGTTGCCACTTCGATAGAACCCGGCCATGCAGGTGATGGACCATCGAGTTTTGGTCCTGAGGTGAAAATGGCAGGTCCATTTAATTGTCTATTTTTTATTTCTTTTCTCCATTCCAGAAGACTGGGAGTAATGTCTCCTCCTGCATCCCTTACTGTGGTAACTCCATAAGCAAGAAAAAGCGGTAACAGGTTTTTGTTTTCCTGTATCAGGGTATCCCCGCCCCTAAAGTGTACGTGCATATCCCATAAGCCGGGCATGACAAAGGCATTTTGGGCATCAATAAACCGGGCTGCCTCAAATTGATCTTCGCTGTCCATGCTTTCAACTGCCCGGATAGTATCTCCCGAAATGGCTATTAAACGTCCAGGGGTTTCTTCACCGGTTTCTACGTCGAGTACAGTGGCATTAAGGATAAGTATATCTGCAGGTTCTTTTTCTGAATTACAGGAGGTGCAAAGAAAGATACTGCATAGGGTGGCAAAAAGGGCTTTTTTCATGCTTGTTTTTTAATTCTATTTTTCCTGGTCTTTTTCGTCCAAAATTAGAAGATCGGCCGAGGCTCTGTTAAGGGCGATAGGAATGTTGTTTATCACGGCAGTTCTTATTAGCGTCTGAATATCGTGTTCATGCCCGTGAGGAGTTTCGGCATCTATGAAAAAGATGATCATCTGCACCTCTCCCTGAAGGATCTTTGCGGCAAGGAGAATGTCACCACCACTGGGTCCATGTCCAAAGCCGGTAACCTTTATATCCAGCATGTCGCTAAGCAACTTGGAGGTATTACTGGTTCCAATTAATTTATATTTTAACAGGGCATCTTTATGTACTTTAGCCCAGTTAAGAAGATCGGTTTTTCGGCTGTTGTGAGCGATTAGCGCAATTGTGTTCATGTTTTAAACTTTAATTTTGGTCTATAAAAAATTCCATGGTATAGTCAGCATATTCAGGCTTAGTAATGCCATCGGAATAATAAATATTCTCGGGCTGAGCATATCTCTTTCGGTAAGCATGGTCAATTTTTTCCTGAAGTGGATCATTGGCCGGAAGTTTTTTGCCAAGGATATTTATAACAGTTTCTCCGTACTGAATTTGACCGATTCCGGTGGTAAGAAATGTGGTATACCAGCTTTTAATACTTTTATTCCAGCTTCTCGAGAAGTAGCGTCCTTCTACTTCCACCATCCAAATTTTCAGAAAACCGGGTCGTTCCCGTCCACCTTTTATTCCAATGTGGTTATTCTGTTTAAGATATTCATTAAAATCTAAAGGGAAGGATCCTGTCGCTGTCATATTTGTTTAGTTGTCTGTAAAATTAAAGAAATAAGGCAAAGCAGAAGAATATACTCCTTAGAAAAGTGACAATAATTGAACTGACAGATCCAATGAACTCTTTTGAGAAAGTTTTAAGAATGTAATTATTAAATTTAGGGGCTATGATAGAAATCTCACCCAATGAAGTAAATACACCGGGAATCCTGCTAGTCTATGCTGCAATATTTTTTATAGCGATTCTCTTTAGATATTTTGTAGCTGCCGGAATATTCTACTATTACTATTATGTTAAGAATTTTTCCAGGTATGACAAAAGACGGCTGAGTAAAAGGCTGGCAGATAAAAAGCAGCTTAAGAATGAGATTGTCTGGAGCATAAAATCCTCAGCAATATTTGCTCTTGTTGGTGCAGGGACCTACTGGTTGTGGTTAAAAGGTTATACTGCTGTTTATTTGGATCCCTCCCGGTATGGGTACTGGTATTTGCCCGTAAGCCTTTTGATCATCCTGTTTATTCATGAAACTTATTATTACTGGGTGCACAGGTGGATGCATCATCCAAAAGTTTTCAGGATAGTTCATAAGGTTCACCATGACAGCAGGATTCCTACACCCTGGACCGCTTTTTCCTTTCATCCCTGGGAAAGTCTCATTGAGGCTTTGATCCTTCCTTTAATCCTTCTATTTTTGCCCGTGAACATTTATGTTCTGGGATTCTACCTTTTGATCATGACTGTTAGCAGTGTGGTGAATCATCTTGATATAGAGATCTACCCGCTGTGGTTCCAAAAAAGCAAATTTGGAAAGCTCTTTATTGGTGCTACACACCATCATCATCATCATACGGAATTTATGACCAATTACGGACTCTATTTTACTTTCTGGGATAAATGGATGGCCACAGAGAGTAGAAAAATGAAGGATTGATTACTGAAGTTTACTAAAAACTATTTTTTCTGAAAAGAGATTCTTTCTTAAGAGTCTGCGGAATTGTTTATCTGTAGGACGAATCAGGTAGTGATCAAATTTTCCATCCTCGGTCCATTTCTCCTTCACAGAAGATGGGGACTGCCTGAGATCGAGGATTAACTGCTCAGATCTATCGTCCAGGATTGCATAATGTACTTTTATCTTTTGTCGGGCCACTTTTAGAGGGAAGACATCCCAACCTTTTTCATCTTCAATATTGAGAATATAATAGCGCTTAACTTTTTTTAAAACGGCATTTGAAGATGGAAGTTTAGCCTCAAAATCGACTTCCGGTCCACTACTATACTTGAAAGAGTGTTTCTGAATATGAAGCGTGTCGCCATCATTAGAAACAAAAAATCCGTTCATTTTTGGAGGGAACTCAGATAATGAAGGCGCAGCTATCGGTTGCGGTTCTTCAAATTTCACTGCTGTACAGGAGCTAAAAAGAACTGAAATTACGAGAAAAAGGAGGAACTTTTTCATGAGTAGCAAGATTGATCACTGTTCTACTATAAATTTACGATTTTAGGAGATAAGGAGCCGAAAAGAGAAGGTCTTTTATCTAAAGAATTTTAAATGAGGAAATTAGTTGCATTCAAAGCATTTTTGAAGAGAGGGCGGCAGGTCAAGATCTTCAGTTCCCTTTAAAGGTTTACCGGAAGATTTATTTTTTTGAATTTCACTTCGGAAATCTTTTGCATATTCTGTTAACTTATCTCTCCTGTGCCGGAGTTTTTCAGCAATTTCTTTTCCGTTTAGAGCGGCGGCCTGTCCCGGCCATTTTTGAATTGCCTTCTCAATTTCTTCATCTGTAATCAGCTTCTGAAGGTTTTCTGCTTCTTCAGTAAATATATGCTCCGGTACATTGTTTAGGAAATAATAATCAAAAGGATAAAATGTATAACCGGGCAAGTGATCTATATCCTTTTCAAACGGCCTTACCATAGGCTGTACAAGTTTGTTGGTGATCATTGTTGGCAGTACCCCGTCTATCCTGAAAAATGCGTTGTCACGGTCTGCCGGTAAGGGAATGGCACGAACTTTATCTTCCTGCTCCTGAAGCACCCATCCCCACTGTTTGGCATGTCTATCCCAGTCTCCAATGAGAAGGTCAAATAATCTTGCCCTTACTAGCTTTCGAATATCTATGTGGAGTTTATCTCCCATTTCTGCTTTCATTTCAAGCAAATCATCGGTCTCTACGATCTCGATGACATTAGGAAAGGAGGTCCAGTTGACTTCTCCTTCGGTTTCGTATTCCAAAAGATAGAGCCGGTTCGCGTAATTGGTAGCGTATTTTCCAAGGGAAGTATGACCGGGAACATAAACTATTCTGGGATGTGTATGAAGGATCTCTGCAGTTTCGGCCAGAGAAGCAGCTAACAAAGCTCCAAAGGGATGCTGTGCAGAAACTCCGTCTACAATAACATTTTCCAGCTTTAGCAGCCGTGCTAATGCCGGGATGAGAGGATCGGGATCTTTATTTATACTTCGCAGACTATAGAGAATACTATCCTTGTTTTTTATTTTTAACGATCTGGTCTGGTTCCCGCCTCCTTCTTTTACAATAGTAAAAGAATCCAGAAAAAAGATTTCAGCCGAAACAGGCCTTTCCCATACCCTGCGGTAGTTTTCTCCCTGCATGAATCTCTTTATTCCGCTGGCGCCATATTGATTAGTGGGAGTTACATTAATCAGCTTCAGGTTCCGGAAATCATCTTCGGTCGTCACCCTGGGATCGGACACCTCAGAGATCCTGATTTCTGAAGGTCCTACAGAAAGAGACCAATAGGTGATCCCGGCAAACAGCAGCAGGCAAATCATCAGGAAAAGGAAAAACTTTTTCATGAGCAGGTAAGGTTCTGCCGTAGAATTTATGAAAATACTTTTTATTTATTTTGGAAAACTTCCTGAAAATTTACGATTGAAATGGATCCTACGCACCTGGGGAAAGCACAGGAGCCTTGACAACATTAATATTGAACATAGGAGACTGATATTTTCCCATAAGTCTTATCCAGAGGGGCAGTAGCATTTCTGTTCCCCTCGCATTTGTAATATCTCCCAGGTCAATAATATTATCCTGCTTCCAGCCAAGGCTTTGAAGGAGGGTTGACACCTTAGCTTTGGCATTTAGATCATTCCCACAGAGAAATACTACATGATCCCCTTCAATGAGCTTGGGATTGGCCATTATTGGGGAGCTGATGGAATTCAAAGTCTTTACCACCTTGAGATCGGGGTAGGAATTTTGAATTTTTTCTCCAAGACTTTCGGTATTACAGAGCGATAGAGACGGCGGAAATCCTTTGCTAAAATCAAGAGGATTGGAAATGTCGATCATAATTTTATCCCGGAGCAGATCTTTCCCGATCTGGTCCAGAGCATCCAGAGCGGCCATACCGCTAATACCGAAAATAAGCAGATCCTCCCCTTTTTCTGCTGCTTCCTTAAAAGTGACCAGGTCTATATTGGGGTGATCTTCAATCCAACTACCTATTCCCGGAGTACCCCAGGCATCACTTTCCTTACGTTTTCGACTTTGTTCAACATTTCTGGTGCCCATAAATACCCGGTGCCCCAATTCACTAAGTCTTTTTGACATGACCTGGCCTACAGCGCCGGTACCAACGACTGCAATTTTCATAATATAAAGTTTTAAGTTAGGGGGAGCTGGTATTAAATTTAAAAAAAAGAAGAACAGCTTCAGCAGCTAAAGAAAAAAATATTCTTCAAAACTTCATTTTTGAAAGGTTTAGAATTCAATGGCCGAAACCACCTCCAGAACTACCGGCTGATTAATTCTGTCCTCAATTTCTTCTTTTATGGACTGAATACGTTCCGGTTCGATAGCTTCGGGCCCTACCAATCGAAGAGAAACCACCATTTGAGCTCCAAACCGAATGCGCACATCACGTAGTACAACGTTATCAATAGTTGTTCCTTCAAGAGCACGGGTTATACTTGCTTCCTGCATGATCCGGTTAAAAGAAAGAGACAGGGGAACTGCAACCAGACTTACTATTATGAGCGTATAAACAAGCCCCATTTTTGCCCTTTTAAAAGGGGCAAATCCCAGGAGTAGAAAGGTGAGACCTCCAAATAGTATAATTCCGGCAAGGTTTGTGGCATAAAGCAGAATCGCACCGGAAAACACATCCCAATCCCACCAGCCAATTCCAATTCCAGAAACTGCCAGTGGAGGGACAAGAGCCACTGCTATTGCTACTCCTGCCAGGCTTTTGGCAATACCTTCATTGGCATGGGCATAGGCCGCAGCGATTCCTGAAGTAACCGCTATTCCCATGTCCAGTAAGGTAGGGGAGAGACGGGCTTCAATTTCGGGAGTAAGTACTTTTAGAGGAATAAGGAGACTTACTATGGCTGCAAATGCTAGTGATACAAGAGTTCCCGCAGTGATAGTGACAAAACTTTCTTTTAGCATTGGCACATCATAACGTACCATTCCCATCGAAAAAGATACTATAGGAGAAATAACCGGCGCCAGGATCATGGCTCCAATGATCACAGGAGAAGAGTTGGCAAATAATCCGAAGGTGGCTATAAGAGTAGACAAAATCATCATTACCATAAAGGCCGTGCTGAGATTAGAATTCACTCTCAGGACTTTAAAAAGATCCTGAAACTGTTCTGTACTGGCCCTGGGAAGTATGGGCAGGCTTCTCTTAATTAATTCGTTGCGGGTTTCCCCCTTGGGCAAGCCTTCAATTTTAATGCTTTTTCTACCATCTTCTTTTTCTGCCTTCCTGCTGTAAACACTTTTCTGCCTTAGGATCACGGCTTGTTTATGGACCTCAAAAGTGAGTTCGGCGTCTTCCCGTTTCTCTCCGTCAATAGTGTATTCCATTGCATCTTTGTCAATCACCTTTAGATTAGCTGTTTTAATATTTCCAATAAAGGATGGGAGACGGGTAATGTTTTTAGTGTGCGGAATTAAGCTTCTTAAAAAAAACCAGAGTAACACCAGGAGATTTTGCGGAGCAAGAATAAAGGCCTGGAAGGAGCCGTCACTTATGGAGCTGTCCTTTACAAGTCTTCTTGAAATTAGAGAACCCGAGGCATGTTCGACCACAATAATTCCGAGCGCAGAGGTGAGAATGATTTTCTCATCATCTGTGCTTAATTGATAGGAGTGATGGGAGAGGGAAGATGCCTTGCGGATGTTGCGGATAATGTTCATGACCTCCTGTAAGAGGCTCTTTTTACCATTCCGGTCTGAAAAAAGAAATATATCTCCAATATTTACAGAGTTGAATACGGGAATTTCGTTGCAGGTTAAAAGGTCAATTTTATAAGGATTTTCGCATTCCGCATATTCAGTTATTACCTCCTCCAGGTTCTTTGATACCCCCAGACCTGTAGATGTAAATTTGTTTTCGGGATGCGGCAAAATGGTGATGGTCCATTTATTTCGGGCGGCCATTGGTATGATATTCCGGAGAGCCTTATCTGGCAAATACAAAAGGAGGGAGGAATTCTGGTCGAGGTCAAATTCAGTTTTAAGAGGAACTGCGACAAGTTCATGCTCCATATTTTTCAACAATGGAACTATTTTTTCTTTTACAATAGCTGTTTCCGAAGGATCGTGTAAAAGGTAGAGCATGGAAGAATTTTACTGCAAGATACTTTATATATTCACTTTTTCTAAATGGCAAAAAGGTTAAATTGACCTTAAAGAATAGAAAATACTAATTTTTAAAAGCTGAAACCTCCTGCAGTTCTCAGGAAAAAAATCTTACTTTTGTTATGTTTTAACATCCAAACTATGAGCCAAAAAGTGCTGCTTACGTCCAAAGAGATGAACATCATTTTACACCGCTTGGCCTGCCAGTTAATTGAAAATCATACTACTTTCGAAAATTCCGTCTTAATCGGGATACAACCAAGGGGGGTGTTTCTTGCCAACCGAATCCACAAAATTCTTAAAGAGGAGTATCGTATTGATGCCATAAAAATGGGGCAGCTTGATATTACCTTCTACAGAGATGATTTTAGAAGGGGAGATAAACCGTTGGAGGCAAACAAGATCCACATTGATTTTGTGGTAGAGGACAAACGGGTGATCTTTATTGATGATGTGCTTTATACCGGAAGAAGTATAAGAGCAGCTTTAACTGCAATCCAATCTTTTGGCAGACCAAGTGAAGTTGAATTGCTAAGCCTTATCGATCGTAGGTTTAGCCGTCATTTGCCCATCCAGCCCGACTATAATGGAAGACAGGTGGATGCAATAAATGAAGAAAAGGTAAAAGTTAACTGGCAGGAAAATGAAGGGGAAGATGCGGTGTATCTTATAAGCAAACAATCAACATGAGTGAGTTAAGCGTGAATCATTTACTGGGAATCAAATATCTGAATAAGGAAGATATTGATCTCATTTTTACAACTGCCGATCATTTCAAAGAAGTCATCAACCGGCCCATTAAAAAAGTTCCTTCTTTGCGGGATATTACCATTGCCAATCTTTTCTTTGAAAATAGTACAAGAACCCGACTCTCCTTTGAATTAGCCGAAAAAAGATTAAGTGCCGATGTCGTGAATTTTTCTGCAGCCTCATCTTCAGTTAAAAAAGGAGAGACATTGATCGACACTGTGAACAATATTCTCTCCATGAAAGTGGACATGGTTGTAATGAGGCATCCGAATCCGGGAGCCGGAATCTTTCTTTCGCGTCATGTTAAGGCCAGTATTATTAATGCCGGAGACGGAGCTCATGAACATCCTACACAAGCTTTACTCGATTGTTATTCCATTAGAGAAAAGTTGGGTGAGGTGCAGGGAAAGAAAGTAGTTATTGTTGGAGATATTTTACACAGCAGGGTGGCCCTCTCTAATATTTTTGCACTGAAATTGCTGGGAGCAGAGGTGAAAGTATGTGGTCCCTACACTTTGATTCCTAAACACATTAAATCCCTGGGAGTAGAAGTAGAGCCTAATCTGAAAAAGGCCCTGGAATGGTGTGATGTAGCCAATATGCTGCGGGTACAGAATGAAAGGATGGATATAAGTTACTTCCCAAGCACCAGGGAGTATGTACAGCTTTTTGGTCTTAATAAACAACTTCTGGATTCTCTTAACAAGCGAATAGTCGTTATGCACCCCGGGCCCATCAACAGGGGAGTGGAGATCACCAGTGATGTGGCAGATTCCGATCAGGCAATTATACTGGATCAGGTGCAAAATGGTGTGGCTATAAGGATGGCAGCGATCTACCTTTTGGCCTCAAAAATTAAACAGGTATGAAAGTAAAAGAAGAGGAAGGATATAAAATTTTGACGGATGAAAAGGATGATGTAGAAGATTTTGCTTCTTTCCTGAGATCTCAGCATAATGCGTTCAAAAATGATAATGTTGTCATTGATATTATAAAATACGGAGAGCTTAGTCTTGAGGAGTTACTGTCATTTCTGGACCTGTCAAATGAACATCGCAAAGGCAAAAGATCTTTTGTCATCGTCAATGATGCGATCAATATTGAGAAAATCCCCGAGGAACTCATTGTTGTTCCTACTCTGATGGAAGCCGGAGACGTCATTCAAATGGAGGAGATAGAGAGAGATCTCGGTTTCTAGATTTCCGGATACTAATCTGTGAAAACTTCTGTAAATGAAACTTACTATTCTTGGCTGTTATGCTGCTACTCCCCGTAGCTTTACCAATCCTACTTCCCAGGTATTGGAGATCAACAATGAGGTCTTTCTTATTGATTGCGGAGAAGGCACACAGGTAGAATTGCGCAGGAATAAGATTAAGTTTGGCAAGATCAAACACATATTTATTTCCCATCTACATGGGGACCATTTTTACGGTTTGGTTGGACTTATTTCCACCTTTATGCTTCTTAACAGGAAGACAGAATTACATATATATGGTCCTGTTGGCATAAAGGAAATCATACTGTTACAGCTTAAGTTCTCAAAGTCCTGGACAGGATATCCGTTGTTTTTCCATGAGTTAAAGTCCGACGAACCTCAGATTGTCCTTAACACAAAAAAGGTCACCGTAGAAACCATTCCCTTAAAGCATCGTATCTACGCCAACGGATTTCTCTTCCGTGAAAAGCCGAAACCAAGGAAGCTTCTTATGGAGGAGGTGGAAAAATATGCAATTGATGTTGCTTATTATAAAGGGATCAAGAAAGGTAAAGATGCGGTACTTGAAGATGGAAGTATAATTCCCAATGCTCTGCTCACTGCTGACCCTGAGCCGCCTTCGAGCTACGCTTTTTGCAGTGATACTGCATACCATCCCGCATTAGTCAACCAACTGGATAATGTTGATGTTCTTTATCATGAATCTACTTTTCTTGAAGAACATGCTTATCTCGCTGCACCTACCGGGCATTCTACAGCCAGAGAAGCGGCTGCCATGGCCAGGGCAGCAAAAGTATCAACTCTTATATTAGGCCATTTTTCTACCCGTTATGATTCTATAGAAATATTTCAAAAAGAGGCGGAAGAAATTTTCCCAAGGGTGCTTTTAGCAGATGACGGAAAAACTTTTTCATTCCCATAAAATCCATTCATCGATATATTTAACTCTTCATCTTTACAAATAAACAGAGCCTTCTTGTAGGCCTAAAGGCTAATTTTGTGTTAAAATTAATATAATCTGTGTAGTTCATCGATAAAAGTGTTTGTTAATCGGAAATAATTCTTACTTTTCCTATCCCAAACCTACCGATTGAATTATGAAGAATTTAACCTACTCTGTATGGTTATTAGCATTTTGTGCGTTTTTTCTTACATCCTGTTCTCAGGACAGTATAGAAGAATTGGAAAGTGCTGATCTTACCACCAAACTTGCCCCCGTCGAATATTCGACAATTGAAATGGAAGTTCTTGATTTAGTAAATGCTTATCGCGATCAAAAAGGTCTTTCTCAACTGTTAAGTCTGGATGAAGGATCTGTACAGGCAGCTTCTCATAACAAGCACATGATTGAAGGAAATGAAGTATGTCATCATTATTTCGGCAATCGTTATCAGGCTCTTGTGAATTCTGTAGATGCCAAAGCAGTAAGTGAAAATGTAGGCTTTGGATATCGTACAGCAGATGCCGTGGTAAATGCCTGGATCGAAAGCGACGGACACAGAAAAAATATGGAAGGAGAGCATACCCATTTCGGGATCTCTGTTAAAGAAGGGAAAGATGGTAAACTTTATTTCACTAATATTTTTGTAAAAAAATAATTTTCTACGGCTACGTTCATTGTTTTATAATTATTTAAGGTTAGTTAAAGAGGCTTTTTGAAAGCCTCTTTTTTTTGTTTTAACTCATTAAAGATTGCCTTTTATACGAATCATTTTTTCATTCATTTATTTTTCATTCAATCATTCATTCATTCATTCATTGTATCTTTAGTGCACCATCTAATTCTGCCGGTTAGAACCTCTCCCAATTCCCCCAGACCCTAAATCATTTAGTATTCGATCAATCCTGATCTGTAATTTATGTTGCTATGATAGGAGTCCTGGATGTTTATAGTATTAGAATTTGGCTATGTTGTCTTTTACAGCTCATACTATTCCTTTCCTGTTCTTCGGAAGAGGTAGGAAGTCCGGATTTTGACATTCAGGTTCCGGAGTATTCATCCATTGAATTAGAGATCCTCGATCTTGTCAATCAACATCGAAAAAGTCAGGCAAAAAAAGGACTTAAACTACTTGATGAGATATCCGCTCAGGCTTCATCACATACAGTTCATATGATCAAAACAACAGAGGTGTGTCATCACAACTTTGGAAGCAGATATATGGCATTAGCAGGAAAAGTTGGCGCAAAGGCTATGGGAGAGAATGTTGGAGGCGGTTATAGAACTTCTGAAGCTTTTTTTCGGGCATGGTTAAATAGTCCCGGTCACAGTGAGATTATTGAAGGCGAACATACACATTTCGGAATATCGGCTAAAGAAGGAAAAGGAGAAGTATACGTAACGCTCATCTTCATCAGGAAATGAATCAATTTAATTGTCATTCCCGGTACAGGAAGATTTTCCTGAGATTTTTCAATCTTCATGACCAACACCGTCAGTAAAAAAACATAAAGTAGAAGAGGAGGCAATTTTGCCTCCTCTTCGATGGTTGGTTAGAAACGTAGGGATCTTATTCCATTTTCACTACTTTAAAAATGGATCTACGGTTTAATTGGTGTTGTTCTTCATTACAATTAGTACAATCTACCTCAGGTTCCTCTTCTCCATAACCTTTATAGGTCACTATTCGTTCTGCGGCAACTCCATTTTCAACCAGGTAATCTCTGGTCGCCTGAGCTCTTCTTTCAGCCAGTCTGCGGTTATATGCCTCAGAACCTCTTCTATCGGTATGGGAACCAATTTCGATAACGAGTTCGGGATATTCCTCAACCATTAGATTAACGAGTTTATCCAGTTCCTGTGCAGCATCGGGACGAATATTTGCTTTGTCAAAATCAAAATAGATCTTGTTGATCTCGGCAAGATATTCCACATCATTCACGGGTGAAAGTTCAATATTATGAACAAGTTCCGTCCTGTCATCCATGTTTGCAGTGGTGATCTGCTCGTTCTTTGTATTGTATTTAATATGCTTTGACTCAATTGGATAATTTCTGTCTCTTGCAATTTCAATTTGGTAATTCCCGAGGGAATCGGTTTCCATTACTGCAATCTGGAAATTGTTTCCATCCATAAGCCTTAGCGTCGCATTGGCAATAGGCTTGTTATTTATAGAATCTGTAACCGTTCCCCTTAGGACAAGAGGAGCAAGAATTGTCAGCTCATAAATATCGTCGTTACCCTGTCCTCCGGGCCTGTTTGAGGAAATGAACCCGCGGGTATTATCGCTGCCCGAATTGGAGAATGCAAAATCATCCATATTGCTGTTTACCGGTTCACCAAGATTTTGTACTCGGTTAGGAGAATCTGAAGTTACTACAAAAACATCCAGAAGTCCGTAACCTTTATGTCCGTCTGAAGAGAAGTAGAAGTTACCATTTTCAGCAATAAAAGGAAAAACTTCATTTCCCGGCGTATTTACAGGAGCACCTAAATTTTGTGGGGTTCCAAAAGTGCCATTTTCGACGCTTACTTTATAGATGTCAGATCCTCCCATTCCTCCGGGAGCTTCAGAAACAAAGTATAAGGTCTTCCCATCGGCAGAGAGGCTTGGATGACCTACAGAATATTCATTGTTGCTAAACGGCAATTCTTCAATGTTGGTCCATTCTCCATTAATGAAAGAAGCCTGGTATATCTTAAGGTGGTTCACACCTTCGTCATCCTTCTTTCCGTCACGCTTTAAGTAGTTATTCCTGGTAAAGTACATGGTTTGACCATCGGCAGAAAGCGTTACAGGACCTTCATGACGAACGGTATTTACATCGCCACTTACAGGGTTTACTGTATTGCTTCCGGAAATAGCCTTGTATATATCCAGGAATGGTTCTCCAGTCCAGTCGTAGATCTTTGTTCTGGTATCTGCTGTACCTCTTGCTGAAGTAAAGTAGATTGTTCCGTTATTCTCAAAGCTTCCGAAGTCACTGAATTGAGAATTAAAATCTGCAGGTTTTACCCTGAAAGTTTCCAGACCTTCATAAACAGCGATCTCATCTTCATTAAGGAGCTGTTCCACTCCCTGAGGATTCCGGGCTGCCTCCTGATATCTTTTAAGCCACTCACGGGATTTGTCATACTCTCTCACTCCACGCAGCATTTGTGCGTATTGATAATAAATCTCCGGAGAAACATTTGGCTGTTCCACAACCTTTTCATAATAAACTACCGCATTTTCGGGATCGCGAAGCTTATAATAGCTATTGGCTAATTGCTGCTGATTATAATCTTTGTTGTACTCTTTTTCCAACAGGTCTTTATATTCTTCTATTGCTTTGGTATAAGCAAAATTGTCATAGTACCTGTCCGCTTTTTTTTGTTTCGACGATTGGGCGAAAACAAATGCCGGAAGGACGAGTAACAGAAGCAGAATGTATTTTTTGTTCATAATCCTTATTTTTTAATTAAAAGAACCTTGGGGATTTGTATTTCGTGTTACCTAACCTCATTTCATAGATCAACAGGATCTCATGAGAACCTGAAGTATATGGCTGCAGGTCACTTACTGAGTATTCATAACCATAACCCACTCTAAAGCTGGGAAGGATCTGGAAATCTACGAAAGCTCCCACAGCGTCATCAAACCGGTAATTAGCTCCCAGGTACAGTTTTTCATTGAAGATAAATGTTCCCGATACATCAACAGAAAGAGGAGCTCCTCTTGTCATTTTTAAAAGGGAAGTGGGACGCAACTTTACATTATCACTAAGATCAAAAACGTAACCTCCGGTAAGATAATAGTGCACCTGTTCAAGGGCAACATATTCACTTCCTTCCTGGTCGTTGTTATCATTATTGATGAATTTTGGTGCAGAAAGACCCAGGTACCAATCCTGTGAAGACAGGTAAAGACCCGCTCCAAAATTTGGCGTCCAGCGGTTGAAAATATCTCCTCTGAAAAATGGATCATCAGGTACATCTGCCATCAGCTCTTCATCAAGATTATAGTAGCTCATTCCTCCTTTAAGTCCCATCGACAGAGTAGTGGAAGAAGTAAGATTTATTGTATAGGAGAAATCTGCATAAGCATAAGTGTAATTCTCATATCCAATGTTGTCGTTAATTATAGATACTCCGAGTCCCACTTTCTCATTTCTTAAAGGGGAGTGGATAGACAGCGTTTGTGTCTCCGGAGCACCTGCAATTCCTGCCCACTGACTCCTGTGAAGCCCCACCACCGAGATTGCATCGCGGTTACCAGCGTAAGCCGGATTAATGGAGATAGTGTTGTACATGTATTGCGTAAACTGGGGCAATTGCTGCGCATTAGCACACACACTAATAAACAGAAGCATTAATATTGGGTAGATTCTTTTCATGTTCATTAATTTATTTTGTTCCTAGATAGATGTAACCCTGGATAGGTTCAAATCCGCTTTGTTTAATTTCTACGATATAGAAGTAGGTTCCTGAAGGTAACTGGTCTCCTGTGACAGAACTGCTTGAGGTTCCATCCCAGTTGTTTGTATAGTTGTTGGATTTATAAACTTCATTCCCCCAACGGTTGAAAACCTGTAGCGTGTAAGTGAAACCACAATCCAGACCTATTCCGACTTCAAACGTATCATTTCTATTATCACCGTTAGGAGTTACAGCTTTAGAGATGCTGTTTCTAATATCATCAACTTCACAGGGAAGGACGATACCACAATCCTCTATTTCTACAGTGATATCTGTACTGGAAGCACAGGCTCCTTCAACCACATAGGTAAAGGTGTAAAAACCGGCAGCCATGTCAGGATTCAACATGCTTCCTGTTAATGCACCAGATTGGTCTGTGTCAACCCAGGTTCCGTTTCCACTGTCTCCACTTACTAAGCTATCCAGGTCAAACACGGGATCATCATCACAGAATAAAAGAGTTGTTGGACTGATGCTGACAGTTCCCTGAGCTTCCTCAACTGTTACAGTGACCGTAGTAGATACACATCCGTCTGCATTTACTGCTGTTGCAGTGTAAGTTCCGGGCGCCAGATCTTCATAAATACCGTCAGCTTCTTCATCTGCAATTTCATTTCCATCAGCATCTTTAAGGCTGAAGGTAATACCATCTACTAATTCGAGCACTAAGAATCCGGTTGGATCTTCACAGGTAGGCTGCATAAGTTCTGTGATGACCGGAGCGTCTGGAGTTGGGTTGATAGTCAGGTTCAGCGTTGCGGTATTGGTGCATCCTGCTTCATTCTCACTCACAAAAGTATAAACTCCGCTTTCGGTATATTCAGTTCCGTTCCAGGTGTAGGAATCACAAGCTGTTGCAGATTCTTCAGAAGTAGTGCTGTTGTTGATAGTCAGGTTAAGGGTTGCAACATTAGTGCATCCGGCCTCATTCTGGCTTTCATAAGTATAGACACCGCTTTCTGTATATTCAGTTCCGTTCCAGGT
>NZ_KE384057.1:56705-156391 GCF_000423585.1 Salinimicrobium xinjiangense DSM 19287
GCTTTCAAAAGTATAAACACCGCTTTCGGTATATTCAGTTCCGTTCCAGGTGTAAGAATCACAAGCTGTTGCAGTTTCTTCAGAAGTAGTGCTGTTGTTGATAGTTACTGTAAAAGAATTCTCAGCATCAGCACAAGATCCGTTTCCAGCAGTAAATACATATATTGTTTGAGTAGCAGTGATCTCAGTTCCCACAGCGATAGGATCACCTCCGTTTTCAGAAGCGAAGTAAGCACCATTCTCAAGAGCAGGAAGTGTATAAGAATCACAAGCCTCAACATCACCAGGAGCATCAGCTACCGGAGTATCGTTGATGGTTACCGTGAAAGAGTTCTCAGCATCTTCACAAGAACCTTCTCCGGCAGTAAATACATATATTGTTTGAGTAGCAGTGATCTTAGTTCCCACAGCGATAGGATCCACTCCGCCTGACTGAGCGAAGTAAGCACCATTCTCAAGAGCAGGAAGTGTATAAAAATCACAAGCTTCAACATCGGCAGGAGCATCAGCTTCTGCCGGGGCGTGTATTGTAATGTTAAATGAACAAGATTTGGTCTTGATCACTCCTGTGTTGGAAGTGTAAGTTGCGGTATATTCAAGGTCGTGAGAACCAACGGGATAAAATCCCTGTTGTGGGCCTGAAACAGTAAAATCAATACCACCTTTACATCCGTCATCATTAAGAATTCCGTCTACAGCAATAAGAGTGTCACCAGTATTTGCATTTGATGGTTTACTTCCGACATAGGTAAAGACATACTTTAAACGATAAACACCGGCTACACCACCAGGATTTTGAGTGTAAAATGTATAAGTGTCAGATGCTTTTGTAACTTGTTGTTTTGCTCCACTTTCATAAGTGTTACCGAATTGGTCTTCTAGAAATAACTGAATGTAATATTCTCCGTTTGCATGTTGAATTTCAAAAGAAGTTTCCGAGTTGGGATTTAGAATTAAATATGGTGTCGCAACGATTGAAGTTCCTGAACCGTCACCATCATTACTATTAAAAAGCTTAAGATGCCCACCATTTCCACCAGCTCTCGTAATCCAGTTGAAATACCAGCACTCTTCGGTTAAGAGGTTTTCATTAAGCTCAAAAAGCATCTGAAAATTTCCAGTATTACCATTTCCGGTACAGGTTTGGGTAATCACAGGAGTTGTCCAGTCCACATAAGCCCCCAACTCCCCGTCTACTGTTTCTGTAGCACAAAGGATCTGGTCTTCCGGGCAACTGTCAAAGACTATGCAGTCATCTCCTTCAACGATACTATTTGGAGAATTCTGATTGTTTTGCGCACTGGCAGAAAAATTTACAGCCATAAAAAGAACCAGTAATAATCCTAATGTGGTTCTTGAGAAATTTTCCATTAGGTGAAAAGGATGAAAGGCGGCGGCTTTCACTTTTTCGGTATTTAGGAAAATTTTGGTTAGAGTAGTTTTCCAAATCATAGTCGTACTATTTGAATTATTGTCACCTGTTATGGTTTCGATTCACAGAATCAAACCCCTATAGGTTTCTTTTCTTATTATTTGTTCGTTGTATTTCGGTTAAGTTCAATTCATCCGTTAGGGAAGGACGACCTGAATAAATTCTTATTGTTTTCTTACAAAATATGTCTGATTCGTTGGGGGGAAATCAGATCATTTTGGGGCATTTTTTAAGCTTATTCTGAAGTAAAATTACAGGGATTTCCTGTTAAAAAAAGAAATTTCAAATCTTTTAGATGTAGTGTGGGGTTTTACGGACAAACGACACATAAACAGTAAACTATATTGTGGAAACAACTTTATTCTGGTTGATTTTACGCTGCTGAAATTGAATGGAGGAATGTAAAAAAAGTACGAAAAAACCGCTTAAAATTTTCCCATTTTTGGATCTGATTTTCCCCTTATAGTGTTCCTTTTATGGATATAAATATCCTGTTTCCCTCTTCTTTTATTCTTACATTTTTTCAGTGATTTGACTACCGGTTTTGCAGCCGGAGAAATGAAGATTTTGTAAATTGGCAGTATGAAAAATAAACTCCACGATTATCGCAGGCTCTACCAGAAACATGAGTTGCTGGAGGAGGAAATTCCGCAGGATCCATTTGAATTATTTCATGTATGGATCCAGGAAACTGAAACCAATAAAGAAGTTGAGGAAATTAATACCATGAACCTATCCACGATAGGTCTGGATGGATATCCAAAAACAAGAGTTGTCCTTTTAAAGGAATACGACCGGGAAGGTTTTGTGTTTTATACAAACTATGAATCTGAAAAAGGAAGATCCATAGAGAAGAATCCTAAGGTTTGTCTGTCCTTTTTCTGGCCTACGTCAGAGCGACAGGTTGTTGTGAAAGGTATCGCAAAGAAAGTTTCTGATGAAGAATCAGAGACTTATTTCCATTCCCGCCCCCGTGGCAGTCAACTTGGCGCCTGGGCATCTCAACAAAGTTCAGTCATCCCTTCAAGGATATATCTTCAGGAGAAATTAGACCTCCTGGAACAGGAATATTCGGGAAAAGAAATTCCAAAACCCGTATATTGGGGTGGTTATAAAGTTTTTCCTTCCGAAATTGAATTCTGGCAGGGCCGGCCTAACAGGTTGCACGACCGGATTTACTTCAGTAAAGAAGGTTCGGAATGGAAAATTGACCGCTTAGCACCTTAAAATATGAAGAAACTGATCCTGGTAAGACACGGCAAATCCTCCTGGAATGAAGATTTGCCAGATCATGAACGTCCTGTAAAGAAACGTGCGTATAAAGACGCAGAACTGGTTCTTAATGCCTTTTCCGGTTTTGTGCCGGAAGAACTTATGTTATGGAGCAGTGATGCGGTGCGTGCTCTTACCACTGCAAAGATTTCTAGGGAAGAACTTAATATTCCCGAGCCCCGGTTTCAGGTTAGACATGACCTCTATACTTTCGATTCCGGAAGTTTACTGCAGGTGATCAAAACCTGTGAAAATGCTGTTGAGAACCTTATGATCTTTGGTCATAATCCGGCTATAACCGGGGTAGCCAACTCCCTGGGCGATCAACATTTTTCCAATGTTCCCACTACCGGACTTTGTATGATCGAATTTGAGTCGAACGATTGGTCGGGTATCAAAAATGGCAAAACTCTTTTATATTTATTTCCGAAGAATTTAAGGTAGATGGAGAATAATCAATATATCAATAGAGAACTCAGCTGGCTGCAGTTCAATGCAAGGGTGTTGCAGGAAGCGGCAGATAAAACTGTCCCTCTTATTGAACGGCTTAGGTTCCTGGGGATTTTCTCAAACAACCTGGATGAGTTTTTTAAGGTAAGATATGCCACTATTAAACGTATTGATCTCGCGGGAAAGGGAGGTAAAAGTGTTCTGGGAGGAATAAAAGCCAATAAGTTACTGGAGGAGATAACTCAGATCGTAATAGACCAGCAAACAGAGAGTTTAAAGATCCTTGATGCAATTCAGAACAAACTCAAGGATCATAATATTTTTATTATTAATGAAAAGCAGGTAAAGAAATCACAACAGGCTTTCCTGAAAAATTTCTTCCTCCAAAAGGTGAGTCCGGCGCTTGTTACCATAGTCCTTAATGACCTGGCAGAACTGCCGCGATTAAAAGATAGTGCAGCTTATCTCGCAGTCAAAATGGTGATGAAAGATGTTGCTCCAAAAAGGGCAAATTCTCAGGTGCTTAAAGGACAGCAGAAAGAGAAAAAATACGTTCTCATTGAAATTCCCAGAAGTATTGAAAGATTTGTGGTGCTGCCAAAGGAAGGAGATAAGCAGTACGTAATTTTATTAGACGATCTTATTCGCTATCACCTTCATTCTATCTTCAATATATTCGAATATGAGAGCATTACGGCACATATGATCAAAATTACCCGGGATGCCGAACTGGATATCGACAGTGATCTAAGTAAATCCTTTATTGAAAAGATTTCGGCCAGTGTAAGGGAGCGTATTGAAGGGGAGCCGGTTAGGTTTGTTTATGATATGAACATTGAGCAGGATACCTTGCAGTACCTTATGCGCAAAATGGGAATAGATGCCACCGACAGTATTATCCCAGGAGGCCGCTATCACAACAGGAGGGATTACATGAACTTTCCCAGTCTTGGCAGTGAAGAACTTCAGTATAAACCATATGAACCATTACCCGTTCCCGGTTTGATCCTTCAGGGTAGTCTTTTTAAAGAAATTGCCAAAAAAGATTATTTGCTGCACACACCTTATCAAACCTTTTACTATACGGTAAAATTTCTAAGGGAAGCAGCTCTTGATCCTGCGGTAAAGTCTATAAAAATTACAATTTATCGTCTGGCAAAAATTTCCCATATCGCCAGTTCACTCATAAATGCCGTTAAGAACGGAAAGAAGGTAACTGTACAAATAGAGTTACGCGCCCGATTTGATGAAGTTGCCAATATCAATTATGCTGAACAAATGCAGCGGGAAGGTGTAAACCTTATTTTTGGTGTTAAAGGACTTAAAGTACATTCCAAAGCCTGTGTAATAGAAAGATACCAGGATGGAAAGATTGTAAGGTATGGTTTTATAAGTACAGGAAACCTCAACGAATCTACCGCCCGGGTTTACTCAGATCTTACCTTGTTCACCAGTGACCAGAGTATATTAAAAGAAGTAAATAAGGTATTTGACTTTTTTGAGGTCAATTATAAAGTAAGCCGGTATAAACATTTGATCGTTTCTCCTCACTATACACGAACCGGCCTGGTTAAACTTATACAAACAGAAATTGATAATGCAGAACAAGGGAAGCCTTCGGGAATTAGATTAAAATTAAACAGTCTTTCTGATTTCGCACTAATCGACAAACTTTATGAAGCCAGTAGGGCAGGAGTTAAAATGAAACTTATTGTAAGAGGTATTTGCTGTCTTGTGCCTGGAGTTGAAGGAATGAGCGAAAATATACAGGTGATCAGTATAGTTGATAAATACCTGGAGCATCCACGTATTTATATTTTTGAAAATGACGGGGATCCCAAAGTCTTTATTTCCTCGGCAGACTGGATGACCAGAAATCTCGATTACAGAGTGGAGATTACCTGTCCCATATACGATAAAAGTATCAGGCAGGAATTAGTAGAAACTTTTGAAATTGGCTGGAGTGACAATGTGAAAGCCAGGGTAATCTCAGAAAAACAGGATAATGCCTATCGCCGAAATAACAGGTCACCTTTGCGATCTCAATTCGCCCTTTATGATTATTATTTAAAGAAACTGGAATTAGAAAAAGAAAAGATTTGATCCATCAACGAAAATATGCAGCCATAGATATAGGTTCCAATGCTGTGAGGCTTTTGATTATGACTATAACCGAGCAGGAGGGGAGGGATCCCATCTTCAAAAAAACTTCTCTTGTTCGGGTGCCAATACGTCTTGGAGCAGATGTATTCCTTACCGGGAAGATCTCTGAGGAAAATATTTCCAGAATGGTCGATACAATGGAAGCATTTAAGCTTCTTATGAGGTCGCATAGAATTGAAAAATTCAAAGCCTGTGCTACTTCTGCTATGCGGGAATCTCAAAATGGGGAGGCGGTCGCAGCCCTTATTGAAAAAGAAACGGGAATAAAGATCAATATTATTGACGGCACAGATGAAGCCGCCATAATTGCAGCTACAGATCTTCACGCCCTTATACAAACAGATAAAACCTACCTGTACGTTGACGTGGGTGGGGGAAGCACCGAATTCACTCTTTATTCTGAAGGAAAAACAATAGCTTCCCGATCTTTCAAACTGGGAACGGTGAGGTTACTCGAAGACACAGTTTCCGATAACGTATGGAAGGAAGTGGAATCATGGATAAGACAGGTGACTTCTAAGTACAGTAAGATTGATCTCATAGGTTCTGGTGGGAACATTAACAACATATTCAAGAGTAGCGGAAAAGCCAATGGAAAACCGCTCAGCTTCTTTTATCTGAGCTCCTATTACCAGCTATTGCAGTCGTTCACCTATGAGGAAAGAATTACCCAGCTCAATCTTAACCAGGACAGGGCAGATGTTATAGTACCCGCGGCTAAGATCTATTTGTCGGCGATGAAGTGGACCAGGGCCCGTAGAATATATGTGCCAAAAATAGGCCTGTCAGATGGAATTATTAAGTCTCTTTACCAGGAGTCACTGGAAGAAGCTAACCATGCATAGTTTCAGATTTGCCAAGATCTTTCATAATTTCAGCTTCAAACTTAAGTAGATCCTGCCATTTTTGATCTACTTCCTTACGGTCTCCATATTGCCTGGCAAAATTGAGAAACATGGTGTAATGATTTGCTTCGCTTACCATTAAGCTCCTGTAGAATTCGGCCAGTTCCCTGTCTTCTAGATTTTCTGAAAGTAACCTGAAGCGTTCGCAACTCCTGGCTTCAATAAGTGCGGCATATAAGAGCCGGTGAATAAGACTGCTTAACCTGCTGCCTCCTTTAGGGAAAAACGTCATTAATTTTATTACATACTCATCCTTCCGGTCGCGGCCTAAAGTCAATCCTCTTTGGAGGAGCCGGTCATGCACCATTCTAAAATGGCCCATTTCTTCTCTTGCCAGTGCAGTCATGGCAGTCACAAGCTCAGAATATTCCGGATGTGTTACAATAAGGGAGATAGCTGTTGAAGCCGCTTTTTGCTCACAGTAAGCGTGATCTGTAAGGATCTCTTCTATATTCTTTTCCACTATGTTGACCCATCTTGGATCTGTGGGTAGTTTTAAACCTAGCATAATTTTAGATGTCCAGATCAAAGGTCGAACGCAACTTTTCGATCATCGGATTTTTTTCTTTTAATTTTTCAAACTTTTCGATGGTGGTAAAAGCAAACTTTTTCTCTGCTTTCTCGTTAACCGTCACCTTCAGCTGAATATGGGTATTCTGAAGTTTTTCTTTTAAAAACCCCATCAGGTGGTACTGAACTTTTTCAAGCTCAAGTTTCATGGTTTCGTTAGGTAACTCCACACAAATATTCTTCCCCATTAAAGCCGGGGTATCGGTCTGCATAATGGAAGACAAGATCTTTTCACCTTTTTCATTCTGCTCATCACTAAATTCCTGCCACGCCGCCTGCATTTCCTCTTCAGAAAACTTTCCGTTTTTCACAACTTCCTTCTCTGCTGTAGCTTCCCTTTTTTGCGCTTCCAGTTCTTTTTTCGCCCTGATGCTCTTCAAGGATAAGCCTGAAACCTTTTGGGGTGTAACTTCTGTAAGCACATCGACTTCAGTTTCAGGTTGAGAATTAGAAGCCGAGGTTTCTGCGTTATTATTGGGCGGTGTAGATGAAGACTGAATATTGGCATCCTGATTTTCCGGTTCCTCATCTCTTAGATCTCCTGAAATATCTCCTCTTGCGGAAGTATCCTCTTCTTCAACTCTGCCGGTAGTATTTTCAGCTTCGGGGGAGCAGTTTCCGGGAGTTTCTGAAGGTTTCGGAATTTGAGCTGCCGCAGGGGCGGCAGAATCTCCATCGGCATATTCATTGTTGACGATCACTTCCTTCTCCTTTCGGGAGAGTTTAAGAGCCGGCGCCGGAATAGGAGTGCCTGTAAAATGGTTTGGCGGAATTATATAGGCGCTATCCTTTTTTTTTTCGTCGCCAAAAGTTACGGAGGCCAGTCGCATAAGACATAATTCGACCAGTAGACGTTGATTCCGGCTACTCTTGTACTGCAGGTCACATTCATTGGCAAGTTCAATTCCTTTGAGAAGAAAAGCCGAAGAAGCTTCCTGTGATTGTTTATAGTAGAGCGCTTTGGTGTTATCTCCGACTTCAAGAAGGTTGATCGTTTTTGGATCTTTGCAAACCAACAGGTCCCTGAAGTGAGAGGCCAGGCCTGCAATAAAATGATGGCCGTCAAAGCCGTGTGAAAGGATCTCATTAAAAAGCAAAAGCAGCTGCGGAATATTATTCTTCAGAATAAGATCTGTAGCGGTGATATAGCTGTCATAATCAAGAACATTAAGATTCTCGGTTACTGCCTGTCGTGTGAGATTCTTTCCGCTGAAGCTTACTACCCTGTCATAAATTGATAAAGCGTCACGCATAGCGCCATCTGCTTTCTGAGCTATAATATGCAGCGCATCATCTTCGGCTTCCACACCTTCCTGTTGTGCTATATATGCAAGATATTCCTTCGCATCTTTAACAGTGATCCTTTTGAAATCAAAGATCTGACAGCGGGAAAGAATAGTGGGGATTATCTTGTGTTTTTCTGTAGTGGCCAGAATAAAGATCGCATGTTTAGGAGGCTCTTCCAAGGTTTTTAGAAAAGCATTAAATGCTGCCTGTGACAACATGTGCACCTCATCAATAATATAGACTTTATACTTTCCAACCTGTGGTGGAATTCGTACCTGGTCAATGAGGTTTCGAATGTCGTCTACCGAGTTGTTGGAAGCGGCATCCAGTTCAAATATATTAAATGCGAAATCTTCATTGGGGTCCTGTTCCCCATCCTGGTTGATCTTCTTTGCAAGGATACGGGCACAGGTAGTTTTTCCCACTCCGCGTGGTCCAGTGAAAAGCAGGGCCTGGGCGAGGTGATTGTGTTCAATGGCATTAAGTAGGGTATTGGTTATAGCCTGCTGGCCCACAACGTCTTTAAAAGTTTGGGGGCGGTATTTTCGTGCCGATACTACAAAATGTTCCATTGAAAAGCTTTAGAATGACAAATATAAAAATACAAAACCGAAGCAGATGAATATCCTTATGTTTTTATCCACAAAAACCTGTTGAAATGAAGCACATAAGACATCTGTCGGATACCTCTTAAAAATGGCATTATAAGTGTATATTTGCGGCAAGCAGACCGCCTTATCGCTGCCCCGTCCCGTCCCGAGTTCTCGGGATCGGAATGGGGTGGAGGAAAGTCCGGACACCACAGGGCAGCATAGTGGGTAACACCCATCATCCCGAGTACTCGGGATAGGACCAGTGCAACAGAAAGGATGTACAGGTAATGCTGTAGTGAAATCAGGTAAACTCTATGCGGTGCAATGCCATGTATACCGGCTGTTAAGGATTGCCCGTCCGTTGCCGGAGGGTAGGCAGCTAAAGGCTTTTGGTAACAAAAGTCTCAGATAAATGATAAGGGTTCTATGACGGGTTACCGTTGTGGGGAACAGAATCCGGCTTACAGGTCTGCTTTTTTATTTTTTTCTGCAATGATCTCTTCTACCCACTCCAGTGCATTTTCGAGTTCAAGAAAGATTTCATAAGGTATTTTGCAAAACTTTTTCTCAAAATTAGCCATATTAAGAGAAGATACCTTTTTGCTCACCACTCCAATGCCGGCAAGATTTTTTACCTCGTCAAGATTGAGGTATATTGTGGGGTTGACATTGTAGTCATTTACCCGGGAGGAGAGGTAAACAAATGCCTTACTTCCGTAAAAATCACTGCAAACCTCCACAAGATCGGCCACCTGCTTACCTTCCAGGATTTGACCTTCGCGCGGTCTTGACAAGACATAATTGTGGTGAAATTCCAGAATGGTAAATTCCAGTTCAAGGATTTTTAGAGGTAGGGCCATATACTAAGTTACACAAAAAAACTAAAAACGGAATTCCCATACTTTCGGGCTTCAGAAAAATGCTCCAGGTGAGATAGATCCATTTTTTTGGAATGTTCAATAATCAGGCTGCCTTCTTCCTCCAGTAAATTTCTTGAAAATGTTAATTCTACAATTTTTGAAAGAGCTTCAGTTTCAAAATTATAAGGAGGGTCGGCAAAAATAATATTTGCTGTTTCTCCCGTCGCCTGTAGAAATTTTGTAGCGTCACTCTTAACTGTACGAATAGGAAGATCAAGTTCTTCAGAAATCTTATTGATAAACTTCACACATTCAAAATGGGCATCTACTGCTATGATCTCAACTGCTCCCCGTGATGCAAACTCAAAGGAAATATTTCCGGTACCGCTGAAAAGATCAATTACTTTTAGTGCTGAAAAATGGTATTTGTTATTGAGAATATTGAACAAAGCTTCTTTGGCAAAATCTGTTGTAGGTCTTACCGGAAGCTTCTTGGGCGCAATGATCTTTTTTCCTTTATGTATTCCCGAGACAATTCTCATTCAAGTACTTTAAATAATGGATAATGCATGTACCCTTTCGGCGGCTCTTCTTTTGAGGAGAAAATGTAACCAAAAGCGGTGTCCATGAACTTAATTTCCTTCACGTAATTATAGGCAATATCATAATAATCTGAATGCTCTCTTATCCGTCCCAACAGTATAAGTTCGAAACGTGTGGGATCCAGATCCAGCTGTTCGGCAGTAAAAAGAAGATAATATATAAAATCCTCCTTCGTAGCACTGTTGAACGAATTAGCCAGGTGTAATTTGCCTTGTTGGTAAACCAGCAGATCGTATCCTCCGGGATAACAATTGACATAAACCCGGGTTCCTTCTGTCTGATATTTATTCTGGATCTGAAATTCCTTCGCAAGAACGCTTACGCAGTGCCTGTATTCAAATTCCCCATACCTGTCAAAAAAGAAATTATTAATGTTCGTATAGGGAATATATACGTTCATCATTTTGGAAACTGAAACTTCATCGTGTGCCACGTAATCTGTTTCGAGGATCTTGGTATTGTATTTCAGGTACTCTGAAGCATGTTCCTCATTGAAATAAGCTTCCGGAATAAGGCTGTAAAGTTCATTAGAGAAAAGGACAATAACTTCAGGATTTTCCTCTTTTAAAAACGTTTCCTGTTCATACAATTTCTCGATTTCCCGAAGTACCTGGGAAGGATTGAGTTTTCTGGTGAAAAGAAGATCCCTGAAATACACGATGCGTCTTTCTTCTTTCGAGAGCGCACAAAAAGAAAGTCCATTCAGGCTCACCTGAATGGACAACTTTAAATTATTTTGATTATCCTCTTTATTCGGCGTTACCATAAATTTTTGGCCAGTTACCGCTGGTGTTAACTTCTTCCATGGATCCGACACTTATATACGGTCCATTCACTGCATCAACAGAGATCACCTGCTTTTCCTGATTTACAAGATCCGGGTCCTGATCATGAAGAATAACCTCTTTGGCAACCCTTGCTTCAAATACAGGGATCTTAGTACCGCTTTTATCTACAGTTCCGGCTTTTAATTCAAATTGTCTGTCTACTCCGCGAATTGGAACATTCATCATTGTCTTATAACGATCTGTTCCCTGGAAAAGCGAATCTTTTACAGATTTATATCCTAAAGTGTCAATAACAACTATTTCTATTCGGCGGTCAACCCCATAGGTACGACGGTACTCTTCGTCCATTACTGTGGTATCTCTTCTTTGAGTGAGGGTGAATTGTGCAGTGTCGATAAAGCGAACAAGATTATCCCATTCACCTGCGAACCTTCCGGTTACCTGACGGTGAGCAAGTTCAGCGTCTCTGATATCTTTAAGGTTTTCGATTACTTTGGCATATCTTGCCTCCTTAACTTCATTAAATTTAATTGGCTGATAGATTGAGTTAAATACCAGATATCCAAGGAAAATGATCACTATCCAAAGAACTAGCTGAATGATAAGTTTCATGCGGGTGCAGATTAAGATTTATTTAAGTGTTCCACGCAAATCTACAATTTTTTTTTATTCACAAAGGATTCTTCCGAAAAAAACCGTGTTATCTTTGGGCTCAGAGGAAATTGCTTATGGAGAAAATGAACGTTGCCACTTTTTATAACCTGTTACTCAAAGATCTGAAATTTGAGGCCAAAGTAAAACAGGACATAGCCCTCCAACAATTAGCTTCCTTTGTAGTTGATGAGAAGAAAGATTCCATTTTCCTTTTAAAGGGATTTGCCGGTACCGGAAAGACTACAATCATTAGTTCCCTGGTAAAAAATTTATGGCAGGTAAAGAAAAGTGGAATTCTGCTGGCTCCTACAGGCCGTGCCGCCAAAGTTATTGCCAATTATTCCGGTAGGGAAGCCTTTACCATTCACAAAAAGATCTATTTCCCGAAGAAGAAAAGTGGAGCAGGAGTAAGTTTTGTACTGCAGCCAAACAAACATCGCAACAGCATTTTCATTGTTGATGAAGCATCAATGATCCCTGATGTGAACAATGATGCCAAAATGTTTGAAAATGGTTCTTTGCTCGATGACCTCATTCAATATATTTATTCGGGACATAACTGCAGGCTCATCCTTATAGGTGATACAGCACAGCTGCCGCCGGTGAAGTTGGATGTGAGCCCCGCCCTGGAAGAACATAAACTTCAGAACACCTATATGAAGGAGGTAACCCATATAGAACTGGATGAAGTGGTGCGGCAAAGTGAGGAGAGTGATATACTTCACAATGCTACTCTAATAAGAGAGGCTTTAAGGGAAGAATTTTATGAGTCCTTTAGTTTTGAGCTGAGTGAAAAAAGAGATGTAATACGGCTGGTAGATGGGTATGAGATCATGGAAGCCATTGAGGAGTCTTACCGCAACCTGGGTCACGAAGACACCACTATTATTGTTAGATCAAATAAACGGGCCAATCTTTATAATCAGCAGATAAGGAACAGGATACTTTTCCAGGAGGAGGAGATCTCGGCAGGGGATTACCTTATGGTAGTGAAGAACAATTACTTCTGGGTGAAGCCAAACAGTGAAGCAGGCTTTATCGCTAACGGGGACATCATCAAGATCCTGGAGATATTTGCTATTAAGGAGCTTTACGGGTTCAGATTTGCCGAGGTAAAGGCACAAATGGTGGATTACCCGAACATGCAACCCATTGAAACTGTGGTGCTGCTTGATACACTGGAAAGCAATAATCCTTCCCTTACCTATGAGGAATCTAACCGCCTGTACCAGGAGGTGATGAAAGATTATGAAGAGGAGCGTTCAAAATACAAAAAATTCATGAAGGTGAAGAACAATAAGTATTTCAACGCCCTGCAGATTAAATTTTCTTATGCGATGACCTGCCATAAGTCACAGGGAGGGCAATGGAATACCGTGTTTGTAGAGCAGCCATATCTTCCCAATGGAATCGACAGGGATTATCTTCGCTGGCTCTATACTGCAGTCACACGGGCACAGGAAAAATTATACCTTATAGGCTTTAAAGATGACTTTTTCGCCCCGGCAGACTAGCCAAAAATGCTATTTTTATAATAAATTTTAAATTTTCAGATTTGGAAAGCAATCCACTAAGAATTATTGCGATGATCCCTGCCCGTTATGCCGCGAGCAGATTTCCGGGGAAGTTGATGCAGGATCTGCATGGCAAAACCGTCATTTTACGGACCTATGAAGCTGCACAACAAACCGGTCTGTTTCAGGAGGTTTATGTGGTGACCGATAGTGAGATCATCTATAATGAAATTTCGGCAAATGGCGGGAAGGCCATCATGAGTGAAAAGAAACATGAGTGCGGGAGTGACCGTATTGCCGAAGCCGTCGAGCACATGGATGTTGACATTGTAGTAAATGTGCAGGGTGATGAGCCCATGATCGATACGCAAAGTCTGTCGCTGCTTCTGGATGTTTTCCGCGGAAAGGATGCAGACAAGATTGACCTTGCCTCTTTAAAGGCACCTCTTAAAGAGAAGAAGGACATTGACAATCCTAATAATGTAAAGGTGATCACCAATAATGAGGATTTTGCACTCTATTTTTCACGTTCTCCAATTCCGTATCCGCGGGATGAGCAGACCGGTATAACCTGGTTCAAACATATTGGGATCTATGCTTTTCGCAAGCAGGCGCTATTGGATTTTTACCGTCTGCCTATGCTGAAGCTGGAAGCTACTGAAAAAATTGAGTGTATAAGATATCTTGAATACGGAAAGAATATTAAAATGGTGCAGACAACTGTAAAAGGAGTGGGTATTGATACGCCTGAAGATCTTGAAGAAGCCAGAAAACTCTTATCGAAAGAGCAGTAGAAACAGGAAATCACTCTTTTTTATAAGCTTTTCAGAAAAATCCGGAGCATAGGTGTCAAAAATGACATTTTCTGACTACTTTTTTGCTGAAGACGGATGAGTGAAATTCTATATCTTTGGTGAAACTAACTATAAACAATCATGAAAAAATTAATTTTATTCCTTTTTGCAGGTGTATTATCAGGCGCTGCGACGGCGCAGATACAGGTGCCACAGCCCAGTCCTTCAGCAACTATTGAACAACAAGTGGGTCTAACCAACGTAGTCATTAAATATGCCCGTCCCGGTATGAAAGGCAGGGATATTTTTGGGGACCTTGTTCCTTACGGAGAAAGATGGCGCACGGGAGCAAATAATAACACTACAATAAGTTTTGACACCAAAGTCAAAATCGACGGACAGGAATTAGCCGAAGGGACCTATGCAATTTACACGGTGCCTCGGGAAAACGAATGGGATGTGATCTTCTATGAAGACACCAACAACTGGGGACTTCCACAAGAATGGGATAATTCTAAAGTAGCTTTAACAGCAAAAGCAAAAGTGCAGCAAATGCCTATGCCTATGGAAACTTTTACAATCCTCATTGATGAATTGAAAAATGACTCTGCAGCGCTGAATTTTATATGGGATGAAACTGTGGCAACCTTGCAGTTCAATGTACCTACAGATGAGCGCGCAATGGCGAGTATTGACAGGGTGATGAAGGGGCCATCTCCCAATGATTATTTTGCTGCTGCCACCTATTATCACGATTCCGGAAAAGACTATAAAAAAGCCCTGGAGTGGGTTAATAAGGCTCTGGAAATGCAGGGGGAAAATGCTCCTTTTTGGATGTTGAGAAAAAAATCTCTTATTCAGGCCGACCTCGGAATGAAAAAGGAGGCTATTGAAACTGCAAGACGTTCTTTAGCTGCCGCCGAGAAAGCCGGAAACAAGGATTACGTGAAAATGAATCAGGACTCATTAAAAGAATGGGGAGCTAAATAATCTTTATTCACATGACATTATAAAAGCGGCGATTTTGCCGCTTTTTTTTGCAGAGAAGATTAGGCTAAAGCCCTTTGTTGCCTGTAAAGTTCAATGCCCTAAGTTTCCTCCGGGGGAGCTGATTGAAGGAATTTCTAATAATTCTGAACATAGCTAAAGCCAAAATGTTCTTTTTATAAGAAAACAATAATGATTGAAATGACCCCAGCTTCAGCTGGAGAAAAGTTTGTAGAAAGCTTTTCCTCAGTAAAGCAGACTCTGCCAATAGGAATTATCTCCGGCTAAGCCGATTGCAAAATATTTGCACAGAAATTCTCTAAAGGATTTGATTTGCCCAGCTTCAGCTGGAGGGTAATATAAAGGATTTGAAGTAGGGCTTTAGGCCAATTCTGAATCTGGGAAAAATGCTACCGGTCTCTGTCTCCTAATATTCCAGCCCGATCTGTTTCCTGATTTCATCAAGTAAGGAAATAAGCTCCAGACTCTTTTGAAATGTCATAACAGTACTTTCTGTTCTTCCCTGCCTTATCATTTCCTGAACATGCATGGCTTCATATTCATAACCAAAAGAAGCCACGTCAAAAGATCTGGATTCACTTCCTTCGTCAGTAGACACAGTAATTGTAGAAGGATTATGCCAACGGGAAGCGATACTAATCGTTGCTTTTTCTAATTCGAAAACAGCAGTAATTGGAGTATTTTTTGTGATACTACTATTTAATTCTGCTTTTGCCCCATTGGGGTATGAGAAAGTAATGTCACAGTCTTCATCTACTCCTGTTTTACCGAGAACCGCCTTGGCTTCGATAAATTCGGGTAGGCCCAGACTATGCATGGCAAGAAATACAGGGTAGATGCCAATGTCGAGTAGACTGCCGCCTCCCAGGCTTTTTTTGTACAACCTGCCGTTCTCGTCAAAAGGCGCATCAAAACCAAAATCGGCAGTGAGTTTTTTTATTTTTCCGTATCGGCCGGATTCGAGCAGTGTCATTAAATATTTGATGTGAGGCAGAAATGGGGTCCACATAGCCTCCATTAGAAACACCTGCTTTTCTTTGGCTGCAGCAATCATTTCCTCAACCTGGCCCTGGTTTATAGCAAAGGGTTTTTCACATAGAACAGGCTTTCCGTAGCTAATGCAGAGAAGCGTATGCTCATGATGAAAGACATGAGGCGTTGCTACATAAACGACATCAATTTCTTTATCCTGTAGCATTTCTTCGTATGATCCATAGGCGTTGCACACACCCTCATTTTCAGCAAAAGCTGTCGCCCGATCTAAAGATCTGCTGGCAACGGCATAAAGTTCGGCATCTTCAACCTCTCGAAGACTAGCCGCGAATTTCTTTGCGATCTTTCCCGGCCCAAGGATCGCCCATTTTATTTTCTTATTCATTGGTTTCCGGCTTTGAAGTTATTGTGGGAATAAAGGTTTGAAGCAATACAGCGATTCCAATAACCAGTAAACATCCTACCAGATTTAACCACAGGTAGGGTAACTCTGTGAGGAAATAAATTGCCAGGATAATACTCTGGGTAATAAGAGCAGCAATAAATACAGCATTGCTCTTTACATATTTTATAAAAAATGCCAGCAGGAAGATTCCCAGTACATTCCCATAGAAGATGGAACCTATGATATTCACTAATTGAATAAGATTATCAAAGAGATCGGCAATACTTGCCACGGCTATAGCGATAAGACCCCAGGCCAGAGTAAACCATTTGGACATGCGCACATAATGCTCCTGTGTCTTTTCACCTGTATTTCTTTTATACAGGTCTATCATGGTTGTGGAAGCCAATGCGTTTAATTCGGAAGCTGTGGAAGACATTGCTGCCGAAAGGATCACTGCCAATAATAGTCCTATAAGTCCTCTCGGGAGATTATTCAGGATAAAATGAATAAACACGTAATCCTTATCATTGGTCTCCACGGTTGAATTTGCACTGGCGATCAATTCTGTTGCCTGCCTGCGGGCCAGGATCTCTGCCTCATTCAGCTGAAGCATTTCTGCTTTAAAGCTATCTCTGTCTCCGTCAGAAAAGTTTCCGGCGTTGGCATATTTAATGCTCATTTCCTGCTTTTGATCCTGTATCCGGTCCAGGTTTCTTTGCAGCTGTTCGTATTCCGGTGCTAAAGCCGACTGACTCACTGCATTGGTAGCTGCCGGATTAAAATTTAGCGGAGAATGATTGAACTGGTAAAAAACGAAAACCATCACCCCAACGAGGAGAATAAAGAACTGCATAGGTACTTTCAGGAGTCCGTTGAAGATCAGTCCCAGCTGACTTTGTCTTACAGATTTTCCGGAGAGGTAACGCTGGACCTGACTCTGGTCTGTTCCGAAGTAGGAGAGGGCCAGGAATGTTCCGCCAATCAATCCGCTCCAGAAGGTATATCTATTGTCAAGATTGAAGGAAAAATCTATAATATCCAGTTTGCCGCTGGCACCGGCAATTTCAAGTGCTTTTGTAAAGCTGATCTCTTCAGGAAGGTACTGGATGATCAGGATCAAGGCGATGATCATTCCCGAAAATATTACTGCCATTTGCTGTTTTTGAGTAACATTCACTGCTTTCGTTCCGCCGGAGACAGTGTAGATGGTTACAAGGACACCGATAATAATATTCAGGGTAGTAAGATCCCATCCCAGTACAGCCGATAGAATAATGGCGGGAGCGAAAATGGTGATCCCCGCAGCAAGACCCCGCTGAATAAGAAAAAGGAAAGCAGTAAGGGTTCTGGTCTTCAGGTCAAAACGCGATTCGAGGTATTCATAGGCTGTATACACTTCCAGCCGGTAATAAATAGGTATGAAAACCATACAAATGATGATCATCGCTATAGGTAACCCAAAGTAGAATTGTACAAACCCCATCCCGTCGTGGAAAGCCTGACCGGGAGTAGAGAGGAAGGTAATTGCACTGGCCTGGGTAGCCATGACCGACAGTCCTACTGTCCACCACCGCGCCTCATTTCCTCCACGAATATAATCCTGCACATTTTTGCTGCCCCGGGTTTTCCAAACTCCGTAGACCACTATGAAAATGAGAGTTCCCGCTAATATGATCCAGTCTATTGGCAGCATATCAGGAAAAAACTATCATTAGCACGTAAAACAATAGAATGTAAACTGCGTTTGCCAGTAGTACTGCCGTATATGCTTTTTTCCAATGATATTTTTGTGGAGGTTTCATTAATTGGAGTTATGGTTTGCACTTTTAGGAGCTTCTTCTTTTCCCAGGGAGATCATATTTGCAAATAATCTAAAGGCACCGGGAACACCGGCAGGAAATTCTCTAAAGAAGCTTAAACCCGTGTAAATATAATAGCCTTTTCCATAAGGGGCGATTAGTAAACTACCCTTCTTTGGTGTCTCGCCCTTGTCATTCATAGCCAGGACTGGTGTGAACTCCGGTCCCCATTCATCTGGAAAATACAGACCGCGTTCCTGTACCCAGCCTTCAAAATCCTGAGACGTGATTCTATTTGGAAAATTTAAAACAGGATGATCATTGGCAAGAAAACTGACTTCCGAATTTTCATCTGTAACCCTGTCGCGAGATAGTTTAAGATCGTAAGGTGCAAGTTCCTTGGTGACCAGTCCATGGCTCGTGTTGTACTGAATAATGAGATTACCTCCATGTTTTACGTATTCAAAGAGTGCTGTCTGCCTGTGTCGCAGCTCATCCAGTGTGTTGTATGCCCTGATCCCCACTACCACTGCATCATACTTCTCAAGAGAGGGTGCTGATATTCGATCTGGAGCAATATCTTCAACGATATATCCCATCTGTACCAGCGCCTGTGGCACTACATCCCCGGCTCCCTGAATATATCCTATTAGGGTGCCCTTTTTTTCTATGTCTAATTTTACAAGTTTGGTTTGATTAGGTAAAACCAGCGTTTGCCGCGGAATGTGGCTGTAATCCATCTGGACCACAGACTTTTTATATTCCTTTCCATCTACTTTTGCTACAGGGTTAAAAACTATTTTGCTCTGGGTCTGTGGAGGATGTGCTTCAAAAAAAAATGTTTTTTCTTCCCCTTGCCGGAGATTCTCGAAAAGGTGATTTTCAGGGGTTATCTTCCACTCATTCTGTTTACCGGGAGATAAAGAACCGGATACCCCGTTCTTCATGGCTTTTATAGTGACAGGAATGGTTCTGGGTCTACCGTTTGCAAATATAAGCACATCAGATGCTGTGCTAACAGAAATGGCTGGCACCACTTCAAATGGCAGATATGTTTCTCCTGTAACAGGATCATTGAATTTATAGGTCAGTTTCCTGCTGAATGGAATACGGACGTTGTCAATCTCAACCAGGAATTCAGCTTTTAACTCCCCTGGAGTCTCCGGCAAACCAATTAAAGAATCTTGATCTACTTTATACATTCCTAAAGAACCTTCTTCTCTTAACCAATAAGCACTTGTATAGGAGATGTTTGCAGGTATTTGAAAGCTGGTGTTTTCAATTCGGGACTGGTTATCAGGTAAGGCTGAGTTCAGTTCGATCTTACTTCCTTCGGGATGTAGATTAACAGAGATCAGCTTTATTGGAACATCACTTCTGTTGATCGCCTCCAGCTTTACCTGTATCTCCTCTCCGGGAGTGGCTAAAGATCCATTGGTAGTTGCTTCAAGATAAAGACCTGCAGAGGCTGCTATGATATTCTTTATCTGTTCAGATTTTATCTTTTTCCAGTGCTCATCCTCCAGCTTCAGTATCAGTTGATAAGCTTTGGTAAGGCCGGGAATACTAGCTGCAGGATCTTTAAAATCAAAGTTCTGCTGTACTTCTGAAAGAATATCACCAATCTCTTTTCCGCCTTTTACTCGTGTCCAGGTGGTGTTAATACCCACAAAAGGGTCATTATTATTTTTGGGATGTTCTCCCTTTAAAAGCTCGATGTATTCCGCAGCTGTTCCTCTTGTACCGGTGCTTCCAAATCCCTGGGATTGGTGCTGGCTGCGGCTTAATGACGCAATTTCAGTATTGGACATTCCTTTTAATGGAAAGTAGACTCCGGTGTCTATTGTGACAAAGTCCGACTTATCTGCTGCTTCAAAAGCCTCCTGCGACTCATAGAACCAGGGAGAGGTGTTAAAAAAGAGCTTTTTTGGCTGCCATATTCCCAGTTGATCAACCTGCTCCTCAAAAACCGATTTTTGCCCCGCCAGGTCGAAAGCCCTGCTGCTAAGAATAGCCGAAGAAGTATGATGCCCGTGGGTTTCTCCGGCCGAATCTTCGTTAAAGCGGTTGATGATAATGTCCGGTTTGAATTTTCGAATTGTTCTCACCACATCTTTCAGAACTTCTTCTTCATTCCAGATACTTAAAGTCTCTTCAGGATTTTTACTGTAACCAAAATCGTTTGCCCGGGTGAAAAATTGTTTTCCGCCGTCAATCTTTCGGGCGGCTAAAAGCTCCTGGGTCCTTATCACGCCTAGTAATTCCCGGAGTTGTGGGCCAATAAGGTTTTGTCCGCCATCACCTCTGGTGAGAGAAAGATATGCAGTGCGGGCATGTTTTTCATTGCTAAAGTAAGAGATGAGACGGGTATTCTCATCATCGGGATGTGCTGCTATATAAAGAACCGAACCAAGGAAATTCAGCTTCTCAATTTCTGAATAAATTTCAGAAGAGCTCAATTTCTCAGGTTTTTGCGCCCAACTGAAAGAAGTGAATGCTAAAAAAGCTATTAAAAAAAAATTCCGCATCAATATTTCATTTTTGAAACCTCTCAAATATAGGAAGATTTTTAAGTGCCGATGTTACAAAGCATCTTTACCTTCATCGGCATGATATTCTTTTTCGACCAGAGAAACTGCTTTTTGCAGCAGGAGGTTGTTGGGATAAGTAATCAATTCCCCTTCCATAGTGCGAAGGTGCAGGTGAAAGGCCCGAATATCTTCAATAACCGCTTCTATAGGCATGTCTTTGTCCAGTATTTTTATACGACTTCCAATTTTATAAGGAAAAGAGAAAAACAGGATAATTCCGGCGGTGATATTACTAAGAATAGACCAGATGGCAAACATTGCAACTCCAATAATGGCAAAAACTGAAGAGAAGATCAATGCGAGCTCCTGGGCATTATATCCCCACGTAAGAGACAGGAAGAAAATGGCCAGAATAGTCACAAGGACGTTAATATATTTAAACATTAATCTTGTTCTGGTTACATGTATTCCACTACTGTGTCCAACCCGGTGTGCTGTTTTTTTTAATATAAACTGAAAGATCCACAGCACCAGTATAATAGCTATGGTAGTAATGATTTGGTTTTGATTGAGAAGGAAGATGTCTGTCATTCCTGAATAAATTTTAGTAAAGATAATTTTTAGCTTAGGATGATCCTGAAATTACGGCAGTTTTATTCTGCAATCTCCATGAGGCCCTGATACACAAGGTGTGTAGGCAGTCCTACCACATTAAAATAACTGCCTTCAATATGTTCGACGCCTATAAGTCCAATCCATTCCTGAATACCGTAAGCTCCGGCTTTATCAAAGGGCCTGAAGTTGTCAACATAGAACTTTATTTCATCATCTTCAAGCTTGCTGAAGCTTACCCTAGTAATGGCATTTACGGTATGTTTTTTTTCGGCAGTCATGAAACAAACTGAGGTGATCACCTCATGAGTTTTTCCTGAAAGAGCTTTTATCATCTCAAAAGCCTGTGCGGGATCATTCGGCTTTTCGAGGGCCGTCCCTTCATGCCATACAATAGTATCACTGGTTACCAGGATATCGCCGGTGGAAAGTTCTTCATCAAAAGCAGCTGCTTTAAGCCGGGCCAGATAATCTGTGATCTCCACACCTTTTAATTCCTCCGGATATTTTTCTTCTACCGGTTTTAATCTTATTTCAAATTCAAGCCCCAGATCTCTGAAAAATTGCTGCCTTCTTGGAGAAGCGGAAGCCAGGATGAGATGATGATCTTTTAATTTTTGCTGTAACATATCTATAATACAAATCTATATAGCCCGATGGATAAAATACCGGTGGCCAAAATGAATTTTAAAATCAGGCTAAGGTGATGATAATCTTTTTTAATTTCTGTTCCGGGTAATTTCACAAGAAAATAGAGCAGGGGACCCATTACCAGAAAAAGAACATACAACATGGCTTCCCGGCTCTCGTAAAGATAATTATATATGTAATAGAGGATCCCAAGCAGGGGCAGCAATGCTACTGCGAAAATGATAAAATTGGTTCTCCTTCTTCCCAGTAAAACCGGGAGTGTGTTATAACCCGCATTATAATCTCCCCGAATGTCTTCCTGATCCTTGACCATCTCCCGCAAAAAATTAATTAAAAACGCAAAGATCCCATAGTCAAGGAGGATCGAAAAAATAACTTTTTGTGTAGGAAGGTTTTGTGGAGTGATTGCCGGTACAAGGTCAAAAATTCCTACCATCACAATGATCATTCCCACCATAATGCTTACTACCAGATTTCCTACCAGTACAGTTCCTTTGATCTGGGTGGCATAAAAATACAGAAAGGCTGAAGGCAGGATGAACAGAGCCACAAAGGAAGGTTTTCCTACCAGGTTGCTCAGATAAAATCCTATACCAACACCCAAAATATTCAGTATAATGAACAGGTTCCAGGCAGTTTTTTCTGAAACCTCTCTTCCAATGATCAGTTTTTCGGGCTTATTGATCCTGTCTGTAGCAGTGTCGTGCAGATCATTAATAATATTTCCTGCAGCTGCAAGACAGATCATTGACAGTACCAGTAAGGAAAAATCGAAATCCCCCAGAACTGTAGCGATATTAAAAGGTTCAAAGAGAAAATATTTCACCAGGACCATGGTGAAAATGATCATGAGCAGGTTCGAAAACCTTGCCAGCTTCAAAATGGGGATTATAGCCATAGCTTAGGCAGAAACAAATTTTAATCCTATGATGGAAGTAATGAGTGTGAAAAGGAAGAACAGTCGCCAAAAATGCACCGGCTCTTTGAAGACAAAAATTCCAATTAAAACGGTCCCAAAAGCTCCAATTCCGGTCCAGACTGCATAGGCAGTGCCAATGGGCAGGCTTTGTGTGGCCTTATATAATAGAGACATACTTATGGAGAGGCAGACAAAAAATCCGAGCATCCACCAAAATGCGGTGTTGCCGGAAGATTCCTTAGCCTTTCCGAGACAGGTGGCAAAACCTACTTCGAAGAGTCCGGCGATAATGAGATAGAACCAGTTCATTTGTGATCATTCCATTTCCCCTGAACCTTCAGGACCTGTTCGATCACATCGCGCACACAACCTTTTCCGCCTTTTTTATGGGAAACATATTTAGATATGTCCTTGATCTCGGCCACGGCATCCTGGGGGCAGCAAGGCAGGCCAACCTTCTTCATAGCATAAAGATCTGGCAGGTCATCACCCATATAGAGCACTTCTTTGGGTTGAATATCATAGATGTCGAAAAATTCCTCCATTTGTTCCACCTTGTCAGGACATCCCAGATAAATGTCTGTAACTCCAAGACCCTTAAGGCGGCTGCGCACTCCCTCATTTTTTCCTCCGGAAATCACGCAAATTGTATAGCCTTGTTGACGGGCATACTTCATGGCATAGCCGTCTTTAATGTTCATTGTTCTTAAAAGTTCTCCATCTGTGCTGATTTGGATAGAACCATCTGTTAGTACCCCATCCACGTCAAATACAAAGGTGGTGATCTGGGTTAAAAATTCTTTATAGCTTTTTTCCATGAAAGGTTTGGATTGCTGAGGTTAATAATTCGTAGATCTTCCTGTTTTCTGAAGATTCCAGTAGATCTAAATGTGTATTAATAGTCGATTGGTCATTTCTTATTGCCGGCCCCGTTTGTACTCCGGCAGGAGAAGCATGCTGAACTTTACTGGCTGTTTCCTTGATAAGAGGTTTCAGAATATCAAACGGAATTTCGCTTTTTTGACAGATCTGTTCTCCTACAGCATAAAGATGATTTACAAAGTTGCATACAAAAACCGCCGAAAGGTGCAGCTTTTTACGCTGCTCTGATGAAATATCATAAGCTTTACCCGAGATCCTGTCAGCTATTTTCTTTAAAAGTTGAAGGTCTTCTTCTGAATTTGCTTCAAGACAAAAAGGTATTTCTGAATAATTCAGCTCGTTATCTTTAGAAAAGGTCTGCAGCGGATAAAATACGCCTCTCCTTGAGCAGCCTGATAACGCATCAAGAGCAACAGATCCCGAAGTGTGCACCACCAATCCGCTTCTGTCTTTCAGTTTTTCAGCTGTCTGAGGGATCACATCATCTTTTAGAGCTAAAATATAAACGTCTGCTTCAGCAATTTCTGAAAAGTCGGTAGTTATCTCAACTTTGTTTTCAAAAAAATCCAGACTGGCTTCAGAATGATTATAAACCTGTTTTATTCTTATACCTTCCGAAGCAGAAAAAGCTTTAAAAAGATGTGTGGCAACATTGCCCGAACCTAAGACTACAATCTCAATCATGCGGCTAAATTACCAATTTTTTTTACCACTCCTTTAGCTGCGCCTTTAAAGCTGAAAATGTGCAGTTAAATAAATCTTAATTAGGACAAAAATACCTACTTTTGCACCGTTTACAAAACAACTTCTACATGCAAAAGAAATTAGCTTCCATAGTATTTTCCACACGCTTAATGGCCTTCCTTTTTATTGTATTTGCCGTGGCGCTTGGACTGGGAACTTTTATTGAAAATTACTACAGCACAGCCACAGCAAAAGTCTGGATTTACAATGCACTTTGGTTTGAAGTGATTATGGCCTTTTTTGTAATTAACTTCGTAGGAAATATCTTTAGATATGGTTTACATAAAAAGGAAAAGTGGTCTTCCTTACTACTTCACCTTTCTTTCATTCTCATATTAGTTGGAGCTTTCGTGACCCGTTACATCAGTTACGAAGGGATGATGCCGATTAGAGAAGGGGCTACAGAAAATACCTTCCTTTCAGAAAAGACATTTTTGACCACCTTTATCGACGGGGAGATCAATGGAGAACCGCGCCGCAGAGTTGTTGAAGAGGATGTGCTTCTTGCTCCCGGAGCTTCGAACGAATTCACCTATCATACAGATTACAACGGGCAACCTGTAATGCTGGAGATCATTGATTATATTCATGGTGCCGAAGAAGGGCTTGTGGAAGATCCAGAAGGAGAGAATTATTTAAAGATCGTTGAAGCCGGGGGAGGAGACCGTCACGATCATTATATTAAGGAAGGTGAGGTTTCCAACATTCACAACATCCTTTTTACTCTGAATAAACCTACCGAGGGAGCCATTAATATTCGCTTTGAGGACGGGGAATATTATATCTCTTCACCTTTTGAAGGAACCTACATGAGAATGGCCGACCAGCAACAGGGAAAAGTCGAGGCCGATTCTTTGCAAAGTCTGGAATTGAGATCCCTTTATGACATGGCGGGAATGCAGTTCGTATTGCCAGATCCTGTTACAAGAGGAAGGTATGACATCATACCAACAAAAGAAAAAACTGAGGGTCAACCCGATGCGGCCGTTGTGAGAGTGACTACTGGTGGAGAATCTGAAACTGTGAAGTTACTTGGTGGTAAGGGAATTGTCAATGATCCAAAAATGCTGAATCTCGGTGGACTTGAATTCTATCTGCAGTATGGTTCCAAATTATATGAATTACCATTTTCCATTAAATTGAATGATTTTATTGCTGAAAGATATCCGGGAACCGAAAAGAGTTATGCCTCATTTAAAAGTAAGGTAACCGTTATTGATGAAGAAGAGGTCTTTGATTATGACATCTACATGAATCACGTCCTGGATTACGAAGGCTATCGCTTTTTCCAGGCCTCATTTGATTCAGATGAAAAAGGAACTGTTTTGTCGGTAAATCATGATTTCTGGGGCACCTGGATCACCTACATCGGCTATACGCTGCTTTATATTGGTCTAATGTGGATATTGTTTGCAAGAGGTTCCCGTTTTGGTGAGCTTAAACAAATGCTCGAAAAAGTAAAGAAAAAGAAAGCAAAGCTTCTTACAGTCTTCATGATCCTGTTGGTCTCCGGTACCGGACTGGCACAGGAGGATGATCATGCGCATGAGAACCCGCTCGCGATACCTAAAGCACGTATAGATTCCATTATTAAAGCAAATGTAGTTTCAAAAGAACACGCTGCAGAATTTGGAAGACTTGTAGTTCAGGATGCAGGGGGAAGAATGAAGCCGGTGAATACCTATTCTTCAGAATTGCTTCGGAAGTTGAGTAAAAGCGATGATTACGAAGGGCTAACATCAGATCAGGTAATTGTTTCCCTTACCGAGAATCCTACGGTTTGGTATAATGTTCCGATTATTAATGTGAAAAAGGATAATGACAGTATCCGCCACATTGTAGGAGTGCCCGAAGATCAAAAATATCTTGCGCTTACCAGCTTTTTCGACAGGGAAGGAAATTACAAGCTTGGACCCTATCTTGAGAGAGCCTATATGGCTTCAGTCCCCAACCAGTTTGAAAAAGATTTTATAGAAACTGACAGGAGGGTAAACCTGCTTTACAATGCATTGCAGGGGAAAATTCTCCGAATTTTCCCTATCCCGGGGCATGAAAACAACAAATGGGTATCCTATCCTGAAGTAGCAGAGGCAGGCTTTAAGGGAATGGATTCTGTATATACCAGGCAGATCCTGCCCATGTACTTTAATGCAGTGCGTACTGCCAAAGAAACGGGTGATTATACTCAGGCGAATGAACTCTTAAGCAGTATAAAAGGATTTCAGAAGAAATTCGGAGCTGAGGTGATCCCGTCAGAAAAGAAGATCGAGACGGAGATCCTGTACAATAAATATGACATTTTCAGAAATCTTTTCTGGATGTATATGCTGGCGGGAGTAGTTATGCTGGTCTTTGTCATCGTGCAGATCTTTAAAGACAGTAAAATCATCAGGGGCTTAATTAAGCTGAGTGCCGTTACGATTATCATCTTTTTTGCTTTACATACGGCAGGCCTTATCGCACGCTGGTATATTTCAGGGCATGCTCCAATGAGTGATGCCTATGAATCGATGATCTATGTAGCCTGGGCTACAATGCTTTTCGGTTTACTCTTCGGAAGGAAAAGTGACCTGACTATAGCTTCTACAGCTTTTGTGACCTCTATGATCCTTATGATCGCTCATTGGAACTGGATGGATCCTTCTATTGCCAATTTGCAGCCGGTACTCGATTCTTACTGGCTCATGATACATGTATCTGTGATCGTGGGTAGCTACGGACCCTTTACTCTGGGAATGATCCTTGGAGCGGTTGCCTTGCTTCTAATGATCTTTACTACAAAAAAGAACAAGAAGCGGATGGATCTCACCATTAAGGAGATTACTATAATTACCGAAATGGCTTTGACTATTGGACTCGTTATGTTGACCATTGGAAACTTCCTTGGAGGACAATGGGCCAATGAGAGCTGGGGACGCTACTGGGGCTGGGATCCAAAGGAAACCTGGGCGCTGGTAAGTATTATGGTTTATGCATTTGTAATCCACATGCGTCTTGTACCGGGAATGAGAAGCCGATGGTTGTTTAACTTTATGGCAGTGATCTCTTTTGCCAGTATCCTGATGACTTATTTTGGAGTAAACTTCTATCTTTCAGGATTGCATTCCTATGCAAGTGGTGATAAAGTGATCACTCCCAGCTTCGTATATTATTCTATAGTTGTGGTCGCGATTTTAGGAGCTGTTTCTTACTGGAGATTTACAAAATACTATAAGAAAGGTAACAGAAGCAGGTTAACGGCAGATTATATCAAGAAGAAGAAGAAAAAGAAGAAAAGTGGTCAGTGATCGGTGATCAGTCTTCAGAAAATTATAAAAAAAAATCCTGCCGAATGGCAGGATTTTTTGTTAATCGTATTATTTCCAATTAAGAGGATTATTCCGGATGTAGTTCTTAATCCGCTGATGGGATTCGCTATTGCGGATAATATGTTCGTGAAATCCCGATTGCCAGTGAAAATCGGAATTAATTTTTCTACATTCAAAGGTCGTACGTCCTTTGAACCATCTGATGATGCGGGATAAATTCTGATGGAACATTGGATTTTTATTTCCGGTCACCCCACCATTTTTCATTGGAATATCGTCATTGGTAGAGGTGCGATTAATCGCAGCTCTACAATTACCGTCGGTAATTGGTTTTTTAATTGTTATAATTCCATGAATATGATCGGGCATTATTACAAATTCATCCAATACCACATACGAAAAATAGGACGGGATATTTTTATACAGATCGAATGCAACATGACCTAAGGCTGATAAATCCATTTGTGGATTTCCAGGTGAAATTTTTCCGAAAAAGGGAATTCTGCCGCCGGTACAGATTGTGATAAAATAAGAAGCATTCGAGCCATAATCCCAGGTCTGGATCCTTGTTGTAGAAATTCGGTATTTATTCCGGAATTTTTGTGACATTTTTCGACCTAACTGCAGCACCAACTATTTTAAATCATCTAATCCAAACCTTTGCTGCTTCAACCTCGTCAAATTTAAAAGCTTTAAGACTAATGCCTGGCACTACTGTAGAAGATGCTTCAGACAGAGTGCGTATCCAGCTCATATCTGTCACCAGGGCAACTTTTTCTATTTTGCTTTGAAGATCTGTAAAGTTCCTGACGTCAAATTTTATCTCTTCCCAAATAGCTTTTGCTTCTACTTCGGTAAGATTAACTATTTCGAAATAGATGTTTAACCTGGACCGCATTTGCAGTTCAGGTAAGAATTGTACAAGGGACTGTTTGAAAGCCTTTTCGTCAAACTTCCCTTCCCACCTGAAGCCGGCCACATGCTCTTCCTGAAAATCTATTTTCTGTAACATGATCTTTGTCTTTTTTTGTTAGTAACCTATTTTCAATTAACAATTAACAATTAACAATTAACAATTACCAATTAACAATTAGCAGGAAAAGCGAATGTTATCATTCAAATTTCCCCTCTTGATAATCGGCATAAGCCTGTTCGATCTCTTCAACAGTATTCATTACGAATGGTCCCTGGGCAACAACGGGCTCGTCAAATGGAGCAGCATGGCCGAATAGAACAATGCTTTCTGCCAAGGCTTCTATTCGCAGATCTTCATCATCATTGTTGAATTCCACCAAATGGAGTGACTGAATAATTTCTCCATTGATCTTTATTTCTCCCTTGATCACATAACAAAGAATGTTATGGTTTTGGGGAACCCTTGTGGAAAATACCCCTTCAGCTTCGAAGAAGATCGTACTGAGGCTAATGTCAGTAAGAGTTTCAAATGCTCCTTCGGTTTCATTTAATTTGCCTGAAATCACCTGGGCTTTTACTTTGTTGTTTTCAAAAGAAGTCACCGGAATTTCCTCTTTTTGGAGACCTTTGTATTTGGGGTCTGTCATTTTAAGTCGCGCCGGAAGATTAACCCATAATTGAAGGATCTCCAGCGGACCGCCTTCTTTTTTAAATTTTTCAGATGAAACCTCGGCATGGGTCAAACCTTTGCCGGCAGTCATCCACTGCACTCCTCCGCTTTCGATCACGCTGTTGTTTCCGCCGGAATCTTTATGTGCAATATCCCCATCAAGAATAAAGGTCACAGTTTCCATTCCGCGGTGCGGATGCGGACCAAAGGGCAATCCATTATTCCCCGGCTGATAATTCTGCGGACCATGATGGTTTAGAAACAGAAAAGGATCTATCATCCTGAGCTGCCGGGTAGGCATTGGCGAATAGGTAATAAGGTCGGCTATTGGCCTGTATTCAGCCTTATAAGTGCGTTTAATGGTTCTCATTTCTTTAGATTCAAATTCAAGGTTCAAAATTCCGAACAAGTCAGTGCAATAGAAAATAATCAATATTCAATAATAAATATTCCTTATTCCTTATTCCTTAGCCTTAATCATTTTCATTACTCTTTGTTCCTTACGTAAATAAGTTTATACTTTCCTCTTCCCTGGTTTTCCCTTGACTCAATTTCGAATTTGTCAATCGAATTGATCATGGGAGTCAATTTCTGAAAACCGTAGTTACGGGAATCGAAATTCGGCTGTTTTTTCTGCAGCAAACTTCCCACATCCCCAAGAAAAGCCCAGCCGTCGTCATCGGCTACATCAGATATGGTAGAAGCGATCAATTTTATCACTTTATTGGTGATCTTATCATAATCGCTCTTTTTGGTCTCTTTCTCTTTATTGGATTCCTTCGCTTCGTTCTTTAGAATTTCAATATAAATGAACCGGTCGCAGGCGACGATAAAAGGATCTGGGGTTTTCTTTTCTCCAATTCCTATTACATTCATGCCGGCTTCTCTTAATCTTGTTGCGAGACGTGTAAAATCACTGTCGCTGGAGACAAGACAAAATCCGTCAACTTTCTGTGAGTACAGGATATCCATCGCATCAATGATCATTGCGGAGTCGGTCGCATTTTTACCCTGGGTATATCCGTACTGCTGGATGGGAGTTACTGCATTTTCAAGCAGTACATTTTTCCATTTGGTGAGGTGTGGTTTCGTCCAGTCACCGTAAATTCTTTTTATCGTGGGGTTGCCGTATTTGGCGATCTCTTCCATCATTTCCTTAACATAGGCAGAAGGAATATTATCACCGTCAATTAATACTGCTAATTTTACGTCCATTCAATTTAACTTTCTTGATTATTCTATAAAGATAGTTAATTGATGGCGACCCTGCCGATGAGAGATTAGGATTAGGATTTTTTTAAGGAAAGCAAAAAGACCGGTACTTAGGTGCCAAAAATGGCATTTTTCAGGAGTGTTCTATGTTGTCGGGTTCTATGTGGATGAGGATATCGGCTATTTCGGGCATCTCGTGCAACAGGCGATCTTTGAGGTTATGGGAGATCTCATGCCCCTGATTGACTGAAAGTTCGCCATCGACGATCACATGCAGATCCACATGGTAGGTCATTCCGGTTTTACGGATGTAGCATTTTTCAGTTTCTATTACACCTTTTTCTTTTCGGGAAATCTCTCTTATCTCTTCCACCATATCCTCATAAAGGTGTTCGTCCATGATCTCTCCCAGTGCAGGCCGCAGGATCAAAAAAGCATTATAAAGAATAAATCCTGAAGCAAATAAAGCCGCCCAATCATCGGCTGTTTCATAGCCTTTGCCCATGAAAAGCGCAATGGAAATTCCAATAAAGGCCATTAGGGAGGTGATGGCGTCACTCCTGTGGTGCCAGGCATCGGCCTTTAGGGAACTGCTGTTGGTCTCATCACTCTTTTTGGAAATAAACCTGTAGAAGATCTCTTTTGTAATGATTATCGCTGCAAGCACAATAAGCGTATAGGGTTTGGGAACTTTATGAGGAGTCTGAATATTTTCAATACTTTCCATGACGATAATGGTGGCAGATACTACAAGAAAACCAACAACTGCAAAGGTTATAAGCGGCTCAACACGGCCGTGCCCGTATGGATGGTTCTCATCTGCCGGGCGTGCCGAATATCTAAGACCGAAAAGAACCAGCAGGCTTGCAAAAACATCTGTGGTAGATTCAATGGCATCGGCGATAAGAGCGTAGGAGTTGCCAAAAAAACCTGTCACACCTTTAATAATAGCAAGCACGGCATTGCCGACAATGCTAAAAAAAGCAGCTTTTACAGCTTTTTGATGAGTTTCTTTATTCATGGAGCTTTAAAAGCTAAAAGGCCGGTTTTACCGGCCTTTATCTTTATTCTTCCTCTTCTTCAGATTCTTCCATTGTGTGATACACATGCTGTACATCATCGTCTTCTTCAAGCTTTTCCAGTAATTTTTCAACGTCGGCAGCTTCTTCAGAAGAAAGCTTTTTTGTCACCTGCGGAATGTATTCAAATCCGGAAGAAATGATCTCCACCTCCCAGCTTTCCAACTCCTTCTGAAGGGCTCCAAAAGCCTCAAAAGGGGCATATATTATTATTCCGTCTTCGTCTTCAAAGACCTCTTCGGCACCAAAATCGATCAACTCCAGTTCCAGTTCTTCAGGATCAAGCCCCTCTTTGGCAATCCTGAAATTACAGGTATGGTCAAACATAAATTCTACCGAACCGGAAGTGCCCAAATTCCCATCACATTTATTGAAATAGGAACGCACATTGGCAACGGTACGATTATTATTGTCTGTAGCGGTTTCTACGAGTACGGCAATCCCATGCGGGGCATAACCTTCAAAAAGCACAATCTTATAATCTCCCTGACTTTTATCTGAAGCTCTTTTTATAGCGCGTTCGATATTGTCTTTGGGCATATTTACACTCTTGGCATTTTGGATCACCGCCCGCAGCCTGGAGTTGGTATCGGGATCAGGTCCCCCTTCCTTAACTGCCATTACAATATCCTTCCCAATTCGGGTAAACGCCTTGGCCATAGCCGACCAGCGCTTCATTTTACGTGCCTTCCTGAATTCGAATGCTCTTCCCATTTAATCCTTATGCTAATGTTAACTGAGGCGTAAAAATAGGAAAAATCCTCAAGCTCCTGAAAAAGATTATTCTCCCGAATCTATAATATTTTCAATGGACCGGGCCAATCTAAAATCCTTTTCAGTAACTCCCCCGGCATCATGAGTAGAGAGAGAAATTTGCAGCTCATTATAGACATTAGTCCATTCGGGGTGATGTTGTTGCGCTTCAGCTTCAAAAGCGATCCTCGTCATAACAGAAAAAGCTTCTTTAAAGTTTTCAAACTGAAAGGAGGTGTGAATGGCATCACCTTTATATTCCCAGCCTTCCAGTTCTTCTAATTTTCTGTTGATCTCGTAATCATCTAAAATTTCCATGGCTCTTTTTTCTAAAGTTACATATCAAATTAGAGGGACAAAATGTATTAGTAGAAGATTAACAATCAGGAAACCAGGCTGCTGCTTACTACTTCCTGAATAGATATCTGTAAATTACGGGGTAGAAGATTGTCTTTTGGGACTACTGCGAGAAACCTGTCGAAGTTTGAGTCATATACATTTTTAAGCAGCGGTTTCTTCTCTCCCAAAGCTTCACAGATTTCGGTTATCAAGTCATTATGGTGTATAAGGTCATTGCTGCCAAGATGGAATACTCCCTGCCTGTTCCTGTTTATGATGTAGTGCAGTTGTTGGGTAAGTTTTGTTTCTGATGTTGCATTGACCACCACGTTTGCGAAAACCTCAATAGCTTCATTCTCCTTTAATTGACGCTTGATCTCATTTACTCTTGGTGAATTTGCTCCATAGACCATAGGTAACCTGGCGATCACGTATTTATTGTTTGGCAGTCGCAGTAAGGCGTTCTCAATCTTTATCTTAAATCTTCCGTAAATACTTTGAGAAAGGGTCTTGTCGTATTCGTAAGAAGGATAATTTGTAAAGGCGTCAAATACATTGGCAGAAGAAAGGAAAATAAGTTTGGTCCTTGTATTTCTCTGCAGGTAATCAATGATCTCAAAGTGAGCGTGGATCTGGGCATCAAAATTACCTCGTAAGGCAGAAATGATGATGTTGGGCCGCAGGTTTTCCAGAAGAATACTGAGGGATTCCCGTTCTACGTCAAATTGATGGAATTTTTGATTCTTTTCGTAGAAGGGATTTTCGGTCAAATAGGTGGCATGAGTATCAAAATAGGGGTAAAGCTCTTTATACAGGGAATTCCCGATAAAGCCGCTTCCCCCTAAGATCAAAATTCTTTTCAAAAACTATCCTTTATAAAATGGCATTTTCACCACTTTAGCAGGAAGTGCTTTCTTTCTAATTTGAATATTAATTTTACTTCCCGGTGTGGCAAACTCTGTGGTTACATATCCCATTCCGATTCCTTTTTCAAGAGAAGGGGACATGGTTCCCGAGGTTACATTGCCAATAACCTTGCCATTGTCATCAACGATCTCATAACCGTGACGGGGTATACCACGTTCCTCAAGTTCAAACCCAATCAGCTTCCGTTTAGGACCTTGTTCTTTCTCTTCTTTGAGCGCTTCAGAATTTACAAAATCCTTCGTAAACTTTGTTATCCAGCCAAGGCCTGCTTCAATAGGAGAGGTGGTATCATCAATATCATTTCCGTAGAGACAGAATCCCATTTCCAGGCGAAGTGTATCACGGGCAGCTAATCCAATAGGTTTGATCCCATAATCGGCTCCTGCTTCGAATACCCGGTCCCAGATGCGTTGGGCATCTTCATTACGGCAGTAGATCTCAAATCCGCCGCTACCGGTATAACCTGTAGCCGAAATAATCACATTTTCCACACCTGCAAAAGGAGCTACCTCAAAAGTGTAGAATTTTATTTCTGATAGATTGACTTCGGTAAGAGCTTGCATAGCTTCAGCAGCCTTTGGGCCCTGTATGGCCAGTAAAGAATATTCATCTGAAAGATCTCTCATGGTCGCGTCCATCGTGTTATGTTGAGAGATCCAGTTCCAGTCTTTTTCAATATTGGAGGCATTCACCACCAACAAATATTTCTCCTCGTTAAAGCGGTAGATAATAAGGTCATCCACAATTCCGCCGGTAGTATTCGGCATACAGCTGTATTGGGCTTTACCATCGGTGAGTTTTGAAGCATCGTTGGAGCTTATCTTCTGAATTAATTCCAGAGCATGTTCTCCTGTAATAAGGAATTCTCCCATATGCGAAACATCAAAAACACCCACTGCTTTGCGCACAGTCTCGTGTTCGGCGTTTACACCTTCGTAGGATACAGGCATATTATATCCTGCAAAAGGAACCATTTTGGCACCAAGTTCAATATGAGTAGCAGAAAGGGCTGTACTTTTCATAAAAAAATAAATTTTGGCAAATTTATTAATTTCAGAAAGGAATGCATGTTTTAAAAGATATTTTTAAATAGAAATATCCTTCATCACGAATGGGCAATCAGGAAATTCTATATTTGTATCAAATGACCAGCCTATGAAGATCCTTAGCGCAAAACAAATTAAGGAAGCCGATAAGATTAGCCTTGAAAAACAGGACATAAGTTCCACAGAGCTTATGGAGAGAGCTGCGTCGCTGGTATTTGAGGAGATCCATAAAAGACTTGAGGGAGCGCAGATCCCGGTAAAGATCTTCTGCGGAATAGGGAATAATGGAGGTGACGGACTGGTTATTGGCAGGCAATTATTAGAAGCCGGGTATGAGGTCACAATTTATGTAGTTAACTACAGTGATCAACGCTCAAAGGACTTTCTTGTTAATTATGACCGGATTAAAAATCTTACCACAAAATGGCCGGTCCTGTTGAAATCTGAAGCCGATTTTCCAGAGATCAGTTATGGAGATTTTGTGGTGGATGCGATCTTTGGTGTAGGTCTTAACAGGCCGCTGGTAGACTGGGTGGCAAATCTGGTGAAACATATAAATAAATCGGGCGCTTTTGTTCTGTCAATAGATCTGCCATCGGGTTTAATGGCTGATGCTCCTGTTGAGGATAAGGAAAGCATTGTAAAAGCTAATTATACGATCACATTTCAGGCACCAAAACTTGCCTTTTATCTTCCTGAAACTGCCGGTTTTGTTGGCGATCTTCAGATCCTGGATATAGGCTTGGACAAGGAATACCTGCAGCAGGCTCCTGCTGTTGCAAACCTTATTTCCAGGCCCGAAGCCAAGGCCTTATATAAACCGCGTCAGCGTTTTACTCATAAAGGTACTTATGGTCATGCCTTAATTATTGGAGGAAGTTATGGAAAGATAGGTAGCGTTTGTCTTACTGCAACAGGCGCCTTGAGAGCGGGAGCCGGATTGGTGACTATCTATGCCCCAAAATGCGGTTATGAAATCCTGCAAACAACGCTGCCCGAAGCTATGGTGATCACAGATCCACATATGGAAATCCTTACAAATATCGAATATGACATTGATCCCGATGTTATTGGATTGGGAGTAGGAATAGGGACGAAGGAGGAAACGATTGAAGCCATGAAAAACCTGCTAAAAGGCAATAAAAAACCAATGGTCATTGATGCTGATGGCTTGAATATATTATCCAAAAATGCAGATTTGTTAAATATTTTACCGGAAGGCACAATACTCACGCCTCATCCAAAAGAACTGGAGCGACTTATAGGAGCCTGGAAAAATGATTTCGAGAAGTTGGAAAAGGTAAAGAGGCTTGCGGCTAAACATGAATTTATTATACTCATAAAAGGAACTTACACCTTTACCGTTACACCAGATGACCTTTTTATCAATACAACAGGCAATCCCGGGATGGCTACTGCCGGTAGTGGCGATGTGCTCACCGGAATTTTAACAGCCCTCATTGGGCAGGGTTATGAACCTTTACGGGCGACCATACTGGGAGTTTATCTTCATGGAAAGGCAGGTGACATTGCAGCTGAAAAATTGAGTTATGAGGGAGTGGTAGCAGGAGATATTGCCCGTCACACAGGAGCTGCAATTTTTGATCTTTTTGAAACACAACTAAATAATACATGAGAGACCATCATTATATAAGTTCTTCTGTCCTTGACCTGGAAGAAATAAGGGAGATCGTTGAAGATAAAAAACTTCTTGCTTTAAGTGAGGAAGCTATTTATAATATTGAAAAGTCCAGAAAATATCTGAATGCTAAAATGAAGGAGAACAAAACCCCAATTTATGGGATCAATACCGGTTTTGGTTCTCTTTGTAACGTAAAAATTTCTTCAGATAATCTCACCCGGCTTCAGGAGAACCTCGTGATGTCCCATGCCTGTGGTACAGGGGAGATGGTATCAGAATCTATAGTAAAGCTAATGCTTCTCCTTAAGATTCAATCCTTAAGCTACGGGCATTCCGGAGTGTCTTTAGATACTGTAACAAGACTTATAGACTTCTATAATAATGATATCCTGCCGGTAATTTATTCTCAGGGTTCTCTGGGCGCATCGGGAGATTTGGCTCCCCTGGCTCATTTAGCTCTTCCATTAATTGGTAAGGGAGAGGTAATGCTGGAGGGGAAGATCACTGCTTCTGAAGAAATGCTGAAGAAATTCGGCTGGAAACCACTTAACCTGCAATCTAAAGAAGGACTGGCATTGCTCAATGGAACCCAATTCATGAGTGCTCATGCTGTGGAAGCTACTTTACGATCAATTAGACTTTCCATGTGGGCCGATGTGATTGGAGCCCTGTCTGTTGATGCTTACGACTGTAATATTTCTCCTTTTAATGAGCTGGTACAGCTGGTTCGGCCTCACAGAGGGCAGATAAAAACGGCAGAAAGGATTAGAAAGATACTGGCAGGAAGTGAAATTGCCGGACAAGTAAAGCATAATGTGCAGGATCCATATTCCTTCAGGTGTATTCCGCAGGTACATGGAGCCAGTAAAGATACGTTGGAATTTGTCTACAAGTGCTTCAAGACCGAAATCAATTCAGTCACAGATAATCCAAATATCTTTGTTGATGCTGATAAGATTATATCCGGAGGGAATTTTCACGGACAACCTCTCGCTCTTGCCCTGGATTATTTAGCCATTGCGATGGCCGAATTGGGTAACATTTCAGAAAGAAGGGTCTACCAGCTGGTTTCTGGTTTGAGAGGCCCTGCCTTTCTAGTGGATGCGCCCGGGCTCAACAGCGGATTCATGATTCCGCAGTACACCGCAGCCAGCATAGTAAGCCAGAACAAACAGTTATGCAGTCCCGCGAGTGTGGATTCTATCGTATCATCTAATGGGCAGGAGGACCATGTTAGCATGGGTGCCAATGCAGCCACAAAAGCAATTAAAGTTGTAGAGAATGTTTCGACTATTCTTGCTATCGAATTGTTCAACGCTTCCCAGGCGCTGTCCTATAGAAAACCATATAAAACTTCCCCGATACTGCAGAAACTTATCCAGGAATTCAGGAAAGAAGTTCCCTTGGTAAAGGAGGATGTGGTTATGGCTCCGTTTATTCAAAAAGCTAAGGTCTTTCTTGAAAATTATCCGCTAAAAGAATTTTCCTTTGAGTAAGAGCTAAGTACCTCTTTCATCCACAACTGTGCTTCCTCCAGGGAGCTGAAGATCTGGAATGAATTTTTATTGGTATAGAATTGCTGCTCAAGACGTGCACTTTCGCGGACCATCGGGTTCTGTGATACCACTGCAATGGCTTTAAGTTGAGGATGCTCTGCAGATTCCCGGTAAACCATTGGATTAACTGCATAAGAATTAATTCTGTTGGAAATATAGCCAAATATCTCTTTGCCAAAGCTTTCACAACCTATTTGTAAGATCCTTCTATTGGTTTCAACATCAAGAAGAGCACCTTCATTCATCTCATTCACCAATACTTTATCCTGCACCCAGATTACACCGCAGTCCAGTTCAATTTTCTTATTCATTATTGTAGGGAAATATTGAGTGTGAAAATAGTTCATTTTTTCGGATTTAAAGTAGCTTTCCTTTTAGTTCGCATCAAAAAAAATACCCTTTCAAAAATGTCATTTTTGAAAGGGTATTTTTTATTACTAAAGGATCACCTATTTAAGTCCGCCTACCATATCTTTTGGTTGCACCCACTGGTCAAAATCTTCGGCTGTCACATACCCCAAATTTACGGCTTCTTCCTTTAAGGTAGTCCCGTTCTTATGGGCGGTATTGGCTATTTCGGCTGCTTTGTAATATCCGATCTTTGGATTAAGTGCGGTTACAAGCATCAGGGAATTATTCAGTAATTCCTGAATTCTCTCATAGTTTGGTTCAATTCCTATCGCACAATGTTCATCAAAGGAGGTACATGCATCTCCTAACAACTGCGCACTCTGCAGAATGTTGGCAGCCATTACCGGTTTGAAAACATTAAGTTCAAAATGCCCCTGCATTCCACCAACATTAATGGTCACATCATTTCCTATTACCTGGGAACAAACCATGGTTAAGGCTTCCACCTGAGTTGGATTTACCTTACCGGGCATGATGGATGATCCGGGTTCATTTGCAGGGATAAGGATCTCACCAATTCCGCTACGTGGCCCTGAAGCAAGCATCCTAATGTCATTGGCGATCTTGTTAAGAGAAACAGCCAGGGTCTTTAATGCTCCGCTTGTTTCCACAAAAGCATCATGTGCAGCAAGTGATTCGAATTTGTTGGGAGCCGAAATAAAAGGCAATTCGGTGAATTTCGCAATGAACTCGGCAACCCTTTTTGAATAGCCCTTAGGTGTATTTAACCCGGTTCCTACTGCGGTTCCTCCCAATGCCAGCTCAGAAAGGTGAGGCAGTGTATTTTCTAAAGCAGCCAGACCATGGTCCAGTTGAGAAACATATCCGCTGAATTCCTGACCCAGGGTGAGGGGAGTGGCATCCATGAAATGGGTGCGTCCAATTTTCACAACATCCTTAAATTCTTCCGATTTTTTCTTAAGCGTATTTCTTAGTCTTTTAACTCCCGGAATAGTCACCTTAACGATCTTGTTATAAACCGCGATGTGCATCCCTGTGGGGAAGGTGTCATTGGAAGACTGAGATTTATTTACATCATCATTGGGAGACAATACTTTTTCACCTTCTCCAATAGTTTTTCCCGCAAGTTGCTGTGCGCGGTTTGCAATGACCTCATTCACGTTCATGTTACTTTGAGTGCCGCTTCCTGTTTGCCAGATTACCAGGGGAAATTCTTCGTCGTGCTTGCCCTCAAGGATTTCATCACAGACCTTCGCAATTAGATCTCTCTTATCTACTGATAGTACTCCCAGTTCACAGTTGGTAAAAGCTGCTGCTTTTTTAAGGTAGGCAAAGCCATAGATTATTTCCAGAGGCATGCTGCCCGGGGCACCTATTTTAAAGTTGTTTCTGGATCGCTCGGTCTGCGCTCCCCATAACTTATCTGAAGGGACTTTTACTTCCCCCATTGTATCTTTTTCTATTCTGTAGTCCATAATGGGATTGATTTGATACAAATTTACATTATACCAAAAATTTTAGGGCTTAAATTCTGACAAAATTCGGAAGAATCGATAAATTTTTCTATTGAGGAAATGTCTTTTGTTCTTCAGAAAAATAAAATAAAAACTTTTGCGATAAGATAAGAGAGTTAGTATCTTTGGCACAGATTCAATAAAATAGGAGACATGTTTGAATTTGATCAATATCTTGGCTTTTTAGCTTTCATCATTATATTACTTATCGGATTCTGGGTAATGCTATTTCTTACTGCAATCATTCCTTACTGGATTGGAGGAGCAGTTAAGGAAATGCTGGATGAAAGAAAAGAAAAGAAACGCCAGGAGAGAGAAAAAGCATAAAGGACTTCTAAAGTCCTTTTTTTTTTTGTCCCTCATATTGGGATAATAATAAAAGAAGCCGTCATTCGACGGCTTCTTTTGTGATGTGAAATTTTTACCGGTGTCTAAAACTCTCCTTCTTCTTCCATTTCACCATTGTTTTCACCTCTTCTTTGTCTTTCCTGGTCACGACGTTGTTGATTGAACCTGTAGGTGAATGAGAGTGTAATACTTCTTTGTCTCCATTGAAACTCGCTTTCCCGCTCAAAAAATTCTGTAGTAGTGAATGATTCTCTTTTTCTGGAATTAAGAAGATCCCTCACATTCAAAGTCAGAGAAGCTTTTTCATTAAAGAGTTCCTTGCTCACCGCCATATCTACGGAAAGCAGACCTTCAGTCTGAGTCTGGGCGCCTTCAGAAGCTCCTCTGTAGAAGGCATTGGTTTGCCAGTCGATTTTCCATGGCAGAGTGACCTTGGAACTAAATCTTCCAAAATAGCTGGTGTTTTTTGCACTATAGTCTACCCCGTTATAATCACCTTCTGTGTCAAACTGGAAGAAGTTGAAACTTCCGTTAAGACGCAGCCAGCGTGCAGGATTGTAAAGTAAACCTGCTTCGGCACCAATTCGTGTATTAGTGGCAAGGTTGATTGGAATTGTTCTTATCACCTGTGTGCCATCTGCAGCAGTGGTTCCCTGCTCAACTCTTTCAAAGGAATCGGTTTCATGCTGGTAATAAACTGAGGAGGTAAGTGTAAGTTTATCCCATCTTTTTAAATATCCCAGATCAAAGGCGTTGGAAAAAGCCGGCTCCAGGTTAGGATTTCCCTGAAAAATATTGGTACGACTTGAGCGTGAAGGAAAAGGATTTATGAACCAGCCACGAGGTCTGTTGATCCTTCTGTTATATCCCAAAGTGATATTTTCCATCTCTCCCAATTCATAAATAAGGTTTACAGTTGGAAAAAGACCAAGGTAATTGTTGTCAAAACTTGTCTCGATAGGAATACCAAATTCCTCTTCCAGTTCTGCGTCTGTAAGGTCTGATTCAATTTCCCCCTTTAGCTGAGTATTTTCAAGTCTTAACCCAAGAAGAAATGAGAACTCGCCAAACCTGTTTCCATATTGGGAATAGATAGAGTTGACATTTTCAATATACGTGAACTCATTTGAAAGTGGTGATTGCAGCATGTTTTGGGAATTTCTTTCTTGCAGGAACAACTGATAGTCTGTCACCTGTTCTTCAAAATTTCCACGGTATCCTGCTTCAAACTGAGCATCTTCGCCTATTGGTCGAACATAATCTACCTGTGCCAGATATTCTGTCTGATTTTCTTCAGTAAAGGTTCGTTCCCTCGGAAAAAACGGATTTTCTCCGGCAAGATCTACTTCAATAGTTTCGTTGATATTTCCGTTCTGAGTTTCAAAATCTCTTTCGTACTGCAGGTCGGCCGTTAACTGATGTCCGCTGTTGTCGAATTTGTTGATATAATTAAGAGAGAGTTGATAGCTGTTGTCTTCTTCCGTTTCTTTCTCCCGGCGGACACTTTCTAAAGTTGAAATTCCATCAGAAAACATCCTGCTGTTGTTGGTCGTAAGGTCTTCATCCTCCCCATACCTGTAGAATCCTGTTGCCGTTATTGAAGACATGTCGGTGATGAAGTATTCGAAACCAAGGCTGGTGTTGAAGTTTCGGTTAAGACGGTTTATATTACGTTCTTCAATAATTCTGTCATATAATGGATCAACAAGTTCACCGGTATCTTCATCTATAAAATCAAAATAGCGGGTATCAGAAAATGAATTTCCCGGGGCATCGAAGTAGCGAAAGCCTGTAGTATTAAAAATATTGAATTTATCTGTCCGGAGGTTAACATTTGCAGAAAGCCCAAGTTGATCGGGGTGACCCGCCCTGGCTGAGACTGACCCGTTAAAGCCAAGGGTCTTTTCTTTTCTAAGGATGATGTTCAAAATACCTGCAGTACCTTCTGCATCATACCTTGCAGAAGGAGAGGTGATCACTTCAACTCTCTCGATCGCATCTGCCGGAAGTTGAGAAAGAACATCGGTATTACCAAAACCTGCCATAGCAGATGGTTTTCCATTAATAAGGATACGAACGTTCTCATTTCCTCTAAGGCTAATTCCGCCTTCAATATCCACAGAAACTGATGGAACATTGTTCAAGGCATCGGCCACAGTACCTCCGGCAGTGGTAAGATCCTTTCCTATATTATAAATCTTTTTATCAAGCCTTACTTCTACCTGGGTTGTTTCGGCAGTTACCACTACTTCTTCCAGTTCTCCCGCGGCCATTCCAAGGGTAATGGTTCCCATGCTGAGGTCTCCGTTTATCTGGCGGTTAGGAAAGTTTTTTGGTTCAAAACTTATGAACTCTACAGTTATATTGTACGTTCCCTGAGGTACCTCAATTGAAAAATTTCCCTGCGGGTTAGTAATTCCACCGGTGATGTTCTGGGGGTCTGTAGTACTTTGGAAAGATATGGTCGCATATTCGAGAGGAGTTCCCTGCTCATCGGTCACTTTACCCGATACTAAATGCTGGTTCCTTTGTGCAAAGGCTGAAAAGGTGTTTACTAAAAGAAAAGAAATAATTAAGACACTGCTCCATAAGTGCCGGCTCATATTTGTGGTCATACCTGATTTTTATAGTAGGACCTTCAATTCCCGAAAAGGTTTAAAGAATGAGAAAAAATTTTAAACAAAAAATGGACACCTTTTGTCACCCTGTTATTTATCGGATTTCCGCGAAGCCTTTTTCTTCTCTTGTTTGGCCTGTCTTTTCTGTAATCTCAGATACCTGTCGTATTGAGGTTTGGTAAGTATGTCTCGCATGTCTTTATTCTCCAGCACCTTTAATTCAATTAATTTCCGGGTTTTCACCTCTTCGCGCATCTTTGATTGTAAGATACGGTTGCGCTTAATAGCGAATTCGATGAACTTGTCTTCCATGAGGCTCATCTGCTTTGCGGTAAGAGATAATTCCTCTTCCCACATTTCAGTAGTCTCCCGGGCAGTTTTTTCTAGTTCACGGGAAGGTTCCGGCTGAATTGGATTTTGAGATAAAGCCGTTGCCGAAGTAAGTATGGCGAAGCCGAAAATGACGAGATGTTTGTATACGTTCCTGATCTTCATAATTTACAATTTTTATATGGTTGTAAAAATACTGAAGATCAGGTGTTTTGTGGGTTAAGTGAGGGTTAAATCCTACAGTGACCTTGTGAAAACCTGTTAATTTAGAAGCTTTTCAATATTTTCTGCAGGCCTTCCCACGACTGCTGAGTTAGCTTTTTCTACTATTGGTCTCTGGATGAGTTTTGGATTTTCCACCATTACCCTCACCAGCTCCTCATCCTTGAGATCCCTGTCCCGATATTCCTCTTTCCAGATCTTCTCCTCGGTGCGTATTAGTTCTATAGGTGCAAAATTCAGTTTTTTAAGAAGTGAGGAAAGCTCATTTTCTGTTAAAGGCTCTTTTAAATACTCTCTAACCTCAAATTCTTCTCCGGATGCTTCCAAAGTTTTTAATCCTTCCCTGGATTTCTTACAACGTGAATTGTGGTAGATGGTGATCATTTTTTTGAGTTATTAGTTATGAGTAAATGTTGTTTGTTGCGAGGTGTCAGTTGTCGGTTCTCGGTTCTCGGTTATGAGTTGTCCTTAGACCTTGAACCTTGAACCCTTTAGTCTTCTACCTTTTGCCCCATCATCATCAGAAAGGCCTTCAGGAATTGATCAATGTCTCCATCCATTACAGCGTCTACATTTCCTGTTTCTTGCCCTGTCCGAACATCCTTGACCAATTTATAGGGATGCATCACATAATTTCTTATCTGGGATCCCCATTCGATCTTCATTTTGGAATCTTCGATCTCCCTGCGCTGGGCCTGTTGCTTCTGAAGTTCGATCTCGTACAGCTGACTTTTAAGTAGCTGCATAGCCTTTGTCTTGTTCTCGAGCTGAGAACGTGTTTCAGAGTTTTCCACGACTATTCCCGAAGGAGCATGGCGAAGTCGTACTGCCGTCTCCACTTTATTCACATTCTGTCCTCCGGCACCCGATGACCTCATGGTCTCCCAGGAGATATCGGCCGGATTTATATCTATCTGTATCGTTTCGTCGGCAAGTGGATATACATATACACTCGCGAAAGAGGTATGTCTTTTAGCATTGCTGTCAAAAGGAGATATTCTAACCAGCCTGTGTACACCGTTTTCACCTTTTAGCCAGCCAAAGGCAAAGTCTCCTTCTATTTCAAGAGTGACGGTCTTTACTCCGGCGACTTCTCCTGCCTGATAGTTGAGCTCCCTGACAGAATATTTCCGGTCTTCTGCCCAACGAAGATACATACGCATCAACATTTCTGCCCAGTCACAACTTTCAGTTCCACCGGCCCCGGCCGTAACCTGAAGTACGGCACTAAGACTGTCTCCTTCTTCAGAAAGCATGTTTTTGAATTCCAGATCTTCTATGAGATCTTCCGCTTTTTTATGCCGCTCTTCGACATCTTCGGCTGTAGCTTCACCTTCCTTATGAAATTCAAAGATGACTTCAAGATCATCCACAAGAGTAACTGCCTCTTCGTAATCATCAACCCATTTCTTTTCAGAATTGAGCTCCTTTACAAGAAGTTCCGCTTTTTTAGGATCGTTCCAGAAGTCGGGTGCAAGAGTCTTCTCCTGCAGGTTGGAAATTTCTATTTTTTTGGCATCAACGTCAAAGATACCTCCTTAACGCAACCAGGCGATCTTTGAGGTCCTTAATAGTATCTGTAGTCAACATACTTGATTTTTGAACAAAAATAGAATTAAAGCAGGTTCTCCGAAACTATTTTACGATTATTTTATAGTTTTAGCTTCTCCAAAAATCCGAATATGATAAGATCTCTTTTATGCTACTTCACTTTAGTCTTTTTATCTGCTTCTGCGTCAGCACAATTTCTGGATAAGAAGGAGGACCTGAAGAAATTCGAAGGCTATTTTAATTTCTATTACGATCAAAAGGAAGATAAGATATACCTCGAAGTAGACAAGCTTGATGAGGAGTTCCTCTATACCCATTTCCTTACCAGCGGAGTGGGTTCTAATGATATTGGTCTTGATCGCGGACAATTGGGAGGCGGTGTAATTGTGAAATTTCAGAAGGCAGGTAATAAGTTGTTGCTTGTACAACCTAACCAGAAATTCCGTGCAGTCACTGAGAATGTCCTGGAGAAACAGAGTGTAGAGGAGGCTTTTGCAAAATCTGTACTCGCTGGTTTTGAGATCAAGGAAGAAAGTAAATCAGCTTTTATAATAGACCTGACTCCATTTCTAATGCAGGATGCTCATGGAGTTGCCGACAGGTTGAAATCAGGAAACCATGGAGATTTTAAAGTAGATCCCTCAAAAAGTGCTCTTGCTCTTGAAAGGACCAAAGCTTTTCCTGAAAATGTTGACTTTGAAAGCCTATTGACGTTTGCGGGAGAGGCAAAGAGCAGAACATTGAAAAATGTTTTGCCAGATGCACAGAATCTTACTGTTATACAACATCATTCTTTTGTGAAGCTTCCCGAAGAAGGTTACGAAAAGCGCATTTTTGACCCCCGTACCGGGGCGCAGTATATTTCTTATTATGACTATGCATCCCCGGTGTTTGAACCTATTGAAAAGAGATGGGCAAAACGACACCGGCTGCAAAAAAAAGATCCTGATGCCCAACTGAGTGAAGCAGTTGAACCTATAGTTTATTACCTGGATCCCGGAACTCCCGAACCTGTGAAGTCTGCATTACTTGAAGGTGCATCCTGGTGGGATGAAGCTTTTCAAACATTGGGCTATAAGAATGCGTTTCAGGTGAAGATGTTACCTGAGGGGGCAGATCCGCTGGATGTGCGCTACAATATGATTCAATGGGTTCACCGGTCTACCTGGGGCTGGAGCTATGGAGCGAGTGTGGTAGATCCAAGAACAGGAGAGATCATTAAAGGCCATGTGAGTCTGGGAAGTTTGCGGATAAGGCAGGATTTTATGATCGCCCAGGGTTTGATGAACAGACCTTTTGCCGGGAGTGATGAGAACCATGAAAAGATGCTGGAGCTGGCAATTGCACGAATACGGCAGCTATCGGCGCATGAGGTGGGTCACACCATAGGTTTTGCTCATAATTTTGCAGCCAGCGTAAACGACAGAGCTTCGGTTATGGATTATCCTCATCCGCAATTCAAAATTACAAACGGTGAAATAGATTTTTCTGAAGCCTACGATACAGGCTTAGGAGAATGGGACATATTTACTGTAAAAGCGCTGTACGGAGAGGCTCCAGAAGGGGTTTCAGAAAGGGCGTTTTTGAATGATCTCATTGCTGAAGCTACTGCGAAGGGACTGCAATTTATTTCAGATAGTGATGCCAGGGCCACAGGAGGAGCACATATAAATGCACATCTTTGGGATAATGGTAGAAGTGCTGTGGAGGAATTGGAGCATATCCTTGAGGTGAGAAAAATAGGAATTGAGAACTTTTCTGAAGATAACATCAGAAAGAATGAGCCCTTCTCTGTACTGGAAGATGTTTTTGTCCCGGTATATTTTCTTCACAGATACCAAACGGAAGCTGCGGTCAAGTTGATTGGTGGCCTTAATTACAACTATGCCGTAAAGGGCGGTACAGAAGATGTTCAGCAGGTGCTCGACCGGGATTCTCAAAAGGCTGCTTTAAATGCCATTTTAGAGACCTTATCTCCTGAAGTGCTTGCAATTCCTCAGGACAAACTGGATCTGTTTCCACCACGGGCATTTGGTTTCTCCCGCCGCCGTGAATCTTTTAAAAGTAATACCGGCGTAAGCTTTGACGCTCTCGGTGCACCTGGTACCGCAAGTGAAATGACGCTTTCTCTTTTACTTCATCCTCAACGTGCAGCCCGACTGGTGCAACAGAATGCTTTAGATCGCAATCAGCTGGGCCTCGGGGAAGTACTTGAAACACTAGCCGAAAAAACGATCAAACAACCAGGGTCAAAAAAGCCATATTTGGAGCAGGTTCAAAATGTGGTGAATTACAATGTGCTGCAATCCCTGCTTGAGCTTGCTGCTAATGATGATGCTACTCCCGTCGTAAAAGCTGAAGTCTATACTGTGCTTCAGGATCTTGAGAAATGGCTCGGCTCAAGGAAAGATCCGGCATCTAATTTTATGTTGCAGGATATTAAAAGTTTTTGGAAAGATCCTTCAGAATTTAAACCTGTAAGAACAGTGCCGCAAATTCCCGATGGTTCTCCTATTGGAAGTTATTAGAAAATAAAAATTAAGAAGTATACCTATGAAAGAAATAGATCTAAGAAGTGATACCGTTACCAAGCCTACCAAAGGAATGATGGAGGCGATCATTAATGCCGAAGTAGGGGATGATGTTTATAAGGAAGACCCTACCGTTAACAGGCTGGAACAAAAACTGGCAGATATGTTTGGGATGGAAGAAGCATTATTCTTCCCCACAGGAAGTATGGCCAATCAGGCTGCCATTAAACTGCACACACAACCTGCAGACCAGCTCATCTGCGATAAATGGGCGCATGTTTATAACTATGAAGGCGGCGGAGCATCCTTTAACAGCGGAGTCTCCTGTAAGCTGGTAGATGGTGACCGAGGGATGATCACAGCAGCGCAGGTGGAGGAAAACATCAATCCGCCCGATTTTTACCACAGTCCGTTAACAACTCTGGTTTGTCTTGAAAACACCACAAACAAGGGGGGAGGAGCCTGTTATGACTTTGAGGAGATAAAGAAGATAAGGCAGGTGTGTGATCAGCATGATCTGGCACTTCATCTTGACGGGGCAAGACTCTTTAATGCTCTGGTAGCCAAAAAAGAAGATCCAAAAGACTACGGAAAAGTTTTCGACACCATTTCGGTTTGCCTTTCGAAAGGTTTGGGTACTCCGCTGGGAACTGTCCTGATTGGAAATAGCAAGATCATGAAAAATGCAATGCGGGTGAGAAAGGTGCTGGGCGGCGGAATGCGGCAGATAGGATTTATGGCAGCCGCCGGAATTTATGCACTGGAAAACCATGTGGAGCGGCTGGCCGAGGACCATAAAAGAGCTTCAGCAATAGGGAAGACACTTCGGGAGCAGTCTTATGTTGCTGAAGTGGAGCCGGTGGAGACTAACATTGTCATCTTTTACCTGAAAGATCCTGCAAATGAAGCAGCTTTTATGGAAGAACTGAAGAAGGAAAATATCAGGATAAGTAATATGGGGCAGGGAAAACTCAGGGTTGTAACGCACCTGGATTATTCCGAAGAAATGCATCAAAAGTTTCTTGAAGTTCTGAAAGGAATTAAGCTGTAAAAATAATCCTCTTCAAAATGTGATTTTTGAAGAGGATTATTTTAAAGTTAGAATTACGAAGTTAGAAGTAGGAAGTAAGTATTTAAGAGTAATCCATTACTCACTACTCACTACTCACTACTCACTACTCACTACTCACTACTCAATACTCACTACTCACTACTCAATACTAACTACTCAATACTAACTACTCAATACTAACTACTCAATACTAACTACTCAATACTCAATACCAACTACTTCCCAAGCATTTCATCCATTCCGGGAATATCGGGCATACCTTCTTTTGCAACGGCGGCAAGTTCTGCTTCGTTCACTTCTGTGGCACGTGCAACGGCCTTATTGATGGTAAGCACCAGGTAATCTTCCAGCTGCTCCTTGTCCTCAAGTAACTCGTCGGCAATTTCTATGTTTTTGATCTCTCTGCTGGCAGTAATGGTAACCTTTAGCAAACCATCGGCAGATTGTTCATCTAATAGCACCGTTTTCAGTCTTTCTTTGGTTTCTTCAACTTTCTTCTGGGTTTCCTTGATCTTATTCATCATACCCATCATATCTCCAAACATAATTTTTCTTTTTTTTTGTTAGGACAAAACTACCTAAAAAGGTCATATTATAGAACTTATGACCACAGTTTTAAGTTTTCTTTATTAGAAAGCTTAACTTTGCAGCCGGTAAAATTAAAATGAGAAAATGAAAGTTGCTGCTAAAGAAATAATTGCCCCCCAGGCCAGGAAAATTCCGGTCCAGTTAGAAAAACACGGTGACATACGTACAGACAATTACTTTTGGATGCGCGAACGCGAAAATCCCGAAGTTATAGATTATCTGACGCAGGAAAACCGGTATAATGATCAAATGACCGCTCATACAAAAGAGCTGCAGGAAAACCTTTTTCAGGAAGTAAAACAAAGAATAAAGGAAGATGATTCTTCGGTTCCCTATAAGCTGAATGGTTACTGGTATATTACCCGCTTTGAGAAAGGAAAGGATTATCCCATCTACTCCAGAAAAAAAGAAACACTTGATGCCCCCGAAGAAATACTTTTCAATGTAAATGAAATGGCAAAAGGTCATGATTATTACAGGTTAAGTGGATTAAGCGTGAGCCCAAACAACAAGTTGATTTCCTATGCTGTAGATACGGTAAGCCGAAGGAAATACACTATTTATATCAAGAATCTTGAAACAGGAGAAGTATATTCAGAAAAAATAAAAAATACTACAGGGGGAGCCACCTGGGCCAGTGATAATAAAACCTTGTTCTACGCACGTAAGGACGAAGAAACGCTAAGGAGTAATAAGATCTATAAGCACAGACTTGGTACTAAGGCTAAAGAAGATGAGCTGATCTTTGTAGAGGAGGATGAGACTTTTCATACTTATGTCTACAAATCCAAATCTCAACGTTTTATTATTATAGGTTCTGACAGTACCCTTACTTCAGAATACAGATTCCTTTCGGCAGATGATCCTGACGGGGAATTTAAAATTGTACAGCCACGTATAAGGGGAGTAGAGTACAGCATAGCCCATTACAGGGATTGTTTTTATATACTTACCAATAAGGACGGGGCCACAAATTTTAAACTTATGAAGGCTTCTGTTCACGATCCCGGAATAGAAAACTGGAAAGAGGTAATTCCACACAGAGAAGATGTTTTGCTTGAGGATATTGATCTTTTCAGAGATTACCTGGTGGTGAGTGAAAGGAGTGAGGGGTTGAATAAGATCCATATTCGCAGGTGGGATGGAACAGATGCTTATTTTCTGCCGTTCGACAATGAGACCTATACCGCTTTTACAGGAACCAATCCTGACTTTGATACAGAAATTCTGAGATATACATATAATTCTCTCATTACACCTACACAGGTGGTGGATTTTAATATGAGAACCAAAGAAAAGATTGTCAGGAAGGAACTGGAGGTTTTAGGAGGAAAATTCAAAAAAGAGAATTACGTTTCTGAGCGTATATGGGCCACAGCACAGGACGGAACTCTTATTCCCGTTACTATGGTGCACCGCAGGGAGCTAAAAAGAGATGGTTCCAATCCGGTACTTTTATATGCTTATGGTTCTTATGGTTCAACAATAGACCCCTACTTCTCAAATGTAAGACTTAGTTTGCTCGATCGCGGTTTCATCTTTGCTATCGCTCATGTGAGAGGTGGAGAATACCTGGGAAGACCGTGGTATGAAGATGGCAAACTTCTGAAAAAGAAAAATACATTTACAGATTTCATTGATTGTACCCTCCATCTTATCAAAGAGAAATACACATCTCCCGAACATATGTACGCTAGTGGAGGTTCTGCGGGAGGATTGTTAATGGGTGTAGTAGCCAATATGGCTCCGCATTTATACAAGGGAATAATAGCATCGGTACCTTTTGTGGATGTTGTAACTACGATGTTGGATGATACCATTCCTTTAACAACCGGAGAGTATGATGAATGGGGTAATCCAAATATTCCGGAATACTATTTCTATATGAAAGCCTATTCTCCTTATGATAATGTGATGGCGCAGGATTATCCCAACATGTTGGTTACAACCGGTTTACATGATTCCCAGGTGCAGTACTGGGAGCCTGCAAAATGGGTGGCCAAATTGAGAGAATTAAAAACAGATAATAATATTTTACTTTTTCACACCAATATGGAGGCCGGACATGGAGGAGCATCAGGACGCTTTGAAGCATTAAGGGAGGTTGCCGAGGAATATGCTTTTCTATTGGATTTAGAGGGAATCACTGAATAATTAAATTATTTGACTAAATTTGCTTGGTTTGTGATCGTGTTTCAGATCTTAAGAAATGCGGTTGCTGTAAATAACTTCAATTTATGAGAGAAGATTTACAGGTTTTTGATAACGTATTACAACTGATAGGTAATACGCCCCTTATCCACTTAAACCGTATCACCCAGGAATTAAAAGGAGATTTTTTTGCTAAGGTAGAAGCTTTTAATCCGGGACATTCAACAAAGGATAGAATAGCCTTATACATTATAGAAGAAGCCGAGAGAAAGGGTATTCTTAAACCCGGCGATACTATTATTGAAACCACTTCGGGGAATACAGGGTTTAGTATTGCCATGGTGAGTGTAATAAAAGGTTATGAATGTATCCTTGCCGTTAGTTCCAAGTCTTCAAAAGATAAGATCGACATGTTGCGTTCTATGGGTGCAAAGGTTTACGTATGTCCTGCTAATGTTACAGCAGATGATCCCCGATCATATTATCAGGTTGCTAAAAGGATGCATGACGAGATCAAAGGTTCGGTTTATATCAATCAGTATTTCAATGAACTCAATATCGAGGCTCATTACCGTACAACCGGTCCCGAAATATGGAAACAGACAGAAGGGAAGATCACACACCTGGTAGCCTGCAGCGGAACAGGAGGGACTATTTCGGGTACGGCCAGATTTTTAAAAGAACAAAATCCTGCTATTCGTATCCTTGGAGTTGACGCTTATGGGTCTGTACTTAAAAAATACCATGAGACAAAAGAATTCGACTCTTCAGAAATTTATCCTTATCGAATAGAAGGCTTAGGAAAGAACCTGATCCCTACTGCAACCGATTTCGACAGCATTGACAAATTTGTTAAAGTGAGTGATGAGGATAGTGCCCATGCCGCGCGGCAGCTTGCAGTTACCGAAGGACTCTTCGTAGGGTACACCAGTGGAGCCGCCTTGCAGGGAGTAAGGCAACTGGCCGAAGAGGGAGAGTTCGATAAAAACAGTAAGGTAATTATCATTTTCCCCGATCATGGATCCCGTTACATGAGTAAAGTCTTTAGTGATGAATGGATGAACGAGCAGGGCTTCTTTGATATAAAAAACGAAAAAACACCGAAACAAATAGAGTTCATCAAATAAACCGGGACTTTTCTCAGTTCTTCTTATAAAATTATTTAATCATTTCAGCGTTAAAATACAAGGTTTTATTTAACCGCTACTGATTAACGCGATCAAGTGAAGAGTTTAGAGTGCAGGCTGTTAAGAGTTCAGCAGTTACTATTTATTTACTACTTTTGCGGAAGTTAAAAAACATATAAAATGGCAGATTTATTTGATAAAATATACAGGGATAAAGGACCATTGGGAAAATGGTCTGAAGTGGCAGAGGGATATTTTGTTTTTCCAAAGCTGGAAGGCCCTATTTCTAATCGTATGAAATTCCGGGGACAGGATGTGATCACCTGGAGCATCAATGATTATCTGGGTCTTGCCAATCATCCTGAGGTGAGAAAAGTCGATGCCGAAGCTGCAGCACAGTGGGGATCTGCATATCCCATGGGAGCAAGAATGATGAGTGGACATACAGATCTTCATGAAAAATTACAGGAGGAACTGGCGTCTTTTGTTTCAAAAGAAGCTGCTTATCTTCTCAATTTTGGGTATCAGGGGATGGTTTCCACTATTGATGCTCTGGTATCGAAGAAAGATGTTATAGTATATGATGTAGATGCTCACGCCTGTATTATTGACGGGGTTCGCCTGCACCTTGGGCAGCGTTTTACCTATAAGCACAATGATTTGGAGAGCCTCGAAAAAAATCTCCAACGTGCCGAGAAGATCGCAGAACAAACAGGAGGGGGAATTCTTGTTATTTCTGAAGGAGTTTTTGGTATGAGAGGAGAGCAGGGAAAACTGAAAGAAATAGTTGACCTTAAGGAAAAATATAATTTCAGGTTTCTTGTAGATGACGCTCATGGCTTTGGTACACTTGGAGCTACAGGTGCCGGGGCAGGAGAGGAGCAGGGTGTACAGGATGGTATAGATGTTTATTTTGCAACTTTCGCGAAATCCCTTGCCAGTACAGGTGCTTTTATCGCTGCAGATAAAGAGATCATCGATTACCTGAAATATAACCTGCGTTCGCAGATGTTCGCCAAATCCCTTCAAATGCAACTCGTAATTGGTGCCCTTAAGCGTCTGGAAATGCTGAGAACAATGCCGGAGTTAAAAGAGAAGCTTTGGGAGAATGTGAATGCACTTCAGAATGGCCTGAAAGACAGCGGATTTGATATTGGTACTACAGAGAGTTGTGTGACCCCGGTGTACCTGCAGGGAAGCATACCTGAAGCTATGGCTTTAGTGAATGATCTTAGGGAGAATTATGGGATTTTTTGTTCCATTGTAGTTTATCCTGTGATTCCTAAGGGCTTGATCCTGTTAAGACTTATTCCAACAGCAACACATACACTTGAAGATGTGGAAGAAACCCTTTCTGCTTTCTCTGATATTAGAGAAAGGCTTGAAAATGGAACTTACCGCCGATTATCTGCCGGAGTTGCTGCAGCAATGGAGAAATGATGTTTCCAAAAATATAGAGATTCTAAAATCCCCTTTTTGAGGGGATTTTTTTGTGCTCTTACTTTCCGTAGAAAAGAACTTTACAAAATGTTTAATAGAAATTAAAATTCAGATGATTATTTTATTGGAAAAGAAGTTTAATCTAAAATTAAATAGGTATGGAAAATTTGAAAGTAGCTGTAATATATTACAGTTCAACCGGAACGAATTATCAACTTGCGAAGTGGGCCGAGGCTGCTGCGAAGGAACATGGGGCTGAAGTGCGACTGAGGAAAGTAAAAGAACTGGCACCCGATGAAGCTATTGCAGCAAATGAGGACTGGAAGAAACATATTGAAAATACAAAGGATGTTCAGGAAGCAAGTATGGATGATCTTGAATGGGCCGATTCTTTTATATTTAGTGCTCCAACCAGATATGGAAACCTGCCATCACAGTTCAAACAATTTTTAGATACCACGGGCGGACTCTGGTTTAGCGGGAAATTAGCAAACAAAGTGGTAAGTGGTATGACCAGTGCGAGTAATGTGCATGGAGGACAGGAGTCGACTTTGCTGTCTCTCTATAAAACAATGTTTCATTGGGGAGCTATAGTAGCGGCGCCGGGATATACAGATGAAGCCATCTTTAATGCAGGAGGAAATCCATATGGAGTTAGTGTTACTGCGGGAAAAGATGAGTTAGGCGAAAAAGTTCAAAAAGCAGTAGCTCACCAGGTGAAAAGAACCCTGGGACTTGCAGAATGGGTAAAAAAAGGCAGCGAATAAAATTTTAAGTCAATAACCTTTGGTAATTGAAAAATCTCTCTTATATTTGTACATACAAATGTTGTAGTGGAAAACGTGAAAGTTAAACAGGAAGATAATATCAAAGTAGTCAACAGGGCAGCAGTAATTGACCTTATTCTCACCGGGAATTGGGTACAGGATAAGTTAGCAGAAGCTCTGAAGCCTTACAGTATGTCTGTTGCACAGTTTAATGTTCTGCGGATCCTGAGAGGACAAAAAGGAAAGCCGGCTTCGCTTGCCTGTGTTAATGAAAAGATGATCCATAAAATGAGTAACACTACCAGGCTCATTGATAAACTCCTGGATAAAAAATTGGTTGAAAGGATCATCTGTCCTGAGAACAGAAGAAAGATAGAATTAACGATAACCCACCAGGGCCTGGAATTACTTAAGGATCTGGATAAAGTTATAGAGGAGGCCGAAGCCAGAGCCATGGAAAATTTGGATAAGGAGGAGATCACCCGGCTGAAAGAGCTCCTTGAGAAAATAAAAGATTGATATATTTTTTTACCTAAACACTTGTATGTACAAATAATGTGATAACAACTATGAATAATTTAAATCAAACAAAATGAAGAAAAAAGCAATTTTTACAGCAGCAGCTCCGGTATTGGTATTTACCACAGTAGCATTCACCACAATCAAGAAAAACGTTGATGTGGAGGCCAGTACCGTTGAATGGACAGGAAAAAAGATCACCGGAAGTTCTCATCATGGAACCATTGACCTAAAGCAGGCTTACCTGAATCTTACTGAAGATGGTAAACTTACCGGAGGAGAATTTGTAATAGACATGAATACCATTGAAGTTACAGATCTAACAGGTGACAATAAAGAAAAGCTTGAAGGACACCTTAATTCCGACGACTTTTTTGGAGTCAGTAATCATGATACCTCCAGGATGGTAATTACCAAAGCAGTTCCAAAAACCGGAAATACTTATACCGTAAATGGGGATCTTACCATTAAAGGTAAAACTGAGCCGGTTACTTTTGACATGGTCGTGAATGAAAACACTGCTACAGCCAAGGTCGCTATTGACAGGACAAAATTTGGAATAAGATATGGTTCCGGTAGTTTCTTTGACAATTTAGGAGATAACACCATAAACAATAACTTTACTCTTGATGTTAACTTGAAGTTCTAATGAACTTCGGAATTTTAAAAAGGCTGCCCCCGAGGCAGCCTTTTTTATAATACCAATTCTGCAAAGAGTCGGTTAAGTGTTTGATCCAAATCATCACTAAAGCCGGGATGAGGTCTGGAAGTTTGTATGACAGAACTTCTAACGGCTGTTAGCCATCTAAACCGGGAGGGGACATCCATTTGAGCAATAGGACCACCGTCTTTTGCCGCATGGCAGATCTTCTGAAAAGATTGCAGGTTCTTTTCCAGTTGTTCCAAATCAAGCCCGTTAGAAAAAATTTGTAGTTTTTGAGAATCCAGTTTGTACTTTACCTGCAGATAATTCTCTTTCTTGCAAAACACTACTACTCCCACATTGAGAAATTCTTCCCGGTCAATTCGCGGTACCACCCTTATAACCGAATATTCATATAAGTGCTTTTCTTGCATTTTGTGCTTCTTTTAAAAATATACCGGAATTTTCGAGCCGTATGTTTAAAAATTTAAAATATGCGTTTCTAATCTCCTCAGGAGTTTCTTCTGTTTCGGGCCACTGCAGCCATTCTTCGGGTAATCCATCTAGAATTTCCCTCAGCTTTTCGGGAGTGAGTAACTTCTTTAGAAATTCATCTGCTTCTCCAAGTTTATCGGCCTGTGGTAGTAATACATGATCCTTGATTAAACTAAAAGGACTTTGAGCATACTTTTCCAGATTCGTCCAGGAATGGTGAAAATAAAATGAAGCTCCGTGGTCAATAAGCCATAGTTCTTTGTGCCACATTAGCATATTGGTATTTCTAAAGCTGCGATCCACATTTGTAATATAAGCGTCGAGCCATACGACTTTTGAAGCAGTGTCGGGATCTACAACAGTGACCGCAGGATCAAAGTTTATGGCTCCCGAGAGGAAGTGAAGAGCGAGATTTAAACCCTTGCTACCCTGCAAAAGATCCTGTATTTCTTCGTCTCCTTCGGTTTTTCCAAAGGCCTCGTCCAGATAGGCAAAAACCAGTTCCGGAACCTTGAGGCCCAGAGCACGGGCAATTTCTCCACCAAGGTATTCAGCAATAAGAGCTTTCACTCCATGACCGGCACCTTTGAACTTGAGAACATATTTAAAGTCATCATCGGCCTCTGCCAAAGCAGGAAGGGAACCTCCTTCTCTCAGGGGAGCAATGTAACGACATACAGTAACAGTTCTAATGTCTTCAATATATCCCATATGTGGGTAGTGAATTTTTCAGAACAAATTTACTATTGTTTTCGAGTGTGGCTAAGAATAACTTAAATAATGCATATTCTTAGATTTTTTGTGCCCGAAGGGGAAATTCATAGGGAAATGCGAATTGATCATGAGAAGCTCCCTCTAACCAGGCCCTACGGTCTTTGGCATTTAGAATTACCGGCATTCTTTGTTTGTTGTTATGGATTTCACTCATTAATTCATTTGCCTGGGTGGTTATGATACTGTATGAATGCTTTTTTTCTCCGCTTTCAGGATGCTGCCAGTGGGAGTAAATTCCCGCAAAGGCAAAAATTTCTTCTTCTGCAGAAGTGATCAGGTATTTTTGCTTTTTTCTGCCTTTTTCATCCAGCCATTGCCATTCGTAATAGCCATTGGCAATAACGAGACACCGGTTTTCTATAGCATTTCGAAAAGCCGGTTTCTCAGCAAGACTTTCTATGCGGGCATTGAGGGTAGATTTTTTCAGGTTTTCATTTTTTGCCCAAAACGGTATAAGTCCCCAGTTAAACAAGAGAATTTCTCCCGGTGCATAATCTGTCACTACCGGATTTGAAGAAAAATCGAAGCCATTGATCTCCTCCCGGGGCTCGTATAATTCCGGTTCAGAGAATTGAGCATCAAAAACTTTTTCTATTTCCCGGATCTTAGAATTTAGTTTGGTTCTAAAACACATAATAAAACAATGATTAAAAATATGCTATTTGTCAGTAAGGATCCTGAACTGAAAAATTACGCCTTCTGAACTTGCTTCAGAATCTCCTTATAATGCAAATCAAGATCAAATGCAGACCCTGAATCATACCGGTAGCTATCGGAACAGGGTGACGAAAGGATCTTATGACAGGAAACGGAAAAAAATATTAACTTGATTCTGCAAAAAAAAAGATACACCAAAATTGTCATTTTTGAATAACAGGCGGAAATGAAAATATGAGTTGATAAAATATTGGAAGTTAGAAGCCTGCAGTTTTCAAGTGCAGGCTTCAAAGAAATCCCCATGTGTGCTATATGGAGGATTTAACTTCCTTTGGGAAGCAGTCTTTTCTGCTTTTGTTGTTTCATGGCTTTGGTTACAGCTTCAAAAATATCTTTCTTTAGTCGTTTGTACTGTCTTGAAAAATGCACTACATCGTTCAAAATATTTTTATGTTCCTGCCTGTAAACTTTTCCTTCTTTAGGTTCATCTATATCCTCTACCAGGCGCTGAAGCCTGTTAATATGATCATTTACCCGGGATATCAGTTCGCTTAGATCTTTTCGGGAGAGTTCCAGTTGTTGTATCAGTTCTTTCACTAAAGAGAACAGTTGCGACTCAATGATCGGCATGGTATATTCCTTAAGCATATCTTCAAAAAACCGGTGTTCGTCTCTTATAAAGTTAAGTTCAGATTTCCACTGCAGTGATGAGAAATGCATTTCATCTGGTGTTTTCCATTCAATATACCTGTAATGGTGGGCTTTGTTTTCCATAGCACAGTAAATTAGTAATTGATTAATTTTCTTTACTTGTTTTTCTAAGATTATTCCCTGTATAGGCCATCATCTCCAATTTAAACTTCTCAAATTTCTCATTGAACATCTTAATTCTTTGTCCGAGTTTAATATGTTCATCGTGATAAAAAACTTCGCAGCTTATATCCTCACATTCGCGTATTCCTTCAATGTCGTATCTATGATTGTGCACTTCCCTAACCAGTTCAATATTAGTTTTTTTGTACTCCTGCAGGTCATTGTAGAAAATCTGAAGTTTTTCATACAGGTTGAGCACATTCTTGCGGAAAATATCTGCTGTCAGAAATATGGTAAAGAAAAATATTTCTTCAGAAATAAAAGACAGGCTGTTTTTCCAACTGCTATTTTCCTTTAACAGCCTGTCGATATCCTTTTCATTAGCTGAAAAACTTTTGGAAGTATTTCGGTTCATAATTTCCTGTATTTAAGATATTAAGGTAAAGAATATTTCCTTTTTATTCATGACAAATGTCAGATTAAAACGTTTCTGTTCACTTAAAATCAAAAAGAATTAAGAGTTTTTAGGTTATATTAAAAATTAACTGAAAATAATTTTTTATCATGTGTTGAGAATCAAAAAATGATATACATTTGATCCCTCAAACAATTAATAATTCATTTAAAATGAAAAAATCTTTTTTGACTTTTGCTGCAATCGCATTAGTATTTAGTTTTACTTCCTGTAAAGAAACTACTACTGAAACCACTGAAGAAAGTGCAGTAGAAGTTATCGAGACTCCAGAGACTTCAATTGAAGCTGAGGAAGTTGAGGTTGAAGAAATTGCTGATACTACAAGCACCGGTGGTACTGTAGTAGAAGACATTATCGATACTACTTCTGTAGAATAATTTATTGTTCTTAAGAAACGGCATCTCCGGATGCGGAAAGAGGATCCGTGGCTTAGGCCACGGATTTTTTTATATCTCTACGTTAACCACCTGATTGAGGTGAGGGATTTCAGCTCTCCATCCATACCTGTCCCTGATCTTTACCCTTAGATAATCTGATGCTCCTTTTTCTCCATGGATGAGAAAGATTCGTTGCGGAGAGTTTTTAATTTCATCAAGCCATTCCAGCAAGCCTTCCTGATCTGCATGTGCAGAAAGACTATTAATACTTTTAACGGCAGCCTTTAACCGGTAGTACTTCCCAAATATTTTCACCTCACTTAGTCCTTCCTGGATTTGTCTGCCTCGTGTACCTTCAGCCTGATATCCCGCCAGTAAAATGGTGGTGGAGGGATTTTCAATAAAAAATCTCAAATAGGTCAGAACTCTTCCGCCGGTGACCATTCCGCTTCCGGCAATAACTACCTTTGGCTGCGGATCTTCTATTGTTTTCCAGGTGTCTCTGTAATTTGTGATAATCCTGAACCTTTTTTTCATCTCACGAAATTCTTCATGAGATAATTTATGCCAGGACATGAATCTGCTAAATGTCTTTAGGACCTCATTTCCCATAGGGCTGTCGATATAGACAGGAATGGGAGGGATCTTATTTTCTTTATGTAATTTGTAAATTTCATACATAAGGGTCTGCAGCCTCTCTACTGCGAAACTGGGAATGATGAGGATACCCTGTTGCTCCAGAGTACTTTCAATAGCCTGTTTCAGGATCTTATCTGTTTCCTCCTGGGGATGTAACCTGTCTCCATAGGTGCTTTCAAGAAATAAATAATCAGCTCGTTCTGGCTTTTGTGGTGGCTTGAGCAGGCTGTCATTCTTCTGGCCAATATCACCTGAAAAAATAAAGTTTTTTTTCCCAATTTTCAATTCAATATATGTAGAACCCAGGATATGGCCGTTGGGAATCAATCTATATTTTATCTGCTCACTGAAGGTAATCCATTCCAGGGGCTTCACGGTGCTGAAAAGCTTGAGCGTCTTGGCTACGTCATCTTCATTGTAAAGGGGAAGTGCAGGATCATGTACAGAAAAATGTTCTGAATTAGCTCTTTCAGCATCTTCCTGCTGGATCTTGGCACTATCGGTCAAAATGATCCCGGCAATGGCCAAAGTAGGGGAAGTACCTCTTATTTCTCCTTTAAAACCCTCCTTGACGAGGCGGGGCAATGCTCCTGTGTGATCGAGATGCCCGTGAGTTAGTAATACAAGATCAATCTTAGCCGGGGGAAATGGAAATTTTTGCCAGTTAAGTTCTCTTAGCTCCTTAAGACCCTGGAACATTCCGCAGTCTATTAAAATATTCTTTCCAAAAACCTCAAGCAGAAATTTTGAACCCGTAACCGTTCCTGCGGCACCTAAAAAATGAATTTTAGCTTCTTCACTCATGAGATTTTTTATGAGGATCACATAGCTCCCGCATTTCGAAAAGAATTCGTTTTTTTCGACTTGCTGAAATTTCAAGTTGGTCAAGAAGAAAATTGTCATCGATCAATTCCCTGCATAATACGATATCCCTGCTTAGCAGGAATTGCTTTTCTCTTTGAGAAAGTAAGCCAGATACTGTGATAGGGTATAGACCCAGATGATCAATTCTTTCTTTTAAGCTATTTCCTTTGGGATAATCCCAACTTAAAAGCTTTAAATTCATACAACGACTGTAGGCAAGAGCATCTTCTGTAAACCTTGTATTGGTCACTACCCATCCTTCATGAAATGTAGTATCATCTCCTCCATTTAACCGGTGATAATTCTTAACATCTTCAAATCGGGAATGAATATATAATGGAATTTTGACATTACAGTTTCTGCCCTGTTCACTATGGAATTTACATTCCATTAAATTTTTCTTTCCTTCTTTAATAGCCATTACATCTATTTCATGGGTTACACATGCTCCATGGACAATTTTGCCCACCTCTACTTCATATCCCATATGTTTCATAATAGCTCCTATAAATTTTTCAAAAGGGAACCCTGTAGGTCCCAATTCGAATATTGCCCTTTTTAATTTGTACCTCGAAGCGGTTAGCCCATCCTGTGACTTTAGGAGTTTGTAAGCCCGCTTATAAATTTCTTTAGTGGTCATGTTCTCGTGAAGTTCCTTTCCAAGAGTTTTTAAAATATCCTGGATCACTGGCTCTCCTGCTCCTGACCTTCTAAGGGAGTTTGCCACCTTTTCTTTTGAAAAGATTGACTTCTCTCCCGATGCGGTTATAATTTTCATTTTAAAGGTTTCAGTTCTTCTTTATCTGAGGATGATGTAAAACTAAAACAGGTACTTTTGAAAAATGTGCAAGATTCCGGTATAATGGATTCAGCAGCATATTTTCAATCAGTGAATGTTTCTTATTTACAAAAGCAATAATGTCGCTGCCCCGACTTTCAGAGAAAGAATAGATGCCCATGGGAACACTTAAATATTCCAGATAGTGAAATGAATGTTTTACTTCTGCCAACTTCTCCTGTAGCTGTTTGCGGTTGTAATGCTGATATTGGTTCAAACCACCTTCTTCAGAGATGTGGAGGATTCTGATTGCTGAACCAAATTTCCTTGCAAGGCCAACTAAAAATTCAAGATCTACACTTGTGAGTTCTATTTTGAAACTATTAGCCAGTACTATTTCCTTCGGAGGTTTAAAACCGGCATGTGCAGGAATGGCCAGAATAGGACATTTTTCTATTTCCTCCATTACATTTAAGGTATTACTGCCATACACTACTTCTTTCGCACCGGTACGTCCCTGGGTACCAATAGATATTAAATAAGGCTTTTGCTTTTTTAATTCTTTTTTTATGGCATCAACAAGTAATAAATTATGAGTAGTTGTTTTGAACTGATGTTCTTTTCCGGCTTCTTCCTGAAGTGATTCTTTCAATTCTTCCAGTTCATCCTCCACCTCTTTTTTTGCCTTTTCAAGACTTTGCTGGCCCGGTTGTGCTGCTAACATACTTTTTTCATAATATTCAAATACCTTATAAGCATGTAGGAGTGTAAATTTCACCTTCTCATCCCGAAACATATCGATTGTATAGGAAATCGCATTGAAAGAGTTTTGGGAAAAGTCAGTGGGTAATAGAATATTTTTCATGCTACTTCTTTTTGGGTGAAGGCATTACCAGGAATGGAACTTTCACATTAAAGCCTATTTCATTTACTACAGGCATGAATAAAAGGTTTTCAAAGAATGATCTTTTATTATTTATCATGGCCAGCATATCCACTTCGTTCTCATCCTGGAAATCGAATATTGCCCGTGTTACACTTTTTTCTGTAATACTGTAAAAGTGGTGGGCATTATTTTTAAATGCTCTGCCCAATGCTCTTTTCCTGTTAGTTTGTTCGGGAGAGAGGTCTACTCCGAAATAAACGTGCAGGATGTGAATAGTAGAGGCGTGAAGATCTGCAATTTCCCTCATAACTTTAAGTAATTTGGGAATTTCGGCCTCATAATCTGTAGGGAACAGGATTTGTTTAGGTGCTTTATACTCATATTCCGATGGAATAGCCAATAGAGGACAGCGGGTTTTTTTAATGGCATGTACAGTATGGGTTCCAAAGAGGATTTCCTGGGCTCCCGTAGCTCCTTTTGTGCCCATTACCACCAGGTCAATTTCCTTTTCTGCCACGAGGTCCTTAATTTCATCGGTCAATAAATTAAAAGATGAAATCTTTTTAAAACTATGCTTCTCATTTTTAAAGTTTCTTTTAATCCGGCGCAGGACCCTCTCAAGACCCTGCATGGATTTATTGCTGTAGATCTCAGTAAGTGTGGGTTGAGATGCACTATAAACCAGATACTCGTTATCATATAGAACCGGAGTATAGGTGTTGAGCAGGTAAAACTCACATTCCTCTTTTTCCAATAGCTGTACTGCATATTTTATTGCGTTATAGGCATTTTCTGAAAAGTCTGTTGGTAAGAGAATTTTTTTCATGGCAGAAAGTTTTATGATCTATGGAAATTTTGAAGCACGAGGAAGGGGATTGGTGGATGTAGTCCAATTTTATCAATGGTGGATTTATAAAGGAGGTTTTCAAGGTAACTATGACGGGAATTTACCAGGATGAGCAGGTCTATATCTAATTCTGATATCATTTTTTCCATGGCTTCAGTCTTTTCCAGGAGCTCTTCATGATGGAACTCCACTTTAATCTCATATAACTGATCTAAAATGGCATCCTTATTATCTTTCTGTCTAAAGGTTTCTTTTGGAGACTTGGAAACATAAAGCATATGGACTTCAGCGCAAAAGGATCGTGCAATTCCTCCAACAAGTTTGAGTTCACGTCGTTGATATGGTAATAGGTAATTGGTGGGAAATAAAATGCGGTGTGGATCAGAAAAGTCATAGTTTTCAGGTATACTCAGGACCGGACATTGTACATATTTTATGATTTGCAGCGTATTACTTCCAAAGGTGAGCTTCCTATCGTTGGTAAGTCCGCGGGTGGAGGTTACTATGAGATCTGCATTTTCTTTTTCGGCCAGATCATTTACCTCGTCAATCAGGAGACCAAATGCAGATATTGTATAGTACTTATGTTTTGGATTTGGAAAGAGATCCAGAATGCGGGATTTCAATTTTTCCAGTTCCCGGTCTGCCTTCTTTTTTACGCTTTCCTTATATTCTTCAAGGAATTCTCTGGTAATGGTTGCTTCAGTATTAAAAACCTCATCGGCATAGGCATGTAAGATATAAAGCTCACTTTTTTCATACTTAAATAATTCAGAAGCATATTTCAGAGCATTGAATGCATTCTCTGAAAAATCTGTAGGGATAATTATTTTTCTCATTACCTGGATTTTACTCTTAAATTTAGACGAAAATACCTGAGCAAACAATGATACTTGTCATTTTCTTAAGAAGGAAGAGGGATGAATTTCACCCCTCTTTTCTCACCTTTTTTCTTAGGAAACCTGTATTTGTTTAGCCTTTTTAGGTTGCATATTTTCACGCTTTTTCAGCTTTAATTTTAAAACTCCGTCCTCGTATCTTGCATTTATATCCTTGTCATCATCTACATTTTCGGGTATGCTTATCGATCTGCTAAAGGAGTTGTAGCTGAACTCTTTACTGACATAACCTTCTTTTTCTTCTTCTTTTTTATCCTCTTTTTCTGCCGATACAGTGAGGATACCTTCCTCAAGAGTGATTTTAAAGTCTTCTTTATTTAAACCGGGAGCAGCAAGTTCAACTTCAAACTCTTTATCTTTTTCCTTGATATTCATTGCCGGATTAAGATCGAAATCCCCGTTATTTTCAAATAAATTATTTAGCATTCCCCTGCGATCAAAGAAATCTCTGAAGAATGGATCATTTTGAAAGGCATTACTCAACCTGGGAGTCCTGCGCCTGTTTGCTTTAATCAATGACATAGCTGTAATTTTTTAATTAATTATTGTATTAAATTAAATATCAGCTTTTTATGCTGTCATGATAAATGTCATAAAGCATTTAAATTAAGAATAATTTAATACTCGCGCCTCAGTGAATATTATGAAGTTTCTTTGGATCAAGAATTTTTATATTCCGACCTATGATATCGATAATTCCCTGATTCTTAAGAGCGGATAAACTTCTTATAAAACTTTCTGTAGAAATCCCTGCAACACTTGCCATATCACTTCGGGATATCTTGAGTACGTGTTGGGCACCGGTGTTTGTCTTTTTTACAAACTCAAGAAGGGTACTTGCTGTTTTTTTAAGGACTGAGCCATAGGCCATTTCCAGCAGGTGAGTACGAAGAATATCGAGGTGGGTTGAAAGTAACTCTGCATATTCCAGCATGAGCTCCTGGTTTTGCTCCAGCATATGAACAAATTCTTCATGGGAAATCCTGAAAAGAATACTTCGCTCCAGGGCGGTAGCGTTCTCGGGATAGGTAGAAGAAGATTTAAAACTATAGAATCCTGAAAAATCCCCTTTTTGACCAATACCTGTTATCAATTCCTTGCCATATTCATCAAGTCTGAAGGTTTTAAGCAGTCCAAATTCAAGCAGATATATATTCGAAGCATTACGTCCTTCTAAAAAGATCTCTTCATTTTTTTCGGCTTCAAGTTGTTCCCCATAAGTACGAAAATGCTCTTTAAGGATTTCAAGTTGGATTTCGCTGTATTGCTTTTTGCGGTCCTTTTTATTCGGTAGAAGTTTATCTCTTTTCTCCAGCCGCTTTTCAATAGCAAGGATAAGATCTTCTTCATTAAACGGTTTGGTTATATAATCATCTGCTCCCAGGTTCATTCCTTTACGTACATCACCGGGATTGGATTTTGCAGAAAGAAATATGAAAGGAATGTTACAGGTTTTCCGGTTGTTTTGAAGCCCTTTATAAACATCATATCCATCCAGGTCTGGCATCATAATGTCTGAAACTATAATATCCGGGATTTCATGAAAGGCTTTTTTTAATCCACATTTTCCATCGTAAGAGGAAAGAACTCTATACCCGGAGAGTTCTAATAGCTCTTTGGTGTTCTCAGAAAGTACAAGATCATCTTCGATTAGGAGAACTGTTTTTTCCATAATACTGAGAATAAGGAGGGTACAACTTAATCAATCAGGAATTTCGTCAAGAAGTCCTGCCTCATAAAGATACGTTAGAATTTCATTTTTGGGAAATATTTAGGTCCTAAAGAAGTAGGTTTTTAGTCCTTGGTTGGTTATCTTTAAAAGAGGATTTTTCCCGGACATAAGCCTCCGGAAATATTTAATTATGAAATCACTTACATGCCAATGTTGCGGACTGCCCTTTTCTCCTAAAATGAGAGGGACCAATAGGGATAAAAGCCCAAATTCCGATTATTGTCTGGATTGTTTCAGGGATGGGGAATTTCGGGATCATCATCTTACCATTCAGGATATGGAAAAAAAATTACTCGATATGGCCCGTCACCATGATGAGATAAGCATTGAAGAAGCACACCAGACAATTAAAATCCTGCCTGATCTTAAACGATGGAAGATGACCCATATTTTATAGTATTTTTAACTGCCATCACGTATATCTGCTTTTAACTCCCTTTCCATTCGGATTATTTCTTTTTATCTTTGAAAGGCTCAAAAAAATGAGCGTTCATTAACTAAAACAATTTTATATGAAAGATCTAACAAAATTTCTTGCAGTTCTGGTGACAATCCTTTTGGTTAGCTGTGGTGACGAGAAAAAAGAACAGGAAACAATAACCATAGGGGAAGAGGGCTCCCTGGAGAGAGTCGAAACAAGTGACAATGTTGAGGCTACCGGAAGTAATAACCAAAGCGGAGAAGCAGTGCAACGTTCAGAAGAAGGTGTGGTTCAGGTGAACCTGACCGGAGACGACATGATGAAATTTAACCTTAACGAAATTCGGGTTAAAGCAGGCGAAACCGTGCGACTAACCTTGAAGCATGTAGGGCAGCTTCCTGAAAATGCAATGGGTCATAATTTTGTTCTTTTACAGCAGGGGACAGATGTTGCAAATTTTGCCCAGCAGGCAGCTACGGCCAGTGGTAATGATTATATTCCTGAGGGAACAAATGAAGTCATTGTACATACAGAGATGATTGGAGGTGGAGAGGAGACCTCTATTGAATTTACAGCTCCCGAGGCGGGAACTTATGATTTCATTTGTAGTTTTCCCGGACATTACGTTCAAATGCGTGGAAAATTCATTGTTGAATAATATAATCTGATATTTTAGAAGAAGCTGTCTTACGGGCAGCTTTTTCTTTTTTAATCCATTTGAGTTTCCTCCCTAGCTTTTATTCTTGCCTGTTTTTTAAAGTAACCTCTCAATAAAATATTGTGCTGCAGGGCTTCCATGTTTTCGTCAAATTTCCTGGTAGCTTCTTCGATGTTCTTTAAAGTCGCATCAAGTTGCTCCACTGCACCGGGATTGTTTAAAATATAATCAAGCGCTCCTTCACCCTGCCTTATGTCATAGGAAAACTGCTGCAGGTTTGTTGTAACATCACTTATTTGCAAGGCAGAAATTTCCAGATTGGATATGATCCCCTCAATTTGTCTGGCAGCAATAGTATCGCTAAGCAGTACCCCTGCAACGCTTTCTTTGTAGCTCACTTCATCTAAAATTACATTAACACGGTTTACCATTCGCGAAATTGTGGAGGTGCTCTGTCGCAGCCCCTCTATACTTTGTTTAAAATTATTGGCCATCTCCTCATCCTTTATTAAAACCCCAATGGTGCCTTTTCCCTCATTTATGCTATTGGTGATCTTAAGTAGATCGGCGGTTAAAAGCGCGGCATTTTCATTAGTCGTACTTAAAGTAGTAAGCATATCTGCAGTGGCAATTTTACTAATGGAGGCTATAGTATCTCCGGGTTGTAAAGGTTTTGAAGCAAGACTGTCATTTTCTCCGGGCAGTAGATTAACGATCATGCTGCCTACCAGCCCATCGGAACTTATGGTAGCGAGGGAATTTTTCCGGACGAGTTTCATAGTGCGGTCATCGATCCTCATACTTACTGCTATGCTCGTGTCGTTAAGGATCCTGATGTTCTGCACGGTCCCGACATTAACCCCGGCAAAGCGAACATTATTCCCGCGTTGTAAACCATTTACATCTTTAAAAACCGAGGTAATGACACTGCTGTCCCCGAATAAATTTTGACGGTTTCCTATAAAATATACCGCTGCCACAAAAATGGCTATTCCCAGGATCACAAAGATCCCTAATTTCAGGTTTTGTGGATTTGAATTTTTCATCCTATTTTATTTAAAGAAGGCCTGTATTTTTGGGTCTTCAGAAGTTGATAGTTCTTTAAAAGTTCCTTCTGCATAGTTGGTTCCTTCCAGTAGCAGGATCATCCGGTCTGAGATCACCCGCGCACAGTCTACGTCATGCGTTATGATAAGTGACGAGGTCTTGTATTTCTTCTGAATGTTCTTCATCAATTGAATGATCTCTTTTGCAGTGATGGGATCCAATCCTGTGGTAGGTTCGTCATACAAGATGATCTTTGGTTTAAGTATGAGTGCCCTCGCTAAGGCAATTCTGCGCTGCATCCCTCCCGAAAGTTCTTCGGGCATAAGATCGATTGTTTTCGTGAGCCCTACACTTTCTAATGCTTCAAGTACCAGTTCGTCTGTATTCTCTATGTTCATTCTTTTAGTATGACGGCGCAGGGGAAATTCAAGATTTTCTCTTACCGTCATGGAATCATACAATGCGCTACCCTGGAAAAGAAAACCAATCTCTGCCCGGAGTTCATCCATTTCGGTGCGTTCAAGTCTGGAAATATCCTTACCTAGTACCTCTATTCTTCCACTATCAGGTTCCATTAATCCCACAAGACATTTGATCATTACAGATTTTCCCGAACCTGATTTTCCCATTAAAACCAGGTTCTCATTTTCGAACATTTCAAGATTAAAATTGTTCAACACCACCTCATCTCCAAATTGCTTCTGCAGGTTTTCGATCTTAATTACTGGTTTTCCTTTCTCAAAGGAGGAGTATGTATTTTCATCCTTCATGTTATCCGTAAATAAGTTCGGTTAAAAAAACAGCTATAAAGTCAATAATGAAAAGTAGCATACTGGTATATACTACAGCCGAATTGGCGGCACGACCTACCCCGGCAGTTCCTTTACTGCTGTTATAACCCTTAAAGCATCCCACCAGTCCAATAGCAAAACCAAAGAAAAAGGATTTACCTGTGGCCGGCAGTAGATCCCGAAAGCCAAGGGCATCAAATACCTGATTGAAATACAGAAGGAAAGACACCTGTCCCTTAATATTTTCGACAAGGGCCGAGCCTATGAGAGCAACAAAATCCCCGAATATAATGAGAAGGGGAAGCATAAGCGTGGCGGCCAGGATACGGGTTACCACGAGGAACTTAAAAGGATTGGTGCCCGAGACTTCCATGGCATCAATTTGCTCCGTTACTTTCATGGACCCAAGTTCAGCACCTATGCTGGACCCAATACGTCCTGCACAGATAAGGGCAATGATCACCGGTCCTATTTCTCTTACGATAGAAATGCTTATCATAGAAGGTATCCACGAGGAAGCTCCAAATTCTTCTAAAGTAGGTCGGGATTGTAAGGTAAAAACGAGCCCCAGAATGAATCCTGTAATTCCTACCAGTAAGAGAGATTTATTACCCATTTGATAGCACTGTCGCAAAAACTCTCTGAACTCGAAAGGCCGGCTGAATAACTGTTTAAAAAATCTTCCGGCGAAGCGTGACAGGGAACCTATTTCCGTAAAAAAGGATTTCACATTGGTGGCCATGGGAAAATTTTCAGCCATACTTAAAATTTTCTTTTTAAAGCTACTGGAGATGAATGGAATTAACTATGATATCTCTCAGGTTTGTGCCAGAACACACACACACAATCCCGATCCCATACATTGTAGTTCAAATTTATTTTAAATAAGAGGATAATAGTTATGTAAGTTAAGGATTTTCATATTTGAAAACCACAGGAAAGTGACGTATGTCATTAATAACCAATATTTATAGCAGTAAATTGAAGGAGATTTAAAAAGTTGTTTATGGAAATTACAGATAGAAGTAATTACTCCTTCCTTGATCTCTCTACTGCTGTATGGGACAGGATATTTATGGTTGCTCCTCTTGTTGTAGTTGGTACCCGGGAAGGATTACAATACGACATGGCTCCAAAGCATATGGCTTTTCCTGTTGGGTTTGAAAATTATTTCGGTTTTGTCTGTACTCCCGAACACAGTACCTATCAGAATATCCGAAGAACAGGTGAATTCACTGTAAGTTTTCCACTTCCCGAAGATATAGTACCGGTTTCAATTAGTGCTACATCACGGGAAGAACTTATTTCCAAATACCGGGATGTGGTAAGTAGTCTTCCTGTGGCACGTGCAGAATCTCTGGATGTTCCCGTGCTTCGTGATGCCTATCTCATTTTTGAATGTTCGCTTTTTAAAATAATTGACGGGTTTGGTGAGAACAGCATCATTACCGGAGAGATCACAGCGGCGTATGTAAAAAAAGAATACCGACGGGTTTCAGATAGTGATGCCCAGGAACAGTTGAATGAATATAACCTTCTTGCCTTTATTGCTCCAGACAGGTTTGCGAGAGTAAGTAATACCCACAGGTTTCCTTTTCCTGAAGACTTTAGAAAATGACACTTTCCACACATATGGCCAAAGAGATGCGGAAACAGGTGGAGTCGCAAACAGGACAAATGAAGGAATTTCTCCGGGAGCTGGTCATGATGGAATCTCCCTCCCAAGACCTGCAGGCCCTGGATGGAATAATGAATTTCCTTGAATCAGAATTTAAAAAGCTCAACTATTACACGTTACGGGTACCGGGAAAAGAGACAGGGGGATATTTGTACGCACGGCCGCAAAACCGAAAAAAGAATATTCCCTTACAATTATTAATAGGGCATTGCGATACCGTATGGGAAATTAATAGTATTGAGAGAATGCCCCTTCATGAAGAAAAGGAAAAATTTATGGGACCGGGGATATATGACATGAAAGCCGGGCTTACTCAGATATTTTTTTCTCTGCGGTGTCTGGAAAACATGGAACTTCGCCCGGAGGTGCTGCCGGTGGTATTGATCAATACAGATGAGGAAATAGGGAGCCGGGAATCCACACCTGCTATAGCCCGGTTAGCCGCAATTGCAAATCGGGCCTTTATTCTGGAACCTCCGCTTGGACTGGAGGGGAGATTAAAAACGGCAAGAAAAGGAATTGGTAAATTTACTTTAAAGGTGCAGGGACGGGCGGCTCATGCCGGTCTTGACCCCGAAAAAGGTGTTAATGCCATAGTAGAGTTGTCAAATCAGGTTCAAAAACTTTTTGAAATGAACGATCCCGAAAAGGGAATAACAATTAACGTCGGAAAGATCTCAGGAGGAACTTCAGCCAATGTAGTAGCTTCTGAAAGCAGTGCTGTTGTTGATGTGCGGGTATACAATAAGAAAGATGCTGATTATATTTCTCAAAAAATATTTTCTCTGAAGCCTTTACATAAGGAGGTGAACATGAAAATTGAAGGAGGAATAAGCCGAATTCCCATGGAAAAAACTAAAAGAAATCAGGAACTATGGAGGCGGGCAAAAGCCGGAGGTAAACTGCTCGACCTGGACCTACAGGAGGCTACTGCCGGTGGGGGATCTGATGGTAATACCACCAGCCTCTATACAGCAACTCTTGATGGATTGGGAACAACCGGGGATGGTGCCCATGCACATCACGAATTCATATTCACAGAAAGTCTTGCTGAACGAACATCGCTGCTCACACTACTCCTGATGGAGAAGCCTTTAAATATCTAAACCTGAAGCCATGGATCACAGATACATTTTTACCGCACTAACAAGGACTTCCGATCTTGCAGAGAAGGAATTCCAGATCAAAAAACTGCAAAAGGAGAAGTGGGCTACGGGAGATTATGTTGTCTGCAAAATAATCGATGTGGGTACAAATGAAGCCAAACTTGAGCTGACAAATGGAAGATTGCGTGGAGTGATGGATGGTGATACCCTGGTAGGGGTTCTGGGAATACGTCATGCTACTTTGGAGGCAACAGGTACCTGGAAAGAGGTGGAAGAGGATGGAATGTTACATGTGTTGAGCTGGGGAGGCTTGTTAGGAAAACTTACCTCAAAATCTGTTTTTCTTCCAAAATTCATGGAGATCAAGTACCTGGGTCATGCCTGCAGGGACGGGAAAAAGCTTACGATGGATGACTTTATTAAACCTGTAGCACATACCAAATTTGAAACTCCTGTAATATTGTTTATAGGCACTTCCATGTCTTCAGGTAAAACCACCAGTGCCCGTATAGTGACCAGCATTCTTAAAGCCGCAGGATTTAAAGTTATGGGAGGAAAAATCACCGGCACGGGCAGGCTCAAGGATATTCTGGCAGTAAAGGATGTAGGGGCCGATGCTGTTATTGATTTTGTAGATGCAGGCCTGCCATCTTCAATTTGTCCTCCCGAAGAATATACAGAAAAACTTGAGTATATATTAGACAGAATAAGTGCCGAAGCTCCAGATGTGGCGGTGATTGAAATTGGGGCCTCTCCGTTAGAACCTTATAACGGAGAGATAGCTTATCTGGGAATAAAAGATCAGGTGAAATGTGTGATCCTAAATGCGTCAGATCCTTATGCAGTAATGGGAATTATGGATGCCTTTAATGTAAAGCCGGATATAGTTACCGGGATCTCATCCAATACACTTGGCGGAAGGGAACTGGTAGAAAAACTTTGTGGCGTTCCCGCTTTGAACCTTCTGGATGTAGAAAGCATACCGAGGGTAAAGAGTATTCTTAGACAACGATTAGGAAAAGACATTTAAGCAAATTTTACGGTACCGGTTGAGCCTATTGGAAAACTAATCTGTAAATTAGAGAGAACGTCACATTAAACTAATATACCAGCAATGATCATTACTCTTACAGCCAATCCGGCCATTGACATATATTCAAAAACAGAAAAGTTGGAGCCTAATGAAAAGCTCAGGTGTGAGAAACCACTCATTGACCCCGGTGGTGGTGGAGTTAATGTTTCCCGAGTGATCAAGAGGTTGGGTGGTGAATCTACAGCAGTGTATACCAAAGGAGGACATACAGGCAAATTATTTTCTGACCTGCTAAAGAAAGAAGGAGTAAAAGAGGATCCTGTAAAGGTTGCGAATGACCTGCGACAGAACTTTGCCATAACCGAAATCTCTACCGGGAATCTTTACCGCTTTGGATTTCCTGGAGTTGAACTTCAGGAAGGGGACTATGAATCTTTGCTGGAAAAAGTAGATGAATGTGAAAAAGGTTCCTTTCTCGTCGCCAGCGGAAGCCTTCCACCCGACGCTCCGGCCGATTTCTATGCGCAGGCAGCGGCAAGAGCCAACAAGTGCGGCCTCAAATTTATTCTCGATACCTCCGGAAAATCATATAAAGGAGTGCTGGAAGAAGGTGCTTACCTTTTAAAACCCAATAAAAATGAACTTAAGGATATTACCGGGGAATCAGCAGAAACAAGGGAACAACAAAAAAGTGTACTGCTGAATATCCTGGACAAGTATCCTGTTGAAATTATTGTCCTCTCTTTAGGAGGGGAAGGTGCTTTGCTGGCTACAAAAGGAAAGGTGTTGCATTATCCTGCGCCACAGGTGGAGCATGTGAGTTCTATAGGTGCAGGGGATAGCATGGTTGCAGGGATGGTGTACAGCCTTTCAAAGGGTGAGCCTGTCGAAAAAGCCATTTTATTCGGGCTGGCATGTGGTAGCGCTACTATTAAATCTCCCGGAACAGAATTGCTCCAAAAGAAGGATGTTGAGATGCTTTATCAACAGCTGCTTGAGCAAACCTCGGGAGAGGGAAAAATGATCTGAAACCTAATCTGGTGGAATCCTGAGGTAAACCGTATCTAAATCAGCAACTATGAGCAAAGGCGAAGAGCAGGAGCTTAAAAGCACAGAAGCTTACCGGAAGGAGGTAGAAGAGGTTGCCCATGATCTGAATTCAAGTTTAAAAGACGGCCTTACCAACGAGGAAGCAGATGAAAGATTAAAGCAGTACGGAAGAAATAAATTAAAAGAGTCTGAAGAAAGAAGTATCTGGGATCTTATCCTGTCTCAGGTCAACAATCCCGTGATTTACCTGCTCTTCGCTGCTGCTGCTTTGGCGTTGATTTTTGGTGACATTCCTGAAGGTGTTGCTATTTTCATTGTACTGCTGGTCAACACTGGTATTGGGTTCTGGATGGAGTTCCAGGCCCAAAAATCCATGCAGGCCCTTAAGAAACTGGATAAGATAAGAGCTACTGTGATCAGGAATGCTGAAGAAAAGGAGATCGATGCCGAAGAAATCGTTCCCGGAGACCTCATTAGCATTGAAGCAGGGGACCTTATTCCGGCAGATTCCCGTATAGTGGAGGCTGTCGAACTCACGGTCGATGAATCCCCATTGACAGGCGAATCTGTTCCGGTAGAGAAGACGTCGGAAGTCATAAAGGAGGAATTGCAGGTTGCCGATCGCACAAACACCTTATACAAAGGTACTGCTGTAACGGCAGGTACTGCAACCGCTCTGGTCTTTGCCACCGGAATGGATACGCAGGTGGGAAATATTTCTTCCCTGGTTGAGGAACAGGAGCAGGAAGAAACTCCGCTTAACCAAAAACTCAACAGACTCACCAGGAAACTTATTTACGTGATCCTTGCAATGGCGGCCGCCTTTTTCTTCTTTGGCTGGCTCGCAGGTAAAGAAGTTTATCAACTGGTTCAAACCTCCATTGCCTGGGCCATTGCTGCCATTCCCGAAGGTTTACCCATTGTTGCCAGTATCGCCCTGGCCCGCGGAATGGTACGTTTAGCAAAAAAGAATGTCCTCATCAAAAGCCTCAGTGCTGTAGAAACTTTAGGAGAGACCACAGTGATCTTTACAGATAAGACAGGAACCCTCACCAAAAATGAACTCACCGTGCACAGTTTCTTTTTTCCGCACGATCAGCTACTAAAAGTTGACTGGCATGACAATAAGCCCCAACTGGAAGAGGAACTGCAGCAGACTACTGAAAATAATTTTAAGGAGTTAATAAAAATTGCTGTACTGGCTAATGATGCTTCTCTGGAAGAACCGGAGACGGCCATTTCCGGAGATAATGGTAAAGCCAAAGACCCAAAAGGAAAGGCAAAAGGAGACCCTTTGGAAATTGCGCTGTTGGATTTTGTTAGCAGGTACGATAGGAAATTATTTGATCAACTACAGGAGTTACAGCGGGAACTACACGATCCTTTTGATTCTGAATCTATGGTGATGGGTACCATTTACCGGGAAAATGGGGGTCTCTATGTAGCGGGGAAAGGATCTACAAATGCCATTTTAGAGCGCTCAGAAAAGATCCTTAAAGATGGGGAACCGGTAAAACTAACTCAGGAGGAAAAAGAAAAGTGGAAGAAGAGGAATAATAAAATGGCAGAGGACGGGCTGCGAGTGTTGGGCTTTGCTTACAAAACAACAAAGGATCTGCCAACGGGAGAAGAGGCTGAAGATTTTCTCCATGAGATGATCTTTGTAGGGCTGTTGGGATTTCTTGATCCGCCCCGTAAAGAGGTGAGTGAAGCGATTGAGACCTGTAAAGCTGCAGGTATCAAGGTGGTGATGGTGACCGGTGACCATCCCGGAACTGCCAAAAATGTAGGACGGGAAGTAAATATTCTATCAGAGGAAGACCATGAGGTGCCGGCTCTACACGGCAAAGATCTCAATGAGGAACTCGAGAAAGAGAACAAGGAAAGAGTAACTGATATTTCCATTTTTTCACGTGTAGATCCCGGGCAAAAGCTTAGTCTGATAAAGCATTTTCAGGACCTCGGTGAAATAGTGGGCATGACCGGCGACGGGGTGAATGATGCCCCGGCTCTCAAGAAGGCGAATATCGGAATTGCCATGGGAAAACGGGGCACCCAGGTAGCCCAGGAAGTTGCAGATGTGGTGCTTAAGGATGACTCCTTCGAGTCTATTGTTAAAGCTGTGGAACAGGGACGCATCATTTTCGGAAATATCAGACGCTTTGTGCTTTACCAGCTTTCCTATCACCTTGCAGAAATTATCCTGATCGCACTGATTAGTTTTTCGCTGTTCATTTTGCCGATTCTGCCGCTGCAGCTACTTTTTCTCAATCTGCTTTCCGACGTGTTCCCGGCCCTGGCACTTGGAATAGGAGAAGGAACTCCTAATGTGATGAAGATGCCACCTAAAGATCCTAAAGAGCCTATCATAAGCCGAAGGAACTGGATGCAGATAGTGATATATGGCATTATCATAGCCGCAAGTGTGACAGGAGCCTATTTCTTTTCTCATTTCCATTGGGAGGAAACGGAAGGAATTAATAATAATATCGCCTTTTTAAGCCTTGCCTTTGCCCAGTTTCTGCACGTGTTTAATATGAGAAGTGGAAACGAACCGCTTATAAACAACCAGGTAACCAGAAATAAATATGTGTGGATGGCGATAGCTTTTTGTACCGCAGCTGTATTTGCCGCCTATTTTATTCCCGTAGTAGCCGAAGTTCTCAATCTCCAGCCTTTGCAACCAAGGCACTGGTTTTTGATTGGAGTAGCCGCCATTTTGCCAACCTTTATCATTCAGACTATCAAATTGTTTAAAAAAGATTTTTAAATAGAGAATATGAAATATCTAATTAAAGCAGCAATAACAGACCTTGACGGGGTGATCACGCAAACAGCCGGGCAGCATAAAAAGGCCTGGAAAAAGACCTTTGATGGTTACAACGAGCGCCGAAAGAAGGAGGGGAAAGAGTCCTTTTTACCTTTTACAGATGAAGATTATGCCCGTCATATTGATGGAATTCCGCGATATGATGGGGTGAAGAACTTTTTGGCTTCCCGGGGACTGGATCTTCCTTTTGGCAGTCCCAAAGATCAACCCGACAGAGAATCGGTATGCGGAATTGGAAATCTAAAGAACCTGGTGTTTGGAAAAGTTGTAGCCGAAGAAGGAGTACAGGTAAATCAAAAGAATGTTGAACAATTAAGGGCCTGGAAGGAACAGGGGATAAGGATCGGGCTCATATCCTCCAGCAGGAACTGCAGGAAGATCCTGAGAATAGCAGGGCTTGAAAATGGCCTTTTTGACACTGTAGTTGACGGCAATACTTCAGCGGAAAGAAATTTTCCCGGAAAGCCGGCACCGGATATATTTTTAGAAGCTGCCAAAGAACTACAGGTGAAACCAAAAGAGGCATTGATCATTGAAGATGCCCTGGCGGGAGTGGAAGCTGGAAAAAACGGAAATTTCCGGCTGGTTATAGGAATAGAAAATGCTTCTTCAAAAGAAGAACTTTTGGAACATGGGGCTCAATTTGCCGTGAAAAACCTTCAGGAACTGGAAATAGAATTTAAAAGAGGCCGGGAAGCCGCAGAACTTCCGTCGGCTCTCGAACATTTTTCAGAAATAAGTAAAAAACATCTTCAGAAAAAACCCTTGCTGTTCCTGGACTTCGACGGAACTCTGGCGCCAATAGTAGAACATCATGCAGACGCGGCAATTTCCGAAGAAATGAGGGAGCTGGTAAAGCGTTTAGCAGAGATTTATCCGGTGGCAGTGATAAGCGGTCGGGGAATGGCCGATGTGAAAAAGAGACTTAAGTTACCGGGAATATATTACGCCGGTAGCCATGGGTACGAGATTTCGGGTCCTAATGGCTTTTTCAGGGAAAATGAGGAAGCTCAAAAGGTGCTTCCGTTTTTTAATGAAATCGAACCTTTGATGCGAGAAAAGCTGAAGGAGATCGAAGGGGTAGATTTCGAGAGAAAGAAATTTACACTTGCCATTCACTACCGGCAGGTGAAACCTGAGCAGGAGCAGGAAGTTCGTAAGACCGTAAGTAATGTATTAAAAGATTATTCGGAATTAGCCGGAGCAGGAGGGAAAAAGGTTATTGAGATACGCCCCAATATCGACTGGCATAAAGGTAAAGCAGTGGAATTTCTTAAAAGTGTGATTTCTGAAGAAGAAGAACCTTTTTCCATTTACGTGGGAGATGACGTGACAGATGAAGATGCCTTTCGGGAAGTAGAGCACGGACTTGGAATTCTCGTGGGAGAACATAGTCAGAACACTTATGCAGATTATTCCCTGCAGGACCTTGAAGATGTAAAAATCTTTTTCCGAAAGTTAATAAGTAGAGAAGGCACCTAAAATGGATGACTGGAAAATTAAATATTTAGAATATTCTCCTCAGGAAGAGTCTCTTAGAGAATCACTTTGTACTGTTGGTAACGGATATTTCGCCACCAGGGCTGCTGCAGAAAGCGCATTGCCGGGCAATATTCATTATCCGGGAACTTATCTCGCCGGAGGTTATAACCGGCTTGAAACTACTATTGCCGGACGTGTCATTGAAAATGAAGACCTGGTGAACTGGCCCGACTGGACTTTGTTGAGGTTTAAAGTGGAGGATGGAGACTGGTTTGATATTGATGCTGTTGAAATTCTGGAATTTCAGCAATCCCTAAACCTGAAAGAGGGAATATTAGAGCGAGAAGTGATATTCAGGGATAAGATGGGTTATGAATCCCGACTTATTAGTCGCAGGATAGCGAGTATGGCAGAAATGCATATTGCAGGCATAAAATGGGAGCTGCAGCCCCTCAACTGGTCAGGTCGTTTAACTATTCATTCCGCTTTAAATGCAAAGATAACCAACTCCGGTGTTGACCGTTACAGGGCTCTCAATGGTCAACACCTTATTTCCCTCGAAACAGGAAGTTTTGAAGAAGACGGAATTTTTCTTAAAGTGAGAAGCAGCCAGTCTGAAATTGTTATGGCACAGGCCTGCAGGACTCTGCTGCATTTTGAATTATATGAGCCTGCCTTAGAAAGGAAAAATGTTATAGAACAGGATTATGTCGCCCAGGAACTCATTTTTGAAGCCCGGGAAAATAAGATCATCAGTGTTGAAAAAATTGTAGCGATCTATATCTCCAGGGACATGGCCATGGCCGATCCTTTATATGAGGCAAAGAAGCTGGTAACCAGGAGCTCTGGATTTGATGAAATTTTCCGGTTTCATAAAATGGCCTGGGAGGAGCTATGGGGACAGAGCGATATTACCTTAAAGGCTGACGGGGATAATGATCAACTATTACTAAGGCTGCATATTTTTCACCTTTTTCAGACCTTTAGCCTCAAGACCATTGATGAAGATGTAGGAATCCCGGCCAGGGGATGGCATGGGGAAGCTTATCGCGGACATATCTTCTGGGATGAGCTATTCATCTTTCCTTTCTATAATATCACAATTCCCGAATTAACCCGTGCATTACTTTTGTACCGCTACAGAAGGCTGCGGGAAGCGCGATTTGCAGCCACCAAAGAAGGCCTGAAAGGCGCTATGTTTCCATGGCAAAGCGGAAGCAACGGGCGCGAAGAAACACAGGTATTACACCTTAATCCTGAATCTGGAAACTGGTTGCCAGATAATACACATTTACAACGACATGTAAATGCGGCTATAGCTTATAATGTGTGGCAGTATTTCCAGGTGACAGGAGATCTTCAGTTCCTTTCTTTTTACGGTGCAGAATTACTGCTGGAAATTGCAAAATTTTGGGAGAGCAAGGTAATTTTTAACGACAAAAGAGAGAAGTATGAGATTCATGAGGTCGTTGGTCCGGACGAATATCACACCTCTTATCCCAATTCTTCCGAAGCTGGTCTTCGCAATAACGCATATACCAATATTATGGTAGTTTGGACGCTGAGACATGCTTTATATGCACTCGAGAAACTTAATGATAGAAGAGCCAGGGATCTTCTCAAATTATTGGAGATAAATGAAGAAGAGCTTTCCCGCTGGAAGAATATTTGTAAGAAAATGTTTGTTCCCTTTTTAAAAGACGGTGAAATTATAGAACAATTTGAAGGATTTAGTGATTTAAAGGACCTTGACTGGAACAGGTACCATTCATTATATGGGGAGTCCATGCGACTGGATCGTATTTTAGAGAAGGAAGGAGATGATGTAAAAAATTATAAGGCAGTAAAGCAACCAGATGTATTGATGCTTTTTTATCTATTCTCTTCTGAAGAGCTTGTCGAATTATTTGCACTTATGGGATATGCTTTTGAGCCAAAGGAACAAATTCCTCTAAATATTGATTATTACCGGAAAATAACATCCCATGGTTCAACTCTTAGCAAAGTAGTTTATTCCTGGGTTTATGCCAGGTCGCACAGAGAGGAGTCCTGGAAAGACTTTAAGGAAGCCCTCATTAGTGATTTTTTCGATATTCAGCGAGGTACAACTGCAGAGGGAATACACCTTGGAGCAATGGCCGGAACAGTAGATCTTATTCATCGCTGTTACACCGGTATGGAATTTAAAAAAGAACGGCTGTATTTTAACCCCGGGCTACCTCCCAATGTTCAGGAAATAAATTTTAGATGCAGGTATCGTCGACACTGGCTTGAAATAAAACTCACACAAGACCTGCTTTTCCTTAAAAGTCATGGAGGGTGGCAGGACATTATAAGGATTGTAGTTAATGAAGAAGAATTTACAATGAGGAAAGGGGAGGAGAGAAGTTTTACCTATCGGAAAAAAGAGGTTTAGAGAACTTTTACCCGCCTGTGTCTTACCTGATGAATATCATCGCTGATTATCATGCTTTGGACTAAATTTATCAAAAGCAAATTATGAACAGGAGTTGGTTTTTAGCAGTAACCTTAGTCTTCCTTATTTCCTGTAAGCAACAGCAGGAAAAGATCTATCCCATAGAAACCAGTATCACAGAGTCTGTCTATGCTTCAGTGATTGTGCAGCCCGATAGTCTTTACCAGGCCTTTACCGTGGTAAACGGTATTTTGGATGAGAATCTCGTGGAGGAGGGTGACCTGGTCAATAAAGGTGATGTATTGGTGCAGATCATAAAGACCAATCCCGAAATAGCATCCAAAAATGCCCTTTTAGACCTGCAACTGGCCCGGGAGAACCTGGAAGGTGGCGCAGCGGTTCTTTCCAGTCTTGAGGAGGAAATAAAAGCCGCTAAACTTCAGTATCTCAATGATTCAGTGAATTTCAAAAGGCAGGAGCGGCTCTGGGAGCAGCAAATCGGTTCCCGAACCAATCTTGAAAGCAAAAAACTGGCTTATGATAAATCAAAAACAGCTCTGGAAAGGCTTCAGAATGAATATAATCGAACCAAAAAAGAGTTGGAGACCCGTTATAAACAGGCGCAGAATGCATACAGGGCATCCCAGGTGAATACTACCGACTATTCTGTCACCAGTAAAATAGATGGAAAAGTTTATGCTCTACATAAAAATCCGGGGGAGATTGTAAGTCCGACTCAGCCGTTGGTTACTTTAGGGAGTGCAAACAAATTTGTTATAGAGATGCTGGTAGATGAAGAGGACATTGTAAGGCTGAGAGAAGGGCAGCCTGTTTATCTTAGGCTGGATGCCTATCCGGAGATCATTTTTACTGCTGTAGTTCACAAGATATATCCAAAGAAGGATGAACGGAATCAGACTTTCCTGGTAGAAGCACTTTTTGAGGAGGCGCCCGAAGTTTTATTGCCGGGATTGTCCGGGGAAGCCAATATAGTGGTGGCAAAAAGGGAAAACGCGCTCGTGATTCCGCGCAGTTTTCTAATTGGGAAAAACCGGGTAAGGACAGAGAATGGAATCGTTGAGGTTATTACCGGCCTTCAAAGTATAGATTCCATAGAGATAAAAAACGGAATTACCGCAAAGACAGAATTATTACCACCTGAGGAGTGAAAAAGTACAGAGTAATATTGAGCATTGCCAAAACGCACCTCGTGAGTAAACTGCGGCAAACGCTTATTGCTGCTCTGGGCGTCACCTTTGGTATAGGTTCCTATATTACTCTTGTGAGTTTCATGACCGGTCTTAACCAGATGCTGGACGATCTTATCCTGAATCAAACGCCTCATGTTCATATCTTCAATGAGATCAAGCCGACAGAGGAGCAGCCGGTAACTTTGACCGATGGTGTGGCCGGATCTTTTAACGTAGTTTATTCAGTCAGGCCAAAGCTGTCCCAAAAGAAGATCCATAATGCCAAACCTCTCATGGAATATCTCAATAGAGATGAAAGGGTAAAAGGTGCTATTCCGCAGGTGAAGACACAGGTGTTTTATGTGGCAGGCTCCATTGAATTGGGTGGGAATCTTTCGGGGGTTGAAATTCTAAAAGAGGAAGAGCTTTTCAACCTTGGAGATTATATTGTAAAAGGCAGCGCCAGGGATCTACACAACACATCTAACGGGATCATTCTTGGTGCAGGGGTGGCAGAGAAATTAAGTCTGGAAGTAGGGGATAGGGTTCAGGTAACGACCGTTAAAGGCGATATTTTTCCACTTAAGATCGTTGGGATCTATCAAAGCGGAATTGTTGAAATCGATAATGTGCAAAGTTATACCAACCTTGGTACGGTTCAGCGAATTCTTGGGGAACCGGAAAGTTATATAACTGATATTAATCTAAAATTATTTGATATAGAAGAAGCAATTCCTATTGCTGAAGCTGTGGAGAAGCAGTTTGGATTAACGGCAATCGATGTTCAAACGGCCAATGCCCAGTTTGAAACCGGAACGACAGTTCGAAACCTCATCACTTATGCGGTTTCCATAACCTTACTCGTAGTGGCCGGTTTTGGAATTTATAATATCCTGAATATGTTGATATATGAGAAGATGAACGATATTGCCATTTTAAAAGCTACAGGCTTTTCAGGAAAAGATGTGCAGTTGATCTTTATGAGTCAGGCGCTAATTATAGGCTTTTTGGGAGGTGTTATCGGGCTGCTTCTGGGTTATGGTCTTTCCGTATTAATTAGTAATACTCCCTTTGATACAGAGGCATTGCCAACAGTGGAGACTTATCCGGTGAATTTTGATATGGCCTTCTATGTTATCGGGATCAGCTTTGCTATGCTTTCGACATTTTTTGCCGGATACTTTCCATCGCGGAAGGCCCGAAAGATCGATCCTGTGAGGATCATAACCGGAATTTGATTATGAAGGCAATTCTTGAGGCTAAATATATTGATAAGCATTTTAGAAAACCCGTGGATTTCCATGTTCTGAAGGATATCAATTTTAAGGTGAATCAGGGAGAGTTTGTATCTGTTATGGGGAAATCCGGTTGCGGAAAATCAACTCTCCTGTACATTTTGTCCACTATGGATACCGACTATGAAGGAGAATTGTACTTAAATGATGAGCTGCTCACTGGCAAGCATCCGGATTATCTGGCTTATGTGAGAAACAAGCATATAGGCTTTGTATTCCAGTTTCATTACCTGCTCCCCGAGTTTACAGTACTGGAGAATATTATGCTTCCGGCTCGTAAGCTGGGAGAAAAATCAAATGAAGAAATAAGGACCGATGCCCTTCACAAACTTGAAATTCTGCAGATAGCCGAACTGGCACAGAAAAAAGCATCCCGTATTTCGGGCGGAGAAAAGCAACGGGTGGCTATTGCCAGGGCGCTAATAAATGATCCCGCTATAATTATGGGAGACGAACCAACGGGAAATCTTGACAGCCATAATTCCGAAAATGTCCTTAGAATATTCAGGCAGTTGAGTGATGAGCAGGGTCTTTCGTTGTTGATCGTTACACACGACCATGATTTCGCCCAAAGTACAGACAGGATCATTTCAATGGAAGATGGCAGGATAATTAGTGAGGGCCGGTAATAAAAAAAATCTGATATTCTGGTCATCTAAGTTCCTGGACTTCCGGATATTTCAACTTCAGCAGCAGAATTAAGAAAACCTGAACATATTTCCGGAAGAATAATTTCTATTTTGTATCAAAATTCAGAACAATGAAATGGAAAGGCAGGAGAAAAAGTTCAAATGTTGAAGACCGCAGGGGAAGTTCTAAAGGGAAGATTGCGGCAGGAGGAGGAATAATTGCGCTTATCTTTATCGCCATCCAGTTGTTCACAGGGGGGGATGCCACCGAGATACTTAACCAATTTCAGGAGCAGGCTCCGGCAGGGGAAACAAGAGAACTTACCGCTGAAGAAAAAGAGGTAGGAGAATTCACTAAAGTAGTTCTGGCAGATACAGAAGACGTTTGGCACCAGCTTTTTCAACAAAGCGGAGCCAGATATGAGGAGCCCGGAATGGTGCTCTTCAGTGATGCAGTAAATACTGCCTGTGGAGGTGCTTCTGCTGCAGCGGGACCTTTTTATTGTCCGGCCGATCAGACGATTTACATGGACCTTCGCTTTTTTGAAGAACTCCGCACCCGTTTTGGTGCCGAAGGTGGAGATTTCGCCATAGCTTATGTTATAGCTCATGAGGTAGGTCATCACATCCAGACTATTCTTGGTACTTCAGGAAAAGTCCGGCAACTTCAGCAAAATCTAAATCAGCGGGAGTCAAATGAACTTTCTGTGGCCCTGGAATTGCAGGCAGATTTCTATGCAGGGATCTGGGCGCATTATAACAGGGAATATCTTGAAGGAGGGGATATACAGGAGGCTTTAAGTGCCGCCAGTGCAGTGGGGGATGATGCCATCCAAAGAAGAACATCGGGGAAAGTAGTGCCTGACGCTTTCACCCACGGAACTTCCGAACAGAGAATGGAGTGGTTTATGAAAGGTTATCGCAGCGGAGATCTTTCCCGGGGTGACACTTTTAAACAGCTCGCAAATTAAACAAGGGCAGGGAAACTTACCGCCAGTATCACGATGTTGATTACAGATCCGTACTTTGCATCTTCCCAATTCAGGGTAATTAAGAATTGTGAAAGGAGCGCTCCAATAATGGCCAGGACCGGCCAGTACCCCGATCCCATCAGGAAATACAAATCTGCTATAAAAAGCAGTATAGCACAAAGCAGCCATAAAATACCTTCAGGTTTTCCGATCTTTCGGGATAGCGCCGGTAAAAAGTCATCATAAAATGATTTTACCAGTCCCATTAGATGTAAGATGGCGTGCAATAGCAACAGGAGGGAGATGAATATTTTCATGTGGAAAGGAAAGTCGTCTTTCGGTTTTTACGGGAACGATTATAATTTACAGGATAATTCTTTTCAAATCCCGGTATTATTAGAAGTGGTACCTCAAGTCCCGAAAGACTTTTTAGATAACTGTCATCACTTAATTTTCTTTCCATATTATAATTGCTCACGGGAAGTAATTCCACATCAAACTTTTGCTGCCTTTCTGCCTCTTTGTTTCTTTGATATTCATTGAAGCTGAAAAACTTAACTACAGGACGATATGAGTCGAAAATTCCGAAAAGCTTATCCGCCATCCTTTTTGAAATCTCATCCTTTAGATCTCCTGCTGAAATTTTATGGATTTCAAGAGAAAAGTTATGATTCCCATAGAATCTCTTTAAAGGATTTAATATAGCAGGATTTGCCTCAATATTGGGAGCCAGGAGAAGCAGTACTTTTTTTGGCGGGATAAATAAACCTTTAGGTGGAATTAACAATAAAGGAGCATCAAGCTTTGGGAGTGATTTGTTCAGTCCTACAGTGTCAAAATTATTTACATTATTACTGACAATGATCAGGGAAAGCTGCTTCTCAACCAGGGACACATCTGCATAAGAATTCAAGGCATAGAAGTGAAATTTTTCCTCCGGGAAGAATTTTTTGACTTTTTTTTCCAGGTCTTTTGCTTCATGTTTGGTGGCAAAAATTATACATTCCTCCTTTTCCGGATTAGGTGACAAGCTGCTATCTGCAGAATTCAAACATGAACCTATGCCTTTCAAATAAAAATTGCAATCCCGCCCTTTCATCAAATGAAGGCCGTACAGCACCGCATTACGGGATGATGCCGAAAAATCTGAGGGGATCAGAATATTTTTCATAGCCGGGGAAAATTTGTTCTATAATTTACGAAAAAGAACTTTTAGTAAAAAGGATTTTTATCAGCTTCTTCAGTATTTAAAATTTGGTACCTCCCGGACTTCTCCCGGGGTCATATCTTCCAGTTTTTCATTTCCCACCCGTACCCGTACCAATCGTAATGTAGGAAATCCAACAGCAGCTGTCATTTTTCTGACTTGTCGGAATTTTCCTTCGGTTAAAGTGACCGATATCCAGCTTGTTGGTCCGTGACGGGAATCCCGAATAGGTTTTGAACGGGGAGGGAAAACAGGAGCAGGATCAAGAATAAAAGCCCGGCACGGCTTTGTTTTATAATTTTTTCCGTTGATGCTAATGCTAACGCCTTCTTTTAATTCCTGGATTTCATTTGTGCCAATAATGCCATCAACCTGTACATAGTATTCCTTTTGAACCTTACTCCCGGTGATCTCCGCACTCACTTTGCCATCGGTGGTAAGTAAAAGAAGGCCTTCAGAGTCTTCGTCCAACCTGCCGATGGCCATAGTTTCGGCTGGAAAATTTCCTAATTCGCCGAGCATCTTTTTGTTGCGCCTGGTTCTTTGGCTGGATCTAAACTGACTCAAAAATCCGTATGGCTTAAAAATTTTAAAATGTTTGTGCATGAGAGATTTATTTACCAACTGTCGGTAGAAGTATCCCTTTCAACCGAAATTTTAACATAAAAACCCTAATTTTATACTAAAATCACCAAAAGTGGGTATTGTAAGAAGTAGAGGCTTCCTTTATTTTTACACCATGAAGTTGAAACATTATTATTCAGAAATGAATAGTTTCAATGAAGTAAAAAATCGGGGGTGTAGGGGCCCCGATTTTTTTTTGTCTCTATATGAGGTCAAATGCCTGAGCATATTCGGTAAAATCGTATGTAGTTGAGATACCTAGCTTCTTTTTCAGGTTTTTGCGATGGGTATTGACAGTTTCAACAGAGATGTTCAATTCCTGAGCTATATCTCCAGAACTTTTTCCAAGGGCAACCAACCTTAAAACTTCTTTAGACCGTTTACCCAATGATAGGAACTTGTTTAAATTTTGTCTGAAGAACTCATTTTCGGCAAGCAAACGTTCCGCTTTATGAGGGATGTGTTTCATTTGATCAATGGGAAAGGCAACGGTAACCAGGTGCGTTGGATTTCCATCCTCATCCTGATGAAATATTCTTATAGAACCCATATGCCATACCCATTCTTCCCTAGCTTTAAACTTTACCTGCTGAAAAAATGTAAAGGTTTCATCGGGATCTTTATTCTGTAAAAGCTTGTGCAACTTTTCCATGAAGTCTTCCATGTCTTCATTATTGAAGAAACGTTCATGGTATTTATCATTCATTTCTCCTAATTCCTGCAAACTAACTCCAAGCTGGTCCAGCCCTCTTTGACTCATGTACATTGTTTTGAAATTATCTTCAAGTAGTTCATGAACCACAACTACCCCCGGCATTTTTTCTGCACAAGGGGCGAAATCCTTTAATTTTTCTTCAAACTTCAATCCTAATAAATTTAAACTGTATGAATGTTTTACGGAATTAAAACTAAGAATTTAAAATCATTTCTTCAAGGTGCTGTGGAACTATGGCAAAAATGCCAAAGGAACTTTTTAATAAAAGAATTTTTAAACCAAATCAAAGGCATGAGCATAAAGCGATATGTCATAGAAGGAGGATATCTTTAATTTCTGCTTTATAGCTTTTTTATGTGAATTAACAGTATCAATTGAAATATTAAGGAGATCTGAAATGTCCCGGGGAGTTTTTCCCTCTGCGATTAATTTCAGCACTTCTTTTTCCCTGGCGCTAAGCTTCATAAACTGGTTAAAATGCTGTCTTGCGAATTTGGTTTCAGCTAAAAGTTTCTCTGCCTTATCTGGAATTCTTTCCACATCGTCTATAGGAAAGCTAATGCTAAGAGTATGAGTGGGAACTCCGTCTACAGAATGAAAAATTCGTACAGAAGCTACAAACCATTCACACTTATCTTTATTGGGGAAAAAAACCTGATGAAAAAGAGTGAAAGTTTCATCCTTATTTTCCTCTTTTAAAAGCGGTATTAGCTTTTCAAAAAATTCCGCAGTGAAATCCTGATTAAAAAATTCTTCAAAGTAATTTTCCCCAATGGCTACCAGCTCTTCCAGGCTAAGGCCAAATAATTCAAGGCCATTTTTAGTCATGAAAATAGGGTGGTAATTCTCAATTTGATGAATTACCGCAATTCCCGGCATCCTTTCCAGTTGAGGCTTAAATAATGCTATTTTTTCTTCCAAAGACATTACTCCTGTAAAGATAAGGTTTTCCGCTCTTTTTGGACCAGCTTCTTTACAGGAATCCGGAAGTAAAATGTGAATGTTTACTCCAATAACTTAATAAGTTCTTTTGCAGCTTTTTCTGCCGATGCAGGATTCTGGCCGGTGACCAGCTTACCTGAAACTTTTACTTTTGATGTGAACGGTAAGGCCGCACTGCTGTATTTCGCACCTAAAGTTTTAAGGCGGTCTTCAAGACTAAAAGGGATGTTGTCTCTTAACCCAACCATTTTTTCTTCGGTATTTGAAAAGCCTGTGACCTCCCGGCCCTGTAAAAGTTCAGGTTCTTCTATTGCCGCTGTCAGTAAAGCTGCAGGACCGTGACATATGGCAGCAATGGGTTTATCTTCTTTAAAGAACTCAACAACCAGGCGCGCAGTTTCCTCATCTGTAGCCAGATCACCCATAGGACCGTGTCCCCCGGGGAAGAAAACGGCATCAAAATCATTTGTCTTAACGTCTGAAAGTTTTAGTGTAAATTCAAAATCCTTTTGTGCCTTTTCATCTTTTTTAAAGCGCCGGTTGGAGGAGGTGAGGTTCTCTGTTAGCTGACTTCGGGGATCGATCGGTGGCTTACCTCCTTTAGGACTCGCCAGTGTCACCGTATATCCCTTATCAATAAATTCATAGTATGGATCTGTAAATTCCCCGAGCCATACACCGGTTTTTGAATCTGTATTCACCAGTTCACTATGAGAAGTAAGAATCATCAGGATCTTTTTCATATCGCAGTTGTTTATTATAAAGATCCTTAAAACCCTTTGTATAAGCCAAAATTTTATCTTTTAATTAATACATAAAGCCAATGAAATCTCTAACCAAAAACCTCCAGCGAACTATATCCCTGTCCGTTTCTCGTAAGCCTAATTTGTGTGGCTATTTGCTCTTTTAAAGAGTCCACATGGCTTATCACTCCAATAGTCTTGGAAGATTCTGCCTGTAATTTTTCGAGCGTGTCCAAAGTTTGATCAAGCGTTTCAGGGTCAAGCGTTCCAAATCCTTCATCTATGAAAAGGGAATTAATTTCCACATTTTTGGAAGCGAGATCGCTCAGGGCTAAAGCCATTGATAAACTTAGTATAAAAGTTTCACCGCCAGAGAGCGTTTTGACCGAGCGGCGTTGCCCGCCCATATGCTCATCTATGGCTACCAGGCTATCATCTTCCTCATCTAAAGGTTTGTCTATTCTGTAGCGGTCGCTAAGATCTTTAAGTCTCCTGTTGGCCAGGATGAGCAACTGTGACAAACTCAGGTCCTGTGCAAAGTCATTAAATTTTTTCCCTTTTGAATCCCCAATCAATTCATCCAGTAATTTCCACCGCCGAACAGCCTTTTTGGCACCTGCCAGTTTCTTTTCAATCTCCTCTATTTTGTTTAAACGTTCAATATTATTCCGTTGTTTTCTTCTCAGCTCTTCACTTTCCCCGCGCATTGCCTCAAGTTGCTTTCGAATCGAAGCCATATTTTGCGTTAAAGCTTCTGCAGTTTCTTCCACATCCCTGTGTTTAAGGGCTGTCAACTGCTCCTTCAGCGTTTTTAAGGAGGCTTCAATTTGCCCTTTTTGAGAGGTGATATTTTCCCGCTCTTTCCGAAGTTTTAAATACTCTGTTTCCGGCAGCAGCCTTTGCAGTGCCTCCTTGATTTCATTACAGTCTATGGCCAGAGTTTTCGGTTTTAGTACCTCTTCTGCCGCCTTAAGTTCAGCCGATCTTTTTTGAAGCTTGAAATTAAGTTCTTCCGCAAGTTTGGTTAGACTTTGCTTTTGGTGTTGCAGCCCCGACCATGATCTTTGAAGATCAAGGCAGTCGGTATCAATATTATTGCCGGTGTAAAGGTCATCAAGTTCGGCTTTGATCTGTTTCCCCTGGGCCAGGACTTCCTTTATTTGAGGAATAATTTCAATTCCGCCCGCAATGGCTTTCAATTTTCTTTTCTCCAGCTCAAAACCATCCAGTAACTGCAGCTTTTCTTCCCTGCTGCTGCAAAATTCTTCCCAGTTTTCTCCGGACGGATTCAGTCCCGAAAATTGTTTCTGAAAACCCCCTTTTTGAGCCTCCAGTTCCTGCTGCTTTTCTCTAAGATCTTTTTGAAGTTGAGTCAGTCTTTTTTGATAATGCGCAAGGCTGGTTTCCAAACTCGAATTTTGTCTTTCCAGCTGTTCCAGTTCGTTCTGTGCTGCTGAAATTTCCTCCTGAAGGCTGTCATTTTTGGGAGGAAGCTGCATGGCATAAGGATGTTCCTCTGCCCCGCATAATGGACAGGGTTCCCCGTCGCGCAAGTTGTGACGATGCTGCTCCAAACTTGCTTTCAGAATCTCATTTTCCCGTTGCAGCTGAAGATTTTTAAGCCGCTCCCGTATAGTAGCCGACTCTGCGCCGGCCAGTTTGATTTGCTTCGGAAGCTCTTCAACTTCCGGAAGTATGGTTTTTTCCTCCTGCTTTAATTTTTCTAATACTTCAGAAAGATTTGCTATGCCCGAAGCTTTTTGCTGTGCTCTCCTCCCTGCCTGAAGGTCCTGCCTAAGCCGGATCTTTTCAGTTTCCAAATTGTCCAGGTCCAGATCTTTCAGCTTTACCCTGATTTCTTCCAGGCTGCTTTCTCCTGCAGCCTTCATCTCCTTCAGCTTAAGCTCTTCACTTTCCAGGTCCCCATTGAGCCTGAAAGGCACTTCCCGTACTTCGGTATGAAATCGATCTTTTAAGTTGTCATACCTGCTAAGCTTTTCTGCTCTTTCCTGTTGCAGCTTTCTCACTTTTCCCGAGAATTCCTGAAGACTGGATTCAACAGATGCCGTTTCAGGCTCTGTTTTGAGAAAGCTTTTGATCTTCTCCAGGCAGGAGTTGATCCCCTGCAGATTCTCCTTTTCCTGCCTGGCCTGCACTGTAAGCTCCTGCTTTAGTTCCTCGCAGTTTTTGTCCAGATTTTGCCAGGCTCTCAACTCTTCAGCAAAAACCTGTACCTGCTCATGTTTCCGGATCTTCGCAAGATGTTGATCTTCAAACTCCTTAAGATGTGCAGCAACCTCAATCTGTTGCTTTTCTTTTTCCTGAATTTGCTCTGTCTGCTCTCTTATATTTTTCTTAAGCTGCAGTTGCCGATCCAGCTGTTCCATTTTTTTTTCCAGAGGAGCACAGGCAGCCGATTTTTCTTCTAATTCTTTATTTAGCTGCTCAACCACTTCTTCCTCTAAAAGGTCTTTTTGAAGCACATTTATTTCCCGCTGCCGGTCCTCAATTTCCGTATTTACGCTTCTGAATTTCTGAAAAGCCCGAACACCAATTTGTCTGTAGATCCCTGTGCCCGTGATCTTTTCCAGAAGTTCCCCACGTTCCTCTTTTCTGGCTTTCAGGAACTGAGCGAAATCCCCCTGTGCGAGTAAAACAGATTTGATGAACTGGTTGTAATTAAGTCCGATTAATTCCTCATTTTTGGAAGGAATATCAGACTTTTTGTAGTCCAGAGGTTTTCCGGAGGCAAGGTCGTAGAGATACATCTCGTAATCGCGCAAATTGTTATTGCGGTTGGTAGAGATGCTCCATTCGGAGGCAAAGATACCCGTTTTGGCTTCATAAGTTACCCTGGCAAAGGCTTCTTTCTGATTGCGGGTTAGAAGTGCGCCTTTATTTATGATATCGTTCCTGCTTATTTTTCCCAGCCTTGGGACCATGTTGAAAAGAGCCAGGGAAATTACATCCAGGATGGTGCTCTTTCCGCTGCCGGTGGGGCCGGTAATGGCGAAAAGTGAGCTTACCGTAAAAGGCGCTTTTGAAAAATCTATTTTGTGAGTTCCCTTGAGGGAATTTATATTCTGAAATTCAATTTTTAAGATCTTCATATTCCCGTATTTTCATCCTGCTGTATTTCTTCCAGGAGTTCGTCAAATGCTGCTAAAATTTCTCCCCGGGTTTCTTCGTCATATTCATGCCGGCCTATGAGCTCAAGAAATACCTCTTTAGGTTTGAGATCCTGAAGTTGCTGTTCAGCTGCAAAAACCTGTCCCGCTCCCTTGAGTTGATTTTCAAAATGAGCCCGGTGTTTTACGATCCTGTAGCCTTCTTTTTGAAAATTGGATACCAGTTCATCAAGAGCATATAATTTCATGGCATCATACTGCTCTTCTTTCAGTTCCACTTCTATAAGACTTTCCAGTTGTTTCTGTTCCTGAAGCGTCTCCAGTTTAAAGGTCAATTCTTCAAGATTACCGGTGACTTTAAGGAGAGATCTAAAATGGGGTACAGGAATAGATTCCGGTTCCCAGTTCTTTTCTGTGTCAATGAGGAGCACTCTCTTTTCATCTTTTCTCTCGCTAAAGGACAGGGGCAGGGGAGAGCCGCTGTAAAAGGTTGGAACCCCTGCCGCAACTCTTTGCGGTTTATGAATATGTCCCAGGGCTATATAGCTGAAAGAGTTCCCAAATCTCGATGCTTCAAAGGCAGCCAGATTTCCTATCTGAATTTCCCTTTCGCTTTCTGAAGTCTCGATCCCGGCTGTAAAAAGATGGCCCATGGCAACAGCAGGAAGATCGGGGTATTTCGAAGCGCAAATTTCTGAGGCTTCAAAAAAGGTATTTTCGATCCCTCTTTTCAGGGCTTCCACGCGATCTTCATAAGTATTGTCGTCATCGGCTTTCCGCAAATCTGCATCCCTGAGGAATGGGAGAGCGGCTATAACCGCCTGCGGTTTTCCGTTCTTACCTTTGACGGGAATAATCAGCTCTTCCAAATCCTCGGGTAAGCCTCCAATAATATCAATGTCAAGCTCCTTCAGAATTTCTTTTGGCGCATTAAGCATGGCAGGAGAATCGTGATTTCCGCCGGTTAGGATGATCTTGCAGTCGAAGCGGTTCAATTTTACCAAAGCCCTGTAGTATTGTTTCCGGGCCTCTGATGAAGGATTGGCCAGATCAAAAACATCTCCCGATACTAATAACAGGTCTACTTTTTCTGCTTCAATAATTTTGCAAAGCCAGTCTGTGAAGAGGTCAAAATCTTCAGCGAGCTCTGTTTTATGCAGCTTCTTTCCTATATGCCAGTCGGCCGTATGCAGGATCTTCATGGGGATGGATTTTTGAATTCCGAAGGTAATGGAAACTCAATTTCCTGCAAAGTTAAAAGAGGCTGCGACATAATGTGACGTTAGGGATTAATTTTTAAAATTTCCTCCGGTGCAGATAATCCCGGGAATCGGAATCATTTCCGAAAGCTCAAATTTTCCCGATAGAAATCCTGCAGATCCCTTGTCAAAACTGAAATTATCTGTAATTTTTCCTTTTCAAATCAAATACCTTTAATGGACGATCTAATCACCCGCATCAGGGTACTGGAGAAAGAATCGGAGGCCCTGGAACCTTCAGAAGAGCAACGGAATGACCTGCTGGGACAGGTACGTGAATACACGAATAATTTCATAAACAGCCTTCCTTCGGCTGAATCCTACTCTGCGGAAAAGGCCAAAAAAGAAGCTTTTTTAATAGATGGAAAAAAGATGTCCCTTGAGAAGGTACTGGAAGTTTTTTCTGAAGAGGTCGCTTCCAAAGGAATTAGGGCAGCTTCCGGAGGGCATCTGGGATATATACCGGGAGGGGGAATCTACACTTCAGCCTTGGCCGATTACCTGGCGGCGGTCACTAATGAATATTCGGGAATTAGTTTTGCTTCCCCCGGTGCAGTTGCCATGGAACATGAGCTGCTCAATTGGATGAAAGGCCTGTTCGGATTTCCGGAATCGGCTGTAGGTAATCTCACCTCCGGCGGATCTATTGCCAATATGATAGCACTTACGGCAGCACGTGACCGGCATGGCATCAAAGGTGCAAAAATTGAAAAAAGCGTGGTTTATCTCAGTCCGCAGCTACATCACTGTAATCTAAAGGCCCTGCGGATCATTGGGCTGGAAGATGTGATCATACGCCACCTGGAACTGGACGAAGAGTCAAAGATTATCGCAGCAGATCTTTCAGAAAAGATAAATGAGGATAAAAGATCGGGGTATGAGCCCTTCCTGGTGATTGCTTCAGCCGGAACTACAGATACAGGCGCAATAGACCCCCTGAAGGAGATAGGAGAAATATGCCAGAAAAACGAGCTGTGGTTTCATATTGATGCTGCCTATGGAGGCTTCTTTATACTCACTGAAGAATGCAAACAGCTCTTTGGCGGAATAAGCCTGGCCGATTCCCTGGCCGTAGATCCACACAAGGGGTTGTTCCTGCCTTACGGACTGGGCTCGGTGCTGGTCAAAAACAGGGAGGCGGTGTTACATTCCCACCACTACACTGCTAATTATATGCAGGATGCCATTGATGGTACCGGCGGAGAAGACCCCGCAGATGTCTCCCCCGAACTCACCAAACACTTCAGGGCCCTGCGGCTGTGGCTGCCTTTGCAGTTACACGGAATTGAGCCTTTCAAAATCTGCCTGGAGGAAAAACTTCTCCTTACCCGCTACTTTAGGCATAAAATAAAGGAACTGGGATTTGAGCTGGGACCGGAACCGGATCTAACTGTAACCTACTTTTGGTGGCCTGTACCCGATGGAGATGAGGATGGATTCAACAGAAGACTTCTAAAAGAGATACATAAGGACGGAACTGTATTTCTTAGTTCCACCAACATAAAAGGAAGATTTGTAATTCGGCTGGCAGTGCTTTCTTTCCGAACGAAGTTGGAAACCATTGATAAAACTTTAGAGATGTTAATTAGGTTAAAGAACAAGGTTGCAGCGGAGATGAATTTTGAATAACAGGTCAAAAAATTTCCCAATCAATTAACTGCAGGTATTTCATCGGTAAAGTTGTCTCCTTGAACAGAAAAAGATTTTTCTTATTTTAAAAATCAGTATATTCAACTGATTATCAGTAAGAAAGTAGCCCTACTGCTTCTTATAAGCTATGTCTATGGGCCTAAAATTACTCTTTGTAATCTTCTTCTTTTTCTCCCGGACCTTTGCCCAGGATGCTGATATTGTGTTCAAAAATATCACAATCGATGATGGCTTATCTCAAAACAGTGTTGTAGACATTGCTCAGGATGACATGGGATTCATCTGGTTTGCCACACAGGATGGTTTGAACCGGTATGACGGTAAAGCTTTCAAAATTTTTCCTGAGATCTTTGATGACATCACTTCTCCGAATTATTCCCGGTTAGGAAAATTATTTACCTCAAAAAACAGACTCTGGTTTGTGTCTAAAGGAGGTCAGTTAAAAGTGATGGATCTCTGTACCGAGGATATTTTTCCCATAGAACGCTTGGAGAGTGGATTAAATTTACCGCCGGTTTCCACTGTACTTGAGGATATTGAGGGGAATCTTTGGATTGGAACCCTTGAAGAAGGGGTATTTAAATGGGATGTAGACAGGATCTCTTACCAGCAGTTTTCAGTTAAACAGAATGATCTCTTCACAGTCGCGGGCAGTGAAGTGAGGTCGATCTTTGAAGATAATTCAAGGGATCTTTGGATACTTACTGAGAATGGAGTGACAAATATAAGACCTGAACAAAATAAGAATTACCTCAAGGGAATTAATACAAATGTTATAAGTGAGGACCTTGAAGGCAGGTTGTGGATTGGAACATTTGGGGAGGGATTATTTATTAGAGATCCCGGTGCCCGGGATTTTAAACTGCTGCTTCAGTATGGCGAGGACGATCTACCTGCAGATCTTGTGATAGAAGCTATACACGCTGACCGGGAAGGGAATGTCTGGATAGGGACTTATGGGAACGGGTTGTACCTTCTTCACAAAAATCTTCAGAGAATATTTCATTTTATGCCGGAGAGGAGAAATCCTTTTTCCATAGGTTTTCAGGATATCTTATCAATTAAAGAAGATAAAGAAGGCGCTATATGGATAGGGACTGATGGAGGTGGGATAAGTTATTATAACTCACATTTTCATAATTTCAAGCGCCTTACCGGACGTGATGTTTCCGAAGAAATTTCTATAAGGCAGATAAGGGCTATAGCCACAGACAGGGATGAAAATATTTGGCTGGGAACATCGGGTAAAGGTTTAACGTATCTTTCGGCAGATCTAAGCATTAAAAAGACATTTCATCTTAAGCCTTACCAACCGGGAATCGCAAATTATGATCGTATTGTTTCCTTATACGTGGACCCGGAGGGTGATCTTTGGATTGGAACGCAGGGTAATGGTTTATTGATTAGGGATGTGAAAACAGGGGACGTAAAAAAATGGTTTTTTTCCACGACCAAAACCTCCCCTGAATATATTGCTGATAATACCATCTGGTCTATAATGGAGGCCGGTCCCCAACGTGTTTTTGCCGCGACGAGAAATGCGGGAGTGTTGCTTATCGATAAAAAGGAAGGTTTAATAAAGACTTTCCCTTCTTATAGTAAAGCCCGTCAATCACCTGAGAAGATGAATATTAGAAGTATTACCAGGGTCAATGATTCCATATTGGCCCTTGGAGCCGAAGAAGGTGCCATACATTTACTGAACACCTGCAAAGGGGAATTTCAAAAGCTTAATAACCCTGTTATAGAAGAAAGTCTGGACGATAATTATGGGATCAAAAGCCTGTATTATAAAGATGGTTTGCTATGGGTGGGCACAGCAGGTAGAGGTCTGTTAGTCACGCACCTGAAATCCGGAAAAACAACCTCTTTAACAACCAAACATGGCCTGCCTAATGGAATGATCTACGGAATAATACCTGAAGGAAATAACTCCCTTTGGATGAGTTCAAACAGGGGCGTCTTCCGTCTCAGTTATGAACTGGTGGATAATACAATTAAGGTAGTTCAAATAAAGTCATTCACAGTTGGTGACGGTCTTCAAAGCAATGAATTCAACACCGGAGCATATCATCAATCGGAGGATGGAACCAACTATTTTGGCGGCATTAACGGGTTGAATTTCTTCGATCCCGGGGAAGTAATGTATGCCCGGGAGCAAAGTAAGGTTGTATTGACCGGAGCTATGGTTCATAATAGTCCACTCCAAACAGATTCCTTAATAACCTATAAAACGGGAATAAAGTTGCCTTACAGACAAAACTCGGTTTCTTTTAATTATACGGTTTTAGATTTCCTATCTCCCGAGACCATGAATTATGAGTATAAACTGGAAGGTTATGATGAGCAATGGATCAATGCCGGGAACAGACAATATACGGCCTATACGAATCTACCTCCCGGGGATTATACTTTTATGGTCAAGCCTGCAGAGAATATAGATTCCGAAGCAGCCCCAGCTACTTTAGGGATTTCCATTTCTGCTCCATTCTGGTTGAAATGGTGGTTTTTTATTCTATTCTTTGCGTTGATTTCCGGTGCTCTGTATATCTTCTACAGGTATAGGATCAACCAGCTTCTGGAAGTACAAAGGGTAAAAAACAATATCTCGGCAGATCTACATGATGATATAGGTTCGCGCCTTACCAGTATTCAATTTTTGTCGGCACTTTCCAGGAAGAAATGGATGAATAAAGAAGACACTTCAGATTGTTTAATGGGAATTGATGAAGAGGTACAGGCTTCGGCAGAGGCACTCAACGAAATAGTATGGAATATCAAAATGGATGATGAAAGCCTGGAAGATATAGTTGCAAAAATGAGGCGATACGCCGGGGAGGCGCTTGATCCCTGTGAAATTCTTTACCGGGTCAAGATCGATACAGATTTTTCCAGGAAAAAGATGAAGATGCAAAAGCGCAGGGAGATTTTCCTCATTTATAAAGAGTTACTGAACAATGTACGGAAACATGCCCGGGCCAGTAAGGTGAAAATAAAAATATCCATAATGGAAAACATGTTTTTTCTCTCCGTTCGGGACGACGGACAAGGTTTTGATCCTTCAATGGACACCTCCAGGAACGGGCTCAAAAATGTAGGGGAGAGAGTAATGAAATGGAATGGGAAAATCAGGATTTCATCTGCGCAGGGGCAAGGCAGTGTCGTAAAGATCTGGTTGCCCTTTGACAGGTTAACTTTTTTGAGAAAGGTTTTTGGCACCTTGAAAAAGAGAGCCTGAGTCTCATCCTAAAAGATGATTGTACAGCAGATCACTTAGTACTAAATTTACCTATGGCCACACGTATTGTTATTTTTGAAGATAATGAGAAAGTAAGGAGCTCACTTGTTACACTATTAGGTAATGAAAGTGCTTATGTGGTTACAGGAGCTCATCCCGACGCTTCTGATGTGGGCAGGAGGATTCGGCAGGAAACACCACATGTGGTAATCCTTGACATAGACATGCCCGGGATGAATGGCATAAGTGCGATTCCCCTAATCAAGGAAGTAGATCCGGAAATATCCATCGTAATGTATACACAATTCGAGGATGATGAAAAATTATTCAAAAGCCTCTGCGCAGGTGCCGACGGCTATGTTCTGAAAAAGACTTCTCCCGGAAATCTTTTGGCAGCCATTGAAGAAGTGAGGGCAGGAGGAGCACCTTTATCTCCCGCTGTGGCACGCAAGGTTCTTTTTTCCTTCAGAGACCAAAGGCAGAGCAGTCACGCCAAGTACGAATTAACCGATAGAGAAATTGAAGTTCTTCAGTTGCTCATAAAAGGATACAGCGTAAAACTCATTGCAGCCGAACTCCATATTGCATACGACACCTGTCGTTCTCACCTTAGAAACATCTACCGCAAACTACATGTTAATTGTGGTAAGGAAGCCATTGCGAAGGTCCTGGCAGAGAAGATCGTTCTCTAATGCTTCCGGTAATTAGAATGGTTGAAAAAGCATCTTTTTGAAGATGCTTTTTTTATACCTGCACATATCACCCTAAAAGGGGATTGTGGAGCATCTTCTTTCAAAATATCTTTATCCATACCCTACAGTACAATTTCAAGCCGTCCATCTTACTAACTATTAAATTTTCATGGTATGAAAAATTTCTATGCTTTTTCTGTAGGTCATTTTTGGATTTTATTTTTGGCCGTTTTTTTCCAGGTTTCTGCATTAGCTCAGGCACCCACCACACCATCAAGTAATTTTTCTGTGAGCAATATTGATGGAGATCGTTTCTATATTAACTATACAAAAGGAGATGGGGCACGTCGTATTATTATAGCCAGTACGAATCCTGTTACAGCTGTGCCACAGGATGGAGCTGATTATGTTGCAAACTCCACCTATGGTTTAGGTAATGAGCTAAAGCCTGGGGAATTCGTAATTTTTAATGGCTCCTCTTTTTATTCAAATACAGGCATGTGGGTGTATGGATTAAATCATTCTACTACTTATTATTTCCGGATCTATGAATTCAATGGGACAGATTACAATACTGAATATCTAACGACAGAATTTCTGGAGGGTAGTGGCACTACCTTATCAGGTCCCACTGTGCAGGCGAGTGGTCTCACCTTTTCAAATATAACCGGGACCAGTATGACAATAAGCTGGACTAATGGAGACGGTTCTGCGCGGTTTCTTGTGGGAAGGGCAGGTAGTGCTGTAGAAGCAGAGCCACAGGACCTTACCAACTATAGTGCTTGGAATTATGCATTTGCTTATCCCACTAGTAGTAGTTATAGCATAGGTACATATGATCAAAAAGTATTGTATCAAGGAACAAATTCCTCTGTAACTATTTACAATCTAAATCCTAATGAAACTTATCATTTTGCTTTATTTGAATACAATGGAAATTCCGGCAAGATTTACTTGAGACCCGGAGCAAAGGCAGATGAAATGACAAGTGCATATCCAACAA
>NZ_AUIG01000014.1 GCF_000423585.1 Salinimicrobium xinjiangense DSM 19287
TTTTGGTTAACAACGAACTTTAAATCCTGAACAAACCGCTGTCAGGGTTTAAAACCGCTGACAGGGTTGCATATTGGTAGAAAAGCCCTTTAAGTTTCGCTGGCGCGGATTTTTAATCCGTGCCGGGATATAAAAAGCTTTCCACAGTTAACAAACCTGGTAGCTTCTGCTGCTAAACTTAAACTTATTTCTTTGCTCTTCACAAAACATCACTTAAATTTAAGGTGTTAGATCTTCCATGATCCGGAATGCTCTTTAATTTGATCATTCCTTAAGGAGGAGGTACTGAATATCCCCATTTACCTAAATGAAAAAAATGAAATCTTCTCTGGTGATTTTTTTAATTCTTACAACAGTTCCAACCATGGCTCAAGATAGTATAGGCATTTTTAGTCAAAGCAGAAGTGTGGCAAGTGTTGATAATAAAGAATTTGCAATCTTCGATCCTCAAGACCAAAGTTATCTTTTAAGAAGTCATGGATTAGATAAGGAGGATAAATCCAATTTTATCTACAATGATTTAAATGGTGATTTTATCATTACTGCTAACATCGATCCTTCCGTTATGGCACCAGGGATTCAGGCAGGATTACTCATCGAAAATTCTACACAAGAAAATAATGGTCAGATCAGCGCAACAGTAGAAGGAAGTGGGCAAACTTTTTTCCGGTGGAACCAAATAAAAAGGGGTACAGGGACCGAAAAAGAGCAAGTGTTAGCACCAAAATTTAGATATGACATACTCCAATTGGAGCGACAGGGGAAAGAAATCATTATGAAAGCCGCACATTTTGGAGAACCATTGCAAAAGATTGGTTCGGTAAAATTGCAGCGCCTGGATGAGACAGTGCGGGTAGGTTTATTCATCAATTCACACAATCCGGATATCACTCAGGAAGCAAAATTTTATAATGTAAGAATAGACAAACCGGTACCTAATGAATATGATCCGGAACAGGATGGGTGGCTGGGCTGCCGAATGGAAATAATAGATGTAGAGAATGGGAAACGGATGGTGATCTTTGAAAAAGATGATCGTTTTGAGGCACCAAACTGGATGCCCAATGGAGATCACCTCCTTTTTAATATGGAGGGGTCTTTGTTTACGATTCCGATTGAAGGCGGGGAACCGGAAAAATTGAATACAGGATTTGCAGACGAGCTTAATAATGACCATGGTATTTCTTTTGACGGCCAAATGATCGCCATTAGTCATCACGTGAAGGATAAAGGTTCTATGGTATTCACTGTTCCTATTCAGGGAGGAGTGCCGCAACCGGTAACCGATGAAGGGCCTTCATACTGGCATGGCTGGGCGCCAAATAATGAAGGAGTGGTTTATGTTGCAATGCGTAAAGGCAAACCTGGTTATGACATTTACAAAAAGCCAATTCATGGCGGTGATGAAATTGCCTTGACCAATACCAGAGAAGGGGAACATGTTGATGGCAGTGAATATTCACCAGACGGAGAATATATTTATTACAATGGCAGTGCCTCTGGTACCATGCAAATATGGAGGATGAAACCAGATGGTTCCGGGAAGGAGCAACTTACCTTTGATGAGCGGAATGATTGGTTTCCACACATTTCGCCCGATGGGAAATGGATAGCTTATATTTCTTTTCCTACTACTATTCCTGTAAATTCCCATCCTTCGTTCAAAAGAGTCACTTTAAATTTAATGCCTACGTCTGGAGGTGCACCAAAGGTTATAGCTTATCTCTATGGAGGACAGGGTAGTATTAATGTCCCTTCCTGGTCTCCGGATAGTAAGTATCTGGCCTTTGTAAGTAACTCCGGAAAGTAGACATCCTGCCCTGAGTGATTTTAATAATTGTAAACTCTTGATCGACTCCTTTAGGTCTTATTTATTATGTCCTCAGGGTGCAACCGCTGTCAGGGTTTCAAACCGCTGACAGGGTTGATCATGAACTTTGAATCTTGAATCTTGAATCATTGTTGTCCGATGAAAAAGAAGGAACCTTTGAAAAAGCCCGCTAATGCTGATTAGAGATCTTATCTATCAATCTGAGGGGGTGGTTTTTAATTCTTTGAATTTCAAATATTCTACCAATGAAAACAACTTTTCACAACATTGAATTTCAGTATCTTGAAAAAAGTCTTGGTTCTAGATTCTAGAAGCGGAGCGATCTAGATTCTTTTTCCGGACAACAATGATCTTGAATCTTGAATTTTGAACCTTGAACCCTTTCACTGCTCAATAAAATCCCTGTACTCCAAAAAGAATCTTTCCAAAGCATCCATTTTTTCAGCCAGCCATTCCTGTACAATTGGCCAGTCATTTTTATTGTGGATGTTTACCGCTTCCTTGGTCACATAGACGCGGGAGATGATCTTGCCATTTTCCAGTTTATATTCTTCAGCGAATACAGCTTCGGGTAAGAATTCATCTTTTAGAATGGATTGCAGGCTTTGTAGTTTTTCAAAGTAGTAGAGCCTCATGATCTCATCTGTAGCATCCAGGTCTATGGAAACTTCAGCAATTCTTCGGGTGAAAGTAAACTTCAGAGAAAAATCCTTGATCCTGGTATTGTACAAAAGCCACTTATGGGGATAATTTTTTCCGAAGCTGGTCCAGAACTCCTGGCGGATCTTTTTGCTTTCTTCCCGGCTGTACATTACCTACAGGAAATATGCAATCAAAATTCCGGCAATGACCACAGCAAGTTTAGTGGCATTAAAGCTGTGATTTTTTGAGGCTTCAAAAAGAATGGTAGTAGATACATGAAGAAAAATTCCTATCACAATAGAATTAATATATACTGAATGCACTTCAGAAATTGAAAAATTCTCATTTATCCAGCTTCCCAGCGGTGTCATTAGTCCGAAGATGGCAAGAAAAAGAAAGGCTTTTATTTTTCCTATTTTTGAGTGGAAAAGGAAAGCTGCAAGTATAGCAGCTACGGGAATTTTATGAATTACGACCCCGTGCAGAAGATCACTGCTTTGGTTTAAAGGAAAACCTTCAAGTAATGCATGCAGGGACAGGCTGAAAAGTAACAGGAAAGGAAATTTAACCGAATTTTCGTTATGATGCATATGTCCGTGCTCCACACCCTTAGAAAGAAACTCCAGAAAGATCTGTAGCAGGAGTCCGGCCATGATAAAGAGGCCAACCTGATCAAATCCTGAGCTATAGACTTCGGGTAGCATTTCGAAAACTGTCACCGAGAGGAGGAAAGCTCCACTAAAAGAAAGCAGTAGCTGAAATCCTGTCGAGGAAGAAGGCTTGAGAAATAGAGATATGAAATATCCTATAACTACCGCGAGCAATGGCAGTATATACAGCATTATCTAAAGACAAGTATTAGACGGTCCGATACAGTTTCTTTATAAGGTTCAAGTTCATAATTGCCAAAGATGTGCACCAGTTCTATACCTGCCTGATCAAAATAATCCTTAAATTTTTCCAGGCTTATAGCCTTTACTTTTTCAGTAAAGGCATAATCTTCACCTTCATCTTCGAATTCAATATCTTTTAAAATAAAGCCGTTTTCGACTCTTCTGGAGATGTGAAAGTCTATGCCTTTAACTGTTTTAACTTCAGAAGGTACAAGATTGGATATCACTTTCTTTACGTTCATAAAGTCTATAACTCCCCATCCTCCTTCTTTGATCTCTTGTTTTATTGCTAAAATGCTTTCCCTGTTTTCTCTTTCATCCTCAAAATATCCCAGACTGGTGAAAAGATTGAATACCGCATCAAATTCTTTCCCCACCGGTTTACACATGCAGTGGGTGCGGAAATGCAAACGTTCATTTTCAAACTGTTTGGCATATTCAATGCTATTGGCGGAGAGATCGACACCGGTAACATCGTATCCCAGTTTATTCAGGTAAACAGAGTGCCTCCCTTTCCCACAGGCAAGGTCAAGAATGCTTGCGCCTTTTGGTAGTTTTAGAAAGTTGATAAGGTTCTGCATGAACTTTTGTGCTTCTTCGTCACCCCTGTTTTTGTAGAGAATATGGTAGTAGGGAGTATCAAACCATGAAGAAAACCACTTATTTGCTGCTAATTCCATATCCTGCAAAATTAATGTATTTTTGTCTCTCACAGAAACGAACAAATGGGAAATAATTATCAAATGCTGGCCAAAACTCTTTTTGGCTTTGAACCCTTACTTGCGAAAGAATTAAGAAATTTAGGAGCTATAGATGTTAAGGAAGGTGTACGTTCTGTGTCTTTTATTGGGGACAAAGGTTTTATGTATAAGGCAAACCTCTCCCTGCGTACAGCGATAAAGATCCTTAAACCGATAACCGGATTTAAAGTTTATTCTGAAGATGATCTATACCGTGAGGTCAATAAGATCTCCTGGGAGAAATATCTGGATTCTAATCAAACCCTGGCTATTGATGCCACTGTGCATTCCGAAAAGTTCACTCACTCTAAATATGTGGCTCTAAAATCCAAGGATGCTATTGTGGACAGGTTTAGAGACAGGACAGGAGAGAGGCCGGGAATTGATCTTGACCATCCTTCATTGCGTATCAATATCCATATCGAAAAGGATTATTGCACCGTTTCACTTGATAGTTCGGGGCAGTCACTGCATAAGCGTGGTTACAAATCGGCAACTAATATAGCGCCCATCAATGAGGTTTTGGCGGCGGGTATGTTGTTACATTCAGGTTGGGATGGACAATGTGATTTCTTGGATCCTATGTGTGGCAGCGGTACCATTCTTATTGAAGCTGCAATGATCGCCTGTAATATTCCGCCGAATCTAAACCGAAAGGAATTCGGTTTTGAAAAATGGAAGGATTGGGATGAAGATCTTTTCGAGAAGATCCAGGAATCGGTATTAAAAAAGGTGAGGGATTTCCACTTTACTATAAAAGGTTATGATAAAGCACCTTCGGCAGTACACAAGGCCAAGGATAATATTGAGAATGCAAATCTGGCGGAATTCATCACTGTAGAACATGAGGATTTCTTCAAAACCGAAAAGCAAACCGAAAGGCATCTGCATATGGTCTTTAATCCGCCATACGGGGAACGGCTGAATATTGATATGCCCGAATTCTATAAGTCGATTGGGGATACCCTGAAGCAAAGCTATCCCGGCACCCACGCCTGGTTTATTACTTCCAATCTTGAAGCCATCAAACATGTTGGCCTGCGTCCCTCCCGTAAGATCAAGCTTTTTAATGGTTCCCTGGAATCAAGGTTGCTGAAATATGAGATCTACGAGGGTAGCAAAAAAGCAAAAAAACAGGAGGCTTAATTATTTTTTGTAGAAAGGAAGGAGGTAAGATATTGTATAACCGTATCCCACACCTATGGTACTGTCATCATAGGTCCTGTTAAATCCCGGAATGTATAAATTGTCAAAATTGTTTGGCCGGGTTTCGTTTACTCTGCGTTTAAGCTGTACATGAGTTCCCAGAAAAAGGTTGTTTAAAACTTCAACTTTTATCCCCAGCTGAAGTTCGATCCATCCTGCGGTGAGATTATTAAACTCCCTGGCGTCAAAACGAACATCGGGTTCAAAGTATGAGTTTGTGGTATAAATGGAATACTGCTGAAGTTCACTTGAAAAGGTAGCAAAACCGTACCTGATCCCAACATAGATCAAATTCTCCATTCCTGCCCAGTTGTCGTAAGCGTTGTAATTCGCTCCAAGTTTTATATAGCTGCCTTTTGCGGAAGCCGTGACATTAGGTTCAGAAATTACATTTTGTTCGTTACCCAATTCCCCGGCAAAATAAATATTCTCATACAAGCGATAATCTCCAGATAGTTCCAGCCCCTTATAATCTTCTTCAATTAAACTTCTTACCGGCTTGCTCAGGTCTATTCCCACACGAATACCGTATTTTTCGCGGGTATCTACAGTATCTGTTTGCCGGGCCTGTTGTCCCCAAACTACAGAAGAATGAAACGCAATGCTAATGAGTAAAAGAAATATGTGCTTCTGTTTCATTTTCTACGTTTTCTTGTAATATTATTTCTGAAAGGATCCAGTTTTGATCATCTTGCTGGATTCCGACATCGAGATTGGTGTAATTGATCTTATACCCGCACGCCCTGTTGATATATTGTGGATTGGGAGAATAGCTGAAGCTTACCAGATCCTCATTTTCCTGGTCACTACCACTATTATAAGTAAAAATATACTCTGTTGAGTTCGCATCTGTTCTTAAAGGAATGCTAATTTCATTTGTAGTAACGGGGCCCAGATAATTTTCCTCCATTCCGCTGGCACGAACCGTTAAATTCTGCACAGCTTTGAGACGGGTTGGATCCTCAGGGTCATAAAACTGTATGATCAACAGGGGAGTAGTTTCAGTTCCCTCCGGACAAATATCATCTTTTTGGCAACTCAAAGAGAGAAAAATAAATATTCCTGAAAAAAGCCATTTTTGGAACTTTCTCATTTTCGTCTTTCTAAACATACTACGTTCTCTACATGAAAGGTTTGCGGAAACATATCTACTGCCTGTGTTCTTGTTACTTTATAATGCTCATCCAGTAAAGAGAGATCCCTCGCCTGGGTGGCCGAGTTGCAACTAACGTACACAATTCGCTGAGGCAAGATACCAATTATTTGCTCAACTACATCCTTGTGCATGCCATCGCGGGGCGGATCTGTAATGATCACATCGGGATGCCCATGTTGCTCAATAAAGTCTTTGGTAAAGACCTTTTTCATATCCCCTACATAGAATTCAGTATTGGATATATTGTTATTTCGGGCGTTTTCTTTAGCGTCTTCAATTGCTTCAGGCACTGCTTCAACTCCGATAACTTTTTTTGCTTTAGCTGCGACAAATTGAGCAATAGTTCCTGTGCCGGTGTAAAGATCGTAAACGAGTTCATCTCCGGTTAGTCCGGCGAAATCACGGGTGATCTTGTAAAGCTGGTAAGCCTGCTCAGAATTTGTTTGGTAGAAAGATTTTGCATTGATCTTGAATTTCAGGCCTTCCATCTCCTCAAAGATATGATCCCGGCCTTTATAGCAGATCACTTCCTGGTCATAAATAGTGTCATTTCCTTTCGGATTAATGACATACTGCAGGCTGGTTATTTCAGGAAATTCTTCCGCAATATGATCAAGAAGCAGCTCCCTCTTTTCTTTATTTTCCTCAAAAAACTGAATTAACACCATGATCTCTCCCGTAGAAGAAGTCCTTATCATCAGGGTTCGCAGCATGCCTTTCTGTTCCCGGGTATTGAAGAACGGGATGTTATTGGCAATTGCGAATTTTTTAACGCTGTTCCTTATTCCGTTGCTGGGCGCCTGCTGGAGGTGACACTCCTTAATATCCAGGATCTTGTCCCACATTCCGGGAATATGGAATCCCAAAGCATTTCTGTCCTCAATGTCTCTCCCGCTCTGAATTTCTTCCTGTGTCAGCCAACGGCTGTCGCTAAAGGAAAATTCCATTTTATTCCGGTAAAAATAGATTGCTTTACTTCCTAAGATCGGAGTAACCTCCGGCAATTCTACCTTTCCAAGGCGGGTAAGATTATTCACTACCTCCTTTTCCTTATAATAAAGCTGGTGTTCATAACCCATGAATTGCCATTTACAGCCACCACAAACACTAAAATGTACACAGGGAGGATCCACACGTTTGTCTGAATACTTGTGAAACTTCGTAGCCGTTCCTTCATAATATGCCCGCTTCTTTTTAGTGGTCTGCACATCAACCACATCTCCGGGAACCGCATTTCCTATAAAGATCACTTTTCCGTCCGGAGCCTTTGCAATACTTTTTCCCTTTGCACCCGCATCCAGTACGCTAAGCTCCTTAAATTCTTTATTCTTGTTCTTTCTTGCCATGTGGCAAAAATAATCTTTTGAAGAAGGAATAGATAAATTAGCAACGGAAATTTCTATATCCCAAAATTTTGAACAAGATCTCTGAATTGGAGTATGTGAGACAAAAATTACATACTAACGAAAGACTTTCCGGCTTTCCCGAAACAACTATGATTGAATAAGGTATTTACAGGAATATTAGGTAATTTTGTGGCACTCCCGGATGATTTCTCTCCTATTGTATTTAATTTGAGCTGTTTACGTTCAAATGAAAAACAAGAAAGAAGGAATAAAGAGATACTAAAATTTTAAATTAATTGAAATGCATTTAGAAAAAATCACATCATCACAACAGGCCATTGACCTTGAAGATAAACACGGTGCACATAACTATCACCCGCTTCCGGTAGTGCTGGCAAAGGGGGAAGGAGTCTACGTGTGGGATGTAGAAGGAAAAAAATATTTTGATTTCCTTTCAGCATATTCGGCAGTAAATCAGGGGCATTGCCATCCGAGAATTGTGGGAGCAATGACAGAGCAGGCGGAAAAACTTACCCTTACCTCAAGAGCATTCCATAATGACATTTTAGGGAGGTATGAAAAATATGCTACGGAATATTTTGGTTTTGACAAGCTGCTTCCAATGAATACCGGAGCCGAGGCTGTCGAAACTGCTATAAAACTTGCCCGTAAATGGGCATATGAGAAAAAGGGAGTAGAGGAGGCCGAGGCTAAGATCATTGTCTGTGAAAACAATTTCCACGGAAGAACTACTACTATTATCTCCTTCTCAAATGATGAAGGCGCCCGAAAAAACTTTGGACCCTATACACCGGGATTTATCAAGATCCCTTACAATGATACCGAAGCTTTAGAAAGAGCTTTGAAAGAAAATGAGAATATTGCCGGATTCCTGGTGGAGCCAATCCAGGGTGAAGCCGGTGTTTATGTTCCTGCCGAAGGATTTCTTACCCGTGCAAAGGAACTTTGTGAGCAACATGGTGTTCTTTTCATCGCAGATGAAGTACAAACAGGAATTGCACGGACCGGAAAACTTTTGGCCGTTGATCATGAGAATGTAAAGCCCGATGTACTTATTCTTGGTAAAGCAATTTCAGGGGGAGTATATCCCGTTTCGGCGGTATTGGCTAACGATGAAGTGATGAATGTGATCAAACCAGGCCAACATGGCTCAACATTCGGAGGTAATCCTGTGGCCTGTGCAGTAGCCATGGCTGCTCTGGAGGTTATTAAAGATGAAGATCTTGCCGAAAATGCGGAAAGACTCGGAAATCTTTTCCGTAGAAAAATGAATGACTATATACGTAGCTCTAATATTGTGAATCTGGTGAGAGGAAAAGGTCTTCTAAATGCCATTGTGATCAATGATTCTGAAGACAGTTCAACTGCCTGGGATATCTGTATGAAACTTAAGGAAAACGGACTCCTGGCAAAACCAACTCATGGTAATATTATTCGTTTTGCACCTCCATTGGTTATGAATGAAGAGCAATTGCTGGAATGTGTGGATATCATTTCCAAAACCCTACAGGATTTCGAAAAATAAACTTCAGGAGTAAAAATAAATAGGGGCGAAAAATAGCATTTTTCGCCCCTATTTATTTTTGGTTCCAAGTTCAAGGTTCAAAGTTCCAGGTTCCTCGTTATCCGAGCTTCTGACCACTGATCACTGAGCACTGATCACTGAGCACGGGGTTAACACCCCGGGCTACCTATATTTCGCCCCGCTGGGGCTGGCAAAAGCAGAAAATCAAATATGTACGTCTAAAATCTACATTTTGCCTTCCTGAAAAGTCATATTGCAGGTTAGTCCCGCAAATGGGCGCGGGAGGTGACCACTTACCACTGGAACACTGAACACTATACACTGATCACTGAACACTGAACACTGAACACTGAACACTTCCTATTGATTCTCATAGACCCTCATCCATTCTTCAGACATCTCCTGTAATCCGTCCCAACCATAAATTGCGATGAAAACTATATTTACAATGAGATATAGGGCTGAAAGAATAATTCCAATGATCGCCAGGATCCTTCCGGTCTTGACATTATTATAACCTTTGTACATCTCTGGCTCTGCCAGGTATATTTCTTTTGCTTTCCTGGCGAGGACAAGGGCTACGATTCCAAAGATGAGACCAAGGATACCATAGCAGCAGCAGGTAACAATGGAAAGAATTCCGAAGATGAGAATAAGAGTTGAATTTGGTAAGGTTGGTTTTTCCATAATTATTGGTTAGTTAGGATATATTGACTTTAATTGATTAGAAAACTCATTTTATAAAAATAGGCACCTATGATAATTAGTGCATTGACTATTATCAGTCCGGCTTTGACATACCAGTCACCTTTAAACTTTAGAAAAAGGTTGGAGATTAGAAATCCTAAAAGAAGCAGGATGGTATAAATTGCAGGAAACATTTTTAAAGCAGCAACAAATTCTCCTCTAAACACCATTACCAGTGCTCTTTGAGCGCCACACCCCAGGCAATCCAATCCAAAGAGTTGCTTGTTAAGGCAGGGAAGCATAAATTCCTCCATAAAATTATTTATTAAAAACGGTGATCTTTTTAATGGTTTTGGTATTGTCCATTCCTGTTACTTTCACAATATAAACAGCATTGGCCCAATAGCTTGTTCCAATACTTATTGATCTGCGGTTATCGAAGTTCGTGCGGTACAACATCCTCTTCCCTTGTAAATCAAATACTCCCACTGCTTTAACGGGAAACTGATCATTGCCAATGATCTCCAGTTCCTTCAGATAATTATTCTGCACAATATCAAATTTAGGTAATACAGAAACATCTTCAAAAAAGACCTGCGGCAACTCCTCCTGCGATATTTTTTCAGCAAAGCTAAGCCTGAAACGTCCGTGGTAGGTACCCGGTGGCAATTCAAAAGTCAAACCTTCTTCGGTAATAGCAGAATAATCATTTGTTTCTGTGTCTAAGATAAAAAGATTATTAATATCTGTGCTTTCTGAAAATCCTTGTGAAAATGATATTTTCGAATGGGCTTCATGCACTTTTAGAAAAAGTGGAATCTCATCTGAAATATCCATGGGACGTACGTCTATCACAAAACTCCTTTCTTCATGCAGCCAACCCGCATCTGTGGCTGCCATCTCGAAAGCTTCGGCATCCATTCCGGCATCAATGCCTGGTGTCGCTTCATTCCAGAAGGCCATGCTAAGCCTGCGTTCGTATAAGTTATCTACGGAAAATATCAGCTGAATTTTTGAAAGTTCTACCGGTTCTTTTTGTTCTATATGTTTCTTATGTGCTGAAGCCGTTTCTTTTTGAGAGGTTTGATGTTTTTCAGTTTTAAAGACTCTCTGGCCATTTTGGAAAATCACCTTTCCCTCCTGTACAGCCTGCACCATGAATCCGCGTGCCATTGAAAGGATACGCGGATCGAAATTTTTGCCTTTGCTACCGGCATCTTCGCCGCTTAGTACCTTTTTAAAGACCGGCACCTCATAAACTCCCGTGGTACAGGGATCTACAGGGCTGTAAGCACCATAACCTCCAATGTAATCCTGCAAATAATGGGAGGAGCCATCTTCTTTTGAATCCCAGAAATATGCAATTCCTGTGGTGATATTCCTCCTGTCCAGGTCTCCGTAACAGCCCGTTTTTAAAGTTCCCTGCCCGGAATTTTCCAGAAGGAACAGACTAAGGTCAAGACCCGAAGGATATGGATTGCCAAGGAGAACAAAGTCATTTTCTTTTACAGGGATCTCTATCTTTCCCGAATTTGGCCTGCCTCTAAAATCATATCTCTGGGCATTACCCGGATTGTTTGCTCTTCCGTCCACAAATGTAGGATCTATTCCGTCTGTACCCTTCATGGTGAAACCATAACCGGGAGGTATAACTATTCCATCACCTACGAAATTCCAGTTGGCATAGCCATTTCCGGTAAAGGTATAAATCCAGCGGGTGGAGATGGTGAGTGGATTTGCTTTACCGTTAAGAGACGGACTTAGTTGCGCAGGCGCACTTTGTAAGATGGAAACAGGGGAATGAAGTAAGGCAACTCCAAAATGACCTTTTTCAGGAGAGATGACCGGGGAGCCCCAGTAGTTATAGTCATATGCATTTGCTGTTCCTTCAGAAAATACAGAGATCAAACCTGTGCCCGTGTTCTTATGCTCTCCTTCTCCCTGAAGGAGTTGTGCTTCGTCTCTTAAAAAAATGGATGGTTCACGACCTGAAGAAGGATTTTTATTCAGTTTAAGATCAGCATTTACGTAAAGGAGATCTCCTTTTACATAAATATATTGGTCTGTCTGGCCGCTTTGGGAGGGGATAACCGTTAATTGTGCAAAAGACCAGTTGGAAATAAATAAAAAAGTTGTAATCAGCAGAAATCCTCTCATTTTACCGAAATTTGTAGCATCAATTTTGAAGTTAATATTCTTCTTTGTATTTAATGCACTGGTAAACAAATAATTATGAAAAAACCTACAACTCAGTTTCTCAATTCAATGCTAATCATTGTAGGTGGGGCTGCCCTGCTTTTTGAGATTTCGGGAGAAGAGAGAAATGTTTATGTAATGGTGGGAGGTCTCATAATGCTAATGCTCGGCCTCTACAGGGCCACGAACTTTTGGGTAGAAACAAAGGATGATCATAAAAAAGATCCTGAAGAAGAGGATAAAAAGGAATCTGAAGATAAACTCTAACCAGTATGTTTAAACCCGGAGATAAAGTCGCTGTACTGGATGAAGACCTTGAAGGAAAAGTGCTTTCTGTTTCCGGTTCTCAGGTGGATATTGAAACTAATGAAGGATTTCTGCTAAGCTTCGAAGAAAAAGACCTTGTAAAGATAGGGTCCGGACTTCCAAATATTTTACCCGAAGATGTGAATGATCTTTCTGAGGTCATTAAACAAAAAGAATCTTTCAGGAAGAAAAAGTCTGTAAGGGTAAAACCTAAAGAACGAAATATTCCACCAATGGAAGTGGACCTTCATATCAATAAACTGGTGCCAAAAACAGGTGGTCTTTCCAATTATGATATTCTTTCCATACAGACGGATACTGCAAAGAGGCAGTTGGAATTCGCAATGAAGAAACGCATTCAGAAGGTAGTTTTTATTCACGGAGTAGGGGAAGGTGTCCTTAAGGCAGAACTGGAAACCTTATTCAACCGTTACGAGAATCTGAAATTTTACGACGCCGACTACCAGAAATATGGCTTAGGTGCTACAGAGGTGTATATATTTCAGAATTACTAATCTTCTCCAGTACCGTCTTCGCCTGTATTATCTTCTTCATCTCCATCTTCATCTTCATCTCCATCACCTCCGGTGGGATTAATGACCACATTTTGAGAAGGAGAAATGATCACACCTAATTCGTAATTCTCAAGCCTTATTTGCTCCCCGTCACCACCCTGGTTGACCAGGCTAAGGTTCTGTGCAGTCACTACATACCTGAAACTTCTGGAGATCGTATTTTCTCTGGAACCTGTTACAGGAAAGGAATCGGTGATCTCCGGGTTCAAATAATGCGGAATTCCTTCAGAGTTTCGATCATCTGCGGGATTAAGATTTTGGTTCCAGTCTTCATTCCGGGTAAGCACTCCATCATTATCATCATCTGCATCGAGATAATCGGGAATTCCGTCTCCATCTGAATCGGGATAACCATTAGCTGTATTATCGGCTTCCACTTCCCGCTCAATCCGGGTAAGGATATTGTCACCGTCATCATCTATATCGAGATAATCAGGAATTCCGTCGCCATCGGTATCCCGCTGCTCTGCCATTCCTTCATTTGCAGAGAGAATACCATCACCATCATGATCTGTGACATTGCTTAGAGTAGAAGTGATCACTACCTGGCCTCCGCTGGTGCTTCTAAATTCTCTTATCACATTCGGATTTACCGGCGGAACTTCATTACAAAAATAGTCACTCCTTACTTCGCCGTCAAAAACCCTGTAAATAACCTGATTGGTAGCGTTTATTGGAATAGTGAGTCGGCCTTCTTCCGGCAGGAAGAACTGTGGATTTGGAGTATTGAGATCAAACCTGAAAGCTATAGCTTCATTAACACCTGTATTGTTAGTTTTAAACAGAACATGGGATTGTGTATCTCCACACCATTGTAGTTGTGGGTTCTCAAAATTAAAGTCGGTCACAATTATCTCCCCGTCGTCACACGAAAACATCAGTGAAGCTGCAAAAATTAGGCTCAGAATTTTTCTCATAAGGAGGATTTTCAGCAAAATTAAAAGTAATATATAATTTTGAGGAGTGTTCCTTAAATAATTTTAAATCTATTATTTTTGTGGACCATGAAAAAAGTCTACTTTGATAATGCCGCAACTACGCAGATCCGCGAAGAAGTGGTAGATCGCATGGCAGATGTTTTGAAGGAAGTCTACGGGAATCCTTCTTCCACTCATGCCTTTGGTCGCAGTGCAAAAACCCTGATAGAACAGGCCCGTAAAACAGTCGCCGGTATTTTAAATGTTGCCGCGTCTGAAATTATATTTACTTCGGGCGGTACAGAAGCCGATAATCTTATTTTGAACTCGGCCGTAAGGGATCTCGACGTAAAGCGGATCATCACCTCAAAAATTGAACATCATGCGGTTCTGTACACACTTAATAAACTACATGAAGTCTATGGTGTGGACCTGCAATATGTTGATCTTGATGACTGCGGAAGGGTAGACCTTCAACATCTTGAAGAGCTTCTTAAGGAAAGTGATGTAAAGACTCTTGTGAGCCTTATGCACGTCAATAATGAAGTAGGGAACCTTCTGGATATCAAAAAAACAGGAGAAATTTGTAAAGCATATAATGCTCTCTTTCATTCCGATACCGTACAGTCGGTAGGTCATTATGAGCTGGATCTTTCCCAGATCAAAATAGATTTTGCAGCTGTTAGTGCCCATAAATTTCATGGTCCTAAGGGTGTTGGTTTTGCTTACATCCGCAAAAACAGCGGACTGCAGCCGCTTATTTTTGGCGGGGAACAGGAGCGGGGTTACCGCGCCGGTACCGAGGCGGTACATAATATTGTGGGCCTGGAAGAGGCTCTCAAACTTGCATATCTGCATCTCGATGAAGAGCGGGAATATATTACCTCTCTAAAAAGGCATTTTACAGACCTTCTTAAAAAGGAAATTCCTGAAGCAAAATTCAATGGAGATTGTGATGATTTCGAGCATAGCACCTATACATTGCTGAATGTATGCCTGCCTATGTCTCAGGAAAAGGCTTTGATGTTGTTATTCCAGCTGGACCTTCACGGAATTGCCTGCTCTAAGGGAAGTGCCTGTCAAAGCGGAAGCGGCCAGGGATCTCATGTGCTAAATGCATTTTTGTCTCAAGAAGACCTGCAGAAACCCTCTCTTAGATTTTCTTTTTCCAGGTATAACACTAAAGAAGAGGTGGAATATGTGGTGAAGGTGTTGAAGGAGTATATGGAGAAATAGGAAGGGTAAGCAACAAATTTCAGGCACCAAATCATTATTGTCCGATAAAAGAATCTGCACCGCTCCGCTTCTAGAGCCTAGAGCCAAGACTTCTATATTGGTAAAACTGCTATAATTTAAATCCTATCCTTACATTATAGATACGGGGGCTAAGATAATTAGGAACGGAATATTGTGTCTTAGTGTAGGCATCCCTCACAAAAGTATTTGTGATTGAATTCTGGGCATTAAAAATATTCAGGATCTCGAGGCCTATGGAAATTTCTCTGAATATTTTATTCTGAATAAAATTCTGTTCAGAATTTTCACTTCTAAGAAGGTAAAACAATCCGAGGTCGGCGCGCTTATAATCTGGAAGTCGGGATTGGTAAAGGTATGGATCTGCGTAGGCGGGGGAACCGCCTGGCAAGCCGGTATTGTAGACCAAATTGAGATACATTTTCAGGTTGGGGATGCTGGGCACATAATCCTGAAACAGCAATCCGAATTTTAGCCTTTGATCTGTAGGTCGGGAGATATAACCACGGTTCTCGATATTTTCCTCTGTCTTTAGGTAACCAAAGCTGATCCAGCTTTCTGTACCGGGAACAAATTCTCCATTGAGCCGCAGATCAAGTCCATAGGCATAGGCTTCAGCATTATTTTCTGCCGCGTAACGAATCCGGACATTCTCCAGAGTATAGGGGTTAACATTCTTGAGATCCTTAAAATACGCTTCAGAAATGAGCTTGAACGGTCGCTCAAGAAGTTTAAAGCTGTATTCATTTCCCAATACAAGATGAAATGAGCGCTGTGCCTTGACTTCAGGATTTAATGCTCCGGAAAAATTCCGGAGTTCCCTGTAGAATGGCGGCTGATGATAAATTCCTCCCGAAAGCCGGAACAGCATATCTGCTTCCCAGGCTGGTTTTAGAGCTATTTGTGCCCTCGGACTAAACACAGTTTGAGGAGCAGCATTTTCTTCAGAAGAAAGCATCCAGGTGTGGCTTCTCAATCCCGCGTTGGTCCACAGCTCGTGCTCACCAATTGTTCCGCGATGACTCCATTGGAAAAATGCCTGAAAACGCTCAATGGTCGTTTCATTAAAGGCACGAATGGAAGTGAAAGGCAGCAGTGGCGCTTCATATGGTTCGTAGGGCTGATTATTTTTAAGATCAGGCAGGGGAGGGCGGATAGAAAATCCGGCGGAGTCGACGATCTCATATTCTCTTATCCTGTCCCGGATATCTTCATGAGTATATTTGATTCCGTAGTCAAGGAGGTGATCTTCAAGCTGAATGTTTCCGGAATGGTCAAGGTTGAAAATCAGTGCATCAAGTTTATTTCTTGCGTGCGTGAGTTGAGCCCCCACGCCTTGTGAAGACTCTACTTTTCCGAAGTCTTTTCCGTAGTCCAGATTAATTGTCCCTAACCGGTATTGAGCTACAATGTCATAATATTCCTGTTCTTCTGTATTATAGGCTGAAAGTGTGAAATTTCCCGTATAATTTCCGTCAGATTTATAGGAAGTTTTGATCGCTCCAAAAAGGGTGGAGTAAATATCCTCCTCTCTTCCGTTATAATATATCAAGAGGGCTTGCGGATTAGCCAGTGTTCCAAAATTGGTTTGCCTGGTAAGGGGACGATAGCTGTATTCGTTTTTGGATGCATTTCCCAGGAAACTGATTTCCACCTTATCGGAAAATTGATAGATAAGATTGAGCTGCGCATCGGCAAATAGCGGGGTAAAATTTGTTTCAGTCTCCTGTGCCTCCACGAGCAGACTGTTATCCCTATACCGTATTCCTGCAAGAGCACTGAATTTTTGATCTTTTGAGACTCCTTCCGCAGCTACGTTCACACCTAAAAAACTGGCATCAAGAGAGGCCCGGAAATTCACGGGTCTTCTGTATTGAATGTCTAAGACCGAAGATAGCTTGTCTCCGTATTTCGCCTGAAATCCACCTGCCGAAAAATGGACTTTCCGCACCAAATCGGGATTAACAAAACTTAAGCCTTCCTGCTGTCCCGACCTTATGAGAAATGGCCGGTAGACCTGGATGCCATTTACATAAACCAGATTTTCATCGTAATTACCACCTCTAACGGAGTATTGTGTACTTAATTCATTGTTTGAACTTACTCCGGGTAAGGTTTTAAGGAGATTTTCTACACCTGCGTTTGCGCCCGGAAGCTTTCTTATAGCTTCGGGATCTACAGATGTCATTCCCGTAAAGGCTTCCCGTTGTTCTGATGTTAAGACTACCTCCCCAATCTGTTCAATCCTGCTGTTAAGCACCGGATTGAATTCCAGGATCTCCCCGCTGTATAATAGAACTGTAAAAACAGCATTTTTGAAACCAATATGCGAAACCGTTATCCTGACTTCCCTGCCGGCAGGGATCTCAAAGAGGTAAAATCCGGCAGAATTGGTTTGGGTTCCACCTTCCGGAATAGTAATGTTGGCATTAACAACCGGTTCATGATTTTCATCCAGTACCACTCCTTTTATAACTGCTGTTTGAGAAAAGCCGGTATTCCAGCAAAGCAGGCAGTAAAAGAAGAAGATGGCAGTTGCTCTCAACCGAAGGTTTATTTTCTGTAAAAGGTACTTTCAAATATAGTGGTATTTCCTACATTATCAGTCACCTCGATCTTTAGAAGGTTTTCGGTTTCGCTTACTACACCATCTTCGAAATTATGTGTAAGCAGGTTTTGCTTGTACTCATACTCCATAAGTATGAATTTTCCGTTTACGGTTGCCCTGTAATCTTTGATTCCCGATAGATCATCTGAGATCTTCACCTTCAGGTCTTTATTGGATGAGATCCACTGCCCATTCTTAAAATTAATGGGTATTACCGAGGGTGCTTTGGTATCTCTTGCTAAAGTATATGTGCCAAAACTGCGCGTTTTAGTGGTAAAACGTTCTCCTTCCTTCGTAGTAGTAGAATAATTAGGAGTTCCCCATTTATTGAGTCGGGCAATAAACATTTGCTCCCTGTCTTCGGGCTTATATTTACTTAAGTCGAATCCAATGCTGATGTTTGTATGAATTGGCACAACATCTTCGTGCAAGGTCAACTTTTCATCTTCAAAAGTGACATCCAGATATACGTCCTGGTATAAACTGTTCTTAGGAATATAGACGTCGATTCCGTTTTGTTCAAATTGTGCCCCGGCCCCGGCTTCAACAAAATATTCCGTCCTTTTTTCGGGATTTGGGGTAATGGCATCACGGTGCTTTCCTTCAATAGGAATTCGAACTACACGTTCGTTCCCTGCAAAGTCTGTCACTCTAATGACATAATTGTATGAAAGACTATCCTCCACATTTAAGATCCCATCATTAGAAACATGGCTGTAAATGCTTAGGGGATTGGAAGGTTCTACAAAGAGCTTCTGAATTCGCCTGTTGTTGGTAGCATAGTAACCATAATCTATCAACTGGTTAAGATGACGGGTTTCGGCAAAGGAGAATTTTTCAAAGTTGGCCTGAAAAATCTTTTCTCCGTTGGCATTGCTTTCAATTCTAAAGACCCCGTTCTGATTGGGAGCTGCATCAAGCTGATCTACCGTATTGATCCCAAAACCTATGTCTCCACAGGCTTCGATCTTTTCTGCCTGAAAAGAACCATCCTGCTGCGGAATTAACCTGAGCTTTTGTCTTTGCGCCGATCCATTGACATGTGCGTCTTCTCCCATAGGGTAAACATAAACTCCAGAAACCAAAGGAGCGCGATTGTCTTTAATATCAAATCCAAACATGAGAGGATTCATAGGGCGCTGTTCGCCGTCCCTGATCTCGAAATGCAGGTGAGGTCCGCCGCTTCCACCGGTATTTCCACTATTGGCCACTAATTCCCCACGCTCAATGGGTAGGTCTGAGGCAGTTGGATAAACTTCTACTTCATAGCTTTCCCGTGCATACTGGATCTTCTTTATGTATTCTTCAATTTTTGGAGAAAAATTCTTCAGGTGGGCATAAACTGTAGTATAGCCATTTGGATGCTGAATGTATAAAGCTTTTCCATAGCCAAAATGAGCCACATTGATTCTGCTTACATAACCTTCGGCAGAAGCATAAACCGGTAATCCTTCCCGCTGCTGGGTCTTAATATCGAGACCACTGTGAAAATGGTTGGACCGAAGTTCGCCAAAAGTTCCGGAGAGGATAAGCGGTACCTGCAAAGGATCGTCGAAGTAGTTAGCAGGAACTTCAGGAGCCTGGGCGTGAACGATAAAAGAGCAAAAGAGCAGGAGAGGGGCAAGGAGCCTTTTCATGTATTTAAAATTTAACTTTTTATAGCGGGTTAAAGATACCAAACCAACGGCAAAAATTAAACCCTTATTTTTGAGGTGGTTAAAATTATTTTAAAATTCAGACCTAAAATAGATTTCAAATTATTGGGATATTTCGGCAGGTATGTTAACTTTGTAAGGGTAAGAAGCAGGTTTAGCTTTAATGAGCGATTTAACAGAAATAGTTGATAATCTTGAAAATAGGATTGGTAAGTTGCTTCAGAACTATAATAAACTGGAGCAGAAACAGCAAACCCTACAAGATGAATTGACTAATTTGAGAGCAGAAAAGCAGGAGTTGCTAACCTCTCTTGAAGCTTCTGAAAATCGGGTGAAAACTCTTAAAGCCGCCAATGCCTTGCTTGGCAGTAATGAATATAAAAAAGAAACCAAGCTAAAGATAAATAGCTTGATCAGGGAGATCGATCAATGTATTGTTCACCTCTCTGAATAGAAGAATAAAAAATGTCAAATCAGCTTAAAATAAAGATCTCTATTGCAGACCGGGTTTATCCTATGACGATTCTGCCTCAACAGGAGGAAGGGCTTCGAAAAGCTGCAAAAAAAATAGAGTTTATGATTAAGCAATTTGAGCAGAGTTATGCCGTTAGGGATAAGCAGGATGTTCTGGCCATGTGCGCCTTACAGTTTGCAGCCCAGACCGAGCAAAAAGCAATTGACAATAGCAGCGAAGTAGTATTGGCTGAAGATAGATTGAAAGCGCTCAATGAATTGCTTGAAAAGCACCTGGTTTAACTGTTCTTTGATTTAAAAAATAAAGGTTACTGCCTGTATTAGTTAATTTTTTTTGATAAACTCAACACCAATTCTTTAAAAAGGGTGAGTTTAAGTTGTAAAAGCAAGCCGTCTTTGAGCGGATCCTTGATCAGCTTGTTAGCCCTAAACTTGATTTAAAGAGTTTATACAAATCCAAAACTAATACAGGCTTTTTTTTTTATAATAAAAACTAACTAATGGATACACTAACTATAGCGCTTATCATTATTTCTCTCGCCCTGGGCCTTGCAATAGGTTTTGGAATAGCTAAATACCTGGAGAGGAAAAATGCCTCCAAAATAATTCAAAGAGCTAAGAAATCGGCTGCCGGAATCCTTAAAGAAGCCAAACAGGAAGCCGAAGGGATCAAAAAAGATAAGATCCTGCAGGCAAAGGAAAAATTCATTGAACTTAAATCTGAACATGAAAAAGTAATCCTGTCACGGGATAAGAAGATAGCCGATGCCGAGAAAAGGATAAGAGACAAAGAATCCCAGGTTTCCAGCGAACTGGCAAAAAGTAAAAACCTGAACAAAGATCTTGAAGAAAAGATCGCCGATTACGACCACAGAAATGAGATCCTGGAAAAGAAACAGGAGGAAATCGATAAACTTCACAACAGTAAGGTACAACAGCTGGAAGTGATTTCAGGTCTCTCTGCCGAAGATGCCAAAGCCCAACTTATAGAATCTTTAAAAGATACTGCACGGGCAGATGCAATGGCTCTGGTACAGGATACTATTGAGGAGGCTAAGCTTACCGCACAACAGGAAGCTAAGAAAATTGTGATCAATACCATCCAGAGAATAGGTACAGAAGAAGCAATTGACAATTGCGTTTCGGTCTTTAACCTTGAAAGCGATGACGTAAAAGGACGTATTATTGGTAGGGAAGGAAGAAATATCCGGGCAATTGAAGCAGCGACAGGTGTGGAGATTATTGTTGATGATACGCCCGAGGCTATCATACTTTCTTGTTTTGATTCGGTAAGAAGGGAAGTGGCACGTTTATCATTGCATAAGCTGGTGACAGATGGAAGGATCCACCCGGCAAGAATCGAAGAGATAGTTAAGAAGACCACCAAACAAATTGAAGAAGAGATCATTGAGGTAGGAAAACGTACAGTTATCGACCTTGGTATTCACGGCCTGCATCCCGAATTGATCAAAACTGTAGGTAGAATGAAGTATCGTTCTTCTTACGGACAAAACCTGCTGCAACATTCAAGAGAAGTAGCCAAGCTGTGTGGCGTTATGGCTGCAGAACTGGGGCTTAATCCAAAACTGGCCAAACGTGCCGGACTTCTGCATGATATTGGGAAGGTTCCTGAAACAGAAACTGAAGTACCTCACGCAATTCTGGGAATGCAGTGGGCAGAAAAGTATGGTGAGAAACCCGATGTATGCAATGCCATAGGTGCACACCATGATGAAATTGAAATGACATCTTTACTATCTCCAATTATTCAGGTTTGTGATGCTATTAGTGGCGCGAGACCGGGAGCAAGAAGACAGGTGTTGGATTCATATATTCAGAGACTGAAAGATCTTGAAGATATAGCCTTTGGTTTTGGAGGCGTTAAGAAAGCCTATGCCATCCAGGCCGGTAGAGAGCTAAGAGTAATCGTAGAGAGTGAAAAAGTGAGTGATGATAAGGCTGCAAATCTTTCTTTTGAGATCTCTCAGAAGATCCAGACAGATATGACTTATCCGGGACAGGTAAAAGTCACTGTGATAAGAGAAACCCGGGCAGTCAATATTGCCAAATAGGTTTTTTTATTTTATAAAAACCAGCTCCCGTTTCCATTAGGAAACGGGAGTTTTTTGTTCAGCAGTTTTGAGTACTATGTGACTCCTGATTTTCAGTTTTATCAGGTATTTCCAAAAACCTACAGTAGAGATGGATTTAAAAGAAACATTAGGTATGACTTTCCTTGTGTGTCCTTTGTTTTTTCTAAATTGTAGATATGAAGAAAAAAACTGTTCTGGTGATCATTTTCCTATTGCTGCTGGTTTATCCGCTGTACTCCGTTTTCCAACTGGAGCAGGTAATCACCGACGGCGGACTTGCAAAAGAGGCTCAGGCAGAGCTTAATGACCTTCAAAGGAGTCTCTGGATCTCCTGGATCATTCTTGTTTCTATTGCCGTTTACTATAAATGGACTTTTAAAAGGAACCTGGTTTTTTACCTTACCTATGCTTTTCTCTTTGTGGCATTTGCAGTTTTCGGAATATATGTACAGAGGCTGGTATCCGTTTATAATATTCCTTCCAGCTTTGAAGATTCCTATACTCTTGGTGTCTTTTCGGCTTTTCAAAACATAGTGGTATCGGGCGTTCTAACCGGCTTCTTACAGGCCGCGGTCTGGTGGTTTACGCGGAGATGGCACAGAAGGTAGTGTTCAGTGATTAGAGCTCAGTACCTCCCCCGCTTAACAGCGGGATTACCGCGGATTATGACTGTAGAAGATTTTGTGTGGATAGGAAAAAAAGCCCCGGAGGGGCGAATTATCGGTAGCCCGGTGTTTTAACACCGGGATCAAAAAATGCCCCCTCCAAAAAGAGCCCCGGAGGGGCGACATATTTGCGATTGTAATTACATCATTATTTTTAGTCATATGATAGTGCTCAGTACCTCCCCCGCTGAACAGCGGGACTACCGTGCAGTGTGACTTTTCAGAAAAGTAGAAGTTAGATTTTAGAAGTACGAATTTTGATTTTCTGCTTTTGCCTGCCCCGGCGGGGCGCAATATTAATAGCCCATGGTTTTAACCCCGAATTTAAAGAACCACCTGACAAGAGCCCTGGGTGACACATATACATCAGATTATTGGTTTAGTCATATGATAGTGGTCAGTGATCAGTGATCAGTGCTCAGCGATCAGTGCTCAGCGATCATTATGAGTTATGAGTTATGGAATATCCGACACTTCTGAAAAGAGGGTGTCAAAAATGGCATTTTTCAGACCTCTTCCGAATTCGTTATTCTTCCGCCACCGGAAATAATATCACGCCTTATCTTGTCGAAGCCTTCAGGTAAAAGAGGCACAGCTGCGTCTTCAATAAGAGTTGCTTTAAAATTCTCGCGAAGGGCATCAAGTAAAGTATAATAGACACAAATATCTGCAGCAAGTCCGCAGAAGTAAAGGTCAACAGCTCCCTTTTCCTTTAAATAACCGCTAAGCCCGGTTATTTTTTTATGCCCGTTATCATAAAAGCCACTGTAGCTATCTATTTCGGGATCCATTCCTTTTCTGAAGATGGCTTCAATGGGTTTCATTTCCAGATCGGGATGAAAATCTGCCCCTTTTGTACCCTGAACGCAATGTGTAGGCCAAAGCTTTTGCTCGAGGCCGTTAAGATCAATCACCTCAAATTCTTTTTTACCGGGATGATTCACAGCGAAGCTTTTGTGATTGGCAGGATGCCAGTCCTGGGTGGCAACCACCAGTTCGAATTGGGATAAAATGCTGTTTATTACAGGAATTATTTTATCCCCCTGCTTTACTTCAAGGGCACCCCCGGGCATAAAATCATTTTGGGCATCTACAATGATCAGAGTTTTCATGATTTTTTTTCTTTATGTGCATCTATAAGCGTATTCCTTTCATCCCGAAGGTCTTCACTTAACCCCACCTTATAAATATGCGGATAGGAAAATCGTTTAAATTCGGGTGGTAGTTTTTGAAGTCTTTCCCTTCGGAAATTAGAAATATCTTCAACACTTTTTCTTTTTCGAGTCCTTTTCTGATCTTCCATTACCAGCTCCAGCAATTTTTCTTTGTTAACTGCAGAAATATCCTGGTATTTTAAACGATCATAAGGATGAAACATCATTTTTGGATCCTGTTCATCCAGAAGACATATTACATCGGCACCTAAAAAATTACCACTCTCATCGAGTAGTCTGTAAACCTGCTTGCGATGTGGTAAAGTGATCTTTGAAATAGTTTCAGACAGCTTAATGCGCGGTTGATCTTTAAAATGGGCAAGTTTGTACACCCCATCGAGGGCAGCGTCGGGTTTTCCCGTCACCAGACTTGTTCCCACTCCAAAGACATCGATTGGAGCCTCCTGGTCAATTAAACTTTTGATAAGGTGTTCATCCAGCTGATTGGATACTGCGATCTTCACGTAATCGAGACCTGCCTCATCGAGCATTTCTCTTGAGCGGCGGGAAAGATAGGCAAGATCCCCGCTATCCAGTCTTATTCCCTTTAATTTTTCCCCGCGGCTTTCCATTTCTTTCCCCACGGTGATAGCATTAGGAACTCCACTTTTTAAGGTGTTATAGGTGTCGACAAGTAAAATGCTGTTGTTGGGATGGGCTTTTGCAAAATCCCGGAAAGCTTCCAGTTCTTCTTCATAACTCTGGATAAATGAATGGGCCATAGTTCCCGAAACTGCAAATCCAAAGTCTCTTCCCGATCTTGTATTGCTTGTTGCGTCAAAACCACCTACCATTGCTGCCCGGCTGGCATGATAACCACCAATTCCCTGGGCGCGGCGTAAACCAAAATCAATTAACATACGGCCTTTTGCCTGTATCTCCATTCTGGTAGCTTTGGTGGCAATAAGCGTTTGGAAGTTAAGAATATTCAGGAGGAGGGTCTCGACAATCTGGGCTTCAATGATATTAGCCTCGACCCGCACTACAGGTTCTCCCGGAAACACAAGCTCGCCTTCCCTCATGCTATAAACTTTTCCGCGGAAGCGGAAATCTTTAAGAAAATCCAGGTAATCTTTATTCAGGTCCAGAGTCTTAAGATATTTTATGTCCTCCTTTGAAAACCTGAAATTCTCCAGAATATCCAGCAGGGTGTCAAGTCCGGCAAAAACAGCAAATCCTCCATCAAACGGAAGTTTTCGGAAAAAGTAATCGAAAACTGCGGTTTTCTCTGCTTCTCCCTTTTGAAAATAAACCTGGCCCATCGTGAGCTGATACTGGTCTGTATATGTCCCGCTGAAATCTATCATTATGAAATTATTTGCACCGCCGCGGCTGGCGTAAAAAGATTTTTATTTTTCCTGAGCTTCGAGGTATTGATCCTGCTTGTGCCAATCGAACCTGTAAGATAATCCGCCGGCCACCTGCCAACGGGAGGGAGTGTCTTTAAAGTTTACAAGTCCGGAGATATCGGCCTGGAAATTTTTATGAAACAAATAGGCAAAACCTCCTCTTGCTATTTCGTCACTGTAAAGATCATTGATGAAGGTCTGGAATTCTCCAAACATGGCAAATTTGGATGAAAAAGAGTGAGTAAGTGTCACAATACCTGAATAAATTGGATATTCCTGTGCAATTTGATCGGCCATAAGGTTTATTACCAGAACCCACGGACCCCAGTTGTTTTGGGAGATCACTGCAAACCGGGGAGAGAAATTAGCCTGACCTTCATATTGGTACGGATTGTCTCCAAAAGAAAAATTTGCCCCTGCATAAAGTGAGACTGCCGGAATAAGAATATTCCAGTCAAATCTTTGGTTGGCTTTCCAGCTGTAAAGGTTTGGCTTCCTTTCTTTACCCTCTTTGTACGGGTCATAAACAAGATATTTTACGCCAATGGCATTCGAGTCGAAATTACTAATGCCGGTAGATTGAGTGGAACTACCTACTGTATAATTAGTAGTTTGATCCAGAAAAGAACCCATCAGGTTGATCTCTAATTCTTCCACAAGAAGTCCAAACCTTACGGAATAATCGATCCCCCAAAGATCTGTATCTGTTTGGAGGAGCTCATGATTATCATTACCAAATTTACCTCCTGCTTCAATTTGAAGCACCTTAGGGCCAACGGCGAAAGCACCCTGGGAATTCCCGGGGCGGTTGGAGTTGATGGTTTCGGTATATTGAGCAGAGGCAAAAAAAGTTCCGAAGAAGAAAAGGACGAAAAAAATCGTGTATATCCTCATTTTTGGGCTGATTGGTTGTAACCAAAGATATAGATTTTATCATTTTTTTCGACTGCTGTGATGGTTTTCTTTAAGTAGAGTAGTAATTTTACCAAAACTTTTAGAATGCACGAAGCTTCATTGTCTGAAGTATTAAGAGTGATACTTATCGTACTCCTCGTATACTTCGGGTTAAAACTCTTTTTCCGCTGGTTTGGTCCCATCCTGCTCAGATATATTCTGAGAAAGGTAGGGAAGAAATTTGAACAAAAATTCGGACAGTTTGGTGCTCCCGGGGAACAACCACGACAGCAGGGAGAGGTTACCTTAGATAAAAAGCCAAAGAAAACAGGAAAGTCAAAGAATGATGTTGGAGAATATATCGATTATGAAGAAATTGACTAATTTCAACTCCAAAATCAAGACTTTATGAATTTTTCCCTCAAGAAAGTACTCCCTCACATATTTGTTTTTCTTGGTTTCATCGTACTTTCATTAACTTATTTCTATCCGGTCCTACAGGGAAAAGAGATATTTCAAAGTGATATAGCCCAATACATCGGGATGGCCCGGCAGCAAAACGAATTCCGGGCAGAGACAGGGGAGGAGCCTTACTGGACAGACGCGGCATTTGGTGGAATGCCAACATACCAGCTGGGCGCAAATTATCCACATAACTATGTCAAAAAAATAGATAGTCTCCTCCGGTTTTTACCCCGGCCTGCAGATTATCTTTTTCTATATTTCTTAGGTATTTACATTCTGCTTCTGGTATTAAAAATAGATTACAGGCTCGCGATCCTGGGAGCGCTGGCTTTTGGCTTTTCTACCTATCTCATAATTATCCTTGGCGTAGGACATAATGCAAAAGCCCATGCTATAGCATATATGCCCTGGGTGCTCGGGGGAATTCTGCTCTGTTTCAGGCAGAGATATATTATTGGTTTTCTGCTTCTTGCCTTTGGAATGGCCCTGGAGATAAGTGCCAACCACTTCCAAATGACCTTTTATCTGCTCCTGCTGGTGATCGTTTTAGGTATAGCTTATTTGATCGATGCCATCAGGAAAAAGAAATTGCCGGGCTTCTTTAAGGCGATTGGAGTCATGATCGTTGCTGTTGTTCTTGCAATAGGTGCGAATGCCACAAATTTAATGGCGACCCAGGAATATGCCAATTTCAGCACAAGGGGAGATACGGGACTCACTATCACTCCCGAAGGCACCAAAGATAAATCTGAAGGTCTCGATTACAATTATATCACTGAATACAGCTACGGGATCATCGAGAGCTTTAATCTCTTTATTCCTCGTTTTATGGGTGGCTCCAGTGCCGAGAATGTAGGGACAGATTCGGCCATTTATAACCAGTTATTACAACTGGGAGCAAATCCCATACAGGCGGCACAATTTGCGGAAGCCGCACCCACATACTGGGGCGATCAGCCGTTTGTGGGCGCTCCTGCCTATATTGGTGCAACTGTGCTTTTCCTGTTCGTATTAGCGCTTTTCCTGGTGCGGGGTAGAGCAAAATGGTGGCTTGTAGGTGGAACTGTGCTGGCCCTGCTTTTATCCTGGGGAAAGAATTTCGGACTTTTAACGGATTTCTTCATTGAGTATATCCCGTTATACAACAAGTTTCGTGCAGTCTCCTCCATTCAGGTGATCCTGGAACTCTGTATACCTGTTTTAGCTATCATAGGCCTCTGCGTTTTCTTCTTTAAGGAAGAAACCCTGGAAAGAAGAACTTATGCTCTTAAATGGGCTACAATAATCACCGGGGGAATTGCCTTATTATTTCTTTTATTTAAAGGTATGTTCTTCAGCTTTACGGGTGCAAGTGACGGCATCCTTATTCAGCAGCTGGGACCCGAATTTGTTAGAGCTCTTAAAGAAGACAGAAAATCAGTTTTCACGGCCGATACGATTCGCAGTCTGATCTTTGTGCTTTTAACTGCTGCAGTTCTGTGGTTCTTTCTGAAGAAGAAGTTTAGCCTGAATATTGCCGTAATTGCCTTAGGGATATTAATTCTTGCAGATCTTATTGCCGTTGACCGAAGATATGTGGACAGTGAAGATTTCGTAAGATCCAGTCAGGTAAACCGGCCATTCCAGGCTACTGAAGCCGATCGGGAAATTATGCAGGACAATGGTCATTATCGGGTTTTTGACCTTAGCGGAAGTCCTTTTAACACTGCAAGAACTTCTTTTTTCCATAATTCGGTTGGGGGATATCATGCCGCCAAGCCAGGAAGAATGCAGGAGCTATATGATTTTTACCTTTCCCAAAACAACCTGCAGGTCCTGAACATGCTTAACACCAAATATTTTATTATTCCCACTGAAGAGGGGGTAGTGGCACAGCCTAATCCCGAGACCAATGGAAATGCATGGTTTGTGGAGGAGGTGAAGATAGTAGAAGATGCTAATGAAGAAATTTTGAGTCTGGAGGGAATCAATACCAGAAGGCTTGCTGTGGTGGATGAGGATTTTGCTGAATATATACCGCAACAAAAATTCTCTGCCGATACAGCTGCAAGTATTGAGCTAATTTCTTATCAGCCAAATGAGCTGAAATACCGTTCCTCTTCTGAAAATGAGAGAATGGCGGTATTTTCCGAAATATATTATCCACATGGATGGCAGGCCTATATTGACGGAGAAGAGGTGCCGCATTTTAGAGCAAATTATGTACTGCGGGCAATGATGATCCCTGCAGGGGAGCATGAAATTAGCTTCAGGTTTGAACCGCAGGTGGTCAAAACCGGTAGTACGATTGCGCTGGCGAGTTCGGTGATCCTTGGATTGCTCCTGCTGGGCGGAATCTTCTACGGAATAAGAAGAAAATAAACCCTTTTAGGGCAGGGCTATGAAAAAAGTACTCATTGTTACTTATTACTGGCCTCCGGCCGGTGGCCCGGGGGTGCAGCGCTGGCTCAAGTTTGTAAAATATCTTCCGCAGAATGGGGTTGAACCGGTAGTTTATGTGCCGAAAAATCCCCATTATCCTTTAAAGGATGCTTCTCTAGAAGCCGAAATACCTTCAGAAATAAAGGTGCTTAAAAATGACATTTTTGAGCCCTATGCTTTTGCTGAAGTTTTCTCTAAAAAAGATACGGAGAAGATAAGTTCGGGGATCATTCCGAAGGAGCAGAACCAGGGATTTTTGCAGAAGTTACTGCTGTTTATCCGCGGAAATTTCTTTATTCCGGATGCCCGAAAATTCTGGATAAAACCTTCTGTCAAATATCTTTCGAAGTATCTGCAGGAAAATGGAATTGACACCATAATAACTACGGGACCGCCGCATAGTATGCACCTGATAGGCCTGGAGCTTAAGCAAAAAGCCGGGGTGAGGTGGATAGCAGATTTTCGGGACCCCTGGACACAGATTGGCTATCACAAAAAGCTGAAGCTTTCTTCCCGTTCACAAAAAATACATGAACAGCTTGAGAAAGGTGTACTGCAGGCGGCCGATAAGATTATCACCACCAGTTTTACCACACGGGATGAGTTTACATCTAAGACAGATAAGCCGGTGGAGGTGATCACTAATGGTTATGATGTGGAGGAGGTAGAAAAACTTCCAATGGACAAAAAGTTCAGCCTGTCACATATTGGATCCCTGCTTTCCGGTAGAAATCCGGAGAATCTCTGGAAAGCCATTTCCGAATTAATTTCAGAAAAACCAGATTTTGCAGAGGATTTTCAGTTAAAGCTGATAGGCGCAGTAGGGGAGCCCGTGCTGGAGAGTATCCAAAAATGTGGTTTAGGAAAGTATCTTTTATTAAAGGACTACATGTCCCATGCGGAAGCTTTACAGTTGCAGCGGAGTTCACAGCTGCTGCTTTTGATAGAGATAGACAGTGAGGAAACCAAAGGGATAATCCCCGGAAAACTTTTTGAGTATATGGTAAGTGAGCGGCCCATTCTGGCTGTAGGACCCGAGGGAGCCGATATTCGGAAGATCATAACTGAAACAAATACAGGATCCTTCTTTCTCTACTCTCAAAAAGGGGAAATTAAAACTTTTCTTTTGGAGAGCTATGAATTATATAAAAGGGATGAATTGAGATCATTTCCTATAGGATTACAGCAATACAGCCGTAAGGCTTTGACTAAAAGGCTGGCACATTTAATCCAGGAAAATTAATGGGAGTTGTTGTTAACCAGTCGGCAAAGAACCTCTTTACTACCTACCTCGGTTTTGGAATAGGAGCGATCAATACGCTGTTTCTGTACACGAATTTCTTAACTCCGGAATATTACGGACTCGTGGGATTTCTTTTATCGGCCGCCAATCTTATCTGGCCGCTTATGGCCTTTGGAGTTCATAACACCCTCGTGAAATTTTATTCTTCCTACGACTCTCAGGCTGAAAAGGATAAATTATTAAGTGTTATTCTCTGGCTGCCCCTGGGAATTTCGCTGATCCTTGGTCTTCTGGGTTATTTCTCCTACGGATTGCTACTCGATTATTTTTCTGATGGGAAAGGTCTTGTAAAGCCTTATATCTGGTTAATTTTTGTCATTGCTCTCGCCACTTCTTATTTCGAGATCTTTTTTTCCTGGGCCAAGATCCACTACAAAAGTGTTTTTGGAAATTTCATGAAAGAGGTTTTCCATCGCACCTGCATTTCATTGCTGTTAGTGGCTGTTTATTTTGACTACCTTTCAGTAGAAAATTTTGTCTATGCTATAGGATTGGTGTTTATTTTAAGGTTGCTCATCATGAAAGTTTATGCCTTCAGGCTGTATTTTCCGAAGCTGAGTTTTGCATTTCCACGAAACAGATCCTTTATTTTAAAGTATTCTGCTCTTATCTTAATAGCGGGTTCGGTCGCAATGGTTTTACTGGATTTGGATAAGGTAATGATCGAAAGATTTCTGCCCATTGAAATGGTGGCGGTTTACGGAATTGCTGTTTATATTTCTTCTGTGATCGCAGTCCCTTCCCGGGCTATGCACCAGATTACTTACCCAATGACGGCAACACTGCTGAACAAGAAGGATAAAAAAGGACTTTTAGAACTCTATAAAAAAAGTTCCCTTAATTTGCTCATCATTAGCGGACTGATTTTTCTTTTGATCATTACTAATGTCTCCCAGTTATATGAACTCATTCCCGATGAATACCAGATAAGTTTTTCTATAGTGATCCTTATTAGTTGCGTAAAGCTTTATGATAATCTGTTGGGGAACAATAACAGCATTCTTTTTAATTCAGATTACTATCGTCTTGTTTTAGCTATTGGAGTCTTTCTTGCTGCTTTGGCTTTTGTATTAAACATTTTACTTATTCCAAGGCTGGGATTGCTGGGAGCTGCGTTGGCAACCTTCCTGGCTTTTGCCAGTTATAACACGGTAAAATTGTTTATTGTAAAGACAAAGTTCAACATTCAGCCTTTTACAAAGCAGACCTTTTACGGGCTGTTGCTAATTTTACTGTTCAGTTTTGGATTTTATTACTGGGATTTTCCCTGGCATCCTGTGATCAATATAATTTTGAAGTCGGGCGTTATAGCCGTGCTTTATGTGCTGGTGATCTACTTTTTAAAGCTATCTCCGGACATTAATTCTATCATCGATAAGACTCTGAAAAGGAAATAAAAAATCCCCGGCACTTTCGCAACCGGGGACCTACCAACTAACCAACTAACTAAAATTAACTAATCAAAAATTATTATCCTCCTCTTGAACTTCTTGTTCCTCTTGAAGGAACCGGCTCCTGAGTTCTAACCTGGGGAGTATTCTCTGTCCTTGCAGGAGTGTGTGAGCGGCGGGTTTGCGCCTGAACTTCTCTTGCATTACTTGCGGTCCTTTCAGGAGTGGTATTTACCTGAGGGCTTCTTCTTTGCACTGCAGGAGTTTCAGCTCTTTTTGCAGGGACTCTTGTTTCTATGTTTTTTTGTACAGTTACATTCTCTGTTCTTGAAGTTCTCACCTGAGGCACTTCATTTCTGTGTACAGCGGGTGCTACCTGTCTGGTGGTACTTGTTCTGGTTTCTGCTCTTTGTGGCGGAAGGGTACGGGTATTTGACTGCCTGTAAGTCTTTCGCTCTGGAGTAGTGGTAATATTATTCCGTGAGGGGGCAACTTCCGTTCTCACTTCACGACGGGTTTCATCTCTTCTTCCCCTGTGATAGGTGGTTACTTTTTCTCCCGGTCTGTAATAGCTTTTCTGAAAAGAGCCGTTACTGTAATGATTATTATAGTATCTCTTGTAATGGTTATACTTCATCCTGTTTGGAGCGTAGTAGATCCTGTAAGGCTGATGATGTACTACCGTGTAGGAATAAGGTCTAACATAGTATTCATGCCAGGGGCGATATACGTAATGAGCATTCCGACTATTAATGAATCCTGAAGTATGGGTGAACTGATTGTAATAGTTGTAATGTAAAAACATATTACCGATCCTGTTCACCATTCCGAAAGCATTATATCCAATGTTTACACGACCCGCCCGAATGATTCTTCCATAGTAATCGTAGTACACCGGAACAGTTTCAATTTGTATAACAGCACCGTAATCATCGTACTGTACAAATGGTCCGTAATTATAACCGGAATTAAAACTGTAATTTATATGCGACGGTATTCTATTAAAATTACCGCGGGGATTAAAGAAGAAATCAAACTGTCCGTCAGGGAAGACGGCAAATTCAACTCCTCTTTCAACAAAAATAAAGGCATCGCCATTATTAGGGCGGTCGAAATTTTCCACTGTTCCTGGAACAGCTTTAGCAGAAAACCCAATCACCAGGAAGGACAATAAAAGATATATGTTTTTCATCACAAAGGGGAGTTATTAGGTTAATAACAGTACCTGAATTTTTTGGTACATCTTATTAAAATCAAACTGCGTGCCATAAATTAGAAAACCCCGGGAGCTCAAGGCTTCACGGGGTTTCCAAACTAACCAACCAAAAATTATTAATTACTCTCTTAACAAGTAAACTTATTTTCGCAATTATCTATTTTATTTCAAAGGCTATGCCAAGTTTCAATAATTTAAAGTGGGAAGATGTTAAATATTATGTTCTATTAAAGTTTTTCTTTTAAGAAAGGGGCGGTGTAGGATTCCTGATTTTCGGCAACTTCTTCCGGTGTCCCTTCTGCAATAAGTCGGCCACCATTTTCCCCTCCTTCCAGTCCAAGATCGATCACATGATCTGCACATTTCACAAGATCCATATTGTGTTCAATTACAATTACCGAATGACCCTTTTCGAGTAAGGCATTAAAGGATTTTAATAACTTCTGGATATCGTGAAAATGCAATCCTGTTGTGGGTTCGTCAAAGATGAACAATGCTTTTTCTTTGGTGTTTCCTTTTACCAGGAAGGAAGCCAGTTTTATTCTCTGAGCTTCTCCACCCGATAGCGTTGAAGAGCTCTGACCCAGTTGAACATAACCCAGGCCAACATCCTGTAAAGGCTTCAGCTTCATGGTGATCTTTTTCTCCTCGTTTTCTGCAAAGAAAGCTACCGCATCATCAATAGTAAGATTCAGGATTTCATCAATATTCTTTCCGCCGAAAGTGACCTCCAGGATCTCCTTTTTGAAGCGTTTCCCATTGCAGGTTTCGCACACCAGGTGAACATCGGCCATGAATTGCATTTCGATCGTAACTTCACCTTCTCCTTTACAGGTTTCACAACGTCCTCCATCAACATTGAACGAGAAATGTTTAGGTTTATAACCTCTGATGTCGCTGAGTTTCTGATTTGAAAACAAGTTCCTGATATCATCATAGGCCTTGATATAAGTCACCGGATTCGATCTTGAGGAACGTCCAATCGGGTTTTGATCCACAAATTCTACTGTGGTAACATTTCCTAATTTACCTTCTATTTTAGTGAATTGTCCGGCCTTTTCTCCGTAACCACCAATTTCCTTGCACATGGCCGGATACATTATCTTTTTAACCAGGGTACTTTTGCCACTTCCCGACACACCTGTCACAGCAGTGAAAATCCCTAATGGAAAACGAACATCAATATTCTTTAAATTGTTCTCACGGGCACCAAAAATATCAATGTAGTATTTTGATGTCCGTCGTTTTTCAGGCACCTTTATCTGCAGGGTATTATTCAGATATTTAGAAGTAAGAGAATCTGAAACCAGGATATCACTGAAGGTACCGGTGGCGACAACTTCTCCGCCGTTTGTTCCTGCTTCGGGACCGATATCAATAATTTCATCTGCAGCTTTCATGATATCTTCATCGTGTTCCACCACGATCACCGTATTCCCAAGATCCCGAAGGGATTTTAGCACCTCTATTAGTTTTAAGGTGTCTCTGGGATGTAATCCAATCGATGGCTCGTCAAGAATATACATCGACCCCACCAGGCTACTCCCAAGCGAAGTTGCCAGATTGATCCTCTGGGATTCCCCTCCCGATAACGTATTTGATTTTCTGTTGAGAGTGAGATAGGTGAGACCTACTTTGGTTAGGAAACCTAACCTGTTCTTTATTTCTGTTAGTAATCTTTTTGCAATAGCAGCATCAGACTCATTAAGTTCAAGATTTTCAAAGAAATCTGCCACCTTGTTGATAGGCATTTCTACCAGATCGGTAATCGTTGCTCCTCCAACTTTTACGTAATTAGCTTCAGGTCTTAACCTTTTACCTTTACAAACAGAACATCTTGTTTTTCCGCGGTACCGGGAAAGCATAACACGGTTCTGGATCTTATAAGCTTTAGATTCCAGAAAGGCGAAGAATTGATTAAGACCTTCAAAATACTGGTTCCCGTTCCAAATGAGATCTTTTTGTTCCTGGCTTAGTTCAAAATATGGTTTATGAATAGGAAAATTGAATTTGTGGCTGTTGTTTACCAGTTGATCCCTATACCAGCTCATGCTCTCTCCCCGCCATGGAAAGATTGCATTTTCATAAACCGATAATCCGGTGTTTGGGATCACAAGATCTTCATCTATTCCTATCACATCTCCGTAACCTTCACATTTGGGACAAGCGCCGTAAGGATTGTTAAAGCTAAAGAGATGGATGTTTGGTTCCAGGAAGGTGATTCCGTCCAACTCAAATTTATTGCTGAATTGCCGGAGTTTGTTATCGGAAAGATTTTCGATGAATAATTCTCCCTTTCCCTCAAAAAAAGCGGTTTGAACAGCATCTGCCAGGCGGTTATAGAAATCTTCGTCATCTTTGGTTACGATCCTGTCTACTACAAGAAAAAGGTCTTTTTCCTTGATTTTTGAGAGGTCGGTTTCATCTATCCGCAGCACCTCCCCATTATATTTTATACGGCTGTAGCCTTGCTGCAGTAATACCTTGAGTTTTTCTTCTGGGGTACGGCTTTTTTCAACATGAACAGGTGCAAGCAGAAGCATTTTAGTGCCTTCAGAAAAAGACTTTACATAATTGACAACATCTGTAACCGTGTCCTTTTTAACTTCATCACCTGAAACAGGAGAATAAGTTTTTCCTATTCGGGCAAAAAGTAATTTGAGGTAATCATAAATTTCAGTCGAGGTTCCTACCGTGGAACGCGGATTTGTAGAATTTACCTTTTGTTCAATTGCAATAGCCGGGGCTATTCCTTTAATGAAATCTACCTGGGGTTTATTCAGTCTGCCAAGGAACTGCCGGGCATAGGAGGACAGGCTTTCCACATAGCGACGCTGGCCTTCGGCATAGAGTGTATCAAAGGCAAGGGAGGATTTTCCCGAACCGGAAAGCCCCGTAAGCACAACAAGCTTATTGCGGGGAATGATGACATTTATATTCTTGAGGTTATGGAGTCGTGCTCCTTTTATTATGATGTTCTCCTTCGGGTCTACGCCGGAAATATCGATCTGCATAATTGAATTTCTGATGAATTTGCAAAGGTACTTAAACTCCCAGTTTTACAAGGTGAAGAAAGTGCTAATGTAAACACCTGAAACTTAAATTGTTAAAAACATTAACCTTTTATTTGTATATGTGAAAATTTTCCTGTTATATTTGCTAATACGAACGAATAAAAAGAATTTGCCTATTGCATAAAGTTACTTTGAACTTGTATTAACTAACCGGCGGGTACCCCAACAGCCCGTAAAAAGTAACTCTTATGGAACACACCGAGGCAAATGATGCTTTTCTCGTGAAAAGCTATATTGAAGGAAATGAAAACTCTCTTTCAATTCTAATCAACCGACATCAGCATAGAATTTACAGTTTTATCTTTTCAAAAGTTTTTGATAAGGATGTCGCAGAGGACATCTTTCAGGATACTTTTATTAAAGTGATACGGACCCTTAAAAGGGGAAAGTATAACGAGGAAGGCAAATTTTTACCATGGGTAATGCGTATTGCCCATAATCTCGTTATCGATCACTTCCGAAAGAACAAAAGAATGCCTAAGTTCGAAAATAGCGGGGATTTTAATATTTTCTCTGTTCTGTGTGACTCGGGACTCAATGCAGAAAAACAGATCATTAAAGATCAGATAGAAGCCGATGTAAAGGAGCTAATTAAAGAGCTTCCCGAAGATCAACTGGAAGTTCTGGTAATGAGAATTTATAAGGATATGAGCTTTAAGGAGATTTCAGAGCGCACCGGGGTGAGTATTAATACTGCCCTGGGCCGTATGAGATACGCCTTAATAAACCTGCGAAAGGTCATTGAAAAACATAATCTTGTTTTAACCAATTAATACAATATGAAGAAAACTTTGCCGTTATCATGTTATAACCTTAAATAACCAATAATGGCAAAACTTTACTCCGAAAAAAAATTGAAACAGATGTCTCCAAAAAAGGAAACAGTCAATTTCCTTTTGAACTATTCTAAGGCTTTGCGAATAAGTACTTATAAAAAGCTACAGTTCGAGAGTTTTTTAAACTAAATAAATAGAGACCCGTTAGCTTCGGGTCTTTTTTTTGTAATATTGGTCGAGAACCTTCTTTCGTCCTATGGTACGGGTAATAATATCTTTTTCCAGATCCCAACCACGAGCCGGTGAATATTCCCTACCGTACCAAATAATTTGCAGATGAAGCTCATTCCAAAGTTCCCTGGGGAATAATCTTTTTGCGTCCTTTTCTGTTTGCACCACATTCTTTCCGTTAGAAAGATTCCATCTGTACATAAGTCGGTGGATATGCGTGTCAACAGGAAAGGAAGGAATATTAAATGCCTGTGACATTACTACGCTCGCAGTTTTGTGTCCCACAGCCGGAAGTTCCTCCAGGGCCTCAATATCTGCAGGTACTTCACCATTATATTTCTCAATGAGAATTCTGGACAAGCCATAGATCCCTTTTGCCTTCATGGGAGAGAGGCCAACGGGCTTAATGATCTCCCTTATTTCTTCTTCAGAAAGCTTTACCATGGAATAGGGATTATCGGCCCGGGCAAAAAGCAGCGGAGTGATCTGGTTAACCCTCACATCTGTACTTTGTGCCGACATTAATACGGCAATCAACAGCGTATAAGGATCTTTATGATCTAATGGTATAGGAACATTGGGGTAAATATCGGCCAGAGTATCTATGACGAACTGAACTTTTTCCTGCTTGGTCATTAATATGTAACTTTGAGACAAAAGTAATTTATAAACATTAAATAATTGATTAACAGTATTTAATATTGCTAGTTTTTGTATGTAACAAACATGTAGCAAACCATCTGCTGATCTACTGTTGCTTTAGAATCAGTAGTGAGACAAATATACAGTCTTTTTATAAGCCCATATTGAACAGTGATGGGACTTTGACTTTTGGAGCTGTGTTAGAAGCTCCCAGAAACTCTTACTTCTGGAAAAGGAGAGATTAATTACCTGGAATTAAAAAAGGGAGACCATTATAGATCCCCCTTGCCGTTTAAAGTATTTAATCACAAATTTCTATTAACAGCTTATTGAGCGCAGTCAGGTAAAAAAGCTCTCTTATTTATAAAGACATCTTTTTCTGTATCATTTACGACCTCGACTAAAAACAGATCTACGGAATATGTGGCAAATATAAGATTTTCGCATTGCTCAGAATCTTTAAAAGTACCCTTGGTAAAAATAGTCTGATGCTGTTGTACATCTGCTAATTTTAGAAAATCTTCAATCCTGTGAGGCAGGTTCTCCGGGATGGTTCGTGTTCACAATGAATGTTTTGAGTAACTAATATATCTTATTTTTCATTTCCTTCTCCACCTAGGGAAATTATTTTAAGTTAATTATTGTTGGTAAGATTGGCATTTTCTCCGGCATAAAAATGTTAGGATTATATATGTCCCATTACTTCCTTTAGCAGTTGTCGGATTTGTCAAGGAAGTTGGTGAATTAAGAACCTATGTAGTTGAAGTGCTCATATTCATGAGGAAAAGAATGCTTATAGTTTCAAGTGCCGGGGAAGCAAAATAGATTACTACAACATATTGAATAATTGTTGTTGCTAAATTTTTATATCAAGTATTGCATTAACATAAAAAAAATATAATTTAGCTTAAACTTAACATAAACAAACTATAAACGAATGAAACAAATTAAACTATCTATTTTACTGTTGATGACAGTGTTTTTTGTAGGATGTGGTGCCTATAATGAAGTAACTACTTTCCCTCCATCTGATGAAGTTTTTATCACCTCAGGTGATGGAGACATTCAGAAACCCTACACTCCTGTAGGACAGCTTATTTATGCCAGATCTGGCTATAGATTGGGTCTTCCCATATTAGGTTTAATTCCTTTTAATGATGTAAATCCGGATAGGGAATTAAGGGAAGAAGTTATCACCGAGATTAAAAGGCAAGGTGGTGATGGATTAATTAATATGCAGATAACCTTTGAAGCTCCAAAAAATGGTATCCTAGGGATAGGTGCAAAGGGTGGAGTTCTTTTTGTTACTGGAACTATAATTAAGAGGTAAGGACAATGATCAGAAAGATTGTTTTCTTTTTGTTTATTATTTGTAGTTATGAGGGACTAAGTCAATCTTGGATTGAAAACTATAATTCTGCATTTTCATCCCAGGAAAAGGTTGTAGGTCACTTGTCATCATATGAAGTTGAGTTCAAAGATGTGCGACAATTCGATGAGTATCAAATAAATCCTGAGCAACTACAGAACTACATTCTTGGTTTTAGTGAATTATTACTGGAAGGAGAAACTTCTGGTATTAAACCAGACCTGACTCAAGTTAAACCAAAAAAAATAATCGTTGATCTAGAGTTTTATAATCTCACAGAAGGTTCCTCTAATAAGGCAATTCTGAAAGCTATAGCTTCTATCAGTTTAATCGGTGGAGGCTATAGTACCCTTGATACAAAATTTAATATAAGTGCCGAAGAATTTACTTCCATTAATCTCAAAAATGTCCAGAAGGCGAAACATAGTACGGACTTAGAATCTTTAATTGAGAATTTTTCAAAGAAATTTGCCAAAAAAATTGTTGAACGAATAGTTCAAGAATCAGAAGGGGAAGAGCACTTAATATTTGAAATTACTTCAATTGGTACTGCTAATAAATCTAGTACTATTGAAGAGACTAAAGAAAAAGCAGCTCTCGTAGCCTTGGTGAGAGCATCAGAGATGGCTTTTGGAACAAAGGTTACTAACACTTCTGAAATTGTTGATTTTGGAGATGTTTCTGATGTTGTTTTATCAGAAGCTGGAGGAATTGTTTTAAGTCACGAAATTATTGAAGATAGTGTAAAAATCACCGAAGATGGGCATTGTGCCTTAATGGTTAAATCATTAATTATGAAAAAATGAAAAAAATATCCTTAATTGCTATTATAGCGTTAGTCCTTTGGTCTTGTGGATCAACTCAAAGTGTAAAGACTACAATGAATGCTGATGGCTCTAGTCAAAGAACGGTTTCTAATTCCAACGTTTTTGGATCTAAAGACATTGCCGTTTTAAAAGAAGAATGGGAGTATGAAACTTTAGTTGAAACCGGAGAGGCACCAGTACTAAATAAATATGATGAAGTTTCTCGAAATAGACTATTAGCTAGAAAAGGTGCTATTCTAGAAGCCCAGCGAAAATTAGCTGAAAAGATAGGAACTATAAGATTAAACGCTACGACTACAATGCAAGATTATGCTGCGACTGATTTTGTTCAGAGTAGAATAAATGTTTTCCTTAAAGATGTGGAAGTCATTGGTGAAGAGCATGATGAAAAAAATGGTATTTATAAGGTGACCGTACAAATGCCAAAGGTAAAACTGGTTAATATATTAGAAGAATATTTAACCCCTTAGTTGGTTTCAATAAATTAAAATTAGAACCCCGCAGCTTTAGCGGGGTTTTGTTTTGGTAGTTGATTCAATGTAGATTTTGCTCCTGTACAGTACTTAGATCTCTTCTGAAGGATTCTCCCGGTCTCTTTTTTTACGGTTCTTTTTCTTTTCCTCCTTAATGGCTGCATTGAGTTCATCTTTCATAGGCTTAAAAGTTTTCATGTGGCTGCTAACAGTATTGACAGATTGAAAAAGTAGTCAAAGTCTTACTAAGATATAATCGAGGGAAACTAAACTTTTTTCAAGTCTTTTTCATTATTTCCTCTCAATAGGACGACAAGCACAGAAAGATTTTCCCGGCACAAAAGAGAGAGCAATCTACGGTTCGTTAAATACGAACTTAGAGAGCATTTATTTCTACGAAGGGGGGGGTAGCTCTCCTAAAAACTCAAACTTCATAAAAAGCACCTTAAAATTAACGCAACATGGATTGGAGAGATCCCTTTGCAAACGATTTGTCATTAGTCAGCTTTAAATCCGGGAAGATCAATAAAAATTAACAAATAATTAATAAATCCATTTTTGAGCCCTAGATATATAAAGGATTGGTTAATAGGCGTATAAAATTCTGTATATCAATAATGGCTTAATAAATTTGTGATTTCATTAACACTTTTGTATATTTGTATGAAATAAGCCAAACCTTCAAAAGTATGACTTTCCAGGTATAACTACCCTGAAAAAGTTTTTAGATTTTCGTAGTGAGCTTATTAATTGTAAAGTCGAATAATATAGATGAGTTGACCCAGCTACTTTAATAGCTGCGATTCAGTCCAAGAATCCATGTAGCGATATAGGCTTGGACTTTCAGGGGTTTAGTAACTGCACCGGCAACGGAAACATAGCAGTGAGGTTTGAAGTCTGATTACAGGCGTAATCCCTAGTCAAAAATGATAGATATAAGGTTTTCTACGGAGTATTTAAAGTAGCTCCGACTAACCGCCCCTAAAGAATAGCAGCGACTATTTGCCGGGTATGGAATTGGGCGAGGTTTTAACCTTGAAACGATTAAACTGAAATTCTATCTAAGAACACGAACATAGGAAAATCAACTTCAAAATTTTTGAAAACCGGGTTCTTCCTATAGGTTTGGTGTGTTCCATCTTTTCCACCGTAGGAATAATTTTTTTCTACAGCATCTCGATCTAACGGGGTTCAGACTTCGGGAAACGGCTTACTCAGACTAAGAGTCTCCTCAAGAGAACTTTAAGAGCGGTCTTCTTATTCCTACTCTAGAGGTAATTTAGTCCTTCATGTTAAATTTAAGAGCGGTCTTCTTTCCTTTAGAAAATTTTGACTGCATTTCAAGTTCCTTTAGAAGATCCCTACAAGTTAATTAAGAAGCAGTCTTTAGTTCTCTAGAGTAGTTTGACTGCTCCAAAAGTTCCCGTTAAAGATTCCCTTAAGTTAACTAAGGAGCGGTCTTCTAATCTATAGAGTAAGATGCTCTGACTGCTTCAAGATTTCTTGTGGAGGATTTCCGCAAGGTAGCTAGAAGCTGTCTATTAACTTAGACTGTAGAGTGTTTTTGACTGCGCCTAAGTTCTCAGGAGGATAGGGTTTAACAGTACCAAGAATGATAACTTCCTGATTAGAAGAAATTCCTTCACAGCTTTAGAGATCTTCTACCCAAAGCCGGGATACTGACATATACTGTTCTATAAGGAACGGAGGTAACCTCGTTCTGAACTGAATATTTAAAAATCCTCTACTTAAGAAATAATCAACTGGTAGTAATACTGTAGTCTTAAAATGTGTTAAAGAATTTTTTATCTTGGTACACTAATCAAGACCAATCGATGACTACCGCACAATACATAACCCGTCTAAATACTTTATATCACACCGGGACTGCTACAGAACATTCCTATAGAGGAGATCTTCAAAATTTAATTATGGATCTGCTACCCGACATTCTGGTGACGAATGAACCAACCAGAGTGAGTTGTGGAGCCCCGGACTATGTACTGACAAGGAAAGAAGTGCCTGTTGGCTATATAGAAGCTAAGGATGTTGGGGTAGATCTTAATAGTAAGAGCTTAAAAGAACAATTTGACCGATACAAAGCCGGACTTTCCAATTTGATCATCACGGACTACCTCCATTTCCAGTTTTTTAAGGATGGAGAATTTATTACTGAAGTAAGTATTGGGGAGATTGAAGGAGGTGAAATAAAGCCGTTACAGGAGAGTTTTAATGAGTTTGAGCATCTAGTGCAGAACTTTGCTTTAAAGGTCTCACAGAGCATCAAATCGCCAAATCGATTAGCTAAAATGATGGCAGGGAAAGCACGGTTAATGGCAGATGTGATAGAGAAATCTTTAAATGATGATGATGCACATGACCGAAGATCCAACCTAAAAAATCAAATGGTAAGCTTTAAGCAGATGCTTATTCATGACATTACGAATAAGTCATTTGCTGATATTTATGCTCAAACTATTGCCTATGGAATGTTTGCAGCCCGTTATCATGATCCTACATTACCCACTTTTTCTAGAATTGAAGCTGCCCAATTAATACCCAAGTCTAATCCATTCTTGAGAAAGCTTTTTCAAGAGGTTGCCGGATATGATCTGGATGACCGCCTAGTCTGGATAGTAGAAGAATTGGTGAGCATTTTCCTGGCTTCTGATGTGGCTAAAATCATGAAGAATTTTGGGAGGGCAACAAAGCAGGAAGATCCAGTAGTACATTTCTATGAAACTTTCCTAGGTGAATATAGTCCCAGTTTAAGAAAAGCTAGAGGAGTATGGTACACACCACAGCCTGTGGTAAACTTTATTGTAAGAGCAGTTGATGACATTCTGAAAGAGGAGTTTAATTTACCTCAAGGATTAGCAGATTCTAGTAAGACAAAAGTAACTGTCAAAGTGCCTACTCATGACAAGAGATATTCTGCCGGGATGAGGGATTATGAGAAGGAGGTTCATAGGGTCCAGATATTAGACCCGGCTACTGGAACAGGAACTTTTCTTTCCGAGGTTGTAAAACATATTTACAAGAAGTTCGAAGGGCAGCAAGGAATATGGAGCCGGTATGTAAATGAGAATTTAATTCCTCGTTTAAATGGCTTTGAATTACTCATGGCTTCATACGCCATGGCGCATTTACAGATGGATATGCTTTTAACTGAGACGGGATATAAACCTCAGGATGATCAGAGGTTTAGAATCTTCCTCACCAATAGTTTAGAAGAAGCTCATCCTGACACAGGTACATTATTCAGTAGCTGGTTAAGTGATGAGGCAGATCAAGCGAATGCCATTAAAAGAGATACTCCTGTAATGGTGGTGATGGGGAATCCTCCCTATGCAGTAAGTAGTACTAACAAAGGGGAATGGATTCAATCACTTATTCAAGACTACAAAAAGAACCTCAATGAGAGAAAAGTAAATTTAGATGATGATTACATTAAATTTATCCGATATGGACAGCATTTCATAGATAGAACAGGAGAAGGGGTATTGGCTTACATCTCGAATAATAGCTATATAGATGGATTGACCCATCGGCAAATGCGTAAGAGTTTGCTCAAAACTTTCGATGAAATTTACATTCTGGATTTGCATGGAAGTACCATGAAAAATGAGACAACTATTAATGGGGGAAAGGATGAAAATGTCTTTGATATTCAACAAGGAGTGTCACTAAACCTAATGATCAGAAACAAGAAAAAAAAGGGGGAAATAGGAAAGGTTTTTCACTCTGATCTTTTCGGTCTCCGAAGTGAAAAGTATAATTTCCTTTTAAATAATGACTTCTTTTCAATCGATTGGAAAGAGCTAAAAACTGAGGAACCTTATTATTTCTTTGTTCCCAAAGATTTTGTAAATGGTGAAGAGTATAAAGAATGGATTTCTTTATCAGATCTGTTCATAGTATCAGGTTCTGGTGTTAAAAATGAGAGGGATAAAATCTGCCAGCAAATATCCGATGAAGAAATTAGAGAAGTCGTAAGAGATTTTTTGGTATTACCAGAAAGAGATATCAGGACTAAGTATAAGGTTAAAGATACCCGGGACTGGAAAATTAATAATGCAAAGGAAGATTTGATAAAACATGAAAATGAGGATCTTTTCTTGAAAAATCTCTATAGACCTTTCGACTTAAGACATACTTATTTTACAGGTTCCACTAGAGGGTTTATAGGCACTCCTGGAACTAAAAGAATGAATCATCTTATCGGGAGAGATAATTTTGCCTTGTTGACTTGTCGGCAACAAAGTACCTTTGATTTTCAACATGTTTTTTTATCAAATACTATAGCAGATATATGTGCCTTATCATCACAAACCAAGGAGACCGGTTACGTTTTTCCTCTTTACTTATATCCTGAACATTCAGATCAGAACTCTTTTGATCAACCTGTTGAAAGGACTCCTAATCTTAATCAAGAAATCGTTGATAAAATAGCTGAAGGAATTAATCATGCTTTTTTGCCGGATGAGAATTTGGTGGCTGATCTTGAACCCGGAATAGACGGCTCTTTTTCACCTTTGGATGTTCTGGATTACGTATACGCTGTCTTACATAGCCCTGCTTATAGAAAGACATATAAAGAATTTTTAAAAATAGATTTTCCTAGAGTGCCATATCCCGACAATACAGAGAAATTCTGGCAGCTAGTAGAGCTAGGAAGAGAGCTAAGAGAGATTCACCTGCTAGAGAGTCCTGTAGTAGAAAATTTCATTACAGGGTACCCGGAAGACGGAGACAATAAAATCACTAGGAAGATCACTAAAACAAGCCCCGGCTATGAACCTATAGATGATATTCAGGGGAGAGTATGGATAAATGATCAGCAGTACTTTGATAAGGTGCCTTTAAAGGCTTGGGAGTTCTATATTGGCGGTTATCAGCCTGCTCAGAAATGGCTAAAGGATAGAAAGGAGAGGGAACTAACATTTGATGATATTCTGCACTATCAAAAGATAATAGTAGCCCTTGCAGAGACAGCTAGAATAATGGAGGAGATAGATGAAGTAGAATTGGTAGAAAAACATACAGAGGAGTCTGCGACAGCAAGTGCGAATTAAAGCTAATGTGTATATAACGTGAAGAAACGGATTAAACGGAAAAAACTATTAAAAAATATACATTATTTAAACCTTGATTTTTTGACATATGACAATGGTAGAAGGGTACATCTTATTTTTTACATTTTTCGGAGCTCTTTATTTGGTGACTTTTATTAAGAGAAAAAAAAATCTTAGAAAGGCAAAAAAAGCTTTTATTCAGATGCATCAAGCACTTGACAGGTATGAAATGGATATTCTAAATTCTTTTGATGAATATCTATTACATCATAAAGTGTTGAAATACAACAATGAAAATGAAACCCTTAAAAGCTTCAAAACAGAAAAATATGTCAATGCGGACATTCAAGAAGCTTTTGAGGAGGTTAGAAGAAAGCTTTTAGAGAAAATGGATGAAAAAGTATACGATTATGGTAATCGGAAAAAAACTGGTTTTCTCTATAATAAATTTGTTAGTGTGTTTCTCAATTCGGGTGGAACTGAAAAAATCTACTTTCTCAATGAAGAATTAGAAGAGTTTTCTACTCAGGTTGCTATCGAGAATTATACCTATAAAGAAAATCCGGTTGCATTAGGCGGTGAATATATTGCCCTTTGGGTCTATAAATCTAAGCTAAAGTACAATGGTCAAGGATATCCGGAGGGCACGTGGAAGAATTTAAAGAGAGGAAGGAAGAGGAGGTTGGAAAGTTCTGAGAAATCTAACTCTGCATTCTGGGCGGATATTCAAGCAATGGGATTCTAAGAAATTCAGTTTTAAATATTTGGTGTAAAGGAGCTTCTTCACTGGACATACAGCCTGAAAAATACAAAGAGCCCCCGAATCACCAAGGGCTCATGTCAATAATTACCAAACACATTACATGCTCAATAATTATTGTAAAGGTATTATAAATTATCATAAAGATCATGGATTTCCTCCCTCCTAATTCCTAAATATCTTCGGGTAATGGCGGTATTGGTGTGATTAAAGGTGTCACTTAAAAGCATTAATGCTTCATCACTTTTATTATATTTTTCCCATATCCTCCTTCCGAAAGTTTTTCTTAGGCTGTGGCTTGTGGCATTTTTATTAAAGTATTTCTTCATTAATCGGTTTACATGTTGTGGCGTATAAACACTGCCCTTTTGACTTCTAAAGGCATGGAAATTATCGGGCTGTTCCTTGAAATACCCCATAGCTGCCTTGATATTATCGTTAACCTTCAACTCACGTTTCTTCTTCGTCTTCTGCTCATTAAGTATTATGGTTTCTCTCCTCAATTGACCATAGGTCAAGGAAAGTAAATCTCCAATCCGTAGTCCTAGATTTATGCCGGAGATAATTAACAAACCAAAGGTAGGATTGTCTCCTGTACGGATCAATTTCAGCCCCTTTGAGCCTGCTTTATCAAAATCCAAATAAGTTGAACCTGTCATATTAAAAGCTTTAAAATAAGGGCTCCGGAGAGCCCCTTCTGATTAATTTATATTGTAAATTTCTCTAGTATTGTACTCGTGAGATCCATATCTCTCTTTTATCTCTTCTAAGCTTTTTCTGCTTTTCCCTTTTTGTTTATAATCTTGAGGACTAAAATACCAGTTCTTTTTTTGCCTAGCCCATCTGGCATTGTTATAGCCTTCTATTTGTATCTCCTTAATTGCTTTCCTCTGTCTATACATTGCGCCAGGCTTAATGTCTTCTAGCCAAATAAAGCTACCTACAAAACTGATTTGAATATCTGTTAGTTTCTCAAACTTTTTAATGATGTCGTAGAAGCTCTCAGCGGAAAATTCTTTATCAGCCTCAAACCCTGTACTAAACTTAAGCTTGCTAGTTAAGGTTTGAAATTCCTTGTACATCGCTACAAAGTCGGCTTGTGAATCATAGCCGCTTGTGTCCGGGTGCAACTGAATGCTTAATTTTCTAAATAGATTTTTTGCTTCATTTAAATTCTGAACATTTTTAAAGTAATTCATGATGTAGTGATTTTGATAATTATTGACACAACAGAGATAATGTTCTTTTACATACTTTGCAAGATAAAAATGAACTTTTTATTTAGTTTAACATCTGCTAGGGCTTGGGAATAGGAAGAAAGTTCTACATGACCATTAATGAACATTTTTTAAAACGATTAAACCCACTTTAAACCTTCCTTTAAGATTTGGTTATTAATTTAAAATTTGTTTTAGAAAAATCTTTCCCTGAATATCTTTATAAATTTTAGATTCTGTCCGGGCTGCCGTATAATTTTTAATAGTAGGGAAAAACAGGTAGGGGTGGGGCGAAATCTTACTTTAAGCCGGGGGCACTTTCCTTACGGTACCTCTTAAACCTGGCGCTTTATTAAAAATGTTCAAATTTTGTGAACAGGGAGTTTCAGTTGTATTAGCTAAAATGGAACTTTTGACTGATTCTTTATAATGTCCCAGAAAGACTTTTCGAAATCCGGCTAAAGAAGCTCAAAAACCGTCCATTTTGCCCCCGGTCTTTTTATTCCGATATTTTTCTTCAGGTAAGAAAACAGAAATTTTAGAAAATTTCACTCATGTAGAAAACCCGGAACGGGAGAAAAATACTACATTCCGAAACGCCTCCTTCTCCTGACGGGCTCGTCTTTTGGCGATCAATTGAAATCACAATTATATTCTTTGCGATATATCCTTAATAAACCTATTGAATACTGCAGTAATGGTAACTCTGAAGTCCATTATCAACATTATGTAGGAAGAAAGCTACAGTAAGTTATCGAGATATCGTTAAAGAGTAAGAAAATTCCTTGAAAAGTCAGAATTGATAAAATTAATAAATTTTTTAAGAAAATTTTAACTACTATTGGGGGATGGAATTAGTGAATAAAAATATTGAAAATCCGGTTCACTTAAGAAAGATTATGAAAGATAAATGTAAAATTTTGTTTAAAAATTTACCTCTAGCTTGTTTGCTTCTCAAACCAGACGGGGAAGAGTTTATTGTGAGTGATGTAAACGATGAGTTTTGTAGAATTTTGGGAAAGAAAAGAAAAAATATTCTGAATCTATCAATTCGGGAAATTTTTCAATATAAAACAGTACAATTTGAGACTGTAACCGCTTCTCTACGCCAGACTCTCTTAGACAAAAAGCCTGTCATTTTTGATTATCTCGGCTATGATAACACAAAGACAAGCCAGGAGAGTTTTTGGCAGGTTACTAATATTCCTATAAAAGAAAATGATCAGGAGAATATCACTTATATTCTTCACTTACCATGGGACAAAACAGCAGAGGTTATTGAGGAAAGAAAAAGATTAGATACAGAAAGAGAACTGGAGGAAAAGAAATCAGAAAATGATTGTTTTATACAAAAAAGCCAGGACGGTTTATTCTCTTTAGATCCAAAAGGAAATTTTTTAAGTGTGAATGCTGGGATCGTTAATCTCGCCGAGGTTCCTGCTGAACAACTACTTAAAATGAATTTTTTACCATTTTGTTCGGCTCAGTACCGTGACCAAATTTTTGGTTCCTTTTTGAAGGCTCTTGGTGGAGAGGATCAAAACTTTGAAGCAGATTTTATTTCTTCTAAGGGGAGAAAAGTAATCCTTGATGTTTCGTTGGTACCCATGAAGATTCACGGCGAAATAATGGGAGTATATGGTATAGCCAGAGATATTACGAATAAAAAACTCTCGGAAAAAATCATTAAAGAACAGCAGGATCAATTGATAGGAAGTAAGAATAAATTCAGGGCTCTCGTACAGGAGTCGTCAGATCTCACGGGTATATTAGACCTGGAGGGAAACTACAAGTTTGTAAGTGAATCTTCAATTTCTATTTTGGGAATTTCTCCTCAGGAATTTACAGGTAAAAATGCATTCGATTTCATTCATCCGGATGACAAAGAAACGGTCATGTCATATTTTATACAAGCGCAAAATAAGAAGCAGGTAAATATTCCCTCCCTTAGGTTTATTGATAGGGAAGGAAACTACAGATGGCTCCAAACAACTGTGACCAATCTTACAAATGATCCATTTGTTATGGGATTTGTAACTAATTCTAGAGATATAACCGAATCCAAACTACTATGGGAGGAGACTCTTAGACAGAATAAAATTCTTAATACAATAGCCTGGGAACATGCGCATATAGTACGTGCTCCGGTAGTAAGATTGAAGAGCTTACTTGATTTGATGCAAAGGGAGAATTATAAGATTTGGGATAAAAAGGAACTAGTTCGATTGATGAATGTTTCTTTAGAAGAATTGGATAATATAATTTTAGAAACGGTTAGAAAAACTGAAGATGTTGAAAACAGACAGCCAAACTGAAAACCTTCCAGAAATTCTTATTTTGGAAGATGATCTTATTATTGCCAAACTCCAAGAATATCTAGTGGAGAAAGTTTGCAGAAGAAGTCCACTTATATTTAAAAACGGGAAAGAAGCTATTGATTATTTAGACACGAGAACAGAAAGAGAAAGAGATATTCTGGTGCTACTGGATATTAACATGCCTATTATGAACGGGTGGGAATTTATGGAAGCCTGTGAAAAGAGAGCATATAAGTTCCAGATCCATGTTGTTATAGTGACTTCCTCGCTATTTAAAGAGGATTGTGAAAAAGCAAAACAATTTGATGGTATTATTGGCTATTATACCAAGCCTCTTAAAAAAGAAGATATGCAGGAAATCATGAAACTAAAAAAATGAGAACAGGATTTTTTACTACCTGTTAAAAACTTTTCCTATTATGAGCCAAAGCAAAAAAAAAGATATCTCACTTGATCAAATTGTAAAAGAATTTAGGTTTGTAATTGATCTAATGCCACAAATGGTTTGGGCAACTCGAGGTGATGGTTACCATGATTTTTTCAATGAGCGGTGGTATGAATTTACAGGGCTCTCTTTTGAAGAGACAAAGAATCAGGGCTGGTCGCTGGTGCTTCATCCTGACGATTATGACCGGACATGGGAAGTGTGGCAAAATTCTTTAGATACCGGAGTCACTTATGAAATTGAATATCGAATGAGAAAATTCGATGGATCTTATAATTGGTTTCTTGCTCGCGCCCAACCTCTACGAGACGAGAGGGGAAACATTTTAAAGTGGTTTGGAACATGCACAGATATCCAGGAACAAAGAAAATTATTAGAAGAACTCCAACAAACAAAAGCTGAGCTTTATAATGCTAACAATGAATTAAAAAATTCCAATGATGAATTAAAAAGAATTAATCTGGAACTAGATAACTTCGTTTATTCTGCCTCTCATGATCTTAAGGCACCTTTAAATAATTTAGAAGGACTTATTAGTCTTCTAGAGCCTTCCAAAGAAGGTATAGCAAACCAAAGTGAAATTTTTGAAATGATGAGTGCTTCTGTGAAGCGTTATAAACAGGTCATAGATGATATGACTCTCATTGCGCAAACAGCAAAGTTTCAATATACGGCACCTCAAGTATATTTAGCTCCTTTAATAGAGGAAATAAAAAGTGATCTAAGTAATCTTATCAGCTCCAACCATGCCTCTATATTCCAAGAGCTTAAAGTTGAATATTTACATTATTCAAAAAAGGATATAAGAAGTATTTTATTCAATTTGATTTCAAATGGGATTAAATACCGTCATTCTGATCGCCCTCCGGTGATCACCGTCCGCACTGATTCGACTCCTGAAGGAATACATTTAGAAGTAGAGGACAACGGTTGCGGAATAAAAAATGAATTAATTCCGAGTCTGTTCAATAAATATTTTAGAATCAAGTCTTCGGTAGGAGGATCAGGTTTGGGGTTGTTTATTGTAAAAAGACTGGTGGAAAATCGGGACGGAAGAATAGTAGTTACGAGTGAAGAAGGAAGAGGATCAAAATTTACAGTAATTCTTAAAGTCTAAAATACTTCACTTCATCACCCGGAGAGGTCATGGTACTGAAATGGGGTAAGTAATTAAAGGTCAAACTAAAGTAAGTTGTTTATTTTTCGCTAAAACTCTCTTAAGGTATTAATGAACATTTCTTAGAAAATTAAAATAATTACTTTTGAGGGAGCGAGTTCAAATAAAATAACTATCACGAGGTTAGGGAAGGGGCGGAGTAAAAAAGAGTGCTGCCTGGGGCGTTTATCTTTAGGGTACTTTTAGCCAATTACACGCTTATTATTTTCTCCTTAAAAATTTTTTTTGATGAAAGAAAGGTCTGGTCAACTAGAGACCTGTGTGATTAGATCTTTAAAAAGTGCCAATTTGTATCTATTACTCTTCAGTTCTAAGTCTACAAATCTTTTAACCCCTTCAGGCAAATCCTTATTGTAGGGTGTTTTCCGTTGGTGTAAAGATTCAAATTTATTCGTCAATTGCAAAGCCAGGGAATAAAAGCTCTTACTTTTTTGGAAACTCTGCTCATTTAGAGCAGATACTATTTCATAGTGGCTTTTCTGCCAACTCTCAAAACCATTAGGAAACCGGGAGTCAAGAACCAACTGAAACTCTTCTCTGGGCATGTCCGCAATATGATTCTGCTCGATATTCTCTTTTCCTTCCGAAAGGTCATATACTCCTATGGTGTCATATAGTTCTTCTGCTTCACTTATTGGTACTGAACGATAATCTACCTCTCCATCTTGGCGATTCTTAAAGTAAACGGCTCTAAAGCAATAATTTTTCATGTTTAGTATTTCTGTAACCTACAGCTCCCCATATCCTTCCAAAATTTGTAAAGTTCTTCTGGAATATGAACCTCTGTTACTGGAACTTCTCTCATGGATTTAGCAATAGGGATCCGTATTAATTCTCTTTGACAGGATATTAAGTTGATCCAAACGACTTCCCGGAACGGTTTTTTCCCCTTTGTATAATCAACTATAGTTTTATTTGCCATTTTCAAGTAGTTCAATTGTTCCAAGTGCGGTGACAAGGGTTTTATTTTTTATATTTCTTAATCTTCTTTTCTGAACAATATAAAATGCAATGGAACCCAACAAAAGCATTGGATAGAGCAAGCAGAAAACAAAGAAATTTACTTCATAATAAGAGATGTTCATAATGTTTGCCAGATTGATAAGAAAATCTGTGCAATAGACATATAGGGACATAGCATGTTCCACTAAGTAATTCATTTCCGTCTCTTTAAAGTGGATATCTCATCTTGCATATTCATAGACTTCACAAGAAAGAACCAAAGTAATAAGGGCACTATGATCACCAGAAAAACAATATTTGCCAAGCCATAGTTTCCTGTGCTCTTAAGTAGATTTATTGCTCCAAAGTAAATCGGGTCTGTGTATTGAAAATAAGAACTCAAGTAAGTAACATGGTTTTGCTTACAGAATCCGGTATCGTTGTGACATATCCAGGTGCATTTTACTGTATTTCTTTTCGCAGAATTTATTGCTGTTATGTTATGTTTTGAGTATGGCTCATCTGGGTTTTTTTGTCTTGAAATTTCGTTCACTATTATCATCATCAGAAATGGAAGGACTAATAGGGTCAAATTTCTAATTGTTCTTTTCATAATTAAAAATTAGTCCTAAAGTTTTTTTGACTTCGAGTGAATGTCTATTCCTAATGAGACTACAGAAATAGGGAAAAAATATTTTATAGAAAAGACTGTCGTAATATTTTTCTTGTCTAGCAGTTATAGGTCTCAGAAAGCACTTTGGTACAATACACCGATATGTGTCTAATGATCTAAGCTATACTTAATTTTTAATCAAAATTCTCCTTTTTTATAGGGATTTTAGCCACCGCTCTTTTTGCCGGGCACAGGAAGATTCTGATATAGGTAATTAGGGAAGTCGAGAACTGGAGTAGATGAAAATTCGTGAAATTTATTAGAGGAAAAAGTTATTCAGTAAAAATAGAAAACCTCAGGTTGAATAATTCAATTATTCTGACCCAAGGTTTTTGTATATAAAAGTGATTTAAATATAAGATAAATAGGAATAGTAATTATAATGGCAGGACATTTTTTTCTTTCTAAATAACAATAATAAAATCTTCTGGATAATTTGATGCACGATCTTTCATCGAGTTGATATAAATCTTTCTAGCATTCTCTCCATAGTTTTTCTAACATCTAAAGGTATTCCGAGGAGAGCTTCACTATATTCTGAAGGGATTTCATAAGTGGAAATTTTTTCATCCGTCAGAATATCAACTTTATAACCATCGTAAGAGCCTGTTGGGATATCTCTCCCTATTATTTGGATAATACCATGATGACGGGAATCCTTTTCTATCTTTTGAAAAATTTCTAAAACAACTTCCTTCTCACCCTCTAAAATTTGAAAAAAATTTCCGTCAGAATATAGTAATATTCCCTTTATTTCTAATGATCGGTTCTTTTCTGCACAAAATTCGAGAAGTTGCCTTACTTCCAGATAATCTAAATCCTTACTGGCAGTACTTAAATAACAAATTGCATGTCTCATTTCTACTATTTTTAATTAAAATAAGGGGAGTTTTTGATAACATATAAAAAGCAAAGGTTTTTAACAATAATTTGAGGAAAAGTTATTGAATATAAAGGGAGGAGCAAAACATTTTTCAGGGATCAAAATTTTGAATAATTTTGTCAACCTATTAAACATAAATGGTTGCATTGTATTTAGGACTTTTCTTACTAGTGGTCGGGATTGTGATTTTCTTTGCATGGAAAAAGCTCCGTAGTGAGCGAAAATTTATTCGAGAACAAATAAAATGCCTAGAAAAGAAAGAAGAAGAATTGTGTGAATGAGATTGTAATATTTAAAAAGTCAAATTTGTATAATTTTTTTATTTCCTCTAATATTAGAATAAAATAACTGCTCTTCCTCTTAAGCACAGTGAGTTAAACTTTTATCAAAAACAGTTTTATTAATTCATTTCGTTTAATTTAGAGAGAAATATTTGTTGGGCTAAAACTCAGGACGTTTTAGGGGGGCGTTTTGAGTTTTTTCTTTTTTGGAGCTTTATTAAAAGACACAAATTTTCTTAAAATTAATGATTTGATTCTTTATTAAACCAATGAAGAGGTGAAAATCGGAACCTTCACCTCTTCTTACCAAAAACATTAAAATCTGGAAGACTTCTTCACTAAGATAGTTTAAATATTTCAAAGAATTAATAGTCTCCCGGCTGGACTCTTAATTGAATAGTAATAAAAAGATAAAAAAACCCCCGCCATAGCAGGGGTCAAATCTCCAAAAAACTGTAGGGGGAAACCATTGGAGAAAGAAAAGTTTCTATACGATTATAAAAAAAACAAAAAGAAATATCACCAGTTACAGCCAGCGTTCTTTGGGCAGTAAAGGATCTTAAAGTTTTATCATTTTTCAAAAATTAGAGGTACAATTGGTGAGACTGATTACTACAAATAAACCTATGAGAGTTAAACTTAAACCCACGCATATTGGCAATACATAGGACTCTTTTTTCTGCTCATCCCGAGAAAAGTCTTTTAACTCTTCCTGATTATTTAGTTGAAATAATACTTTTGAGAATCCAATTTCTTTGGCGTCCTTACCCTTAGGTGTCAAAACTACTTTGTCATTTACAAGGTCTATCAGTTGGTATTTTAGAAGCTCATTAAAAACTTCAACAAAAGAGTCCTGGGCTAAAATCGGAACTGGATCTCCTTGTTCAATAAGGGAAATGATTTCTTCTACTGATGTCTCTGAGTTCATATATAATTGTAAATCAGTCATAATATTCAAAAATAAAAAGTGGTGAAAATATGACTTTGGTCATGTTTTAAGTGTTAAAATTCTTAAAACCTACAATCTTGATCTATTTTAGATGCTCAGAATATTCAAAAACAGAACTAAACTAATTAAAAATGTACCACTTACATTAATTTCTATGGTTTTTCGTTTATTAACAGAAAAAGGCATTAAGTTTTCCATAATACAATTGAAGGTGCATCTTTTTCTGACATTTGATAAGCCGGCAAAATTTTCCAGGTAATTTCTCTAAAAGCCTAAACGTTTTAGTTCAAGAGGTCTGAAGAATATTTTTTTAATCAATATAAAAAGTATTAGTTAAATCCTTTATATTTAAGGTCTCATAATTAAGCTGTTAAACTTCGAGAGGGGTAAAGTGTTGTGACTTTATCCCTTTTTCTATAAATCGAGCTAAAGGTTATTTGATTTCTCTATACTTGGTTAGTAAAGAATAAGGCAGGGGTAGAGAGACCTTTACCTTTTTAATTTAAAACCCTAGCCTTTTTTTTCATTAGGTCTAACTACTCAATATCCTCTAGGAGTCTTGAAATATGATAAGACTCTTTCTGGAGTTCCGTTATCAGAATCTTCTACAATTAAGTGGTTGTCTTTTAGATCTTTATTCTTTATATTTAAAGTGTCGTAATCAAACTAAAAAGATAAACCCGTTCACGGCTTACTTATACTGAGATATTGTGGGTTTGGCATTAGAAGTTTAAATTATCCCGTCATGAGTAAAATTAGAGATATGTAGAAAGGAATTTATCCTAGTGTTTCTTGTAGGCATAATATCTTTCATACTATATATTATTTGGTTATTCTAACCAGGAACAGTAAAATCCCTCCCTATTGGACAAATGAATTTTTATGGCTCAAGTTCCTTTAGGAGAGGGTCAAACTGTTGATCAAAGTTCTTTTGCGAATGACTTTCATGTAACTTTCCAAATCTTTTCAATTACCTCCGTTTTTCGATATCTAATGGAGAAAATTTATCTTCATTATGTAATTGATCTTCATCCAGATTATTTGTATTGGGTTCAAAAAGATAAAGTTGTTGAGAAGAAAAAATTTCTAGATAAATATACTCATTACACTTAATTTTCGGGTTGTCTAAAAGACAAATCCAGCAGAAACCTGTAATGTAGTTGAACCTCTGGATCGTTGGGATCACTTTGTATTAGATCCAGAGACGGAGGATCATTTGTTTGTAAAAGAGCAGTAGTAAGTACTCTGCCGTCTTTTGATGTACACACAAATATTGGATCTCCATCCTCATTTTTTAAACGGGATTGAATAATTAGAGACTGAATATCTTTGCCTTCAGGAGTATCTGATATAATTGTTATTTCTTGATCAGATACTATGATCTTCCTGTTTATGTCTTCTATTAATCCGGAGGGGAAGTGCTGTGTATAAGGTGAAGTATAGGTAGTTTGGCTCCACATGAAAGATGAGAGTACCATAAAAATTAAATTAAATAAAATTTTCATCTTCTGAAGATACTACTTTTTGATGGCTCCCCACTTTTTGACCTATTTAAACACGAACTGTTATCACGTGGAATATTTTATGTGTAAAATTTTGTTCTATTCACTCCTAAACTTTTTCTAATTTTTTTATATTTACAAATACAATCCCCTGATCATCAATTGATTATACATAACTCAGGGATGAATCAAAAAAGCAAAAATTATTATCAGATTCTAGGAGTAGATTCGAATGCTTCACCAGAGCAAATTAGATCTATGTATAAACGCCTAGCAAAAAAGTATCATGCCGATGCAAATATTGACGATCCTATTTTAGAGAAATGGTCTCATGAAAGAATGGCGGAATTAAATGAAGCATATTCTGTTCTAAAAGATCCAGATTTAAGAAAACAGTATGATAAAGAATTTCATGCCTATCATTCGGAAGAAAAAGAGAATTTTATTGAAATTCTTGACTATGAAAAAGGTGTCAAGGAATTACATAATTTGGTAGACATTTATTACTCACAGTTTGATGCTTCTGAGTACAATGAATTTCATAAAAAGAAAACCAAAGAATTAATAAAAAAACATCCAAAAAATTATTTACGTCTAAGTGTACCACATGCTTACAGCTATTCATATTTAAACGATGCGGTTATTTCTGCATTTATCGATGCGACAGAATATTTTAAATTAAAAATTAAAAGGGTAAAAGTTTATTACTTCTTCTCGATTAGTTTTCTAGCACTAGGCGCTTATCAGATTTTTAAGTACAATTCCTTTGATTTAAGTGGTATTATAGCGCTTATTATAGTTACCTTAATAGCAGGTTCTATATTTGACCTTTTATGTAGGTTGGTTAATTTTATTTTCCGGGGATTACAATTTAGTATAAATAAGTTCGCATACATAATATATGGTAGTATAGGTTTTGTTTTTCTAGTACTAGCAATTCCAAGTTGGTCTCCTGCTTCACCTTCAAATGAAACTAACCCTTTACAATTAAAAACTACGCCCGTTGGTGAAGTTGATGATTATTTTGAAGAAAAGGCAGTTACTAATTACATATTAAAAAATGAATCATCCGAAAAAATTGATGTTGCAGTTAGCTATCTGAATAAAGATGGGAACGTTGTTACAGAAGGTTGGTGGGTTGTAGAACCTTATGGGAATACAGAGTTGGAATTAGAAAAACCAGGAGATAAATTATACTTGTATGCAACCTCCTCCAATAATAGTTTAATCTGGGATGGAAGAAATAATGCTAATTCTACTACGAATCCAGTGAGAATAAATTCCAAAAGATTCGAAATTAATGGAAATATTTCTGGATTTGACGGAATTAAATATGAGCATTTCTATCCTATTAATATTAATGAAAGTGGGAAAATGATAAGCTTATCCCCATTTGATAAGAATTGTAACCGTTATTACAATTTAAGCTTGGAAAACCGTTGCTACGAATCTATTTCTGTTGCAGTTCATTATCAGGGTTTAAAAGGAGATTGGATAACAACAGGTTGGTTTATCTTAAAACCTGATGAAACTCTAGATACTGGTTTAAAATTCCAGAATAAGCACGTATACTTCTTTGCTGAATCAAATACTTATAAGTGGTCAAAAGATTCTAGAAATATTACCCGAACAGTAACTTCTGATCGATTTACAATTAAAAATAATTCCGGGTTAGAACCAAATAATCGGAATATTAGGAATGAGAACTTTTTCGAAAGACAAATAGGTATAAATTACGGTACCTATACCCATTTTTTTACCTGCGATTGAGAGCCAGTTAACTGCACTTTTCCAAATCATATTAGATAAAAATGGAATCAAAGGCGAGCTGCAAAAAAAATTGCGCAGGTCGTAGGATACGCCCTTGGATTTATCTAACTCCCAATCTCTCATTAAGCCTTTTCTTTGTACCGGATCTACTCCTAAATCTATAAGATGCTCTTCAATTCGGGACTTTATAAGTGTCTTTACTTCCTTCCGGGAGACGATCTGGTGAGATCTACGTTCATATAACCTCTCCTGGTGATCATAAATATATGTCCATAGAAGAAGCGAAACCTGTGTGCTGGTAGAGCTAATTTTCTTCCCGGCAAATTTGTAATCAAAGGTTACTCCAAGGTGAGCCTCTTCTATTCTACAACTAAGGTGTGAATCTATGGAGTATTTCAAAGAAGAGAATGACAGCTCTAGGCGTTCCAGTTAAGGAAGGGAATTGAGGGCAGTACTCTACAAGTAAACAGGCTAATGAAGAAATACTTCTCAGGCTCTGACATCTCTTCTCACACCTTGGAAAGAGTTTTTGTAGAGGAGTGTGGAATAGCCCTCAACAGTCAGAGAAAGCCCTGATATGCTTCTCTGAGCTGTTCAATCACACCTCTGTATCTGTGACCAGGAAGTATTTGGAATCCGGCAGGAGGAGTTGGATGATATTTACATGAACCTTTAAGAAGAAAGGCTTTTAAATTCAGTACTTCGCCTTATTTTGGTCTCAAGGTCTAATTCAGGGTCTATTAATATTCTGATGTAATCCGGAAGGTAGGAGCTTCTATCAACTTTCTTTAATAGCCGTTCTATAAACCTTTGATGAGTAGTACCACCTATTCTTCCTATGTAGTGAGAAACATAAGTCATGTGCTTAAGAGCTTCATACCACCTCTTCTCCCTGGCTAAAATATCTGCCATTTGGTAGTACATCATGTACCACATTTGATGACCCTCAGAAACAAGCTTTAGCATGTTCTCATTTGCCTTTCTCCATGCTAAGTCATACTCCTTTGTCTTCTTCAGGTCTATAACTTCTTTCACATATACTTCAAAATTATTCATGCAGCTCCATATGACTTAGAACTTGGTATTTTCGAATAGCTCATCATACTTTTTTTCTAATGCTAAATTTATTAAGTAGCCATTCATTTGTACTTTCTTCCATTCTATCTTTACCTTGATGTTTTGAGGTTCTCCATTAGTAAGCATATACTCCATCTCATCTCTTATACCTTCAATTTTATGAGCATTTATTTCCTGCAGCCTTACCAGCTCAGAGAAAGATAACCAAGTTAGCTTCTCAAATATCTGAGGATTTTTGTCTATTGCTTCTTGAGCAATTTTGTTGAGGTCAAGTTGTTCTATCATTGTTTCTTTAATTTATTTTTTATTGTCATAGATCTTTTTTGCAGCCTCAAAAAATTTCTTCAAGGTATCTTCTATGTTAGAGGCTTCAATATCACCCTTTACTATTTTTGTGAGTTTCTCGTTATTGGATCTCGCTAGTTCATCTATTTCTTTGAAGGCTTGACTATCCTTATCCAACATCATCTGGATTTTCGTTATTGTACTGGTTAATTGACTTAGTGATAATGAGGTATTGGCTATTGAATGGTCTTTTGCAGCCCCTCCAAATGGTGATGCTTTTAAACTAGTAGTATTAAATAATGCAGTCATGTATGCCTCCAAATAATCGGAAACATGCAGCCGGAAATCTTCCTTCCATTTGTTCCTAGCCTGGAGTTTAATACTCTGCCTTTGATTGTATAGTGCTATGCCCCCGGCAATGAAAACTAGGAGTAGGGGAGAGATAAGTGTTATAATTTCTTTGAGGGTGTATTCTTCCATAAAATCTAGTATCATTGGCAATGATTTTATTCCCGTAGGAACAGCCATCGGTTGAGACGACTAGTTAAAGGTGTAGCTATATTCTATCCTCCCTACTTGTTCAAATGTCTCATCAAAATCACCTGCTTCGAATACGTCAATTTGATGGATTGAACCATTCTCCTTGTATCCATATTTGTGCTGTTGAACATAATACATTGATGACGTAAAAGTTTTTATAAGAATATCTCCTTGATTGGCATACTCATATTCAGCACGATATTGTGTAGAAACATTTCCCGTATGTGGAGATCTATATGATTCCTTAATCACGTTGTCGTAATTATCATATTCCCAATAGAGAACCCCGTTCTCTTCGTCTTCATTCTGAAAATCTATTTCCTCTTCAATTTTGTTTCCCCTTGAGTCGTATTTGTATGTGTGAATAGTAGGGGGATTATCAAAAAAGTTCCACCAATAATGCATTTCACTCGGATTAGAAGAACTTCCTGAGTAGAAGTAAAGAAACTTTTCTATTAAGCCGTCTTCATCATAGACTTCTTCTTTAGTCAGTCGATTATCTGAATATGTGTAGACATGCCTACTTTTTCCGGAAAGACTCCATTCTTCCATTTCAATTAATTGATCATTCTCATACGTAAAGTCTTGGATATAGAGAATATTCGTTGGAGAGTCCACACTGTTGCCGGGACGGAATTGCCTTTTAATTATTCTACCTTCACTATCATAGGTCTCTGATTCCCATATCAGATCATCAGTAGGACTTGGTTCCCCATATTTGAAAGGAATCATAGTTGCGGTAAAACTTTGGAGATTTTCTTCTGTTTGAGGTGAGTCGGTATCTTCTTTTGAGCAGCCTACAACAATAAAAAAGACAATGAGGGGGAGAATAATTCTTTTCACTTAATTGGGATTTGGTTTGTTCTTTGGTGTAGGGACTATAAATGTATGAAATTTATTGTAGGAAGAATATATATTTCACCCCGGCTTGCATTTCGTTGGCAGATACCAGGGAAAAATCTTATAGGGTATTATGGAGTAATTCCAATTATTATATATTTGTTGGAAACATTCCATACTATGAAATCACAGCTAAAACTACAGGGAAAAGTGGATTTGCACCCACAACCGGAAATAGAGGAAAGCATCAGAGGAGTAGAGTACGACTTCTTTTACACCGGAAAGAGGCAAGCCCTTAGAAGTCCAGTGATAGAGCTACATATCACTTCAACTGTTTGTGACTGGGCAGAGAATGTGTATATAAGGAAAGCCTGGTACATGGGTCACAAAGATCAATGGAAGCAGTGTATAGAAGATCATGTCAGACAACATTTGTTAGATCTTTCTGCTGGACATATGCTCGTCATGCGACTAATGCAGGACTTTGAAATAGGAGAGAAGCACTTTAAGGAATGGGATAAATACAATCCTAATCACTTCCGTACTGCCTGATTTTAGCTGCTAAAGGTATCACTAAATAACTGAGTCACGTCCTTTGCTTCATCCGTAACCAGCTTCTCCCGGTAATTCTCTGTCACTTGTAAGGTCGAATGACCTAGAGCCATACTGATGTAGTGGAAGTTAGCTCCACTTAAAAATAGCCTCTGAGAGAAGATATGCCTTGCCTGGTGATTACTGATACCAGTATTTATTTCACAAGCAGTCTGAATGAGCTTTAGGTGGTAATTGAAGGTGTTTTTAAGGACGTGGGACTTATTATGGAGGTCAGTATTCAAAGATTGTTCTCCCCTGTAGAAACCTCTCATATAAGGCAGAATAGTATCTTCCGGATGGGCTGCTCTTAGCTCCATGATCTTATTGCCATAGTGTTCAAGCCTCGCCCTATTTATGAGCTCTAGATTTCTTTTTTGACTATTGATACGGTGTTGTAATTCTTCTTTTTCCATTTCTTTTTCCTGCTCTCGAATCACAAGATCTTCAAAATCACCACTGTTCTCATTCTCATTTTCATATTCTTCCTTAAGTTCCTGAAATGACAGGATTTTAATAAGATCATGATCACTTTGCAGTATTCTTAGTCTACTCTTGATTTCTTTTGATGTCTGGTCTAGGTAATCCGCTTTTTCACCAAACCCTTCATCATACTCCTGTAGAAATACCCTTAGCTGTACCAATGCTTCAATGGTCAACTTAGTTTCCATTACAGTACCTGTTTTTTGAATCCGGTACTGAAGAAAGTAGCTATCATTAACCTTCTGAATATTCTTCCATTGTAAGAGTAGAGCATCTGATATTCTTATCCCGGCTGCATACATCATGAACAGAAAACTCTTTTGTACAAGAAGGGTGGATTTTCTTGATGGTTCGTATTCCATAAATATTTTTAGTTCCTCCTCATTTAGAACCCTGTACCTCTTAATACTTTTCTTTTTTTTGAGACCTTTAAAGGGATCTTGAGCGTACACATGTAAACCATTCTCTACTCCTTGATTCACGAGATACCGGAGGACAGTGATGTATTCATTTGCTGTTGAATACGCTAGCCCGGAGTCAATTAAAAAGCTATAGTACCCTCTTACCAGGAAGATATCTATGTCACTGAACTCAATGTCATCTTTGTTAATGGTCTGCAGGTACTCCTTAAACTTGTTTAGAGCGTCTCTCCTGCCTCTTCTTGTATTTCTTGAGGATATCACATCAATGACCTTCTCAGCATAGGCTATAACTGATTTATTGCCACGCTTGAGATTGAGAAAATCAACTTTACCACCTCTAGCTTCAAGCAGTACTTTCTGGATTCTGTCATTGATCTTATCACTGTCAGGTTCCTTGCTATAGACAACCTGCTTCTCAGCATTCCAGTTCTTAATTTGTATCTTTATGCCAAGAGATTTATCTGAAGGTTTCCGGTTGGTTATTGATCTTAATTTTAAATAACCCTGTTTTTTATTCCGGGGGTCTTTTACAAGAACAACATTATGAGTAGTTGCCATTTCAAAAATTTAGGTGAAGCAAATATACTCTAGTGACAAACATGTAACAAACAATTTGAGGAAAATATCCTCAAATGTGACAAACAAAAAATTATAAATAGCTATAAATAAATAAGTTACAAGATAAAGTAACTTTGAGACAAAAGTAATAATTATGACAACACTTCAACCCGGCGATAAGGCGCCACAATTTTCTGCAAAAGACCAGGACGGGAATCTCCATAGACTGGAAGATTACAAAGGGAAAAAACTGGTGGTTTTCTTTTATCCTAAAGCCAGTACTCCCGGTTGTACTGCCGAAGCCTGTAACCTTCGTGATAACTGGAAGACCTTTCAGGCAAAGGGTTACGAGATCCTTGGAGTAAGTGCCGATTCTGAAAAACGCCAACAAAATTTTAAAGAAAAATACGAACTTCCATTTCCTTTACTTGCCGACGAAGACAAGGAGGTTATAAATGCTTTTGGTGTTTGGGGTCCTAAGAAATTTATGGGAAAAGAGTATGATGGTATTCATCGTACCACTTTTGTTATTGATGAAAACGGACAGATCTCTGATGTAATTACAAAGGTAAAAACAAAAGAACACGCCTCTCAAATCTTATAGATTGAATATTGAATACTGAATATTTATTATATTAACCCTACTCAAGTCCTGGTTCTTGGTTCTTGAAGCGCAGCGGTCCTGGTTCTTTTTTTATTTTTTCCAGATCTGCTGAAGGGTGGCGGTGGAATCACAGTTCTCGAAAAGCATTTCCAGGGCTCCCGATTCAGTTTTACCGGTTATCATGTAGACCTTACATGAGTCTGGTTTGGTGTTACTCCGGCTAAAGTCAACATCTCCTTTGTGCAGGGCAGTGGTAATAGAAGCAGTATCTATTTGAAGACGTTCTATTTCGGCCAGGGCTTCGGGGGTGTAGATTCTTTCTTTATTCCTGATGTTTTTTAGAACACGGGCATCAACCCCATAGGCGCAGGAAGTTTTTTTACCGCTTAAAAAGAATGCAAGAATAACGAGCCCGATGGCAAAACCTCCGAGGTAAAAACCAAGTCTGTGAATGAATTTCATGGAGAATTAAAAAATAAGCAGGTTGATATCTCTGTAAGAGAGATCAAACCAGTCTGCAATAGATTTGTTTGTTAGAATTCCGTGGTAAAAATACAAACCATTTCGCAGACCCCGGTCAAAACGTAGCGTATTTTCTAATCCGCCCTGTTCTGCTATATGGAGCAGGTATGGAGTAAAAATGTTACTGATGGAAAGAGAGGAAGTCCGGGCGTATCTCGAAGGGATATTAGGCACGCAGTAATGGACAACTCCCGATTTTACAAAGGTGGGTTTGTCATGTGTGGTGATCTCACTGGTTTCAAAACATCCACCCATGTCAATACTAACATCAATAATGACAGCACCTTTCTTCATATGTTCCACCATGGTTTCTGTTACCAGAATAGGGGAGCGGTTCTTTCCTCTCACAGCTCCAATTACGACATCACAGCGTTTAAGAGCTTTAATAAGATTTTTTGGCTGAATGGTAGAGGTATGTAATGGCCGGCCCAAATTCGCCTGAACGGCACGGAGGCGAGTGAGGGAATTGTCAAAAATTTTGATGTTAGCTCCAAGTCCCAGGGCAGATCGGGCAGCAAATTCACCCACAGTCCCGGCACCAAGGATCACTACTTCAATAGGAGGCACTCCGCTGATGTTCCCGAACATTAGTCCGTTACCGGCGGGATTATTGCTCATGATCTCCGATGCAATAAGAATAGAGGCTGTACCTGCGATCTCACTAAGAGCTCTGACAGCGGGATAAGTGCCATCATCATCACGAATAAATTCAAAGGCAAGAGCGGTAATACGTTTAGATGCCAGTTTTTGGAAATAGCTTTTGTCCTGCGTCTTTAGTTGGAGTGCAGAGATGATGGTAGTTTGAGGATTCACCATGTCCAGTTCCTCCAGAGTGGGAGGTTCTACCTTAAGGATCATGGGACAGGAAAAAACCTTTTTGGCATCTTTCGATATCTCGGCTCCTGCTTCGGAATAATCCTTGTCACTGAATTTCGCTCCATCCCCGGCACCAGATTCGATCATTACCCGGTGACCATGAGCGGTCATCGCGGCAACGGCATCGGGACTAAGGCATACCCGCTTTTCCTGATAGGCGTTTTCTTTGGGAATGCCAAGAAATAACTGGCCCTTGTGTTTATAGACTTCCAGGGTCTCCTCCTGCGGAAGCAACTGTTCCCTGGTGAAAGGCGAAACTTGTTCGGTCATAATTTGTTGGTCAGGCAGATAAAATTACGACTTTTTAAGGAGTAGCGGAAATTTTAAAGTTTTGCGTAGTATTCCTCCTGGATTTCTTCTTCCGGAGTATCTTTTTTGAAATCTTTAATTTCTTGATACTCCTTATCAGAAAATGGAGAAAAAGGTGATATATTTTCTCGTTCAAGCTCTGTCAGATCAATACCGAAAATTCGGTCAAAAATTTTAATTCGAATTAAATAAACCAACGAAAGAATAATAATAAAAAAAGGAGCTAAATAAATTAATTGGTTGGTATCCATATATCTGCTAGAATCAACATAGACATCACTGTAAAAAGCAATCAATAATTGGTATGCGTACATAGAAATGGGAATAAGAATAACATGATACCACCAGTGTTTACATGTGAAAAACCAGATGAGAAGAAGGAAAAGTGGAGTAACTTTTCCTAGATAGGTCCACATTGCTGTGGTAACATTCTCGTAATATCTGCTTTCATATGTAAAAAAATAATTTTCCCAGATGGGTCCATCTGGGAAAATTTCATATAAATAAAATAAATATGGTGAAAATGCTATGGAAATAGCTATTAGACTACCCAGCAGGAGGAATTCTGATGGTCGTTTTGTCGACAGCTGTTTTCTTGATTTCATCTTTTTGGCTATTTTCTGATGTTGAAGTTACAAAGAAAGTTGCTCCAAAAATAGATACGGCTAGGAAAAGGGCTTTAATTTTCATGATATAGTTTTTTAAAGTTGTGTTTGTTTCGATTTGTTGATACAAACCTATAGAAAACTAAATCCCTAATAATTAATACATTATTTGTACTTTTGCCGCCTTTTTGAAGGAAAAATCTTTAAACTCTTAAAATATTATATTTAAATAAAATTAGTTAAAATAACCCTCATTTCGTTCAAGTGCTTCTGCTCAGTCCTAATATGTTAACAAAACCTTAATTATGAAAGAAATTTCTCACGTTACATTTTGTTATTCAGCACGAAGAAATTCTTTAAAATTAACAAAACTTTAACTTTCTAGCCTCATTATCCTCGATAGAAATTTCAAGTTTTTGATGCTCCTCTTCAATAAAATTTTCAATTTTTTGAGGCCATTCAACAAAATTCCAGTTGCCTGATTGTAAATATTCTTCAAATCCCATGTCCCAGGCTTCAGATTCATCATTGATCCTGTAGAAGTCAAAATGATTTACCGTTCCATTCTCAGTTTCATATACATTAACAAGGGAAAAAGTCGGACTGGAGCCAATATCTTCGGCGCCTAAAGCCTTTAGGAGTGCTTTTATAAGAGTGGTTTTACCTGCTCCCATTTCACCATAGAACAAGATTGTTTTACTCCTGGTTTTTTCCAGAAGTTCACGGGCAACAGCTTCAATTTCAGATAGAAGGTAGGTTACTTCCATTCAAAAGTATTATAATTTGGGGTGATAAATATAGTTAAATTATTGTTATCTAGGTGATAACACCGCAAAAGGGATGATCATTTCTTCCATAGATACTCCTCCATGTTGAAATGTGTTGCGGTAATAACTCACGTAATGATTATAGTTATTAGGATAAGCAAAGAACAGATCTCCCTTGGCAAATATAAAGGAGCTACTCATATTTATTGCGGGTAAATGTATGGTCTTTGGGTTTGGAGCTGCCAGTACATCCTTTTCTTCGTATGTGAGACTTTTTCCCGTTTTATACCTCAGGTTAAGACTCGTCTGTTTATCTCCAATAACCTTTGAAGGGTTCTTTACATTAATAGTACCATGATCTGTAGTCATTATCAATTTAAAGCCGAGCGTCTGTGCCTGCTGGATGATCTCAAGTAAAGGTGAATTCCTGAACCAGCTATGCGTAAGAGATCGGTATGATTTATTCGTCGAAGCCAACTCCTTAATTACTTCCATTTCTGTCTTGGAATGGGACAGCATGTCCACAAAGTTGTACACCACTACAGTCAGGTCATTGTTTTTTTGGCTTCTAAAATTTTCCACCAGTCTCTTTCCTGCTTTAAGACTGCTTATTTTGTGATATTCGTGTTTGATGTTTACTCCCAGTCTTTTTAATTGGGCCTGCAGGAATTCGGCTTCATGTAAATTCTTGCCGCCTTCCTCAGTGTCATTTTTCCAGAGGTCGGGGTGTAATTTTTCCATATCTCCCGGCATTAATCCGGAGAAAATAGCATTTCGGGCGTATTGAGTTGCCGTGGGCAGGATACTGAAAAAGGGTATTTCCTGCTCCTTTTTATAATAATTGTTTATTACGGGTTCAAATGCCTTCCATTGATCGTAACGCATGTTGTCAATCACCACCAGTAAGGTAGGTTGTTCTTTAGAAATCTCGGGGAGTACCTTCTCCTTAAATAAGGTATGGGACATTATCGGGGCATCGGCATTCTTTTCAAACCATTTGGGATAATTCTTATCAATGAATTTGCAGAACTGGAGATTAGCTTCTGTTTTTTGGGATTCCAGAATTTCAAACATGCCGGTATCCTCAATATGCTCCAGTTCCAGTTCCCAGTACAGCAACTTTAAATAAAGATCTTCCCAACCTTCATAGGAATTGATCATAGCCATGTCCATAGCAATTTTCCTGAATTCCTGCTGATAGCTGGAAGTAGTTTTTTCGGAGATCAACCGGGAGTGATCAAGATTTTTCTTTATGCTTAACAAGATCTGATTTGGATTTACAGGCTTGATCAGGTAATCGGCGATCTTGGAACCAATCGCTTCCTCCATAATATACTCTTCTTCACTTTTGGTGATCATCACCACGGGGAGATTCGCCTGCTTCTCCTTAATTTCAGATAAGGTTTCCAATCCCGAAAGGCCGGGCATATTCTCATCCAGGAATACAATATCAAAATTCTCTTTTTCTATTTCTTCCAATGCTTCAGTTCCACTTTGGCATGTAAAGACCTTATAATTTTTGCTTTCCAGGAATATTATGTGAGGTTTGAGCAGATCAATTTCATCATCTACCCAGAGTATTTTGATATCGTTCATATATGTATCTTTGTTGACATTAATAAATAAAAGACCAGGCTTGCTTCAAGGAAACAAACTCAAGATTTTAAACGATCCAATTTACGGATTTATTACGATACCCAATGAGCTGCTCTTTGATATCATGGAGCACAAATATTTTCAAAGACTCCGCCGAATTTCTCAAATGGGGCTGTCTTACCTGGTTTATCCCGGAGCACACCATACACGTTTTCATCACGCTCTTGGTTGTCTGCATTTAATGCAGAAGGCTGTAAGAGTCCTACGATTAAAGGGAATAGAGATATCCGAAGAGGAAGAGGAGGCACTTCAGGTTGCTATCTTATTGCACGATATTGGGCACGGACCGTTCTCCCATGCAATGGAACACAGCATAGTGGAAGGGGTGAGTCACGAGACTATTTCCTTCCTGTTTATGGAAGAATTAAACCGGCAGTTTAACCAAAGATTAACTTTAGCCATCAGGATCTTTCGTGGGGTATACCCCCGGAAGTTTCTTTGCCAGTTGATCTCAAGTCAGCTGGACATGGACCGTATGGATTACCTGAAGCGGGATAGTTTTTATACCGGGGTGGCAGAAGGGAATATCAATAGTGAGAGATTGATAAGTATGCTAACCGTGGTCAATAACGAATTGATGGTAGAGGAAAAAGGCATTTACTCTGTCGAGAAATTCCTCCTTGCCCGCCGGCTTATGTACTGGCAGGTTTACCTGCACAAAACCGGGGTGGTGGCCGAGCAGTTGCTCATCAGGGTCCTAAAGAGAGCTAAGGAACTGGTAAGTTCCGGCCGTGAGCTTTTTGGAAGTACCGCTTTAAATTACTTCTTAGAGCATCAGGTCACGGCGGATAATTTTTCTGAAGAAACGCTTCATATTTTCGCAAGACTTGACGACTATGATATTCTTTCAGCTATGAAAGAGTGGGCCCATGATGAAGATTTTCTCTTAAGCAGCCTGTGCCAGATGATCATCAACAGGGATCTTCTAAAGATCAAACTGAAAAAAAATCCTGTTTCCGAAGAAAAACTGGAAGCTCACATCCAAAAGATCATGGCGCGTTTCAATATCAACCGGGAAGAAGCACAGTATTTCGTCTTCAGTGGAGATATTAGTAACCTGGCTTATAAAAGGGAAGATGAGAAGATCCATATCCTGTTTAAAAGCGGAAAGGTTACCGATGTTATAAAGGCTTCAGATCATTTTAACCTGAAGGCGCTATCGAAGCCGGTAATCAAATATTATATCTGTTACCCTAAACCTAAAGATTAATCCATTTTTTTTACTTTTGCCAGAATGAAGTTCACAGCAGCGCAAATAGCAGGTATATTAGAAGGAGAGGTCGTGGGTGACCCCGGGGCAGAGGTTGACAGGTTGTCAAAGATCGAAGAAGGATCGGCCGGTTCCATAACCTTTCTTGCAAATCCAAAATATACATCTTTTATATATTCGACCAGGGCTACTATTACTATAGTCAGTAAAACATTTAATCCTGATGATAAGATTTCTACGACACTTATAAAAGTTGATGATCCTTACAAGGCTTTTTCCAAACTCCTCGAATATTACAACCAGGTCAAACTGAATAAAACAGGGATTGAGCAGCCTGTACACATTTCAAAGACGGCTAAATACGGAGAGAACCTTTATCTCGGGGCCTTTTCTTACCTTGGAGAGCAGGTACAGCTTGGAAATAATGTAAAAATTTTTCCCAATACTTATATTGGAGATAATGTTCGTATAGGGAATGATGTCATGATCTTTCCCGGGGCTAAAATATATTCAGAGACTATCATAGGTAATAATTGTATTATTCATGGCGGTGTGGTCATTGGAGCAGACGGTTTTGGTTTTTCTCCAAACCCGGAAGGAGAATATTCCAAGGTGCCTCAAATAGGTAATGTAATCATAGAGGATAATGTTGATATTGGTGCGGGAACAACTATAGACAGGGCAACACTTGGATCTACGATCATAAGAAAAGGAGTAAAGCTGGATAATCAAATACAGATCGCCCATAATGTGGAAATAGGAGAGCATACGGCTATTGCAGCGCAAACAGGAATTGCCGGCTCTTCGAAAATCGGGAAAAACTGCCTTATTGGTGGCCAGGTTGGAATTGCGGGACATATTCATATTGGGAACAGAGTGAAAGTTCAGGCACAAACGGGTATCGGCAGGAATATTAAAGATGATGAAGTGATTCAGGGTTCTCCGGCAATTGGATATAATGAATACAATAAATCATATGTACATTTTAAGAATCTACCCAAAATAGAAGATCGCTTAACCAAACTAGAAAAAAAAACTGAATAATGGCTAAACAACGCACCATAAGTAAAGAAGTTTCTTTACAGGGAGTGGGACTTCATACCGGCAACGAAGTCACCCTTACTTTTAAACCTGCTGCTAATAATACAGGTTATTGTTTTGTACGAACAGATCTTGAAGGGAATCCTGTGGTTGAGGCCGATGTCAATTATGTAGTTAACACCAAGCGCGGAACTAACCTTAACAAGAATGGAGTGAGTATTCAAACTTCAGAACATGTGCTGGCGGCCTGCGTTGGTTTGGACATAGATAATATCATTATTGAATTAAATGCTTCTGAACCTCCTATTATGGATGGGTCTTCGAAATATTTTGTGCAGGCTCTTGAAGAAGCCGGTATCGAAGAGCAGGAGTGTGACAGGGAAGAATTTGTGGTTACAGATGTTATTCGCTACACAGATGAGAATTCCGGAAGTGAGATCCTGGTAATGCCTTCAGATGAATACCAGGTTACGACCATGGTGGATTTTGGAACCAAGGTTCTTGGTACACAGAATGCTTCTTTGCAAAAGTTGTCGGATTTTAAGACGGAGATCGCCGATGCACGAACTTTTAGTTTCCTGCATGAGCTGGAAACCTTATTAGAACACGGACTTATCAAAGGCGGTGATCTCAATAATGCAATTGTTTATGTTGACAAAGAGCTAAGTCCCGAGACTATGGACAAGCTGAGGGTGGCTTTTAAAAAGGATAATATTTCTGTAAAACCAAACGGTATACTGGATAATTTAACTTTGCATTATCCAAATGAAGCTGCACGTCACAAGCTTCTTGATGTAATAGGTGATCTTGCCCTTGTGGGAACAAGAATCCGGGGTAAGGTCATTGCCAACAAACCCGGGCATCATGTTAATACCCAGTTTGCAAAAAAGCTTGCAAAGATCATTAAAGCTGAAAAGCGAAATAATGTCCCTAAGTACGACCTTGACCAGGAGCCGCTTATGGACGTGAATGAGATCATGAACATTCTGCCTCACAGGCCTCCCTTTATCCTTGTAGATAAGATCATTGAATTAACAAGTGATACCGTGGTAGGGGTCAAAAATGTGACTATGAATGAACCTTTCTTTGTAGGTCATTTCCCGGGAAAACCGGTAATGCCCGGGGTTCTTCAGGTGGAAGCTATGGCGCAGACAGGAGGAATCCTGGCACTTAAATCTGTTCCAGATCCTGAGAATTATCTCACCTTCTTCATGAAGATCGATAATGTGAAATTCAAAAGACAGGTAGTACCCGGAGATACTTTAATATTTAAACTTGAATTGCTGGCACCAATTAGAAGAGGTATTTGCCAGATGCAGGGATATGCTTACGCTAATGGTAAGCTTGTCACCGAAGCCATTTTAATGGCACAAATTGTAAAACAAAAATAAAAACTATGAATCAACCCTTAGCATACGTACATCCCGGTGCCAAAATCGCGAAAAACGTTGTTATTGAGCCTTTTACTACCATACATAATAATGTAGTAATTGGAGAAGGAACGTGGATAGGCTCGAATGTTACTATCATGGAAGGGGCGAGGATCGGAAAGAACTGTAATATTTTTCCCGGTGCCGTTATTTCTGCAGTTCCTCAGGACAAAAAATTTAATGATGAAGATACGCTCACGGAAATTGGGGATAATACCACCATCAGGGAATGTGTGACCATAAATCGTGGGACTACAGACAGGATGAAGACCAAGATTGGGAGTAATTGCTGGATCATGGCTTACTGCCACATTGCGCATGATTGTGTGGTAGGCGACAATTGCATCTTTTCGAATAACAGTACTTTAGCCGGACATATTAATGTTGGAGATTATGTGGTACTTGCCGGTATGGCGGCTATTCAGCAATTCTGCAGCATAGGAAGTCATGCTTTTGTTACCGGAGGATCTTTGGTGCGTAAAGATGTACCACCTTTTGTAAAAGCCGGAAGAGAACCACTATCTTACGTTGGGGTAAATTCCATAGGTTTGAGAAGAAGAGGTTTTACTACGGAAAAGATTCGGGAGATCCAGAATATTTACAGGATCCTTTATCAGAAGAATTATAATAACAGTCAGGCAGTTGCGATCATCGAAGCTGAAATGGAAGCAACTTCAGAAAGAGATGATATTTTAGAGTTTATCAAGAATTCCCAGCGGGGGATCATGAAAGGATATATAAGTTCAAACTAATCAGACGAAAAAAATGGCAAGTACAAGTGACATCAGAAATGGATTGTGTATAAGATACAATCATGATATTTTTAAGATCATTGAATTCTTACACGTTAAGCCCGGTAAGGGTCCGGCCTTTGTAAGAACCAAATTAAAAAGTGTGACTACCGGGAAAGTTATCGATAACACTTTTTCTGCAGGTCACAAGATCGACGAAGTGCGTGTAGAAACCCATAAATTTCAGTTTCTCTATAATGACGGGGAATTCTACCACTTTATGAATACAGAAGATTACACCCAGATAAGGCTTTCAGAAAGTGCACTTGATGCACCCGGGCTTTTAAAAGAGGGGGAAGTGGTTACTATTCTTATCAATACTGAAGATCAAATGCCGCTATCTGTTGAAATGCCTGCAAGTGTAATTCTGGAGGTGACGCACACTGAGCCGGGGGTCAAAGGTAACACGGCTACAAACGCCACAAAGCCTGCAACGGTAGAAACAGGAGCCGAAGTGAATGTTCCGCTGTTCATCAACGAAGGAGATAAGATCAAGATCGAAACTGAAAAAGGTACTTATAAGGAGAGGATTAAGGAGTGATCAGTGGTCAGTGATCAGTGGTCAGTGGTCAGTGGTCAGTGTTCAGAGTGAAAGAGCAAAACCCTTCTAACCTCTAGAACCTAACTTCTCAATACTCAATACTCAATACTCAGTACTCAATACTCAATACTCAATACTCAGTACTAACACATGAAGTTTCCGCAACAGCATACACTTGAGCAAATTGCCACTATAATTTCATCGGAATTTATTGGTCCAGCAGACTTTCCTGTATTGGGGATGAATGAGATCCATGTAGTGACACCAGGAGATATTGTATTTGTAGATCATCCCAAATATTATGATAAGGCATTAAATTCGGCAGCAACGGTAGTGCTTATTAATAAAGAGGTGGATTGCCCGGAAGGAAAAGCATTATTGATATCAGATGATCCTTTCAGGGATTTTAATAGGCTCACCAGGTATTTTAAACCTTTTGAAAAAGCATCTTCCAACATTGCTGTTTCCGCAGAGATAGGGGAAGGAACAATAGTGCAGCCGACCGCTTTCGTAGGGAATAATGTAAAGATTGGAAAAAATTGCCTTATTCATGCGAACGTAAGTATCTACGACAACACTGTCATTGGAGATAATGTTACTATACATTCCGGCAGTGTATTGGGTGGAGACGCTTTTTATTACAAAAAACGACCCGAAGGATATGATAAACTACTTTCCGGCGGAAGGGTTGTTATTAAAGATAATGTTGACATAGGAGCAAATTGCACCATTGACAAAGGTGTAAGCGGAGATACTACTATAGGAAAGGGAACCAAGCTGGACAATCTTATTCAGGTAGGTCATGACACGGTGATTGGCGAAAATTGTCTTATTGCATCCCAGGTGGGTATTGCAGGTGCTGTAGTTATTGAGGATGATGTCACCATTTGGGGACAGGTAGGCTTCCGCAGCGGGATCGTGGTAAGAAAAGGAGGAGTGATGATGGGACAGGCCGGTATTACTAAATCAACAAAAGAAAATACCGTATATTCGGGAAATCCTGCGATGGAATCCCGGGAGTGGCTAAAAGAGTTGGCTCTTTTGCGTCGATTACCTAAATTAATGGAAAATTTAAACGGTTGATATGAGCTTAGAACCTAAAGATTGCGTTGCCAAATTTTACTCTTCTGACTTTCATAGAAATCCTGAAATGTTGAAAGAATATCTTCATCCAGATGTTCAGTTATTCTGGAACAGCAGTGCCGGGTTTAACAAACTGGAATATTCAGATCTTGAAAAACTGTCTCAGGAACTATCGAAATCCTTTGAACATCTTCGTGCAGACATAAGTCACCTGTTAAGTGATGGCAATATGGTCACAATCAGGTTTACATACTATGTGCGCACTGTTGAGAATCCCGATGAAGAACTTCCCATGGCACATTTCATTGCTATATGGCAGGTAAAGGATGAAAAGCTATACAAAGGTCATCAAATAAGTCAGCAGGCCGATGACAGCCCGGAAAATCTCGATTCTTTCATTCCAATTAATTAATAAAACCTTTTAGGTTTCTTTTATAAAAACCTAATTTTGCACCTGAAAAATCAAATAATCAACTATGAGCGTTTTAGTCAATAAAGATTCAAAAATAATTGTACAAGGATTTACCGGAAGTGAAGGTACTTTTCACGCCGGACAAATGATCGAATACGGAACGAATGTGGTAGGAGGAGTTACTCCCGGAAAAGGAGGGCAAAAGCACCTTGAAAAACCTGTTTTCAACACCGTGTCTGATGCTGTAAAAGAAACAGGAGCCGACGTTTCAATTATTTTTGTGCCACCGGCATTCGCAGCCGATGCTATTATGGAAGCTGCAGATGCAGGGATCAAAGTAATTATTACAATTACTGAAGGGATTCCGGTAGGCGATATGATTAAAGCAGCCGATTATATAAAAGATAAAGATTGCCGTCTTGTAGGTCCTAACTGTCCCGGAGTGATCACTCCCGAAGAAGCTAAAGTAGGGATCATGCCCGGATTTGTTTTCAAAAAAGGGAAAGTTGGTATCGTATCAAAATCAGGTACATTAACCTATGAAGCTGCCGACCAGGTTGTAAAACAGGGATTAGGTATTACTACTGCAATTGGAATTGGAGGAGATCCTATCATTGGAACAACTACAAAAGAAGCCGTTGAACTTCTTATGAATGATGACGAGACAGAATGTATCGTTATGATCGGAGAAATTGGGGGGCAACTTGAAGCCGATGCTGCCCGATGGGTGAAAGAAAACGGTAACCGCAAACCTGTGGTTGGATTTATTGCCGGAGAAACTGCTCCCAAAGGAAGAACAATGGGGCACGCCGGTGCAATTGTTGGTGGTAGCGAAGATACAGCACAGGCTAAAAAGGCCATTTTAAGAGAGAATGGAATTCACGTTGTTGATTCTCCTGCAGAGATCGGCAAAAAGGTAAAAGAAGTAATGGGATAAAAGCTCCCGTACCAGAATAACAAAAACCTCCGTAACTTGCCAAAAAGGCAATTTCGGGGGTTTTTTACTGTAAACCACTTGTTTTATTATATTTGAACGAATATTAACCCAGACCAGGAAAACAGATATTTAATCATGAAATTATTAGAAGGAAAAAATGCTATTATCACCGGTGCCAGTAGAGGGATTGGAAAGGGAATAGCCGAAGTATTTGCAAAACACGGGGCTAATGTTGCCTTTACATACAGCTCTTCTGCCGAAGCTGCCAACCAGCTGGAAAAAGAACTACAGGAATTAGGTGTAAAAGCCAAAGGATATAAATCTGATGCGGCCGACTTTAAACAGGCTGAAGAACTTGTGATGAATGTTTTGGAAGATTTTGGAAGCATTGATGTTCTGGTGAACAACGCGGGGATCACAAAAGATAATCTGCTCATGCGAATGAGTGAGGAAGATTTTGACAAGGTAATCGAAGTGAACCTGAAATCTGTCTTTAATATGACCAAAGCTGTACAGCGTACTATGCTGAAGCAGCGACAGGGGAGCATTATCAACATGAGTAGTGTTGTAGGTGTGAAAGGGAATGCAGGACAGTCAAATTATGCAGCTTCAAAAGCCGGAATGATTGGATTCTCCAAGTCTATGGCTCTTGAGCTTGGTTCCAGAAACATTCGTACCAATGTTATTGCTCCCGGTTTTATTGAAACCGAAATGACCGGAAAACTCGACGAAAAAGTTGTGAAAGGATGGAGAGAGGCTATTCCGTTAAAAAGAGGGGGAACTCCCGAGGATATTGCAAACACCTGTGTTTTCCTTGCAAGTGATCTAAGTGCATATATTACCGGCCAGGTGATTGGTGTAGACGGGGGAATGCATACCTAAAATAATAGAGGCTGTTCAAAATAAATATGTCATTCGGAATTTCTTTTCAGAATCCGGATGATCTGAATTTATAACTGATTGAAACCTGAAACTCCCGATGCCTCGGGACAGGTTGACGTTGAATAGGAATTCTTTGAACAGCCTCTTTTTCTTAAACTGAGATTCAATGCCGGCTACAACAGTATTTCTTCTTATTGCTGCTTTTCTTCTTTCGCTGGCACTCGCGGGATTTCAATATTTTTTCCGGTCAAAAGGAAGGAGGGCCCAAAATCTCATTTTTGGCACCTTAAGGTTTATCACTCTTTTTTGTGTTTTACTCCTCCTTATTAATCCGAAGATCACAAGTACCGAATACACTCTCGAAAAACCCACTCTGGTTCTTGCTGTCGACAATTCTTCTTCAATTAAGGAACTTGGAGCAGGGGAGGAGGTTAGGAGTTTAGTGGAGAAGATTCAGGATGACAGCGAGCTGCAAAAGCAATTTGATATCCAGACCTTCACGTTCGGAAGAGATCTTGAACAGAACGGCGAGATCAATTTTTTGGAGAAGCAAACAGATCTTCCCCGGGTTTTCAAGGATCTGGAAATGCTCTTCCGTGAAAAAAATGCTCCGTTACTTCTTATAACCGACGGAAATCAGACTATGGGTGAAGACATTACTTTCGTAGCCCGGAGATTTCGGCAGCCTGTGATTCCGGTGGTGGCAGGAGACACCACAACCTATCAGGATCTAAGTATTTCCCGGCTCAATGTAAATAAATATGCTTTTTTGAATAACAGGTTTCCTGTTGAGGTCATAGTTAATTACTCCGGAAAAACTTCCGTAGAGACACAACTGGAGATCAGGACCGGGAACTCAGTGGTATTCAAGAGAAATATATCTTTTTCTGCCGAAAATTCTTCCGAAGTTATCAATGCCGAATTATCTGCAAACAGTATTGGTACCCGTATCTATGAGGTGCGTCTATCCCCTCTAGAATCCGAAAAAAATATCCTGAATAATAAGCGGGAATTCGCGGTAGAAGTTGTTGACGAGCGTACAAATGTCCTAATTGCCTATTCTTTTCTGCACCCCGATGTGGGTGCCCTAAAAAGATCTATAGAAAGCAATCAACAGCGGGAGGTGGATCTAAAGCTCATTACGGAGGTAACAGATCCCGATGCTTATCAACTTCATATACTTTACCAGCCAGACAACCGGTTTGCAAATTTGATCTCGGGTTTAAATTCGGGTAATCGAAATTACCTGGTTGTCACAGGTCCTAAAACAGATTGGCGGTTCCTCAACCAGGTCCAGAGCGTTTTTGAGCAGGAGCTAACTTTTCAAACGGAAGAGTTTTTTCCGGTTTGGAATGAAAATTTTAAAGCTTTTCAAAACGAAGATCTTCAGTTTTCAAGATTTCCTCCTTTGGCAGGTAATTTTGGGCATCTTGGATTTCCTGAAGATATGGACATTCTGCTGTACCGGCAGGTTCAGGGAGTAAAAACTCAGGAACCTTTGCTGGCTATCGCAGAATCTGAAGGCTCTAAAATGGCATTCCTATTGGGTGCTGATATCTGGCGCTGGAGAAATCATGTCTATCAGGAATCGGGATCATTTCAGAAGTTTGATGAGCTCATTGGAAAGCTGGTACAGGTATTAGCGTCCGGAAGCAGAAATGAGAGGCTAATAGTTTCTTACGAGCCACTTTACCAGGGGGATGAGGCCGTTATCATTCAGGCAGATTATTTTGACCAAAATTATAATTTCGATCCCCGGGCCAGTTTAAAACTGCGGTTAACAGAAGAGGGAAATGGTACAAGTGAAATTCCTTTTCTTTTAAAACAAAATTCTTACCAGGTAGATCTGAGCAACCTGGAAGCGGGGGAATATAGATTCAGAGTTAATGTAGATGGAGAATCCATTTCCAGATCGGGCAACTTTAGAATTGAGGATTTTGATGTGGAGAAGCAATTTGCGAGTGCGAATCTTAGCGGTATGCAAAAAGTGGCTGCAGATAAGGGCCAGCAGGTATATTTCCCCGCGGAATTCGAAAAGCTTAGAAATCAGCTTTTATCAGACGATTCTTACGCTATAGTCCAAAAAAGCCATGAAAAGGACGTATCTTTGATCGACTGGAAATATTTGCTGTTGATCATCATTCTGGCATTAAGTGCAGAGTGGTTTTTGAGGAAATACTACGGTCGAATTTAAACCTTTTATATATTTATTACTATGGACAGATTGCCCAAAATTGGCCTGCCAATTCTATTTGCAGGTATTATTCTTATTATTCTTATGGCCAAATCAACTGTGACGATCAACTCGGGAGAAGCAGGAGTACTTTACAAAACCTTTGGAGGTGGTGTGGTCACAGATGAACCCCCGCTTAATGAAGGTTTTCACTTTGTAGCTCCCTGGAATAAAGTTTTTGTTTATGAAGTACGTCAACAATCTCTTGATGAGAAAATGCAGGTACTTTCATCTAACGGTCTTGAAATCAAGCTTGATGCTTCCATATGGTTTCAACCAGATTACCAGGATCTTGGTTCACTTCACAAAGAAAGAGGGGAAGCCTATGTACAAAGAGTTTTACAACCGGCGGTACGTTCTGCTGCAAGAGCTGTAGTCGGGAGATACATTCCCGAGCAACTTTACGCCAGTAAAAGAGAAGCTATCCAACAGGAAATTTTTGAAGAAACTCAAAAATTACTCCAGGATCAATATGTGCAAATAAACGAAGTCCTGGTGCGTGATGTTTCTTTGCCATCCACTATTAAAGAGGCTATTGAACGTAAGCTACGCCAGGAACAGGAATCTCTGGAGTATGAGTTCCGTTTGACCAAAGCCGAACAGGAAGCTGAAAGACAACGTATCGATGCTGAAGGTAAGGCACGTGCCAACCGAATTCTTGATGCATCCTTAACACCATTGGTACTTCGTGAAAAAGGTATTCAGGCTACAGTAGAACTAGCAAAATCACCAAATGCAAAAGTTGTGGTTATAGGATCCGGAGATGACGGAATGCCATTGATCCTTGGAAACAATTAAACTTTAGAATAAAATTTACTTTTGTTTTTAAAATAAAACTGTATTTTCGCAGTAACAAAATGAAAAAACAACAACTACATCATCATCATTCTCATATGTTCGCTCTTGCGAGGTGAGATTGATATGTGTATAATCCATATTTTCAAAACCCGTTTGAGCAGCTCAAACGGGTTTTTTTGTTCCCTTTGGTCTGCCTTGAACACAAAATTAAACACATGAACAGAATTAGAATAGCAGTACAAAAGTCAGGAAGATTACACGACGATTCCCTCAAGCTTCTTAAAGATGCAGGAATCTCTGTCGATAACGGGAGAGAACAGCTTAAAGCGGCTTCAGGAAATTTTCCCCTTGAAATATTTTATCTCCGCAACGGTGATATTCCTCAATATCTGAGAGACGGCGTGGTAGATGTAGCAATCATTGGAGAGAACGTCTTGATAGAAAAAGGAGAAGACATTGTAACCGCCGAAAAACTTGGTTTTTCAAAGTGCCGTGTTTCTCTTGCAGTTCCTAAATCCGCCAAATATAATGGAGTGCAAGATCTGCAGGGCGCCAGGATCGCAACCTCTTATCCTAATACTGTAAAGGATTACCTCTCAAAAAAGGGAATTACGGCCGATCTTCACATTATCAACGGATCGGTAGAGATCGCACCTAACATAGGTCTTGCCGATGCTATTTGTGATATTGTCTCCAGCGGAAGTACCCTTTTTAAGAATAACTTGAAAGAAGTGGAAGTAATGCTGAAAAGTGAAGCAGTACTGGCTGTTTCGCCTCAAATTTCTTCTGAAAGAAAAGAGATCCTGGAAAAGCTTCAATTCCGTATAAAATCTGTTTTACGCGCCCGCAATTCAAAATACATTTTGATGAACGTTCCTAATTCCAAAATTGATGCTGTAGTAAAGCTGCTTCCGGGAATGAGGAGTCCCACGGTTCTGCCTCTGGCTGAAGAAGGCTGGAGCTCCCTTCACACTGTAATTTCAGAAGAGAGATTCTGGGAGGTGATCGATGAGTTAAAACAGAATGGGGCAGAAGGTATCCTTGTTGCTCCTATTGAAAAAATGGTACTTTAAAAACTGAGAAAATGATTAAAAGTTTTGATCCCGAAAAGAACGAATGGTTTTCTTTATTAAAACGTCCTACCCAAACAGTTGAAGATATTGAAAAGGTGGTGGAGCAAATATTTGGGGAAGTAAGAGACCAGGGAGATGAAGCCGTTAAAAAATATTCCCGCCTTTTTGATGGGAATGGTTCTCCCAATCTTGAAGTGAGCGAAAGCGAATTAGCCAATGCGCCGCTGCAGGTTACCGATGAGTTGAAAAAAGCAATTGATCTGGCTAAAGAGAATATTCGGAAGTTCCACACTGCTCAGAGAACAGAAAGAGTTTCTGTAGAAACAATTGCCGGAGTAAAATGCTGGCAGGAAAAACGTCCTATCCAAAAAGTGGGACTATATATCCCCGGGGGGACTGCGCCACTATTTTCGACTATATTAATGCTTGCTGTACCTGCTCAGATAGCAGGCTGTAAAGAGATCATCCTTTGCACCCCGCCTGCCAAAGACGGTTCTGTCAATCCCGTCATCCTGTATACTGCAATGATCTGTGGGATCAAAAGGATCTACAAAGTTGGTGGAATACAGGCTATCGCTGCCATGACCTTTGGTACAGAAAGCATTGAAAAAGTTTATAAGATCTTTGGTCCCGGAAATCAATACGTCACCGTTGCAAAACAATTGGCTACCAAATATAATGTAGCTATCGACATGCCCGCCGGTCCGTCAGAATTACTGGTGGTTGCCGATCAGTCTGCCAATGCCGCTTTCGTAGCTTCCGATCTGCTTTCACAGGCCGAGCACGGAGCCGATAGCCAGGTTGTTCTGGTTTCCCTATCCAAACAGCTTCTGGAAGAGGTTGAGGAAGAAGTGCAAAAACAGTTAGAGGTATTGCCGCGGAAGGAGATCGCAAAGTCAGCTATTGAAAATTCGCGGTTGATTTTTATGACTTCGGAAGAAAAAGCACTTGAATTGATCAACGAGTACGCTCCCGAGCATTTTATAATTTGCACCAAAACTCCCGATTTCTTTGTGGAAGGAATCAACAATGCCGGCTCTGTTTTTATCGGAAACTATACTCCCGAAAGTGCCGGAGATTATGCTTCCGGGACAAATCACACCTTGCCGACAAACGGATATGCAAAACAATACAGTGGAGTCAATCTTGACAGCTTTACCAAAGCCATCACTTTTCAGGAGATTTCTGCGGAAGGAATTCAGAAGATTGGAAACGCTATTGAATTAATGGCTGAAGCCGAAGGTTTACAGGCACACAAGAATGCCGTAAGCCTCAGATTAGATGAATTGAAAGCTTCAAAAAATGAGTAGCAGCTTTGACCTAAATCGCCTGGTGCGGGAGAATGTGCTGAAAATGAAACCATATTCTTCAGCCCGGGATGAATACAAAACAGACGGCCGAAAAATGACATTTTTGGATGCCAATGAAAATCCGTTTGAGAACGGAGTCAACCGCTATCCCGATCCACAGCAGGGAAAAGTGAAGCAAATGTTAGCCTCTCAAAAAAGCCTTTCTGCAGCACAAATTTTGCTTGGGAACGGCAGTGACGAAGTGCTGGATTTGATCTTTCGTGCCTTTTGCCGGCCTCGGGTCGACAATGTGATCACGCTTCCGCCAACTTACGGAATGTATAAAGTTCTGGCAGGATTAAACGAAGTGGAAGACAGGGAGGTGGTCCTGGCTTCAGGTTTTCAACCCAATGTAGCCGCAATTTTTGAGAAAATTGATGAGCAGACAAAGATAATCTTCCTCTGCTCCCCAAATAACCCTACCGGTAATTCATTTTCTGAAGCTTCAGTAGAGGAAATTTTGAGAAATTTTAATGGCCTTGTGGTCATTGATGAGGCATACATAGATTTTTCGGCTAAGACAAGCTGGCTGGAGCGGCTGGAGGAATTTCCAAACCTGGTGATCACCCAAACCCTTTCTAAAGCTTATGGTTTAGCCGGAATAAGACTTGGAATATGCTATGCTTCCGAAGAGATCATTAGCATTCTCAATAAGATCAAGCCGCCGTACAATGTAAACGAGCTCTCTCAACAAAGAGCTCTGGAGCGACTTTCACGTCCTGAGGAGGTGAACAGGGAAGTTCAAACAATTTTACAGGAAAGAGAACTGCTGCGGGCTAACCTCTCAAAAATGTCATTTGTGAAGGAAATTTTTCCGTCAGATGCAAATTTCCTCCTGGTGCGGGTGGAAAATGCAGGTAGGAAATATGAGCAGCTTCTGGAAGCAGGAGTGGTGGTGCGTAACAGGAGCAATCAGCAATTGTGTGAAAACACCCTGAGATTCACTGTCGGTACGCCGGACGAGAATAAAGAATTACTAAAGAAATTAACTCAGCTTAAAGCATGAAAAAGGTTTTATTTATAGATCGTGACGGGACCATAGTCTTGGAACCCGATGATTATCAACTTGACAATTTTGAAAAACTGGAATTTTATCCCGGAGCTTTTTATTATCTAGCTAAAATCGCAAGGGAGCTGGATTATGAGTTGGTGATGGTAACCAATCAGGATGGATTGGGAACAGACTCTTTTCCGGAAGATACATTCTGGCCGGTACAGAATTTTATTCTGAAGGCTTTTGAAAATGAAGGCGTGAAATTTTCTGAAATTGTCATTGACCGCACTTTCCCTGAAGATAATGCACCCACGCGAAAACCCGGCACCGGACTTCTAAAAGCATATTTTGACACTGAAAAGTATGATCTTGAAAATTCCTTTGTTTTGGGCGACAGGCTTACCGATATGGAGCTGGCAAAAAATCTGGGAGCAAAAGGAATATTCATTACCGGCCATGAAGAACTTGGGAGTAGTGAGATTTCCGTGAAGAAGGAGGAACTTCAGAAGTTTATCCGTCTGGAAACAAACAGTTGGAAAGATATCTATGAATTTTTAAAACTTGACGAGCGAACAGCTACTATCAGCAGGAAAACAAATGAAACCGAAATTTCCATTTCTCTGAACCTGGATGGCACCGGAAAAAGCAAGATCGACACCGGAATAAAATTCTTCGATCATATGCTTGACCAGATCGCGCGTCACGGACAAATGGACCTGGAGATCAATGTGAAAGGTGACCTGGAGGTAGATGAGCATCACACTATTGAAGATACGGCGATTGCTTTGGGAGAAGTATTTTCCAAAGCTTTGGGGAATAAGCTGGGAATTGAACGCTATGGATTTGCACTGCCAATGGATGATTGCCTGGCACAGGTAGCTATTGATTTTGGTGGAAGGAACTGGCTTGTATGGGAAGCAGATTTTAAGAGGGAAATGATAGGAGCAATGCCGACAGAAATGTTCTACCATTTCTTCAAATCCTTCACCGATGGCGCTAAAGCGAACCTTAATGTAAAAGCCGAAGGGACTAATGAACACCACAAGGTAGAAGCAATTTTCAAGGCTTTTGCCAAAGCAATTAAGGTGGCGGTGAAAAGAGATCCCGAAAAAATGATCCTGCCGTCAACAAAGGGAATGCTTTAGGTAGACGTGAGATTTTAGATTTTAGATATGAGTATTGAGAAAAAAGACAATCTTGAGAAGATTGTGATCATTGATTACGGGGCGGGAAATATACAGAGTATAAAATTTGCTCTGGAAAGGCTCGGCTATACCGGAATATTGAGCAGCGATGCTGAAGAAATAAGATCGGCCGATAAGGTTATTTTTCCGGGAGTGGGAGAGGCAAGTTCGGCCATGAAAAAGCTGAAAAGTACAGGCCTGGATAAATTGATTCCGCAGTTGAAGCAGCCGGTACTGGGAATTTGCCTTGGTATGCAGCTGATGTGCAATCGGTCTGAAGAAGGAGACACCCAAGGCCTCGGAATATTTGATGTGGATGTGATCCATTTTGAAAAAACATTAAAAGTGCCTCACATAGGCTGGAACAGGATAAAAAACCTGAAAACTGACCTTTTTGAGGGGATAGCTGAACAGGAGTTCGTTTACCTGGTGCACAGTTTTTACGCACCTGTTTGTTCCGAAACCATAGCCAAATGCGACTACGGAGTTAACTATTCCTCTGCGTTAAAAAAACATAATTTCTACGGAGTACAATTCCACCCTGAGAAAAGCAGTGAAGCAGGGGAGAAAATTCTAACGAATTTTTTGAAGTTAGATTTACGAAGTTAGAAGTACGAAGTAAAGTTAGAGATACGAAGTTAGAAGTACGACTGTTTTAAGATTAAGAAAATGAAAGATATAAAATCAAGAACAAAGGAGTTTGCTGTCAATTGTTGGAAGTTTTGCAGCAAGATTCCTCATTCAAGGGAATATAATGCATATGTCAATCAGCTACTTAGGAGTTCAAGTTCAGTAGGAGCAAATTATCGTGCAGCCCAAAGAGCTAAATCAACTGCTGATTTTATTAATAAGCTTAAAATAGTAGAGGAAGAGGCAGATGAAAGCTTATACTTTCTTGAGTTGTTTCTTGAAAATCTCGGTAATGATTGGAAAGAGGCAAACGCTCTTCATGCTGAGGCAAATGAAATATTATCTATTGTAGTGGCTTCAATAAATACTGCTCGCCGCAACCAGAAATGATGCCGATTAAATTTATGACTTCTAACTTCGTACTTCTAAAATCTAACTTCAAATGAGATTAATTCCAGCCATAGACATCATCGACGGAAAGTGTGTAAGACTTTCCCAGGGCGATTATAATACGAGTAAAATATACAATGAGAATCCGCTGGAGGTGGCGAAAATGTTCCAGGATCACGGAATAAAATATCTGCACCTGGTGGATCTTGATGGGGCCAAGTCAAAGCACATTGTCAATTATAAAGTGCTTGAACAGATCGCTTCAGGAACTGATCTAAAGATCGACTTTGGCGGCGGTTTAAAATCAGATAAAGATCTTGAGATTGCTTTCAACAGCGGAGCTTCCCAGATCACCGGCGGAAGTATAGCCGTGAAGGATCGGGAAACTTTTTTGTCATGGATAGAAAAATATGGCAGCGAAAAAATCATTTTAGGAGCAGATGCAAAAGATGAAAAAGTGGCGGTAAGTGGCTGGTTGGAAGAATCTAAAGAAGATCTGCTTCCGTTCATTAAAAACTATTCTGAAAATGGAGTGGAATATGTGATCTGTACAGATATTGCAAAAGACGGAATGCTGGAAGGACCTTCTTTTGAGCTATATCAAAAGATCCTGGAAGAAATTCCCGATGTAAAATTAATAGCTTCGGGAGGAATAGCGGAATTTGATGATCTCCCAAAACTTCAGGAAATTGGTTGTGAAGGAGCTATTTTAGGAAAGGCGATCTATGAGCACAAGATCAGTTTGAAACAGCTGGAGAAATTTATAAAATAAGAGGACAGTGGACAGAGGACGGAGGTCAGGAGGAAATATCAGTTCCAGATTATCTCAATACTTAATACTCAATACTAACTACTGATTACTATGTTAACAAAAAGAATCATTCCCTGCCTGGATATCAAAGACGGAAGAACTGTAAAAGGAATTAATTTCGTTAGCCTTAGGGATGCGGGAGATCCTGTGGAGCTGGCGGAGATCTATTCGAAATCGGGTGCAGATGAACTGGTGTTTCTGGACATTTCTGCCACCGAAGAAAAGAGAAAAACCCTGGCAGAACTTGTACGGAAGGTGGCTGCTACGGTCAACATTCCGTTTACTGTTGGTGGCGGAGTATCTTCAGTAGAAGATGTGGATGTTCTGCTGCAAAATGGAGCAGATAAAGTGGCAATAAACTCGGCTGCAGTAAAGAACCCGGAGTTGATCAATCAGCTGGCGGCAAAATTTGGGAGGCAGTGTATAGTTGTGGCAATAGACGCAAAGCAGGTGAGAGGCAAATGGCTGGTGCATCTGGTGGGTGGAAAAGTTCCAACAGAAATAGACCTTTTTGACTGGGTAAAAGAAGTCGAGGCGCGGGGTGCAGGGGAGATCCTCTTCACATCCATGGATCACGATGGAACGAAGGAAGGCTTTGCTAATGAAGCTCTTGCCCGAATATCGGAGATGGTGAGTATTCCTGTGATAGCTTCCGGCGGAGCAGGGAATAAGGAGCATTTCTGTGATGCCTTTACCAAAGGAAAGGCCGATGCCGCATTGGCTGCAAGTGTTTTTCATTTTAAAGAGATCGAAATAAAAGATCTTAAGCAGGAAATGAAGGAAAAGGGGATTGAAGTTAGGATTTAGTTATTGGTGATTGGTGATTAGCTAATGGGGGAATTGTTAATTTGGGATTGGTAAATGGGTGATTGGTTAAAAATTTGATTTTAATTCTAAATTTCCCGGTATGAAAAGATCTGCAGGTTGAGGTTACGAGTTGCTATTTGTCTGTGGTTAAATAAATAAACTGCCTACTAATTACTGCGTACTGTATACTAAAAAGGTTGTTGCCTGTTGCAGGTTACAAGTCACAGGTTATTTTGGAATTTGGAATTTGGTGCTTGGATTTTAAGAGGGGGATCTCGACTTCGGTCGACCTGACAGCAGAATTATTATGATTAAAAAAAGTAAAATGGAAGTAGATTTTAGTAAAGACAAAGATGGTTTAGTGCCTGCAATTATACAGGATGCAGAGACAAAGAATGTTCTCATGTTGGGTTATATGAATAAAGAAGCTCTGGAAAAAACCAAAGAGACCGGAAAAGTGACATTTTTCAGTCGGAGCAAGCAAAGGCTTTGGACAAAAGGGGAGGAAAGTGGTAATTTTCTGACTCTGGTGGATATGAAACCTGACTGCGACAATGATACACTACTTATTTACGCTCATCCAAAGGGGCCTACCTGCCACACAGGAACTGACACCTGCTGGGGAGAAAAGAATGTTTCAGATCTGTCATTTTTGAGTCAGTTGGAAGAGGTGATCTCTAATCGCAGATCAAATCCCGAAAACGAAAAGAGCTACGTAGCTTCCCTTTTTAGAAGCGGGATCAACAAAATAGCTCAAAAAGTAGGAGAGGAGGCCGTGGAGGTCGTTATTGAATCAAAAGATGATAATCATGACCTGTTCCTGAATGAAAGTGCCGATCTCTTATTCCACTATTTGATCCTCCTGCAGGCTAAAGGCTTCACTTTAAAGGATGTTACCGAAGTTTTAAAGGCCAGGCATGGCAAATAAAAGAAAAAGCCTGTGATCATCTCACAGGCTTTTTTCATTTATTATATTGATTCTATTTTGAATCTTCGGAATTGGTTTCTTTGCTGGCTTTTTCAACCTTGATAGTCAATTCCTTTTTCTCTTCATCCAGATCCATAAAGACCTTATCTCCTTCAGAAATATGTGAAGTAATGATCTCTTCGGCCAGTGCGTCTTCGATATACTTCTGGATCGCACGGTTCAATGGTCTTGCGCCATATTGTTTATCAAAACCTTTTTCGGCAATGAACTTTTTGGCTTCGGGACTTAGTACAAGGTCGTAACCTAAAGCACCAATCCTACCAAAGAGCTTTTCAAGTTCAATGTCAATGATCTTAAAGATATCTTCCTGCTCAAGAGGATTAAAGATCACTACATCGTCCACACGGTTAAGAAATTCGGGCGCAAAGGCTTTCTTCAGTGCACTTTCGATCACACCGCGGGCGTTTTCGTCTGCCTGTGATGTTCTTGCGGCTGTACCAAATCCAACCCCCTGACCAAAATCTTTTAGTTTACGCGCTCCAATATTGGAGGTCATGATGATAATGGTATTTCTAAAGTCGATCTTACGACCTAAACTGTCAGTTAAATATCCGTCATCAAGCACCTGTAACAGCATGTTGAATACATCTGGGTGGGCTTTCTCTACCTCGTCCAGCAGGATCACTGCATAAGGTTTACGTCTTACCTTTTCGGTAAGCTGTCCTCCTTCTTCATATCCCACATATCCCGGAGGTGCACCAATCAACCTGCTCACTGCAAATTTCTCCATGTATTCACTCATGTCAATACGTATCAACGCATCTTCATTGTCGAACAATTCCCGGGAAAGAATTTTCGCAAGCTGGGTCTTACCAACTCCGGTCTGCCCGAGGAAGATGAAGGAACCAATTGGTTTGTTCGGATCTTTAAGTCCGGCGCGGTTACGCTGGATGGCTTTTACAACCTTACCAACAGCTTCATCCTGACCAATTACTTTCCCTTTGATCAATTCAGGCAACTTGTATAATTTGTTGATTTCTGTTTGAGCAATTCGGTTAACGGGAACGCCTGTCATCATCGAAACAACATCGGCGACATTATCCTCTGTCACCGTTTCACGGTGCATTTTAGACTCTTCTTCCCATTTAGCCTGTGCTTTCGCCAGTTCCTTTTCTATATTTTTCTCATCATCACGGAGTTTGGCAGCCTCTTCATACTTCTGTTTCTTAACAACAGTATTTTTAAGCTCCCGTACTTCTTCCAGCTTTCTCTCCAGTTCGAGAATCTGCTTTGGCACGTCAATGTTAGTAATGTGCACGCGGGATCCCGCTTCGTCAAGGGCATCGATAGCCTTGTCCGGTAAAAACCTGTCGGTCATATACCTGCTGGTAAGTTTAACACAGGCCAGTATGGCTTCATCTGTGTAAGTAACGTTGTGATGTTCTTCGTATTTGTCTTTAATATTGTTAAGGATCTCAATGGTTTCCTCAATGGTAGTAGGTTCTACTATTACCTTTTGGAAACGTCTTTCCAGAGCCCCGTCTTTTTCAATATACTGCCTGTACTCATCAAGCGTAGTAGCACCAATACATTGGATCTCTCCTCTCGCAAGGGCAGGTTTGAACATATTACTTGCATCCAGACTTCCTGTAGCGCCACCGGCACCAACAATAGTATGGATCTCATCAATGAAAAGAATGATATCATCGTTCTTCTCAAGCTCGTTCATAACAGCTTTCATTCTTTCTTCAAACTGTCCGCGGTACTTGGTACCTGCCACTAAACTGGCGAGGTCAAGGGTAACGACCCGTTTGTCAAAAAGAATCCTCGAAACTTTTCTTTTAATGATGCGCAAAGCAAGACCTTCGGCAATAGCCGATTTACCAACTCCGGGCTCCCCAATAAGAAGCGGGTTGTTCTTTTTTCTACGGCTTAAGATCTGCGATACACGCTCTATCTCTTTCTCACGACCTACAACAGGATCGAGTTTATCCAGTTCTGCAAGTGCAGTGAGATCCCTTCCGAAGTTATCCAGGACAGGGGTCTTGGATTTCTTTGTCGATTTTCCCGGGGTTCCTGCAAACGGATTGCTTTTTCCGGCATCGTCAGAAGTTGCATCTTCATCAGAAAATGATTCGGAAGTAGGGGAGTCTATAAAGTCATCATCGTTAGTGATCATATATTTAAACTGATCTTTTACTCCGTCATAATCCACCTTCAGCTTATTCAAAAGCTTAGTGGTGGGATCATTTTCATTTCTTAAAATACATAAAAGTAGGTGGGCCGTATTTATTGAAGTACTTTGAAAAAGCTTGGCTTCCAAAAAGGTGGTTTTTAAAGCTCTTTCTGCCTGTCTTGTTAAATGTAAATTTCTTTTTTCGTTAGATTCTATGGCCACATTTGGATTTGCGGGGCTAAGTATCTCTACTTTTCTGCGTAAGTGACTAAGATCTACGTCCAGGGCATTCAATATATTGATGGCTTTACCATCACCGTCCCGAAGCAGACCCAGCATCAAATGTTCTGTACCTATAAAATCGTGGCCAAGTCTTAAGGCCTCTTCTTTACTATAGGCAATCACATCTTTTACTCTTGGTGAAAAATTATCATCCATATTATTTTCCTTTCTCTCTGATTATTTTTATACAGGTTTCAAAAATCGTACCTGATTACGAACATGGTCTTTAATTGAAGTAAAGCTAATTGACAAATTTGCTTTTTAAAAACAAAGAAGAATGTAATGAACTTATTAACCACGCACAACTAAAAATTTGTTAATAAAATACAAGAAAACCTCAATGAATATAGCCTTCAGGTTGGCTAAAATGCGTAAATTGGCACGTTAGATTTTTGAACCAAAATATGCAAATTTATGGCTGAAGGAGAAAAGTTAATTCCTATTAATATTGAAGATGAAATGAAGTCGGCTTACATTGATTATTCAATGTCGGTCATTGTGTCACGTGCACTGCCAGATGTGCGTGACGGCTTGAAACCGGTACATCGCCGGGTTCTATATGGAATGTATGAATTAGGAGTTCTTTCCAACAGGGCTCACAAAAAATCGGCCAGGATCGTAGGGGAGGTACTCGGTAAGTTTCACCCACACGGGGATTCTTCTGTTTACGATACTATGGTTCGTATGGCACAGGAATGGAGTTTAAGATATATGCTCGTTGACGGGCAGGGTAACTTTGGTTCTGTTGACGGGGATAGCCCCGCGGCAATGCGTTATACCGAGGCGAGAATGCGCAAGATCAGTGAAGACATGCTTGCCGATATCGACAAGGAAACAGTTGATACTCAACTCAATTTTGATGACACCCTGCATGAGCCTGTAGTACTTCCTACAAGGATTCCAAACCTGCTTGTGAATGGTGCCAGTGGTATCGCGGTAGGGATGGCGACTAACATGCCTCCACATAACCTTTCTGAGGTCGTAGACGGAGTGGTTGCCTACATTGACAACCCCGATATTGAGGTAGATGAATTGATCGAGCATGTGAAAGCTCCTGATTTCCCAACCGGAGGAACTATCTATGGATATGACGGGGTGCGGGAAGCTTTTAAAACCGGCCGTGGTAGAGTAGTGCTAAGAGCAAAAGCTCATATTGAAGAAGTTGCAGGGAAGGAAGCTATTATTATAAGCGAAATTCCTTATCAGGTCAACAAAGCTGAAATGATCAAAAAAACAGCCGAATTGGTCAATGATAAGAAGATTGAGGGTATTTCCCTAATCAGAGATGAATCCGACAGGAATGGAATGCGCATTGTTTATATCCTTAAGAGGGATGCAATTCCAAATATTGTACTTAATACGCTATACAAGCATACCTCATTACAAAATTCTTTCAGTGTAAATAACATTGCACTTGTAAAGGGAAGACCACAAATGCTAAATCTTAGAGACATGATCCACTATTTTGTGGAGCATCGTCATGAGGTTGTTGTCCGTCGTACCGAATATGAACTTCGTAAAGCTGAAGAAAGAGCACACATACTTGAAGGATTAATTATAGCTTCAGATAATATAGATGAGGTTATTGCATTGATCAGAGCTTCCAATAATGCAGATGAAGCTCGTGCAAAGTTGATCGAACGCTTTGAGCTATCAGAACTACAGGCCAAGGCGATCGTTGAAATGCGATTAAGACAACTTACCGGCCTGGAGCAGGATAAGTTAAGGAGCGAATATGAAGAACTCATGTTGACCATTGAAGATCTTAAAGACATTCTTGCAAGAAAAGAACGCAGAATGGAGGTGATCAAAAATGAAATGCTTGAGGTGAAAGATAAATACGGGGATGAAAGACGCTCTACCATAGAATATGCCGGAGGAGACCTAAGCATGGAAGATATGATCCCCGATGAGCAGGTGGTGATCACCATATCTCATGCCGGATATATTAAAAGGACTTCCCTTACCGAATACAAAACTCAAAATCGTGGAGGTGTAGGACAAAAAGGATCTACGACACGTAATGAAGATTTCCTCGAAAATTTATTTATAGGAACTAATCACCAGTACATGTTATTCTTTACTGAAAAAGGTAAGTGTTTCTGGATGAGGGTCTTTGAGATTCCTGAAGGAAGTAAAACTTCAAAGGGAAGGGCTATCCAGAATCTTATCAATCTTGAACCGGATGATAAACTGAAAGCCTTCATCTGTACAAAAGATCTTAAGGACGAAGAATACATAAACAGCCACTATGTAATGATGGCTACCAAGAAAGGACAGGTGAAGAAAACTTCCCTGGAGCAGTATTCCAGACCGCGAACAAATGGAATCAATGCCATCACGATACGGGAGGGAGATGAATTGCTGGAAGCACGATTGACCACTGGGGAAAGTCAGGTGATGCTGGCCCTTAAGAGTGGAAAGGCTATACGTTTTGACGAGAGCAAGACAAGACCAATGGGTAGAAATGCTTCGGGAGTAAGAGGTATAACACTGGCTGACGATAATGATGAAGTGGTTGGAATGATCACTGTTGAAAATCCAATGGAAGAAACAGTACTCGTAGTTTCTGAAAACGGATACGGAAAACGTACCTATATAGATGACCCCGAAGATGGGGAACCAATCTACAGGATCACCAACCGTGGAGGAAAAGGAGTTAAAACAATTTCCATTACTCCAAAAACAGGAAGTCTTGTTGCTATTAAGAATGTTACAGACCTGGATGACCTGATGATCATTAATAAATCCGGTCTGGCCATAAGGACCTCTGTTTCAAATTTACGGGTAATGGGCCGTGCTACTCAGGGGGTAAGGCTTATAAATCTTAAAAATAATGATTCTATTGCTGCCGTTGCAAAAGTTATCAATGAGGAAGAAGATGTGGAGGACGTAGCAGAAGATGCAACACCCGAAAATCCTAACCTTAACGAGGATGGCACAACAATTGCAAATGATAGTGAAGAATAAATTAAATCAAAACCAGAAAAGATGAAAACTAGAATTTTAACGGCGGTATTAGCGATGTTTACTGTCGTAGCATTTGCGCAGAAAAAGGAAATAAGACGCGCCGGTAAAGCTGTTGAAAAAGGTGATTACCAGGAGGCTAAAAGTTATTTGAACCAGGCAGAAGCACAATTATCCGGTGCGAAGCAGGACGAGCAGGCTGATTTTTACCTTTACAAAGGATATGCTTTAGTAGGTAATGGAGAAAATGTTCCTACTGCAGATCTTATGGAGGCTGCCGAAGCGATGAAAAAAGCTAAGGAATTAGGTCATGAAGAAGCTGAGCAGGGAATGGCGACTGTAAGTAATGCTTTGGTCAATTCAGCAATTGCTGATCAAAATGCACAAAATTTTCAGGAAGCAGCAAAGAAACTTGAAACCAGTTACAGGTTAAATACACAGGATACTATTTATTTGTACTATGCAGCGTCTAACGCGGTGAACACTCAGGACTATGATGCAGCCCTTAAGTATTATGAGGAGCTTCAGGATCTTGGTTTTACAGGTGAAGAGATGATATTTACTGCTGTAAATAAAGAAACCGGAGAAGAGGAAAGAATGGCTTCCAAAGAGCAGAGAGACCTTTTCGTTAAGGCTGGTACCTACATCAATCCCCAGGAAAGAAAAACTGAGTCAAGAAAAGGAGAAATAGCCAAGAACGTAGCCTTGATCTATATTGAAAAAGGAGAGAATGAAAAGGCTATTGCCGCAATGGAAGAAGCAAAGAAGGAGAATCCAAACGATGCCATTCTTATGCAGGCTGAAGCCGATATGTATTATAAAATGGGTGACATGCAGAAGTACCGCGAAACTATTGAGAAAGTAGTGGAGCAAAATCCTGATGATGCTACTCTTTACTATAACCTGGGAGTAAGTTCTGCAGAACTTGGGGAGAAAGATAAGGCAATTGAGCACTATAAAAGAGCAATTGAACTTGACCCGGAAATGAGTAACGCCAGAATCAATATTGCTTATGTTATTTTATCTCAGGAGGAACCTCTTGTTGAGGAAATGAACAAGCTGGGAATGAGTAAAGCTGACCAGAAAAAGTATGATGAGCTTTCAGTACAACGTCAGGAAATTTACAAAGAAGCCCTTCCACACCTGGAAAAGGTTCTTGAAAATGATCCTAACAATATCGAAGCAGCAAGAACCATCATGAACATTCATTATCAGCTAAACAATACTGAGAAAGCTGAAGCAATGAAAGCGAAAATAGATCAAATGCAAGGGGCTAATGCTGCTCCAACAAACGGACAGTAATCCTTGCAGAAGTAATATGGAAAAACCCGCTCAAATCGAGCGGGTTTTTTATATGATCTTTTTTATCACCCTAAGCTGATGGGTATGTCGCCGCAAGTCGGCATTGTAAATTCCCGAATGGTCGATACGATCTAATCGTACTCTTCCATCTGCGTGAATGATGTAGTTATCGTTCATCATTATTCCCACATGATTGATGATTCCATCAGGGCTATCGAAAAAAGCAAGATCTCCGGGTTCACTTTCTTCAATAAAGCTTAAAGAGTCTCCTTGTTGTGCTTGTTGGCCGGCATGGCGGAATAACTTATATCCGTGAAGTTTATACACCATCTGTGTAAAACCGCTGGCATCAATACCAAAGGGACTTCTTCCCCCATGCAGGTAAGGAGCGTTTAAATAGAGAAAAGCTGTTTCTATTAGTCTTTCCTTTTCAAGAATACCTGTAATGGTGTTTCCGGAATGTTTATGATCTAAAAGATCTATGCCGTTGAGTGTAGAACCCAGTGGAATGGGTATTAATTGACTGTTTGCCGTAACAAATTCCACCAGGTCTGCAGAGAGATTTGGAGCCTCTTCGTAGAGCCGGTGGTAGTCGTTTTCATCTATTTTTGCTAACTGTTTATTCTCAATCCAGGCTTCCATAGCTTCAAAAGAAGTACGGATCCTTGACCATTTCGCCCTTTCCTCCAGCACTTTACAGGTTTCCCCATAAAGTAGCTGGCTCAGCATTTCGGAAGTATGGGAAGGTTCTGTCCTTAAGGGGACAATACCTAAATAAGATATGCCATATTGCATTAAACAGAATTTCGAGATAGACGTTACTGGCGTTCAATGATCATTGCCGAAGCACCACCACCACCGTTACATACTGCAGCGGCACCAATTTTTCCATTATTTTGTTTGAGTACGTTAATGAGGGTCACAAGGATCCTGGCCCCTGAACAACCCAGTGGGTGACCCAAAGAAACAGCTCCTCCGTTGACATTCACGTTACTGTCTTCAAGACCCAGGAGCTTCATATTTACCAAGCCAACAACAGAAAAAGCCTCATTGAATTCAAAATAATCTACCTTATCGATGGAAACTCCCGCTTTATCAAGTGCTTTAGGTAATGCTTTTGCAGGTGCCGTGGTAAACCAGATTGGTTCTGTCGCTGCATCTGCAAAACCTTTAATGCTTGCTAAAATTTCAAGCCCCAGTTCTTCAGCTTTTTCCCTACTCATTAGGATCAAAGCAGCGGCACCATCATTAATAGTGGAAGCATTGGCTGCAGTTACTGTACCTTCTTTACTAAAAGCAGGACGTAATGAAGCTATTTTATCCATTTTTACATTCCTGTATTCCTCATCCTCTTTCACAATTACAGGATCTCCCTTTCGCTGTGGGACTTCAACAGGAACAACTTCGTCATCAAATTTTCCTTCTTCCCATGCCTTACGTGAGCGTTCGTATGACTGAATAGCAAATTTATCCTGCTCTTCCCTTGAATAATTATGCTCTTTTGCACAATGATCTGCCGCTACTCCCATGGCATTATTATCGTAAGCATCTACAAGACCATCTTTTTGCATTCCATCGATCATTTGGGCAGGACCAAATTTTTGTCCATTCCTTAGATGCAGATAATGTGGGATAAGGCTCATATTTTCCATTCCTCCGGCTACAATTATATTAGCATCACCAAGAGCTATAGACTGTGCTGCCTGCATCACTGCCTTCATTCCACTTGCACAGACCTTATTTACCGTTGTGCAGGGAACATTAGTAGGAATTCCTGCATCCAGAGCGGCCTGTCTTGCAGGAGCCTGGCCGTTACCGGCCTGCACCACATTTCCCATGAGTACTTCATCCACCATTTCTGGCTTCAGGTTTATTTTGTCGAGAGCTCCTTTTATTGCGATAGAACCCAGTTTAGTGGCCGGAACACTGGATAAGCTTCCAAGGAAACTACCTATTGGTGTTCTTACGGCGCTCACTATTACTACTTCCTTATTCATGGTTTCAGTTTTAATTTTTTCTCTCGCGAATTTAATCATTTTATAAGGAACAAACCAATGACTTAGATACAGCCGTCTTTTTTAGTACATTTGGAGAGAGATAATTTCTGTATGAAATCTTTTATCAATAGTCTTTATAAGAATCAGGACCTTTTCTATAAGGTCTTTTTATTTCTCCTTACCACTTTTCTCATTGTGTATTTATTTCCAAAGGGAGGAAAATTTAAATATGAAATTCCTAAAGGAAAGCCATGGCAGTATGAAAATCTTTATGCTCCCTTTGACTTTGCTATTCTTAAATCCCCTGAAGAGATTTCGGCAGAGAGAGAGGAGATAAACAAAACTCATATTCCATACTATGATTACAATGCTGATATCGCAGCAGAAGTAGGAGCCGCTCTTCAGGAACAGTTCTCGAGGGTTTTTCCGGATACCCTAACCAGAAACGAAACCAACCGTTTGCGGGAATTCATTGAAAATACTTACGAGGAGATCTATGATGGTGGGTTGCTTCAGGAGATAGTCCCTCTGGATTCAGACCAGCTTATCTATTTGCGGGAAGGCAATGAAGTGGTGGAAACTACTTACCAGAATATCATAAAACAAAATCAGTTAAGAGATCTGCTCAATCGAAGGATAGATCAGGCTCAGCTTCAAATTTTCAGGGAGGAGCTAATAAGTTTATTCTTTGATTCGGTAAAACCTAATGTCACCTATAATGAGGCACTTACCCAAAGTGATCTTGAAAGCAGGTATAATCAGATTTCTTATACCCGCGGAAACGTGGAACGTGGGACAATAATAGTTGCCAAAGGGGAAGTAGTCGAAGGGAATAAGCTCCAGATCCTAAATTCTCTAAAGGCAGAATATGAATCTCAGGTTTGGAGTGAGGCGAATTATAACTGGGTAATAGTAGGATACACCATGCTCGTTTTCCTGGCATTGCTAATGCTCATGTTGTTCATTAGGAAATACAGGTATGATATTTTTCAGAACAATATAAAAGTCACCTTTATCTTCTTTAACGTGACCATAATGGTGCTTTTAACTATGGTAGTGATAAGATTCAATGTGGAGTATATTTATGTAGTGCCATTGTGTATCCTGCCGCTTACCTTGAAAGGATTCTTTGATTCAAGGCTTGGCTTATTCACACATGTTATTACAGTCCTGCTTTTGGGTTTTATAGTACCCGACAGTTACGAATATATGTTCCTCCAGATCATTGCGGGAATAGTAACTATACTCACTGTATCAGAACTATACAAGAGGGCTAATCTCTTCATTACTGTCGGCCAGATTACGCTGGTGTATATCCTGTCATATTTTGCATTTACCATTATCCAGGAGGGATCAATAAATGAGGTAGAGCCTGAAACTTTTTTAATGTTTATCCTGGGAGGGCTGGCTACTCTTTTTGTACAACCCCTCATCTATGCTTATGAAAAGATCTTTGGATTGGTTTCAGACATGTCTCTGCTCGAACTTTCAGATACCAATACAAAGTTGCTGAAGGAATTGTCGGATAAAGCCCCCGGGACCTTTCATCATTCCCTCAACGTGGCGAATCTTGCTGAAGCAGCTGCCAATGAAATTAATGCCAATTCAATGCTGGTGAGGGTGGGAGCTTTATATCACGACATTGGAAAGATGAAGGATCCAACTTACTTCACAGAAAATCAAACCACCTCAGTCAATTCTCATGATGAGCTTTCGCCAAAGGAGAGTGCCCAGATAATTATCGAGCATGTAATCAATGGTATTGAGATTGCAAAAAAGAGGAATCTGCCAGACAGGGTCATTGATTTCATTCGCACCCATCATGGGACTACCACGGTTTATTACTTCCTGAAAAAGGCGCAGGACAATGAAGGAGAAGTCAATGAAGACGATTTCAGATATCCTGGGCCTATGCCCTTTAGTAAGGAAACCGCTATTCTCATGATGTGTGACAGCGTGGAAGCAGCCAGCAGGAGTATAAAGGAACCCACCTCCAGGGTGATTGATGAATTCGTTGAGAAGATTATCAATAAGCAAATGGAGGAAGGACAGTTCCTTAATTCAGACATTACTTTTATGGAAATTCAACTGGTAAAAAAAGTGCTAAAACGCAAGCTTAAGAATATTTATCACCTGCGTATAGAATATCCGGAATAGCCTTAGCCTTCTACCAAACATTTACAATGTCAACTTCTCCATCCCTGAATTTAAAGGAATCTCCGGCTTTCTTTCCGTCCAGTTCTTTATATAAAGGAGCATCTGTGGATATTGCATATACTTTGCTGCCACTTTCCAAGTCAATTTCTCCCAGGGGAACAGAAATAAAGTAATAGCCATTTTCGGTTTCTACCACACTGCCGGGCCTTATGACCTCACTCCTGTGATCGAGGTCCAGATTGGCAAGGGTTTCCTTCATATTGCGGACTCTATCCAGGTACGCGGCATTTTTTTCATATTCTGTGAGCATTTCACCTTTATTGCCATACTCGTCAAAATCAGGATGAAATTTATTCTGTTCATTCTGCCCACTTATGCTGTTCATTTTCTCATTATACTGCTCAATACGTTCATTTACGGTATCAAGACATTTGTAGTAGAGTTCTTCTTTATTTATGCTCATTTTTTCACGTTTTCCTTAAAATTAGCCAACGTGAAATTTAATAAAGAACAATTAGCAAAAGTTTAATAATTACGAATATCCAAGGGTAGCAGAGATGTTTTATACAGCCGAACGAGGATCCAGAAGTTGAATATTGCTCTGTATTCGTTCCACCACCAGGTTCATCATTCTTTTATTTAATGCAGACGAATTGGTAATATAGAATTGATATTCTTCTATAGTAAACTGGCCAATGATCATTCCCTTCAGACTATTTCTGAATTTGATATCCTTTTGTATGGCATTTTCGATATAGTGAATTCTCTTTTCCACACTCATTTCAAAAAAAACATTCTTGTGCTTTTGAACATAATTTTTAAATGCTTCCAGCAGGAGGTCGTTCTGTAATTTGATTACCGGGCGCAAAGTCCTGTTTTGAAATTTTTCATCGGGTAAGGTCGCCGATGAGATCACAGCAGATTTAATTTGCGGTCTTAATCTAAGCAGGTTTTCATCTCTGGTATTCATAACTTGGGTTTTTATTAAATATAAGAAAAGTACTTATAGAGATGTGGAAAAGGGTTTTACACTTATAAACGTGTTGTGAACAATGGAAGCAGCGTTAAAATCCTTCTAATAGTTTTAAAGGCTCCCGTGATCTTTTTATCTTTAGAAAAAGCCACTTTTATGATCCTTTCCCAAAATCCTTATTCCGGTGAAACTCTAAAGGAACACAAGGAATTTACTTCAAATGACATTGATAATGCTCTTAAAAAAGCAAGTTCTGCATTTAAATTCTGGAGAAATGAAACCTTTTCTAAGCGTTCTCAACTCATGCTTAAAGCTGCGGAAGAATTAGAGGAAAACAAGAAGGAATATGCCAGAACAATTACTCTGGAAATGGGAAAACCAATTACCCAATCTCTGGCCGAAATTGAAAAATGTGCATGGGTGTGTAGATATTATGCTGAAACAGCCGAAGAGCATCTGGCTCCTGAAGAAATAGCTACAGATGCCGGGAGAAGCTATGTGAATTATGCTCCCATGGGAGTGGTGCTGGCAATTATGCCCTGGAATTACCCTTTTTGGCAGGTATTTAGATTTGCTGCCCCGGCACTTATGGCCGGAAATGTTGGGTTACTTAAACATGCCAGTAACACTATGATGTGTGGGGAAAAGATTGAGCAGGTCTTTAAACGGGCAGGCATTCCAGAGGGGGGCTTTCAGAACCTAATAATTGGAAGTAAAAAAGTAGAGGAAGTGCTTCGCGATGAGAGAGTAAAGGCGGTTACCTTAACCGGCAGCGGACCGGCAGGAAGTGCTGTTGCCGAAACAGCCGGAAAACTCATCAAAAAATCTGTACTTGAATTAGGCGGCAGTAATGCTTTAGTGATCTTCGAAGATGCTAATCTTGAGGAGTCTGTAGGTACCTGCGTACAGGCCCGCTTTCAAAATACAGGTCAAAGTTGTATTGCAGGAAAAAGACTGCTGCTCCACAAAGACATAGCAGATAAATTTACAGAGTTGTTCCTTAAAAAGGTAAAGGAACTGAAAGCCGGAGATCCCCTGGACGAGGAAACTTATATAGGAGTGCAGGCAAGGGAAGATCTGGCGAAAGATCTTGAGGAGCAGGTAAAAAGGTCTGTTGAAATGGGCGCAAAACTTTTAACAGGAGGGGATCGAAAAAAGGCATTTTTTGCACCTGCTGTTTTAGGAAGAGTTACTAAAGAGATGCCGGTTTTTAAAGAGGAAACTTTCGGTCCGGCGATAGGGATAACAATTTTTAATAAGGATGAAGAGGCTGTGGATCTCATTAATGTCACAAAATTTGGTCTGGGAGTTTCCCTGTTTACCAGCAGTCATGAAAGAGCCGAAAAATTAATTCCAAGTATTGAAGATGGGGCTGTGTTTGTCAATGAACTTGTAAAAAGCGATCCGCGCCTTCCGTTTGGTGGAACGAAGGAATCAGGTTATGGCCGTGAACTTTCTAGATTCGGGATCAGGGAATTTGTAAATATTCAAACTATCTATTTTAAATAAAAAAGATGTCCAAACAAAATATTGCAGTAACTACAGATAGCGTAATATTTAGTACTCAAAACGGTGAGACTAAAGTTCTTCTGGTAAAGCGAAAACAGGATCCTTTCAAAGGAAAGTGGGCTCTTCCGGGTGGTTTCCTTGAGGATGAGGAACCGCTGGAAGACGGTGCGAAAAGGGAACTTGAAGAAGAGACGGGACTCAAGGTCACAACACTTAAACAACTAAAAGCTTATGGTACTCCGGGGCGCGATCCCCGCGGCCGGACCATCAGCATCGTCTTTTATGGTGAGACCGGTTCGGAAGAAGAAGTCAAAGGAAATGATGACGCCGAAGAAGCTAACTGGTTTTTACTCAATGACCTGCCTCAACTTGCTTTTGATCATTCCGAAATTTTAGAGGAGGTAAAACAGGTTTTTTACTCCAACAGCTAATTTAATTTTAATATTTTTTTCATGAGATTTCATACCCGAAAATGGATCAAGCCGCAGGATCTCAATCCCAACGGAACCTTATTTGGAGGCCGGCTTTTAGAGTGGATAGACGAGGAAGCTGCTCTTTACGCTATTATTCAGCTGGAAAATCCCCGTACCGTTACAAAATTTATGAGCGAGATCGATTTTAAAAGTTCTGCCAGGGAAGGAGACATTGTAGAAATTGGAACGGATGTGGTGAAGTTTGGTAAAGCTTCATTAACTCTTAAATGTGAAGTAAGAAACAAGATGACCCGGGAAGTCATTATAACCATTGAAAAGATCGTTATGGTAAGTCTTGATGAAGAAGGAAAAGCCCGGCCCCATGGCAAAACAAAGATTGAATATGTAAAGGACAGGTTAGAAGATTAATTTTCACTCCTTTCCTTCAGCTTTTTCCTTTCGATCTTTTTTATCTTCTTTTTTGATCTGGTCTTCTGCCTCCTTCATTTCGGCTTCATCTGGCGGTGATTTCTTTTGAATGGCTCCTCCTTGCGGTTCCAGACTTAACCTGGCATAAAGAGGGAAGTGGTCAGACTCAATATTGTTTCCTACATGCATTTGAACCAACCGAAATTCTTCTGAAACAAATAAATGATCGAGTGGCCACCTCATGAGCCAACTGTCTGCATTATAGGTATTAAAAAATCCTCTACCAATACGGGGATCAAGTAAGCCACTTATCTTTTGAAAAAGCTGTGTAGATTCAGACCAGGCTACATCATTAAAATCTCCCGCCACTATTACCGGAAGCTCTTCTTCTTTTGCCATTTTTGCGACCATCATCATTTGCGCATCCCTGTCAGTTGAAGAGGCATCATGAGGAGGCATTGGAGGAGTGGGATGTATAACATGTAATCTAATGAGTTCCCGGGAGGGTAGAACCACCCTGGCGTGCATTGAAGGAATACTGTCTTCCAGAAGGAATCTAATTTGCGGCTCTACCAGTTCAAGACGTGAAAAGACCAGCATGCCGTAGGTATTGTCCAGTGGCATTTCTATTCGATATTCATAACCATAATTTTTTAATCCTTTTCTTATTTCCTCCTGCCAAACCCTGTCTGTTTCGGTAAAAATGATCAGGTCAGGGTTTTGCAGAAAAATTTCATTGATAAGCATGTGGTATTCCTTATTCTTCTGAAGCACATTGGCAGCCATAATGCTTATACTACGCTGAGGAATTGCGGCATCATTTTTATTCACCTCGACTTTAGAAAAAGGTGTATAGGGAAAGATCTTTGTTAGCTGAAGAAGAAAGCAGGCACCCAGGACAATTATGAAGGTGTAATCTCTCCAGCTGCGGATATTGAACCTGAAAAAATAAACCAACAGTGCAACCAGTGTAAGGATAGTTAACTGCACATGAGGAAAGTCAAACATTCGTATCCACCAGTAATCTGAAGCTACAAAAGGAAATAGAGAAAGTATTACAGCCAGAATTCCGAAGCCCTGGAGAAAAGGTTTTAAATGCATGAAGAATTAGCCTTAGATTAAGAAGCAATTTAATTCTCATCTAAAATACGTTATTCCGGGAGTTCTCAGGGAAATTTGAAAGCTTTTACTTTCTTTCTGACTTAGAAGCCTTTATTCGAGCCGCTTGGATTTATCTATTGCCATTTCAGGCTGAGAATTATCAGAAGTGCTTGAATAACTTTTTAAAGCTTTAACAATATCATCGCCCGAAGGAGATTCAAATAACTGTAAATCAAAATAAGGTACGGCAGCAATAAGATGGTCGAAAATATCTGCAGTAATGGCTTCATAGAATTCCCAGCGCTTATCTGCACTAAAACAGTAGATTTCCACAGGAATTCCCTGTGTTGTAGGTGGGAGATGTCGCACCATCATAGTCATTTCCTGATGGATCTGCGGATGACTTTTTAGATAAGCAAGCGCATAATTCCTGAATATTCCCAGGTTTGTTTGATGCCTTCCGTTAAGCAGATGCTTTTTATTCACACCAAGCTTCCGGTTATATTCATTGATCTCTTCCTGTCGTTGTTTAATATAAGGGGCAATCAAGCCAAATTCTTCGAATTTTGCGATGTCTTCATCATTTACAAACCTTATGGAATTCTGTTTGATATTTAAAGAACGTTTTATCCTCCGGCCCGGGGATTCCTGCATTCCTCTCCAGTTATGAAAAGAATCGGCAATGAGGTTGTAAGTGGGAATAGTGGTGTAGGTATTGTCCCAGTTCTGCACCCGCACCGTTGCAAGATTTATTTCAGTTACAAAACCGTCTGCTCCATATTTGCTGAAGGTGATCCAGTCCCCAATACGAACTATATCATTTACAGAAACCTGGATAGAGGCTACAAAACCAAGGATGGTATCTTTAAATATAAACAGGATGATCGCAGAAGCAGCTCCCAGGGAAATTAGAAAACCTATTACAGATCTTCCCGTAATTTCTGAAAAGATGAAGATAAGTCCTATGGACCAGAAAACGATCATTAAGACCTGGGTATAACTTTCAATAGGTTTATCATGGTAGCGCTCATGCCGCTTCATATAGTTTGTTGTAGTGCGCAACAGACTCCGGGCAATGAGCACAGTAAGAATGATAATATAAATGTTGACCAGTTTCTCGAATACCCCCAGTAGCTTTGGATATTCTTCAAAAACGACAGGGACCGTAAGGATGAGCAGCAAAAGAGGAAAGATGTTGCTCACATATTTGGGAAAATTACTCTTTACCAGGTAATCATCAAAAGTGGTCTTGGTTTTATTTGTAAATCGTTGAAAAGCAGTGAGCAGGATTCTCTTCATCACGAGGTGAATAATATACCACAGGATAAAAACCACTGCGATATTCACCAACATGTTCAGGAAGTGAGCTACATCTGCATCGAGGCCTTTCTCTATAAGAAATTCGGCTAAAAAACTACTAAGATCTTTAATATCTTCCCACATGGGTTAAAGGTACTTTTTCTCGACATAGAAAGGACCCAAAGGTAGCACAGAGCTTACGCAAATGATCATGAGGGTCTTTAGATTCCATCCCAGAGGTTTAAAGAGGAGCAGTGCACCCAGTATATAGGCCACGAACAAAATTCCGTGTGCCATTCCCACTGTCTGCACCATTTGAGGGGCATCCCAGATATATTTTAAAGGCATGGCAATTAATAAAAGGACAAGAAATGAAACACCTTCAAAGATGCTGATCCATTTAAAAGTTTTAACCTGATTTTCCAGTGACATATTTCCAATTTTTTATGGCTGCAAATATACTCCATTCTCTTCGATCCTGAATCCAAATTTTTAATTCATTCTCAGGAAAATCAGGGATCAGCAGCAGCTTGTTGTCTGATTCAGAAAAGTTTAAATGACCTCCTAAAAAACCCGATACTTAATAGCGAAACCCATGGGTAATAAGGTTACATTTTCTTAATTTGCGGAAGATTCAGAAATATAATAATGAGCAAAAAGATATTAGTTACCGGCGGTCTTGGGTATATTGGCTCCCATACGGTTGTTGCCCTTCAGGAAAAGGGTTTTGAAGTGGTCATCATTGATAATCTTTCCAATTCCTCTTTGGATGTACTTGGAGGTATCACCAGGATCACCAAGGTGTCTCCGGAATTTGAGAAGTTAGATCTAAGAGATAAGAATTCAGTAAAGGCTTTTTTTGAAAGATATTCGAAAATAGATGGGGTTATTCACTTTGCTGCTTCAAAGGCTGTGGGCGAAAGTGTTCAAAATCCTTTGCTTTACTACGAGAATAATATAAATACTCTCATTTATATCCTTCAGGAATTAAAGGAGAGGGAGGATTCCAGATTTATCTTCAGCTCCTCCTGTACAGTGTATGGACAGGCCGATGAACTGCCAATCACAGAAAATGCTCCTGTAAAGAAAGCCGAATCTCCCTATGGGAATACCAAACAAATAGGAGAAGAGATCATCGCCGATACCTGTAAGGTTGTACCACGATTGAAAGCAATATCCCTTCGCTATTTTAATCCTATAGGGGCCCACCCAAGTGCGAATATTGGAGAGCTTCCTATAGGGACACCTCAAAACCTTGTACCGTTCATCACCCAGACTGCAGCCGGGAAAAGGGAAAAACTTTCAGTTTTTGGTAATGATTATCCAACGCCCGATGGAACCTGTATAAGAGATTATATCCACGTCATGGATCTTGCAAGGGCACATGTAGTTGCACTCGAGCGATTACTGGAAGGGGAACAGGAGGAAAATTATGAAGTGTTCAATCTGGGAACAGGAAAAGGTAATTCAGTTCTTGAAGCCATAAAAGCCTTTGAGAAAGTTTCAGGACAAAAACTGCCATATGCGTTTGCCGACAGGAGGGAAGGAGATGTAATTTCTGCATATGCAGATACCACCAAGGCAAATGAAGTCCTTAAATGGAAAGCAGAATATGACATTGAAGATGCTATGGAAAGTGCGTGGAAATGGCAACAGAAGCTTGAAGTAAAAGAAGATTAAAAGAGAAACTGTCTAAAATATAAGCTTAAAGGCTAATTCAAACTTTTGGATACCTTCGTTAGAAGGTTTTTGAACCCGATCTCTCACATCGGGTTCTAAAAGGGGATTTACATTTTAGACAGTTTATAATTTCTCTTAATTTACTATGAATGCATGGATCACTCCAGGCAGCCAACCTATTAAAGTAAGGACAATGCTTATCAAAAGAGTTGTTCCTACTCCATGATTTAGATAGACTGCTAAAGGAGGTAATAGGATATTCAAAATGATCGTAAGCATGATTCTTTTTTTATTGGTTATATAACCAAATTAGTGATAAATTATTAAAATTTCTTTTCGAATTTTCGGTTTAGCTTCATTTTAACATGCAGATTATTAATAATTTATGCATCCTCAAGAATGAAGGCAGAGTTGATGCGGCCTCAGCTTATTTGGAGCCCGGCCACTTCGGAATATAACAGAATAAGCTATCTTCGCTAAAAATTAACGGAATGACATTTAAGGAACTGGGAGTTTCAGAAGAAATAATAAAAGGCTTAAAAGAGATGGGAATTGAGCATCCTACAAAGATTCAGGAAGCCGCTATTCCTGTGCTGACGGAAGGCACAGTAGATTTTGTAGGGCAGGCGCAGACGGGAACAGGAAAAACGGCTGCTTTTGGATTACCGCTACTTGCCCAGATAGATCCAGCAAAAGAAGAGGTGCAGGCTTTGATCCTCGCTCCAACCCGCGAACTTGGGCAGCAGATCGCACGACAATTGTTTAAATTCACTAAGTATTCGGATAAAGTCTTTACTGAAGCTGTCTATGGAGGTGAAAAAATTGATATCCAGATAGCGCGCCTTAACAGACCTACACAGATCGTAGTGGCTACGCCCGGACGATTAATAGATCTTATGAAAAGAAAGGCCATAGACATTAGGCGAATCAAAACCCTTGTGCTGGATGAAGCCGATGAGATGCTTAGTATGGGCTTCAAAAAAGATCTCACTACTATTTTGGAAGCTACTGATTCTAAAGAAAGGAACGTATGGTTATTTTCTGCTACCATACCTCAGGAGCTAAATGAGATCATTAATAAATATGTCAATAAGGGGGCCAGAAGGGTGAATATTGACAAGCAGGATGCCGTAAATACCGGAATTCAGCATCAGTATGTCGCCGGGGATGATAACAGTAAACTTGATACGCTGGCATACTTCCTTAAATCTATGGGTAAGAAGCGGGGAATAATTTTCACAAAAACCAAAACTGCAGCCAGAACGCTCTCAAAACAGCTGTTGGCTAAAAATTATGAAGTGGGTTTACTGGAGGGAGATATGCTTCAAAAAGACAGAGATAAAGTCATGCGGGCATTCAAGAATAAGAATCTGAGACTTCTCGTTTCTACAGATGTTGCTGCCCGCGGAATAGATGTTGCCAACCTTGCTTTTGTGGTTCACTACCAGTTGCCAGATCAAACAGAATATTATACACACCGCAGCGGCCGTACGGCCAGGGCAGGAAATACAGGAATATCCCTTGCGCTGGTGAATCAGTATGAACTAAAAAGAATTGGACAATTGGAAAGGGATTTGGGAATAAAATTTACCAGGATCAGATAATTAATTCAGGTCACAGGATTCCTCATCAAGTTCGGTCTCTATTGTGTAGTGATCGAACTTGTATTCTCTGAGAATATTTTTCACTTTCATCTTTACATCCAGTAATTGCTGGAACCGGCTAATGTTCTTAAGTTTTATATGTGTTGTAAAAACATGATCTGTTCCTTCCAGTGACCAGACGTGCATATGATGTAGAGAGTCCACGTGAGGGATTTCGATTAATTTCCTTTCGATTTCTTCAAGGTCGATCTCCCTGGGCACTCCCTGTAAAAATATGAACAGGGTTTCCTTAAGTCTTTTGAATACATTATACAGGATATATAGAGTAATTAAAAGAGAAAGTGCAGGGTCCAGATATGGGGTCTCATAAAAATGCAGGATTATTGCTACAATTAATACTGCCAGCCATCCCAAAACGTCTTCAATAAGATGCCAGGAAACTACTTTTTCATTCATGGAAGTACCTTTAGAAAGTTTCCAGGCTGCAAATCCATTTACTGCGACACCGACAATGGCAAAGAGAAGCATTCCTCCGGCATCTGAATACTCCGGCTCAAATAGCCGTTTAACGGCTTCTGTGATCACGAAGACAGAACCTGCTATTAGAACCAGGCTATTGATAAGTGCTCCCAAAAGAGAGAAGCGTTTATACCCAAAGCTAAACCTGGAGTCGCCCTTTTGACGTGATTTGTTCTGCAGGTACCATGAAGTTCCTAAAGACAGCGTGTCGCCAAGGTCATGAACAGCATCTGAGATAATTGCGACGCTGTTTACATAAAATCCACCTATTAATTCAAATACAGTAAAGGCAGCATTCAGAAAAAACGCCAGTTTTAGATTTTTAGAAGAGTGGTGATCGTGCTGATGTTGGCCCATAAAAAATCCCGTACTAAGGATATCCAAAAATACGGGATTTAAATGCTTTTTTTAATGCTTTGCCTTACACGATCTTAAAAATCACCAGGGCATAACCATAAAATCTAATGAATCTCAAAAGTCCAAATAGTAAATAATACCTGAATTTATAATGTATAATTCCTGCTGCAACACTTGTTATAGCGAACGGAATAGGTAAAAGAGCACCTACCACGATTAAAAATCCACCCCATTTCTCGGTGTTTTTAATGTGTTTGGACATTTTAGTCTCCATGTAACGGTGAACAGAAGGTATTCTGGTTATTGCTTTTCCTGCCCAATAGGAAATGATCCCACCTACATAGGAAGCTAAAGCCAAAAAGCTGAGATAGAGAACCGGCATTGCAGACTTTCCTGCCCAGGCAATAAACAATTCCGGCGGAACAAGCCCTAAACCAATGGATTCTGAGGCCAAAAATACCGCAAGTATACCTAAGGGGGAAAATGTTTCAGTTACGGTAATCAGTACGCTATTGATACTAATGACATATTCATTTACAGCAACTATGGCTCCAAGAAAAAGAAGAACAGGCAAAATTGCCTTTTTCAAACTGGCACCAACAAACCTGTAAAAACCTGTATAATTATAATATTGATGAAGTAATTTCCAACGGGGTTTTTTATTCAACACCACATCATTCTTCTTCTTCATATTCCTTTCCTTCATTTAAGCTCTTTTTCAGTAATATATTCAATTATTGAGCCACAGTGGTAAAACAAAAGGTTAATTCTCTTCAGCGTAGGCCGTTAAATTATTACTGTATTCTCTTAATTCCAGGGCATTGATCTTGTTCCGGGATTCAGACATAAGAGACAGGAGGTAATCCAGACTTTCTTTGGGATCTGCTTCAGTAGTTTCCAATTCATCTTCGAATCCCTCTACCGGCTCATCTTCCGGAATTGGAATATCGAAGGTATCGTAGGTTTCGATGTGCTCATAGGTAAGCCTTATCACTTTAGCCAGCAGCGGATTTTTTTCTTCTACCGCATAGGGCCTCAACTCCTTCAGATCTTCAACAATAGTGTTTGTGATGATACCATTACGCATTAGGTCGCGTTGTATTTTATTCAGAAGTTTTTGTGCCTTAGGATTTTCCAACTTTGCAATTTTTTGATTAGACAATGATTTCTGAAAAAACCTTTAATCCCTTTCAGAAAGTGTGCAAAGATAATTGAATCTGCGGGTAAACAAAGTGACTTTTTTTAAAGATTTTTTCTTCTCACGTTAAATTTTAGGCAGCTTCTTATTAGAAAGAATTAACAAACAATTAAAAGCTGCCTTTTCAGCATAGCACAGGGATTTAATAGCTTTACGGGAAAACACACACATGAATGATTTAAATAACAAAGTAGCTTTCGTCACAGGCGGTAGCAAAGGAATAGGATACGGCGTAGCCGCAGCTCTTTCGGCAAAGGGCGTGAGAGTGGGAATTACAAGCCGGCACCTGGATGAAGCAGAAAAGGCTGCCAGGGAGATCACTGCTAATGGAAAGGCCGAAGTCATTGGCCTGGAAGCTGATGTACGCGATTTTGACAGTCAAAAATCTGCAATTGGAAAAGTTGTAGAAAAGTGGGGACAGCTCGATGTACTTGTTGCTAATGCAGGTGTCGGGCATTTCGGGTCTATTGAAGAACTAACTCCCGAGCAGTGGCAGCAAACCATAGACACTAATCTTACCGGAGTATTCTACAGCCTTAAAGCATCTGTACCTTACCTTAAAAAAACAGGGGGATATATATTTACCATTTCAAGTCTCGCAGGGACCAATTTCTTTGCCGGCGGCTCTGCATATAATGCCAGTAAGTTTGGAGTGACTGGTTTCACACAGGCTGCCATGCTAGACTTAAGAAATTATGACATAAAGGTTACTACTATAATGCCCGGCTCTGTAGCTACACATTTTAATGATCACACTCCTTCAGATGAAGATGCATGGAAAATCCAGATTGAGGATATAGGAGAACTGGTAGTGGATCTATTAAAAATGAATCAGCGTGCTTTGCCGAGTAAAATTGAGATCAGGCCCACAAAGCCTCCACAGAAATAGTAAAATAATATAGTATTAAAAAAGGAGGTTTTCAAGCCTCCTTTTTTACTGTTTTAAGATGTACAGATTTGGCCAGCTCGATAATCTTATCGGCAATGGCTAGCCAGGCTTCTTCCTGCAAAAAATGGCGGGATCTTAATTGATGAATCTCTTGAAGACCGGCCGCTTTCTCAATCTCCTTTCCATAAGTATCCAGTTGCAGGGCAGGGTCATTTGCGCCCCAAATTGCCTGAACCGGGTATGAGGTATTCTGAACAGCCTTGTAACACAGGTTCCTGAAAGATTCAGAAGATTCAAAGCTGCGCATGATCTTCAAAAATGCTTTTCCGTTATCTTCTCTTTTGAGCAGATCGACATAGGCATTCATCTCTGCCGGGCTTATACGGGAGGAATTGACCACACCCATTTGCCTGAACATTACCGGCCAGGTGAGGTGTGTCATCATCTTTAATTCTGCTTCTCCTAAAACCCTTTTTTCAAAAGGTCTCATCACCACCGGTTTTTTGAAATTCACAACGTCAATCCAGGTATTGAGTATGGTGAGAGACATAATACGGTTGGCATGTCTCGCGGCAAGAGCGAATCCTATGGGTCCGCCAATGTCGTGAACTACTAGATGAAATTTCTTAAGCTTTAAGACTTTTGCAGCATTGTATACGAAATCTGCCAGATTGGAAAATGAATAATCGAAATTTTCAGGTCTTTCAGTTAAACCAAGACCCGGAAGATCTATAGCAATGCCCTTATATCCTTTTTTCTCTAATGACCTGAGAACTTTTCTATATAAGAAAGAAGAAGTAGGAACACCGTGAATACATAAAACTGTTTCCCCGCGTCCATACTTTAAAGCGAAAGTTCTTAGCCCATCGACCTGAAAATAAGTGCCTGAAGCTTCATGTTCTTTTATTACATCTGTAACAGATCTCTCTTTTTTTGCCATAGGCATTTTTTAAGCTTTTTGAAGCAATCTGAGCAATTCTCTTGCAGCTTTCTCTGAAGAAGCAGGATTTTGACCGGTAACCAATTTACCATCCACTTTGACATAAGAACCCCAATCGTCTCCCTTACTATAATTGGCGCCCAATTGATTCATTTTGTCTTCGATTTTGAAAGGCACCACATCAGACAGACCTACTGCATCTTCTTCAGAATTGGTGAAGCCGGTGACATCTTTTCCTCTCACCAGGGGATTCTTATGATCTTCTACATTTGCCAGTGCAGCAGGAGCGTGGCACACAAAAGCCATAGGTTTCATTTGCTGATTGAAATCTTCAATTAGAGAAATTGATTTTAAGCTGTTGGCCAGATCCCACAGAGGACCATGCCCACCCGGATAGAACACTCCATCATAATCTGAAGCATCAACATCTTCAAGCTTCCTGGTCATGGAAAGCTTTTTTTGCAGTTCCTCATCTTTGTCAAATCGTCTTGTGGCATCAGTTTGTGCATCTTCGCCTGTACTTGAAGGGTCTATTGGAGGTTGTCCTCCTTTAGGGGACGCAAGTGTGATTTCGGCTCCTGCATCGGCCAGTACATAATAAGGGGCAGCAAATTCTTCTACCCAAAAACCGGTTTTCCTGCCTGTATCTCCCAATTTATCGTGAGAGGTTAAGACCATTAAAATTTTCATAGATATAATTTTTATTAATTGAAGTAAAGACAAGGCTTGGAGCCCTGTTTCCCCATTTTTAAAATTACAATGCCTGCAGGCTTCAGCCAAAGTTGAGATACTAATTAAAGGTTAAAAATCATTAGTGTATCAAAGTTTTTTGAATTCTTCTGCTTTCACTTTTAAAACAGGATTAGCTTTGTAGTAAATTATTTATGTAGTTGAATCCTTACCAGCAAATTAAATCTTTCTTTCATCTTCTCAAGACTGCCGAATTTTCCAGGGGAATAAGGTTTGCAGTAGCTGCCATCCTTCCTCTATTGATTGCAGGTTACTTTGATGCTCTTGAAATTGGTATTGCCATGGCTATAGGAGTTTTACTTACTTCCCCAAGTGAAGTTCCGGGTAGCCTGAGACGGCGTGTAATAGGAGTTTTCCTGTCTGTAATTATAGCAGTCTTTGCAACAGTCATTATTGGATTTGCTTTGGGAAACACGCTGGTCTTCCTTCCTATATTCATCTTACTCACTTTTCATTTTTCCATGATCTCGGTATACGGTTTCAGAGCTTCCCTGATTGCCTTTTCGGGTTTGTTAGCCATTGTACTGAGTATGGCGCAGGTGGCTTCAGAAGGAGGGATTATCACCCATGCCTTATGGATTGGGGCGGGAGGTTTGTGGTACCTGCTTTTTTCGCTTCTATTGCACCATCTTTTCCGCAGAAGGGAAACCGACCTCTTACTTTCTGAAGCTTTTGATCTAACTGCAGAGTACCTGGAAATACGCGCTTCATTAATGTGTCAAAAAGGGGAAGAAACAGAGGAGCTTCAAAAGCAGCTTTTTGTTTTGCAGACTTCCATAAATGAGAAGCATGAGCTAATAAGAGAAATGGTGATCACCCGCAGGAAAAACTTCGGAAGGTCTGGTATGGTTAGAAAGAGGCTACTCATCTTCATGGAACTGGTGGATATCCTGGAGTTGGGAATGGCTAACCCGGTAAATTCTGAAAGAATGACAGAACTTTTCAGCAATCACGAAGGGAAGGTACGGCAGGTAGAGGAATGGAGCCTTTTAATGGCGGCCCGGTTAAGAGAAATTGCTGAGGTTTTTCGGAAGGATCGAACCTATGAGAAGGAAACTGCCCTTCATTCCAAAAAGTCGGAAATATGGAAAGATTTTGAAAATTTTGAAAACTCAGCTAATCTTCCTGAAGAAAATGAATTGTTACCGGTTTACAGAAACCTGCTTTCGTTCAAAGATAAGCAGTTCCAGAAATTAATTTCTATCGAGCGACTCCTTACTGAATGGGACGGAAAAAGCGGATATGGGATGAAAAGACAGGATGCTGTTCGTTTCCTCACAACTACAGACTATGATCTGAAAACGATGCAGGACAACCTTGATTTGCAATCCCCGATCTTCAGACATTCACTGCGGTTAACTGCAGCCATGATCATTGGATTTTTAATCGGGGAATTTTTTGCAGTACAGAATGCCTACTGGGTTCTTCTTACAATTCTGGTGATCATGCGACCCGGTTATGCTCTAACCCGCGACAGATTTAAACAGCGGCTCTATGGAACTTTAATTGGCGGGGCGGCCGCAGTTACCCTGGTAATATTTATTAAAAGCCAGATCTTATATGGTGTCCTAGCTGTAATATCCCTTGTCCTGGCCCATTCCATGATACAACGCAATTATAAGACGGCTGCTGCTTTCATTACCCTCAATGTGGTTTTTGTTTATAGTCTGTTACAGCCAAATGCGCTTGAGGTAATCGAGTATAGGGTATTAGATACTGTTGTAGGTTCCGGGATAGCTTTTTTGTCTGCCAAATTTCTCTGGCCCACCTGGGAATATTCAACTATTAATAATTTTATTAAAGAAAGTATCAGATCAAACTCAGCATTTCTCAACGAAGTCGAATTATTCTATAGGGATGAATCAAGTATGGCTTCCTACCGGTTGGCCAGAAAGAAAGCTTTTCTTGCTATGGGAGACCTGAATGCTGCTTTTCAAAGAATGGCGCAGGAGCCTAAAAGCGATAAAAAACATCTTGAGGAGATCTTCAGGATCGTTTCTCTAAACCAGGAGTTGCTTTCGGCTACCGCCTCCCTTGGAACCTTTATCCGGACTCATCCCGTGACGGAGGCTACAGAACATTTTAAAAATTATATGTTGGCTATCCGGCAGAACTTATCGACCTGTTTGGGGGAATCCCGACTTGATGAAAAAGATTTCTCAGGCGAAATAGCAGCTGCAGAAAAATTTTACCGGCAGTTGTATCAAAGACTTATAATATTGAAGGAAAGAAAACAGGAAGAGCGGGAAGGTTTTGTTGGAGCTGAACTACAGGAAGTACAGGTGGTAATGGATCGGCTCAAGTGGCTTTATGAAATAAGTGAAAGTCTCAAAAAAAATATCATTAAAGCATAAAGCCACCCTTGTGAGGTGGCCTGAAAAAATGCTCGAATGTGATATAAAAGACAGATTACTTTTTAGTCTGCTGTCTTCCTTTTTGATCTGACTTCTGATCTTGCTTTTTAGCAGAATCCTGCTTTTGTCCGGATTTTTTTTGGTCTTGTGCCATGGTTTAAGTTTTTGATTAATAATACATTTTAAAATTACAACACCTTGGGGAACAAAGTTTTAATCCCCGGTTTTTTTAACCTTTCTTTTATAGTTAAAAAATTTTGTACGAAAACAAAAAAAGAAGGAAGAACTGGTCTTGGCTATCTATTTAGTAAATTTGAAGTTCAAGGAAATTATATGGACCAAAAAACAGTTATTAAGCGGATTACCGATCAAAAACAGTTACCCAATCTCAGGTTCAGGATCAAAGAAAAAGCAGAAGCTTTTACGCAGCATCTTTTCTATACGCTGTTCGACAGGGATACTCCTGTTGAAGAAAACCTACAAAAATTAGCTTTTGATTTCGAAGAACTAGGTAACCTGGTTTGTTGGGAACCTCATAAACCCTGCTTAGAGGTTTGGGACAATTACTGTCAAAAATTACCACACCTTCTTGAAAAGATCAACCTGGATGCTGTTGCTATTGCAAATAACGATCCCGCAGCAAATTCGGTTGAGGAAGTATATCTTTCCTATCCCGGATTTTTTGCCATAGCTGTTTATCGTTTAAGTCATGAATTTTACAAGCTGGGACTGCCGCTGGTCCCCAGATTAATGACCGAATATGCCCATAAATTGACAGGAACAGATATTAATCCGGGGGCGCAGATTGGCGATTCATTCTTTATAGATCATGCTACGGGAGTGGTGATTGGAGAAACTACCGTCATTAAAAATAATGTAAAAATTTACCAGGGGGTAACTCTTGGGGCCCTTTATGTGGAGCGCGGGCTGCGAAATAAAAAACGTCATCCCACAATTGAAGATGATGTGACCATATATGCAAATGCTACTATACTTGGAGGAGAAACAATCATAGGAGCCGGAAGTATTATAGGTGGGAATGCCTGGCTTACGAGCTCAGTTCCGGCAAATTCTTTCGTTACTCATGCTCCTAATATCAATATTAAAAATTTAAACAAATGAGCCAAAGCGTACTCGATTTAATTGGGAATACCCCTCTTGTAAGAGCACAAACCCTTGTAAAAAACCCGGGAGTAGAGCTATATTTTAAACTTGAAGGTCAAAATCCAGGGGGAAGTGTAAAAGACCGTCCTGCCTATAATATGATCAGGAGAGCTCTTGAGCGGGGAGAAATAAACGCAGAAACCAAACTTATTGAGGCTACCAGTGGTAATACGGGTATAGCTTTGGCTATGGTAGCACGCTTACTAAACCTTGATATCGAACTCATCATGCCCGAAAATTCGACAGTCGAGCGGGTGCAAACCATGAGAGCCTATGGAGCCAAAGTAATACTCACAGACGCAGATGGCGGCATTGAAGGAGCCAGAGATTATGCCGAAGAGCGAATGAAGAGTGGAGATTATTTTATGCTTAACCAGTTTGGAAATGATGATAACTGGCAGGCTCATTATACAAGTACAGGCCCTGAAATATGGAAGGATACCCATAAAAAGATCACTCATTTTGTTTCTTCTATGGGAACTACCGGCACAATTATGGGTACTTCTACTTTTCTTAAAGAGCAGAATAAGGACATTCAAATCATAGGAGTACAACCGGGAGATGATGCGAGGATTCCAGGGATAAGAAAATGGCCAAAAGAGTATTTACCCAGGATTTTTGATCCGGCGAAGGTGGATCGGATTATAGAAGTAACCGAAAGTGAAGCGCGGATAATGACAGCCCGCCTTGCCGAGGAAGAAGGTATATTTGCAGGAATGAGCAGTGGAGGTGCGACTGCTGCGGCACTAAGGCTGTGTGATGAACTCGAGAGTGGAGTAGTGGTGAGTATTGTTTGTGACAGAGGAGACAGATATCTGTCTTCAGATCTTTTTTCAAAATAAAGAAGCTGCCAGAAATCTATTTAATTACTTTTTCCAAATTGTTCCAATTATGAACGCTATAGAATTAGTGATCAAACTTATTCTGGCAGCTTTTTCTCAAAAATTTAGGAGAGTTATAGCCCGGTGAGGCTTAAAAGCTCCCTGTCCTTATTAATCCGTAGTCTTTGAATTCCTTCTGCATCTCTCACTTTAACCTTAAAATAGGCTTTGTGAATATCCCATCCTTTTGTAGAAGCGACATATCTGTTTCCAAGGATAGCAGCGTCACGATATTTTTCCAGAATCTGCAAACGTGCATTTTCGGGTAACCTCACGTCTTTAAATTTCTGAAAAGAAGATACCAACTCTCCCGATTGATTGAACCGGGCCACTAAAAATCCTTTATTACTTATAAAGTTTACCTGGTAAGAATGGTAACCGGATTCTTCGTTGTCTGCAATAAATTGCTGGATATCAAAACTGTTCTTCATAAAGGCAAGGGGATCTCTCTGGAACTCGCCCACAGTCTTTTCAGGAATTTCAATTTCAAGACTATTGGTATTAGGATCTAATCTCATTGATTCCTTGCGGTAATCAACTTTGGCTTCATCAAGAAGGATCTGTGAATGCCCTGAGCTTAAAAAGCCAAACAGGAGCAAGCATAAAACTAATTTTTTCATAGCACACATGTTTTAGATTAATATTTTATAAAGGTACTATGAGAAAACCTGATCGAATACTACCCAGGTAGCATTTCATATAAAATCTTAAGGAGCCGAAGCCCCATTCCTGTTGGCCTTATCGAGCAACAGGTTCAGATCTTTTATCTCCAATTTTTTCCTACCAAGATAAATTATTCCATCATTTTTGAATTGTTGTAAGTGCCGGTTGACTACTGCCCGGGTAGATCCAATCAAATGAGCCAATTCCTCGTCAGATAGATCATTGATCAACTCGAGCTCCCGGGATTCAGAATTAATATTGCTAAGAATGAGCCTTGCAAGTCTCGTGGAAATATCGATAAGCGTAATATTGGAAGCATATTCTTCCAAAGTTCTCATTTGATGACTTAGGTACGGTAACAGGTTTTTATTAATATGAGGATGGGCTCTTACCCAGTTCTTCATTTTTTCCATTGGGAGGGACAGTAGTACAACTTTGTCAAGAGCTTCATAGTAGACGTTGTGCTCGCTTCCATCCAGAAGACAAAGTGTGTCAAATGCGTCATTTTTTTTAAGGAGAAAAAAAGTGAATTCTCTCCCGGAATCCTGATCGATCTGGTAAACTTTCAATCTTCCTGAGATCACAAAATGAAAATGATTTGATGTGCGTTCCCTGTAGATATTACAAGTGCTTTTAGGCCATACTACTTTTTCAAGCTCATTGAGTAAGGCATTTAATTCTTTATCGTCGAGGTCTTTCAAGAGCTTGTTGCTTTTAAGAGCCTCAGTAAACCGGACACGTTTTTTTTCACTCCACATAATGAATGTATTAATAAAAAGGGGAGAGAAGTGGGGGAGGTAAGTACCGGGAGTAAAGTTAAGTGTTTTAAAATGAGTGGCTTGTTAATACTTACAAATTAATTTTCAGCTTTTCAAAGCCATAATTTTGTACAGCCTTGAATTTCAGTTATTTTTGCAAAATTGCAATTGAAAGAAACAATTAATGGGGCAGGACACATTCGGGATAGTAGAGAAAAGCGTAGATAAGGAATTATACGAGTACCAGCAGCAAGATATCAATAAGATATTCAAGGTGCTGGAGGCTCATCCCGAACGATACAACCTGCTGTATCAGCTACCAACCGGTGGAGGAAAAACAGTAATTTTTTCCCAGATTGTTAGAGAATATATTCAGCGGACTAATAAGAAGGTTCTTATTCTCACACATCGTATTGAACTCTGTAAACAAACTTCCAAAATGCTTACAGGCTTTGGAGTTCACAATAAGATCATCAATTCGAGTATAAAGGAATTGCCCGACCAGGACGAATACATGTGCTTTGTCGCAATGGTTGAGACGCTTAACAACAGGCTAAACGATGAAAAAGTAGAGCTTGAAAACCTGGGGATGGTAATCATTGATGAGGCTCATTACAACTCCTTCAGGAAACTTTTTAAATTCTTCAACAAGTGTTTCATACTTGGAGTAACTGCGACTCCTTTGAGTTCAAATATCAAACTCCCTATGAAAGATAACTACAGGGAGTTGATCGTTGGAGATTCTATAAGTTCTTTAATTGAAAAAGGCTTTTTAGCCAGGGCTAACACTTACAGCTATGACGTTGGTCTTTCAACTTTAAAAGTCGGGATAAATGGAGATTACACCGTGAAATCTTCGGAAGAACTTTATTCCAATTTTAGTATGCAGGAGAAGCTTCTTGATGCTTATATGGAGAAGTCACAAGGCAAAAAGACCCTCATCTTTAATAATGGGATCAATACCTCCCGGGAAGTATATGAAACTTTTAGAAATGCGGGCTTTGACGTTAGGCACCTGGATAATACCACCAGCAAACAGGATCGTAGAGATATACTCAGGTGGTTTAAAAAGAAACCCGATGCTATTTTAACTTCTGTAAGTATTCTCACTACAGGATTTGATGAGCCAACTGTAGAATCCATAATTCTCAACAGGGCGACAAAGTCCCTGACCTTATACTACCAAATGATAGGTCGTGGATCGCGGATCCTTCCGGGCAAAAATGAATTTACGGTTATTGATCTTGGAAATAATGCTGCAAGATTTGGACTTTGGAGTGCACCAATCGACTGGAAGCAGATCTTTAGGTCACCAGATTACTTCCTTGAGAACCTGGTGAGTGATGAAGAGATAGAGCAGAATTTCAGATATGAGATGCCTAAGGAGCTCAGGAAGAAATTTGCTAAAACAGAAGATGTGTTTTTTGACGTGGATGCAGAATATGACGATATTATTTCTAAAGGACTTAAGTCCAGGACCGTTTTGGAACGCTCTATGGAACAGCATATGCGCATGTGCGTAGAGAACAGTGAAGATGTATTCGACGCCCGGCTCTTAGCAAAAGAGCTTGAAGAAGATATAGCTTACCGGATTCGCAAATATTCCTATTGTATCAGTAACAGTACAAAAAACTACCGCGACTGGCTTAGAGAAGATTATATGCGGAAGTTAAGGATGATGATCAACAAAGCTGAATTTTAGATCCTGTAACTAAACAGGACCTCCTAAAAATAGCCTTTTTGGTCCTCCTTGTCTGTCTTTATTTAGCTGATCCTTTTTTCTGATCTATCTTGTCCAAAGGTCTTTTTTCTAATAGATATCTAAGTCTATATTCCATTGCAGGAGACATCTGCTCCTGCTGCTATTTTGAACCTTCTGTTCAAAGGTTAACAAAAACTTATTTTTTCCCTGAAATTACCTGTTTACAGGTTTTTCAATCTTTTCTACAATTAACATCTTCTTCTAAGTTTCACCCTTTAAAAAGTCAGATATTTAATGGGGAATGACTGATTAACAGAAGCTAACAAGATCTTTATTATGGAAAAGGAAAATCCCAAAAACAGCAAGAAACAGGAACAACTGGACACACACAAAGAAGATAGCACGAATAAGCATCTCACTACCAACCAGGGGGTACGAATAAATGACAACCAGCACACATTAAGTGCAGGGGAGAGGGGACCATCTCTTCTTGAAGATTTCATTTTCAGAGAAAAAATGACTCATTTTGATCATGAACGTATTCCCGAAAGAGTAGTGCATCCAAGAGGTTCCGGGGCTCATGGAGTCTTTGAAGCCTATGAATCCATGAAAGAGTTTACCAAAGCCTCTTTTCTAAGTGAAGCCGGAAAAAAGACTCCTGTATTTGTGAGATTCTCTACAGTTGTGGGCTTTAGAGGTTCAACAGATCTCGCAAGGGATGTTCGGGGATTTGCAACGAAGTTCTATACAGATGAAGGAGTTTATGACCTGGTAGGAAATAATATTCCAGTTTTCTTTATTCAGGATGCGATAAAATTCCCGGATCTAGTACATTCTATTAAACCAGAACCAAAACATGAGATGCCACAGGCTACTGCGGCTCATGATAACTTTTGGGACTTTGCTTCTCTCATGCCTGAAGCTACTCATGTTATTATGTGGATTCTTTCTGGTCGCGGAATACCCCGTAGCTACAGGATGATGGAGGGCTTTGGGGTTCATACTTTCAAATGGATCAATGAGGAAGGAAAAGTGACTTTTGTTAAATATCACTGGAAACCCACACTTGGAACTCATGGAGTGGTATGGGATGAAGCCCAGAAAATATCAGGAATGGATCCCGATTTTCACAGAAGAGATCTCTATGAGGCTATCGAAAACGGAAATTATCCCGAATTTGAACTGGGAGTACAAATAGTGGCTGAGGAAGATGAGCATAAATTCGATTTTGATCTTCTTGATCCAACGAAACTTATTCCCGAAGAAATTGTTCCGGTGAAAAAAGTTGGAAAAATGACCTTGAATAGAAATCCCGATAATTTCTTTGCAGAAACCGAGCAGGTTGCCTTTCATCCCGGGCATGTGGTTCCGGGAATTGATTTTACGAACGACCCTCTGCTTCAGGGGCGTCTTTTTTCCTATACAGATACACAATTGATAAGACTTGGAGGTCCAAATTTCCACGAAATTCCTATTAATCGCTCTGTTGCTCCCGTGCATAATAATCAGCGGGACGGCTTTATGAGACAAACCATCAATAAGGGCAATGTCAACTATGAACCTAACTCAACAGGAGGAGGCTGTCCATTCCAGGTTAAAATGAAAGATGGTGGCTTCGTTAGTCATACCGAACGTATTGACGCTCATAAAATAAGAGCCAGAAGTAAAAGCTTTAATGATTATTTCAGCCAGGCTACCTTGTTCTGGAACAGTCAGACTCCACCTGAACAGAAGCAAATCACGAATGCCTTCCTGTTTGAACTTGGAAAAGTAGAGCGGCAGGAGATTCAAAAAAGAATGGTAGGGCTACTTACCCAGGTAGACAAGGACCTGGCTAAAAATGTAGCTGAAGGACTTGGTTTCCAAGTGCCCGATGGACCAATGAAACCTGTACAAGGGGGAGTTCCAGCAGATGATGATCCGGCAGATTACGAACCTGTCAATAATAAACAGGCTGTTAAGGAAGACAAGACTCTGAGTATGGATTTTACTAAAAAAGGAGATATTACTTCTAGAATGATCGCTTTCCTTTGTGCCGACGGGGTTGATGAAAACTCGGTAAAAGCTGTAAAAGAATCTCTGATGGAGAAGAGTGCAATGGTGAAGATCATAGCACCCCACGGAGGTAAAATTAAAACATCTGGTGGTAGTGAAATTCCTGTAGACAAAACCTTTAATACAACAGGTTCTGTTTTGTTTGATGCAGTTTACATTCCCTCAGGAGCGGGAAGTATAGAAAAGCTGATGGAAAGTGCGGAAGCAGTAAAGTTTCTTCATGAAACTTACAAGCACTATAAACCCATTGCTATGGACGGAGATGCAAAGAAACTTTTGAAGGCGACCTACATAGAACATCTGGTGGAAAGCATCAACCAAATGGAGCAGGGTGTGATCATTAAAGACAGTAATTCGGGTCTCGCAGATGACTTTATTAAAGCTATAGGGCAACATCGCTTCTGGAACAGGGAGGAAACTGACAAGATCCCCACCTAAAAATCCTCATTAACAAAAATGAAAAATCCCGTCAAACTTCTCTGAGACGGGATTTTTATTCTTCTTAACTGCTGTAGATGACAGGGATCTGAGTTTATTTCATTTAAACCTGAAACTAGATAACTTTCAACTTACACCTGCACATGTACCAATGAGTATTTTAACTGAACTTCGTACTTCTAACCTCGTACTTCTAACCTCGTACTTCTACTTCGTACCTCTACCTTCTGATTAATTTTTCTTCTTGAATATACCTTTGATCTTGTTGAACAGCCCTTTTTTCTCTTCTTTTTCTGCCTTTTTCGGATTGTCGGCTTTAGTAAACAGACGCTCCAGGAAATTATCTCTTTTCTCGGGCTCACAGTTGAGCATCATCTGGACTGTAGCCGAAGGAGCCGGAAATTTTGCCCGGGTAATTTCATTAAATTGGGGATCGGCATTCATTTTCTGCATAAGCAATGCAAAAGCCGGTAAAGCCGAATTTGCTCCTTGTCCAAGATGAGTTGAAGGGAAACCTATACGCTGGTCATCTGTACCCGCCCAGGTCACCGAAACAAGATTGGGAGTGATCCCCACAAACCAACCATCCTTATTATTTTGGGTGGTTCCCGTCTTTCCTGCAATATCATTAGGTAACCCGTATTTGTACCGCAGACGGGAAGCTGTCCCTGAATTTACGGTGCCTTTCATCATCTCCACCATTACCTGTCCTGTAGTGCTGGAAAACGCAGGAGAAGAGGCAAGCTGTGGTTGAAATTCTGCAATAGTATTTCCATATTTATCCTGGATCCTGGTAAGGTAAAAAGGTCTTGCAGCCTTTCCGCGGTTTACATAGCCCGCAAAGGATCCTGCCAGTTCTGCAGCACTTAATTCGGCCGTTCCCAATGCGATTGAGGGATATTTAGGAAGTTCTTCAGGGAACATCATTTTTTTAGCCTGGTCGATGACATTTTGAAGTCCCACATCGTACAGTACCTTTACTGCAATTGTATTAATGGATTTTGCCAGTGCGGTAGGCATGGGGTAATTCATATATGGATCTTCCTCTTCATTACCCGAATTTGAAGGAGTCCATCCTCCGGCATAGCTCACCTCCCTAACAGAATAATATGTACAGGGATCGATTCCTGCTTCTACCGCTGCAGTATAAACCACCGGTTTAAAGGTAGAACCAATTTGCCTTCGGCTTTGAGTTACATGATCATACTTAAAATATTTATGGTTTATACCACCAACCCAGGATTTCACGGCACCGGTAGAGGGCTCGAGATTGACCATTCCCATATTCAAAAATTTCATATAATGTTGAAGGCTGTCGGCAATACTCGCCTGTAACAATTTCTTTTGACCCCAGTCAAAAAATTCCATTTCTACTTTACGGTGAAGAGAATCCATGATCTTTTCTTCACTCCAGCCGGCCTCCGACAGAGATTTATACTGCTCGCTTTTCTTTAAAGCCTCCTGTAACAGGTCTTCCCGCTTCCATGGCGGATTTTTCCCATAAGCTTTTTCGAAATCCTGCTGCAGCTGAGACATGTGCTCCTGCATGGCTTCTTCGGCCAGCACCTGCATTTCATAATCAATGGTAGTATGTACCTGAAGTCCGTCACGATAAAGGTTATAAGGTTCTCCGTTTTCCTTTTTCAGGGTGTCAAGGATCCTTTCCAGGTCTTTCTTAAGCTGAGATCTAAAATAAGGTGCTACTCCGCCATTACTGCTGAAATACTGATAATCGAGATCAATAGGTTTTGCTTTGGCCTTCACATATCTTTCTGAAGGCAGAAAACCATACTTATTCATTTGGTAAAGAACAATATTTCTGCGTTCCAGGCTACGCTGTGGATATAATCTGGGGTTATAGTAGTGAGAGGCTTTTAAGGTGCCAACAAGAGTGGCAGCCTCTTCCAGAGTAAGATCTTCGGTTGTGGTATTAAAGAACTTCCTGGCGGCACTCTCTATTCCATAGGTATTGTCACTAAAGGGAACAGTGTTGAAGTATAGACCTAGAATTTCCTCTTTGGTATAGATCTCTTCCAGTCTTCGGGCAATAATTGATTCCCGTAATTTATTGACTACTATGCTCGGCGGGCCGTAATCCTTTCTTCCAAAGAGATTTTTTGCGAGCTGCAGGCTTATGGTACTTCCACCTCCCGAGGATTCGTCTCCCATCAAGATCGTTTTAACAAAGACCCTTAAAAGGCTACGATTATCAATCCCTGAATGCTCATAAAACCTTACATCTTCTGTAGCAATAAGTGCGTCTATAAGATGCTGCGGAAGTTCTTCATATAAAACCGGCTGGCGGTCATATATGTAGTACTTGCCCATTAATTCTCCTTCAGAAGAGAAAACTTCAGTCGCTTCACTTTGTTTCAGGTCACGCAGTTCCTGTGTGGCAGGAACTTTTCCCCACCAGCCAAGGTAAATGCTGAGATAAAACAAACCAAACACAAGGAAAATTCCAAGTAAGGATGCAACCACCCATTTTGTGATGGGTGCCATTTTTATATTCTTAAACTTCATAGGCTAAGTGTCTGCCAAAGAAACGAAGACTTACAATTAATATTCCAAAAGTTTGAAAAACTTTAGGATTTGTAGTTCCTAAAGCCCTCTTAATGTTTTCAAATGAAGTTTTAAAATTTATCGGCTCCCCAAAGCATTTCCTTACTTTTAGAAAAATGAAACAAATGGGCCATAATAAAGTTGTGATACTGGTGACCACCGGACTATTATTATTGTCCGGCATCTTTTTTTACACTATTCATGAAGATGCCGTAGAATATCGTGCGGGAGTGTCGGAAGATGTGATAGTAGAACAGACCTGGGAATTACCCGATGCCCTGAAGGAGGTTTCAGGAATTGCATTTTTGGCACCCAATAAAATTGCCTGCATACAGGATGAAAAAGGGACTATTTTTATCTACGACCTTGAATCTTCTTCTATTGAAAAGGAAATTGAATTTGCGGGTTCGGGAGATTATGAGGGAATTGCCCTGGATGGTAGTACAGCTTATGTTTTAGCGGCTAATGGCGAAATCTTCAGGATTCAGGATTTTATAAATGAGCCTGTAACCGAAGCTTTTCGAACTTCTTTTACTTCAGAAAATGACGTTGAAAGTCTCTTTTTTGACACTGATGGAGATCGCCTTCTGTTAATGCCTAAAGAAAAGGGATTACAATCTACAGAAGCCAAAGGTATATACGTTGTAGATATTAAAGCTATGGAAATGGCAGATGTCCCCCTTTTAGAATTGACTTTTAAAGAAGAGATGTTTAATGATCTTAAAGAAGACAATCCCAGCCGGTCTTTTTACCCCTCTGAAATTGCGCGGGATCCTCAAACAGGAAATTTTATTATACTGGAAGCAAAGAAACCTCATTTGTTGATGCTTGACAGCAACGGCGATCCTCACATTCTGCACAGACTGGATCCCAATCTTTTTCCGCAGCCGGAGGGCCTCACCTTTGATGATGCAGGGAATCTTTATATTTCAAATGAGGGGAATCCTGCTACCATTCACCGGGTTAAAATTAAAGACAAATAAAAATTTATGGCCGAAGATATAAACACTCCTTCAGTAAAGCAAAGTAAAGCCCCTTTATACATATCCCTTACAATTATTGCCGCTATCATTTTGAGCTATTTTTTTATTCCCGAGGTCCGGGAATTCTTAAGTAATGGCTGGAGTGCGTTGACAAGTGGGGATGAAGAAAGAACCAGGGAATGGGTTGCCCAGTTTGGATGGTTCGGCCCGCTGGTGATCATCCTTACCATGATACTGCAAATGTTCCTTATAGTAATTCCCACTCCTATTTTAATGGTTGTAACAATTTTAGCTTATGGTCCTGTAATTGGAGCTTTAATTCTCTTTGCAGCCATATTTTTAGCTTCCAGTTTCGGTTATTTTATAGGTAGATATTTTGGACCTGTAATTGTAGAGAAACTTATTGGCTACAAGACTGAAAAAAAGATATCAGATTTTATTGAGGATTATGGATTTTGGACAGTGATCGTTATAAGATTAAGTCCATTTCTTTCAAATGATGCCATAAGCTTTGTTGGAGGCGTGCTCAAAATGGGTTATTGGAAATTTATAGGAGCTACGATGATCGGTATCTCTCCTCTAATATTTTTTATAGCTTATCTGGGAGGCGACTATGAACGTTTAAAAACCGGTCTTATCTGGACTTCAATAATAAGTCTCGTATTATTTGTCGCTTTTGTATGGTGGGATAAGAAAATGCGAAAAGACAAAGCCTGATCAGGCCATATATCTTCAAATTAACACTACTGTCTTTCAATTTCACAGAGCTTTTTTTAAAGCTGAATATTAGAGTCTTCAATACATTTGAGCCAAATGGAGAGGGTGCTATTCTTTTTAAGTATTTTTACCTTTTTATTCAAACAACAATGAGTTCTGTGAGTTACGCTTTTTGCTTCTAATGGCACCACAGATCATATTTTTTTTAGGTTTTTCTTAAATTTCTGTAGGTTTATTCCTTTTAAAAGGTGCTACTTATTTTTTTCCTTTTTAATTTTAAATATTCTTTCCCCGGTTTATTTATAGCCTTCCCCTTCTATAATTTGATTCCCCGATTTTGTTGCTGAATTATTAAATGTGTGCTATATGAAAAATTTTATTCAAAAATCGGCTATCCTGATCTTGATATTGGGATTGAGCTCCTGCAGTGTCTATCATAATGATCTTGCAGATGTACAGACTGCGATAGATTCAAACAATCGCGTGAGAGTGGAAACAACAGAGAATGTTGTGTTAGAACTAAAAGAGCTGCGAAGGGAGGATGGTCAGCTGATAGGAATTACCAGAGAGAATTCCGAAACAGCTAAATTAATGGCCCACAGATCTCTTACTCAAGAAGGAAAGTTTGTAAAGATTCCTTTAAGAGATGAGGAAATAAGCGCTATAAAACTCAGGAACAGGAAAATGTCCAATGTGGTGAGTATTGGGGTGCCTCTTATTGGAGTTGCCGGGCTGGTAGGCATTACCAATCCCGATTTTAGACCAGATGTGGGATATTAAATTAAAGCTGCCTGAAAGGTTTTCTGAAAAGCTGAAAATATTTTTTCGGCTTTTCGAATGACCCGGAATTATGTGGGATCGGAAAGTTTTTACTATTCAGGCAGCTACAAGTATTGAGGAAAATCAGCTTTTTTGAAGCTTTTGTGCTACAGCCTGTACTTCGTCAAGAACACGAAGCAGGTTTTCACCCCATAGCTTAGCGATTTGCTCTTCAGAATATCCTCTTTTAACCAGCTCCTGGGTGATATTGAATGATTCTGAAGCATCACTCCATCCCTCAATTCCACCACCACCATCGAAATCTGAGCTTATTCCCACATGGTCGATCCCTATTTTTTCAACCAGGTAATCCACATGATCAACAAAATCGGTCACGTCTACCGGAGGAACTTTTTCTTTTAGTTTCTGAACTTTTGGCTGAGAAAGTTTTCTCACCCTGCGAAATTCCTCATAATATGCATTACGTTCTTCAGGTTCCATTGCTCTCACTTCATCCCGACTTAAGACCTTAAAACCTATTCGGGCTCCAACTTCATCGTAAACCTTTTTTACTGCAGCATCATAAGCGTTGTGTTTCTCCGTGTTGAGATAAGAGCTAAAGGCAACTGTCTGGATGACACCGCCGTTGTTTTTAAGCCACTGTAATTGTTCGTCGTCCAGGTTCCGGCTATGATTACATAATCCGCGGGCAGAGGAATGAGATGCGATCAAAGGGGCTTCCGAAAGTTCTATCATCTGCCTCATCGCTTCCTTTGAGGGATGTGAGATATCGATCATCATTCCAAGTCTGTTCATTTCTTTCACCACTTCTTTACCTAAATCGCTAAGGCCGCCGTGCAGCCATTCATTATTGGCCTCACCGGTATTGGAATCACACAACTGGCTGTGGCCATTGTGAGAGAGGGACATATAACGTGCTCCCAGGTCGTAAAATTTTTCCACATTTTTAATATCGGTGCCAACAGGATAACCGTTTTCCACGCCTATCATTGCGACTTTTTTGCCTTTTGCAACCAGATCTCTTACTTCCCGTGATGTAGTGGCAAGCCCTATCTGTGAAGGTGCAATCTCATGAACGAGCCGGTGGATAGCATCAAATTTTGACATGGCTGTTTCATAGGCAGTTTTATAACCGGCTGCATCAAGACTTTCCTGTCCCGTATAAACGATCAGCCAGCTAACATCCACACCTCCTTTTTCCATTTTGGGAAGGGTGACCTGTGTATCCAGGTTTTGAGTGTAATTTTTCTCGGCCGTGAAATTATTAACATTGATATCATTATGAGTATCAATGGTAATTACCTTTTCGTGTATTCGGCGGGCTTTCTCCTGGAGATCCTCATTGGTCGATTGTGCATTTGCAACAAAAACTGCAGAAAAAATAAATAAGCAGGTTTTTAAAATTTTCATTTCAGATAGTTTGATTTTTAAAGGCTCAAAATAGGGATTATTTTCAGATTCGAAGTCTTTTTAATTAAAGAGAGCGAGGATTAGCCATTCTTACCCATCAAATAATCTGAAGGCAGAATATGCTATTATACCAGTATTTACGGGATATTTAAAGTTGTAATGTATTTTAAGAGGAGGAAAAACTTAAAAATATGCTGCTCAATTAATTCTTCTTTTTTATCTTGTTAAAAATTTAACAGAAGCTTCGTCTTAAATTTTGATATTATGAAGGTAAGATATCCAAAGAGTAGGATTCAGAATAATTTCGTCTATGGGCTCCTTATGATAGGAGTAGGGCTGTTTGCCGTTTACATCAATCGCACTTCAGTATTTAGTTATCTCTGGGTATTTATTGGTTTGTTACAATTGTGCACTGCATTGTATCAAAAGAAGTATCAATACCTGACCATTGAGGGGAACAGACTGGTGAAACATTCGCTGATCCCTAAATCGATTGAAATTTCTAACATCAAAAGAATTAGAAAATATGTAAATAGTTACAGGATCGAAACTTGTAATGGAAGCATATTGATTGAAAAGAACTTTGTAGAAGAAGAATCCCTTAGGGAATTAAATCATTTCCTGGAAAGCCTTAGACCGCAGCTGGCAACCTGATCTATGGAAAATTTTGTCTTTCCGGTTTTTATCCTGGGATTATTTCTCTTCATCATTTTCTGGATATGGGCATTTTTGGATCTGGTTTCCTCTCCTTTTAAAAAAACAAGATGGAAAGTGGCATGGCTGCTCATAATTATTGCATTTCCGTTGCTTGGTGCTATCCTTTACCTCTTACTTGGGAAGGAATTTAAGGTACAGAGAAGCCGCAGGTTCCAGCCACAGTTCAGAGGTGAGAGGACTCTGGAATAATTCCTTTCAAAAATTACATTTTTGGCCCCTGTTTCGGCTCAAACTTTTTTTCTGAAAAAGGAGATTATCCTCATGCTTTGGAGATTATATTTCCGCTGAAGATTTACCACTGATCAACTTTTTTTGTTTAAAAATATTTCAGCTTATTAGTACCTTTAGCCTAAGCAAATGAAGAACTTTGGCCTAAGATCTTAGATGCTTCAGAAGCTATCTTAAAAGTTTTATACCAGATTGTATAATTATGAAACAAGTCTACTTTCTTTTCTTTCTTTCCCTTTTGTTCAGCAGCCTTCAGGCGCAAACCCTTACACCCGAAAAGTTATGGGAGCTGGGAAGTGTATCGGCCATAGGTCTTTCTGATGATAGTCAGAAAGTGATCTTTAATGTAAGATCCTACAGTCTCGAGGAGAACACAAGCACCTCAAAAACCTATGTTGTTCCTGTTAAAGGAGGAGAGGCTGTTCAGATCAATAACTACGATAGTATTAGGAAAGATTCAAAAATTTCTCCTGCCGGGGAATGGAAAATAGTTCCTAAAGAAGTTAAGGTACATCCGGTAACGGGAAAGGATTTCTATCCTGAACTCGAAAAGTCTGATGTTTATATCTACGACAATCTTAATTACCGGCATTGGGATACGTGGGAAGACGGTCTTTACAGCCATCTATTCCTTCAGAATTTAAAGACAGGGGAAGAATTTGACATCATGGAAGGAGAGCCGCATAGCACTCCACTAGAACCTTTTGGTGGCTCTGAAGATTATATCTGGAACAATGATGGTTCTAAAGTGTACTATGTATCGAAAAAGTTACACGGCAGAGATTACGCTGTTAGTACAAATACAGACATTTACGTTTATGACGTTGCTAAAAAGACCACATCTAATTTAACTGAAGAGAACCAGGGCTATGATACCCAGCCTGCTTTTTCCAAAGATGGAGTGCTCGCATGGTTACAAATGGACGAGCCTGGCTATGAATCTGATAAGAATGACATCATTATTCTCCGTGATGAAAATAAAATAAACCTCACCAAAGACTGGGACGGTACGGTTGACAGCTTCCGCTGGAGCAAAGATGGCAAATCCATATTTTTTGTTGCTCCGGTAATGGGAACCAAACAGCTTTTCCAACTTAAGATATCTAAAAAAGGATCTTCAGAAATTGAGCAACTCACTCAGGGTCAGTTTGACATCACAGGTATGGTAGGGCAGGCAGGGAATACCATGGTGGTTACCAGAACCGATATGAACCATGCTGCCGAGATTTATACAGTAGATCTAAAGAACGGTAGAATGAGTCAGCTTACGCAGGTGAATGATGAATTTTATAGCGGGATCAAGCTTAGCAAGGTGGAAAAGCGAATGGTGCCCACCACAGACGGAAAGGAAATGCTAACCTGGGTGATCTATCCTCCCGATTTTGATGCTTCCAAAAAGTATCCTGCTTTATTATATCTCCAGGGAGGCCCGCAATCTCCTTTATCACAGTTCTATTCCTTTAGATGGAATTTCCAGTTGATGGCTGCAAATGGATATATTGTTGTCGCGCCCAATAGACGGGGGATGCCGGGATATGGAGTAGAGTGGAATGAACAGATAAGCGGAGACTGGGGCGGACAAAATATCCGGGATTACCTTTCGGCTATAGATGAGATAAGCGAAGAACCATTTGTAGATAAAGAAAGAATAGGAGCGGTAGGCGCAAGTTATGGAGGTTATTCGGTCTTCTTTCTTGCAGGAATGCACAATGACCGGTTTAAGACTTTTATTGCTCATGACGGTATTTTCAATACCAGAAGCATGTATGGGACAACAGAAGAATTGTTTTTTGTGAATAAAGACCTTGGAGGAGCTTACTGGGAAACTCCCACCCCAAAAGCTTACACAGAATTTAATCCTATTAATTTTGTAGACAAATGGGATACTCCCATTATGATCGTGCAGGGAGGTACAGATTTTAGGGTTCCGATAGGGCAGGGGCTGGAGGCATTTCAGGCTGCACAACTTAGAGGTATAAAAAGTAAACTACTATATTTTCCTATGGAAAACCACTGGATCCTCACAGCTCAAAATGCTATCGTATGGCAAAGGGAATTTTTCAAATGGTTAGAAGAAACACTTGAATAAAATATTATGAAAGTAAGAACCTGTCCAAACTGCGGCTATAAATATTCATTTTGGCTACATCTTAGAAAGCATTTCTTCACGAATGTTTTTTCCTCATGGAGCTGCATAAATTGCAATGCCGACCTTATAGTTGATGCAAAAAGAAGGATCCTGTTATTAGTTATAGGAATTGTGCCTATAGCTGCACTGCCTATTCTGGTAGATTTTTTCATGGGGTATTACCTGGGTCGGCCGATAAGCTGGACACTGTCTGTGGTGCTCGTTATTATTTGGGCTACCTACATTTTTAGCCTGGACCATTTTCGGCTGGCAGAGGAGAAGCATGTAGAGGAGGTTTAAAAATTAGAAAAAGCTGATCTTAAAAATTGAACCATAAATTATGACTCTGCTATGATACAATACTATTACTCCGACGGATTGGCCAAGCACGGTCCATACGCTCTTGAGGAATTAAAAAAAAGAAAGCTGAGTCGAAACACCATGGTATGGCATCATCCCATGGAAAAGTGGCTTCCGGCAGAACAATTTCCTGAATTGCAGGAGCTTTTTGAAGGAGAGACGACAGTAGAGCAAATTCCGGGAACTCCCGAAAGACCTGTGCAAAGTTCAAGACTCAACCCTTATGATCGTATGCCGCGCACCTGGCTTGTGGAGTCCATTCTGGTCACCATCTTCTGTTGTATGCCTTTTGGTATAGCAGGGATTGTAAATGCCGCCAGGGTGGAGACACGCTTCAACAACGGAGATGTGGAAGGAGCCAGGCGCAGTTCTCATGAAGCCGGAAAATGGACGAAGATAGGCTTTTGGGTGACCCTGGCCTTCCTGTTACTTTATGCTGTTTTTATAGGAATTGCAGTGGCTTTTGATCATTACTAAAAAAATACCCGCTACAGGTCTATTTGTCTTATTAGGAATAGGACTGATAATTATTTACAAAGTATTTGATCCTGCTTTGACAGCGTTTTTTCCTGCCTGTCCCTTTTATACCTATACCGGTTTTCTCTGTCCCGGATGTGGTTCTCAACGGGCAATTCATCATTTACTGAATTTCCATTTTTCCGGAGCATTAACTCAAAATCCTTTGATGGTGCTTTCTCTTCCTTATGTGCTGGCAGGATTAATCATTGACCGTCTGCCACATTATTCCCCTGCAATTCGAAAATGGCGGCAGGTCCTCTTCGGAAGAAAAGCTATTTATATTATTCTTGCTGCAATTATTTCTTTTTGGATCTTTAGAAATCTTTAGAATATGGGGCTCAAAAATGTCATTTTTATAAGTTGTTTTTTCGCTCTTACTTCCGTTTTTTCTCAGAGCAGTGCCTCTTCGAATATATATGTTTTCACCATAGAAGCTCCTCAACTTGATACTGTCAAAACCATAAGAATTTATCTTCCTGAAGCTTATAAGGATTCAGAAGAAGGTTATCCTGTGATCTATATGCATGACGCCCAAAATTTATTTGACACCACCACAGCTTTCGCAGGAGAAAGGGGGGTTGATGAATTTTTAGATAATCAGGAAGGGCAACAGGTGATCGTTATTGGAATTGATCATGGCAATGAAAAGAGAATAGCTGAACTCACTCCATTTGCTCATGAAAAGTACGGGGGAGGTGAGGCTAAAGCTTATATTGAATTTATAACTGAAACCTTAAAACCTCATGTCGACAGCACTTTTAGGACTCGACCTGATGCTCCAAATACCAGTATCATGGGCTCATCCCTTGGAGGTCTCGTCTCTTTTTATGCAGCTGTAAAGCATCCTGAAATATTTGGAAAAGCAGGAGTTTTTTCTCCGTCTTTCTGGTATAGTGATGAGATATTTGCTTTTGCTGAAGCTTCAGAAGTATCACCTTCTTCAAAGTTTTATTTTCTCGGTGGTACTTCCGAAGGAAAAGCTATGATCCCCGACATTGTGAGAATGAAAGATATGATGATTGGGAAAGGTATTCCGAAGGAAAACTTACGCGTGAATATTGTGGAGGGGGGAGAGCACAATGAAAGTTTTTGGAGCAGTGAATTCCCTGAAGCTTTTAAATGGCTGATCCAACCTGTTAGCCCGGCAAAATAATCTACTTCAAAAATGCTATTTTTGAGAGGTAAGATATTCTGAATTCCATTTCAAATAAATCAAAATAATTGCCACGCCCACAACGCTCTATATCACCAAATAAATTCAGGTTCAGGGAAAGTTTTTCTTCTCTCAAATTTGTTCCGCGGTTTTTTAACGAAATCCGAAAAGTGAATCCGCTGCTTTTTTATACCAATGTTTTGGGGCGGTTTATTAACGCTATACTCCCGGTGATCATGTTATGGGTGGGAAAGTTGATCATTGACGAGGTGGTGGTCCAGATCGCGGCAGATGTAAAGGATATGGACCGGCTGTGGACACTGGTAGCAGTAGAATTTGTCCTTGCCATAGTTTCAGATCTTTTAAGCCGCGGCATTAGCCTTAGCGATGCGCTTTTGGGTGATCAATATTCAATTGATACATCTGTAAAAATTATAAAAAAGACTTCAGAAGTAGATCTCGACGAGCTGGAAGATTCAGAGTTTTATGATAAGCTTGAGAGGGCCCGGCAACAAACTACAGGTAGAGTTGGGCTAATGTCCAATGTCCTTACCCAGGGAGAAGATATAATCGTTATTATGTCTCTTCTGGCCGGGGTAGTGGCTTTTGAACCCTGGCTAATTATTTTGCTTTTAGTATCGATCATTCCCACTATGATCAACGAGATCAAATTTAGCGGGACCAGTTACTCCCTTGCAAGGAGCTGGACCCAGGAACGACGGGAGCTTGACTATCTCAGATATGCCGGGGCCAGCGATGTTACTGCAAAAGAGGTGAAACTTTTTGGGTTGAGTGAATATCTTGCGAACAGATTTAAAGGTTTATCAGACAAATATTATTTTCAGAGTAAAAAACTGGCAAAACAACGTGCCGGCTGGGGCTCATTTTTCAATATTATAGGAACCACTGCTTATTATGCAGCCTATGTCCTAATTGTTTTCAGGACTGTGGCGGGTGTCTTCTCTCTTGGGGATCTTACCTTTCTCGCGGGATCATTCAATCGTCTCCGCCAGAAACTCCAGGGATTTTTTACACGGTTCACGGCCATCACTGAAAGCGCCCTGTACCTGCAGGATTATTTTGAATTTCTAGATTTGAGTTATGTAGAACGCACATCTGAAGGGAAGCTTCCGCTCCCGAAGAATATAAAAAAGGGATTCGAATTCAGGAATGTGGGCTTTAAATACCCTAAATCTGAAAGATGGGTGGTAAGAAATATTAATTTTGAGCTCAGGGCAGGAGAGAAACTTGCATTTGTGGGAGAGAACGGCGCAGGAAAAACAACACTCATAAAACTTTTGCTTCAATTCTATGAACCAACAGAAGGAGAGATCTTACTGGACGATATTCCTGTTAAAGAATATGATCGCAAGGCATATCAACAATTCTTCGGAGTCATATTTCAGGATTTTGTGAAGTTTGAACTAACGCTAAGGGAGAATATAGCCATGGGAGAGATATCTGAAATTCATGACGAACAAAGAATAGCCGGTGCGGCCGAAAAAAGCCTCGCCGACCAGGTGGTGACCGAACTTCCTTTTGGTTACGACCAGCAGTTGGGGAAGAGATTCAAACAAGGAAAAGATCTATCGGGTGGGCAGTGGCAAAAAATAGCTATTGCAAGGGCCTACATGAAAAATGCTGAAGTGCTCATTCTCGATGAACCTACGTCGGCCCTGGATGCCCGGGCCGAAACTGAAGCCTTTGACCGGTTTATAAAACTTACCGAAGGAAAGACCGCGGTGATCATTTCCCATCGTTTTAGCACCGTGAGGATAGCAGACAGGATCATGGTGCTAAAGGATGGAGCCGTGCTGGAAATTGGTACACATGAAGAACTAATGCAGAACGGAAAATTATATTCAGAACTTTTCAACCTGCAGGCAGCAGGTTATAAATAATCAGATTATGAAGAGAACATTTTTACTCCTGTTGATCACTGCTATGGCTTGTAAAAGTCCGCAAAGAAATATTGTGACAGAAGCTTCAGGCCTGCGGACTTCTTCAGGCACTGTGGAACGCATTAAAGAGTTTCCTTCTCAATTCGTCCCTCACAGAAACATAGATGTGTGGCTTCCGGAGAATTATCCTTCTGCAGGAAAATATCAGGTTTTGTATATGCATGACGGGCAGATGCTATTTGATCCTTCCTTCACCTGGAACAAGCAGGAATGGGGGGTGGATGAAACCATGCAGCGGTTAATAAGTGAGGATAGTATTCCCGCCACTATAGTAGTAGGCATCTGGAATTCCGGTGCAAACAGGCATTCAGAATATTTTCCGCAGAAGCCTTTTATGGAACTTTCAGAAGAAATAGGAGAAGCTTATGTAAAGGAAAATGAAAAGAAAAAAGGCCTCTTTTCAAATTCGGTTTTTTCAGATGCATATTTAAAATTTATTGTTGAGGAACTTAAACCTTTCATTGATAGCACTTATGCCACACGGCCTGAACGAGATGCGACATTTATCGCCGGGTCCAGTATGGGCGGATTGATCTCCTGGTATGCAGTCTCTGAATATCCTGAAGTTTTTGGAGGTGCGGCTGCTATTTCAACTCACTGGCCTGGGATTGAAGCTAAAGAAGATAACCCCGTCCCCGGAATGTTTTTGGGATATCTAAGGGATAACTTGCCTGCTCCCGGTAACCACAGGTTTTATTTTGATTATGGAACCGAAACCTTAGATGCTTTGTATGAACCGCATCAAAGGAAGGTGGATAATCTTATGGAAGAATTTGGTTATTCTGAAGATAACTGGATAACGAGAAAGTTTGAAGGGGCAGACCATTCTGAGGATTCCTGGAAAGCAAGACTGGCAATCCCGCTGAGATTTTTACTTAAAAATTAACTTTTAAGAAGGTAACAATCTTCTGAATTTGCGTCTTATAAATATACCTAAGGATAAGTTTTACTAAATGAAAATAGAGGAGGCCATTCAACGCCTGGAGAGATCTGCAGGAATTCCCGAAAGAAACACTTCTGTAAGGATCAAACAAAAGTTCAGTAATATTTTGCATGAAGTCAAATACAAAGAGCTTTCTCCGGATCAATTGCTAAGAATAGAAGAAGAACTGGAACAAATATTTGATGGTTTGGATCTTGGAACAGAAAATGCAGACCGGCAACTAAAGATGAGATTGCGGAGGCTGCTTAAATATTTAAGAATTAATTTTTCGCTGGTTCCTGAAGGTTATTGTGCTACATACGGTTTGAAACTCGGATTATCTGGCGGATTGTTAATCATGCTCATTCTTCTAATATATACATCATCCACTCTTACCTTTTATACTCCTTTAGGTGGTTTGATCACTGGATTTATAGTTGGCTCTCTTTGCGATCGCCGGCAAAAGAATAAAGGAAAATCTTTACTCACTCGAATGGTATAGACCCTCAAAAATGGCAAATTCAAAGGCTCTTTATTTTCTGGCTCTTGTTCCCCCAAATGAAGTAAAGGAGGAAATTCGACAAATTAAGCTGGAGATCAAAGAGAAATATGATGCATCACACGCCTTAAAATTACCGGCCCATATTACAATCATTCCTCCATTCCGTCTTGAGAAGCAACAAGAGGGGGATATATTTAAAAAGCTTAAGCTAATAAGTTCCTTTCAAGCTGGATTCACCGTAAAACTTAAGAATTTTGGACATTTCGGGCAGCGGGTAATCTTTATTGAGGTAGAAAATCCTCAACCGGTAATGGATATTTACACTAAAGCCAAAACATATTTACCTTCGTGTTTTTCTAATCCTGAAGATTCTTCCCTTCACCCGCACATCACCCTTGCCACCCGGGATCTAAAAAAAGATAAATTTAAAGAAGCCTGGCAGGAATTTAAAACCCGCACTTATTCGGGTTCCTTTGAAGCGATAAGTCTGCTTCTATTCAAACACAACGGGAAATCCTGGGATATTTACAAGGAGTTTTCATTTAACTTGTAGAAGAAAGATTGGATTTAGGATTTTCGGGAAAAAGTTGATTGTTTAAACTGTACTTTTCTTCAAAATAAATACATTTAACCAGGGATTATTTAAATCTTTATTCACAGCCTATGCATTTTCCATTACTTCAGGATATAGTGGTTTTACTGGGATTTTCGATGGTAGTGGTAATGTTGCTTCAGAGATTCCGGATGCCCTCCATTCTTGGATTTTTAATTACGGGAATTGTAATTGGACCTTTTGGATTTGCACTTATTGAAAATCCAGATCAGGTGGAACTCCTTTCAGAAATTGGAGTTATCCTATTGATGTTCGTCATTGGAATGGAGCTCTCCATTAAACAACTGGCATCCATGAAACGGACGGTCTTCTACGGTGGTTTTCTACAGGTAGGATTAAGTATAGTTGTGACCGGATTGATCTTTTACTTCCTCGGATTTTCATGGAATGAATCGGTGTTTATCGGTTTTCTTTTTTCGCTTTCAAGTACCGCGATTGTATTAAAGATACTGCAGGACCGCAATGAGATTACTGCACCCCATGGCCGTACAGCCCTCGGAATCCTTATTTTCCAGGACCTCATAGTAGTTCCCATGATGCTGGTAACTCCCATTATGGCGGGAAGCTCCGGCAACCTTTTTAATGAAGTTTTATTTTTAATACTTAAGAGTGCACTGGTCATAGCATTTACTTATGTAAGTGCAAAGTACCTCGTTCCCCGGGGAATGTATCTAATAGCAAAAAGCAAGAGCAAAGAATTGTTTCTATTGGCGACTATAACCCTTTGTTTTACGGTTGCTTTCATTACGGCTTCTGCCGGTTTATCTCTGGCCTTTGGAGCCTTTCTTGCGGGTTTGATCATTTCAGAATCAGATTACAGTCATCAGGCTACCAGCACTATTTTGCCTTTTAGAGAGCTTTTTATAAGCTTTTTCTTCATTTCGATAGGAATGCTGCTCAATCTTCAGTTCTTTATTGAGAATACTGGAATCATTCTTTTAATGGTTCTCGCTGTACTTCTTATCAAAGGGGGAGTTGTTGCCCTGGCTGTAGCTGCCTTAAAATATCCTGCAAGGACCATTCTTCTTTCTTCCATGGCCCTTTTTCAGGTGGGGGAATTTGCTTTTATCCTTTCGAAAATAGGAATTGAAAGTGGTCTGTTGACGCCAGAAATGAACCAGTATTTCCTTTCTGTTTCCGTCTTTACCATGTTTCTTACTCCTTTTATTATTATGTTCTCGGGCAGGATCTCAGATCATTTACTGAAACCTCTGAATAAGAGAACGAACCCTCAAAAATCATTTTCTAAAGCTGAATCTGAAGAAGAGCTGGAAAATCATCTGGTTATCGTAGGTTACGGGATAAACGGAACCAATCTGGCCCGGGCGGCAAAATATGCCGAGATACCTTATATGATCCTGGAATTAAATGCACAAATTGTAAAACAGGAAAAAGCTAAAGGTGAACCCATTATGTATGGAGATGCAGTTCAGGAACACATGCTGGACTTTGTTAATGTAAAAAAAGCGAGGGTAGTGGTAGTGGCAATTTCCGATCCACAGGCTACAAAAACAATTGTTTCGAATATTCGTCACCTTTCTCCTTCTGTATATATTGTAGTAAGGACCCGATATGTAAAGGAAATAGAAAGCCTGCTTGCTCTTGGGGCAGATGAAGTCATTCCGGAGGAATTTGAAACTTCAATTGAGATCTTTTCCCGGGTGCTGACCAATTACCTGGTACCGGTTGATGAGCTGGAGAATTTGGTAGACTCTGTAAGAGCCGACAATTACCAGGTATTTCAATCCCGGAAAACCTTTCACAGCTTTCACTCCTCTGCCATTCCCGACTTTAAGATTAGCTGCGTCAGGGTTTTGGCCGACAGTGGGCCTGTAGTAGGAAAAACTATTGAAGAAGTAGATGTACGACGAAAGTACGGGGTAAATATTCTTGCTGTTTCCAGGAAAGGAGAAATGATCACAAGTGTCTTTCCCAATGTAAAGCTTTTACAGCATGACCGGGTTTTCATTAGCGGAGACCAGGAACATATTGATGCTTTTTATAAGGCAGTTAACTAAGCCTGAAACATTTCTTCGCAAACGTTTGAAAAATCTGTAAAAACCTGATACTTATCATTCCTTCCTGCTGGCCTTGTACCTAATTTTGTTGTCAATAAAAAGCAGGAAATAGATGATGACCACAGCACCTCTTACCGATCTGGAAATTGCCCAGAAGATCCAATTAAAACCTATTACAGAAATTGCCAAAAAGTTAGGACTCGACTCCGAAGAGATCGAGATGTACGGAAAGTATAAAGCCAAGCTTCCGTTATCCAGGATTGACAAAGACAAGCTTAAGAACAGTAATCTTATTCTGGTTTCAGCAATCTCACCTACTCCGGCAGGGGAAGGAAAAACTACAGTTTCCATTGGTCTTTCAGAAGCCTTGAACCGTATTGGAAAGAAAACAACAGTGGTATTGCGTGAACCTTCTTTAGGTCCTGTATTCGGGATCAAGGGTGGTGCCACAGGAGGAGGCTATTCTCAGGTGCTTCCCATGGAAGATATCAATCTTCATTTTACAGGTGATTTTTCGGCAATAGAAAAAGCGCATAATTTACTGGCAGCTCTGGTTGACAATAATATTCAGTCAAAGACTAATAATCTGGGACTTGATCCAAGAACCGTCTCTCTTAAGCGGGTAATGGATGTTAATGACCGTGCCCTTAGAAATATTGTGATAGGTCTTGGAGGTACAGGATCGGGAATTCCGCGGGAGAGCGGCTTTGACATCACCGCGGCATCAGAGATCATGGCTATTATGTGCCTTGCAGAAAACCTGGAAGATCTTAAAGGTCGTTTAGGGAATATCTTTATTGGATATACCTTTAATAAAAAACCGGTCTTTGCGCGGGATCTAAACGCTGAAGGGGCAATGGCAACTTTGCTCAAAGATGCCTTAAAACCTAATCTCGTTCAAACTATAGAAGGAAATCCTGCAATTATTCACCTGGGACCTTTTGCAAATATTGCACAGGGAACCAATTCGGTAATCGCCACCCGCATGGGAATGAGCCTTTCAGACTACACGGTGACAGAAGCAGGTTTTGGTTTCGATCTTGGAGCAGAAAAATTCCTTGATATCAAATGTCAAAGTGCCGGATTGTCACCAAAGGTTGTGGTGATGACAACAACCATCAGGGCATTAAAATATCATGGTGGCGCACCTCTTTCATCTCTTACAATACCTAATGTTGAAGCTCTTGAGAAAGGTCTTCCTAACCTGGAGAAACATCTTGAAAATGCACGGCAGTTTAATATAACTCCTATTATAGCGATCAATAAGTTCTACAGTGATAGTGATGAAGAGATTCAGGTTATCCTTGATTTAGCTGATAAACTAGATATCAAAGTTGCACTTTCAGACGGTTGGGCCAAAGGAGGAGAAGGAGCTTTAGATTTGGCTTATAAAGTGATAGAAGCTATAGAAGAAGGGAAATCTGAATTTAAACCGCTTTACGACTGGGAAGATTCAGTAATGAATAAAATTGAAACTATAGCTAAAAAGATCTATGGGGCCGACAGGGTTGAATATGCACCCAAAGCCCGTAAGGATCTAAAGACTATTATGGACCTTGGACTGGAAGAATTACCTGTTTGCATTGCAAAGACTCAGAAATCATTGTCAGACGATCCTATGCTGCTGGGTAGGCCTTCAGGATTTACTCTTAATGTAAGGCAAATTGAAATAGCTTCGGGCGCAGGATTTTTAATCCCGATAACCGGAGACATGATGCGGATGCCGGGATTACCTGCACATCCGGCATCAGAAAATATCACTATTGATTTGGAAGGAAATATTTCGGGGCTAATTTAGGGGCAAGAACTGTTTTCTTCCATAACAAAAGAACCTTCCGGAAATTCCGGAAGGTTCTTCATTTTTAAAGAAATTTTTATCAGGATACTAATTCTTTTACTTCTTTAGGTAATTGATCCTTTATGTGATGGAGTTGATCATCACTCATAAATTTTTTAAGGGAATTGAGTGTAATGGAAATGATTTCTTCAGTAGATTTCTTCCATGGAAAATCCTCTTCTCCATACTGCGCCTGAATTTGCTTTACTTCAGTTTTCATTTCTTCAATGCTGCTGAAATCTTTTGGTGGTTTTTCAGTGTATTTCCAGTTCTCTACATATATCCCTTTAAAGATCATTGGAAGAGGATCGATTATTTGAAAAGATTCCCCTAAATGTATTCTGTCTCTAATGGTATGCATGACCGCTCTCCATATAGTAAGTACCCTGTCCTTTTCCTCGGGATGTTCAAGATCCCTGGCCAGTTCATTGACATAATCATATGCCTCTTTGGCAAATTTGTTAAAACTTAAATTGGATTCCATATGATTCTTTTTTTGGTTAATATTCAGTTTCTATTAGAATATAAGAAATATGGAAGATTGCGTCAAGGAATTACTCTTGTTTAACTATTTGTAAAACAGTATTTTAATTGTTTCGGAGATAATTGAGATCAAAATAAAGGGTGCCGGAGAAATATTTTTGTCACTGCTGATTTTCAACTAATTTTTCCTCTACATTTGAATAAAATTTACATCCTTAATGAATAAATATTTAGTCGTAAATAAACCTGAAAACTGGAATATTTCTCTTGAAAATGTCCGGGTTATTTCGGCCAAAGATTACCTTACAAAACCCGAATTCTCCCGACAAAAAAAGGCCCGTGTTTTCAACCTTTGTAAAGACTACTCCTATCAATCCAAAGGCTACTATGTTTCCCTGCTCGCTGAAGCACGAGGTCATCTGGCCATTCCAACAGTTAAGAATATTGTAGATCTAAGGGAGCCGAAACTGGTAAAGATCGTTTCAGATGAATTTGATGATCTTATCCAGAGAAGTCTTAAGAGCATAAAATCAACCGAATTCACACTGAGTATTTATTTTGGTCAAAATGTGGCTCAAAAATATAAGGAGCTGAGTGCGATGTTTCACAGGCATTTCCAGATTCCTTTTATTCGCGTAAAATTCAATTACACCAATAAATGGAATATAAAATCCATTAAAGCTTTATCTGAAGTAGAGATCCCAGGGGAACATTTACCTTATATGCGTGATTTCGCCATTCAGTACTTTGCAAAGAAGAGATACGATACCCCAAAAAGTGAATCCTACGAATATGATCTCGCTATTTTGATCCAGGAGCATGATCCTGCGCCTCCCAGCAATCAGAAAGCTTTGAAGAAATTTGCTGAAGTTGCAGAGAAGATGAATTTCTATGTGGAATTTGTCTATCCAAAAGATCTTTCACGTCTTTCGGCTTTTGATGCCTTATTGATACGGCAGAGCACCGAAGTTAATAACGATGCATATGCTTTTGCCCGAAAGGCGCAACAGGAAGATATTGCCATTGTGGATTATCCCGATGCAATTCTTAAATGCTGCAATAAGGTATTCATGGCAGAAGCTCTGGAAAATGCAGGAATTCCTACTCCCAGAACGATAATAGTACATAAGGACAACAGAAACAAGATCATTGAAAAAACAGGTTTGCCACTGGTTTTGAAGTCTCCCGATTCTACTTTCTCCTTTGGAGTAAAAAAGGCTTCCACTCCCGAAGAATATGAAACGCTGGTAGGGGAGATGCTCAAAAAATCTGAACTCGTGATCGCACAGGAGTTTACACCTTCAGATTATGATTGGCGTATAGGAATTCTTGACGACAAACCTCTGTTCGCCTGCCGTTACTATATGGCTAAGGGTCACTGGCAGATCTATAACTGGGATGCCGGTAAAAAGGATGATCGCGAAGGCAATGCAGATGTAATGTCCATTGAGGAAGTGCCGAAGAAAATTTTGAACGCTGCCCTTAAATCAGCCAGATTAATGGGGAAAGGTCTTTATGGCATAGATGTAAAAGAGGTAAATGGGAAGCCTCTTGTTATAGAAATCAATGATAATCCCAATATAGATTTTGGAGTAGAAGATCGGTTCTATGGTGATAAAATCTATATAGAGATACTTACTGCTCTTAAAAATCGTCTTGAAAAGAAAACCCAATGAGTTATCAACTTTTTGAAGTTTTTGGAGTAGAGTTGGAGTATATGTTGGTGCATTCCAAAACGCTGAGGGTAAATCCTATCGTTGACAAACTGCTGACCCGCAAGAATGGCACATTAACATCTGATGTGGAGAACGGAAAGATCGAATGGAGTAACGAACTTGTTGCACATGTGGTGGAGATGAAAACCAACGGCCCCACTGCCGATCTTGAATCCCTGGATGAACTTTTTGCCGAAAATGTGGCTGAGATGAATCTGCTGTTAAAGGAATTTGATTCAGAACTCTTGCCGACAGCAGCCCATCCTTTAATGCATCCTGAAACCGAAATGCAGTTGTGGCAGCATAACTACAGCAAAATATATGCTTTATATAACCGGATTTTCGATTGTAGAGGGCATGGCTGGAGTAATGTACAAAGTATGCATCTTAATTTGCCGTTTTCAGGGGATATGGAATTTGAAAAGCTGCATGCGGCAGTACGTATCCTTCTTCCAATCATCCCTGCATTAAGTGCAAGCTCTCCTGTTTTTGAAGGAAAATTCACAGGATTTAAAGATACGCGGATGCAGGTGTATAAGACCAACCAGAAGGAAATTCCTGAAATGACAGGTAAGGTCATACCCGAACAATTATTTAGCAGAAAAGATTACTTCAGTGGGATCTTTGAGCCCATCAACAAGGCAATAGGTCCACACGATACAGAAGGTATCCTGGACCATCATTTTCTCAATTCCCGGGGAGCCATTGCCCGGTTTGACAGGGGAGCGATTGAGATTCGGGTGATAGATATACAGGAATGTCCCAAAGCCGATGTAGCCATTGCTGTTTTAATTATTGAAGCACTTAAGCTTTTGGTAAGTGAAGAATTGGTTTCTTTAGAAGATCAAAAAAACTGGCATGAAAATGATCTTTTTGAGATCTTTAATTCCGTCATTGTTGATGCTGAAAATACCAGTGTCAAAGATGGCAATTTCGCCGATATTTTTGATCAGGAAGCGGGAGTAACAGTAAATGAAATCTGGAAAAAGATCTATGCTCACGTAAAGGAGAATATTTCTGAAAAACATCAAAATTCTATTGAATTGCTTCTGAAAAACGGAAGCCTTTCAACCCGAATACTCAATGCCTTGGGAGAAGATCCTTCAGAAGAAGAAATTCTTCGGGTTTATAGGGAACTGGCAGATTGCCTGGCAGAAAACCGGTTTTTTCTCAATAAACAATTAACAGTTACCAATTACCAATAAACAATTATCAAAAACATAACTATACAACCCTGGAACCTGCAATCTGGAACCTTAAACCTGGAATCTGGAACCTTAAACCTTGAGTCCACTCTAAAAACAAATTTACTTCAATTAATTCTAAGAATGGATTATCTTTAAACCACTTTCCAATGTACTATCATGTTTAGAAAAACTCAGGATTCTTCTCAATCAGATCTCTTCTCTGGTTTTGGCCAATTGCTTGATGACAAGAAAGATAAGAAGCTAAACGATCCAAAGGCCTGGTACAATATTTTTTATAAATACTTTGTTTCCAGGATTGATGAAGAAAAATTTGCTGTTCTTTTTTCCTCTACCGGTCGTCCCAATGCCTCAGTGAAGACTTTGGTGGGGATGATGTCTTTAAAGGAAGGTTTTGGCTGGAGTGATTCCCAGCTTTTTGAGCAAGTG
>NZ_AUIG01000015.1:0-92970 GCF_000423585.1 Salinimicrobium xinjiangense DSM 19287
AGCCAGGAAAACCTACACAGAATGCTTTCATTGAACGATTCAATGGAAGTTATAGAAGAGGAGTTTTAAATAAATACATTTTTGAAGATCTGGATCAGGTACGAGAACAAACACAGGTATGGATCGATGATTACAATAATCAAAGACCTCACGATGCATTAGGAAAAATGGCTCCAATAGAATATGCAGAATATAATTCTCTATTAGCGACTACAGATAAAACCAAAAACAATAATTTTATATCATCAAGCAGTTCTAATTAGGGGAAGCTTACAAGCATTACAAACCATTGTTGTCCGGAAAAAGAATCTAGACCGCTCCGCTTCTAGAATCTAGAACGAAGACTTTTTCATAAGATACTGAAATTTAATGTTGTGAAAATATGTTTTCATTGGTAGAATATTTGAAATTCAAAGAACTAAAAACCACCCCCTCAGACTAATAGATGAGATCTCTGATCAGCATTAGCGGGCTTTTTCAAAGATTCCTTCTGTTTTCATCGGACAACAATGATTACAAACCTTGAACCTTGAACCATAAACTTTGAACCTTGAACCTTGAACCTTGAACCTGAAACCTGCCCTACTTATACTCCTTCTGAATCCTGTCTAATTTTCGTTTGCTTTCCCGTTCTTTGATCACTTCTCTTTTGTCGTACAGCTTCTTACCTTTTGCAAGTGCGATCTGTAACTTGGCGAGTCCGCGGTCATTGATGAACAGGCGTAGCGGAACAATGGTGAGACCTGAATTCTTCACCTCTTTTTCCAGTTTTTTTAATTCTTTCCGGTTGAGAAGCAGTTTACGGGCATGTTTGGGATCATGATTAAAGTAGGTAGCATGAGAATACTCCTGCACCGTCATGTTGATCACAAAAAGTTCGTTATTAGAGAACTCACAAAAACTTTCGGCTATAGAAGCTTTTCCTTCCCTGATGGCCTTGATCTCAGTACCGGCCAATTTGATCCCCGCAATGTATTTATCGAGGATCTCATATTCAAATTTTGCCTTCCGGTTCTTAATGTTAATGTCGTTCTTCATACTCACAAAAATAACAAGCTTTAGCGAAACAGCATTATTTTTGGGAGATTCTTAAAGGCTGTCGGTAGAATTTCTGTTTCAGTAAAGGAATAAGTACTTTTGCATTCTCTAAATCCCCTGTCATGAAGAAATATTTTTTCCTGTTATTTTGTATCGCTCTAATATCCTGTAACGAAGAAGGTTCCTCTTCTGAAGCCGACAAAATAATCTCTGAAGCCATTGAAAGAGCCGGAGGGGAAAAGTACAAAAAGGCGAATATTGAATTTGAATTCAGGAAAACGCTATATACAAGTAAGCGGAATAACGGGCAATATGAGTTTACCCGTACCATTACAGATTCCACGAATACAACCTATTATGATGTGCTGAATAATGCCGGATTCACGCGCTTTCACGCCAACGAGCAGGTGCCTATTTCAGATTCGCTTGCCGGAGTTTATTCTGAAAGCGTAAATGCAGTACATTATTTTGTCCAGTTGCCTTTCGGGCTAAATGATGATGCGGTGATCAAAGAACTTGTTGGTCAGGACACCATTAATGATAAAATATATCATGAAATTAAGGTCACTTTTAAACAGGAAGGCGGGGGAGTGGACCATGAGGATATTTATATGTACTGGATAGAAAAAGATGAGTACACTGTAGATTACCTAGCTTACCGCTTTTTTGTGAATGATGGCGGAATAAGATTTAGAAAAGCGGTTAATCCCCGTACAGTGAAGGGTATCCGCTTTGTAGATTATGAAAATTATAAGACCGACGAATTATCCATTCCCCTGGAAAATCTTGATGATATGTTCCAAAAAGGGGAATTAACCAAGGTCTCTCAGATTGAGAATGAAATCCTCAAGGTAGAAATTCAGGAATAGGAATAACGTTCAATGTTCAAAGGACCTGTCGGCGTCCAAAGTTTAAAGTTCCCTGTTCCCGGTGCCTTAGGGCTAAAATTAAAACAGGAGCCATCCTTACTTTTCAGATTGCGTCGAATTTGTACTTTAAATTAAAAGAGGCCAAACCAAAACCTTAAACCTTCAGCTAATTTTTAGGGGGCGTGATCATGATATGGGCACGGTGGGTGCCGGGGTCCATGATCCAGGGCATTCCCGGAGTAAAAGGTTTTTCTGGTAATCCGGTAGATTCTGCAGTAGCGTACGGGATGTAGATCACATACCTGAAGTGGCCATCTTTTAACTCGCCGGTTTGCGGATTATAGTTTTCTTCACTGCCCGAAAGTATATAGGTCATTGCGGGAGCATCAGGCAATTGGAGACTACCGTCTTCGGCTTCCTGCCTTCTAATGTCTCTTCTTTCCATTTCAGGTTTTCCCTCTTCGGTCAGTTGGCGACCTCGTGCCATGAATGGCTCCAGTTTTTCTGAATAGCAGGAAACACTTATTCCCTTTTTGGAAGGATCATCGGCAATACATACGAGATAATTAGTTCCCTCTCTTAAAACTACCAGCTCACCTTTATCATTATAGCCATAGACTTTAGTACTTTCCCTTAGTTCTTCGGGTGCAGCAAGAGTCGCTGTTTTTATCTGGATTTCAGCCGGCACCGGCTTCTTTTGTGCAAATAACACAGCCGGAAATATTACTATTAAAACAAAATTGAGAGCTTTCATTTTTTAAAAAATTTAGGATTTTAAGCTGTATAAAGATAAGAAAAAAGCAGCTGAGAATGATGTTAATATAAGTGAGAGCTCATCTAAAAGATCCGGGTAAAGTTCCAGATTATCTCCTGGAGGAGAAAAATGTTCTAACGGAAAAAACAACAGTTTCACGGTAATTCAGTCCACAAAATAATAGTTATTCAGCAGGACTGATTGTTCCTTTATTCGAAAATATCAAAGGAATCCTCAATTCCTGTTTGCATCTTTTTTATTTCACGGATGTTTTTCTTTATTCTGGCTTCCTGTCTTCTGTTGTAGATTAAAAAAATGACGAGGAAAAAGACGGCTATGCATGCAATTCCTGTTAGAATATATTCCATCATTTTCGAATTAGGTTCGTAAAACTAATTCAAAAAGTAATACAGCCATTGCGGAAAACCGTAATGAGCTTTATGATTAACATAATTAATTCCAGTCCAGTAGCCTTTGCTCGCCTTCTATTTTCTTAATTTCTGTAATATCCTGTGACATCTCAATTACTCCGCGGTAATTTTTCTGTTTGTCCCGAACGGCAAAGTACCTGATGTAGATGAGTCGGCCCTTGAAATTGATCCAGAAAGAAGCTTCATTCTTTGTGCCTTTCCTGAATTCTTCCAGGATCTTAAGTACCGTCCCGACACTTTTTGGCGGATGGCAGAATTTTACTTCCCTGCCAATGATCCCGGCACTTCGTGGAAACACTCTTTCTTCCCCACGGTTGTAAAAAATAACCTTATCATTTTCATCAACGTAGGTAAGGTCCAGCGGCATAGTACTTAAAAGCAGGTTCACCTGCTCCACAGTCATATAACCCTCATCATAGTGAGATGCATTTGTGGTATCAAACGAAAGCTCCCGTTTACTGTGGTCCTGCGAAGGGTGAATGTATTCTTCCTCTCTGGTTTCCGGGTAGGCTGCAGGTTCGTCTTTCAGCATCCAGCCAATTTCTTCTTCTCCCTTCCTTACTTTCTTCCAGTCTTCTTCTGAAAGTAATTCCAGCGAATTTGGAAAGAGCACGCTGTCTTCAGTTAATAACAACCTGAAAATACTGCTAACCAGGTACTGCGCATCCAGATTTACTTCAGAAAACTTCCTGTCTTCGATCTTCTTTCTCAATAACCGGAACTGCTCCCTTATAGTGTCGTGAAACGACCACATGTTTTTTGAAGGTCCCGTCCAGCCTTTTTGCTCGAGTACCGGAAACAACTGATTTTCCTTCCGCTCAAACCTTCTCTCTATCTGCTGCAGCTGATTAAAAATATTGTAGAACTTCTGGTTCTCGGTTTCAGGATCTGTTTCCAGCAGTTCCTTTCCCAATCTCTGTATCAGACTTTTTTCTTCGGAATATATATTGACAGGATGCCCCTTAGGTAATGCCGGTTTTTCTGCGATCTCACTCATGGTATAAAATTTTGAGCAAAGAAAGCGGATAACTTTATCCTAAATTATGATTCAGGTCACATACAGGAACTTTAAGCAAATCCCAACTCTGTCAGCGGACTGAAGCAGTACCAACCCTGTCAGCGGTTTTTAACCCTGACAGCGGTTCTGTACAAAAAAAACAAGAGGTGTCAAAAATGACATTTTTGACACCTCTTGTTTTTCAACCCTTTGAGGGTTCAAAACCTTGAAGGGTTAGACACCTCTTTTTTTCCAGATGTTGGCGCGGATTATTAATCCGTGCCGTATATTATCTAATAAAAGTCGCCGAAAGAAACTTTGAGCTTTCGGTTTAAAGCAGCCTCTCATCCTTCTCCATATTTTCTCGCTCCTAACACTGCATCTATCATATGATTAATTCTATGATGTAACTGCAATCGCAAATATGTCGCCCCTCCGGGGCTCTTTTTGGAGGGGGCATTTTCTGATCCCGGCGTTAAAACACCGGGCTACCGATATTTCGCCCCTGGGGCTTTTTTTGCTGTCCGCACAAAATCTTCTACAGTCATATTCCCCGGTAATCCCGCTGTTCAGCGGGGGAGGTACTGACCACTGACCACTGATCACTGATCACTCTTTTAAAGCAACCTCTTAATATCTTCTTCCATATTTTCCGGCTTTGTGATAGGTGCAAATCTTTTTACAGGTTTTCCTTCACGGTCGATCAGGAATTTGGTGAAATTCCACTTGATCTTGCTGCCTAACAGGCCGCCGAGTTCTTTTTTTAAATATTTGAACAGGGGATGAGCGTTTTTCCCATTTACATCCACTTTGGAGAACATTGGAAAAGTCACTCCATAGTTGACCATACAACCTTCAGCAATTGATTTTTCATCTCCCGGCTCCTGCTTTCCAAACTGATTGCAGGGGAACCCGAGCACTACCAATCCCTCATCCTTGTATTCCTTGTAAAGCTTTTCCAGGCCTTCAAATTGTGGTGTAAATCCACATTCTGATGCAGTATTCACAACGAGGACCACCTTTCCTTTATATTCTTCCAGTTGTTTTTCTTTTCCCTGTATGTCCTTTGCTTTAAGCTGATAAAATTCACCCATAAATTTCCTTTTTTGTAAAGGTAGGAGTTTGACTGCAGATTAAAAATAAGGTGCTGATTCCTGATTCTGTAGAATGATATTTTAGTTTCTATTCCGGAAGATGAAAAAGAGGATTGAGGAATTTGTATGACCACGATCATATTTTCTTGCCAAAAATGACATTTTCTTTGCCGCTCATTTCTGCCGGGTGGGAATTTCTGCCGCGGCAGCATAACTATTGATAACAGCTCATGAATAAAAATTCAGAAAAAATGGAATTGATGGCTCCCGCAGGGAATTTTGAATCGCTGCAGGCGGCTTTGGACAATGGTGCTGATTCTGTTTATTTTGGTGTGGAACAGCTGAACATGAGAGCACGGGCCTCTATTAATTTTACAATGGACGATCTTCCTGAAATTGTAAAAAGATGTGAGGAGAAAGGGGTGCGTAGTTATCTCACTTTGAACACCATTGTTTATGATCACGATCTTTCGCTGATTAAGCATTTGCTTTCTGCAGCAAAAGACGCTGGGATCACTGCTGTAATTGCAAGTGACCAGGCGGTGATCGCCTCGGCCCGAAGCATGGGTATTGACGTACACATTTCTACGCAGCTCAACATCACCAATATTGAAACTGTAAAATTTTACAGCCTCTTTGCCGAAACCATGGTTTTGTCGCGGGAGCTGAGTTTAAGACAGGTAAAGAAGATCACAGAGGAGATCCAAAAAGAGCAAATTAAAGGCCCTTCAGGAGAGCTTATAAAGGTGGAGATCTTTGGACACGGAGCGCTTTGTATGGCTGTTTCAGGAAAGTGTTACCTGAGCCTGCACTCCCACAATTCATCGGCCAATCGTGGAGCGTGTAAACAGAACTGCCGTAAAAAATACACCGTTATCGACCAGGAATCCGGTTTTGAGATCGAGATCGACAATGAATACATGATGTCTCCAAAAGACCTTTGTACCATCAACTTTCTTGATGAGGTGATGCAGGCAGGGGTACAGGTATTGAAGATCGAGGGTCGGGGGCGTGCTCCGGAATATGTGGCTACCGTAACCAAAGCTTATCGGGAAGCTATTGATTCCTGGTACGCCGGTAAGTATTCCGAAGAAAAAGTAAATGATTGGATGGAGCGTCTCAGCACAGTCTATAACCGCGGCTTCTGGAGCGGGTATTACCTGGGGCAGAAGATGGGGGAGTGGAGCAAAACTTCCGGCTCCCAGGCTACACAAAAGAAAGTTTATGTGGGCAAGGGAGTGCATTATTTTCCCAAAGCAGGTATAGCCGAATTTAAAATTGAGGCTTACGACATCAAAAAAGGTGACAGAATTCTTATAACAGGGCCAAGTACCGGAGCTCAGGAATTTGAGCTGCAGGAGATGTTTGTGAATGACCTGCTTACCGAAAAAGCCGGAAAAGGGGATAGCTGTACCATCAAGGTCCCTTTTAGGGTGAGACTTTCCGATAAGCTTTATAAAATGGTGGAAGCTTAATGGTAGTAGTGACCTTGCAGCGGAACAAGTGCATTGGATGCAACTATTGTGTCGAACTGGCGCCGGGGCAATTCCAGATGTCCAAAAAGGACGGAAAAAGCGTGCTTTTAAAGTCGGTAGATCGTAAAGGCTTCCACACGCTAAAAGCGGCAGATCATTCCATACACGAACCTTGCGAAGCCGCAGCAAAAGCCTGTCCCGTCAAGATCATTTCAGTAAAGGAGATATAAATAACAGCGAGTTTTTCGATTTTCTTCTATCTTCTGGTTCCAGTATATATTTTCTTAATTCAGTATTGTTCATTTTTTTTACTGGGCATCCCTCTCCCTACGGTCGTCGGATGCAGGCAGAACGAACCAAAAAGATAATTCACAAGAGAAGTTCTATTAAAACTGATATGACACGATTTGCCATCACCGCAAAAAATTCGGGGTATTCAAAAAATATTAAAGATTGGAATTTGGTGCTTGAAAATTGTGTTTTGTTAGCCGGTATTCTTCAATCCGCTGGCTAGAGCAGTAGTGATTTGCAGGAGATGGGTTACCAGTTTCTCATCCCCGGCACTGCCTTTAATCCTTCTCCATTCCTCCAAATTCTTAATTTGTAGGCGGTGAAGGGAGATCAAAGCATCATTTCTGCGGTTTAGGTTGTCGAGCAGGCTCTGCCTTCTTTCTACGCGGCTTTCTTCAAACATGGCTCCCACTTCCTCAAGACTTTTTTGGTGTTCGGCTTTAATGATCTCTGTTATTTCACTTCTCACCTTTTCATCTTTTACCAGCAAGGCATAAGCGTCCATCACAGCCGGTTCTGCATTCATGAGGTTTGTTTCCACCTGAATTAAAACATACCTTAAGAAAGGCCACTCCTGGGATACTGCCTTAAGCTGTGCATATTTTTCGGGATCTTGAGACTTTAAGTTTTGCAAAGCAGACCCGATTCCAAACCAGCCTGTAATGTTGAACCTGGATTGATTCCAGCTAAAGACCCATGGAATTGCCCTAAGATCGTTAAGTGTCCTTGTGCCGGTACGTCTTGCCGGCCTGGATCCTATTTTACTGAGTTCAAGCACATCTATAGGCGTGGCTTCCCCATAGAAGTTAAGAAAGGAGGGGTGTCCTACCAGTTCTTCATATTTTTCCCTGGAGTTTTCTGCCACTTGTCTTAATGTTTCAATAGGATATCCCTTCCTGTTTTTTGGATGAAGACGGTACCCGGTTTGCAGTGCACTACCTGAAAGCAGCATTTCCAGGTTATAGGTGGCAGTGAGCCTGTTTGCAAATTGCTGGGCAATTGTTTCTCCCTGTACGGTAAGTTTCATTTCGCCACTCATACTTCCCGCGGGCATGCTTTCCAGGAAACGGTGGTATTTCCCGCCACCGCGACTTATAGTACCACCAATACCGTGGAAGAATCTTAGTTCCGTTCCAAGTCTGTCTGCCATTTCGGTGAGCGTTTTTTCGGCTCTGTAAATATTCCACCGGCTGGCAATAATGCCCCCATCTTTATTACTGTCACTATAGCCCAGCATTACTTCCTGCGGGTGTCCTTTTTCACGGTAATAAGCCGGATGTGTAATAAAGCTTTCCAAAATATCTCCGGAAGCAATAAGGTCATCAATGGTTTCAAACAACGGAACCACCTGGAAGTTGCGCCTGTCAATTCCCACCTCCCTAAAAAAGAGGTAGACTACCAGAAGATCACTTAGCTGTCGCGTCATACTTACAATGAAAGAACCCACTCCCCGAGGACCATATTTTTCTGTATGCTTTTTAACCACTTTATAGCAGTCCAGTACCTGATCTGCTTCGGGTCCAAAAGATCTGCCTGAGATGGCAAAGGGACGGTCGCTCTTCAATTCTTCAGAAATAAATTTAACGCGATCTTCCTCACTCCAGGTTCTAAAGGCCGGCTTATCGGGAAAAGCAATTTTCAGGATCTGTTCCAAAGCTTTATCATGGAATTCACTGTTTTGTCTAATGTCCAGCCTGGCCAGATGGAATCCGAAGGTCGAAATCATTCTTTCTACAGGAAATAAAAGATCTTCTACAATACGGTTCGCACCTACAGCCAGCAAACTAACTTTTAAAATATTAAGATCCTGCATAAGATCCTCAGGACCGGCGTAATAGATTTGTTCCTGCTCAGAATTGCCGCGTGTATGTTCTAGTTGCAGAATTATAAGGCTTACAAACTGTCGCCAGGGCTCAAATGGATTTCGTTCAAGAGCTTTCTTAGCTTCCTCCCCCAGCTCCACAGTTTTCTTTTCAATAGCTTCCTGCAGTTGCGGAGAGACTTTATTACTCATACCCGAAAAACTCATGTCGGCAGCAAGCTCATTCAGTTGGTCAAGAACGAGATCAAGTGAAGTTTTGCGATGTTCCATCAAAGTAGACTTTGTAACCGAAGCGGTAACATATGGATGTCCATCCCTGTCTCCACCAACCCAGGTGCCAAATTCTAATCCGGGGAATTGCAGGTTTTTCGGATTAAAACCCATATGGATCCAGCTCTGTTTGAACTGACTGTCGATCTTTTTTAATGCCTGCGGAAAAACCTTGCTTAAGTAATGGATCACATTTCTTCGCTCCATTTCCACGGTGGGCTTTTTGAGATAGACTTCCCCGGTTCGCCACCACCTTTCCAGAAGGGTTTTGATATCTTCGGCTATCACATTTCTTTCAGTAAAAGAATAGGAAGTATTCTCCAGCTTTATAAGGTTAAGATAGATTTCTCTGTGCAATTCCAGGATTGAAATTCTTTTGGTCTCGGTAGGGTGAGCAGTGAGTACAGGAATGAGTTTAACTTTGGAGATGATCTCCTGCATTTGATGCTCATTTAATCCCTGTTCTTTCCATCGGTGAAAAGTTTCGCTCCAGGAACCTCTTATGGCTTGCATCCCCTTACTATCAGTCAATCTTCTTCGGTATTGTACTGCGGCATTCTCCTCAACCAGATTCATAAGCTGCAGGTAAATACTCAGAACCTGAATTTGCTTCTCTTCCAGTTCAGGATTAATGGATAAGGAGTCTTTTAAATCTTCATGTCTGGTAAGGAGACCTGCGAGTTCATGCTCGCCCAGATCTTTTAGCACTTGCTGAAAACAGGAGGTAAGAAACTGCATGTCCTGCTCAATTTTAGAATATGCTTTACTGGTAATTACTTCTTTCATTTTACTGTTATTTGTGCCGGGAAAAATTCTTCAGCTTAAATTTACGGAATTATAGGTGATCTCAAGCGGGTCTGCACCTGTATTTACGTGTATTTACTGGGCTCAAACGTTATAGGTTGAAAAATAATTTCATAATAATTTCCGAAAACCTTATCGCTTTACACGAAGATTTTCTAACTTAATTGGAAAGCCTAAATATGCTATAATGGAGGTGCAGACATTTTATTTTGCGGATGACAGAAGGATCCCGAACAGCAAGTTTCCTGTATTGAGATATAAAGAATGTTTTTCGGAAAGAGGAGAGGCAGGTGCAGCATGGCTGGAGAAGAAGTTTGCTGAAAACGACTGGAAGAACTCCTGGAGAAACGGAGTATTTGATTATCATCACTATCACAGCAATACACATGAAGTGCTTGGAGTATATAACGGCTCTGCTTTGTTGCAGCTGGGTGGTGAAAAAGGGCAAAAAATAAGGGTCTCTGCAGGTGATGTTATTGTAATACCTGCCGGAGTGGCCCATAAGAATCTTGAAAGCGAAGACTTTGCAGTTGTTGGCGCTTATCCTCAGGGAAGATCACACGATATGAACACGGGAAAAAAAGATGAGAGACCGGAAGCAGATAAGAATATTGCAGCCGTTCCCATTCCTATAAACGATCCCTTGGAAGGTGCAACAGGAGATTTAAAAAGATTATGGAGCCTTTAATTGCTTTTTTCGGTTTAATTAGAAATTAAGAGAATTTGGGAATCTCAATTAGTCTTTTCTGGAAAATAAGGATCACTAAAACGTTTGAAGGCATACTTTTTTAATACCAATTTAACCTTTTGATATGCTGTTAGTTATGCTTATAAAAGTTATTTTCGCTCATTGCTTAAGTTGTAAATTTTAATTAATTTATCTATGAATAATTTCCTTTTCGTTGCTTCAGAAAATGATGCTATTGCCAATTGCAAAGTTGGAGGGGTTGGTGATGTTATACGGGATGTGCCAAAACAGATATCTGAACGCGGAGATCGGGTTCATGTTGTAGTGCCATCATATTCCAGGCTGCACGAAAATGGTACCTTAAAAGCTACACTTAATCTTGAATTGCGCGGAATATCCTATACTGCTCATCTTTATGAAGTACCCGCAAAAGAGAAGGATGAAAATATTACTCACTATGTGATCCATCATCCCGAAATTGAAATGGGTAATCTGGGTGGGATCTATCACCACGATCCTTTTGAACCCTTTTTCAGTGATGTTATCAAATACACAATTTTCTGTACAGCTGTTGCCGAAGCCATTAAACAAAAACATTTTGGGAAACTTGATATAATCCACCTGCATGACTGGCACTCCAGTATGCTGTTGTTCCTTAAGAATTATCATCCGCAGTACACTTGTCTTAAAAAGAACAGATTTGTTTATTGTATTCATAATTTAGCTTTGCAGGGAATACGTCCGTTTGACGACAATTATTCCTCATTGCACACCTGGTTTCCAAATCTGGAATTCGATCGTGAGGCTTTAAAAGATCCACGTTACCCGGACTGTTTTAACCTTATGGCTATTGGTATCAGGTTTGCCGATGCTGTTCATACTGTTTCTCCTTCTTATAAACAAGACGTATTGCTACCCAGTGATGCGCCCGAATTTATTGGAGGAGAAGGGCTTGAAAATGATCTTCGCCAGGCAGATAAGGAAGGGCGCTTCCACGGAATTCTCAATGGATCTGATTATCGGCCTGAAACCCTGGTGAAAAAAGGACGTTTATTTCCAAATATTGCCACAGCTATTTTCAAACAGCTTCAAAGGGAACAGGACTGGGAAAAATCTGCTTTTTTAGCTCATACAGGAGAGAAAGTTGTGCCTTTCCTAAAGAAAAAACCAAACTTCATTTGTGCCAGTGTAGCCCGACTTACCGAGCAGAAATTCTATTTCTTTAAACGTTCTCCCGAAGCCTTACTGGAAATCCTGGACAGGCTGGAAGAAGTGAACGGAATTTATGTGCTTTTGGGTACAGGAGCAGCAGATTATGAAATCTTACTCAGAGAAATAAGCTACCAAAGGAAGAACTTTATTTTTATAAATACACAGTGTGAGCAGGTGGTGAATTCTATTTACCGCGATTCTGACCTGTATTTTATGCCCAGTCTTTTCGAGCCTTGTGGTATTAGTCAGATGCTGGCCATGCGTAATGGACAACCCTGTCTTGTACACCATACCGGCGGACTAAAAGATACGGTACAGCATGTACATACTGGTTTTGCTTTTGATGGTAAGACTTATGACGAAAAGGTTTACAATATGGTAGAAAGCTTCAAAGAAGCCCTTTACTTCTTTGAAAATGACAAACCTGTTTGGAAGCAGATCAGTTCAAATGCCCGTAGGATGAGGTTTACCTGGAAAAAATCTGTGGATGAATATTACAAGCTTCTGTACACCTTCAATCCGGCTGACGTGAGAGTGGCTTAGAATTCAGTGGTCGGTGTGCAGTGGTCGGTGATCAGTGATCAGGAAGGAGTAGGCAGTTCACAGTACCTCCCCCGCTGAACAGCGGGACTACCGTGCAGTATGACTTTAGGTAACTGGGAGCGGAGCGGTCTAGATTCTTTTTCCGGACAATAATGAATAATAATATCAGAGTGATCAGGAAATTAGAAGGTAAGTTTTAGAATTATAAAGGAGCAATATTCAAGCACCAAAATCAAAATTCCAATACTTCGGATTAGTATTCGGAAGTAAAAAATATGAGTAGTAGTCCGGTCTTTCTGCTAAAAGAACAATTATACCTTATTCAAAAAATATTTAAGAGTTAAGAACAATCCCAGAGTGGCTAATTTCTAACGAAAACCTTTGAGAGAAAGATTAGCAACAAAACGGGCTAATCTTTCTCTTTTTCTTTTTTGTCAGTACCTAAAAAAGTCTACTTTTGCCGGCTCTTATGACAAGCATAAACAAAATATCCGTTTCGCCGGTTACTCCGCCCTGAGATAAAATTCCTTCTCGCTTTCCTCCCTTTTTCTATTGGGAGCACTCTCTATTATTAATATTTTTCAATACCATTTAGATGAAAAAGATCTTTAATCTCTTTGACTTTTCACAAAAAGTTGATTATAAAATTGAAATCCTTGCCGGACTCACCGTAGCCCTGGCTTTAATTCCCGAAGCTGTGGCTTTTGCTATGATCGCCGGACTTTCACCCCTGACCGGAATATATGCCGCCTTTGTTATGTGTCTTGTGACCTCTATTCTGGGTGGGCGTCCAGGAATGATCTCGGGAGCAACCGGAGCCGTCGCTGTTGTAATTGTTGCCCTGGCAGTTTCTCATGGTCCCGAATATGTTTTTGCAACAGTTATTCTTGCGGGACTTATACAAATATTGGCCGGGGTTTTAAGGCTGGGAAAACTTATAAGACTTGTACCTCATTCTGTGATCTTTGGGTTCGTGAATGGTCTTGCGATCATCATTTTTATGTCTCAGCTGGACCAGTTTAAAACAGTTAATGAAGCCGGGGAACTGGTTTGGATGACAGGACAAAATCTCTATATTTTACTCGGACTGGTATTACTCACCATGTTGATCATTTGGGGATTACCAAAGCTTACCAAGGTATTTCCATCTTCCCTTGCTGCCATTCTGGTGGTGTTTGGTATTGTTGCTTTTTTAGGAATAGATACTAAAACAGTAGGCGATATTGCTTCAATACAGGGAGGGTTTCCACCTTTTCATATTCCCATGGTTCCCTTTACCTGGGAGACAATTGCTTTAATTTTTCCGTATGCTGCGATCATGGCAGGAGTAGGGCTTATTGAGAGTTTACTTACTTTAAATATTCTGGATGAGATCACAGAGACAAGGGGGCGGGGAAATAAAGAGTGTGTTGCACAGGGTTCTGGTAATATATTGTCGGGACTTTTCTCCGGAATGGGAGGTTGTGCGATGCTTGGTCAAAGTTTGATCAACGTTTCTTCAGGTGCACGGGCCAGGCTTTCGGGAATTGTAGCTGCCGTTATGCTGCTTATCTTTGTCATGTTTGCTGCAGATATCATTGAACTTTTACCTATGGCTGCGCTTACCGGGCTGATGATCATGGTTGCTGTGGGTACTTTTGAGTGGGCGAGTTTAAGAACCTTCCGCAGAATGCCTAAAAGTGATGTTCTGGTAATGGTACTGGTGACCTTCGTTACCGTTATCCTTCACAACCTTGCACTTGCAGTTCTTGTTGGGGTGATCATTTCTGCTCTTGTTTTTGCCTGGGATAATGCAAAAAGAATTAGAGCACGTAAGCATATTGATGACAAAGGAGTGAAGCACTACGAGATCTACGGACCTCTTTTCTTCGGAAGTGTTGCGGCATTTAATGAAAAATTCGATGTGCTTGGGGACCCCGATGAAGTAGTGATCGACTTTTCTGAAAGCAGGGTGGTCGACATGTCGGGCATTGAGGCTCTAAATAAACTCACGGAGCGTTACATGAAGCAGGGAAAAAAATTGCATCTTAGACATTTGAGTCGTGACTGTCGCCAGCTGCTTCAAAATGCCGACGAGATCATCGAAGTAAATATTCTAGAGGATCCAACGTACAAAGTGGTGGTTGACAGGTAAGTAATTCATTTCACATGAATAAAGCCGAATTTAAACAAAGAGTAACCGAGCAGATCGAAAAGCAGGAAAAATCGGTTACTCTTTACAGATCAATGTCTGGTCCCGTTTCACCTGATAATGCTATTGGAAGGGTTTCCAGAATGGATGCCATTAACAACAAAAGTGTAGTGAATGCTGCTTTGTTAAAGGCCGAAGAACGCCTGGAAAAACTACGTCTTATTCTGGGCCGGCTGGATGATCCCGATTTTGGAAAATGCAGGAAGTGTAAACAACCAATTCCTGAAGGCAGGTTACTTATAATGCCAGAGAGTACCCTCTGTGTAAGATGTGCTTCTTAAATTTGAAAAAATAATCTGAAGGAAATTTTTTACGAAAAAAGAAGATATACAAGTACAAGACTAACAAAGAATATTAACATCCACATCCTTTCCGAAATTTTTTCAAGTATTTTCATAATGTAATTTTTGAGGATAAAATTTATGAAAATAAAAATAAATATTAGCTTTTCTTCGGTATATGATGCTGATCATCAAAATGAAATTTTCCTTTTTTGAAATAAAAAACGAGGTTCAGTGAAGCTTTTTAATTAGTGTGCCTGTAAACATTGTAATGCGCAGGAAGTTTTTGGTAGCTATAACTCCCGATTAAAGTTATTGTAATTTAACTCTTAAGTTGGCTAAGAAATTCCTTGATTAAACATCTTAGAAAGAATAAGATTTTGGTAAGGAACTTAGGTAAAAGTTGCCCTAGCCAGAAAAATATACTTAAATTCAGGTGCGAAAACTGAATTTGAAAATTTAGCCATGAAATTTAGAGAGAGAGAGGATAAGGAATTTGATCCGGTTCCATCGATAAAAAGTAAAGCCTTAAGAATAAATCTTAACGAGCAAATATATGGAACTTTTGCCGAAATTGGTGCGGGCCAGGAAACGGTTCGTAATTTCTTCCGGGCCGGTGGAGCTTCAGGAACCATTGCAAAGACAATGAGTGCCTATGATAAAGACTTTAGTGATGCTATATACGGGATCGAAAAAGATGCCCGTTATGTTACAGAGGCAAGATTAAAGAGCATGCTCCGCTATGAAACAGATCTTATTGAGCAAAGGATCTCCAGGGAAAAACATCCCGATAAACTTTTTTTCAGCTACGCCAATACTGTTGCAACCATAGATTATGCTAAAAAGTACAAAGGACATGGCTGGCTGGGAATCCGCTTCCAGACTCAGCCGCGGGAGGAATTCAGCGAGATCATTATCCACGTTCAGTTCCACGAGAACAACGCGGCCCTTCAGCAAATAAGCCTGGGTACCATGGGTACTAATTTGATCTACGGAGCTTTTTACGAATACGACGATCCAAAAATCCTTCTACAGCACCTGTATGATCATCTTAACAGTGACCAGATCGAAATAGATATGATCAATTTTACAGGACCTGTTTTTAAAGATGTCGATAACCGGTTGATGAGTTTGCAGCTCGTGAAAAACGGAATGACCCAGGCAGTAATGTTTGAGCCTTCGGGAAATAATGTTCTTCCGGCAAATGAACTGTACAAAAAGAACATTCTTACCCTTCGGGGAAGCTACAGGCCGGTGACGAAGGTCAATATGAACATGTACGAACAATCCCTGGAACTTTTTCTAAATGAGAAAAAGGTAAATGCCGAAAAGACTAAAGTGATCTTTGAGATCACGCTTTCGAATCTGCGGTCTGAAGGCGATATCGACGAGAAGGATTTCCTGGACCGGGCAGATCTTCTGGGTTCTTTAGGGCAAAGGGTTATGATCTCCAATTTTCAGGAGTATTATAAGGTAGTGGAATATTTTTCCCAGTTTACGGCCGAAAGAATGGGACTTACAATGGGAATAAACACATTTCTGGCCCTTTTTGATGAGAAGTACTACCGGCACCTCAGCGGAGGAATATTAGAGGCCTTTGGTAAACTATTCTTCCGGGATCTAAAGATCTACCTGCATCCTATGAAAGATCCGGAAACAGGAGAGATCATCACCAGTGAGAACCTTAAGGTGCATCCCCGAATGAAAGAATTATACAAGTTCTTTAAAGACAATGGCAGGGTAGTAGATATTACCAATTACAATCCTGAAATTCTCGATATTTTCTCCCGTGAAGTTTATCAAATGATAACAGACGGAAAGTCTGGTTGGGAAGAAATGCTGCCACCCAGGACCACAGAAATGATAAAGGAGAAAAGATTATTCATGCCAAAAGAAGCATGAAAATAAAGTTTTAAAAATAGCATTTATTGAGACTTGTCTTCCGGAGGTTTCCACTCCTGTTCCAATAAGGGATTTAAATCTTAAATTACTCTTATAATCTGTGCATTAGTATTACCAATTTTGATTTTTTTCTTACTTTTTTAAAAAATGCAGCTATGAAGAAACAGAATAGAAGTGTAGAAAATTATTTTGCTACCATAGGAGAGAAAGCTAGTGAAGTTGGACTGTCTAAGGAGGACCTGAAAAAAGACTTTTTACAGAAGCTTTTCTATCATCTTGGAAGGGTACCGGCTTTAACTACAGATAATGATATATACACTGCTCTTGCCTTAACAGTACGGGACAGGGTACTTCGTCAATTTGTGCGTTCAACAGAGCAATTTGCTGAAAAAGATGCCCGCGGAATAGCATATTTTTCTGCAGAATATCTACCCGGTCCACATCTTGGAAATAACCTTCTTAACCTGGAGATCATGGACGAAGCAAGGGAGGCTCTCGCCGAACTTGACCTTGATCTGGATCAGATCCTGGAACAGGAGGTAGAACCCGGCTTAGGTAATGGTGGGTTAGGGCGGCTTGCTTCCTGTTATATGGACGCGCTGGCTACTCTGGGGATACCTTCCATAGGTTACGGAATTAGATATGAATTCGGGATCTTTAAGCAGGAGATATCTGAAGGCTGGCAATCTGAAACCACAGATAAATGGCTGCATAACGGAAACCCCTGGGAAATTATAAGACCCGAAATTTCTTATGAGATCAAATTTGGAGGAAGAACTGAACATGACAGAGATGAAAACCATAAGTACCAGGTAGACTGGCATCCCGAATCTGTTATTAAAGGTACTGCTTACGACACTCCTATCCTGGGATATCAAAGTAATGGTATCATTATGCGTCTTTGGAAAGCGGAAGCCGTGGAATCTTTTGATTTTTCGGTGTACAACATGGGAGACTACTACAGGGCTGTCGAAAAGAAATTACGTTCAGAAAATATTACCAAAGTACTTTATCCCAATGATGAAAACCTTTCGGGTAAGGAATTGCGGTTGAAACAACAGTACTTCTTTGTTTCCTGCTCTCTCCAGGATATGATAAGTATGCATTTATTGCAGGGGAGAAAACTAGAACAATTCCATGAAAAATTTTCAATTCAGTTAAATGATACCCATCCTTCGATTGCAGTAGCCGAACTTATGAGACTACTTGTAGATGAGCATCAAATGGAATGGGATGAGGCCTGGCATATTACCAGCCATACCTTTGCCTATACAAATCATACCCTCTTACCCGAGGCTCTGGAGAAATGGTCTGTAAGTTTGTTAGGGAGAATCTTACCCAGACATTTAGAGCTTATCTATGAAATAAACGGCAGGTTCATGAATGAATTGCGGGAAAAAGGATTTAGTGGAGAACAGATTTCCAGAATGTCTCTCATAGATGACCACGGCGAACAATCCATAAGAATGGCTCACCTGGCAACGATAGGAAGTTTTAAAGTTAATGGAGTGTCTGAATTACATTCCAGGCTCCTTAAAACCCAGGTGCTCAATGATTTTGCGAATCTATGGCCGGAAAAATTTACAAATGTTACAAATGGAGTGGCTCATCGTAGATTTCTGGCATTAAGTAATCCCGGTCTTGCTGCATTAATTTCTCAAAAAGTTGGTAATAGCTGGCTCACAGATCTCACAAGTTTTGAAGAGCTTGAGAAATATGCAGAGGATAAGTCGTTTCAGAAAGACTGGAGAGCAGTGAAGCTTGAGAATAAAAAGATCCTGAGTAAACTACTGAAAGAAAGAGCGGGGGTAGTAATTGATCCTTCCATGTTGTTTGATGTGCAGGTAAAGCGCATACATGAGTATAAGCGTCAACATTTGAAATTACTTCATATAATTGACCTGTACCTTAGGATCAAAGAAGGTAAAGGAAAAGGGATAGCCCCATCTGCCTTTATTTTTGCCGGTAAGGCAGCTCCGGGTTATTTCATGGCAAAGCTTATCATCCGTCTCATTACGGCAGTGGCCGATCTGGTTAACAATGACCCGGAAGTTAATAAGACTTTAAAAGTTGTTTTCCTGCCTAATTTTAACGTCAAACAGGCACAACGGGTTTATCCTGCGGCCGATCTTTCTGAACAGATATCAATGGCCGGTAAGGAAGCCTCAGGTACGGGGAATATGAAATTTGCTCTTAACGGAGCACTCACTATAGGAACCCTGGATGGAGCGAATGTGGAAATCATGGAAGAAGTAGGAGAAGAGAATTTTTTCCTTTTTGGGCAAACTACCGAAGAGGTACAGGAAACCAGGAAAAAAGGTTACCGGCCATACCAGTATTATGAAGAGCAAGAAAGTATAAAACGGGTGATGGATTTTCTGGTGTCAGGAGAATTGGGAGAAGGAGACCCTGAACTTTTCAGGCCCTTGTATGATAACCTTCTGCAACAGGACCAATATCAGTTACTAAAGGATTTTAATTCCTATTGCGAAAAGAAAGAAGAGGTTTTTAAAGTCTGGGCAGATGAGAATGAATGGGCGAAACGATCCATTCTGAATGTCTCCAGAATGGGTAAATTTTCTTCGGACAGATCCATACGGGATTATTGCCAGAACATTTGGAATGTAGAATCGGTGAAGTTGAAAGATTAATTACTTTGAGTAAGCTGTTTCCGAAGCTTTTTAAGATGTTTAGCTTTTATCGCTTCACAATGTTTCTTACAGTAATTGGTATGGTAGGAGTGGTTGCTTAAAAAATTTACCTGTATCTCATTCCATTCTTCCCGGGAAAGGTCTGGCCTGGAATGAAGCATTTCCTGATAAAGCTTTTCGCTTATTTCGTGATATTGATCTGTTCCCATATACTCAAGATCGGCATCGGCAAGTATTTTTTCAGAGATGGTTTTCGGTTTCTGGGGGATTTTTGTTGCGGTGATCATATCGCAAACCCTGTTGATTTCTTCAGGAGTGAGTTCATACTCCGGAAGTTCCATAGATGCCATTTCACAGCCCGTGTTTTCATGGTCCTCCCGGTCTTTAACAAAGCCGAGATCATGATACAGGGCAGCGACCTTTATAAGGAAAAGGTCCCGGCCTTTTACTCCTTCCTGTTTTGCCAGGAATTCAGCTTTTTCCAAAACATAAAGCGTATGATCTGGGGAATGATAAGTCAACCAGGAAGGAAGATCATTCTCAAGTCTCGATATCACTTCTTTGTAAATTCTTTTGAACATGGTCTTCGAAAGTATCTCTTGTTGTCTGTTTTCCAATACCACCTTTTACTTCTTTTATTCTCTGTACAAAAAAGAAAGCATTGGGATCTATTTTTAAAGTAGCTTCTTTAATACGATGTATTTCGAGCCGGGTAACGACAGTCATTATAATATCACAATCGTGTTTTATCTCATATGCACCGGGCAAATAACCTCTTTCTCCCTTATATACAGTTATTGCTTTACCAAAGTCATTTACAATAAGAGATTTCACTTCCTCACAGTCTTTAGAAATAATGCTTAGAGCTGTAAATTCCTCAAAACCATCTACAACATATGTTGTGGTCTTTGAAGCTGTAAAATATACCAAAAAAGAATACATGGCAGTTTCCAGGTCAAAAACGAAGGCAGCTCCAAGAAAAATAAGTCCGTTAAAAGCTAAGATGATTTCTCCTATAGAAAAGGCAGATTTTCGGGTGGTATAAAATGCCATAATTTCCAATCCGTCCAGCACGCCACCACCTTTAATTACAAGTCCAAGGCCCAACCCTATAAGAAATCCACCAAAAACAGCGATCAGCACTTTGTCTTCGGTCACTGCCGGGATATCTAAAAAATGCATAAGTATGGTTAGAACAAGAATAGATAACAGGGATCTTAATGCAAAGGTTTTCCCTATTTTTCTATATCCCAGGTACAAAAAGGGCAGGTTGAACGCCACAAGTAAATAGGTAAAAGGTATATTCAGGATCTCTTCCACCAGGATAGAAATCCCGGTTACCCCACCATCCAGAAAATGATTTGGTAGCATAAATCCTTCCAGGGCGACCATGGCGGAAAGTATTCCCAACAGGGAATAAACCACCGATTGGAGAGAAAAGAGGGAGTTCCAGTTAATGGGATTTTTTGACTTCATAATTACATCGTGAGATCCGGGAGGTACCTCTAACTTAACAAATTTTTCGGAATAATATTACAAAACTTCTCGTAATGAGATCTTTAAGAGTTTAAGGAAAGCTATTTCTGTAGGAATCTAAAGGAAATCCCGTATTTAAAATAGAAAATGTTACAGTTCAACGAATATTATTTATTAGTTAAGTTATCTTTAGTAAATTAATAATCAGATAATTAACTAAATAGAATATTATGAGAAAAGGTGAAAATAATAATGGTGGACAGCCAAAGAACACTGTAATCTATGTTACAGTCGATACCCGGAAGATCAATGAAGGAAATATTGATCAACATGTTGTTTTTTCAGATGACAGAGATGATCCTCCGCAGAAACCGGGAAATCCAAAGGATTATGTTTCAACTATAAACAAAGGAATGAAAGTCTACTGGAGGGGAGTAGCTAAAGATGCCGATTCCGGGGATACTATAGAGATCACCGGGGTAGATGTAAAAGATGCAAAAGGTTCCTGGACATTACTTGACGGTGTGGAATCTGAGCAGGGGAACAAAGGAGTCAAAGTGGGAAGGGTGAAGGGACTATATATTGAAGGACAGGAACCCTATAGTGTGAGATTCAGGATTGAAGGAAGGAAAAGCGAGTTTGAGGTAGACCCTAAACTTGAAATGGTGGCAACAAGTCAGTGAAAATCAAGCTTTATATATTAATATTTTTACTTTCAGGGAGTATTTGTAATAGTGCGGCCCAGGAGATGAGCATGCCTCAACTTGATAGTCTCAAGAAAATATTTAATGAACAGCCCGATAGACGTGATGACCCTCATTTATTACTGGGAATCATGCATCATGAAGTGGCACCTGACAGTATTCTTAAATATTCCCGCCTTTGTTTTGAAAGTGAAAAGAGTCAATCCTCAGATTCTATCCTGTTTGCTGCATATCACAAGCACGGAGCAACCTGGCGCGGAAAAGCGAATTACGATACGTCACTGCAATATCTTTTCAAAATGGCACAGATAGCCGAAAACTTTAAAGATCCGGTAAATTTAGGAAGGGCAAATATAGAAATAGCAAATACCTATGGGGAAAGTGGGGATTTCAAAAATGCGCAGACTTACTACAATCGTGGCCTGGACTTTTTAAGAGGCTCGAAAGACACTTTAAGTCTTGGCCTTGCATTATTCAATATAGGAGATAATCTTTTTGAAAAGCGCCAATTGGATTCTGCATTGGTTTATACAGAAGAATCGCGGGATATTTTTAAGCGATACAATAAAAATTTTTATGAAGCTCACAGTCTTGGAAATCTAGGGAGGATCTATGCTCTCCAGGGTGATAACAGAAAAGGAGAGCGTTATTTAAGAGAAGCTATTGAAGTCCTCAAGGAGACCGACTATTTGAATGCCACAAGCGATTTTCTCGCTTCTATGGGCGAAGTATACGCCGAGAGGGGAGACTGTAGAACGGCAATAGATTATGCTCAAAGAAGCCTGGAAGCTGCTTATAACCACGACTTAAAACAGGATATTGAAGAGGCCCATTTAATGCTTTCCAATCTTTTTGAGCAGGTGGGGAATATACCTGAAGCTTATAATCACTATAAACAACATGTTTTTATTAATGACAGTATCCGGGACATTAAGACGGTGGAAGAAATGGCAAATTTGCGCACAGATTTCGAAATTGCCAGAAAACAAACGGAAGTTGATCTTCTCAATGAACAAAAAGCCAATCAGAGAAATATAGTTGTGGCTACAGGAATCGCTTCATTCCTGGTAATGCTGCTGGCCCTGGGACTCTATAGGCGGAACAAATATATAGGAAGGACAAAAAAGATCATAGAAATGGAAAAAAACAGGTCTGATAAATTGTTATTGAATATCCTTCCTCATGAAACCGCAATGGAACTAAAGGAAAAAGGAAAAGTAAGTGCAAAACGTTTCGAGGAAGTAACCATTTTATTTACAGATTTCAGGAATTTCACCCACTATGCCGAAAACCTTCCGCCGGAAGAATTGGTAAAAACAGTAGATTTCTACTTCTCCAAATTTGATGAGATTGTGGAGGAGCACGGATTAGAGAAGATCAAAACTGTTGGGGATGCCTATATGTGTGCTGCAGGAGTACCGTTTCCTGTAGAAGATCATGCTCACAGGACCTTATTAGCTGCCTGTGATATGCTCTCTTTTGTAGAGGAAGCACATAAAAATAATCCCAAAGGAGAGACCCGGTTTCGCATTCGGATTGGAGTAAATTCCGGACCCGTGGTGGCAGGAGTTGTGGGAAGTAAGAAATGGGTTTATGATATCTGGGGGGATGCTGTTAATACTGCGGCGAGGATGGAAACTTCTTCTGAATTGGGAAAAATAAATATCTCAGAAAATACTTATGCGCTGGTGAAAGATAAATTTGAATTTGAGTACCGCGGAGAAATTATGGTAAAGAATAAAGGATTGATGAAAATGTATTTTATAAAAGGAAACAAAATATTGTCCCAGGATAATGTAGCCTAATTACAGGTTTAGTTATTGAATATTGGTAACAATTATTATAATAAATCGTATAAGAGGAATAATCAACTTCTTATGAGAACATTCTATCTTCTGTTGTCGATCGTTATAATAATGGTTTCCTGTACACCAATGAAGCCGGTCCTTTCGGTCTCAGACACTACAGCATTTCCCGTTAAAGGCAGGCAAGGCCTGTTGATAAGGCAGAAAATAAGCTTTAGTGATTATGAAACTTCAGTAGTGAAGCGGTCCTGGACCCGTAGTGGGAATACGCGTGTGGACCTCATTAGTGGACAGGTGCACAACCCTGCCTATCCTAACTTAATCGCTATGGACTACGCCAATAGCGACCAGGCTTACTACTTTACCCTCAGGGATTTCTTTGGAAATGCAGCAGATGTTTATGCAGTGTCTGCTTTTCATTCACGGGATCTACAAATTGGTGATAACCCAAATTCTGTAGTGAATATTATGGAAGATATTTTTGGAGGATCGGGATATTCAGAAAACCTGTTCTATCTTCAGATCTTCCTAAATTCTGAAACACAGCCCTGGCAACTTGTTTTGGATAACCATGCTGCCCAATTGTCGGCAGGAGATTATACCGGGTTTTTTGCTCTTGATAAGAACAATTTCTATAAGCTTAAACCCCTTACCAGGGTGGTGGGTAAAAAAGGACCACAGGAGATGATCTTTGGTTCTATAGGTTATGAGATCTTTGACAACCGGGGAACATCTGTTGCAGCGGTTTCGCTGGTTGATAGAGGAGAAGTCTACTTCCACACGAAAGATCCCTCAGAACGTTTTTTACTTTCAGGACTCTGTGCAGCACTTCTCCTGCAGGAGGATGTTTCGGAAGCCGTTCGCTGATAAATTAACTGAATAAAATATTTTATGTAATTTAGGTGATCATAAGTCCTCCTTTCTTCCCCTTTTATTTCTACTGCTAACCAATAATTATCATAAATATTATGAAAACAACAGAAAAGAAGGGGATCTCCAGAAAGATCTTTTTACAGCAATTCGGCGCTTTGGGAACAGGGCTGTTATTTTCCGCAAGTCTTGCCGCAGCCGAATTCCTCAGTGGAAAAACAAAAGATCCAAAAAGAATAATAGTAATAGGTGCGGGACTTTCGGGTCTTGCTGCAGCATGGAACCTGCGGGAAGCCGGGCACGAGGTGACCTTGCTCGAAGCAAGAAATCGACCCGGTGGGAGAGTATCTACATTACGTGAACCATTTTCTGAAGGTCTTTATGCAGAAGAAGGAGCTGCAGCTTTTTCTAATTCCTACACTACAGCATTAAAATTTATTGATCGATATGGATTTGAAAAGATACCATGGACACTTCCGGAAAAGCCTGTTACCTATCATCTCAACGGCAAAAGACTTGATGTGGCTTCGGGAGAAACAGTAGAATGGCCATATGAACTTACTGCAGAAGAAAAGGAATTAGGACCATTCGGGCTCGTTCAGAAGTACATAATTGACACCCTTCCGCAGGAAATAAGACAGCCGGAAAACTGGAACAGGGAACCGCTCGTGCAGATGGACCATACCTCTCTTGAAGCTTACCTAAGAGCACAGGGAGCGAGTGAAGGAGCTATTCAACTCATAAGAAACACCCAATGGTTTGCTGCAGTGCCCGGAGGAACTTCAGGATTATCTATGGCAATCTCAGATTTTGGCCTGTTCATGGGGGATGCTCCATTCATTCTCAAAGGGGGTAATGATCTATTGCCCCGGGAAATGTCAAAAGAAATGAACGATGTCATTCGTTATGAAACCCCTGTGAGAGCTATTGAGGACCTTGGAAAAGAGGTAAGAGTAACTTCAGAAACAGGATCATCTTTTACGGCCGAAAAGGTAATTGTAACACTTCCTCTTAAAGTGCTTCAAAAAATTAATTTTTCTCCTGCTCTTTCCGACCCTAAGACAACGGCTATAGAAGAAATGCGGGTATTAGACCTGGCGAGGGTTTTTCTTGAACTGGAAAAACCTGTGTGGAGAAAAGAGAATCTTTCGGGACTTACTTTTACGGATCTTCCCATTGGTCAACTAAATGCATATGAAAATATGAATGATGTGCAGGGACCTGCATTACTGGAGAGTTCGCTCGCAGGAGAGGCAGCGAAAAATATTAATGGAAAATCAAAAGAAGAGGTGGAACAAATGTTTATATCGCACATAGAAAAAATCCATCCGGGAACAAAGGAACATCATACAAAAACAATTATTAAAAACTGGTCTACAGATCCATATGCTTTGGGAGGTCCCAGCTGGCCTGCTCCGGGTTCTGTAACAACTCATCTTGAGCATCTTCAGAGTTCCCATGGGAATATTCATTTCGCCGGAGAACATACCAGTATCTTGAGAAGTACCATGGAAGGAGCGCTGAGATCGGGAATACGTGCGGCCCGGGAAATAGGAGTGAGCTAATCCAGATCGAGAAATAATTTGCCAATGGAATAAGTACCTGCAGTGCCTGCAACTTCGACCCGCTCACCTTTGTTCCGGCAAAGGAGACGGCCTCCGCGCTCAGATAGTTGCATGGCCGTTAATTCGTTTTTTTCCAGTTTTTCACTCCAGTAGGGCGTCAGGGAACAATGCGCCGAACCGGTTACTGGATCTTCAAAAACAGAAGCCTTTGGTGTGAAAAAGCGGGAAACAAAATCTGAATTGTCACCTTTAGCTGTAACGATGACTCCTCCCGTACCCAATTCCAGTTGATCAAATAAAGAACGATCTATGCTAATATTTCTCACTTCCTCTGCAGACTGGTAAACCAGGACGTAGTCCCGCGCTTTCAGTACCTCCTGTGGCTGAAAATTCAGTGATCTTTGAAGAAGTTCGGGAAGAGGAGTGGGTGCAGGTTTCCTTGCCGGCAGATCAAGAATATAAAGATCATCTGCTGTGGTTACAGTCAGATCTCCGCTACGGGTCTCAAAAATGATATTTTTACCTGAAAATTTTCTAATCTCCCTTAGGGCGTGAGCAGTTGCAAGAGTGGCATGCCCGCATAGATCCATTTCCATTTCGGGGGTAAACCAGCGAAGGTGAAATTTATATCCTAAATCGACAAAATATGCAGTTTCGGCAACAGCATTCTCTTTTGCTATTTTCAGGAGGAGATCATCCGGTAACCATTCTGACAGGGGAACTACACAGGCAGGATTTCCGCTGAAATTTCCATCTGTAAAAGCATTGATCTGGTATAAATGTAGCTGCATAGACCAAAATTAGAAATAAAGCCGGACAAACTACAGCCGGGTCGAAAGGAATTAGTTTAATTCTTTCATAATTTCTGAAAAGATCCTGTATGATTTTACCCGGTCTTCATGATGAAAAATATGGGAAGCCACCATGACTTCACTGACTCCGGTTTGTTTGAGAAATTCTGAAGTTTTCTCCTTTACAGATTCTTTACTTCCAATAAATGCATATTTCAGCATCCTTTGAAAGGCGGGATTTGCTGCCAGTTCCCGAAGCTCGGCAGTCATTTTCGCAGGAGGTTGCATGTAATCAATATTTCCCGTCATTACTCCAAGCATCATCTTGATTAAGGTGGTGGAAATATCTTCAGCTTCTTCATCTGTATCGGCAGCAATTACATTGATGCAACCTATGGTATAAGGTTTTTCAAGAAACTTAGAAGGTTGAAATTTGTTATAGTAAATGTTTAGCGCCTCGAAAAGTTGTGCGGGAGCAAAGTGGCTGGCAAAAGCGTAGGGTAAACCTTTCTCGGCTGCCACATGTGCACTGTCTGTGCTCGATCCCAGTATATAGATTGGCATTTTAACTCCTTCGGCAACCCCGGCACGGACTTTTGAATTTTTATTTTCTGTGGAAAAATACTGCTGGATCTCACTTATTTCCTCCGGAAATTTATAGACAGCCTGCATACGGTCACTGCGAATGGCATGGGCAGTAACCTGGTCGGTTCCCGGGGCTCTGCCGAGGCCGAGATCAATACGATCGGGATATAGATTACCCAGTGTTCCGAATTGCTCCGATACTATCAGGGGGGAGTGATTAGGTAACATGATTCCACCGCTGCCTACCCTTATCTTTTCTGTGCCGCCGGCAATATACCCGATCAGGACTGAAGTGGCCGAGCTGGCAATGCTTACCATGTTGTGGTGTTCGGCCAGCCAGAACCGGTGGTATCCCATGTCTTCAGCCTTTTGTGCCAGGTCAAGGCTGTCCTCAAAAGTCCTTTTTATGGAGGAATTTACACCAACACTGGCGAGTTCAAGTATGGAATAGGGGATGGATTTCTGTTTTTGATTCATAGCGAATTTGTGTACAGCAAAGGTCGGGATTTTAAAAGGAAATGAAAAGCTGTAAAGAACCCGAAATCCCTGGTTGAAGCATCATAGACACTTTTGGGGCAATTTTTTATTCTTTGCATATACAGATTTCGAGATGTTTTGTAATCTCGATTTTGGCAAACGGAAAGAATTTTTCCCGACCCAATCTTAGTAGCTTTCCTTTCTTAATACCTCCAGTGGCGGACTTTTTATTACACTTATACTGTTGGTAAGGCCAATGAACATTACAAGTAATGTGATAGAAGGGAACAATACCAGGAAAGGGAAAACAGAAGGCGTGAAGGCTGTTTCGAACAGCAGCCAGGCGAGTAATTGACTGCTAAGCAGAGAAAGCAGGATGCCAGATAATGTTCCCAGGGCACCAAGATAAAAGTATTCCAGGGCCAGTATTTTTAAGATCTGCCTGCTTCGGGCACCAATGGTACGTAGCAGTACGCTTTCCTTTATACGCTGAAACTTACTGGTACGCACAGCTCCTAACAAGACAATAATTCCCGTGAGTATACTAAAGAAAGCCATGAAATTAATGAGCCAGGCGATTTTATTGAGTATATCTTCAACTACGCGTAGTACCTGCCGCAGGTCAATTATGGAAATGTTCGGGAATAACCTCACCAGTTCCTGCTGTAAAGCTGCCGATGATTCTTCGTTTGAAACGTTTGCAGTTATCACCCGGAATTGCGGTGCGTTCTCAAGGACACCTGCCGGGAATACAATGGAAAAATTAGGTTGCATCCTGCTCCAGTCAACTGTTCTTATACTACGCACTTCCGTATTCATGACCACTCCCTGCACATTAAAAGACACCCTATCTCCTATGCTCACCTGGGCATCCTCCGCAAAATTATCACTTACAGAAATAGGGATAAGATTAAGATCATCAACCCGGGGAATCCATTCCCCCGAAGTTAAAACTTCCGAATTGATAAGCGAATCTCTGTACGTAACCCGGAATTCATGGTTTAATACCCAGCGGTTAATTCCTGAAGTGGAATCTTCCTTTATTTGGTTTACAGTTCGTCCTTCAATACTTTGAACCCGCATAGTGACAATAGGAATATTGTCAAGTACGGGATTTCCGGATGCTCTTATTGTTTCTGAAACATTCTCATCCTGTCCCGCCTGTACATCTAGGAGGATCATATTAGGACTATCGGTTTGGGCGTCCAGTGAAGCCTGATCCAGCAGGATGTCCTTAGTGAAATACAGCGTACTTATAAGAAAAGTTCCCACGCCTATAGCCAATACGAGGGTAAGGGTTTGATTTTGCGGTCTGAATAAGTTCTGTAAAGACTGTCGTGCAGGAAAACCCCATGTTTTAGGAAAGTTTTCCCGTATCCCCTTCATGAAAAGTTTAGCTATTCCCGCCAGAATAGAAAAAGTAAGAATGATCCCAAATACGAAACTAAAGGAGTATCTCCAGTCTTTTAAAAGCCAATAAGAGAAGAGGAGAATAAATAAAAAAATGCCTGCAAGTACCGTCAGTTCAGCTTTTCCTTTTTTCTTTCCGCTGCTTTTTTGTACCCGCAGGGTCTCCAGGGGTGAAACGTATAGAGTGCCTATCAAAGGAATGAGAGCAAAGAGCACCGACATTAGAATTCCCAGCAGCAGGCCCATTATAATGATCTGTGGAGAAAAGCTCATTTGAATATCTACCGGTAGTAAATCCTGCAGCAGCAAAGGGAAAAGCTGCTGTAACAATAAGCCTGCAATCGTTCCTATGATCCCGCCTAAAAGACCCATTCCTGCAATCTGTATCAAAAAGATCAGGAAGGATTGTTTTTTTGTTGCTCCCAAACACTTTAAAACGGCTACAGCTTTTAATTTTCCTTTGATATAAATATTAATGGCACTGGCAATACCTACACAACCCAGCAACAATGCTACAAAGGCCACAAGGTTGAGAAATTTGCCGAAGTTTTCATAACGACGTCCCAGGCGTTCACTGGTGGAGGTATGGGTGTCAAGATCTGCTTCATACTTATCCAGTTGGGGGTCCAGTTCCCTGTCCAGCCGATCAAGATCTGCTCCCGGAGCAATGAAATAAAAATCATAGTTGATCCTGCTGCCGGTCTGAATGAGCCCCGTTTCTTCAATAAAACTATAGGGAATAAGAACTGGCGGTGCTATAGAACTGAAAAAGGCGTTGCTGCCGGGTACATTTATTAATGACCCGGCGATGGGAAGGACAACCTCCCCAATTTTGATCTGGTCTCCCGGTTTGAGTCCGAGCTGGAGCATGACAGTGGCATCCAGCAAGGCGGCACCTTCTTTTCGCCACTCTTCTGCTGCCTGTGGAGGACTGGTCTCCAGCTCCCCGTAAAAGGGAAAACCTCCTTCAATTCCCCTTACCTGTACCAGTTTGGTGCCGGGATTACCAGGAAATGCAGCCATTGAACTAAAGCTTATCTCTCTTGCCTGTGCCCCTCCTAAAGAATCCATTACACTTAAGATCTCTTCGGAAGGAGCCTCGTCCAGGTCAATCTTAAAGTCGGCTCCCATCATTGCTTTAGACTGCTCAGCAATATTATCCTTAAGGTTCTCTCCAAAGGATTGAATAGAAACTACAGCAGCAATTCCAAGAACAATAGAAGCCATGAAAAGCACCAGCTTACGGCTGCTGGCTTTTCCGTCGCGCCACGCCATCTTCATTAACCAGGAAAGGGAAGCCACGGATCTAGTATTGTTCATGTGACTGAATTATTTTCCCGCCCTTAAGACGAAGGATACGTTGTGTCATTTTTGCGAGATCAAGATCGTGAGTGACGATCACCAGGGTAGTACCGGCTTCCCGGTTGAGCTCAAAAAGAAGATCGATCACTTTTTCCCCCGTTTCTGAATCCAAATTACCCGTGGGTTCATCGGCAAAAAGAATAGAAGGTTTATTGGAAAAAGCTCTGGCCACTGCGACCCGTTGCTGTTCTCCGCCGGAGAGTTGGGAGGGGTAATGATCAAATCTTCCACCAAGTCCGACTTTTTCCAGTAGCTCCCTGGCTACTTTTGAAGCATTTTTGGCGCCTTGTAATTCCAGAGGAACAGCAACATTCTCAAGGGCAGTTAAAGTTGATAACAATTGAAAATCCTGAAAAACAAATCCTACCTTTTGATTGCGCAGTACAGCTCGTTCATCTTCAGAAAGGCTGCTTAATTCAGTTCCGCAAAGTTCTATGCTGCCCGAATCCGGTCTGTCGAGACCTGCGCAAAGCCCTAAAAGAGTGGTTTTCCCACTGCCCGAGGGTCCCACAATAGAGAAGGTCTGTTTTTCTTCTATGTCAAAACTTACATCCTGAAGAACAGTGAGTTTTTTGGCTCCACTGGAATAGCTTTTCTCCAGGTTGCGCACATTCAATATCTTTGTCATCTTTAATGATTAACTGTCAAAAAAGCAAAATAAGAAATGATTTTCATTTGAACCCTGATGACATGAAAAAGCTGAAATTTTTACCATTTATATTAATACTCATTTTGACTTCCTGTGGGGAAGATACCAAGAAGGAAGAGGAAACAAAGATCGAAGATCCTGCAGAAAGTGAAAAGGAAGCTGAAGCCACAAAAAATTCTAAAACCATACTTTTTTTTGGCGATAGTCTTACAGCGGCGATGGGCCTCGATCCTGCTGAAGGTTACCCCGCCGAAATACAGGAGAAAATCGACTCCCTGGGGCTTAACTATGAAGTGGTTAATGCCGGTCTAAGTGGAGAAACTACTGCAGCCGGAAAAAACCGGTTAGATTGGGTCCTTAATCAGGAGGTAGATATTTTTGTTTTGGCACTGGGTGCAAATGACGGACTTAGAGGCATTCCTGTAGAAGAGACCAGGAGAAACTTACAAGCTATTATTGACAACGTAAGAGAGAAAAATCCGCAGGTTGAGATCATTCTGGCCGGAATGCAGATCCCGCCCAATATGGGGCCGGAATATACTGCAGAGTTCAGGGAACTTTTTCCTGAAATAGCAGATAAAAATAACATTCATCTTATTCCATTTCTTCTTGAGGGAGTAGCCGGAGTTCCGGGATTAAATCAACAGGACGGGATCCACCCAACGGCCGAAGGATACGATATCGTAGCCGAAAATGTGTGGGAGGTTATGGAACCGGTGATAAGAGAAAAATAACAGGTGTCAAAAATGCCATTTTAGAAGCCTTTGTTCTGTAAAGACTAGTGATCTCCGGAGTTGAGTCCTTTGTCTATTTTTTCTTCTGCCCATTCTTTTTCCTCTTCATCGGGATCTTCGGGTCCGTCATTTAGGTCCTCATCTTTTGGGTCATAGACCAGACTTATGAAAATAGGAAAGTGATCGGATCCTATCTTATCTAAACGTTTCAGTTTTTGTAGCAGAAAGTCTGAACTGTGGAATACATGGTCCAAAGGCCACCTAAAAACGGGATATTCCGCATGAAAGGTATTATAGAAACCTCGGCCTATCCTTGGGTCTAATAATCCGCTAAGACGCATGAACAATTTCGTGGTACGGGACCAGGCCACATCGTTAAGGTCCCCAAAAACTAATGTTTTCATTTTTCCGTCCACTTCCTTTCCTACGAGTAGAAGTTCTGCATCACGGTTGGTGGAGGTGTCATCTTCAGAAGGACTGGGAGGTTTTGGGTGCAGGCAATGAATATTTATTCTCTTTCCGCTGCGGAGCTTTACTTTTCCGTGAATGGAAGGAATTTCTTCAGAAATTAGATATTTTATATCAACATCCTCAAGTTCAAGTTTGGAATAAAGATGCATACCATATAAGTTATCCAGGGGAATCTTGACGGTATGTGTATATTGTTTTTCTATCACCTCCAGTTGCTTCTCCCATTCTTTAGTAGTTTCCAGAGTAAGAACCAAATCGGGATTTTCCTGTACAATGAGTGTGATCAGCTTTCCGTATTTGTTATTGGTTGCGAGTACATTACTAACCAGAATAGAAACTTCATTAGGGTCATCTTTTCCTTTGAATTTTTGCACCTGCTTTTTAGCAAAAATAGTATAGGGGAAAATTTTGACAGACTGGTACAGAAAACTGAATACCAGAAGCAGCATAATGGCATACTCCCAGAAGGAACTGAAATTAAAAACTACTGCAGAATAAAGAATTACAAATAATATAATGGTACTTATCTGCAGACGGGGGAAATCAAAACCCCTGATCCACCACTGATCGAACCTCGTAAGTGAGGCCAGCGTGGGCAAAAGGGCAAGAATCCCCAGGATAAGGGCCACAATTTCGGGGAAGTTCATAGTCATAATTAACAGGACAATTCAAATATACATTTTTGTAAAAAAAGGTGGAGGTTCCCCATTAAAGTATTTTTATTTTTCTGAGTTATTGGGGTTCAAAAAATAAAAAAAGTGATTATTTCCTAATTTTTGCCCGCTAATGAGGAAAACCGTAATCAAGCCTGCGAGCTTTGTCTTAACTTTGAATTATTAAAGAAACTAAAGGTCATGTTTAAAAAGGTTCTGGTAGCGGAAGACATGGACAGTATCAACCTGGCGGTTGCGGCAGTGCTTCAAAACCTTGATATTGATCAGGTTGAGCATGCCCAGTATTGTGACAAAGCCTGGTTGCTGGCTAAAAAGGCTATTCAGGATAAGGAGCCTTTCCAGCTTCTTATTTGTGATCTTTCCTTTAAACATGATCATCATACAGAAAATATTGGATCGGGTAAAGAGTTGATCAACCTGCTAAAACAGGAAGATCCAAATATCAAAGTCCTGGTCAATACAATAGAAGATCATCCACATACAGTGCGCAGCCTATGGGATTCCGGTCATATTGACGCTTATGTCTGTAAAGACCGAAATGGTATGCGGGATCTGCAGGAAGCTATTCTGGCTCTTAATGATGGTCAGCAATACAATTCCGAAAGTATAGAAGCTGTACTCAAGAAGGATAATCTACTTTTTTTAGGCAACTGGGAAATCGAGATGCTTAAAGCTGTGGCTACCGGCCTTACACAAGAAGAAATTCAGGAGGATTTTAAAAACCGTAATATATCTCCGAGCAGTAAAAGTTCAATTGAAAAAAGGCTTAAAGAATTAAGGGAGGAGTTTGGTGCGAATACCACTCCACATCTCATTGGAATACTTAAAGATCTGAAGATCATCTAAAAATAAACAAAAACCGCCTGGAATTGCTGCAGTTTCCGAGAATGTAGGGTAATCGGAAAAAGCACTTGAAGGGCGGTTTGTCTTTGTTCAGAAATTTGTTGCCGTTAAAAGAGCCACAAGAGAAACCACTAGGAAACAGACAAGAATAAGGAAGGACCGGTTCGAAATACCTGAAGAAGTCTTTTGTTGAAGAATATGATCTTCTTTTTTTTCTCCCTCTGCAACTAATTTTTGACCTATAACAGTTTTGTATCCCATTGTTTTAGCCTGCAAACCCTTCTCAGTTAATTTTAGCCTGTCATTTTCAATTGAAATGAATTCATACTTAATAAGATCATTAAGGCTTTCAATATATTGGGAAGACAGAATTACCGTAGGATCTCCCTCCTCAACGAGCTGTAAAAGCCTGTCTTTTAAATCTTCATCTGCTTCATTAAATATCTCTGGCTGACTCATTTTAAATTATCCGAATATATGCAGATTGCATTAGCAAAAATAGCACCTTATAAAACATAAAATAATTTATACATTTAATGCAATACATAAAAGCCTTTTATGCATTATACCTTACATCAACTAAAAGTATTTCTAAAAGTAAAGCAAACCGGGAGCATTACCAAGGCAGCAGAAGAGCTTCATCTTTCCCAACCTGCTGTTTCCATACAGATAAGGAATTTACAGGATCAATTTGATGTTCCTTTATTGGAAATAATAGGACGTAAAGTGTTTATTACTCAATTTGGAAATGAAATTGCTGAAGCATCCGGCAGGATCATTAGGGAGATTGAGGGAATAAACAGTAAGGCTGCTGCCTTCAAAGGGGAACTTATAGGAACCCTGAGTATAACGGTAGTATCTACAGGGAAATATGTGATGCCTTATTTTCTTTCCGATTACTTAAATGCTCATCCGGGTTTAGAACTTATTCTGGATGTAACTAATCGGGCACGGGTAATAGAGAGTTTAGAAAAGAATGAGGTCGATTTTGCACTTGTATCCCTTCTGCCTCAAAATATGCAGGTTGAGCAACTCAACCTAATGGATAATAAGCTATTCTTTGTAGGAGGGAAAAATCTTATTACAAAACAGCAACAGACCAGTGACTTGCTTACTAAAGTTCCTTTGATTTTTAGAGAAAAAGGTTCAGGTACCAGAAAGATCATGGAAAGATTCATAAAACAACACGATCTTAATGTGACCAGGAGGTTGGAACTTACATCTAATGAGGCTGTAAAACAGGCTGTCATTGCGGGACTGGGATATTCTGTTATGCCTTTGATAGGAATTAGAAATGAATTGAGCAGGGGACACATAAATATTGTTCCTGTAGAAGGTTTCCCTATAAATTCAACCTGGAAATTGATCTGGTTAAAAGACAAAATCCTGTCTCCTGCCTCGAGCTCCTTTCTTAAATATTTACAGCAGGAGAAAGACAGGATCATTAAGGAGCAATTTTCCGATTTTGACTCCTTTTAAAGATCAATTTATTTTCAAATTCAATAGGTCATCTTTTTCTGAATATCTTCAGCTCCAGAAGATCTACTTAAAATTGAGAAATGATTAGGAAAACCAGGAACAATCCTGTTCCGGAATTTTAAAATGTTGTATTTTTATTTAATTGAGTGCCAGGCAGGTGGGTGGGTATTTTGACGATGTGCCTGTAGTGAGGTAGCTCTTTTTAGAAATCTAAACCGGTTAGAAATAAATCCTGAAGCTATGAAAGATAATCGTATACAAGTAGAAACCTTAGTACCTCTTCCTATAGAGAAAGTCTGGAATTTATGGACCACTCCCGAACATATTAAAAAGTGGAACAATGCATCACCCGATTGGCATACACCCTTCGCCGAAAATGAGCTAAGGGAAAATGGAAAATTCAAATACCGGATGGAGGCTAAAGATGGAAGCGCCAAATTTGATTTTGAGGGAAATTACACAGAAATAAAAGAACACAGAATGATCAAATACCGGCTGACAGATGGAAGAGAGGTAGAAATTATTTTCAAACCTGTGGATAATGCAACTTTCATAGAAGAAACTTTTGATGCTGAGGCAGGAAATTCTGTTGCGAAACAAAAGGAGGGCTGGCAGGCGATCCTGGAAAACTTCCGGGAATATGCCGAAAGGAACATTTGAACAGGAAGGTCTAAATACCGAAGATGTTTAAAAGTATAAGGCCGTCAAAATACTGACGGCCTCAGGACTGTAATTCTATCCGAAAGCAAACAAATCTTATTCAGTAGGTAAAATTACAGCGACAATTATATATATGGTTTTGAGATCTTATTTGAAGTGTTGACATTTAGAATATAGACGTTGCAGCAGATAAAATAAGGGCTGTTCAAAAATCCAATTCCTGTCATGTTTTAATCTTTCTATTATTTTCAAAAACTTCATTATTGATTGCAATTCCGAAAAACGGATTTTCTTCGGAAATAAAAAGCCCGGCCAGCTGGGTGTGCAGGCTTTCATCAACGAAGGTTAAGGCTTTAACCAGTTCCTCATAACCTGATATTAAAATGCGGGAAATTGAACTTTCACCCGGAGCCGAAGCTTTTAATGCAGAGGTAGCAAATTCTGTCTCTTTATGAACTGCTGCATAGGGATCGTTTTCATATGGATTGTTCTCTCCCGTAACGGAGAGAAACAAAAGCAATAAAGCTGCCAGGAAAAGGAGTTTGCCCGATAATGAAGGTGATGAGATAAAACAAAACATTTTCAAAACTGCAGTATTAGTGTTACAAGAATTTAAAGATAAATAAGTTTTTCAATTTGTTTATATAATTAACTTATAATTTAGACAAATTTATCCAAAATGCTATTGATTCGGATATTCTGTTTATATTAATTACCTATTTAATTTTTCTGTTAGGAATAAATATAAAACGATGATAGCTCTCTGAATTTTTAAAGGGGCTGAAATCCTTGTTTAGAAAAAGAAGATTTTTTTTTCCTACTGCCAATTAAACTTTTCAGGATTAATCCAGTCCAATTAAGTATTACATTTGCCCATTTTACGCTTGCAAATTTTCTTACTTCTTATAAAATGAAGACAAAACATATTATTTACAGCCTGTTACTTGTTGGTCTCGTAATTTTGGTCGTTTACAGGATCACTGCCAATAATGAAGCTAAAACTTCCAATGGTCCCCGTTCTCAGGGCGCAGCAACGGTTACAGGTATGGTTCTTTCACCGGAGCGTTTTTCGGAAAATCTTTCTCTTTCAGGTTCATTGGAGGCTAACGAGCAGGTAGAACTGCGAAGTGAGATCTCCGGTGTGGTAGAACAGATAAATTTTACAGAGGGAAGCAAAGTTTCTAAAGGACAGGTCTTATTTAAAGTTAATGATCTTGAACTCAGGGCTCAACTTGCTAAAATTAAAACTGCCGAAAAACTGGCGGTCGAAAATGAACGAAGAGCTCAACTCCTGCTCGAAAAAGAAGCTATTAGTCAGGAAGAATATGATCTTGCACAGGCCAATTTGCAATCGGCTAAGGCAGAATCTCAGTTGATCGCAGCCCAGCTTGCTAAAGCTACCGTTAGAGCCCCTTTTTCGGGTACTATAGGTCTCAGGTATATTTCAGAAGGAACTTATGTAACGCCTGCTACTTCAATAGCCAACCTGGTGAACCTGGACGAATTAAAACTTACATTTTCTATCCCTGAAAAATACGCAGGGCAGGTTGGAATAGATTCCGAATTGAGTTTTACCACATCTGGTTCTTCAAAGGTGCACATGGCAAAGGTATATGCAATTGAGCCCGGAATTGATGTAGCCACACGTACGTTAAAAATGCGTGCCCTGGCAAAAAATGAAACAGGAAGTCTAATCCCCGGAATTTTTGCAAATGTGAGCCTGCCACTGGCGGCAGTCCAGGATGCTATAATGGTTCCTACAGAGTCTCTTATTCCCATTCAAAATGGTAAAAAGATCTTTATTGCAGATGGAGGTGTAGCCAAAGAAGTGGAAGTACAAACAGGTGCCCGTACAGAACGAATGGTTAGAGTTCTTTCTGGCCTGAAACCGGGAGATACTATTTTAACTTCCGGCGTTATGATCTTAAAAGATGGAGCTCCCGTCAATGTAAACCTGCGGCAGCCTGTTGCTAATACCAGTTTGTAATGAGTCTATCTTCTTTAAGTATAAAAAGACCGGTACTAACTATTGTGATGAATATTGCAATAGTACTTTTTGGGGTCATTGGCTTCACTTATCTCGGAGTCAGAGAGTTTCCGTCCATTGATCCTGCTATTATTTCTGTACGTACAAATTATACAGGTGCGAATCCCGATATTATTGAAAGCCAGATCACAGAACCCCTGGAGAAGGAAATCAACTCCATAGACGGAATTCGAAATATTAGCTCGACAAGCACCCAGGGTTCAAGTAATATCAATATAGAATTCAATCTTGATAAAGACCTGGAGGCAGCGGCAAATGACGTGCGGGATAAAGTCTCACGTGCTGTTAGAAGACTGCCTCAGGATATTGATGCTCCTCCTGTGGTTTCTAAAGCCGATGCCGATTCCCAGCCTATCATTGCCATGACTGTTCAAAGTGATGAAAAAAATGTACTGGAGCTGAGTGATTATGCCGAAAATGTTATTGCACCACGGCTGCAAACTATTCCCGGTGTAAGTAGCGTACAAATCTGGGGACAGCGTCGTTATGCAATGCGACTTTGGATTGACCCGGTGAAGCTGGCGTCTTATGGTGCCACAGTAGCCGATGTTCGTGCAGCTTTAAATGCACAAAATGTGGAACTGCCAACCGGGAAATTAACGGGTTCGAATACCGAACTGGCAGTAAAAACTTTGGGAAATCTTTCTACTGAAGAGGAATTTAACAACATCATCATCAGAGCTCAGGGTGATAACCTTGTACGGCTGAGTGATGTGGGATCTGCAGCCCTGGAAGCAGAAAACCTGGAGACAAAATTAAGTGATTCGGGCCAGGAAATGGTTTCGATGGTGATCATTCCGCAGCCGGGAACCAATTATCTGGATATTGCAGATGCTTTTTATGAGCAGTATGAAATGCTGGAAAAAGACCTGCCTAAAGATTTTAAGCTCAACATTGCTTTTGATAACACCACCTTTGTAAAAAAATCGGTTACCGAAGTTGCAGAAACTCTGGCCATCGCTATAATCCTGGTGATCCTGGTGATCTATCTTTTCTTCAGGAACTGGTCCATTGCTCTGCGGCCACTCATTGATATTCCTGTTTCTCTTATTGCTACCTTCTTTATCATGTGGATGTTTGGGTACTCCATAAATGTTCTCACTTTACTGGCTATTGTTCTTGCCACCGGTCTTGTAGTTGATGATGGGATCGTGGTAACGGAAAATATATATAAAAAGGTAGAGGAGGGGATGAGTCCTATACAGGCTGCAATAAAAGGTTCCAATGAGATCTTCTTTGCCGTGATCTCCATTTCGGTTACACTTGCCGCAGTATTTCTTCCGGTGATCTTCCTGGAAGGCTTCGTGGGAAGATTATTCAGGGAATTTGGAGTAGTCTTGGCCTCAGCGGTTTTAATTTCAGCCTTTGTTGCGCTTACTTTAACTCCCATGCTTAATGCCTACCTGATGAAGCCCGGGAAACAAAACAATTCCAGATTCTACAATTTTACTGAAAAGTACTTTGTGAAAATGAACAGGAGTTATGCTTCCTCTCTTCGGGAATTCATGGAAAAAAAATGGTTAAGCTTCCCTATTCTCGGACTTTGTCTTATTGCCTCTGTAGTTTTCTATAGTCTGCTTCAAAAGGAAACAGCTCCTTATGAAGACCGCAGCTTTTTAAGTCTTGGAGTTACGGCACCCGAAGGAGCATCTTATGAGTACATGGATCGATTTATGAATGAGCTCACTCAATTAATTAATGATTCTATTCCTGAAAAAAAGGTGAGTCTTATTGTTACCTCTCCGGGTTGGGGTTCGGGATCTGTCAACAGCGGATTCGCGAGAATTGCCTTGGTGGAACCTTCAGAAAGGGAGCGTTCTCAGGACGAAATTGCTGCCGATCTTACCGGGTGGACAAAACAGTTCCCCGGTGCGCGTACTAATGTTAGTCAGAGTCCTACCATTGCAGTGAATCGCCGGGGTGGGATGCCAATACAATACATTATTCAGGCGCAGAATTTTGAACAACTGGAGGCGAAGATCCCTGAGTTTATGGAGGAAGTGCAGAATGATCCCACCTTTTCAAATTCAGATCTAAACCTGAAGTTTAATAAGCCTGAATTATATGTGACTATTGACCGGGAAAAAGCACAAACTCTTGGAGTATCTGTACTTGATGTAGCCCAGACCTTGCAACTGGCTTTAAGTGGTCAGCGTTTTGGCTATTTCATGATGAATGGGAAGCAGTACCAGGTAATGGGACAATTTGACAAAAAGGATCGTGACGCTCCTATGGATCTAACGTCCATGTTTGTGAGGAACCGTGATGGCCAACTTATCCAACTGGATAACCTCGTTACTACCGATGAGCAAAGTAGCCCGCCTGCACTTTTTCACAATAACCGCTATATGAGTGCTACGGTCTCTGCGAGCCTTGCTCCGGGTATGAGCATGGATGACGGGATTGAAGCTATGGAAAGAATAAGAGGAAATGTTCTTGATGATTCCTTTACCACAGATCTTGGAGGAGAATCCCGCGATTATGTGGAAAGTAGCTCCAATACCATGTTTGCTTTCGTGCTGGCCCTTTTACTTATTTTCCTGTTACTGGCAGCGCAATTTGAGAGCTTTATAGATCCATTGATCATCATACTTACTGTACCTATGGCTGTGGCAGGAGCCTTATTCAGTTTATGGCTTTTTGGGCAGACCTGGAATATATTCAGCCAAATTGGAACCGTGATGCTCATAGGTCTGGTAACCAAAAACGGTATTTTAATTGTTGAATTTGCCAATCAATTACGTGAGCAGGGGATACCAAAGCGGGAAGCTATATTAAGAGCTTCTGAATCCAGGCTAAGACCTATTTTAATGACCAGTCTTACTATTGCTCTCGGAGCTTTACCAATTGCAGTGGCTTTTGGAGCGGCATCAACAAGCAGGATTGGAATGGGAGTAGTTATTATTGGAGGCACCATGTTCTCTTTGATCCTTACTCTTTTTATTATTCCTGCCGTTTACCTAATGTGGTCGGGGGAGAAGAAGCACAGGCCGGAATTTGACGAAATTGAACGAAAAGAAACCTCTGAACCCAGTGTTCAACCGGAACCCCTTTTGCATGAATAAGATAATTAAACTCCTTGTTTTACTTTTTGTAAGTGTACCCCTTTCTGCCCAGGAACTTTTAACAGCAGAGGAAGCTATACGCATAGCTCTTGATAATAATTACTCTATCAAAATTGCAAGAAACGAGCTTGAGATTGACAAGACCGGAGTTAGCTGGGGTAATGCAGGCATACTTCCCTCAATAGGATTAACAGCAAACAGCAATAACAGCATACAATCCACGCGACAGACGCGGGCTTCGGGAGACATTATTGAAATCGATAATGCAAGGTCCAACAACCTTAATTATGGAGTGGTAGCTGACTGGACGCTTTTTGATGGTTTCAGAATGTTTGCCAGATATGACCAGCTAAAGGAACTGGAAAAACTCGGAGAGGCAGAACTTCAGCAAACCATACTTTCCCGCGTTAGTGATGTGCTAATAACTTATTTCGACCTGGTGCAGCAACAGCAGCAGTTATCTGCTCTTGACAGCACACTCGTAATTTCTGAACAAAGGGTGGAGCTGGCTCAAAATCGTTTTACCATTGGAAGATCTTCCCGGCTTGAAGTGCTTAATGCGCAGGTAGATTTGAATACAGATCGTACTACCATGTTACGCCAGGAGGAATTGTTTGATAATACAAAAGTTCAGCTTAATGAATTATTGGCAAGGGATCCGGCTATAGACTTCCGGGTTCAGGAAGATATTAGGGTTGACGATCAACTTTTACTTGAAAACCTGGAGCAGCTTGCTATGGCTCAGAATCCTTCCTTACAGGCACAGATCATTAACAGGAACATTACTCAGCTGCAGTTAAAACAGGTGAGAGCGGGAAGATATCCCAGCATTGCGGCCAGTACGGGATACATTTTCTCCCAGAACGAATCTCCGGTTGGTTTTACCACTTTTGGAAGGACAGAAGGGTTTAATTATGGATTGACTGCGAGATTAAATATTTTCGATGGTCTTAATCAAAACCGAAGTGAGCAGATCGCAAAGCTTCAGCTGGAAAACAGTGAGATTGCTATCGAGGAGCAGACTCTTACACTGCAGTCGCGACTACAAACGGCGTATCAAACCTATCTCACCAACATCCGTTTAATGGAGTTGGAGAGGGAAAATGAGGCCATTGCGCGTCAAAACCTGGACATTACCATGGAGAAATTCAGGATTGGAACTATTCCCACCATAGAGTTCAGAACTGCTCAACTCAATTATATCAATGCGATGGTTCGCCACAGCAATGCAAAATTCCAGGCGAAACTATCAGAAATTACTCTTAAAGAGTTTGCCGGTCTACTCGCCATTGAAAATTAGCAGTCAACTCCCTAAAGAATTCCACAGGTGTTCAGTTCAGTTTTCGGACCTTTAAACTATTTCTTTTCCGGAATGGTCCATAGATAAATTGTAGTCCCGTCAACTACCTGTGTTTGTTCGGGTTCCCAGTCGCCCATGCTGAACGCATGAGATACTATACGGGTACCGGGTTTTAATTGTTCAAAAAGAATGGGTTTTAGCCTTTCATTCAGTCTACCCAGAAGGTAAAGCGTTACTACTGTGGCCTCACTGAAATCGGACTCAAAAAGATCGGCTTCAATAAATTCCACTTTATCGGTCACCCCGGCATCCACGGCGTTATCATTGGATTCAGAAATTCTTTCAGGATCGATATCAATTCCGACTCCCCGGGCACCGAAGTTTTTTGCAGCGGCAATGACGATACGGCCGTCTCCGCTGCCAAGGTCATATACAACATCGTCAGACTCGACTCTGGCCATTTTAAGCATGGCATCAACCACAGTATCACTGGTAGGTACATAAATAACATCCTGTGCCTGGGAAAGGAATGGCAGGATTAAAAAGACGCACAAAATTTTTAGATTTTTCATAGGATTAATTTTAATTAGAATGAAGTTCATTGGATTTCGTTTTTTCAGCAATGGAAGGATTCAGAAATAGAATGACAATTCCTGCTGCAAGCACAACAATTCCCGCAAGCGCTCCCCAACCTGTGTATACGATACTTGAATAAAGTAAATATGCACTGCTAAGGCAAAAAATAAGCGGAAGCACGGGATATAAGGGTACTCTAAAAGGGCGTTTTTTGTGAGGTTCTTTTTTTCTAAGTATGAATAGAGAGATTCCAACTAAAAGGAGGAAAAACCAAAATACCGGGGCAGTGTAATCTATCATGGTTTCAAAGCCGCTTCGCGAGAAGAGACCGAAACTAACCAGGACCAAAGCAATACCGCCCTGAACTAAAAAAGCATTGACCGGTCCTTTCAGTCGACTTTTCCATTTCCCGAGAAAGGAAAAGGCACTAAAATCCCTTCCCAAAGCGTAATTAGAGCGTGCTCCTGTGAAAATAGTGGCATTTGCTGAGGTCATGGCGGCAATGGCCACCATAAGAGAAATAATCACTATTCCCGTTTGACCAAATGCTACTCCCAAAAGATCTCCTGCAACTGCGTTAGATTCAGCCATGCCTTCCAATCCCAATCCTCTTAAAAATGCCAGATTGACGAGGAAATATACCAGGGTGATCACCAGGATACTCGCTATTAAAGCCATAGCGATCTTCTTTTTACCATTGCTTATTTCGGCCGAGATGTATGCCGCTTCATTCCAGCCTCCGAAAGTCAGCAAAACGAAAACCATCGCCAGTCCCAGGGAATTGCCGCTGTTTGTAACCGGTGTAAAGCTATATGATATTTCTGAAGCTTCAGGAATGAGAAAAAATCCGGCGACAATGATCAATACGATCCCCAAAACTTCTACTGTGGTAAGCAATTTTTGTGCGCCGGCACCCATATGTATTCCTGCTATATTTATGGCTGTAAGGGTGCAGACCAGTAGTGCGGCATAAAAGACTGCCGAATATTCACCTAAACTATAGATCTGTGAAGCGTAATCTCCAAAGATAAAAGCTAATAATGCAACAGACCCTGTTTGAATAACGCTCATCCGGGCCCAGGCAAATAAAAAGGCAGTTCTTTTTCCGAATGCCCGCATAAGAAAATGATAATCCCCTCCGGTGTTAGGGAAGGTGGTAGTGAGCTCGGCGTAACAAAGGGCACCTATTAAAGAAACTGCACCTCCGAGAAGCCAAACCCCCAACATCATTCCTCCTGAATCGACATTTGCTGCGACAAGAGACGGAGTTCGAAATATTCCTGCACCTATAACAATGCCCACAATGAGAGCTATAGCATCAACTGCTCCTAGCACAGGCCGGGGAGCTTCCTCTTTTTGTAGCTTTTGCTGTATATCGGGAGCAATAGTTTCTTGTTTGGTTATCGGCATAGATTATGTTTTGGCGGTTTGGATCAACTCAAAACCCTCTGAATCTAAGTATTTTACATCAAAACAGAATGATGATTAGGAAAACTTTGACAATGAATATTGTTTATTGAATAATATTTAGGAATGTAAGGATGATCTTTCCTCAGGAAACTAAAAAACCCGTGAGCTTTAGGAAAGATCACGGGTTAAAATTCTTTGAAATTAAGGTTTAATTCATCTGAAGCTCCAGGATGACTTCAGGAACTTCGGCTTCTCCATTCTTAAGATAGGTGTCAAACCAACGCATCATACGAAGATTAAAATCATAGCGAGCTGTAGACATTCTGTTACCATGACCTTCTCCCGGATAAAGGACCAGTCTTACCGGAGTATCTGTTCGTGTTTTGATATGACGGTATAATTCAAAAGATTGTCCCGGGTCTACTCTGGTGTCTTCTTTACCATGCATGATCAGGAGAGGTGTTTTTGCCTGGTCTGCATAATAGATAGGACTACGCTCCAGGTAGAACTGGTAATCATCCCAAATTCTCTTACGGCTGTGTACCAGGAACATTTCTTCGGGAATATCACTTGTACCCCATTTGGAGATATTGTTGCTAATACCAACAGACATCACTCCGGCAGCAAACCTCTCGGTATGTCTTGTAGCCATCCAGGCAGTAGCATAACCACCATAAGAACCTCCGGTTACACCTACTCTGTCTTCATCTACGTTGTTGTTCTTGATGAGATAATCGATGCCGTCAATAATGTCATCAAATTCTTTTCCGGCAGGATCTCCCTGGCTGGACTTCTGGAATTCGATTCCTCTACCGGTACTTCCCCTGTAATTCGGATAGAACACAGCATATCCTTTTCCTGCAGCAACCTGCCCCGGCATACTGTAGTTTGTTAACCATCCATTGTCATGATGAGCCTCAGGCCCTCCGTGAACAACAGTGATCAAAGGTATCTTTCCTGAAGGATTGTTGACAGGATGTATAAGAATACCCTGGATATCAAGACCATCTGTAGCCTTATAAGTGATCACTTCCTGTTTTCCTAATTGTTTATCCTCAAGCCATGGGTTGGAAGTAGTAATTCTCTCTAATCCTGAAGCTTTAGGATTTAAAATAAACAGTTCATTAGGGTATTTAGCCGAGCTTGCCACAAGAGCCATCCGGTTATTTTTGGCTGCCGAAAAACCTGTTATACTCAGATCTTTATTATCATAAATAGTTTTCATTTTGCCATTTACTCCCAGTGTTCCAATGATACTGTTCACTCCCTCACTGGCCAGGTAAGTCAGGTTCTTATTGTCATTCCAGATAAAAGAATGGAACTGACCCTGGAAATCCCTTTGCTGGATTTGTGGTTTTCCTCCTGTGGCTTCAGCTATAAAAAGACTTCCATCTATTGGATCGTGCTGATCTTCACCGGCAATAAAAGCAATTCTTTTTCCGTCGGGACTCCATTGAAGTGATCCCAACTTGGCTTTGTGATCAATTTCCGAAGTAACATTTAAATTATTTGCATCAACCACGTATATTTTCTGACTTGTATAAAAATCATCTACCAGGGAAGATGGAGCTGCATTTACCGCCAGCCTGTTACCTTCAGGACTCCACTGTACTCCAACAACATGACCTTCAACTGCAAGCTCTTTAGGTTCTGTACCGTCAAGAGTTGCAACAAAAACGGCTGAGCTGGAAAGATTGGTCTCATAGATTTCCGGCTCATATGGAAGTGAGGTCTTTTCTGATTCATCGGGTCTTTGAGAAATAAAGGCAACTTTATTTCCCTTTGGATGCCAGTCATAAGTGGAAACAGAACTTTCAAATTCAAAGATCTTCTGAGGTTCACCTCCCCCTGCTGCAATTTCGTAAAGGGAAGTAGATTTATCACCTTCCCTGCGGGCGGTAAAGGTAATTGTGTTTTGACCGGGGCGGAATTTCACGTTACCTGCACTGTAGTCAGTAACGTAGGCTGAAGAAGAGCTTGTGCCCCTGTCGTAAACGTACAGATGAGAACTTGCCGCGGCATTTTCCTGTGTCGGATCTTTGGGAACTAAAAGTTGATAGGCAATTTTATTTCCATCTTCGGAAATTTCTGCATTTTGTACATATTCAATTTTTGCCACATCCTCGGCAGTTAACACATTTTGCTGTGCAAAAAGAAAGGGAGTGATGAAAAATAAAAGAAGGGAAATGGAATTTTTCATAAGATTTAATTTGTAAGTATATTTTCGCAGTTCAAGATAACTTAAATTACGATTTTTCCCAAGCAGATTGTGTTGAAAGATGGTGCATGAATTGCCATAATTGCCGCCTATTCAATTAAAGGTACACCTGCAGCGTGAGGCTTATCATAGTTACAACCAGAAGAATTACCAATAACGGCCACACAAATTTTAACCAACGATCATAACCTACTTTGACAATGGCGAGAGATGGAAGAATGAGGCCGGTAGGATTAATGATGTGGAATAGACCCATGCCATATAAATAAGCATTTACAATAATCTCCCTTCCAAGATCTGCCGTGTCTGCCAAAGGAGCAAAGATAGGCATGGTAAGTACGGCCATTCCCGAACTGGAGGGAATTAAAAATGAGAGACCGCTATATATGAATAGTAAAGTATTAATAAATACTCCCTGGTGAAGCCCTTCAGTAACCGAACTTGCATGGTAAAGTAAAGTGTCACTAATCATTCCGTCATCCATAAGAATGGAAATGCCTCTGGCAATCCCAATGATAAATGCAACACCGAGCAAATCGCCGGCTCCTTTTATAAATTCCTCTGCAAATTTTCCTTCATTAATCCTGTATATAAGGCCAATAATCAAAGCGCCTACAAAAAAAGTGCTGGTCATTTCAATAAACCACCACTCAAATAGTGAGACTCCAATGATCATCACGGCGAAGCAGGAGATAAAAACAATGAGAATTAGAATTCTCCGGAGGTTAAGCGCAGGGACTTCTCTCACAGCATTAACTCCAAAATACTCCTTAAGCATTTCATTTTGCTTTCTTAGAATAGAGGCAGAAGGATCTCTCTTCACTTTTTTCGCGTAATGGAGAATAAAGAGAATTGAAAGTGTAACACATACAACCCACATTATGATCCTGCCGGTCAATCCTGTTGTCCAGAGAATACCGGCAGAGTCTGAAGCGATAATAGTAGAAAAGGGATTTATAGTGGAGCACATGGTCCCCACTACCGAACCCAGAAAGATAGAGGCAAGGCCTACCATAGCATCATAACCGGCTGCTATGAATACAGGAACCAGGATCAAATAAAAAGGAAGGGTTTCTTCGGCAAAACCAAAAGTCGTTCCGCCCAGGGCTACCAGTGTGGTAGTAATAATGATCAACAAATATTCTCTTCCCTTTAAAGCCTTGGCGAGCCATGCAATACCTGCTGTAAAGGCCCCCGTCAGGTTAATTATCCCAATAAGACCTCCTATTATAAGCACCAGAAAAATAATATCCGCTGCATTAATTATACCCTTGATCGGAGCCATTGCGAATTTAAAAAACCCCTGAGGCTGCTCTTCTACAGAGTGATAGGTCCCGGGAATATTAATAGGTTTGTATATATCTCCCCCGGTAAATTTATCCAGGGGAATTTTCACATTTAAACTGTCAAGAGTGTACGTGGTAGCGGGAAGGACCTGAGTCCCCTCTGTACTAGTTATAATAAATTTCTCATTTTCTGAATTATAAGTCAGATTTGCAAAATTCCCTGAGGGAATAAACCAGGTGGAAACAGCTACCACCGCAGTAATGATCAAAAGGATAGATAGTGCAGAAGGGAATTTCATCTTGAAGAGATTTGAATGATCACGAAAATTGTTGCAAATCTCGAGAAATCCCACGAATTTTTTAATGAAAAAAGAAATAGCCGATAATGATGATTATTGGGTGAAGAACCGATAATAACTAACTGCCAGAAATAAATCCACCTAGCGGAATAGAAAAAGATAACCTAACATACCAATAAAATAAAGTGGTGCGCAAACAAGCTGCACCTTTAGAAAAAATCCGTCTTCATTGATCTGATCCAGATATCTCTTAAAATCAGTTTTTTCTTTCCAGATGTTATTAGTAGTTTTTATTCTTCGTCAGATTAAATTATCCGGGGGTATCTTAAGGACGCTGAACTATAGGGTTTGTTTCAGCGATACCCCCTAATTAACATCATTTTAATTAGCTGCTGCTATAATGCTGCTGTTCACTGCAGGAACCAAATAAGAAAAGCCAGTAGCCCAAGAAAGATTATCCCTATAAAAATAAGTTGACCTTTTAAAAACAGCCAGTCCCAGTTTATTTGAGAAATATAAGCTTGAAAAACTTCTTTTCGTCCGAAATGATTTTGCCTTACTTCCATAACTTAATCTGTTTTTGTTCTGCAAGAGAGAGCAATTACAATTCCATTTAATTTTTGGATTGAGCTGGAACCTAACGGAAACTTATAGAAGAATTAAATTTTTAAAAGGTAGAAATGTCTTTTTCTGATCCTAATCGTCTGCTTGTAGGGCTTTTCAGGCGAAAAGATTAAGCTTACCTACATTGACAGATTTTATCTGCATTTTAACATGAATTGCCTAAAAATCTAAAAAAGAAAAAGTGTGGAAAGACGGGAATTTCCACAATTGTGTGGAAAAGCCTGAAGGGTTCTAGACCTTTTTAAGATTCCGAAGAAATAATAAAGACTATTTAAAAAGCCGTTGCACAACACACTTCATTAATACTGAAGGATGGCAACCACTTTTTAAATAGCCTCTCTTATAAACTGATTATTTATATTTTACTTGCGGGTAATTATATCCGGAAGCTCATCTACAAACATTTTTTGATATCCTGAATTATTCATTCCGCTTTCACCAACAGTTCTAAAGTTCTCTTCAGCACGTTTTTCCTGCGAAGTTGCTTCTTGTTGTGGTTTTCCAAGGATATGGTTTATGGCAGCACGCAGTAATGGTTCTTCAGGATCTCCCAGGGTTCCCAGGTTCCCGATATTTTCGGAAAGATCGATATCAGGATCCAATCCATTCACATAATCTGTTTTACCTACCGCATTGGCAGATTTAAGAACCAATGGTTGCATAGCATAGGTATGATTTTTATTTATTCCGTCTTTGCTGAAATCATCACTGTCATAAAGAGTGACCGAAGCCTGAAACTTACCGGTGGTGGTTTCACCAACCTGTACTACGTCGATATACGGCTCAAGACCATTAATGATTAATTCACTTGCGGAGGCGGTACTTGCTGTAGTGAGAATATAAACCTTGGAAAGATTCAGGCTGTTAATAGCAGCCCCTGTTCTAATGTTGTTGTCAAACCTGTTAATAATCCTTTCAGGTTCATTTTGTTCGAAATATGTCTGATACTTTTCGTTCCACTGTTCTTTCATAAAGATTTCCCCTTTAAACTGTCCTGTTATCATGCTCGCAAGATCTACGGCAGATTCTACAGAGCCTCCGCCATTATATCTCAGATCAAGCACCAGCTCATTTATTCCCTCACTTTTAAGTTGCGCAAAAGCCTTATTCAGTTCATCATCATAATTCGCTATAAAACTATTGTACATAAGGTAACCGATCTTTTTTCCATCAACATTAAGTGTCTTAATTAAATGAACAGGGTTAGCAGAGTAAGAACCCTGGGTGAGTGTCACTGTCTGGTCTGTTAATTTGAGAGTTCCATTCTCAACATACCCGATGTTGATCGTAAAACTATCGGCAGCCAGTAAAGAAGAAAAATTATTAAGGGTAAGCTTCTGTCCATTGACTTCTGTAAAAATAGTGCCGCGGGTAAGTCCTGCTTCTGCAGCCGAAGTTCCCGGAATTACATACTGCAGGAAGGCAAAAAGATAATTAGAACCACTTATACGGCCTAAACCGAATTTCATTCCGGCTGTGCTGCTGCTTATTCCATTGAAACTATCCTCAAGAGCGTTGTAATCATCAGTTAAAAAACTGAACCTGTCCTGGGAAGAAAGCAGATCTTCAAAAAGTTTTTCAGGAGTTCCGAAAGAGCTTAAAAAATCATTCTTCTCTGCATCCGAATCGAAATAAGCATCGGCAAGCAAAGGAACATCTGCCTTATATAGATAGATTTCATTTAAACCCGCATAAATAAAGTCTTCAACTTCCAGGTCTGCGACTTCAGCAGTTTCCTCTACCGGATTGGCAGGGGAGAGGTTTTGTTCATGAATTTCATCTTCTTTTGAGCATGAGGTAAATATCAGGGAGAACAGAAATACTGTCCATAGGGGCAAATTCTTCATCTTCATCTGTAGCAAATTTTGGATACCAAAGAAATTTCTTTCAGGGGTAATGGTTATCGGCTAAGATATATGCAGCAACTGTGCCAGAATCAGTTATTTAAAGGTCTAAAGTCTAAGGATTAAGGTCTAAAGCTTAGGTTTAGAATATCATACTTCTAAAACTTAACTTCCCCACCAGAGCATTTTTACTCCCGTCTTTCTTTCTTCTTTTCTTTCTCTTCGGCTTTTCCTGCCTGTTTGTGCAGTTTTATTATGGAATAGATAATTACCGCAATAAGGACCGCTCCCATTATTACTGCATATCCCCAGGCTGTAGAAGTTATTAAGTAAACCATAATTTCTAAGATAGAGATTTTTCGTTAAAGAGTGGTTTTTAGATAGGTATAGGCGAGGCCTACCAAAATGGCTATCGAGAAGCTAAGCAGGGTGCCAATTAGCACATATTCCGTTAATTTCCTGTCTTTTGTTCGGGAGAGATCACTAAAACGAAGTATTGATTTTGCGGCAATGAGCCAGCCTATTGCCGCCCACTGTCCCAGAACAATAAAACCAAAAACAAGGAGTCTTTCCAGGATTCCAATATATTTTCCGGCAAGGGGAAGAGAATCTTCCGGCCGGTCTTCGGGTAGTGCCCACCGACTCATAAATAGACGCATAAGGATTGCGGAAACAGAAGTTACCAGCAGGATACTGATTAAAAAGAGCAGGATGGCAGGAGTAAAAATTAATTCTGTCTTGAAGCTGTATGGATGATAAAGATATACTACAATAAAGATGACCAGAAAATGTGCTGTCTGGTCAAGAGCGAATAACCAGCCTCTATTGTACCCGGATTCAAGATTGAGCTTAGCCAGGTCTATCAGGAAATGAGTTACCAGGATCAGCAGAATACCTGCCCAGTAGCTGAGGTCAAATTGCAGGAGTAGCAGCAATGCCAGTGCATGTACTCCAAGATGCTTGTAAAGATAACCCGAGCGATGTTTCTTTTTTCTTTTCCCCGCCACCCACCTGTCCGGCTGAAACATAAAATCTCCCAATATGTGAGCAAGAATTAATTTTAGAGCAAATAGGATCATAGTTCTTTAATTTGTTTCCTGTAATATTTTTCCAGGCGTGTGATCTCATCATATCCTCCTCTTTTTAAAGCTTCACTGAGACTGCTCTGAGATTTTCCTAAAACAGCGGCCATTTCTGTCTGATTTTTATTGGGATGTTCGAAAAAAGCTTTTATCGTGGTGGCTACCGTCGGACTCCAGTTGTTAGCTGTAAGTAGTGCCAGACTTAATAGCAGGTTCAACTGTTCGTCAAGATCAGGTTGCCCGGTAACAATACCCAGATTTTGCTTTTTTAAAGCCTCAAAACTTTCTCCGGACCTTATAAACGCGGTTCCATTCGATTCACTGATCTTTGCGGCTCTATGGTTCTGTTCTCCAATTCCTATGCCCGTTCGTACATCAAGATCTCTGAACTCCTTAATAGCTGCTTTAATATGGAATGCAGCTTTTAAAGCATCTTCAGGAACTGTGGAAAGCTGAAAACTATCTCCCCTGGATATCTCCCATTGGTTAGGAGTTGAACCATACAATTGTAATACTTCCTTAAGGCGTGGTAGCCATGAGGAAGCCTCCTTGTTTCGCGAATTAATAATGTCACCGGTTATTACTGCAAGCATTTAAGAGGTATTTAATTGCGAATATCGGTTTTAAATCCGATATATACAAATATCGGTCTATAACCCGATAAAAAATATTATCATCTTTTTAACCGATAATTTTTTAAAATTTTACCAGGATTTATTCTATTGTCCTGAAACTAAATTCAGGTTACATTAGCGTTTTAAAAACAGGATAGAGATGTCAAAAACTAAAATTACAGTAAATAACAATGGATCCCTGATCATTGACGGAGATTTTCAAATTTTCGACAAGAACGGAAAAGAATATAATCTCGGCGGAAGAGATAAGGTAAGTCTTTGTCGCTGCGGCTTGTCTAAAAACAAACCCTTTTGTGACGGTTCGCACAGGAATCATTTTGAGCATGAGGCAGAGGCTTTTGATTTGCCTCCAAAGCCTTAATAAAACTCTCTTAGATGTGGAAAATGTGTATCTTGTAAATGAATAGAAAAAGCAGCCCCCAAGGATGCTGCTTTTTTAGTTTGCCAGCTGCTTTAGTCCACTTATTATTATCTGAAACTCAATTATTACTTCATTCTGCTTTTCCTGAAGGATCTTTTCTGTCACCTCACCACCTTTCAACATACTTCTAAATCCCTCTATTTTATTTTTCAGGCGGTTTGCCTGTAAATAATGGATAGAAGTAGTGTTCTTATGAATAAGGTCTGAGAGTTTTTTGAGATCATGTGATTCAGCTGCAGCAACAAATTCTTCCTGATATGTTTTCATTGTTCCTAAAGAATTTGAAACAAGTTTTTGAAGTATCTCCTTATTTTTCCCGGCTAACCTGCTGTACCTGGAAATTTCGAAGGAAGACTCGTTTAGCTCCTCCCCAATACGCTCTATAATAAGATCGAACCTCATCTTAGCCTGCTCAGAAATCTCTTTGAGCTTCTCCTTTTCTGCACCTTCAGCGATAACAGATATAGCATTTTCGAGATGCTGTGATAGTTCCTTTAATCCGAGTAAATCGAAAACTACTTTTGATTTGTGCCTTAGATCCTTTAGAAGTTGCAAATCCTTTTTGTTCACTCCCTTTATGAAAACTTGCTTATACTCCTTTAATTGAACAAGAACCAGTGGCATTAATTCCTCATCATCTTTAAGTTCCAGGATTAGCATATCATCAGAAGGTGATTGCTCGGTTTGATAATTTTCTTCTAATTCAAAATAGGAGTGGGGAAGATGAAGTAGAATTTTTTTCTTAAGTTCAAGTGGCTCAAATGGCTTGGTTAAAAGTCCGGTGAATTTGGTAATATACTCTTCCTGTTGCAGTTCCTGATTTTTATCTGCAGTAAGAGCCAGTATAGGAACATCCTTATATGCGGGGATTTTTCTGATCTCATGGCTGGCCTGGTATCCATCCATAACCGGCATTCTTATATCCATCAGGATGAGGTCATATTGGTTGGTTCTTGCCATCTCTATAGCTTCTTTACCATTTTTTGCCTCATCTGGATTCACCTTCCACCAGTTTTGAAGAAATTGAATAATAATTTTCCTGTTGATTTCGACATCTTCTACCAACAGAATCTTTAGGTTTTGAAGCTCCTCAGTTTTCTGAAGCTTCCCGGTGAGGGTAGGTGCCACACTTTCAGTTTTTGCTTCTTTTACAGGTAAACTAAAGTAAAAGAGAGATCCTTCTCCGGGTGTACTTTTGACCTTTATCCTGCTTCCCATTAATTCAAGAAGGAGCCGGGTGATGCTAAGCCCGAGTCCGGTACCTCCATACTGGCGAACAGTAGAGCTTTCTGCCTGTGTGAATTTGTCGAAAATATGTTCTAATTTCTCTTCAGAAATTCCTATTCCTGTATCTTCCACTCTAAAGTTGAGCCATAGATTACGTTTTTTCTTTTTTTCCAGATTTACAGAAATGCAGACTTTTCCATTACTGGTAAACTTTACCGCATTACTTACAAGATTATGTAAGATTTGTGAGAGTTTGAGTTGGTCTGTAGCAATGCGTACGGGAATTTTATTATCAATGTGCAGTTCAAGGTGAGTTTTTTTGTTAGCTGCCAGGGGTTGGTGAGCTTGTTTAAGATTTACCAAAAGGCCCGGAAGATCAAAATCTGTTACTGAAAGCTCTGCTTTTCCTGCTTCTAATTTACTGAAGTCAAGTATGTCATTTATCAGGGCAAGGAGGTTCTTGGCAGAGAAACTCAGGGAATTGAGATCTTCTTTTTGGTCTTCTCTCGGAGCTTTTTCGAGCAGAAGATTTGTGAGGCCTATGACTGCATTTAAAGGAGTTCGTATTTCATGACTCATTGTGGAAAGAAAATCCTCTTTAGCGCGTGAAGCAGCTTCTGCCTCTTCTTTTGCCTGTACTAAAGCTTCTTCGGCTTCTTTTCGATCATGAATATCGATGTTCATGCCAGACCATTTGGTTACCTTTCCCTCGATATCGAAAATGGGGGTGCCCATTACATTGGTCCAGCGTTCATTACCGGAGGCACTCAGGAGCCTGTATTCCGTGTCAATTTTGGATGTAGTTTCAAGAGCTTCTTTCCATTTCTTTTTTGCATTAAGTCTGTCCTCCGGATGAATGGCATTAAACCAGCCTTGTCCTATGAATTCTTCATAAGTTTGGCCTGTAAATTCCCGCCAGGATGGGCTATCCTGTACTACGTTACCGTCCGGCCCTGATTCCCATACAGCGAGGGCAGAAGCTTCTACCAGATTTCTAAAACGCTGTTCACTTTCCCTCAGAGCTTTTTCTGCCTGGGCCTTCTCTATTGCTACCCATATTTGATCGCTGACTTCTTCCACCAGGGCTATTTCCTGGGAATGCCATTGGCGAGGGGTCTTTTGTTGAACTACAACGAGAGCTACCAGTTTTTCGTTTTTAACCAGGGGAACTGCGATTATCGCCCGTACCCCGGAAGCTCCTATTCTGTCAATAGCTCCTTTATTTTCTTCAAAAGAACTCAAAAGGTCTTTAAGGACAAGCGTTTTCCCTTCCAGAAATTGTTTTTGAAGTGGAGTACTAAAATCTGAAATTTTTACATTTCCGTGTAGGGGAGCTATGTCATCGAGATATCCTGTTCTTTCTGCCAGGGTATCTTCATCTTCCAAAATTTCGGAATAGTACGCCCGGTTTACTTCCAGGTGCCTTCCTAAAATACTCATTGCAATCCTCTGGATCTTTGCCGGCTCTTCTATAGATCGAATAGCATCATTTAAGTTGAGCAGGAAGTTTTTTCTTTCTTCAGCTTCTTTTCGGTCTGTAATGTCCTTGAATATTACAGCTACATGTTCCTCGTTGGGAGCATCTATTCTAAAGGCGTTAACATCAAACCACCTCCCCAAAGCCTCTGCGTAATCTTCAAATCTTATGGATTCTCCTGTTCGTGCTACGTCGCCATAGGTCTTCTTCCAGTAATCTTCAATTCCCGGAACGAGTTCGTTAATTGTTTTTCCAAGGACATTCTTTAAACCTGTCTGATCTTCAAAAACAGGATTCGTTTCCAGGTACCGGTAATCTATACAGGTGCCGTGATCGTCTCTTATGATCTCTAAAAGGCAGTAGCCTTCATCCATGGAGGTGATGATCTTTCTGTACTTATCTGTGGCTTTTTTTGTAAGTTCCTCCTTAAGCTCGATAAGTTCCTTTTCTGCTCTTTTTCTTTCTGTAATATCTTCGGCAGTAGCCAGTAGCAGGTTGTTTAGTTTAACAGCTCTAAAGTGAAACCAGTGTTTTAAACCCTGTCCCTCATACCATACCTCAAAATCTGCAGGCTCCCCTGTTTTCATGGTATTCTTAAAGCGATCAAAAACTCCTGTTGGAATGGTGTTAGGGAAAAGTTTACTCAGGCGTTTTCCCAGGATATCTTCCGGCACCTGAAGAACCTGGTGGTTAAAAGCATTTACCATCATAAATTCAAAATCTTCAGGAAGACCTTTGTGGTCATAAATGGTATGGTAGAGAATTATGGAATTTGGAGATGCATCGAAGACAGACTGCAATAAAGCTCTGTTTTCTTTTAATTGCTGAGCCTGTATTTTTACCTCTTCTAGTGAGGTTTTTAACATTTCAGTCTCCGATACGAGTCCTTTGACGGCAGTATGTTCTTTCATGACATCAGTGATATCCAAAACACGATGGATAATATATTCTACTTCTCCCCGGGAATTAATAACAGGGGTATTGGTAGGACTCCAGTGTTTTTCAATAAATGCACCATCACGGCCCCGCACATCGTAATGTTGTATAGGCATTCGATGTTTCTCTTTGTTGTAAAGGACCTTGTTTAACGAGGTGAACAAGTTCGTAACTCCTGTAGCATTTTTATTTGAAGGATTGTCAGGAAAAACATCGAATATATATTTTCCTATAATTTTATCCCTGCGGGTGGATGTCGCTTCAAGATATGCATCACTGGCTAATTCGATATTGAATTCTGGCGTAAGTACCAGGTAAGCATCGGGTGCATTTTGAAGTACTTCGAGTAAATTACGACTGCGGGTTTCACTTCTGCGCAATTCTTCTTCTGCCTGTTTTCGTTCTGTTATGTCCTGGACGATCCCAATAACCTTGTCTGTTTTAGTGGAAGGATCTGAGCTGAATCGGCCATGAGCTTCCAGCACCCTATGTTTGCCATCCTTACGAAAGATCCGGCGTGTATAGGTGTAGGTAGATCTATGTTTCACTGCTTCATTGACGATCTCTTTTATTAGGAGAACATCATCGGGATGGGAATTTTGGTCAATCCAGTCCAGGGAAGGAGTGATCGAACCCGGTTCCTCTCCAAAGAGACGAAAAAGACCATCAGAAAAGAATACTGCATTTGTGTCGAGGTCCAGTTCATAGCTACCTGTTTCCGCCAGAGTTTCGGTGGAACGGATAAGATTTTCCATCCTTTTCCTTTCCTCTTCAGATTTAATTCTCGAAGTGATATCCTGTATGGTCCCGTATACTCTTAGCGGAGTACCATGCTCATCTTTTATAATTGCCGCCCGCCGGTGTATGTGTCTTATGGTTTTATCGGGACGTACAATGCGTGTAACTGTATCAAAAGGCTGACCTGAGGAGTGAGTTTTATCTACAGCATTTAATAGTGATTCCTTGTCCCCGGGATGTACAAAAGAAAAGAATTCTTCTAATAATAGCCCTTCAGGTCGCGGGTCTATACCCAGAATTCTGTAGAACTCCCTGGAGCAATACATTATATCTCCGGGTAGTGGTCTTTCAAAGCTGCCAATATGCCCTATTTTTTGAGCGTTTTCCAGGCGCCGGTGTTCTTCGCGGAGTTTTTCTTCACCAATTTTCTGCTGATGAATATTTTCGGCGATCCCCAGGACCTGGGAAACTTCACCATCTTCTTTTCTTCCAAAGATCTTTTCCTTTATCCTGTACCATTCCCATGTATTTTCTCCTGCCCGTAATCTGACTTCCACCTCGCATTCATCTTCCCCGGAAAGAGATCTACATCTTTCAAGGTTATCCATACGACGATCATAATCCTCGGGATGAATGATAATGCTGAAGATATCTGAACCCTTATCCAGAAAATATTTTGCATCGAGACCAAGAAGTTTACTGACTTTGTTACTGATGAAATTCAGCTTTTTCTCCTCTACGTCTATAACGAAGAGAATATTAGGACTTAATTCAGCTATTCTATTTAAAAAGTGGATTTTGTCTTCTAAATCTTTTTCATTAAAATCCTTTCCGGATTTATCCGCGTCTGCCATTAAACTTAATATTAAACAGGTGTATATGATGAATTGTTTTTAAGGCCGGTATATTGCCTTTCAAAACTTTGAATGTCCCTTTATGAGGCTTACCGTTCTCCGTGATAGACCCTTAATGTTCTGTGAGGAAATATAAGCAAAAACTATATTATTCAGAAAATCTTGGGAAACTTTACCATTAATAATGGCAGGAGAAAGAAGAGGATGTAAACCGGGGATAGTTTTCTGATAAAGCTTTACAGAAAAAAAGTGATAGCAAATTTTTACTTATTGGAAGGAAAATTAGGTGAGAGCCGTTAATTTTTCCTGTAACCTTTCTATTTCACCCTGTCGTTTTTATTCCTGGTTCATGACTTATATCATTCTTTAATTCCTACATAGTACCTACTTTTAATACGATGGTTAAGAAATGCTTTTGGCTGGGAATGATAATGATTAACCCGCACCTCTCTTGTATAAAAGCGGGAAAAATGTGATTGCCGGATTAGTTGCCGATTAAGAGGTTTCAAAAATGGAATTTTCAGAGGGTATTTCCTCGAACATATAGTCAAGTTTAATTCTATCGTTATGCAAATCAAGAAAAATCCCAAAGCAGATCTAGGCAGGTGGAGTTTCGTGTTTTTCCAAATAGGTCTTATTTTATTACTGGCAGTCACCTATATCGGTTTGGAGTGGAGGTTTAGCGAAAATGGAGATCTGGATCTCCAGGAGGTCACCGTTTCCGATTTTGAACAGGAAGATGTGCCAATTACACAAATTAATACACCTCCACCGCCACCACCGCCACCACCGCCACCAATGCCTGAAGTTATCGAAGTTGTGGAGGATAAAATGGAAGTAGAAGAAACAAAGATCCAATCCACCGAAAGCAGTCAGGAGCAAAAAATAGAAATTGTCGAGGTGCAGGAAATTACCTATGAAGAGGAGGAGGAGGAGATCGAAAAAATTCCTTTCATGGTGGTTCAGAATATTCCCATCTATCCCGGTTGTGAGAATATAAAGGAAAAAGAGGCTCAGAAAAAATGCATGTCCGAAAAAATTGATGCTCATGTCAAAAAGGAATTCAGAACCCATATCAGTGAAGAGCTCGGATTGACGGGCCTAAACCGGATTTTTGTAGTCTTTAAGATTGATGAAAAAGGATATGTGGCCGATATCAGAGCAAGAGGACCAAATAAAAGACTGGAGGAAGAAGCTATTAGAGTAGTTAAATTATTACCTAAAATGAAACCGGGGCGTCAAAGAGATAAAGCGGTTGCAGTAGAGTACTCCCTGCCTATAATGTTTGAAATAAGGGAGAGAATCTAAGACGGATTCTTTTATTCTGCAAAGGAGACCTTCAGTGATAAATTCGTTGAAGGTTTTTTCTTTGCTGAAATCCGGCTTCACGTAAGTTTTCTCTTTTATCAATAAACCATTTATCCGAAATTCACAGTTTCCATTCACAACAGGCAATTGGCAACAACTGAAATTGTGAATATCTCTTTGCCATTTTAACCTTGAAGGCCTGCTGAAAATCCTATTTTTGGCACCCTAAAAAAACAGAACTATGAGCGTAACCTGGTATGAATGTAAGGTGAAATACAGAAAAACACACGAAACAGGAGAACAAAAAGTGACCACAGATACTTATCTGCTGGATGCAGTTTCCTATACAGAAGCAGAGTCCAGAATAACAGAAGAAATGGCTGCTTACACTAATGAGGAGTTCAGGATCACCAATATTAAGGTGGCCAATTTTTCGGAAGTGCATCCTTTTGAAAATTCCGATCGCTGGTTTAAATCAAAAGTTTCCCTCATAGCCCTCGATGAAGAGAGCGGGAAGGAAAGAAAAACAAATATGTATCTGCTGATACAAGCCAATGATATCAAGGAGGCTTTTGAAAATACCACCAAAGCAATGGCAGATACTATGGGAGACTATACAATTCCTGCGATTACAGAATCCCCGATCCTGGATGTATTTCCATATTTTACAGGGGAAGAAGAGCAGTTAGAAAAGTACGGAGTGGTAGAAAATTCAGAACCTGCGGATGAAGAGAATTTAAAAGAGGAAATTTCAGAGGAGACGGAAGCTGTTTAAGCTCAAGGATTATTCAATATGCAAAAAGCACCTCTTGAAAAAACATGAGGTGCTTTTTTTAAATTATTAATGTACAATTTATTCAACCCTGAACTAAATAAGCATCTCCAGGTCTGAACAGCCTTTTATTTCCACCAATTGCGGGTGGTGTATTTTTCAATTTCCACAATCAAGAATACCAGGAAGGCCGCAAGACCGGGATAGATCCAGTATTCGAACTCCAGGGGCCGTGTGTCAAAGAAACGATTCATGAAGGGAGTGTAAACAAAGAATACCTGGAGAACAGTCAGAATAATTGCGGCGTAGAAAACGTATTTGTTTTCAAAGAAATGCCTGTTAATGACAGGGCCTTTCATTTTGCGGCAATTGAACAGATAGAACAGCTGGGAACACACCAGGGTATTTACAGCTACGGTGCGGGCGGCAGCTTCTTCCAGGCCAGAATCAAGCATGAAATTAAATACCTGCAGGGTAAAGGCACCTATTAAGAAGGATACGAAAATGATCCTCCATATAAATTGTTTTCCCAGAATAGGCTGCCGGGCATTTCGCGGAGGTCTTTTCATTACATTCCTTTCCATAGGTTCGAATGAAATAGAGAGTGCCAGGGTAACTGCAGTGACCATATTCACCCACAGGATCTGGGCCGGGGTTATGGGCATGGTAATTCCCAGGATCACAGCAGCCATGAGTACCAGAGATTCTGCACCGTTTGTGGGCAGAATAAAGAACAGCGCTTTTTTAATATTGTCATAAACAGTTCTGCCTTCTCTAATGGCGCTCACTATAGTAGCAAAATTGTCGTCTGCCAAAACCATTTCTGAAGCATCTTTTGTCACCTCAGTACCTTTGATGCCCATGGCAATTCCAATATTGGCTTTTTTAAGGGCCGGGGCATCATTCACTCCGTCACCTGTCATGGCGCAGAGCAAACCATTCGCCTGGAGTGCTTTGACGAGCCTTAGTTTATGTTCGGGAGTTGTCCTGGCATAAATATTATGTTTAAGAACTATATTTTGTAGTTCTTCGTCACTCATTTGCTCGATCTCCCGACCGGTCACTGCATGTTCACTGTCTTCGATCCCAATCTCTTTACCAATTGCCCTGGCGGTGAGCAGGTGATCTCCCGTGATCATTTTTACCCTAACTCCGGCGCTCTTACATTCTTTTATGGCCTCAATTACCTCCTCCCGGGGAGGATCGATTATGCCAATAATTCCAAGAAAAATAAAATTGGGTTCATCGAAAGGTAATTCAATTGAATGTTCACCTTCTTCTGCAGGTCTAAATGCGGCCCCAAGAATACGTTGACCTTTGGAAGCCGTGTTATCCAGCTTTTCTGTCCAAAGTTCTCTGTCGATCTCTACTTTCCCTTCTGCGGTATATTGGAAAGAACATTTTTCCAGAAGCCGTTCGGGAGCTCCGGTCATGAAAACGAGGTCTTTTTCATTTACCCGGTTTAAGGTGGCCATAAATTTATGTTCAGATTCAAATGGAATACTGTCCAGACGATCGGGTTTAAAATTCTCAAATCCGGCTTTCATGCTTAAGCTAAGAAGGGCCCCCTCTGTAGGGGCTCCGGTGATCTCCCACTGTCCGTCTTCATTTTGTGAGATTTCAGAATTGTTACAGGCGCGAAGACATTGCATAAACATTTTTAAGACCGGGTCTTCATCAACTGTGCATTTTTTATCCTCTAAAAGGATGTCTCCTTTAGGTTCGTAACCTGTACCTTCCACTGTGTAGGTATTTTCGGTTGTTACCACTGTTTTAGCGGTCATTTCATTGCGGGTAAGAGTGCCGGTCTTATCTGAACATATGACATTTACGGCTCCTAAGGTTTCTACGGAAGGTAACTTTCTTATAATGGCTTTCCTTTTTGCCATTTGCTGTACGCCAATGGCCAGAGTTATGGTCATGATCGCTGGCAAGCCTTCCGGAATTGCAGCTACAATCAGACCAATTGAAGCGAGGAATAATTCGGAAACCGAATATTGCCTGAAGAAAAATCCAAATGCAAAAAATCCCGCGGTGATCCCAAGAATGGCGAAGGAAAGCCATTTGCTGAATTGTTCTATCTGCTGAAGCAGGGGAGTGGTGATCACCTGTACGTTAGTCATCATTTTATTGATCTTCCCAATCTCGGTGGCTGCCCCGGTTTCCACTACTAAACCCTTTGCTTCTCCGTATACCACGGTGGTGCCCGAAAATCCCATTCCGGTGCGGTCTCCCAGCAGGGAATCCCGGTTTACAGGATTGGTATTCTTTTCTACAGCTTCAGCCTCCCCGGTAAGGGGAGATTCCTCCACCTGAAAATCTCTGGATTCAATGATGCGGACATCTGCCGGAATCTTATCACCCGATTTCAACTGGACTACATCTCCCGGCACCAGGTCCTTGGCTACGATCTCTTTTTGTTTCCCCTCCCGTATCACTACTGCATGCAGGGACAGCATGTTCCTGATTCCTTCCAGGGCTTTCTCTGCCTTTCCTTCCTGCACATAACCAATGATAGCGTTGACGACCACAACCAGAATGATCACCCAGGTGTCAATCCAGTGCTCCATAAGGGCAGTAATAAGTGCTGCAATGAGCAGGATATAGATAAGAAGATTGTTAAACTGCAGGAGGAAACGCTTTACTTCAGATTGCTTTTTTCTTTGAGGAATTTCATTTTTGCCATATAGCTCTGTTCTTTTACGCACTTCTTCCCGGGAAAGCCCTGAAATGTTATCGGTATCCAGCTTTTTTTTCACCTCGTCAACAGGCATAGAATGCCAGTTAGATCCGGAGTATTGCTGTGAAGCTTTCATTACATAAAAATAAATGTGGAACAGGCTTTAAGTGACATCTTAAAAAGGAATTTTCAGAAGAACAGATATAAAGCTGGCCACTATTAAATATACGAATTACAGCGGATTTTAAGGAGTTCAGCATTCAGGATTTCTGTCGTATAGCCTTGAATTCAATATTTCAATAAGTTATGAATTTTTAACAATAGACCGGTGGTTCTAAACCCAAATCTCAAGGTTTTATTCCCAGAAGTTTTAGCAGAGGCGGGCATTAAAAAAGTATTCAGTGATCAATAGTCCGTGATCAGAAAGTTTTTGGCATTTGTTACCGGACCGTAGAATAAAGTTGGATTTCACACCAAATTCCAATCACCAATCCCTAATCCCTAACCACCAAATCCCTAACCACCAATTAACCAATCCCGAATTGACAATTCCCGACTCCGATTCCCGGCTCCTTTCTTAAAAGCATCAATAAAAAAGTATCAAATTGACGCCTTATTTGAGTTTAATCCTTTTATAAATAAAAGGAGCAGGATAAAAAGCTGGGCTGCAGAGGATTATATGTAGGATTTTTTTGTAACTTATTGAAAATATAGATCCTAGCATCTTCAAAAATAAGTCTTGTAAGATGTTACTCCCCTTGTACAGGAATTTCTGCCATTTTTTGGTACACTGTTTAACCACATTAATTGTAATTCAAAATATGGGAGATGAAAAATCGCATAACATTCCGGGGAATTACAATCTTACTTCTAATGGGAATAATGCTAACCTGTACTCCCAAACCCTACTTTTTCAGGAATAATTACCAGGATGCCAACAGGCTTCTCCACGAAACACAAAATCTGAATAAAGAATATTTTCTAAAAGCTCATCTTCAGAATGGAGATGTTTACATCCTTAGGGATACCTGGGAAATAGATACGGTTCAAAATCTAATCCTTGGCACAGGAAGCAGGTTTGATTATAACCGGAATAAGATTTCTGAAGGATTATTATCTGTAGTTCTCGACAGCGTGGTCATCTTTGAGACTAACAAAATGCTTGAGAAAACGGAATCTAAAAGGATCAGGGCTCTGGCTATTCTGGCAGGAGTAGATGTAGCAGTGGGTGCGTTATGTCTCACTAATCCTAAAGCCTGTTTCGGTTCCTGTCCTACTTTTTATATCAATGGGGAGGATAATTTTCATTTTGCTGATGCCGAGGGTTTTTCTAACGCCATTTCTCCTTCGATGGAATACTTCGACATAGATGCCCTGAATAATTCCAGAATTTTCAGCAATACCTTTTCGCTTACTATGAAAAATGAGGCTCTGGAATCTCACATGATCAGAAACCTGAAATTATTAGCCTTTCCAAGAAGTAGAGAACAAAGAATATATCAGTCTCCTCAAAACGAATTTTACCGTTGTGAAAATAATTATCTGCTTGCAGAGGTCAATAGTCCTGAAGGTAATGATCCTTTTCTCCTGAAGTTTCAGGACAGGAAGGAAAGGTTCAGCCTGGCAGATCCAGATAACCTTAGCAGCAAAGAGGAGATCATTCTCACTTTTGATAAGATTGAAGATCGGCAGGATCTCGGTCTTCTTATAAATTTTCGGCAAACCCTTATGACCACCTATTTTATTTACAGCGCCATGGGTTATATGGGAGATGAGGTGGGAGATATCTTTGCGACTATGGAAACTTCTTCAGCAACAAAGGAGCAACTTGAGAATGGCATTAAGAAAGAACTTGGAGATATTGATATATATGTTTTTGATAAAAGCAACGGCAGCTGGATCCACCAGGGAGGATTTTATGAAACCGGTCCAGTAGCTTTTAACCGGCAGATATTGCCTTTAAAGACTACTGCGGAAGCTGCTTCCATAAAGATCAAAATTATTCTTAATAAAGGTCTTTGGCGCATCGATGACCTTGCTCTTACAAATATCCGGGAAAAGCTACAACCTAAAGAGATCCTGCCTTGCGAAGTGTTCAATAGAGATATGCCCGATGCTATTGCTAAAGAAGAAATTAATGCAGATGATCAATATTTGATTTCCATGTCGGGAAGTGAGTATAAATTCCTGTTTGAACTACCTGCAGCTCATGACGATTACGAACTATTCCTCTATACCAAAGGTTATTACCTGGAATGGATGCGGGAGAGTTGGATCAAAGACAAAGACCTGCTCAAACTGAGACAGATGATCGTGAACCCTAAAAAGTATTTAAGGCTTGAAGCTGAATCCTATAAAGAATATGAACAAACAATGGAGGAACAGTTCTGGGATTCCAAAATTGACACAAAAAACTTTTCATATTATGGCACGTAATATCATTATACTTGGAATTCTCATTGCACTATGCAGTCCGGGTTGTAAGGCTCCCGCATACTTACCCGATGCAGAGGAAATAGGGATACATGAATTTGGTTCTTTTGTCATCATAGATCTTACAGAAGGCAGTGATATTGAAGGGGAATTAATAGCCGTTGACGACACGGCATTGATTGTCCTCTCAAAGGAGGATGAAAACAGGATTCAATCCGTTCCAATTGCCCGAATAAAAGGATTTAAGCTAATGTATGCGCAGCCTAAAAACTATGGCTGGACAATTCCTGTTTCAGCTTTGGCGACTTTATCTCATGGTTTCCTGTTGGTATTTACAGCACCTGTTAATATTATAGTGACCTCTGGGGTTACGGCCCGGGGTGCTAATGCTTTCACCTATAATGATGGGGATATAACTATGGAAGAGATTAAAATGTTTGCGAGGTTTCCACAGGGCTTGCCTCCTGATATTGAAGTAGCGAATCTTAAATAAAAATACTCTGTTTCCCGTTTTCCGTTCCCTGTTTCCCGTTTGTCCGTTTTCCGTTTGTCCGTTTTCCGTTTCCCGATTGTCGATTCCCGATTGTCGTTTCTCGAACGAGTTACCGACTCTCGAATTATCGAAATTAACCAATCCCCAATTCACCAATTAACCAATGGCATGCATTTTAATCGGATTTTTTCCATTCTTGTGGATTATTTCCTACATTTTTTAAAAATTAATAGCTATTTTTACCCTTTTTGAAACCTTCATGAAAGACCAGTTATTTGCAGTTATAGATGTTGAGACCACCGGAGGAGGAATAAATGGTAACCGTCTTACCGAGATATGTATCGTATTGCTTAGGGGCTTAAAGGTCGTTGACAAATTCACCAGTCTTATCAATCCGGAGAAGGAAATTCCGCGGCAGATCACTGCTCTAACGGGTATCGATAACAACATGGTAGCCGATGCCCCAAAATTTCATGAAGTAGCCAAAAAGGTGGAGGAGCTCACCAGGGATGCCATTTTTGTGGCACATAATGTGAACTTTGACTATAATGTGCTGCGGAATGAATTCAGCGAACTTGGATTCGAATATACCCGTAGAAAACTCTGTACTGTCCGCCTTTCCAGAAAACTTATTCCCGGCTTGTTTTCCTACAGCCTGGGAAGGTTGTGTGATTCCATCAATATTCCCATTTCCAACCGTCACCGGGCCGAAGGGGATACCGATGCGACTGTGATTTTATTTCAACGCCTGCTGTCGCTGGATGAAGATTATAAAGTAATCAATTCTTTCCTGCACGTGCGATCGAGGCAGGCAACTTTACCACCACATATTGATGCCGATGAGATCCACAGGCTGCCAGAAAGTGCGGGGATCTATTTGTTCAAAGACAGGCAGCATAAAGTGATCTATGCGGGAAAGGCCATAAATATTAAGAAGCGCGTAGTTTCACACTTTTACGACCGCATGAGCAAGGAATATCAATTAGGTCAGGAAACTTTTTCCATAGATCACGAAACCACCGGTAGTGAGCTTGTAGCATTACTTCTTGAGGCAGAATGCATCAGGAAATATTATCCCAGGTTCAACAGGGCACAAAAAAGGCCGGGCCCGGTGTATCAGATCGTGAGTTATACTAATCAGCTGGGTGTTTTGCAGCTTGTTCTGGAAAGAACAACAAAGCGAAGGGAATCTATAGGCACTTTTTACAGCAGGGCACTGGCGCAGGAGAAGCTGGAATATCTGTGCAGGGAATTCAATCTCTGTCCAAAATACTGCAGCCTCCAGAGTAATGTTGAGGAATGTTCTCATTACAGTATTGTGAGTTGTGAAGGTATCTGTTCCGGTAAAGAGGAGGTAGTAAACTATAACCGGAAGGTAGAAACGGCCATTGCTTCGCTTACAGAAGAATCCTCCACTTTTGTGATCAGGGAAAAGGGCAGGCACTTTGAGGAAGAGGCTTTTGTACTGGTAAAGGAGGGGCAATACCAGGGCTTCGGATTCATTAATACTGATGCGCAGGTAAGCAGATTTGAAGATTACGAGCCTTTTTTAAAGCGGCAAACAGCTACTTACCATACTCATAAAATCCTCAGTAATTACCTGCGGAAGCAGGGCGCACCTAAAGTGATTTTCTTTGAAAATTCAGATGACATTCAAATGACACGGCCGGTAGACAGAACGAGTAAGAATGCAGCAATAATGGCGAGTCACAGGACGTTGTCTTTGTTCAGCTAATCCGGAGTAATTCCAAGCACAAGCACCAAATTTTTACCCACCGAAGCTTTCAGCAGAGGTGGGCCAAGCACCAAATTCCAAGCACCAAATTCCAAGCACCAAATTCCAAGCACCAAATTCCAAGCACCAAATTCCAATTTCTGTTAAATTTTTATTGTTCATGAAACTCTTTAATAATATTTCACTAATTATTTTTGATTAAAGATTCCCGAATCACTAATTAACCAATCCCCAATTAACTAATCACCAAATTCCAAGCACCAAATTCCAAGCACCAAACCAATTTGCGACAACTTTCTTCGTGTTCTTATTTTTTGCTCTTCGTGGACTTCGTGTGAAACATCAGGAACTTATTTACAGTCCTGGATCTTAAATCCTGTTCTTTTAGTTTCCGAAAACACTCAATTTTTCACTATTTTTAGGAAGTAGTCCCGACTTACAGGCATGAGTAAATTTGCACCATTTTTATTCCTTTTTTTCTTTTTTCAATCCAAAGGACAATCCGTTGAACAGGAAAAGCAGTTCGAGGTACTGGTTGTAACTGATGACAGAAAATTCAACCGAGAAGCTTTTTATAGTATGTTAGATAATTTGGAAAACATACAATGGACAGAAATCTCTCAATCTGAAGTCGTTGAACTATTCAGTTCAGACAGCCTTAGGCATTATGATGCGCTTTTATTCTATGATATGCCCGAAGAGGTGGTCCTGACAGATGAGCAAAAACAGAACATAACGAAGTTCTTTCAGGAAGGGGCTCCTGCAGTTTTTCTTCATCATTCGTTGTTATCCTACAGGGAATGGGATGAATTCCGGAATATTATTGGGGGAAGGTATTATAACAAAACTCCTTTTATCACTGCCACAGGCGACACTATCCAGTCAGTTTACCGGCATGATGTGCAATATGAAGTTGTGGTGGCGCATAAGGAGCATGCTGTCACCAGGGGAGTAGAAGATTTTATAATCTTTGATGAAACTTATAAGGATTACGTGGTGAATGATGATGTAGAAATCTTATTGACTACAGCCCATCCCTCTAGTGGGAATATTCTTGGTTGGGTTAATAAATACGGCAATTCCCAAATCGTTTACCTGCTTAATGGTCATAGTGAAAGTGCTTATAACAATCCGAGTTACCGGCAGTTGCTGTATAATGCTTTACATTTTGTAGCATCAGTTAAGACCAGGTAAAATCGACAAAGAGTAAACAGTGCGCAGTAGTTAGTAGGCAGTGAAATTAAAGTTAGATTTACGAAGTTAGAAGTACGAAGTTCAGTTAATGTACTAGTACTGAATTAACCAATTAACGATTGGAGATTCCCCAATTAACTATTCACCAAATTCCAGGCACCAAAAACCAATTTCCAAAAACTTTCTTCGTGCTCTTGTTTTTTTGCTTTTCGCGAGCTTAGCGTGAAACACAGGGAGCTGATATTCAATCTTGAAATTTTGAATCCTGAACCTTGAATCAACTTGTCTTAACAATATTTTATACTTCCTGAGACCTTTTTTCCGTCACATTAAAATTAACTTGGGTATTCTTTAATACTCATCCATGACAGAATCTCTACAAAAACTTTGGTTCTTAATCTTCCTGGGGAGCAGAGTGCTTTTTTCACCTTTACAGGCTCAGGAGTCCCCGGAAGTTGATATTGGAGGGGCCTTACGTTTTAACTACAACCTTTCTTCCTGGAAACCCGAACAAAAGAAAAGGGGCGGGGATTTTGGCTATGATATGTTCAGGATCAATGCGGTTGCTGCATATCAGGGTGTTTATGTCAATGCCGAATTCCGTCATTACTCCGAAGCCTTTGGCGGGGGAATGCTAAAGCAGGGATGGTTTGGGTATAAATTCGATGAGGTAAGAGAGCTGCAGCTGGGACTCACCCAGGTTCCTTTGGGAATACAGCAGTACAATTCTCACAACTGGTTCTTTAATCTCGGCTATTATATGGGGCTGGAGGACGATCATGATATGGGAATAAAATATATGCACCTGGGAGAAAAATGGGAATACCAGGCAGCTTACTTCAAAAATGCCGAAGAGCTGAGGTTTGGAGATGCTTCCGCAGTATCCCACAGCAGGTACTCTTATGATGTGGCCGGGAATAATAAAGAGGTGCATCAGGGGAATGTCAAGCTCCTGTATAAATGGGGAGACAGCCTTCAGTCGCGATTTGGAGCTTCGGCCCAATACGGCGGACTTTACAACATCAACACCAAAAAGAACGGAAATCATTATGCTCTCGCTCTTCATTATGAGACAGATTATAAGCTATGGAACCTTAAGACCGAAGCTATGCTCGTTTCCCATAATCCTAAAAATGAGGAAGGAGCTTCCGAAGAGATCATTACCATGGCAGCCTACGGTGCTCCCTATGAGGTAGCGGCCGATTTTAATCTGTATACCCTGGCTGTCGCACGGAATGTACCGGTGAGCTGGGGCCCGGTGTCCAATCTGCAGTTTTACAACGATTTTGGATATATGCAGAAGAAGGAAAATTCATTTGAGGATTCATATATGAATGTGACGGGAGTATTAGTTACTGCCGGTAATCTTTACACTTATATTGACTATGCCGCCGGGTACAACCATTCCTGGCTGGGGGGCAACTTTGTTGATGATTTTGCAGCAGGAAATCCTAATGCGAAGTGGGAGGCGAGATTCAATATAAATTTCGGCTACTATTTCTAAAAAGCACTAAACGCTAAAAATAATACTATGGCTAAGAAGATCGTAAGAAGTGATGAGCGAAAATCAATAATGGGCTTAAATGTCAATGGCCCCGTATTTTTCACTTCTACCATCATTATCATATTAAGTATTGCCCTTACGCTGATCTTTAAGGAGGAGGCGGAAGGTTACTTTGATGCCATACAGAATTTTGTGGCCAACAACGGCGGCTGGTTCTTTGTACTCTGTGTAAATATCTTCCTGATCTTCATGATCTATCTCGCCTTTAGTAAATTCGGCAGCATCAGGATAGGAGGGAAGGATGCAAAACCCGAATTCAAAACCATCTCCTGGTTCGCGATGCTCTTTAGTGCGGGTATGGGAATAGGCCTACTTTTCTGGAGTATTTCAGAGCCTATGATGCATTTTATGAATCCGCCGCTCACGGAAGGCGGCACGCCGGCGGCTGCACAGGAAGCTATGAACTTTACCTTTCTGCATTGGGGCTTTCATGCCTGGGGAATCTATGCACTGGTGGGATTGTCTTTAGCCTATTTCACTTATTCCCACGGTTTACCGCTCACTATTCGTTCTGTGTTTTATCCTGTCCTGGGCGATAAGATCTACGGAAAAAGAGGAGACCTGATAGATATTTTTGCAGTGCTGGCGACCTTGTTTGGGCTGGCGACTTCATTAGGATTGGGAGTGCAGCAGATAGCAGCAGGTTTAGCACACGTGTTTGGAGTGGACAGCGGCATTGTCACCCAGGTAAGCCTTATCGCGGGAATTACCGCTATTGCTACTATCTCTGTGGTGCTTGGAGTGGACAAAGGGGTGAAATTCCTGAGTGAATGGAACATGAGGATAGCAGTTCTGTTGTTGTTACTTGTAGTGGTTTTAGGACCTACTATTTTCATCTTTCAGGCATTTGTTCAGAATACAGGAAATTACTTGTACAGCTTTTTAGAGATATCTTCCTGGACCGAGAGCTACACCGGGAATGACTGGCAGAATGCCTGGACAGTATTTTACTGGGGCTGGTGGATCGCCTGGTCTCCGTTTGTGGGGATGTTTATTGCGCGTATCTCCAAAGGTCGTAGCATCAGGGAATTTATTCTGGGAGTGCTCATCGTACCTTCTCTGATTACCTTTTTCTGGATCACCGCTTTCGGAAGCACCTCTATTCAGCAGGCATTGACGGGAGATCAGACTATTTTAAATGCAGTTAATGATAATGTAGCGACGGCACTTTTCGTCTTCCTGGAGGATTATCCTTTTGCGGTGGTATTGAATATCATCGGGGTGATCCTGATAGCCGGCTTTTTTGTCACCTCTTCAGATTCCGGATCTTTGGTTGTAGACAGCCTCACTTCAGGAGGAAAGATCGATGCCCCTGTTGGGCAGCGGATTTTTTGGGCCCTGGCCGAAGGAGGGATAGCAGCTGTATTGCTTATTGGAGGAGGCTTACAGGCCCTGCAGACTGCCTCTATAGTAACGGGGCTGCCGTTTGCTTTTATCCTGCTCTTCATGTGTTATTCACTATATATAGGAGTGCGGGATGAATATCAAAAAGCAGAAGAGAAGAAAGCGCTGAAGGAAAAGGAGAGCTATGAAGAAGTAATTTCAGACATTATTAAAAAAAGAGGAAGAAATAATTCCGATAATCAGTAACAGGTTATGAAAAATATTAAGAATATAATGGTGGCGCTGGATCTTTCAGCGATAGATGAAAAATTGATCACCTATGCATCTTTTATTGCTGAAAGACTGCAGGCAGAGAACGTGTATTTTGTACATAACATCAAGAAATACGAGATCTCCGAACTTTTTGAAGAACATCTTAAGGATGTAAATCTGGATGAGGTGATAGGAGATGAGCTGAATGAGAAGGTAAAAACCCATTTTAAAGCCTCATCTAACTGGGAAGTACTTATATCTGAAGATCCTTACAGTGAGTCCCTTTTGAAATATATTGTGGAAAAATACGCGATCAACCTCGCCATTGTCGGTAACAAGAAGCACGAGAAAGGAACCGGCGTTGTAAGCGGCAAATTACTGCGCCTGTTGCGCTGTGATATCCTCGCAGTGCCTGCGGTAGCAAATGATAAGATTGATGTTATCTGGGCCGGAACTGATTTTTCCCAGGATTCCCGAAAAGTCTTTACAGTGACCAAAATGCTGCAGGAGGGAAATAATACTCAATTAAAGGTGGTCCATGTCTATAGTGTTCCAGTGCAATTTTCTCCCTATGTTTCTCCCGAATCTATGGGCCCAAAAGTGGAAAAGCATGTTGAGGAAAAATTTGAGAAATACCTGAAGAAGCTTAATTATTCCGAAAGTATTGAGCCACTCATCTTCATGGGAAGAGAATCGGGAGCCGCGCAAAAGATTATGGCCAATCTCCGGAAATCAGACGTAGACCTGCTGGTGGTAGCAGATAAAGGTGGAAATACTTTTTCACCCTTTGCAGTTGGTACGGTGACCGAGGAACTGTTTAACGCCAATCTCGCTGTGCCGTTGTGGGTTGTAAAGTAGCTACAGGGGGATACGGGGATAATTCTGTATCTCTTTTTCGTCATCTCCCTGAATGCGAATGATACGGCTGGGACGGTTGTCCTGTGCGATGGACCTGGCTTTTTCCCGCGCATCTTCCTCATTTTCGAAGGTTTGGATCAGTTCCTTTTGGTGGTCCAGCACCTCCCATTCTTCGCTTTCAGCTTTAAATTTTATTCGGTATGTCCGCTCCTTAATGATTTCTTTATTATTCTTTAGGAGTTCAAGAATGATTTTGCCGTCGCTGAAATTTCCGTCGGGATAGATCATGGGCAGCATTGCGAAGAACACGTAATACATAGAGAAATAGGTGAATTGATAGGTGAGCATTCCCTCTTCGAGAACTTCATTTTCGACCAGTAAGATCACTGCAATGATACTCAGCAGATTAAAAAACGCACCCCCCGAAAAGATAAGGATGTTAGCCAGTTTCTCTTTGCGTTTGATGTTTTCAAAATTGCAGAAGCCATACCAGAAATAGAATTGCCTTATTTCAACAATTCCAAAATCTAAGATCGGTTTGCCGCTTCCTACCACCACCCTGATCTTTTTCGCCCCCATAACCCATGCAAAAAATACATGTCCGGCCTCATGAAGTATGGAGATCACCGGGAGGACCAGGAAAAATGCAAGTATAAATTTAGGGATGTCGCTTATGCCAAACATGCTGAATATTTATAAGACATAATTTATGAAAATAAAATTTGCGGACTCTTAATCAATTATTAATTGAATAAACAATTGCTAAACGCACCAAATTTTAAAAAGAGATTTGAAGATGTGGTGATTTGAAAATTTGAAGATGAAGGAATACGGATTCTAAAGACATAGAATTTACCCGCCGAAGATTCATTTATCCTCTATAGCATTCTGCAGAGGAGGAGTAGCCCGGAATTTTTACCCCGGGTTTAAAAACTGAGCAAAATATATATTATCCATTATACGATTTCTAAGGTACCACTACAATTTTTCCGGTAGTATGTAAGGTTTCTATTTGTTTTAGGGCTTCGGCAGCTTCTTCAAGAGAATAAGTCTGATTTACCTTAACTGTAATTTTTCCTTCTTCTACCATTTCCCGAAAACTTTCCAATTGTTTTGCGTGAGGTTCCACAAAAACAAATTCAAAATCAATATTGGGATCCAGGTCTTCTCCCTGATTCAATATAGAAACCAGTTTTCCTGATTTCTTCAGACCTTTTAGGCTTTGCTGCAGACTGTCCCCGCTGGTGCAGTCAAAGATAAGATCAACACCTTCGGGATAAATTTCCTTTACTGCCTCTCCAATGTTTTTATCCTTATAATCTATTGTGTGGTCTGCGCCCAGGGATCGCATATATTCGTGGTTCTTGCTACTGGCGACGCCAATGACTTCTGCGCCTTTTGCCTTTGCCAATTGAATTCCAAAACTACCAACACCTCCCGAAGATCCAAGGATGAGGAGTTTTTGGCCTTCCGATAATCTGGCTGCAATGTACAGAGCCTGATAAGCAGTTAATCCCGCCAGTGGTATAGCAGCGGCCTCTTTCATAGATACATTTTTGGGACGTGTAGCGAGATAGCTGTCAGGGATAATAATGTATTCAGCAAAAGTTCCCCATTTCACTTCCGGTCTGCGAGCGTATGCATATACTTCCTCTCCCACTTCGAATCTTCTTGCTGCGTGACCTCTTTCTTCTATTACTCCGGCGAAATCCCAACCTGGGATGACCGGAAAGCTGTGTGGCATCATATCTTTGTAATATCCTTTGGTAATTACAGCATCTACAGGATTAACACCCGCTGCTTTTATTTTCACCAGTACTTCTCCCTCTTTTAACTCCGGAATTTCGATCTCGCCTGTCTTTACTTCTTTTGGTCCTCCAAATTGATCGTACCTGGCAGCTCTCATTTTCTTTTTCATATCTCTTTTTTCTTTTAAGTTCAGGATTTAAAGGCTTTGGTGCAAAGAAATTTTACTAAAGAATTACTAAAGAATAATGTTGGTGATCAGGAAAGATCAGTGCTTTCCAAGCACCAAATTCCAAGCACCAAATTCCAATGAACAATGAACAATGAACAATGAACAATGAACAAATTCCAAGCACCAAATTTTTACCCGCCGAAGCTTTTAGCGGAGGTGGGCCAAGCACCAAGCACCAAATTCCAATTAACAATTAACAAATTCCAAGCATCAAATTTCTACCCGCCAAAGCTTTTGGCGTAGGTGGGCCACCAATCGCCAATTAACCAATCCCTAAATAACCAATTAACCAATCCCTAAATAACCAATTAACCAATCCCTAAATAACCAATTAACGTTTCCCGGTTCCCGATTCTTTACCCACCGAAGCTTTTGAAGCGAAGGAGGGCCGGTTTCCCATTCCCGACTCCCAAGTTAACGAAATTGCGAAAGCAAAAAGGCCGGCTTTAACGGCCGACCCTGTCTTCATTGTTTCATGTTGTTCACACTGTTAATACTCCAGCATCCTTACCGTTGGCGGATAACCGGGAAGACCGATGTAATTGTTTTCAAGCAACCATAGATTTCCATTTTTATCAAAGGTTATGGCACTGGGAAAGGAGAGGCTCGAAGCCACCACTTTTACAAGAGTACCATCCAGCTCGTAGACGCTTATGGTTCCTCCTGCAGGAGGCAGCGGAGGATAAAAAGAGGACCACCAACTGTTCTCGTCAAATTCCACTACATAGAGGAGTCCGTCGGGACCAATGGCCAGATCGATCACAGAGGTTAGTCCGTCGATAAGCAACTGGCAGGGACCGGAACCTACTTCGCAAACGACCTTGTTCGCATCGGCAGGGATTTTCCAAACACGCGAAAGTCCAATGGGAACAAGACCGTCTTCAACAGCTAGTGTCCCGGTGAGTTCGCCGACATAAATATAACCATCAGGTCCTATAGCTACCGAGGTGGGTACCGGTTGTACAAAACAGGGAATAGATTGAGATTCGTCTCCTGCGTCCCATCGAAGGATGTAATCTCCGTTCTCATCGACTGGCGGTGTAAAGATGGCTACCCAGTCAATATCGCCGGTAGTGGTGGCCGAAAGCAAAGTGTTACCTGCAGCATCGGCTATCAGAGCAGTGCTGCCGGAAAGTGCTGCTACTTTAAAAGGATTGTTTTGAGGACCGGCACTAAACCCGTCTATAGCTTCACATAATTGATCTTTCCACTGAATCCCCGAATAAGCATCAGGATCATTTTCGAATTCATAGGCGCCGAGGTCGGCCACCATTCTGGCCTTTCCATTGGAGACCCGGTAGAGCTCCCCGTGTTCGGCAAGATCTGTTCCTCCGGTGGTGACGAAGGCGTTACCCGCACCAATAGGTGCAATGCCCTGAATAGCGGTAGCTGTTTGAAATTCGACCATAGTCCTAAGACTTCCATTTTTGATCTGCTGAATTATTCTGTCATCTCCCTGGTTTACTGCCACCAAAATACTTCCGTCGGGCGCAGCCGCAATATCATACACAGGGGCAGAAAATTCAAAGGTTTCTGAATACAGATTTTTGTTCGCCTTTAGATCGGCCTCTTCCATTCTATCCACAGCAGTGGGATCAGTACTAAGAGATTCTTTTTCACAGCTCAGAAAAAAGATCACTATAAAATTTAGCATCAACATCCGAACCGTTACGGAATTTTCAAGCATTATCCTTACTCTTTTCATAATATACTGGTTTTGATTAATAAACCGCTTATTAGGGGGTAAGGGGAATTTTTTTTGGGGAATATTGGAGTTGGGGAAAAGGGGAAGTGACTGAGAGAGTGTAAATTACAAAAAAAAATTAGTTGAACAAGGGAGAGGAGGTTACTCGTACTGTTTATTTTTAAAATCATCAGTTGAAAATCAATAAGATCCGGAATCTGACGGAAGTCGGAGCCCGTATTTTAATCTTACTTTTAAAAGAAATACAGCCCGTGGCTTCCTGCTGTTGCACCGATAATTGTAATGAAGCTGAGAATGAGCAATACCCAATGCGCCCGATGCATGATCCGGAAGGTCTTCTCAGGGTTCCTTTGAGTGTACTTTCTAAAAAGGCGGTGCAAAAGTAGAGGCTCCAGGATAAAAAGAATGACAGTAAAGATGAGCCAGATAATGGTCATGGCATGTATCCACCAAAACCGGGGATCGAGATAACGGTTCCAGGCGTTCATTTCATGGAGGATGTAAAAACCACTGAGTGCAGTTAGTATAGTGGCTACCTTTGCGATATTGGCGAATTTACCTTCTATTCTCTCAAAAGTGTCAATTTTATCTTCTTTGGAATTGAGTTTTTTTACTGCCGGAATGATCACCATGGTCACCATTGCTACCCCACCAATCCAGATTACCACTGCCAAAACATGAATGATCCTGGCCCAGGTTATTACCTCCATAAGTTCAATTAACAATAAACAATAAACAATAAAGTATTTACGATTGGCAATTTACGGGAAAACATAAAAGTAGAAGTAAGATTTACGAAATTAGAAGTACGATTTCAGTAGGCAGTATGCAGTTTTTAGTCGGCAGTAAATTTGAAGAGAGATTTTACGGAGTTGAAAATTGTGTATGTGTAGCTTTTTGCAATAAATCATAAAGAGTGGGATTGTCATTTCAACAGAGCCTTTTATTTTGAGAAAAAGAAGAGGCGACGAGAAATCTCATTTGGCTATATATAATGATGACATCTTGAATATTAAATCAAAGCTGGCGCCGATTTGCAATCCGTCACGAGGAAACAGTTCCCGGTAATAAACCTGGCTTCAAATCTTAAGCACCACATTACAAGCACTAAATTCTAAGGGCCAAGCCTTAGAATTAGCGACTCCAGTCTCCCAATTCCCCATACCAAATCCCGAATTAACGATTCCCGAATTAACCAATTCCCGATTCCCGATTCCCGGTTTCCGGATTCCCAATTAACCAATCACTAATCACCAATTAACCAATTAACCGATTCCCGAAATAATCCTTTTTCCCAATTTTTATTCAGTCCGTTCGGCTGTTATTGTATAAATCCTTAAATTAATGGTAGTTAAGAAAAAAGACCTGTTTTAAAATAACAACTAACCAAAACTTGAGATCATGAGAAAAATTAGTTTAAGAAATCTGTCACTGCTGCTGGGGATTTTATTTTCCACAATTTTTATCTCCTGTGAGGAACGGGAGCGGGAGATCAATCTGGCAGAAAATGAAGAACAAAGGCAGGAAGTTTACCGGCAGATCCTCAATGATGAAGAACTATTTGCTGAGTTCATGGCAGAGATGCATCAAGATCGCGGTGCAATGCGAAACCTGTACACGCGGAAACAGGTAGAAGCAACAATGATGGCCGACCCTGAGGTCATGGATGCTGTTATGGTGGGTATGTATGAAGTAATTGAACAGGACACTATGCTGCTCCGCAATCCTGAAAGACGGGAAAGAATGATGCAGAACATGACCAGAATGATGGAACGCGATACCGCTATGTACCGGCAGATGCAGGAAAGGATGCAGGAACGGCGGGTGAATAATCCAGAATAATATTATTAGAATTATAAGAAGGTATATTGGTAATAATTCAGAATAGGAAATATCTTATATGTAAAGCATATTATAAGTCTTACTTAGCCTTTTCCGGAAGAGCGGCTATATCAGAGTAAGCTTCTGAATCCGGAACCCATTATACATTATTCATTATACCTTATGGCCTATAAATTATATAATTAAAAAAGCTGTCTTTGGAAAAGACAGCTTTTTAGTTGAAGTACAAAATCTTGCTTATTCTGTTACGGGAACCAGTACCTCATCGATTACGTGGATCACTCCGTTACTGGCTGAAATGTCAAACAATCCAGCGGCTACAAGAATGGAAGCATTAGCCTCCATGTCGGCATCATTAGTATCAATACCGGCTGCTTTATTTATATAAATAGAAGGCCCTAAAAGTGTGGTAATCTCACGCGGAGAATTTTTTGGAACCACGCTGTTGCTCATTCTTCTACCGTCGGTGACGTGGTAAGACAATACTGCTGCCACCTGTTCGGGGGTAAAGGAATCTAAAGTATTTCCGTCAAGGAATTTCACAAAAGCGGCATCGGTAGGAGCAAAAACCGTGTACTGGTCAGATTCTGTGAACATGGAAGTAATTCCCGCATATTCCAGGGCTGCCAGTAACAGCGTAAACTGCCTGTCTTCTTCAGCTTCGGCAGTAGCATAGGATACTACTATCTCGGCGATAGTCTTGTCTCCCTTAATTGCTGCAGGAGAAGCTTTGGCATTTGGGGCCGAAGCATCTTCGACACTTGCATTAAGCGAAGTTAAGTCTTCATTGGTGGGCTCACTTGCACAAGACGCCATCATAAACAGACCTGCCAGTAAGAAGGTCATAAGCACATTCGAATTTTTTAAAACATTTTTCATATCTGTTAAAGTTTGATTATGAGGTAAATATAGAGCTATATTATTAATGTTTATATTTATTAACCAAAATTTAAACAAAAAATAAAAATTATCGAGAGTATAGGATATTCTGTAGATTACAAAGAGTATTGTTGTTTACAGCGATTAAATTTCATATTCCCAGATTCCAAGCACCAAAAAATTGTTCAGTGATCAGCAAGTTTCCAGTGCACAGTCGTTAGTAGGCAGAAAAATAGAACTTAGATTTACGAAGTTAGAAGTACGGGGTTGGAAGTACGAGGTTAGAAGTACGAAGTTAAATTTAAGAAGTTCAGTTACAACTACCTACCAATCCCCGAATTAACGAACATCGTTTTGGAGTTTCCTTCAATCCTTGTTATACCTTATTCATTATAAATTATACAATTGATAGTCCAAGGTGAAAACCCTGATTTTATGTACAACATTTATAGCTTCACTTCCTCCAGTTCGACAGCAGGAACAGTTACCGGTATTATGGCTTTGGCAACCAGATTTGATACTGCAGCATCACCTGAGACATTCACAACCGTTCTACACATGTCCAAAGGCCTGTCGATTCCAAAGATTAGAGCAAGTCCGGCTTCGGGAATTCCGGCCTGGGCAAGAACGATGACCAGCATGACCATACCTGCACCGGGGACGGCGGCCGAGCCTATGGACGCCAGGGTGGCCGTTGCAATGATCCCCAGCTGGGTGCCAATAGAAAGATCCAGGCCAAAGGCCTGGGCGATAAAAACTGCCGCTACTGCCTGATAAAGACTGGTCCCGTCCATATTAATGGTTGCGCCGACCGGTAGCACGAAACTCGCCACTTCCTTAGGAACACCCATATGTTCTGTTACCCTTTCCATAGTTACCGGAAGGGTGGCCGCACTGGAACTGGTCGAAAAGGCCAGCAATTGCGCCGGAGCCAGGGCTTTGTAAAAGGCGGCAGGATTTTTTCCCGTGAAGGTATATACCAGGATCGCGTAAACCACCAACATGAGGATCAAACCGGCAATTACGGTAATAGCATACATTCCCAGAGCAGCGAAAAGATCGAGTCCGGGAGCATCAATCACCAGGGCCGCGAGGAGTGCAAATACCCCAAATGGGGCTGTCAACATAAGAAGGTCTATGATCTTTAGAATGACATCATTAAAGCCATCAAAGAACTCCTTCACCGGCCGGGCCGATTCCTTCGGAATTAAAATAAGACCCACGCCTACCAGCAGGGCGAAAAATATCACCTGCAGCATGTTCCGGTTATCGGCAGCTGCACCGAAAATGTTGTCGGGGATGATTTCCTGAAGCCCTTGCAGCGGACCGGTTTCCTTTTGCTCAACAGCTTTGGAGATATTGGTGGAGGCGTCACTTTCATAGCTGCTAATGAGATCGACCCTCGTGGCTTCAGAAATTGAGGCCCCCGGTTTTATTATGTTGACCAGCACAAGGCCTATGGAAACAGCTACTACTGTGGTGGCTATGAAAGTAAAGACCGTTCGAAATCCCATTTTTGAAAGATGAGAGAGGTCTTTTAGATCTGAAACTCCCTTGATCAAAGAAGTGAGGATAAGGGGAACAGCAATTAGCTTGAGCGCATTTATGAACATGGTACCAAAGGGTTTGATCCAGTCCTTAACAAAGGAGGGGGCCCAGGAAAAATTCGCCAGTAACAGCCCTGCCATAACGCCAAGGCCCATGCCTATAAGAATCTTCCAGTGCATTGGGAGCTTTTTAAATTTCATATTGATAAGCACTTAATCGTTAAATTTGATACTGAAGATCCCTTTTTTCCGGACCTACACCTCCATGGAGACCAGATAACCGGTATAGGCGAGGTAGATAACAAGCAGTACCCCGGCTTCCCATCTTTCAAGGGTTTTCTTTCCGCCGAGGAACATAAACAGGAATAACAATGCGGTGCCGCCCAATAGCAGATACAGGTCTGTATTAAAGACTGCATCATAGTTGATTGGCTTTACAAGCGAACTCAATCCAAGGATAAAGAAGATGTTGAAGATGTTGGAACCAATGATGTTTCCAACAGCAATGTCGTTATTCTTTTTAAAGGCCGCCAGTACAGAGGTGGCCAATTCGGGCAGAGAAGTACCTGCCGCAACTATAGTGATCCCAATGATCTTCTCGCTCACTCCAAGACTTTCTGCAATTTCCATGGCAGAGGATACCACCAAACGTCCACCCAATATCAATCCGGCCAAACCTAAAAGGATGAATAGTAAGATCCGGCCGTTGGAAGAATGTTTTGTTTCAGCAGGAGGAGTAGTGGAGGGTACTTCCTTTAATTGTTTGTATACATAGAACAGGAAAGTCAGGAAAAATATGATCAGGATTGATCCATCCCACCTGTCCAGCGCCCCTACCTGGTTCATAAAAAAGTTATTGACGAGGAGGAACAATAAAATCGCAGCAAAAAAGGAAATCGGGATCTCTTTCCACACCGTGGTTTGCTGCACCAGCAAGGGAGAGATGAGACCCGTGATCCCCAGAATAAAAAGCAGGTTAAAATTGTTACTGCCTATTACATTGCCAAATACGATATCCTCATGTCCCTGATATGCCGCCACCACGTTGACCACCAGCTCGGGAGCCGAGGTGCCGAAGGCCACAATGGTGAGTCCTATAGCCAGGTCTGAAATCCGCTTTTTTCGGGCAAAGGTTGAGGAATTTTCCACAAGCCAGTCTGCACCCTTGATAAGTAAAAGGAGACCGCCTATGAGCAAAAAAAACTGTAGTATCATATAAACAATTGAAGAATTTTAAGTGAATATATTATTTTTATTATAAAAATATGAGAATAGTTCACAAACGGAACTCTTCTCCCGTTTTTTATGCAGCCGAATTAATGGTTGGACGAAAGGATATTAATGCGTTTATGCTACTATTCCATCTTTCGGCATGCAGGAGTTCATATTCCTGATAATAGGTGTCATCACAATTATACAGGGAAACGCTCTTTTCAGATCCGTTGAACAGAATCAATTGGAGGTGAATTCGCTGCAGGATATCCTCGGTACGCTTATCGATCTTTAAGGTCTGTACCTCACGAAGGATTTGGCAGGATTTCACCTCTGTTAGTTCAATAAGTACTGTAACAAATTCAGTTTGCCTTCTTTGCACCAAAAGGATCTTTTGCCGGACCTTATCCAGCCCCATCATATTTTTGTTCCAGGTATCAACCTCCTCACAACGGAGCTGATGATATTTTGCTTCATTCAGGAATTTATTTTTTAAGTTGTTGTGTTCTCTCCTGCCAATAAGGATGAAAAGAATATAGGGAATTACAATAAGTGCCACGAGGGCAATATCTATGATCAATATGTCAAGTTTCATTTTTTTATTTTTTAAGTTTCGGGTATCAGGTAATGCTGCCAAACGAGTAGGTGTGGCAAAAGAGGGAGGCAAAGAACCTCCTTCAGGAATGATTTAGCTGAAAACTTAGAAAAAGACGTGAAATGGAAAGATCACCTGTTTTACCCCCAGACCCGGTTCCAGGAAGCGGGAGCGTTTTAAATATCCAAGGGAAGTTGTGGTAAGGTTAAGATTATGAAATTTATAATCTTCAATAGTACCAACGCTCCCTTGTTGAAAGAGTATGGGCTTCTGAAGCGGAAGTATGGAATCGAAGAGCGAACTTACCTGAGCCTCAAGCATGGAGTTGTTTAACACCTCCTCGGTATCTGTCACAGACGTTACATCACAGGTCTGAGACTGCGAAGCAAAAGCAGGATTGTTTCCGCCCAAGAGCAGGAGGAAAAAGACCAGACTCCAGGTTTTAAAAGAAAATTTTTCTTCCATAATCATGATCAAATGTAGTACATAGTTCTGTTAAAAAAACATATGATCTCCAGTAGATTAAAAAATAATTTAAGGTCTTCCTGCCACATTGATCTATTGCCTTGTAAATCCTTATTTTTGATCATTTAAAAGGCAGGTTTTTCAGTGATCAGAAAGTTTGCAGTGCTTGGTACTGAAGTTAGATTTACGAAGTTAGTACGAAGTTCAGATTTTGGGTTCTTTGTTTGGCGTTTAGCGTTTAGCGTTTAGCGTTTACCGAATTAACGAATTACCAAATCCCAATTCCCGTTTCCCGATTAAAAACCAAGGCACCAAAACTTTATCTGCCGAAGCTTGAGCGAAGGCATGCCAGGTACCAAATTCCAACTTATTTTTTCCTTATAACACATGAACCCAATCACCAGTTAAGGAATTAACGAATCTTGGTTTTTGTTTACCGCTTTCCGTTTACCGTTTTACGAATTACCAAATCCCGGTTCTCGAATCCCGTTTCCCGAATTACCCTATTTAATCATTCAAACAACACTTCTTATACTTCTTTCCGCTTCCGCAGGGGCAGGGGTCGTTGCGGCCGATTTTCTTTTCACTTCTTAGCGGTTTATTCATTTCTTCGATGGCTTCCAGGGATTGGCGGTAATACATTTCATCAAAATCTGAAGTCTCAATAGGAAAAAGGTGACTATCCTCTTCATTAAAAAATTGATATTGTTGGTTGAGCTCCTGTTTAGCAAAACCTTCATAAGGCATGTAAGAAAATTTCCGCATCTCAGGCTCCAGTCTCTCATATGCCCCACATATAAAACTGTCCACAAGATCCAACTCAAAAAGCTGTTTAATTTCGGGTAGTAAGGAATTATAGCCCAGATCCACAACATCACTTATTAAAAAACCTATGGCCTCAGTATCGGCCAGGTTTTCATCATCAGCATTGGCGATGTAATGATCAAGTAATTCTTTATACTTCGGAATATATTTATCATTATCTCCCTGTTCTCCGATCATCTTAACAAGTGTCTCTCCCACAACGGCTTTGCTTTGCCCACAGATATTAGGTTGCTTAAGAAATTTGAACAGTTCAGGAATTTTATTTCTTCCGCAGTGAAAAATGGCATTTTCCAGGAGGTAACTTAAATTATACCCAAACCAGAAATCGGTAAATTCCTTATCCTGTTGAAGGACAAGGAGTATTTGATCAAATGAGCGCTCACTTTTTAAATGCCCCAGCAGGAGCAAGGCATGTTGAGGAAAATCCAGTTCCTGGAGTTCTACATTTTCCTTAAGAGCTGCTTCCATAAAATAGTCAAAACGGGCAATACTGTCCTGCAGCATTTTTTCAAGGTCTTCCACCAGTTTTTGTGGTTCAAGCTGCAGGATCTTTTCTATTTCGAAAAAATCAATTTTAAGTCCCTTTTCGTAGAGCCATCCAATTTGCTCCGGAAAATTGAATTGAGGGGCTTCTTCTGTTTGAAGGTGGGAGCGGGTGTCTTTTACCGGAACCTTTCTTTCGGTTTCCTTTCGTCCTTCTGTTCGCACGGCAGCATTTAAAAGATACCACCGCTGAATAGCATCCAGGGCTTGCCGGGTCTTGGGATGATCTTCATCCAGATCCTGAAGAAGCTCCACCCTCAATTCGGCATCATCGATTTCACCAATGGCGAGAAAATAATGTATTACAATAAGATTAAAAGCGAGCACCTCCTCCACGTGAAACTCCTTCCGCTCAGGATATAAAGTCCCAATCTCAAGATACTCCCCCAGAATTTCAGGTACTTTATGGGGCTCCTCCCTGGACAGATATTCAGCTGCCAGATTAACCTTTCCAAAAAGGTAGTGGGGATGCTCCTTTACCAGCCAGTGATTTACGGCTATAGCCTGTTTCATATTTCCCTGCTGTTCATAAAGATTGGAAAGTATGTTTTTGAACACCGGAACCCTGGGATACTGGAGACATAGCTTGTTTATTTTCTTAAGAAGATACTTTCTGCCATTTTCAATGTCGGGTTTCAACTCTAACAGAATGCGGCCAACTTCAGGCGTGATATGATTGATCTCATCCAGTAAGCTGCTGTTGCCGGAAATAACATAAGTGGGGGTTTTATATTTCTGGTTCGCCATAGTGGATTCTTTATCCCAAAAATACCCCTTTTCATAATTTAAATTGTAAGGAAAGTCTCAGATTTTTCCAGCCCGGGAGATCTACAAAACATAGCCTGAAAAACTGAAAAGACCTCGTGGTTACTTTATGCTATGATCCCGAAACAAATGTTTTTGTCCTTAAAGAGTACACTTCCTGGAAAAACATCCTTCAAATAGCCTAATTACGGTTAACCCTTACCATTAATAGATTTTTCCTGTTTTACATCCCATAAGTTTTTGAATATAAGACTTTAAACTTACATTGAAGGAAACCGGAAATTTCCTATGTCGCTCATTCCCTACACGAGCCCACTCCGGAACCGAAACTTATTGCTGACCTCCATTAGTTTTATGAATTTCCTGTTGGTTAGCAAGAAATTCACTAACCAAAATTTCAAATCATTATCTATGAGACATTTAATTTCTTTATTAATCATAGGAATATTCTTCGTTGAACCTCTTTTTGGCCAGTCAGATTTCATTGACATCAATAGTCATCAAATGAATGTAGAAACTGCAGGTCTTGACGCCCGTGAGCCGGGAGAACCTGTAATTATATTTGAAAGTCCTTCGGGAGGAACTGTAAAGGACTGGGACAGTATATTCTACAAAGCGGCAAGCATTGCACCTGTTATTCGATACGACCGTTCCGGTTTAGGGAAATCTGAATGGAATGGAAAAAAGCCGTCTCCCGAAAATATTGCTGTTCATCTTCTTGAGTTGCTGGAAACTATGGAAATAAAACCTCCTTATGTATTGGTGGGGCATTCATGGGGAACACAGCTCGTACGTCATTTTGCTTATTTGTACCCGGAGAAAACCGGCGGACTCATTCTTTTGGATCCGGGATTCAGACCAAATACCTTTAAAGCTGCTTTGGAGGATATTGGTGCTTCACCGGAGGAAGGCTTTAAAGCTTACCTTGATACTTTTAAAGACAATTTTGATAATCCTAATTATACTGAAAATCAGGTGCGGCATTTTACAGCTATGGCCGAATGGTTTGTCTCCCCATTTTTTCCTCCCACGCCACAAACTCCTGTAGCTGCTCTTTTAGGAGGCAAACCCGGCCCCGGACCTCCATTATTGGCGCAACTGCCATTTGACTACGATAAATGGATCATAGCCATTAACCGTCGGGAAATGGAGCGCCTGTTAAGCTGGACCCTGGATTCTCCAGATGGTATCTTCATTCTTGCAGACCAAAGCGGGCATTACATTCAGCATGATGAGCCGGCTCTTGTTTTAGCAGCAATACGAAATGTGGTAGATAAAAGCCCGAGCAACAGTGAATAACCTAAGTATAAAATTTCTGAAAAATTTTCTAAGTCATGAGGATTAGTGAACTCAAAAATCTTGTAATTCTTACAGTATTCTCTTTTTCGTCTATAGCATCTGCTCAGGCAGAATTGGATGAAAATATAATACACATTTCAGATCTGGTCATTGAAAACGGAACCATCTATACCGTAAATGAGGCCCAACCTACCGCAAATTTCATTGCGGTTAAGGACGACAGGATCATTTATGTGGGGAATAACCGGGAAAATATCAGAACGGATTCTGCAACCCGGCTAATAGACCTGCAAGGGAAGACGCTTACTCCCGGGTTTATTGAGGGACATGGGCATATTTTTTCTATTGGATATTCCGAAAATGAAATTGACCTCAAAGACATTAGTTCTTATGAAGGCATGGTCAACAATGTTCACAAAGGAGTGGCCAAAGCTGAACCGGGAGAATGGGTCATGAGCAGTGGATGGCACCAGGAAAAATGGTTCGGACTACCTGAGGATGCGGTACAGGGTTTCCCAACCCATTACAAGCTAAGTAAGATCAGCCCCAATAATCCCGTTGCATTAGTACATTCAAGTGGGCATGCAGCTCTGGTAAATTCCAAAGCACTGGAAACTGCAGGGATTACAAAGGAGACCGTCAGTAGTCTTAACCGGCAATTAAAAGAAGAGGAAGGCGGTGAAATCATCGTTGACGACAGGGGAAATCCAACAGGAATTCTTATTGAAGGTGCAATTGATCTTGTGGCAACACATGTTCCTGAAGGTAACGAAACACAAAATAGAAGAAAACATGAAGAGGCTTTCCTGGCAGCTCAAAAAAAATCCTTAAAAAATGGAATTACAGGATTCCATCATGCCGGGGCTTATAGAGAGGACATTGAAGTTTTAGAGAAAATCAAAGAAAAAGGACAGCTGGATATCAGGCTGTACTTAATGCTTGCGGGAGGTGATAAGGAGCAATTAAAAGAATGGTATAAGAAAGGTCCTCAGATAGATCACAATACACATTGGCTGGATATAAGGGCGATCAAACTCTGGTGTGACGGTGCCCTGGGTTCAAGAGGAGCCTGGTTGCTGGAACCCTATTCAGATCGTTCCGGTCATTTGGGACACGCCACTATTGAGATGGATTTTCTTGAAGAAACAGCTAAGAAAGGAATTGAACATGGTTTTCAGGTGTGCTCGCATGCCATAGGAGATCGTGCAAACAGGGAAGTGCTGAACATTTATCAGAAAACATTTGAGGCTTATCCTGAACTTAGCAGGGACCATCGTTTTAGAATTGAACACGCACAGCACCTTCATCCTGAAGATATTGATCGTTTTGCAGACCTTAATGTTCTTGCCTCAATGCAGGGCATACACCTGGCTTCAGATCGTCCATGGGCAATAGACAGACTCGGAGAGGAAAGAATAAGGGAAGGCGCGTATGTATGGCAGAAATTAATGGAATCTGGAGCAAGAATCATTAATGGAACAGATGCTCCGGTAGAAACGGTTGATCCCCTGGCTAATTTTTATGCTTCAGTAAGTCGGAAAACTTTAAAGGGTACTCCAGAGGGAGGATATGAGCCTAATCAAAAAATGACCAGATTACAGGCCCTAAAATCTTATACCATTAATCCTGCCTACGGAAGTTTTATGGAAGACGATAAAGGAACAATTGAAGTGGGGAAACTTGCTGATTTTACGGTATTTTATAAAGATATTATGACCATTCCGGAAGAGGAAATCTTAAATACAGTTGTAGAAATGACCATTGTAGGGGGTGAAATAAAATATAAAAAATAAGAGCCATGAGAAAGTCAGCAATGCGATACATATTATTAATTATTGTGCTAACTATTGGAAAACCAGGGATTGCTCAAACTTCGGAAAAAGCTTCCGAAGAATTATATATGCCACTGGAATTCAGGGAGGCCTATGAAAGGGGAACCAGATCCAAAACTGGTGAGGTAGCGGAAGGATACTGGCAAAATCACTCCCGTTATGTAATTGACGCCAGTATCGATCCTTATACCCGGCTCCTGGAAGGTAAAGCAGTTATTACGTACTTTAACCAGAGTCCGGACAGTATTAGATCTATTACCGTACAGGCCTATCACGATTACCTGAAGCCTTATACGAAAAGAAAATTTTTCTTTCCACCTCAACATGAACCCACAATAGATCACGAAGGATTTATAATTGAATCCTTTTCCGTAGACGGTGACAGCATAGATCTGCAAAATCCCGATCGGGTAGACTATGGAGGGACAAATTATACGGTAAGGCTTAACAATCCATTGCCATCACAGGATAGCCTGGAGGTGAAGGTAAAGTGGAATTATACCATTCCCATGGAGTTTACCCGAAGCGGGGCTATAGACAGCACCTCTATGTTTGTTGCCTACTGGTATCCCGAAATTGCAGTTAAAGATGATATTCATGGGTGGGATAAAAGTGTATACGATACAGCTACCGAATTCTATCACGATTTTTCAGAATATGAGGTGAGTCTTAGCGTTCCCGACAATTTCCTGGTATGGGCATCTGCAGCGCCAGAGAATCCGCAAGAGGTGTACAATGACCAGACTTTAAAAAGGCTGAAGCTGGCAAAGAAAAGTACAAAAGCTGTTAAGATCATTACAGAAGCAGACTTAAAACCAAGATCTTCCACAAAAACCACCTGGAAGTATAAGGTGCGGGATTTTCCCGATTTTGCTTTTGCACTGAGTGATCATTTTGTGTGGGAATCCAGTACATATAAAGACGACAAGGCTGAAGTCTTTGCTCATGTAGCCTATCCGCCGGCTCACGAAAATTATGAGCTGGTCATGCCAACAATACATCAATCTCTGGATTTATTCCATAACACATTACCAAAATACCCTTTCCCATATAAGAATTTTGTCATTTTTAATGGAAATCATATAGGAGGAATGGAGTTTCCGGGAATGGCGAATAATGCTTTTTATGATCCTGAAATAATTGAACAGTATTCGGGAATACCTGCGTCAAAGGAAGATTTAGAAAGAGTGTACTTAGGGCTTTCGGTACACGAAATGGTTCATATGTATTTTCCTTTTATGATGGGGTTTAATGAAAAGAATTATGCATGGATGGACGAAGGCTTTGCTGATTTCATGGATAGCTTTTTAGAACAATTCTGGCCTGTATCGGCTTTAATGCCAAATCCGGCGACTCTTGGATCAATTAGCAGAACCCCGTTAATGGTGACATCTCGGGAACACGAAGGAAGTTGGATAAACTCTTATGATATTGGTGCTGCAATGTACTACTCCCTTTATAATCTCCTGGGTGAAGAAACCTTTATAGACGCATTACACGGGTTCATAGAGGAATGGAAATACAAACATCCTACTCCATATGACATGGTAAACATGTTTAACAGGGAAACAAATGAAGATCTAACCTGGTTTTTCAATAACTGGTTGTTTGACTGGGGCTACATTGATCTGGAAATACTGTCTGTTGAAGACAGGGAAATAAAAGTGAGGAATAATGGGGGCAAAGCGGTGAGTTTTAAGGTCGTTATTATTTCAAAAAATGGGGAGGAAAGCACAGAAGTTATTAGTCCGGCTGTATGGAAGGACTCCTCTATCTATGTCCACGACTTCTCCTCTCAAAATAAACCCTCAAAAGTTAGCTTAGAAGTTCCACTTAAAGGAGATGCTGTTCCGGCAAATGATCATTGGGAAAAACAGGAAGCGAAGTAAATCCTGGTGTAAAGATCTGCTGCCTCACAACCCTGAATAGTGGATCAACAGATGCTTCCGCAGCACCTTTCAAAAATGCCATTTTTTCAGAAGTATTCAGGAATAGGTTAATTAATTGTCTCATAATCAAATATGTAAATAGAATAAATTTACTGTTGCATTTATTTTTATGCCTAATTAAAAGTAAATTTATAGATGAATTGATGTTTTAGAAATGAGGTTTAACCATAAAAGGACAGACTATGGAAATTCAATCTGAAAAAATTCGTGATCAGCAGAAGTCTACGTGGAACGATTTTTCTCCTATGTGGAAAAAGTGGGATGATTTGCTAATGAAATCTTTAGAACCAGTGGGTGAGGAAATGATCCGTTTACTGGATCTTAAGGAAACAGATACTGTTTTAGATATAGCTTCGGGAACAGGAGAACCAGGATTGAGCATTGCAAAATGCTTAAAGAATGGTGGGATTATTTTGACAGACCTTTCAGAAAACATGTTGGAAATTGCCCGTGATCATGCGACAAAAAAAGAAATCGGGAACATTGAGACCCGGGTGTGTGACGCTTGTGAACTTCCCTTTCAGGACAATACTTTTAATGCAGTAAGCTGTCGGCTAGGGTTTATGTTTTTTCCAGATATGCTAGAGGCGACTAAAGAAATGTATCGTGTTCTGAAACCAGGTGGAAAAATTGCAGCATCGGTTTGGAGTGTGCCCGAAAGCAATTTTTGGGCAACAGCAATTAGCAGTACCATAGCTAAAAATATGCAGCTATCACCAGCTCCTCCACAAGCTCCAGGCCTTTTTCGATGTGCTGAGAGTGGACTTCTTCCTCACCTGTTTCAGCAGGCGGGTTTCAAAAATGTGACTGAGAAAGAGGTTTCTGTTCAGCTGAATTTCGAAACTGTAGAACGCTACTGGACCATAATAACCGAAGTTACTCCTCCTTTAGCTGCGGCCCTTAATAAAGCTGATGACGCCATGAAAGAAAAAATCAAAAATGAGGTTTATGAGGTAGTAAATAGAAAATATCCTGACGGAAAAGTCAATATTGGAGGAATTTCTCTCCTAATTTCCGGGGAAAAATAATTTTTGATTTCGAGTAGATTTTCAGATATCTCTCATCTTATTGAACTGTGCAAAGGATATTTTCAGAAATTAATTGGGCCATTCTTCTTTTGCCTGCAGGAATCCATTAAGGTTGTTTTTTTGTAACTTCATACGGCGAGCGCATTCATGACAAGGGCATAAGCTGAAATGACAGTGAGCTGCGGGATGATGTCCTTAAATCCCGAACCTTTGAGGATGACCATACTAATGGTTTCCACAAAATATCTGATCGGGTTGAAGAGGGTAAATTTTTGAGCCCAATCTGGCATACTCTCTATGGGGGTAAAGAGTCCGCTCATCAAATTGAAAATAAGGCTGCGACTCATTTACTTTGGTCTGATAGTCCTCGTTTAGCGAAGCAATTTTTTCTTCCGCAGCTTCAATTTTACCGGCATTTGTTTCTTTTAATTCCTTAAGGGCAAGCAACTCTGAATCATGCTTTTCCCTTTTTGCGGGATATACCGGGCTTTTGCCTAATCTTTTGGTTCCGGCTGTACCTTCGGCTTCTGCAATATAGGTGCTGTAGAGGGCGTTAACCTCAGCTTCCTTGGAAGAAACTTCTTCCTTCAGAGATGCTATTTCCGCATTAAGCTCATTTATCCTCGGCGTAAACTGTGTGGCGATCTGTTCCTGGTTTGCGAGGGTCATATCGTTTTTTTGTTCCAGTAAAACCCGGTTGATCTCTTTCTCAAAAATTTTCAACTCCAGCGGTTTGGCGATCACGACAGATTATTGCCAGAATTATCCGCGGGGTGGCCTGAAGTAACTCACTCCTGAAGTTGTTTTTCTTTTTGATCGTGGAGACAATAAAACGGTCTAGTTAAAAATAAGGAGGCCCCAGATCAAACCGAATAGAACAGCAGTGAGATAATTATCAAATACGGTATATAGGGCATAAGAAGAAGCAATAAATGCCATGACGGCCGTAAAGAAAACAGTGGCGCCTATGCCTGCATATTTTGTTTGTTCGCCGGGTGAACAGGAGTCGGGGATTTTGGTATCTGCCCCGGAGCAGAAAATAAAAAATTGTTTTAGCATGAGATGATGATTGATTGATGAAATTCTATAACGCTTATTTTTATCATTTCTTACAAAATAACATTTTATAGAGGTGGATAATTTACAGAAAAGCCCATAACGCTCTCGCGCCGCGTGACGAAAACAAGGGAAAAAAATGTAGTTTTTAAAAGGTACTCACTCCTCTGGAAGTTATCACAGCAGCAACCTTGAAGGGGGCAAGAGCACTTGGAATTGAAGATACTTACGGAAGCATAGAAGCAGGAAAAATAGCCGATCTTGTAATACTGAATGGAAATCCAACAGAAGATATTGCCGCTCTAAAGAAGATCTTTGCTGTAGTTAAAGAGGGGAAAATATACTACCGAAGTGAGTATGATGCAAGCTTCGAGGGGCGTTAGCCGTTTCCCGGTTCCCAGTTCCCAGTTCCCAGTTGCCAGTTGCCAGTTTCCAGTTGCCAGTTTCCGAATCCCGAATTAACGTTTCCCGACTCCCGTTTCTTGATTCTCGGTTCGCGTCTCCCGAATTAACAAATTAACGATTCCCGATTCCTGACCTCTCCAATCCCCAATCCCTTCTTGCGCTTATTGCCGCTCTAAAGAAGATCTTTGCTGTAGTTAAAGAGGGGAAAATATACTACCGAAGTGAGTATGATAAAGAAAATGCTCTGTCGAGATGACAAGTCGAAGTATCAAATTCCAAACACCAGGCACCAAATCCCAGGCACCAAATTTCAAGCAGCAAATTTCAATTTCTAATAAACCAATTCCCAATCATCAATCCCAATTCACCAATCCCTAATAAACCAATCCCTAATTAACCAGTTAACTATTCCCGATTCCCGAGTCTCGACTCTCGACCTCTTCCCCAATCCCTAATTCACCAATCCCCAATCCCCAATCCCAATTCACCAATCCCTAATTAACCA
>NZ_AUIG01000015.1:92980-136619 GCF_000423585.1 Salinimicrobium xinjiangense DSM 19287
CAATCCCAATTCACCAATCCCTAATAAACCAATCCCTAATTAACCAGTTAACTATTCCCGATTCCCGAGTCTCGACTCTCGACCTCTCCAATCCCCAATCTCCAATCCCCAATCCCCAATCCCCAATCACCTCCTCCTTATTAAGAAAAATTTAGAAAATCCTGAGAATTTTCTATTTTTACTCAAACTTCTTCTTCATGAACAAAGCTTTACACTGCCTCGTAAGCTTTCTTGCTATAATTGCTTTTAGTCACGCCCAGGAGCCGGAATACCTCCAGCCTACACAACAGGTGACCTATGGGGATAGACAGCATACCAGCCGGGACGGCATCTTCCATTCCAAAATGAACTCCAGGGGTGAATTGATCATTGCCGGCTACACCGAACGCGATTTCACCTTTACAGATGTACTGCTGATGGCTCTTGATAGTGACCTGAATGTCATGTGGAGTGACAGACTCAGCTGGGACGGGATTTCATATGACTATCCCGTGGAGGTTTTAATTGACCTGGAAGATAACGTCTGGGTGGTGTCTAAGAACCTGTTCAATCACTACGTCCACTTTGTCATCACAAAGTATAATCCATCGGGTACAAAGCTCTGGGAATACAAATCTCCCGAACTTGTGGAAAGTGGAGCCCTGGTTTTAAATGAAAATCATTTTTTCTTCGATGAGGCCGGCTTTTTAAATTTTATATATGAAAAGGGGACGGTGTACGATGGCATGATGCCCGCATTATTCCGCATTTCTCCCACCGGAGAGGTTGCCAATGATGACCTGCTGGGATATCCGCCTTCGCTGCTCTACCTGTCCAACAACGGCTCTGCCTTTCATGGTTTGCACTACGTTTATGATCCCGCGGAAGAAATTTCTTATGTAAGGATCGATGCCCAAAACAAGGAAAAATACCTCCTGGACCTCTCCACTCATTTTGAGACCGGATTATCGGCCGTCCGCTATGGAGAGGGAAGCAGCACGACCGACAAAAAAGGAAATCTGCTCGTGGTAAAGGAGGGGGATTTCCACGACAGTACCGGATACCTGCACAAAAGTGTGGTAATTCTTTCCTTAGATCCTTCAGGAGAAGTGAACTACGCTGTAGATCAGGATCCCGACACGGATAAGTACCTGTTGGGCTTTACTATAACTTCAGACAATAATCTGCTGCTTCTTACCAATTCGCAGCCAATAAGCGTCGAAGATGAAGAACCCCTGCTTACCCTGGAAATATTTTCTGAAGAGGGCGAGCTCCTCTATTCCCGTATAAGTGAAAATGCTGTGGGGAATATGGCCAGTTTTACTGAAGATCGCATCCTGCTGCGTACGCTCTACGGAAAGATCCAGGTTTATGATCACCAGCTCAATTTGATTACCGAATATGCACCCGAGCCTCTAAATATCATTTTTGAGCCACAGGAACTTCATCTTATGGGAGGAGATCCCGTGCTCACCGGATTCACTGCAGACAAAAGATATCCGACTTCCGACTATTTCTCTGAACAAAACATCCTAATAAGAAAATTTGACCACAGCGGGCTTGCTGCTGCGTTGGGATATAACGGGGAAGGTACTTCTAAAGTGATGCCCCACGCAATGACAAAGGACGAAGCAGGGAATATAGTTGTTGCCTATGAAGAATTCCTGGGTCCAAGTAATATTTCCCTGGGTGGGTCAAGGCCTCCTAAAGAAAAGAAGATCAGGAAATATAGTCCTCAACTGGAACTCCTGGAGGAGAAACTTGTAGAAGATACCAATATATGGTCGGAGCCAAAAACTGAATTTACCGATAGCAACGGAAAGCTCAATTCCTATTTCATTTCTGAAGACAAGCAGTCTGTTGAATTTTATCTGGACGGGGCGCTTCAATGGACGCGCAGTTTAGAGTTGAGGTCTAATGAGGTGATCTTTAGTGGCATTCTGGATAAGGAGAACAATATGGTATTCGTTACCAACTGGCACACCTACGGTAGCACGGTTCACAAGCTTACTCCCCAAAATGAATATACTGCTTCTGTGTTTGGAGCATACATTACCGAATATGTAGTGCTAAGTAATAACTGGATCTTCACTTATACGCAGGGGGACGAAATAAAAGTAGCCGTGTATTCGCCTGAACTAAAACTAATAAGCGCTAAAGGTCTCGATCTTCATAAGGATACCTATGCATACTTAATGGAAAAGAACAACAAGATACTTCTTAATACCGTCTATCGCGACCTGGTAATGATCCTGGACCAGTATGGAAATGTGGAAGCTGAATTCAACCTGCAGGGACAACTGTACGGCAGCAATACCTTCTTTGATGAAACAGATGCCCTCATTGTTCATCATAATGTAGGAACAGGGATATACCTGGCTCACGGGCACCAGTGGTATCGTGGAGCTATTAGCCGCTATGAAAATATAAAGCCTTACCTGGAAAACAGCAACGGGGATAGTGACGGCGACGGAATTTCGGATTTTCTGGATCAATGTCCGGATACACCCCGGGGTACAGAAGTTGATGAAAATGGATGTACAGTTTTAAAATTGGATGCAGATCATTTTACACTGAAGGTGCGGAATGAAACCTGTCCCGGAAAGAATAATGGCCGTCTTGAAATAACCGCAAAAGAAGAAGGTAGTTATCTCATGGAAACAGGTGAGGAGACCTACCGTTTTACTACAGGTATGTCTATGGAAAGACTGGCTCCCGGTCCCTATGAGGTTTGTGTCTGGATGGAAGGGGAAGAGCAGACGAGACAGTGTTTCAATTTCACTATTGAAGGAGGACAACAGGTACAGGCGGTATCCACTCAAAAAGATATCTCCGGGAAAAAGGAGCTGGAAATAAATATTATTGAAGGTACTGCTCCTTTTCAGGTAAGGATAAACGGCCTTAATGTGGGAACTTTTTCTAATCCTGTTTTTGGACTGCAGGTAAATTCGGGAGACGAGGTGGAAGTGATCTCTGCGGTAGCTTGTGAGGGAGACTTTAAAGTGACCATAGATGCGGGGGAAGAGATCCTTTTTTATCCTAATCCTGTTATGGCTGAAGGTGAGATCATTTTTCCTGAAGTTCCTGCGGGAGATTTTCTGCTTGAAATATATAATGCTGCAGGGCAGCGTGTAAAATCCGGTTGGCAGGAAGCAGGCTTCAGAAAGATCAGTGTTCCCGCTGAAGATCTTGAACCCGGAATATACTATATAAGGCTCCACCTGAAGGAGATCAAAAATATTAAAATGATTAAGTCATGAAGATCAAATGGTACCTGCTAAATCTTTCAGCTTTGTTGATCCTTGCGGGCTGTAGCAAGGAAGAAACAGGATCTGAACCCCAACCCGGTCCGCCGAAACAGGTGAATATGCCACCCGCTGTCCCGGTGCAGGTATTTCCTGAGGACAAGTCCAACTGCAGTGCCCGTGATCTCGAGCTGCGTTGGGAAGCAGCTGTAGATCCGGAGGGAGATGCTGTTCAATACCTGTTACAGATCAGCAAGTATTCCAACTTTAGCATAATGGCTCACAATAGATCAACTTCAGCTTTACAGGAGAGAGTAGGGCTGGAAAGAGGGGTACTTTACTACTGGAGAATTCAGGCAGAGGACAATGCCGGAAAAAGTGATTTTTCACCTGTCCGCACCTTTTACACTGAACCCAATCTTTCTTATAACAGTGTTCCTTTTCAACCGGAACAAATAAGTCCCGGGAATGGTGCTTCAGTAGAAACATCTGTGGTATTGCTGGAATGGAGCGCAGTAGATCCCGATGGAGATAACCTGAGGTATGACCTCTATCTTGGCTCCGAAGATCCGCCACAACTGTTTAAGACCGAGCTCACTGAAAACCTTCTGGAAATAAACATTGAGCCCGAAACCCAATACTTTTGGAAGATAGTGGCCAAAGACAATTCCGGAGCCGAAGCAGTAGGGCAGGTGTGGACCTTCACGACTTTGTGAAAAAGGTTCAAGGTTTAAGATTCAAGATTCAAGGTTCAAGGTTCAAAGTTCAAGGTTTTATTGAATTTAAAAATTCCTTCAAACCTGTTATACCTTAAACAATAAACCTTATTCCTTTAAAAGCCCGCAACTCATTAAAGTCTGTCAAGATCTGCCTTGAAAAATTCTATTTTTGGATACATTGTAATTCCGAGATATACCGCATTTTCAAACCTCAAAGCGTAAGTTCCTTCAGGATAAATAAAATAGGTATAGTAGAATTCATTTACAGGATCTATGATGTTCCAGGCATTTGTGGCTGGATCGTATTCGAACGCCACCTGGTCGGGGTCACCTGTTAGTCCGCCTCCATAATATACATAAGCCTTACCACCGTACTCGAAGTAAGATATCCAGGTACGGGCTCCGGGGAAATCGGCCAGTCTTTTCCAGGTATTGGTAGCGGGAGAATATTTCCAGAAATCTTCATCTCCGGTAGTGGAAGCTCCATTCCCCAGATAAGCTTCTCCGTCAATAACGAAAACTGAAAGATCTGATCGTTCTCCATACTGCGGAAAGCTCGCAATCTGCTCCCATTGATCCAGGTTTATATCATAACTCCAAAAGTGGGATATAGGTTCCCTGTCCTGGTAACCTGATTCCATAAATCGGCCCAGTCCCATATAAAGCCTGTCTTTAATAGAAAAGATTGCAGGTAATCCTCTTTTTACACCCGGGAAATCTTCTCTTTCAATGAAGCTTTCGGTAGCGGGAAAGAACTCGTAGAAATCATGGGAATCCACAGAAAAATGAAAGAAGATCCTGCCACTTTCCCGATTTAAGATTATGTTGTAGTCATAGTTCTTGACTTCAGGTTTTGGATAAGCTACGTAGCTACTCGTCCAGGTTTCTGTAGTGGGATCCATTATATGCACCTTCCACCTGGTATATTCATTATCGGGTTCAAAGAGATAGGCTTTGTTGTTATGTACAAAGTGTTTATGACCACGGAATACACTGCCTGAGTTGATGCTGCTCTTCAACAACCATTTATCGCTAAGGATAAAATCTCCCTGGTAAACAATATTGTAATCCATAAGTTCTATGCGGACTTCGACATTTCTGTCCTCATAGGGCCCAATTGGAATCTGCACTTTCAGTTTTGTGCGGGAAGCTTCCAGAACTTCAGCCGGGAGATTGTCGAAAAATATCCTGATATCTTCCTTTATGCTGCTGAAGTTCTGCCCCGTGATCTCAATAGTTTCATAAGCCCGCGGGCCCGAAGGGAAACCTGTCATTTCAGGTTTTTTAATGGTCAATGCTTCCGGAAGAAAGGCTTCCTGTAGCTGGGTCTGAAGTTTCAGGTCCAAAGTGGATTTGGTTAATCCTTCAGGAATGACAAAACTAATGGAATCTCTGGAGGAACTAAGGATCTTCGCTTCTTTGTTGTCCAGTAATACTTTATTTCGTTTGTTGTCAAAATCGAAATTCTGTCCGTAAACTGTAAGAGTATCGCCCATCGCGAGGGAGTTTTGTGAGACCTTTTCTATGGAAGGCGGCAACAGGGAGAAGTCATTGTAATAGACTTTTTTACCATAGATTTCAACAGCCACGGGTGGATGGTGGCTCTCAAGAGTTTCCGGAACTATACTTTTGATAAGTGTGTCATTGGAAAATATTACTCTGCCCGATGCATTTCCGAAGTACACCTTTGTATATTGTAGATTCTCTGAAAAATATTTCCCGCTTATGGTGACGGTATCCATGATGAGTGACCTGTTCATTGCGCTAACTTCGGGTGCCCTGCTTCCAAGGGACACGAAACTTTCAGTTTCACTGAACAATATTTTGTCTTCGCTGAATTTCACATAAGCTCTAACCTGATATTCGGCATTGTAAATAAAACCAGATTCAGATTCTCCAAGCATTCGGCTCCCGGATATGGTTCCGGTTATTTTCTGTGAATTTTGTTCTGAAGGGATCCCATATCGAGAAACAAGAAATCCTTTTTCATACACGCCTAGTTTTGAACTTCCCGTGTAGGTGGCTTCGAGTTTTACACCTCCGGTTTCTTTCACCTCGAGATCAGTAAGTTCCAGGACTTCTTTTTCTTCGACAACTTCAGCCGGACTATCTGCTTCGCATGCCGATAAAAATATTATGCTGAGGAGCAGGATGAATTTTAACTTATTCATTTATTTAAAATTAGAAAGTTCGGTACGCAGAATGGCGTGGTCATATCTTAAGAAAGGAGCACCATCAGGTGCATAGTTGTTCAGATACCCCACAAAATAGACATAATCGCCATGGATGAACATGGTTTCATGACCTGTACCATAGGTTTTGAGCTTTAGATCCTCTCTTCTTGTCCAATGATCTGAAGGAATATCATATTCCCAGAAATCATTGCCTAAGTAATTGAAAAAGTATCCTTTGCCACCTGTTTGCACGTTAATAGCATCGGTGGCAGGATTTGGCAGATCATTTTTCCTGGTCCAGGTTTCATTTGATGAAAATTCCCAGACATCATATGCATATTCATAACCATTAGCAATAACTACTGAATTTGCTTTCCGAAAAACGCTGGCTCCAAATCTTGGATTCATATTATCAACGTCGGGCATTGGATCTATTTCAGTCCAGGTATCTGCTCCCGGTTCATATCTCCAGAGAGCTTTGTTTATAATCTGATCTGGATCCTGAAAAAATCCCAGACCGTAATAAAAGTTTCCGTTGAGATGGAAACCTGTTCCGTAATGCAGCACCCTGTCAGCCGGGAAATCTTTCATCGCCACCAGTTCTCCTGTTTGCAGATTGAATTTGAAGAAATTCTCTGTCTTCCGTTGGATATAGATAAATACATTATTGGTTCCTTCCTGAGGATAAAATTCGAGTACCTCGCCGAATTCCATTAATTCCGAAGGAATTGGAAGATCGATCTCTTCCCAGTGATCTGTGTCCGGTGTATATTTATATAAAATGTTATTAATAGGGGAGTAGTTCCCATTGTCTCTGAAAACATTGAAATAAAAAGCATCATTAGCTTTAAAACTCCAGCGGGTGATGGTACCAACAGATGCCGATCCTCCCGTGATCTCCCGATCCTTTTTAAAACTATACATATACCAGGTGCTTGTTATATCAAGATCAACAGGTGGAATTATTTCCTTTTCGAAAAGTTTAATTTTCAGCTCATCAATTTTACGCGATTTGTAGGGTCCCAACGGGATGCGAACCTGTAGGGAGTCCCGGTAAGCTTCTACAACCTCTGCTTTAAGCCCCTGTATATGCACTTCATGAAGGTTTGCTCTCCCCGGATAAAAATAGGAGCCATAAATACTTATCACTTCGCCTATCTCTACTGAAGTTTTGGAAAAGCCTGAAACTGAAGGAGGCTGGATCTTTAAGCCGGCATCCATCTTTGCCTGCTGTTGTTGCGCTTTTACGAGCACATCATATTCATATTCACTGAATTGATAGGGAAGCTTAAAAACTATAGAATCGCGGCTGTGACTTATTACAGGAACATCCTGCTCATTCAGATAAAGGATATTATTATTCTGATAAGGAAAAATAAGCAGGTGCTTGCCATAAAGCACTATAGTGTCATTAAAGGCGAACATGCCGGGAATGGAATCAATGACAGGGGCATAGAGTTCATACGGATTTATAAGGATCTTCTCTTCATTCTTATTTTTAAGTTTCAGCTGAAAGTCGGCAGGATCATAAGAAGCAAATGGGATCTTGAATTTAATCACACTATCATTTAGAAGAAGGGGCATTACCAGTTTATTCGGTAGCAACACAGAAAGGTCCCTTGTGAAATTTTTGCCTTTAATGGTGATGGTGTCCCCAATATCGTTCATGGCAGGAAATACTTCTGTTACCACCATTGGTTCTGCTTCCGGCTCAGGTGTAACTACAGGTTCTGTGGGTGGAGGAGTGGTGGGAGGAGCGGGGGAATCTTCCGGTTCACAGGAGAAGAAGGCAAAACAAAAAGACAGGAATAAAATGTATTTTTTCATAGGTTAGGAAGGGTAGTGATTGTTGGTGACGGAGCAGTCATCTCCGTACTTAAGGGGCGGAAATGAAACAAATGATATTTATTATTGTGATGGTAGAGATAATCGGAATGGTAGACAGCAAGGGTTATAAATAACCCTGTGACTGCAATACCTTCAGGAGGCGCAGAAATTTCTCCGGAACATATATGTTCAGGAAAGTCCGGAGGAAAAAATGTTAAATTCATTACCTAATACCCTTGCCGGAACAATTCATTAAAGAAATCGACCGGAATTAATTTTCAGATAATTCTTGTAGGGTAGAATCGTACTGAAGCAAAGCTCCAATATTACTCATTTGTCTGAGAAAGAGAAAGGATTTTGCTCAGTATTTTAAGAAAATTTTAAGGAGTCTTGAAGGGAAAAATTTCCATTCACTGATCACCATCACTAATCACTAATCACTAATCACCAATCACCAATCACCATTCACCAATTACCAATCACCAATCACCACAACAGAGAAGAAAGCTTCAACTTTTTGGAGCAGTGATAAGGCACCTGGGTTTTACCTGTTGGAGGAAATTAACATGAAACCAAAAACAATACCTTTATGGTGATATCCACCATCTTGTTGTGGGAGTTATTCCCGGGATCACCTTTTCCCCCATAACAGGTGTGATAATTTCTAAATTATTTTCTGCGGCCAGGTCTGCCACAATAGCAATAGATTCATCCCAGGGATGTAGCGCCAGATCAAAGGTCGAGAAATGAATAGGGAACAGAAGCCTGGTATTCAGATCACGACAGGCATCGATTACCTCCTCCGGAAAGAGGTGAGTGTTTGGCCATCCTTTATTCCATCCATCTATCTCAATAAACGCCAGATCAAAGGGACCGTACTTGCGGCCTATTTCCTTAAAATGTTCGCTATAACCTGTATCTCCACTCCAATACAAATTCTTATTTTTTCCTTTTATAACGTAGGATGCCCACAAAGTTTTATTTCTGTCGTTATAACTTCTTCCTGAATAATGTACAGTTGGTGCAGCGGTTATGCTCAGGGTGCCATGGGTTGCAATTTCATCCCAGCCCAGCTCTGTGATCTTATCCTTTGGAACACCCCAGCCCTTCATTCTGGCTCCTACGGCTAAGGGTGCAATGAACTGAATGTCTTTATCTGCCAAAAAAGCTATGGTTTCTTTTTCGAGGTGGTCATAATGATCATGGGTGATCAACACGATGTCAATATCAGGCATTTCTTCCCGCTGCAAAGGAGATACACTCATACGTTTGGCAATAACAGGTAAAGGACCGGCATTATCGAACACGGGATCGATTAGAATTCTGTACCCGTCAAGCTCAATGATCGCGGAGGAATGTCCTAACCAGTAAGCAGCATAGGCAGAAGGTTTTTCCGAAAAGTCCTTCTTTGTAAGATCGTACTTAGGCAGTTCAAAGTCGGGGGCATTAGGCGATGTTCCGAAGAACCTTCGAAACCCGGGATCGCCTCCGGTGGTTTGTTCAGGATTGGAAATGATCTCCTGCGGACTTATGAATTCATCTTTTACGGGGGAATAATAGGAATGTTTGGAATATTCCCCTTGCCGCACGTCAACAGAATCAATTCTGCCGATCTGGCTATTTAGAGTGTAAGCGGTTCCGCCAAACAGGAGGAGCATTACTATAGCTAAAAAGCTTATAATATATTTTCTCTTCAATTTGAGATATAATTTTTGTGCAATAAACAATAGTCAATTACCAATGTACAATAAACAATAAAGAATCCCGAATTAAGGAATCCCCAAATAACCTTTTCCCATTTCCTCAATCGGCGGACAAGCATCCGACGTCCAGTAGATCTCATTAAAGGTTTTGCAGAATTTGATTGTGTGTTCCCACTCTTCAGCCTTGAATCGTATATCGTGATCTGGCCAGCTCATGATGTAGGGAATAACGAGGTCTTCCTTTTCCCTGTACCACTCCAGCCAGAACAACAGGAATTTTTCACTGCCTAAATTTTCATTCTTTTTTAGCCACTGCATCAGGGCCGGGGGGATCATCTTTTACCTGCTCAAAAATGGCATTTTCCTCTTTGAAATATTTTTCATGTTCATAGAGCTCTACCACGTCCTCCAGACTGGAATATAAGGAGCTAAGCCTGCTTTCCGGCGCATCCCAGCAACATTCACAACCCATGCCGTCTATACAGGAGCCCACATGCCGGTGATCATGGCTGTACTCGTAAAGCTCTTCATACTTAAGGATCCACCACGTGATCTTTGGGACGTTATAAAAACCGTCCTTTTTTAAACTTTCAAAAAGCTCGAAGGCTTCTTCTATTTCTCGCAGATACAGGTTGCGGTGGGGATGAACGGTGGATGTACTCATTGTGCGATATTCTCCATCAGTGTTGTCCGATTAAATTAATCAGATATTTTATGTGGTTTACAGGTTAAAAACTGGGTTTCTTTTTTTCCAATTAATATTTTAATTCATATGGTTTTTAGTTTCATCGAAAGCTGTCTTGACTCTAGATTCCTGCAAGCGGTCTTAGGTCTTTTTATTATCAATCAGGTATTCATCTATTTTTTTGCCCTCTTCAAAGACCAAAAAATGATCCTTTTCATATAGACTTTCATATTCCAAATGTACATACTCCAGCAGTTCTCCTTTTTCGATCTTAATAATACCCGTAAACCAGTCGGCAAATACCTTTTTTTGATCCGGGAACAGATCCTTTAGATCCATGGGCATGGTCTCTCCCTCCAAACCTTCGAAATTGCCGTTGAAGTCAATGAGGTACAGTTTTTCATCTTTCAATTGCCAGGTGCCAAAATAGCCCCGCCAGCAGGCGGTGTGAAAAGGTTCAAATCTTAGGTGTGGATTTTTCTTCAGAAACAGCTCTAAAGGTTCTGTTGCCATTTGTTCCTCTTTGCCGTTGATGTAGATAATCTCTCTTGCCTGGGCGGTCATGATGGTGGTCGATTAGTTTTTAATATAAAATAAGTTCTTCCTTCGCTCTCGTAATCGCTGTATATTGGTATCGCAGCGTCGGCATATAGAATTCATTGATATAAACCTTGTTCCATTCGCCACCCTGTGCCTTATGACAGGTGATAGAATAACCATAGGTGGCCCTGATCGCCCCTACATATTTATCATCCCACGGAGCACCCGATTTCTGATACCTTTTGTTAGCTCTGAACCTTTCAGAACGCAGCCGGCGTTCCTGTTCCGCTTTCAATCCTTTTGGATGAGTGATACATTCCAGCAGGAGGACGTCGTCAATGATCTCGTCCTCATCCTTAAGATTTTTATACTTCAGTTTCACGGGAGCAAAGCTGAGGCCTGAGACTAATTCTATCTTATCAAGATCTACGTCCAGGATCACCACATGATCTCCGCTGTATAACTCCTTTTGACCGCGGCGCCAGGTCTGGGTAACCAGCAAAAGATCTTCATTGATAACCAGGGGCACTTTCCTTCCGAAGCGATAAGTCCGCACCATTTCATTAAAAACCCGGTTCATGTTATGACTTGCAGCTATGGAGATGCTGTGTTCGTAGCCGTGCTTATTAAATTCAGAAATATAATTGAGCGCAGCAGTTCTCATGGGTTGCCGGTCAATATCGGTCAGCTCTTCCGCAGGCATTTCATTGTCTATTGATTCCCGAAGTGTAACTGCATTTTTGAGGATGTAGCTATCCTTCTGTTGTCGTTTTACTTCTGTAAGTTGATAGGCGGTTCCCTCCAGATTATACTTCTCCACAAGATATTCTCTTGATAAGGCTTTTGAGAAATCCTCATGAATAGGAGGAAGCTGATTGCGATCACCCAACAAGATCATTTTATTCAGGGGATTGCCGTCTTTTACAAATTTAACCAGATCGTTTAAAAGGGAATTAGTACTCACAAACAGACTGGCTTCATCATTTGTAACAATGGTCGAGATCATGGAAGCTTCATCAAGAAGGTAAATAGTGTAATCCTTAATGGGATTGGGTTTTAATTTGAACACTACTTCCCCTGTCTGCGGACTCGCCACAGAATTGTAGATCAAAGAATGTATAGTGGAACTCGTGGCTCCTGATTTTTTTCCAAGTATCCTCGCAGCCCTTCCTGTGGGAGCGGCAATTTTGTATTTGATGTCTACGGAATTCAGGTACTTGATCAATGCTGTGGTGATGGAAGTCTTTCCTGTCCCGGCGGCACCGCTCAGGATGAGGAAATCCTGCATATTGGTAGAATCCACCAGTTCTGCCATGGCCAGGAGGGCGGTTTCCTGCTCGGAAGTAGGGGATTGGAACTCCAGGAAATTTAATATGGATTTTGCTGTGGTCTTTTTGGGAAGGGGCTGAGTATCCATAATTTCTGTGTATTGATTCTCCTCAATTTTCTTCATGTATTTCAATCGCAAGAAGATCTATTTCAAGTGCCTCTTCAATCCTGCTCAAAGTCTCAAGAGTAAAATTTTCTTTTCCTTTTACCCATTTATTCACCTGCTGCGGAGAAACCTTCATCATTGCTGCCAATTCCTTCTGGGTTTTCTTTTGTTCCCTTAGGGCACGAAGGATCCTGAAAGCGATCTTCTGAGACTTTCTTATCCAGGTTTTATTTTCATTTCTCCATTGGACCTCTTTTTTCCAGGCTCCCGGATCCGGCTTTACAATTGACTGGAGTTTTTCTATGGCTTCTTCCTTCTTGTTCATCTTTTTAGCTGTTTCACTACTACTAAATTTATAACTATTTCAGTAAAATTAAGCTGTGAGTTTATTTTAAATTTTCCACCTTTTGAAAACAGTCTGAAGGGTCATTATAGTAACAGGTTGTTGAAACAGTCCTGCAGGGGCGTAATAAGTGCAAATCCCGTGAAGCGGGATGAATCAAGAAGGAAACTGTCAAGAAACCCTAAAAGGGCGTGATATTCAGTCATTCACAATATTTATTCGCAAACATACTTCTCGTCATATTCGACATACTAATTTTTCAAATAAGTCTGGTATTCTTCCTGAAATGTTTTCTTGCGATGATGCTCATACTGATTAGCGTGGTATGCAAAAACTCTGTCAATTTCAGAAGGGTTTACCGAAAATGCCTCATATCCATCCTGCCAATAGAAGTTTGGATATCCCACTCCTTTGGTTTTAATTCATTTAAAGGAATGGGATTTTAATTCGTCCAGAAGTTTTATCAGAGTTATCTTTTTTGAAAGCATGCAGAGGATCTTTTGCGATTGGCTTCACTCATCTTTCGTGTATGGCGACGGAAGTAAATATTACTCTCAAAAAAGATACGAAGGTAAATATTAGCTATATTTACTCTTGTTGGAATAACAACAGTAATTTTTACCTCTGTATCTATGAAAGATTTTAACAGAAATGAGCCTTACAATAATTTGCCCTTGTTGCCACCAAAAGCTTCATTAGAAACAACATCGGTACTGCGCAAAACGATAGAAGCCAGCAGGGCATTGGCAAAATTAAATGGAATGCTCATGAATTTACCCAATCCCACTTTATTCCTGGACACTATTCATTTACAGGAAGCTAAAGCCAGTTCTGAAATTGAAAACATCATCACGACAAATGACGATTTGTATAAGGCTATTGTGGCAGATAAAACATTTGACAAGCCTTCAACCAGGGAAGTAATCAGTTACAAAGAAGCATTATGGCAAGGCTTAAAAACTATTGACAACAAACCTTTTATAACTACCAATTTGTGCGTTGAGATTGTTCAAATTATAAAGAAAAATACGGCAGGAATAAGGACCACTCCTGGCACCAGTCTTAAAAATCCGCAAGGAGAAATTATATATACCCCACCCTCCGGAGAATTGGTGTTACGAGATAAATTAGCCAATCTTGAAAGGTTTTTAAACGAAAAAGATACCCTCGACCCCTTGATTAAGATGGCAATAATGCACTACCAATTCGAAGCGATTCACCCATTTACTGACGGAAATGGTCGAACAGGACGTATTTTGCTATTACTCTATTTAAAAATCGAAAAACTTTTAGATATTCCGGCATTATATCTCAGTGAATATATTATTAAAAACAAATCAGATTACTATTCGAAATTACGCCAGGTAACCGAAAATGATGACTGGGAAGAATGGATTTTGTATATGCTTGAAATGATCTCTTATACGGCAAATAAAGGATTGAAACTTTTAAATCAAGTGAATGGGTTGATGCAAACTTTTACCGATGAAGTAAAGGAGACGCTACCAAAGGTATATTCTAAAGATTTAATAGAAATACTTTTCAAACTACCCTATACAAAACGTCAGTACTTAATCGATGCTGGTTTAGGAACCCCAAAAACTGTAGGAAATTATTTGAATGAATTGGAGAAGGCCGGATTCTTAACCTCTGAAAAAGTTGGGAAAGAAAAACTGTATCTTAATTACAAGTTGATGGAAATATTGGAGAAATCCTGAATATAGCTTTGAAGGGGGGCGATAAGGAATTGTATCGAGAACACACGAGGGAGTTGTGTCTTCCTAACCTGTTCTCGATATTTTTTTTCTTTCCGCTATCGCTCCAGAAAAAAACACCTGCCTGCCGGCAGGCAGGCTCGAACTGACGTGCAGTGGTCGTCGTCACGGATTGCAAATCCGCGCCAACGGATTCCTGCGTGCTGACATTCCTCTTTCCACTTTCCTCTTTCCGCTTTTTAACCCTCAATTTTGAATCTTAAATTTTGAATTTTGAATCCTCACGCCTCCAAAGGCCAATCCCTATACTGCCCCTCGGCCTGCTCAATCACCTCCTTCAACAAATTATCCAGCTCAGAAAATGGTACTTTACCCCGTAATTCTTTTTTCACCGCCAGCCGAATGGCGGCGCGGGCGTCTTCTTTTTTGGTCCAGTCGAGCTGGAGGTTTTTCTTGACGGAGTCTACTACCGTATGCACCAGGTCCTGGATGGGACCGCTTTGATTGAGGAGCTTTTCGTTGGCACTAAACAGGTCGTAAAAAGCCAGTTCGTCTTCGGTTAAACCGAGTTGTCTGGTCCTGATGTCATCCTGCTGAAATTCATTAGCGATATCCAGCAAATGCTTGATGGCGGCAATGGAATCCAGGGAATTCCGGTGGTAGTTGCTCAGCACTTTTTCCAGCTCGTCTTTCAGCTTGCGCATTCGGCGGATGTTCTTTGGCATTCGCACCCTTATCTCGTCATTGATGATCCTGCGCAGCAATTCGACTTTGATGTTCTCGTCGCCTTTTTCCTTTACAATGGCCTGGAAGCGATCGTCTACGATGGATATATCGATCTTATCCAGGTTGTACATTTTTGCCAGGTCCACAATTTCCTGTGATTCCAGTGATTTGCTGATCAGGTCTTTTATCTTGTCGTTCTTTTCCCTGCGCGGACCGGGAGGGAATTTGATCTTTCTTATGAGCTGCCTGATCTTCTGGATGATCGCCAGCTCTTCCTGAATCTCCCAGATTCGCGGATCTGAACTAGTCATCGCAACCAGTTCGGCCAGCTTCCGCTCTTCGAGCAAAAAAGCATCGGTAACGACATCAGACTTTAAAAGGCTGTTCACTTTACTGTTGCACCATTTCAATCTGTCCATTTCGGTCATTGAATTGACTGTTTCCGCATCAAAATCACCAATCATATCTTTCACTTTCTCAAATTGCTCCAGGCAAATTTTCACAGCGGCTTCAAGATCCAAAGTGGGTTTGCCTTCTCCGCCTCTGGCGGTGTATTTTTTGGTGGCTTCGGCAAGGAAGCCGGAAATGCCTATAAAATCCATTACGAGTCCATTGGGTTTGTCCTTGAAAACCCGGTTCACTCTTGCAATGGCCTGCATCAGGTTATGGCCTTTCATGATCTTATCCGGTGTTTTTTGAGCGCTTTAAATGAGATGACCGCGTAGAAACCGAGGTGGCAGAATTTAAATATTCCCAATAAAATTGCAAACAGGGATCCATAAATTTCCTGCAGATCTATGGTTCCGGAAGTGCCGTTAAAGCTATAGTAATAAAAGACGGTGAAGATGGGAATATATAAAAAGAATGCACTGTAATGTCTAAAGAAATCCCTGAAATTCAGACGCCGTAAAAAGCTCCGGATGTAAAGGTAAAGCGTAGGTCCAAGCAGTAATAACAGAGGATCCACTAAAAAAGAGCCAATAGGTTCTCCAAGCAGTTCATTGATGAAGGTTCCTGAAATTATTATGGACACCAGGAGGACAAACATTCCAATAAGCCATGCGTTATTCTTCTTGCTTCCCGACTTGTAGAATAGCAATAACGACAAGATGAAGCCCTGGCTGATGCCTGCGATAATAAAAAAGTTCATAGCACTGTAAAAACAACTATGGCAGCACTGAAGAAGAAGGCACCACTTTTAAAATCACTCTTCCAAGACGATAATTGTATTTTCCGGGCGGAACGTACCATCTACCGTCTATCACTAATGACTACTTCCCCAATACATTATTTGACTTTTCCCTATACATGCGGTGTGACAAACGAAGGTACAAGAAGGTACATAAAACTGACAGGGGAATTCATGTTTTAAAATCGCCAAAAATTTCATGGTATTCTCGCTAATTCTCTCCCATCATACTGGTTAAATTTTTTTTCTGCTTTAAGGTTTTTTTTATCGCTCCAGGTGAAGCCTTGAACTATTTAGAAGGAAGAAGAACAAGCAATTTGTGGCCACCAATTAACAGATTGATTTACGAATTAATTTTTTGCAGTTGCTTCAAACGATAATGGTAATCCTGGATATAATTTCGCTGGGTAGATTTCTCCAAAAAGGAAGCATTGCTCAACTCGACGATTTCTTCCGAACTTTCCAGCATGCTCGCCATAATTTGATTAAACTGCTTTGGTTTGATTTCCACCTGTTCTGCCAAAATTTTAAATTGTCCGGCAATAGTGGTTTGTGCCATGTGTTTGGGCAACAAGCCCTCCTCCAGGGCGAAATTGCTATCATCTACATGAATTCGGGTATTGAGTAAATCATAAGCTGGGCTTAACCGGTGATCCCCCATAGGTGTTTCAAGAATAGCGAAATTTTTTAAATGAGCGTCACCGTTGGAAAACAGATAATTAAACACCAAAAGTTTAAATAATTTGGGCGTTTCGATACGATAAGCCGGAAGGAACTTTTTCATCAGTTCAAATAATTCGAGGTAATTTCCTTCATATTTATAATGTTCGCCATGGGTTTGAGGCGTTTTACCGGCAAGGGTGGCAAAATCTTCTTTGGCTTTTTTCGAGCCATCTGGTTTTACATCAAACCGTTTGGTAATGTAGGCGGGAGCTTCATTTTGGAAAAAGATGAGTGCATTTTCTGCAGTTTCAATATTGAATATTTGGCGGGCAATCTGCATGGTTAAATGCTCATTAGCGGGCATTTGATCGCGTTTCCTACCAAAATGTGGAATAGGTTTCAATATATGAGTGCCTTGCTCTCCTTCTTTGATGAGACGTAGCTTGTTTTTTTCCAGAAGTACTGAGAATTTTTCCTGTACTCCGGATATTGAAATACGCTGTTGATTGTCTTCAAAAAGTTTATCTGTTTGTTGGTTGGAGTTCGGTGCTTCATATGGTAACACATGAGAAACCTTACGACCATCAAAAACATGTTTTAAGCAGGTTCTGCTATATGTACTGAATCCTTCTGCCAATGTTCCTGGACAATGATTTACTTTCATTTAAATTTTATTTTTTTTTAACTGTAACAGCTCCTACCGTGTCATATCGGGCCGTAGCCATAAGAATCCCAAAGTAGTCATCGGTGTCCAGTCGATTTGCCTTACATACACTTAGTCGATTGGTTCCTTCCGGAAGCATATTGTAAAAAAAAGGGAATAGGTATTCAGCGTGATATTCCGGTTGGGATCGGGGTAGGGTAAGACTAATAGATGGATTTGCCGGATCTGCCAGCCATGCTTTCAGATATCGGAAGGTAAAGCTTCCGTCGTCATGCTGTTCTAATATACCTGCTTCCTCTCCTTTATAGAATATATTAGCTTGCCTCATTCAGAACTTGCATTTTTAATTTGTAAGGTGATTTCCAGTCCCAGGATTTCCGAAATTTTTTGTAATGATTGGAGGGTAGGGTTAGCCTGCCCGGTTTCTATCTTATATAAAGTATTGATCCCAATATCAGCCATATCGGCTAATTGTCTTTGGGTAATGCGCAAATGATCCCGGCGCTGTTGAATCATTTGGCCTATTTTCTCTATCGCTTCCATTTAATAATCTTTAGCTCTAAATCCACATTCTGTTGTGGAATAAAGAAGCAAATTTATGAATAAGGGCAAAAGTACATTAAAATCCACACTTAAATGTGAAATTTTGAGTATTAATACCTGCTTGTTAAAAAAGTACAGGTAAATACACAATATAATGTGGTTTTCACTGCAAGTTTACTGTTTAGAAGGTTATTAACCGTTTTCAGATTTTACGAATTAACAAATTCTACTCCCAATACAAAAATTCGCAAAGATATTCCCCAGCAGATCGTCATTGGTAATTTCCCCTGTGATCTCCCCAAAGTAGTGCAATGCTTCGCGGATATCGATAGCCAGCAGGTCGCCGGAAAGATTATTGTTCAATCCATCCTGTACCTTGTTGATCTCTTCCAAAGCGCTGAGCAGCGCGTTGTAATGTCGGCTGTTGGTGACGATGGTGTTATTGTTCCGGAGTTCACCGGTGTTCACGAATTGCAGCAGTTTTTGCTGGAGTTCTTCGACGCCTTCGCCGCTCTTGGCGGAGATAGGCAGGTAAGAAGAGCCTTCGACGGAGCTCAGGCTGACGTTTAGTTCCTCAATTTGAGCGTCTGATAATCGATCAACTTTGTTGGCTACAATAATTAAAGGCTTTTGCGGGAACTGATTTTTAATTTTTTCAATTTCGACCTTGAACTTTGAATCTTGAACCTCGAACTTTTCTGCGTCAAGCAGAAAGACCACAACCTGCGCCTGACTGATCTTTTCAAAGGTCCGTTTGATCCCGATGCTTTCCACCACATCTTCTGTTTCCCGGATCCCGGCGGTGTCAATAAACCTGAAGCCTATCCCTCCAATGGAGATCTCATCTTCAATAGTGTCCCTGGTTGTTCCCGCTATCTCTGAGACTATGGCGCGTTCCTCGTTTAAAAGAGCATTCAGTAATGTTGATTTTCCCACGTTAGGTTCCCCGACAATAGCCACCGGAATTCCGTTTTTCAGCACATTACCCACAGCAAAGGAATCGATAAGCCTCTTAAGGACATTTTGTATTCGGCTGACCAGGTTTTGGAATTCATCCCGGTTGGCGAACTCTACATCTTCTTCAGCAAAGTCCAGTTCCAGCTCGATAAGCGAAGCGAAGTTCAGCAGTTCCTGTCGCAGCTTCTGAATCTCATTGGAGAATCCGCCGCGCATTTGCTGCATGGCCATCTGGTGGCTCGCCTGATTCTCGGAAGAGATAAGGTCGGCCACTGCTTCTGCCTGACTAAGATCCATCTTTCCGTTAAGGAATGCACGCAGGGTAAATTCTCCCGCTTCGGCAGAACGACAACCTTTACGAATGAGCAACTGAATAATCTCCTGCTGAATATACGGACTCCCGTGACAGGAAATTTCAATAGTGTTTTCGCCGGTATAGGATTTGGGTCCGTGGAAAACAGAGACCAGCACCTCGTCCAGGATGCGTTCTCCATCGATAATATTCCCCAGGTGCAGCGTATGAGAAGGCTGCTCCAAAAGGCCTTTTTTGCTCTTCGCTTTAAAAACCGGCGCTACCAGCTTCACCGCATCGGGACCCGATACCCGTATCACCGCAATAGCCCCCGCACCCGAAGGCGTTGCAAGAGCTACGATGTTGTCGTTTAATTTCATTTTGCGAAGATAATAAATCCCTTACGTCTTTGCGAGGGAAGGCATAGCCGGACCGCGGTAATCACATTCTTAAGATCATGGCTGCTCCTCCGAATAAAAAAAGAAAAGCAGTAAAAACCATCAGCAGATTGTTTCAGTCGCAAAAAGGCTCCTTCGCAAAGACGTACGTGAGAAAATTCTCTTCAAAAAAAGCATAAATTACTGTAACAATGATGAATTATACTCGTCTTTTTAGTACCTTGCAATACAAAGTAATGCAATAGCATAAACAACAAACAACAAACAACAAACAATAAACAATCAATCATCAATCAAATCAAAATGAACTATTCAAACACTACCATCATGAGAGAAGACAGACAATTACTAATGCTGACGCATTTAAGTCAGCTACTTGACCTGGTTACAGGGATCGGCGGATTCATTGTACCGCTGGTGATCTGGTTAACCCAGAAAGATAAGGTGCTGGGAATGGATGCCCACGGAAAAATGATCCTGAATTTTCAGATATCGCTCTTTATCTATTCCATCCTTTCCATTCCGTTGATCCTCTTATTCGGTCTCGGAATCATAATGTTGATCCTTATTGGAATCATTGCCATCGTTTTCCCGATCCTGAATGCGATCAAAGTGAATAATGGGGAAATTCCATCATACCCACTGTCACTGAATATTATCAAATAAGTAGATATCCGTTTAAGTCATCAGGTGATTTGCCTTAGGATCCGGAAAAAAAATAATCGCACCTGTTCCAGGTCAACAAAAAAAATCAGCCGCTAATCTCGCTGGAGACGGCTGATTTTTCTCTTTTTTGAAGGTTGTGAGCCTCCCTTATTATTCCTCAACAGTTTGCTCTTCTACTGTGATGGTAACTTCAACAAATTCATCGGGAGCAGTATAAAATACCAAAACATGCTCTCCCACTGTTTGAGGAGTGAAGGTATAGGTAACAGTCCTGGAGGTAATTACCTGGGCACAGGCACAACCGTCATATATCGCTTCAACAGCAATTGTTCTGGTAGTACCAGTCATGCTCTCGTCAAATCTGGCAAATTCTCCACAGGCGTTCTGTACCTGAAAAGTTACTGTTAGATCGACAGCTTCATTCACGGTAGCGGTTTCGGGTGCCTCAACGTTTGTCACGTTAGCCAGTTCTTCATAATTGATACAATCCTGTTCATCATCATCTGAACAGGCAATAAACAGTAGGGTGCTTAAGAATAGAATAAAAATGCTTTTCTTTTTCATAATAATAGATTTTTAAATTCGAAAATTCAGTTCCCGATTTCTAAGCTTTAACAGATAGGGGAATTGCTTCTGTTTTTTTCTATGTTGAATAATAGAAATAGAACCGGTAATTAGCCGGTGAAAATTAAAGCCTGAAACCAATAATAGGAAAATAAGAAAATGGGGAGAGAATATCAGCAGATTAACAGAGTTTATAACTGGATTACAAAAGTTTTAAAAAAACATGTTAAACACAGCACTTTAAAGCTATGTCCATCATATACAAGTTCCCTCAGGAGTAGGGACTGATACGGAATACGAATGGATTAAGCAGTGGGCAGTGAAAAGTACTTAGGTAGCTGTTGCCTGTGTTACCTGTTATTTTTTTTCAGGTTGCAGTTGTTTAAAAAGCCAAACCTGCAAGGTCTTTTTCCAGACCTTGTAGGTTTTTTTGTCAACCTTCAGCCCCTTAGGGGCTACATATTGGTAACCCGGGATGCAATCCCGGGTTTGAGACAGCCCACCCAGTTTTCCGGGGCCACCGTCCGTAGGAGGAAACGAAAAGCAAAAGTCCCCTTCAGGGGGATTTTTAGGGGGTATGAAATGGAAATTAGATTTACGAAGTTAGAAGTTAGAAGAAAAGTAGGCAGTGCGCAGTGCAGAGTAGGCAGTTGAGGGAAATTAGATTTACGAAAGTTCGACTTACGAATATACTGTCACGAAAAAGCTTACTTTCCTATGGAAGAGCTTAAACAAAACAAACCTGCAAGGTCTTTTTCCTGACCTTGTAGGTTTTTTTAGAAACAACCAACCCCGGCCTGCGGCCACCCCTCCGGAGGAGGGGAGGTTTACAGCCAAAAGTCCCCCTTCAGGGGGATTTAGGGGGTAAAATAAGTGTTCAGTGTTCAGTGCTCAGTAGGCAGTATTTTTAGAAACAAAAGACCCTCCAAAAATTACATTTTTGAAGGGTCTCTTGTTTTTTAGTCTAACAGCCACCGCAGGTGACGGTCTAATATCTAACAGCGAAGCGATCTGGCAGCGCCAGCGGTCTACAACTAAAGCGCAGCTTTAGTTGTTCAGCATTACCGGCATCACCAGCATCGTTACCTTTTCTCCTTCGTCGAGTCCGTCAACGGGAGTAAGGATTCCGGCGCGGTTTGGCAGGCTCATTTCCAGCTGCACTTCATTCGCGTTCAGGTTGGAAAGCATTTCGGTAAGGAAACGCGAGTTGAAACCAATCTGCATATCGTCGCCCTGGTATGAACAGGTAAGACGCTCTTCGGCCTTATTGCTGTAATCCACATCTTCGGCAGAAATGTTGAGTTCTGCTCCGGCGATCTTCAAACGTACCTGGTGTGTGGTCTTGTTTGAGAAGATCGAAACCCTTTTTACAGAGCTTAGAAACTGTCCGCGGTCGATTACCAGTTTATTCGGATTCTCCTTCGGAATTACCGCCTCATAGTTCGGATATTTTCCGTCAATAAGTCGGCAAACCAGCGTAGTATCTTCAAAAGTGAAGCGGGCGTTGGAGTCATTGTATTCGATAAGCACTTCAGAATCTGATCCCGAAAGGATACCTTTCAAAAGATTCAAAGGTTTTTTAGGCATGATAAATTCTGCCGATTGTGAAGCCGAAATATCATTTCTGGAATATTTTACCAGTTTATGTGCATCTGTAGCCACAAAAGTCAGATGGTCCGGAGTGAACTGGAAGAACACCCCGCTCATTACCGGCCTAAGATCATCATTTCCTGAAGCAAAGATCGTCTTACTTATTGCAGTTGCCAGGACATCTCCCTGTATGGTAGTGCTGCTTGGCTCTTCAAGACTTACAGCCTTAGGGAATTCCTCGCCACTCGCATAAGCCAGGGCATATTTTCCGTGATTTGAGCTAAGTTCAATGGTATTATTGTCCTCAACAACAAAAGTTAGCGGCTGCTCGGGAAAAGTTTTTAATGTTTCCAGTAAAAGACGGGCAGGAACTGCGATCTTACCTTCAGAATCAGATTCCACGGTAAGTTTTGCAGACATGGTTGTCTCCAAATCTGAAGCAGAAACGGTAAGTTGATCTTGATTTAATTCGAAAAGGAAGTTATCCAGGATGGGCAGTGTGTTATTGTTGTTGATCACTCCCCCGAGTATTTGTAGCTGTTTCAGCAAATAAGTGCTTGATACAATAAATTTCATTGGCTTCGTAATAAGTTAATCTTGATACAAATATATCCTAATCCTTTAAAAAGTAAGGAGGAGCTTCATGATTTTTATTAACATCAAATTCGCTGAAAAGGTCTTCAAAAATGTCATTTTCAGCACCTTATGTTTTTATTACTTCGGAATTGTTAATAAACGGCATATTCCTTTTTCTTCGGAAAAGCCTTCCAGTTATTTTCTGATATATTTTCTTTTTCTGTAAACGCGGAAAACTACTGCAAAAACCCCGAGCACCAACAGCGGAAGCAGTATATTCATCACCTGCCATAAGCCTCTTTGTGCTTCTGCTTTTTCAATATCCAAAAAGGCGATCTTCACTTCCTTGCTTCTAATGTTGATCAAACCGGTATCATCGAGCAGGTAATTTACTGCATTGAGCATGAATTCGCGGTTGCCGTAAGTGGTGCCTGTAAATCGGTCAAAACCCAGTGATAGCGGCTCTCCCCGTTGCAGCTGATTCTTTACCACGTCCCCGTCACTTATCACCAGCATTTTGGTTTCTTCAGCTTTGCTTCGGAAGTCTTTCAGGTCAAAAGGCAGAAGTCTGTTCTCATATACCGAACTGAATTCTCCTTCCAGCATTACTGCCAACGCCAATTCGCCTGAAGTGAATTCGGCAGGATCTGGCTGTGAAGTGATCTGTTCCAGGCTAATTTCCCGCGGAAGCCCTTCCACGGCTGAACGTGGGGAAGTAGCCAGTAAGACTGTTTTGTTTATGCCATTTTTTAGAGTATCGATCGGGCTTGCATATTGAAATTTTACTGCCTCCAGATTATTCACCACAGGATGATCTGAAGGCGAGGAAGACAGCGGATAATAGAACCAGGGATAGGGATTAAACTCTGTGTTGTTTCCACTGCCGCTGGCAAGGATGATGGGAGCCGAATAAAGATCTTTTGCCAGTGCCGGGTTGATCCTTAGGCCGTATTTAAAGAAATAGTCTCCCAGGTTCAGGTCGCGGGGAAGGGCAAAGGCACTTCCTGCGGGGGTGAACAGGCTGTCGGTTTCCATGGCCGCGTGTTCTACCAGCCACAATTGTTTGCCGCCATGCATCAGGTGTTGGTCCAAAACCAGTTTTTCAGCTTCAGTATAAGGCTGGGTGGGTTTTGCCTCGATAACAAGATCGTATTCCTTAAGCTGCTCCAGGGTGCCTTGGGGATCTACTGCTACGGAATCGAGCGTGAAAGGAGCGATAAAATAATACTCCTGAATGCTCCTTACAAAATCGGCAATATATCTGTCTTCCAGTTCGCCGTTGCCGCGCATGACAGCGACCTTCTTTCGCTTTGGCTGAAGCAGCTTACTAAAGGCATCTGCAAACGCATATTCCAGCTGTTGTACAGATGCGGCAACCCGATCCTCGGTGGTTGCTCCCAGCTGATTCTTCAGCAACGGAATGGCGACCGACCTGTTGCCGTAATTTGCCATTGCCCATGGAAATATGATCGCTTCGCTGGTACGGCCATTCTCCACAACATTGATCCGTGCAGGAGTCATTCCCATTTCGTAGAATTGGGTCGCAATCTCATTTGCATTGCCACCGTCTTCCAGGGGATCTGTAAACCTGTAGGTGATCTGCGGATTCACTGCTGCAAACTCTTCAAGTAACTGCCGCGTTTCCGTCTGTAGCTTCCGGAATTCGGGCGGAAATTCTCCTTCCAGGAAGACATCTATGATCAGGGGAGCTTCGGCAAGTTCAACAATATTTTCCGAAGCAGGGGAGAGCGTATAACGTTTATCGGCTGTCAGGTCAAATCTTCCGTAGAAAAAATGGGCCAGAACGTTGATGATGATGAGGGCCACCAGTAAAATTAATACCTGCGTAAAATGTGATTTTTGAAGCCTCATCCTAAATTAACTTTTTATTGATGAGACTTAGATTGGTAAGCGCCAGGAAAAAAGTAATAAAGCTGAGGAAGTAGATGATATCGCGGGTATCGATCACGCCCCGGCTGATGCTTTCGTAATGAGCGTGAATTCCCAGCTCTTCTATTCCGAATGCGCCGCTGCTAAACAGGTTCAATATGGCAAGGGCTTCAAAGGCGAAATATGCGATGAAGCAAAGGAAGATAGCCAGGATAAAAGAGACGATCTGGTTGGGAGAAAGTATGGAAGCAAAAATTCCAATTGCGGTATAGCAGGCTCCCAGGAACAGGAGTCCGAAATAGGAGCCGATGATCACTCCGCCGTCCAGATTACCTTCAGGATTTCCTAAATTCCATATGGCTACCACATAAAGTAGCGTCGGAATTAATGCGAGCACGACAAGGAGCAGCGCTCCAAAGTATTTTCCTAACACCAGCTGAATGGTGGTAAGAGGTTTGGTAAGCAACAGCTCCAGCGTTCCCTGCCTTATTTCTTCAGAAAAGCTTTTCATGGTAATGGCGGGAATCAGAAAAAGAAAGATCCATGGCGCCAGCATGAAAAAAGGTTCCAGGCTTGCAAAGCCGCTGTCCAGGATGTTGTATTCTCCCTTAAAGACCCAAAGGAACAAGCCGTTGATCACCAGGAACAACCCGATCACCAGATAGCCTATAGGCGAGGCAAAAAATGAATTAATTTCTTTCTTTAAAACTGCGATCAAAATTGAATATTGATTATTTAATATTGATTATTGTATATGGCTTACTTACACGTAAATTCCAATTTTTACCCGCCGAAGCTTCTAGCGGAGGTGGGCCAAATTCCAAATTCCAATCCATACATTTTTCCGGCTCCCTCTGTCATTGTATAATGTATATTGAATATTGTATAATGGCTTACTCAGAAGCAAATACAAAATTTTAACTCACCAATCACCAATCACCAATCACCAATCACCAATCACCAATCACCAATCCCCAATTAACCAGCTCCTAACTCACAACCACCAAAAAGATTCCTCGTCGCAACCTCATTCTCCGAATGAAATTGCTCTGTCGGAATGACAAATTTCAAAAGCACCAAATTCCAAATTCCAAAAAGTGGACAGAGGACAGAGGACAGAGGACAGAAAATTCATTATAATGTTCATTATCCAAAAATCCCAGGCACCACATTTATTGAAACAATTTAATTAACCAATCACCAATCACCAATCACCAATCACCAATCACCAATCACCAATTCACCAATCACCAATCACCAATCACTAATCCCCAATTAAACAGCTCCTAACTCACAACCACAAAAAAGATTCCTCGTCGCAACCTCATTCTCCGAATGAAATTGCTCGGTCGGAATGACAAACTTCAAAAGCACCAAATTCCAAATTCCAAATTCCAAAAAGTGGACGGAGGACAGAGGAGAGTGGACAGAAAATTCATTATAATGTTCATTATCCAAAAATCCCGTGCAACACATTTATTGAAACAATTTAATTCAAAAATTACCAATCACCAGTCACCAATCACTTATCTCAAAATTTTGAATTCTGAATTTTTTATTTTGAATTCTCCTAACCTTGAACCTTGAACTTTACACTTTGAACCAGCGCTAAGCGCTGCTCCAGACCTTATCCACACTCCAGGCTTCAGGTTTACCAGCAAACATTTGCTTCGTCTCGCTCCATACCTCTTTAAAAAGGGAAGAAGTGCGGTAATTTTCCAGCGCCTCCTCATCCTGCCAGTAACTGTACGTAAAAAATATATTTTTATTGTTCTTATCATTGTAAAGCTCCAGGAACTCACAACCCTCAAAACCTCTTATCTTTTCTTTATTTCTTTGAAACAACTCCTGAAAAGCTTCAGTTTCTGAAGGTTCAAAAGTCATTTTTACTATTCGTATCAACATATAAATAAATTCCAAATTCCAAATTCCAATCCCTAATCACCAATCACCAATCCCCAATCTCCATTTCACCAATCACCAATTCACCAATCACCAATCACCAATCACCAATCACCAATCACCAATTCACCAATTCACCAATCACTAATCACCAATTCACCAATCACCAATTCACCAATCACCAATTCACCAATCACCAATTCACCAATTCACCAATTCTATAAAGTGGACAGAGAACAGAGGTCCAATCACTAATCCCCAATCCCCAATCTCCAATTCACCAATCTCCAAATTCCAAAAAGTGGACAGAGGACAGAGGAGAGTGGACAGAAAATTCATTATAATGTTCATTATCCAAAAATCCCAGGCACCACATTTATTGAAACAATTTAATTAACCAATCACCAATCACCAATTCACCAATCACCAATCACCAATCACCAATTCACCAATCACTAATCACCAATCACCAATCCCCAATCTCCATTCACCAATCCCCAATTATCCAATAGCAACTGACAACCGACAACTCACAACCGACAACTCACAACCGACAACTCACAACCGACAACTCACAACCGACAACTCACAACTGACAACTCACAACTGACAACTCACAACCGACAACTGACAACGGTCCAAACTCATAACTCTGAACAATCTCACTACTCAATACTCACTACTCAATACTATCTATTCAAAATTCACCGTCACCGTATCCCTGTATTCGAGTCCGAAGAGGGTGGAGGCGCTGCCTACCGTACTCGGATTACTCTTATAAATTGCCAGTTCAATATATCCGCCGGAATTGAAGATAGCCAGTTTCTTTCCATCTTCCCGACTAATCATTTCGGCATCAAAATTAATGGCTTCGCTATAGGTGCTATAGATCTCATTAAAGGAAGCTGTTCTCGCTCTCATATTAAAGCTTCGGCCTTTACCCACCTTATCAAATAATTTTTTTGAAATATTGGTGACCACATTACCATAGTTGTCAATATAGATCACACTGCCTTTGATCTGGTTCTTTTCTGCATTTATAATCGGCTCCATTTCCTTGATCTGCCTTATTTCCGGAATACTTTTTCCAATTACTTCCAGAGTGCCGCCGCGGGAGAGATGTCCTGCTACCTTCACGAATACATCCAGTACGGGAAAATTGCTTTGCACCTTGTCGTGAATATTAATTTCCACGATCTTTTCAGGAACAAATTCCGAAGCGATCAGCGAAAGAATTCCGTTGTTGGCACAGATGAAATAATGTCCGTCGAGTTTTAAGGCGATATGTTTATTTTCCGGAGTAAGTTCAGAATCCACACCTATGATATGTATACTTCCTTCCGGAAAACTCTTATAGGCGTTTTTTATGATGTAGGATGCTTCTGTAATATGGAAGGGAGCAATGGAGTGGGAGATATCTACGATTTTTGCCGTAGGTAATTCGGTGTAAATTGCTCCTTTAACTGCCCCTGCAAAATGATCTTTTTCCCCAAAATCTGTTGTTAACGTAATGATGGCCATGGGCAATTTCTAATAATATTTTTCCTAACTTAAACCTTTATTTATTTAAGTTTGTATTGCAAATCTAATTATAATAAACTCAATTTTTAAATTTAATCCAGGCGCTTTTGAACGAACTTATCATTGAACTTTCCGAAATAAGTCCGAGGGATTTTTTTGGAGAACAGAATTCACATATTGAGCTGCTGAAAAGGTACTTTCCGAAGCTTAAAATTGTGGCAAGAGGCAATAAACTTCGCATCTACGGAGACGAGGAAATGCTGGAAGAATTCGATAAAAGGTTCAATATGTTGATCGACCACTACGGTAAGTTCAATCGGCTGGATGAGAATGCAATTGAGCGAGTGCTTACCAGCCAGAGCAAAGAAGAGTACGACACCTCAAACGAAAGTGGTGAGGTGCTTGTGCATGGGGTAAGCGGCAGGATGATCAAGGCACAGACCGCTAACCAGCGCCGCCTCGTGGAGCTGATGCGCAAGAATGATATGGTCTTTGCTATTGGTCCCGCCGGTACCGGAAAAACCTATACCGGGGTTGCTCTTGCGGTAAAAGCCTTAAAAGAGAAACAGGTAAAAAGGATCATTCTTACCAGGCCGGCCGTGGAAGCAGGGGAGAACCTAGGATTTTTACCCGGGGACCTTAAAGAAAAACTGGATCCTTACATGCAGCCCTTATATGATGCGCTGCGGGATATGATCCCTCACGAAAAGCTGGAAAGTTATATCGAGAAAGGAGTGATACAGATCGCTCCTCTTGCATTTATGCGCGGTAGAACCCTTGATCATGCTTTTGTGATCCTTGATGAGGCGCAGAATACCACTCATGCACAAATGAAGATGTTCCTTACCCGGATGGGGAAGAGTGCAAAATTCATGGTGACGGGTGATCCCGGACAGATCGACCTTCCAAAAAGGGTAATTTCGGGACTCAAGGAAGCTATCCTCGTTTTGCAGGACGTTGACGGGGTTGGAATAATTCATCTGGATGACAAAGATGTAATCCGCCATAAGCTGGTTAAGAAGATCATCGCCGCTTATAAACGCATAGAAAACGCTGAATAAAAATAACATTTTTGGGACCTCACTGCCGTGGGGTCTTTTACTTTAGATAAACATTTCCATGAATACGATTACCAGTACCAATTTTGAATTTCCCGGCCAGAAATCTGTTTATAAAGGAAAAGTCCGCGATGTATATACCCTTGAAGACGACCGGCTGCTGATGATAGTGACAGACAGACTTTCAGCATTTGACGTGGTGATGCCTAGGGGAATTCCCTATAAAGGCCAGATCCTGAATCAGCTCGCAACTAAAATGATGAAAGCCACAGAAGATCTGGTGCCTAACTGGCTGGAAGCAACTCCCGATCCTAATGTGGCAATAGGGCAGAGGTGCGAACCTTTCAAGGTGGAGATGGTCATTCGCGGCTATCTCGTGGGACACGCAGCCCGGGAATATGCCGGTGGAAAACGCAGCCTTTGCGGAGTACACCTGCCCGAAGGCATGAAGGAAAATGAAGCTTTTGCCGCCCCAATCATTACTCCGACTACCAAAGCAGAATCGGGCGAACACGACATGGATATCTCCAGAGAAGAGATCCTGAAAAAAGGAATTGTTTCTGAAGAAGATTATAACACCCTGGAACTGTACACCCGACAGCTGTTCCTCCGCGGCAGCGAACTGGCAAAGAAAAACGGACTCATCCTGGTCGATACCAAATATGAATTCGGAAAAACTGCGGAAGGGGAAATAGTTCTCATAGACGAAATACACACGCCCGATTCTTCCCGCTATTTTTATGCGGAAGGTTACCTGGACAGATTGGCATCGGGAGAACCGCAGAAGCAGCTTTCCAAGGAGTTTGTGAGACAGTGGTTGATCCAAAACGGATTCCAGGGAAAGGAAGGCCAGCAAATTCCGGAAATGACAGATGAGTACATCAATTCAGTTTCCGAACGTTATATAGAACTCTACGAACAGATCACAGGAGAAACTTTTATTAAAGCTGATATTACCAATATTGAGGAAAGGATCCAGCGGAATGTTTTGGAGTTTCTTGGGAGGTAGTATTGAGTAGTTAGTATTGAGTAGTTAGTATTGAGTAGTTAGTATTGAGTAGTTGGTATTGAGTAGTTAGTATTGAGTAGTGAGATATTCCAGTAACAGGATTCCTCAAACTTTATCTTTTCTGCGCGACCTTAACTAATTATCAGGCTGAGCTGTTTTCACGTCCGGGAGGACGGGAAAATATGGTCGAAGCCGGGTTTGAACAAAGAATTTTTGGAAGAGATGGGTCTGAGGTGCTAATAAATTCTTCAGCCGTCGCTGCCTCAGCGAGACATCGAATTCTGACATCAAAGGTTTCCTGCAGATCTCGCCGATCTGCGCAGATATAACTGAACTCTTAAGAACCCGCAACCAGCAACCCTCACCTCGCAACCCGGAACCCACAACTGCCTACTTTACACTGCCTACTGCCTACTTTTCAGATCAAAAGTTTGCCTCTAATTTCCTGGCTCTTGATTCTATTTTTTCCCAACTGCCCACCCCGCCTTGCAGTCACCCCTGCTGGCCGGCCGGCGGGTCTCCGAAGCAGGGGACGTTTCCGACGAAAATTTTGGTCGAAATATTAGTTTGGGATACCTGATCATAACTATAAAAACCTACAAGGTCAAAAAAAGACCTTGCAGGTTAATTTTGAGCTCTCAACCCGCAACTGCCTACTAAGCACTGCGCACTGCCTACTTTTTCCTGATCACTGACCACAGACCACTATCATATGACCAAAATTAACTATGTAATTGCAATCGCAGATGTGTCGCCCCTCCGGGGCTCTTTGTGGCAGGGGCATTTTTTGATCCCGGTGTTAAAACACCGGGCTACCCATATTTCCCCCCTCCGGGGCTTTTTTCCAGTCCGCATAAAATCTTCTACATCTATATTCCGCGGTAATCCCGCTGTTCAGCGGAGGAATTACTGACACTGACCACTGATCACTGACCACTTATTTAACCTCATGCACCAACAAATACACCGGTCCGCCGCTGAGTGGATAGCCTTCGATCTTTTCGGCTACAATGGTGACTTCTTCATCTAAATAATCATCCAGATCTACAGTTTCACTTTTAAGTGCATAAAATTCATCGTTGGCAGTGGTTATGGTATGGGTGCCGTACTGATAGGAGGTGATTCCCTGTTTCTGAATGGTTCCGGTAATTTCCATAGATTTTTCATTTATAACAGCCGAAGCAGATCTGTCTTCCTCAGTAACAGTACCACAGGTGGCTGTAAAAAGAATTAAAAAACTGCCGAAAAAGAATGAAATAAGCGTTTTCATAATAAATGGTTGTGGTTGTATTTCAGTAAATCTAAAAGAAAAAGATCAAATAGGGGCAGCTGGCACCAATAAAATAAAGGAATGGAAAAAAAATTAACGGATCTATGTTAAAAAATGTTAACAATCAATATTTATGCTATATTCACTGTACCTAAACTTATTAATTCATAAATATGAAAGCACTATTTTCATTATTTTTCATTTTTTGCTGCCTTAGCTCTTTCTCCCAGACCACAGTTTCCGGGAAGGTAGTTGACGGAAAAAATTCCCCCATTCCGGGCGTGAATATTGTTGTTTTTGGAACTACCCAGGGTACGGCCACAGACCTTGACGGAAGATTTTCTCTTACAGTTACTCAAGATCCACCTTTTACCCTCGCGGTTTCCAGTATGGGATACGAAGAAAAAAGAGTGCAGGTGACCAGAAATAATACTACTGATCTGGAAATTATTTTAAATGAAGGAACTTCTCTGGACGAGATTGTAGTCTCTGCCTCGCGTACGCCGGAGCGGATCTTTGAATCTCCCGTTACCATTGAGCATTTTGGTTTGAAGGAAATTCAGAATACACCTTCTGCTTCCTTTTATGGAGGACTCGAAAATCTTAAAGGCGTAGACGTAAATACCAACAGTCTTACCTTCCAGTCTGTTAACACAAGAGGTTTCGCCACCTTTAACAACACGAGATTTGTCCAGCTGGTAGACGGAATGGACAATTCTTCTCCGGCTCTCAATTTTGTTCTGGGGAACCTTCTGGGAATGACCGAACTTGATGTCTACAGCGTTGAACTCTTACCGGGGGCTTCTTCAGCGCTTTACGGAGCCAATGCTTTCAACGGAATCCTTTTTATGACCAGTAAAAATCCGTTTGAATTTCCGGGAGTAAGTGCATATTATAAGCAGGGATTCACCTCTCAGGATGCTGCAGGCACAAATCCATTCTATGATTTTGGCGTGAGACTGGCGCATAAATTTTCTGATAAGTGGGCTGCAAAGGTAAATTTCTCCTATCTGGAAGGGACTGACTGGCATGCGGTGAATGAAGAAGATGTCCTAAATCCCGGGCGTACCAGAGCCCATCATAACTATGATGGACTTAACATTTATGGAGATGAAGTAAGCACCAACATTAGAGTAGTGGGGCAGGCACTGGCCGCTGGCGGACTTATTCCTGAAGCTGCCGTTGCCTTATTACCTAATGAGTCTGTAAGCCGAACAGGTTATGCAGAGGAAGATCTTACCGATTATGAGGCAAAAAGTGTAAAATTTGATGCTGCCCTTCATTTTCGTCCTTTTGCCGATGATTTCGAAATCAGCTACCTCGGAAAAGCAGGCTTTGGGAGTACCATCTACCAGGGAGGAAACCGGTATGCAATAAAGGACTTTTTCCTGCAGCAGCATAAACTGGAAGTTCAAAACAACAACTTCTTCGTGAGAGGCTATATTACCGATGAGGATGCAGGCGATTCCTATGATATCAGGTTTACCGGGATCAACGTCAACAGAAGGTGGAAATCAGATCAGCAGTGGTTTGGGCAGTACGCCGGTGCTTTTGTACAGGCGAGAAGCCAGGGTGCCCCCGAAGATCAGGCCCACATGTTTGCAAGGCAGTTTGCAGAAGCGGGAAGGTTTGAACCCGGTACAGCCGAATTTCAACAGGCTTTTGACGAAGTAACTTCAGACTCAGATCTGTTAACCGGCTCCCAGTTTCGGGATGCCTCTCAACTTCGGCATGTAGATGCGAATTACAATCTTACCCATCTTACTTCAGATATTGCTGAGATCCAGGTGGGGGGATCGTTCAGGGAATACCGTTTGAATTCCGAGGGAACTATTTTTACTGACTACGATGAGCCGATCAGCTATAAAGAATATGGGATATATACCCAGGTTCAGAAAAAATTCATTGATGATCGCCTGAAATTAACCGGTTCCATTCGATACGATGATTCCGAACTATTTGAAGGTAATTTTTCTCCCAGACTATCCGTAGGTTATACTGCGGGTGAAATGAGACAACATAACTTCAGGGCATCAGTGCAAACAGGTTTCAGATATCCTACTACTCAGGATCTTTTTATAGGCCTTGACGTGGGAAGAGCAATTCTGGTTGGTTCAGCAGAAGAGAATCTGGACAGGTACGTAAGAACATTCAATCTTAGCACCACAGGAGCTGCCGTAACCGGAAGTCCTACAGCCCGGATTTCAGGAAGAAACGCTTATGAAAATGCATTCTCTGTATCATCTGTCCAGGCAGGTGCCCCGGCAGCGGCAGAGAACGAGCTGGTAAAACCCGAACAGGTAACAGCCTATGAAGTTGGTTACCGCGGAAAGCTTGGCAGGGTTATTCTGGATCTAAATGCCTATTATAATACTTATAAGGATTTCATTTCAACAGAAACCGTAATCGTACCTTTCTATGGGCAGGTAGGGGATAACCAACTATCCTTACTAGCACTGCAGCAGGGTGATTTCAGGGTTTTTCAAACGTATACTAATTCTCCGGCAGACGTGAAATCCTATGGTACTTCGATAGGTCTTAATACCAAGATCTTTAATGACTTTGACTTTGGCGCCAACTATACTTATGCTAAAGAAGATTTTGACCAATCCAGCGCACCAGATTTTCAAACAAATTTCAACACTCCGGAACATAAGGTAAAGGTTTCCTTTGGGAATACCGACCTGTTTGACAACTTTGGATTCCTGGTAAACTATAGATGGAGTGATGCTTTTAATTGGGAGGCAAGTTTTGCCAATGGAAAAGTTCCTGCCTATTCGGTTGTGGATGCACAGGTGAATTATGCCGTACCGGCTATTAATTCCCTAATAAAGGCCGGGGCAACTAATATTGGAGGTGATGAATATTATACTGCATATGGTACAGGTTATATTGGACAGCAGTACTATCTTTCTCTAACACTTCAGGGATTTTAATAGGTACGCGCCTAAAAACTAAAGGGAGTTTCGGCTCCCTTTTTTTATTTTTTTTATTTTCTCTTTTAAAGACAAAAATTTTGACAGCTATTAAGACATTTAAATTCACGGTTTTCAGAATATTCTAATCTGTTTATCTGCTGGTTCCTGTGGGGACTGGATGAAAAATTTATACGTATCACCTCTTAGATCGCTAAGGGATCACATAATTACAGAATCCATATAGCGGAAATATTCGACCCCGATGGGATCGTACTTATAAAATGGGTATAGCCTATTAATATGAAACCCTTTCAGCGTCGAAACAGTCATGTCTTACTATATTCTTCTGAAGAAATTTTTCAGTTCCAGAATGCAGGTTCAAAAAGAGAAAGGATCAAACCTCGTAAGGTTTTTCCTGAACATGATAGGATAAGACCTACAAGGGTGTCAAAATTTTACAGGTCTGTGATTCTTTGATGATCAAAGGAAAATGTCCTTGAATAAAAGGCTATTCTTGTCAAATTCTGATCTTGGTTTTTAATAAATCTTACCCTGTTATCCCGAAGGGATTAAATATTTATAGAAAATTTGATGTTTGGAAATATTTGACCCCGACGGGGTCGTATTCTCGGGTTATTTCGGATCTATAAATAATGGACCCTTTCAGGGTCAAAATAGCGGATTTGAATATTATAAAAAAAAATAAATCCTGGCTCTAGTAGGGTAGCGGTCCTGGTTATTAGTAAACGATACAAACTAATCTTCAAATCTCCTCAGCCGGTTATGAAGCATTCTAACTTCATCCTGAAGCTGTGATACCCGGTCCAGTAAATGATTTATTGCATCAATTCCCTGCATATTTATTTCCAGTTCGTAGTGCAGACGCATCATTCTTTCCAGGTCCCTTATCCTTTCCTGCTCAATATATTCATCATCTTCAATGACAACAATTTGAATAAGACCGTGTTCATTTAGGGAATTGATGAATGAGTAGTCTACATGATGACATTTACAGAATTCTATTATTGAAATATACTGATCATCCATTGCTTCTCAATTTTTTTAATTCCTGAATCAGCTCTTTTTCCCGGGCGGTTAAATTCGTTGGAGTCTTTATTTTGTAGGTAATATAAAGATCTCCAAACTGTCCTTCTTTTTTGTAGACAGGAAATCCTTTTCCTTTTAACTTTACAGTTGTATCGTTCTGGGTTTCGGGTTTTACGCTGAGTTTTACTTTCCCATTAAAAGTCTCCACGGTGAGATCTCCTCCGAGCATGGCAGTAAATATGTCGAGATCTACATCCTTATAAAGATTTTCGGCTTCGCGCTTGAACTGTGTATTATTCTTAATAGCAAAAGTGATAAAAAGGTCACCTGCCGGTCCGCCGTTCACGCCTTCCCCACCGTAGCCTTTGATCTTGATCGTTTGCCCGTCTTCCACACCTGCAGGAATGGTGAGTCTGATATTTTTACCGTCTACGGTTATAGTATGTTTTTGTGTTTTGTAGACATCTGTAAGATTTAAATGCAGCTCTGCATTGTAGTCCTGTCCGCGAAACCGTGTGGTTCTTTGCCTGCCACCGGCGGCACCTCCAAACATGGATTCAAAGAATTCTGAAAAATCCCCACTTTCAAATCCGCCGCCGCTAAAGCCTTCCGCGCCTCCAAAGCCGCCAGTCCTGCCTCCAAATCCGCCGCCGGAATACTGCCGCTGATATTGTTGCTGTTGGGCTCTTTGCTTTTCAAATTCTTCAGCATGCTGCCAGTCCTTTCCATACTGGTCGTATTTTTTCCGCTTCTCGGGATCTATGAGGACCTCGTGTGCTTCATTGATCTGCTGAAATTTTTTCTGGGCTGCAGTATCATTTGGATTAAGATCGGGATGATATTTTCTGGCCAGTTTTCGGTAAGCCTTCTTGATGTCGCTTTTAGTAGCGTTCTTGTCCAGTTCCAAAACCTTATAGTAGTCGATAAATTCCATAGTTTATACTCAGGTTTAAGTCTCTGCTTTCTTAAAGATACATATTTCAGAAAAAATAAATAGAAGCCTTGTCCATTTTATTGCTTCGGAAAAATGCTTCTCTAAAATGTCATTTTTAAGTATCCTTTTGAAAATCAGTTAAATTAAATTATTTGTTTTTGAAAAGGCTTTTCCTAATTTTAGAATATGGAAAATCTACAGCTACGCACCTTCGCAGATTATAAAAAAGCTTATAAAAAGAGCACAAAAGATCCTGAAGCTTTTTGGGAAGGGATCGCCGACACCTTCACCTGGCAAAAAAAATGGGATAAAACCCTGGAGTGGGATTTTGAAAAGCCCGAAGTAAAGTGGTTCCAGGGAGGAAAACTTAATATCACAGAAAATTGCCTGGACCGGCACCTGGAAAAACTGGGGAATAAAACTGCGATCATCTGGGAACCTAATGATCCCGATGAGGAATCCCGGTATATTTCATACCGGCAGTTGTTCGTGAAGGTTTCCCGATTTGCGAATGTCTTAAAGAACAATGGCATCAAAAAAGGAGACAGGGTTTGTCTTTATATGCCCATGATCCCTGAGCTTGCCATCGCAATGCTGGCATGTGCGCGGATAGGTGCGGTACATTCCATCGTCTTCGCCGGATTTTCCAGTGCGGCCATTGCCCGCCGCATCAATGATTCGGAATGTAAGATGCTCATCACCGCCAATGAAGTTTACAGGGGTGCCAAAAAGGTGAATTTGAAAGAGATCTGTGACAAAGCACTGGAGGAGACACCTTCTATAGAATCTGTGATCGTTTACCGCAGGACTGTAGAGCCTACTGCCATGAAAGATGGCCGGGACAAGTTCTGGTTTGATGAGCTTCAAAAAGCTGAAAAAGATTGTCCTGCTGAAGAAATGGATGCCGAAGACATGCTTTTTATTCTCTATACCTCCGGCTCCACCGGAAAGCCCAAAGGTATGGTCCACACCGTAGGTGGATATATGGTAGGAACAACCTATACTTTTCAGAATGTTTTTCAGCTGGAAAAGGATGACGTGTACTGGTGTACGGCAGATATTGGCTGGATCACCGGCCATTCTTATATTATATATGGTCCGCTGGCATCGGGAGCAACTACAGTCATGTTTGAAGGAGTTCCCAGCTATCCGGATTATGGCAGATTCTGGGAGATCTGTGAAAAACTTAAAGTGACCCACTTCTATACGGCGCCTACAGCGATTCGCTCCCTGGCCAAACAACCCCTGAAGTTCGTAGAGAGGCATGACCTCTCTTCGCTCAAAGTTCTGGGAAGCGTAGGGGAGCCTATTAATGAAGAAGCCTGGCACTGGTATAACGACAACATCGGAAAAGGAAATTGCCCTGTTGTTGATACCTGGTGGCAAACGGAAACTGGGGGGATCATGATCTCACCTCTTGCCGGGATAACACCTACACGACCCACTTTTGCAACTTTGCCGCTACCGGGAGTCCAACCGGTGCTCATGGATGAGCAGGGAGAGGAAATTCCACATACCAATGAACCTGTCGAAGGAAGACTTGCTATTAAATTTCCCTGGCCTTCTATTGCAAGGACCATCTATGGTGATCACGACAGGTATAAAGAGGTTTATTTTTCAACTTTTAAGGGTAAATATTTTACCGGTGACGGGGCCTATAGAGATGCTTCCGGGAATTACAGGATCACGGGTAGGGTAGATGATATAGTGATCGTTTCGGGACATAACCTGGGAACTGCGGCTATTGAAAATGCTATTGATGAACATGAAGCTGTTGTAGAAAGTGCTGTGGTAGGCTATCCTCATGAGGTTAAGGGGAATGCCCTCTACGCATACGTTATTTTGTACAATGACATCGAACCTTCAGAAGAGCTTATAAAGGAGATCAGGGAAATAGTAGCCAATACAGTTGGTCCCATCGCTAAACCCGAAAAGATCCAGTTCGTGAGCGGATTACCTAAGACGCGCAGCGGAAAGATCATGAGAAGAATTCTTCGGAAGATCGCTTCAAAAGACACAGAAAATCTGGGAGACACTTCTACGCTTCTAAATCCAGAAATTGTTGATGAAATTATGGCTGATTTTAAGGCATAGTTGTTGATGTTGCAAAACAACCGTTAATTTTTAAAACTTCCCATTATGAAAACAGTATTACTCCCAATCTTTTCATTTCTTTTCATTTTTTCTGCAAACGCACAGTCTGTAATTGATTCCTGGGGTGGAGAATTTCCTGTGAGTCCCTTAGAAGAATATGGCAAAGCCTACCGTCCCGGGCTTCCGGTTCCGGCTGACTATACCGGATCCTTTTATTTTGAGGAAGATTTTATTCCGGGTGTTATTGTAGTAGAGGGAAAGGAAGAGCAGCTGAATGTTTTCTTAAGGTACAACGCTCTAAAGGATCAGGTAGAATATAAACTGAACAGGGAAGAAAATGAGGCACGTTTACTTCCGACTATTAAGACTATTTCTTACAGAACTCCTGCTTATGACTATATCTGGAAAACTTTTAAAATAGAGGATGGAAAGGAGATAAGCGGTTTTGTAATAAGCCATTTCAATGGGGAAGAGGCAAAATTTTTAGCAAAACCCATTGCGATTTTACAACCTGAAGTTTTACCACGTACAGGATATGATCGTTATAAGCCTGCAAATATGAGCGTGAAATCCGTTTATCTTTTATCAATAGGAGAAGGGCCTTTCAAAGAAATAAAGCTGGAAGAAAAGCAGATTCGAAAAGCACTCCCGGCTTCTTCCTTCCTCAATGATTATTTTTTAAATCATAAAATTGAGACCGTTGAAGATGTAGTAAAACTTCTAAGGTCTTTTGAGGAGCAACGTTCTAACATCTAATAAGCCCGGTAGATGGCTTTGACAGCATGAAAAAAATATTTTTAGCACTTATCAGCATACTTGGTTTTGCAGAATTGAACGCCCAGATCTTTACCGATGATGGCCGATATGAATTAATAGGCAAAGACAATCCGGATATTTTTAAAGCAACAGGATCTCCTTATCTGAACGAGAATTTTACCAGCGGCAAAATTTTCTTTGAGGATAAGGCTCCTTTGCCTGTACTTTTAAGGTACAATGTCTATAATGAAACCATAGAAGTTAGACCTGATCCTTCTTCGGAAGAGATATTTAAAGTCAGCGATCGGGAAAAAGCGACATACGAACTCGATGGGCTAAAGATGATATCAGATCAATTCTACTATGACGACAGAAAGATCTGGGGATTTTTTATAGTTCATTATGAAGGAGATCGTTTCCAGCTTCTTGAAAAACCTGAAATAAGGGTGACCCGGGCGGTAAGAACAGACTCCGGCTACTCAGACGATAAACCTGCCCGAATGAAAAAGACTTCTTCCCTGTATATCCGGGATAAGGAGAAGGATGTTCACGAAATAAAACTTAAGCATAAGGACGTGAAGAAATTTTTTACTTCAGCAGAGGCGAAAAATTATCTTTCAAAAAACAAAATAAAAGATATAGAAGATCTGGCGGGGCTTATGAAATTTCTTGAGGAAGAGTAGTATCATTTTTCTGATTTCTTTTCTTCCAACTCGATCTCAAAATCCTTAAGTAGTTCCAATAGTACTTCCTCAGTCTGAGACAGGTTGGGTTTTGAGGTACGTTTTCTGTCTACTTTTTTAAAATACGGAACAATTCCGCCGGTTTCATATAATTGAACCACATGCGGATGCACGTAGTAACTGCGGCAAACACTTCTTGTATTATTGAGAGCTTCGGCAGCAGTATCATAAGCCTCCAGGATGTTTTTTTTATTTTGCTTCTCTTCCGGAACAAATCCTGTTTCCTTTAATTTTTCAAAAAAGATCTTGGTAGCACTCCAGGTTCTAAAATCCTTGGCCGAGAACAATTGGCCACTAATATTCTGAATATAACTATTGACCATTCCGCTGTCAATGCCACGTTTTTTACCTTCATCATCATAATACTTAAACACCTCCCATCCGGGAATTTCCTCACATTTATTTACAAGTTTGATCAATTTCCTATCGCGCACAGAAACACTGTGTTCAATTCCTCTTTTTCCGACGAAATTTATCATTAACTCTCCCCTGGAAATCTGGACATGCCGGCTTCTAAGGGTTGAAAGACCGTAGGATTTGTTTTCTTTTGCATAAGCTTCATTTCCTATACGTATGTGCGTTTCTTCCATCAAACGAATGACCAGAGCCAAAACTTTTTCCTGCGGCATTCCTCGTTTATCAAGATCCTCATCAACCTGGGCTCTTATTTTAGGTAAAACTTTACCAAAGGCGGTCATTTTATAGAACTTCGTAAGATTTCGCAGTTTTGTCCAATCGGGATGGTACATATATTGTTTCCGGTTCTTGGCGTCCATTCCTACTACCTGGAGGTGTCCGTTATCATAGGGACAGATCTTCACTTTCTCCCAGGCCGGGGGAATAACGAGTTTTTTAATGCGCTGTAGCGCCTCACCATTTACCGGTTCTCCTTCTTTAAGATATTGAAAACCTTTTCCTCTTTTCCTGCGAATAATACAGAGGTCCTCTTCGGAAACATACTGAAGATTGGCTTTTTCTGCAGCCAGATCGGGATTGGATAGGAGGGAAGTAACTTCTTCAGAAGTGAGCACCATAATTTTTTTTCTAAATATAACCTACGGGAATCGCATCTGGTTCTAAAGAAATGTGAAAGTTAACTCACAAAAAAAAGCCTCCCTTATTAAGGAGGCTCAAAAATGTCATATTTGGATGCTATTCAAAATAGCTGAAAGTATCTCCATCTTTAAGCTGAAGAATGCTTTCATAAATAAGTCTTATCACATTCTCAACATCATCCCGGTGTACCATTTCTACTGTGGTATGCATATAGCGCAGGGGAAGGGAGATCAATGCTGAAGCCACTCCGCCATTACTGTATGCAAAAGCGTCTGTATCTGTTCCTGTCATTCTGGAAGAGGCAGCACGTTGGAACGGGATCTTTTTGTCTTCGGCGGTGTCGATCAACAGGTTGCGAAGCTTATTTTGCACGGCAGGTGCATACGTGATCACCGGACCTTTACCAATTTTAGCGTACCCGTTGGTCTTCTTCTCGATCATTGGGGTAGTGGTGTCATGGGTAACATCTGTAACAATGGCAACATTAGGCTTAATGCGGTGAGTGATCATTTCTGCTCCCCTAAGGCCGATTTCTTCCTGTACGGAATTGGTAATGTACAATCCGAAAGGTAATTTTTTCTTATTTTCCTTCAGCAGGCGGGCTACTTCGGCGATCATAAAACCACCAATCCGGTTGTCAAGGGCGCGGCTTACGAATTTGTCGTTATTCAGAATAAAAAATTCATCTGGATAGGTGATCACGCAACCTACATGCACTCCCAGGGCTTCTACTTCTTCTCTTGAAGAACAACCTACATCTATAGAGATATTATCAAGCTTGGGAGCTTGTTCTTTTTCCTTGTCACGGGTATGGATAGCGGGCCATCCAAAAACACCTTTTACGATCCCGTTTCGGGTATGGATATTTACCCGTTTTGAAGCAGCTATCTGGTGGTCGCTTCCACCGTTACGGATCACATAAATGAGTCCGTCGTCTGTGATATAATTCACGTACCACGAGATCTCATCGGCATGCCCTTCTATTACTACCTTATATTTTGCTTTGGGATTAATCACGCCTACAGCAGTACCGTAAGTATCGGTGATGAATTCATCTACATACGGCTTCATGTAGTTCATCCATAGCTTTTGTCCCTCCCATTCATAACCGGTGGGGGCCGCGTTGTTTAAATATTTTTCTAAGAAATTTATTGATTTGTCGGTGAGGATTTTTTCCTGGCTCATGTAATTAAACTTTTGCACGAATTTAATAAGAATTAAAGAGCTGACAATTTCCTATAATGTAAATTTGGAATGATTTTAGCGCAGTAAAGAAAAAAACATCACATTGAAGAGGGTACTTTTAATTTTATTCATATTTGTGTCGATTCCCGTTATTGCGCAGGAAAGATCTCCTGTTGAAGACACTATTGTTTATGAATACTATATTATAGAGGGAGATACTGTCGCGCGACAGCATATAGATCTTGACGAGGTGCTGGTATTAGGCAGATTGAAGTTCGACAGTGAACTGGAGCGCAGAAAATATCTGATCTTACGAAGAAAGACCATAAAGGTTTATCCCTATGCAAAGCTGGCATCAGACAGATTAGTGGAGTTGAACAGCAGACTTGACCAGATAAAATCCAAACGTGACAGGAAGCGGTATACGAAGATTGTCCAGGATTATATTGAAAATGAGTTTTCAGCCGAATTAAAAAAGCTCACCCGTACAGAAGGCCAGATCCTGGTGAAGTTGATTCATCGTCAAACAGGAGTGACCACTTTTGAACTGGTAAGAGAATTGAAGAGTGGCTGGCGGGCGTTTTGGTATAATACAACAGCCAGTATGTTCGATATCTCTTTAAAGGAGGAGTTTAACCCTGCAAAAAATCAGGAAGATTATCTGATAGAAGATATACTTCAAAGGGCATTTCAAAGTAAACAACTGGAAAAACAACCATCTGCGCTTGATTATAATTTTTTGGAACTGACTAATAAGTGGTCTTCTCCCAAAAAAAGTGACAGGAAGTCTTAGGTCTACTATACTAAATGTATTCCTTCGAGACTATAACCCTGTCAGCGGCTCCAGGCCCTGACAGCGGTTGAGGAAATGTTTCAAATTAACCCTTTCAGGGTTTGGAACCCTGAAAGGGTTGAACTTCTCAAAAATGTCATTTTCAGCACCTTATTTCCCGGAGTTTCAAAAATGTCAAAAAAAGCTTAAATTATTTTTAGAGGAAGCTTGCGGAAGTGGAATTCGGTTGTATATTTGCAGCCGCTTTGAGAGCGAGTGACAGGAGAGGGG
>NZ_AUIG01000016.1 GCF_000423585.1 Salinimicrobium xinjiangense DSM 19287
ACCTGTTCAAAAAGCTGAGAATCACTCCAGCCAAAACCTTCTTTTAAAGACATCATCCCCACCAAAATCTTCACCGAAGCATTGGGACGACCGGTAGACGAAAAAAGAATAGCAAATTTTTCTTCATCAATCCTGGAAATAAAATACTTATAAAAAATATTGTACCAGGCCTTTGGATCGTTTAGCTTCTTATCTTTCTTGTCATCAAGCAATTGGCCAAAACCAGAGAAGAGATCTGATTGAGAAGAATCCTGAGTTTTTCTAAACATGATAGTACATTGGAAAGTGGTTTAAAGATAATCCATTCTTAGAATTAATTGAAGTAAATTTGTTTTTAGAGTGGACTCAAAATTTAAGATTCAACATTAAATCCAGACACCGGTATTATACAAATTGGAATTTGGGATTTGGTGCTTAAAAAAAGTGAATCTCCAACTTGACCAGATTAAATCAAAAAGACCCCTCAAAAATGTCATTTTCGAGAGGTCTTTTTGCTTTCGGTTTAACAAGCTACTCGTCGTAAAGGGATTTTACCTTTTCAAGTTTTTCTTTCCAGATCTTGAGTTGCTCCTTGTGGTTCTGAATGTTCTTATGAACTTCCTGTACCAGCGGATTCTTATCATCAACATTGGAGAAGAACTGGAGATTGTTTTCCAGCTGTCTTATCTCTGCTTTTGTTTCTTCGATCTTTTTTGTGAGAAAATAATGCTCATTATTCAATTTTCTTGAATCGTCTGAATCTTCTAAAGCCTGCACTTTATTCTCATACTTGAGCATCTCGCTCTGCTTCTTATCCAGGTCGAGCTTATCAAAAGCCTGATCGAGCGCTTTATTGAATTTTCCTTCTATATAGCGTTTGTTCTGAGGTACCCTGCCAAGATTTTTCCATTCCTCAATAAAGTTCTTGATGGTAGGAAGGTCTTTTTTACGATCCCCTGTTAGTTCCACATTTTTAAGCTTTTCCAGTAAATCGCGTTTCTGATCAAAAGCTTCGTTCTCCTCTTTGTTCTCTTCATTTCTTGAAGCATGTAGCCTGTCGAAATAATGATTACATGCAGCCTTGAATTTCTTCCAGATCTTATCACTGTCCTTTCGGGGAACGTGGCCAATCTTTTTCCAGTCACTCTGGATCTTTTTCATGAGCGGGGTAGTGGCTTTAAAGTCTTCACTGTCTTTGTGTTCCTCTGCCAGTTTTACCAGTTCCTGTTTTTTCTCCAGATTCTCGTACTGTTCTTTTTTCTGATTCTTATAGAAAGCGTTCTTGTTCCGGTTAAAGCTTCTAACCGCTTCCTTGAATTTTTTCCAGGTTTCGTCGTTTACCTGCCGTGGTACTTTTCCGGCGTTAAAAAATTCTTCCCGCAGGGATTCCACCTCGGTGATCTTTTGCTGCCACTGTTTATGGGAATTATAATTCTGCCCGGATATCTCCCTCAACTTTGATATGATCTCTTCCTTTTTCTCAAGGTTCTTTTCGAACTGTTTTTCCTGCTGTTCAAAATATTCCTGTCGCTTGTCGTGGATCTGTTTTGTGGCGTCGCTGAATTTCTGCCAGATGTCTTCCCTGTACTCTTTTTCAACCGGCCCAAGGTCTTCTTTCCACATCTTATGCAGCATTTGAAGCTCCCGGAAAGCACGGTTCGTATCCTGCTCCTGGGTTAGCTCTTCTGCCCGGGAGATGATCTTGAGTTTTTGTTCCAGGTTGTGCTTGAAATCAAGATCTCTGAATTCCCTGTTGAGGTGCAGAAAATCATAAAAATTCTCTACATGGTGATGGTAAGTGTTCCAAACGGTGTTGTACTTATCCCGCGGAATTGGTCCCGCAGTTTTCCACCTGTCCTGCAGGTCCTTGAAGTGCTTATAGGTCGTGTTTATGTTCTCTTCAACACCAAGCAGACCCTTTAATTCCTCAATGATCTCCAGCCTTTTTTCCAGGTTTTGATTCAGGTCCTGCTTAAGTTGCTGGTAATATTTATTGCGTTTCTCTTTATAGTCGAAATAAAGGGAGTTAAATTGCTTTTTTAAAGGGGTAGAGTAGTGGAAGTCAATTATATTTCCGCCATCGGCCAGAAATTCCTCTTTTTTCTCCTCTACTTCCTCGTCGAATTTTGCGTTGAATTCGGCACGGATTTCTTCTACATGTTCCTTGATAGCCTGTACCTTCTCCTTCTTTACGAGCTTTTCCAGTTCATCCACCAAAGCTTCTTTGCTCATGGCATGATAATCCTTTTTCTCAATTCCATGACGCTCTCCCGTTGATTCATCCTCACTATCTTCGGCTACGGCATCATCAACGTCAGATTGTGCATCACGTGGAGCTTTTGGAGCTGGTGCTTCCTCTTCCTCCTCATCCACTTCATTAGCTTTTTCTCCGGAAGGGCTTTCAACTTTTTCGTCGGAAGTTCCCGGACTTGAGGAGTCAAAAAAGGGATTTTTCGCTTCTGTTTTTTCTTCTGAAGCTTCAGTAGTAGCGGCATCTTTCTCTTTTGCCGATGCTTTTTCTTCATCCTCATCATCAGTTTCCAAAGCCGATTCGGGAGAGGCTACTTTTTCGGCAGTTTTTCTGTCTTCTGTGGCCTTGTTCTCATCGAGCATCGCGTCAGAAATATCATCTTTTAAATCCTGTTCTTCTGAAACTTTCTTTCGGGTTTCAGGTTTTTTAGAAGCAGGCGGTACGGTCTCTTTTTGCTGAGAAGCTGTTCTTTCTTCCTCCTCATGATCATCATGATCACTATCCAAAGCAGCTTCGGGAGAGGATTCAGGATCTACTGCTCTCTTCTCTTTGGTTGCTTTAGATTCATCTACCATCGCATCTTCAATGGAATCTCTCTCTTCCTTTTCTCCGGAAGTTTTTTCAGCGGTATTTTCTGTCTTTTCCGGTTGGGTATTGTCGGCCTGTGGATTCAGGTTTTTATCCTCGTTTTCCGGAAGATTTTTGTTCGACAGATTTTCATTCTCAGACATATCTTTCAATGTTAGGGTTCGTCAATTTATAATAAGTCTGAAAGATAACAACTCCGCACATACCTAACAAGGCTTTGCGGTGATTTATGAAGTGAAAAATGTCGAAAAGCTTTTAGTCCCGGTTCCAGATTTCCCAGGCTTTTTCGGCCTGAAGGACCAGCATTTTCTCTCCGTTCAGGACTTTTGCACCCCTGGCTTCGGCCAGTTGCAGAAGACTGGTTTTGGGCGGATTATAAATGAGATCAAATACCAGATGCTTGCTTTTCAGATATTCCACGGGCAGGTCTGGATAATCTTCCACACCGGGAAAGGTACCAAGGGGAGTGGTGTTTACAATTACCGTGTATTCCTCCATGATCTCTTCGGAAAGATCTGTGTATAAAATAGCATTTTTTGAAGCTGTTCTGGAGACGAAAGTTGTCTGCAAATTCAAAGTTTTAAGCGCGTAATTCACCGCTTTAGATGCGCCTCCTGTTCCCAGGATCAAGGCCTTTTGATGATGTGGCTTCAGGAAGGCTTTGATGGATTCCATAAAGCCAAAGTAGTCGGTATTAAAGCCGGTGAGGCTGCCATCTTCTTCTATTTTAATAGTGTTCACGGCTCCAATTTCCGCGGCAGTTTTATCCAGGGTATCTAAAAATGGAATAATTGCTTCCTTATATGGAATGGTCACATTTAAACCTTTAAGATTTTCGTGCTTTTGAAGCACTTCAGGAAATTCGGTGATCTCCTGCAGATCGAAATTCTCATAAGTGGCCGCTATACCTTCCGCAGCAAATTTTTCGGAAAAATATTTTCTTGAAAAAGAGTAGGAGATGTTTCTTCCTATGAGTCCAAATCTACGCATCAGTCTTCTTGTTCTGTAGTTCTACAAACGCAATCCAGAGAACCAGGGCCGCACCTGCGATAATAAATAAAATTGCGATCCAGGTGTCAAATTTTGACAAGTCTGGCAGGTAACGGTCATAGTTGTCTGTGATCTTATTTCCCATTTTATCCAGTAAAAATGCACCTTCCCGGTCACGACGGTATTCGGCTTCTTTCCATGGCCACACTACGCCGAGAGAGCCGGTAATAAAGCCAATGATCACTGCAAAAGTTGAACTTTTATAATGCTTGAGGAGATAACCTAAGATGTGGGAGAGGCTCACCAGACCCGCAATTGAGCCTGCGGTAAAGGTAAGAAGCACCTTCAATAAACGAAGACGTTCCGGATCTTCGGTAAATGAGAAGTTGAAGACCATAATTTCAGAGAGGGTCATATACAATGCATTCACCGAATCTACAAGCAGCAGCACGTAATTTCCAAGAAGGATTAGGATAAAAGAACCTGACAATCCGGGAAGGGTCATTCCTGAAACTCCAATGATTCCGCAGAAAAATACAAACCAGAGATTATCGTTCTGTGCGGCCGGTTCGAGAAAACTTATACTTACCCCGGCTATGATTCCCAGCAGCATGAACCCGATATTCCTGCGATTCCACTCCTCGAAATCCTTACTTATATAATAGATCGATCCCAGGATCATTCCGAAGAAAGAGGCCCAAACATACAGTTCAAAATGGGTGATGAGATAATCCAGCAGCAGTGAAACCGAGAAATAGCTTATCACCATTCCCAATACGAGCAGGGAAAGAAAACGGCCATTGGTATAATACCAAAGGCTTCGAAATCTTCCGTTCACAATAAGCTTCAGGGAGTTTAAATTAAAACGCCTCAGTGAAAAAATGAATTCTTCATAGAATCCTGCGACAAAGGCCACCATACCTCCCGAAACCCCGGGAACTTTGTTTGCAGCCCCCATGAGGATACCTTTTATGACCAGGAATATCTTATCGCTAAACGTTCGGGTTTCCTGCATTTTCCTGCACCGGTTTTTTTTCTGCGAGGCCCTCTAAGATAAGAATTAGCAGGAAGCCTGCAAGCATTAAAAAGAAAGCTTCCATTGTATGAGGTTGTGCTTCAAAATTCCATGGCAGTACAGACTCATCCCTAATAACAATGGATTTATCCCCGAATTCGGCAGTCTCCAAGACGCGTTTCCAGGGCCATATCTTATTAAGCGAACCTGCAATGAAGCCGGTTAAGGTAGCCAGGGTAAGGGTGCTGTAATTGATGAATAACCATTTCAAAAGTCGTGAGAAGGAGAGGAGGCCAAAAACAGCTCCCAAAGCGACGATGCCCAACGTTTTGAGATCGAAATCGTGAGCGGCTTCGCTTACCGTTTTATAAGCTCCCAGCAGGACCAGGATAAATGCCCCGGAAATACCCGGAAGGATCATGGCGCAAATCGCTATAGCTCCCGCGAAAAAGAGGAACAGATCACTTGCCGCAGCCGCCATAGGAGGCAGCGAGGTAATATAGAATGCAGTTGCTGCACCAAGTAGCAGGAAAAGAAATACGTTGAAAGTCCATTTGTTGATCTGTTTCCCTACATAATATACGCTGGCTAGTACAAGCCCAAAAAAGAATGCCCAAATTAAAATAGGATGGTTTTCAAGCAGGTAATTGGTCACCCGCATCACAGAAAAAATACTTATGAGGATCCCGGTTAGCAGAGCTATGATGAAGTTGCCGTTAAGCTCTTTCCACATTGGTTTAAAACCCTCTGTTTTCCACGTTCTCAACAGGCCTATCTTCACCCCGCTAATGGTGTTGATCAACTCTTCATATATGCCGGAAATAAAAGCAATGGTACCACCTGAGACTCCGGGAACAACATCTGCTGCTCCCATGGCCATTCCTTTAACTGAAATAATGAGGTAATCTTTAAAACTTCGTCGCATCGTCTAATTTTGAAGAGCGCAAAGTTATAAGAATTAACTGCAAGATTTAAGATGCAGCTTTATTTTATCCCTGACAGATTTTCTGGCGAAAATGTCCGGAAAAAGCTCTTCAATAATGAAGTAGTATTCAGAATCCATCTTCAGGGCATTATTCAGGTGGAAATTTCCTTTTTCAGCTTCATGAAGCATGAAGTAAAGGCCTGAGAGCCTGTATTCGATCTCTGCCGTTTCCGGATAGAATTCTATTGCCTGCAGCAGGTTTTGGATTGCCGCGTCGTATTCTCCAAGATCAATTAAGATATCACATCTTTTGATCCAGGTTTCCAACTCATAATTTCCTAATTCGAGAGACCTGCGGTATCCTCTTTCAGCTTCCTCCAGGTTTTGCAGCTTGTTGTTGATGCGGGCATATCGTTTCCAGTAAAGAACATTTTCACCATCAATATTAATTGCTTTATTGATATAGTAAAGTGCCTTCCGGTAATTTGCTTTTTTATAAAAGAAATCGGTGATAGCAATCCAGCCTTTGTCCAGCAAAGGATCCTCATGTACCGTTTGACGGTAATTCTTAAGTGCCAGTTCGTCGAGCCCCAGCTTCTCATAACATTTCCCTATTCGCAGGTAGGCAAAGGATGTAGGATCATCGAGGTCCATAGTTATAGTATAGTTCTCAATAGCCTCATTTAATCTCCCCAACTTCTCAAGAACTTTTCCTTTTTCCAGGTAAGCTCCAATAAAAGTGTCGTCACTTATTATGGCAAAGTCGAATGCTGACAGTGCTTTTGAAAAGTTTTTAAGATCAAAATATTGCTTTCCAAGCTGATGCCATCCAACTTCTGAATATGGATTGCGATCAAGGAAGGAGTTGAGATAATCTATTGCACCCTGTTTTTGTTCAAGAAAATCAAAGCAGTACATGATGTTGTACAGGGCCGAATAATCTTCCTCATCGGCTTCAAGACATTTCATGAAATTTTGCTTGGCATTCTCAAAATCTTCCAGGAAGAGGTATTCCATTCCCAGGAGGGAATAGACATCTGCTTCATCATAAGTTAATTCTAAAGCTGTTTCCAGCATGTGAATAGCCTCCTGATGCAGATCCTTCTTGGACAGGATATTTGCTTTCTGAATATATATCTCCTCATTTGAGGATTCCAGTTGGTAAATTTCGTTCAGTATTCCCTCTGCCTGATCAAGCTTGTCTTCAAAAACAAGGATCTCAACTCTTAGCAACTTCAGGTTAACAGAAGTTGGGTGTTGAGAAAGTCCCAGTTTAACAGCTTTTTTGGCAAGAGTAATTTTTCCATTCTCGAGATAATGATGAATGATGTTTTCAAATTCCTCTGAGTCGAAGAACAAGACATCATTTGTCTTCAGCATAGATTCAAAACGAGTAAGGGGAAAATTATTTTCTTCGTTATGACTTAATTGCATAAGCAGTTTTGTTACTGATTTCTACAGTATTAAAGTTATAAATGTTCTACAGCGGCAAGGGTTAAAACCAAATTTGTTGTTAACAAAGTAATTAACACCTTAATTCTGCTGCATTAATTCGTCTAGTATTCCAATAATTATGCCGCATCCTATTTCAATTTCTTTCTTTGTAATAGTAAGGGGTGGCGTAATTCTAACAGCTCTTTTTTCAAAAAGTAACCAAAACAAAATGAGTCCTCTATCCTGGGCTTTTAGTACTAAAGAATTCACAATTTCTTCTGAAATGAGAACAGGAGCAAGCATTAATCCGCGACCTCGGACATCAGTTATCAACGGATGCACTAATAATTTTCGGAATAACTGCTCTTTTTCAAGTGTCTGTTCCGTCAGATCTCCTTCGATCAGTTCTTTAAGTGTGGCCAAAGCTGCGGCCCCAATCACAGGATTTCCTCCAAAAGTAGTAATATGACCCATCTTTGGATTGTCGCTTAAAGTATCCATGATCTCTGAAGAGGAAGTGAAGGCACCAATTGGCATTCCGCCGCCCATGCCTTTACCCATCACCACAATATCGGGTACCATTTCAAAATTCTGAAACCCGAAAAGTTTTCCGGTGCGTCCAAATCCGGGTTGGATCTCATCCAGGATAAGCAGGGCACCAACTTCTTCACACCTCGCCTTGACTTTTCTAAGATAATCGTTTTGCGGCTGAATAAATCCGGCACCACCCTGTATACTCTCCAGGATGACTCCGGCAGTATTTTCGTTGATCCTTTCAAGGTCTTCTTCCCGGTTAAATTCTATCCAGGAAACATCACCTATCAGGGGCCGGAAAGGTTTTTGCCTTTCCTCATAGGTCATAAGACTCAGGGAGCCCATTGTATTCCCGTGGTAAGCATTCTTAGCAGCTATGATCCCGGTCCTGCCCGTGTAACGGCGGGCAAGCTTTAGCGCCCCTTCAATGGCCTCGGTGCCGGAATTGGTCAGATAGGTCTTTTCAAGGGGATCCGGTAAATTTTCGGCCAGTAAGCGGCAGAGTTCTACGGCAGGTCCCTGTGCATATTCCCCGTAGACCATAACATGCAGATATTTGTCTGCCTGGACTTTAATGGCATTTACCACCCGGGGATGGCAATGACCAAGGGTGCATGCAGAAACTCCCGCCACAAAATCAAGGTAACTTTTTCCCTGGGTATCATATATATAGGAACCGGCTGCGTGAGAAACTTCAAGAGCCAGCGGATAAGGCGATGTCTGCGCCTGATATTTTAAAAATTCCTGCTTCAAATTGTTTATTCCTTTTTTGGTTGCGGGATCACGGCAGGGGAGATGGTATCCCGCTGTTGTGTGGGTGCAGGTTGTGGCATTTGAGAAGGCTTTTGCAGCGTATCCTGTGTCGGCAGACTATCTAAAACTTCCTGCTCTATTAGTGGCTCCGGTTGGGGTGCGGCTTCGTTAATCACGGCCGGAAGGGTATCTTTAGCCCTTTCCTGCAGGTCTGTTTGTTTTAACCTCGACTTCTCGTTTAATAGGTGACTTTTGTTATTGCCATTCTCAAAGAAACTTTCTTCTTTATCGGGAAGTGGAATTCCCTCAATTTTCACCGGTTCATAATCGGGCTCGTCCAGGAAGAGATCTTCAACCGAGTTCAGTCTTTCCTCTCCCCGCCAGTTAAACCCCTTTAGTTCTCTCGCATTAACAGGCAACTCCTCTTCCGGATAAAGCACCCCATCGACCTGGTTGTAGTAGTAAATATCCACCACCTGCTGATCTTCGAAATGAACTGTAATTGTACTGGAAAGTGTCTTGTTAATACCTATAAGATTACCTGGATCATCCCTCATGTAGTATATAGTTTCAGTATTTTTTATCAGGTCTACCTGCTTCAGTTTATTGTCTTCAAATTTACCATACATCTCCTTTCCTTTCAGTTGATTAAAGCCGCCAAGACTGTCCCGCTGGATCATAAAAGCATTGTCATATACCTTAAGCGAGTCCATCTCTTCGGTTACCACATTGTTCAGCAAATGAATTGTATCTCCCGTGAGCTGGTTATTTTCTGACCAGATGACAGGGCGACCCAGCATTTGAGTGAGGCCCGTCTTTTCCCGAACATGAATGGAATCGCTCTTTCCGCTCATGTTGCTCTTGAAAAGCCTAACCCCATAGAATCCCCTTATCACCCGGTCATCGGCTTTGCCTGTGATCATGAGGGTATCGCTGTGAATGTAAACCGAATCCTGTTCCTGAAGGGCAACTGCTACTGCTCTTTTTGTGATAAATACCGAATCCCTGTCCCGGAAAACTTCGGCATAATGTCCCCGAACCACACTGCGGTTCACGGTATCTGTAACTTTTATATTATTGGTAGCCGAAGCAAAATTTGTATTACGATTGAAGTAAAGGCTATCCCCCTCTAAAATGCGGTTTTCATAATCTATTCTTGAATTCTTTACAAAATACCCGGTATTCCCGCGGGTGTCATAAAAACCACGCTCACAGTAAATTGTGGAAGCCTCACTTGTAATGGTCGATGGCCCATACATATAGGCGTGGCCGCTCTCCGAATAAAAATCCAGTTGAGAGGACTTTAGAACATACTCGGGGTTAGTGATCACCACTTCTGTAGAGAAGGTGTATTTGTCATTCTCCAGATAATATCTTCCTATACGGCTTTTAAGTACACTTGCAGTATCACGTATGGTTCCGCCGCTGCGGTAGTATGCCTGCTGCTTGGTACGGTCAAAAAATAAGGTGTCGGTTTGGAGACTTGACTGCGGATTCTTCATAAAGACCCTTCCGCTGGCAAAGGCAAATTGGGTGTTACCGTTATATTCAGCGTACTGGCTGGTCATGGTGATGGTATCGCCCTGCACCATACGCACATTTCCGTAAGCTTTAAAAAAATTGTCTTCTTCATAATGGATGGCCTGGTCACACCACACTTCAATCCCTTCATGAGCAAAATAAACCTGATTATTAATTTTAGTAAGAATAAGTGCACCGGGGAACCGCTCTTCCCGGGAAAACCTGTCACTCTCATAGTTGATCTTGCGCTGCTGGCCAAAACCGGTTATGGTCCACGCAAAGACGAACAGGGAAATAATTAAAAGTCGGCAGTTTTTCACCCAAAAAAATTTAGCTTCAAAAGTAGTGAATTTAGAAGGATTGAGAGTCCATAGAAGAATCTTTTAAGAATGGCAGCATCAGTCCATTCTATAGCTGTAGCCGTAATCTTACTTCACCTGGATCCCGTGCAGGCTTCGTTTTATATGCTGCATTTTAAACCGGCTTTCAGGAATGGCCGGAATTCTGGAAAGATCGATCTTTAGATCCTGCTCAGGCACCTCATATTCCATCCTGCTCACCAGGTAATCAAGCGCAATCCGGGTTAGATTGATAGTAATCCATTCCCCTGCACAGCGGTGATTCTGGTTGTAATCCCCTCCTCCCTGCGGAATGAAATTGAAGGCGCTGCCATCCCAGGTCGAAAAGCGTTCTGCATAAAAAGCATTGGGATTGGTCCAGATATCCTCATGGTGCTGGGTGGCATACAAGTCGAGGAGCACACGCCTGCCCTTTGGAAATACAACATTTTTCCATTCGAATTCTTCCTTCACTTTTGCGGCAACAAAAGGGAAGAAGGGGTAAAATCTTCGCACTTCCTGCACAAAGTACAGGTCCAGCTTCTCCATATCCTTGCGCAGGCGTTCCCGGTATTGCGGATGCTCGTGCAGTGCCAGTGCTGCAAAGGTGATGTAACGGGCAATGGCAACAATTGGACGTAGCAGGTTGAGGATTTCAACAGCTACAATGCGTTTTTTTAGAAGCTTTCCTTTCAGGTCCCGGTGAAAAGCGAATTGAGAAAGAATCGAATCACCGGGAGACTTCTTTTCCTTCCTCCTTTTTTCGGTTACCAGCTTCATGATCCATTTTTCGGCTTTCTTTCTTGCCTTACGTCCTTTGTGATGACGTAAACCAAATCCTCCTGACCCATCGATCATCTGTGAGAGTTCTTCGGTATGTTTTTGTACTTCCTTTTCCTTCACCGGCACTCCCACCCAATCACAGGAAGCACGGAACAGCACTTCTTCTATCTCTTTGTAAAAGGTGATTTCCTCCTGCTTTTCCCAGCTGAGCAGGGCGTGGTTGAGGTGCTCTTCAAAATATTGCTCCAGCCGGTCCAGGGAATCTTCATTCATCACCTGCATGAACATATGCTTCCGGTGTGCATGCTCCTCCTCATCGAGGCCCTGTACGCCACCTTCGCCCAGTAATGTCTTCTGGAAGCGTTTTGGAGTGGCATCCTTTCGGGTGAAAAGACTGGTGTCGTAAAAAATTTCTGCCGCTCTCTCGCCTCTCATAACTATGGCTTTTTTCAGAAAGAGACGGGTTTGAAGAATATCAGTTTTCTTTTCCACGAACTGATCGTGAAAGTAGCTGTAACCTTTTAGGGCAATTCCGGGAGTACTTTCCATAGTCTTAGCATTAGTTTTTCCTAATTTAAGAAAAGACTCAAAGGACCCCCGGGGGAAAAGCGTGATATTTTTGTTAAAGTGAATGCAGTTAAACCTGAAGTCTGCCTTTGATGATCACTGACTCAGCACCATCGCTGTCGGTCACCATTACGAGTTCAAGTTCGGTTGCTGAAATCTCACGTTCTACGGAGACCGATTCAACTTTAAAGGCTTCTTCGGAAGCGATCCGGGTCCAGGAAAGACTTTCAAAAATACCATTTTTGACACCTGAAGAAATTCCAACAAAGCTGCCGAGCACTTCCCCGTCATCATATGCATTTGGAGTATTTTCGACAGAACAGGTCACTACAAGCTTTCCTGAAGGAGAAACCGTGGCACCCGAAAATCCTGCTTCTATGCCGTTGATCTCAGGCAGGCTGAACTCCAGCGCGTTCACGGGAGGTAAAAAGGAGCCGCTTTCCAGGGCAGCCATAAATTCTGAAAAACAAAGGCTGAAAATTATATTTTTCCGCCTGTTAAAAAGATGGAGTCGGTCTTTACAAAGAGCAGCGGCTTCAATGTTGAGCTCGCTATGCTGCATGATGTCCAGATCTTTTAAAAAAGTGTAGAAAACGGTAAGGGAAAAAGTCTCCACCTTTAGCTCTTTGTCGAGCTTTATCTTTATCATTCGGTCTCTTTGTGGGGAAAGAGAACCGGAGCCAAACCCGATCAGTTCGTTGTTTTCCGGAATCAGCTCAAGTGCTTCAAAATCCGGTTTTTCGGGTTTTGGGATACGCTCCCTTGGCTCATCCTGAAACAGAAGAATTTTCTCCACGACTTCAAAACCTGGATTCAGCTTAAAAAGATGGGGAGAATCATCTCCCAGGACATAATAAAATGCCTTATACTTCGCAAGGCCGGAGGCGCTGGGAATCCTGTCAAGTTTCTTTACTTCAAACAGTTCGAAATTCAAGGCTATCCGGTTTAATATTCTCCTGAAGTAGTCATTCTATAAAGCATTCATATAAATATTTCCCCGCTCCAGGATCCGGGGATCCAGATCCTTATCTGTTTTAAACAATGTAGGCAGAGTGGTGCGGGCAAAGATCTGCTGAAGATATACTACAAAATGTAAATGAGGCTCAGAACTCCATCCCGTATTGCCGCTATATCCTATTAATTGGCCTTTGGTAACAACATCTCCTTTTTTAACAACAACTCCCTGATGTTTAAGATGCACATATTCGGCAAAGGTACCATCGGGATGAAGAATTTTAATGAAGTTATTAAACTCCAGGCATTCCTTCCCCGCACAACCTTTATTGTTAGCATCCACCACCTGTACAACAACTCCTTCCCTGGCGGCAAGAACGGGTGTGCCAACAGGCATCCTGAAATCAATGGCTTTTTTATTCTGGTGGGAAAAATTACCATTATAACCCTGTATGACCAGATAAGAGCTATCTTTTGGAAATGGAAGCAGGTATTCGTAATTCTCCGTGTATTTTTCTAGAAAGGTATCTCCAAAATTAAAGCTTCTTTTAACTGAAAAACTGTAAGCTTTTTTTCTGTCGATAATTCTAAGTTCTCCAATAGACTGTTTGCTTTTGTTAGGTTCTAAAACAACAACATCATTTCCATGCAATCTCAGGTTTTCAAGTGTAAAATTCATATTCATACTTACCGGAGCAAACTCATTATTATCGGCAAATAGACGGTATCCGGTATTTGTTTTCTCGTGGTAGAATTTGATATCCTGCGCGGTGGAATAACAGGAGATAAAGAGGAAAAGAAGGATTAAAAGCTGTTTCATTCTTAAAGGATTTGATGGTTATTTGAACCGGCGTGGCAGGTGAGGGCTTAGATTATTATATAGATTTGTAACAGATTTTTATTTCACGACTTCAATTATCCTTTCAGATTGATTTCCATCCCATTTCAGTTCATCATTGTACCAAACCTTTGTCACGATTTCATTGGAGTTTTTCTTATTTACTTCTGTTTTGAGGATATCAGAATCAGATTCCGAAAATTCAATTTTTGTCTCTGAATAATTATTTTCCACGATCGTGGTACCAGGAAATATAACCAGGTATGTTCCGTCTTCTCTTTCAACTGTACTAATGCCTTTGGGATCATCGAGATTCCCTTCAAAATACCTTACCCATTCATTATTTATTTTATGATAGATATTCATATCGGCTACGTTTAATCCGCCATCCATTTCAAATAAATTTTCTCCTTCTTTATTAATGTACTTTATTGAGACTCCTGTGTCAATAATTGTACAACATATTTTTTCATCCTTAGAACAACCTGCTATAAGAATTAGGGATAGTACTATCAGTAATTTTTTCATCTGGTTTTAACTTTTTTAAGGTAATTACCTATTGTGTGGTTGCTGACTGAAGTTCGACTCGTTAAAAAATCACCTTGAGGTAAGTCATTTTATACATTATTTTGTCTCCGGAAGCTGTAGATCCTAAGTCGAAATCTATACTTGTTGCTTCTCCCGTAGTATACTCTCCATGTCCATAGGCATCGTATTTTTTATTGGAATTATTCACCATAAATTCCCCAACGAAATTACCATAGTTGCTTAATGTTTTTTTCCAAACTCCGTTTTCCTCAGAAACTATTATACATTCTTCTTCTACTAATCTGTAATCGATTTTTTGGAATGTTCCATCTCCTTTAACTTCGAGTGAAGAGTTTATCGTACACATATTTCTTAAATAGGTAAATTCTGTTCTAGTGCTGGATTCAGTTTCAAAAACTTGTAATTTGTGAAAGTCACGTAACTCGTAAAATCCTACTATATCCCTGTAGTTAATAGTTTCTTCTTTTTCACAACTAATTAATATAAGAGCGGTAATTAAATAAAAGATGTAATTTTTTGCTGTCATAAATGTGGATTGAAATTATTAGGTGTAAATTATTTTAGTTTAGTTTCTGCCAATGTTGCGTATTAATCAGGTTTAGCACAATTGTCGAATGGCCATCACACCTTACGAGCGAAAAGACATTTCAAATTGAAGAGGTTTAAGCATAACTTTATGAGATTGCACAGGCTTTATTTCTTTAGCTGAATAATTATTAATCCGTTTCTGGCACTGCTTCCGTAAAGTGCCATTGCAGTATGATCATTTTTAGGAAAAACTCTTATTTCTGCAACTTCTTCTAATTTATATCCATTTAATTTTTCAGATTTGATCGGTTGCCCATCTAAAACTATTTGAGGCATAGGATTTAATGGAAAACTTTTTGGGGCAGGCCGGAGGCCTTTATAAGGAATAGTATCAGGTTGATATGCCGGCCTCGCATTTGTAGTAGAATCAATTACATATGCTATCTGATAGCGGATGATCGAATCCACTTTTATCCGCAGGTCCGATACTGTACCTGATTCCTGGGCGATAGAGGAAGTTGTAATCAGACTTAGAAAACAAATTGCGGCTATTAATTTCATTCTATTGTTGTTTTGAAATGACAGGAAATTATATTTCAAAAAGGTCATTTTTGATTCTTATTGTTATGCATCATGTTTTTTCTTTCTCAATTATTGAAGGCTACTGTTATTTTGGAAAAGGCCCAATGGTTATTAATAACTTCTGTTTTTCCACAGTCAGGATGACTCAAGGTGGTTTTGATCTTGTGTGAATAATAGAAAGCTGTAGTGCTTTTCTAACGAAGGGTCTCCAAATCTATATGCACTACCTAATTTGGCTGCTTCTCCTTCGACATTATAAAGTTCGATTTCTGTCAGGTTCAATTTCCGTTTAAGTAGTTCTATTAAAACACGGCTTTCGGGAATATTCTGTAAAAGAGCCTGAAGTCCGTCACTATTTCTTATGTGATCTTAAGGTTAACCAATATTTGATTTAACTCTTTCACTTCCTTGAAGTATTCAGTCAGTAGCTTCTTGTCATATTGTGACGAACATGAACTCAAGAGAAAAACTGTCAATATGGGGATTAGTCTCTTCATTTTACATTAATCTTTATTTCACCAACTAAAATTAACCTTATTGATCTTAATGTTTCTTTAACTAGAGCAAGATATTGAATAAAATGGTAAAACAAATGAGGATATCCGTAATGGCTACAAGAGGAGAAAATTAGGATCCCTTAGCATCCTCTTCACAGCTTTTGCGAATGTTGTCTAATTGATCTTTGTTTATCCAACTCATCCTCAGGGCATGTCTTGCAGCAGTAAAAGTTTCTTCAATGAGTTCCATTTCTGTGCCCATATCATTCACTTTTTTTCTGATCTCCCTCACTTCCCTGTCACGCTTATCTGGAGTAACATCTCTAATGTAAATTCCAAGAAGCTGGTCGGGAAACTCTTCCTGGATCTTTTGATAAACTTCGGGATCATGTTGGCCACTATCTCCAATGCAAATGAATTTAAGAGGGGGATAGGTCTTCAGGATGTGTCGGATTCTTTTCTGCTTATAACCTTCCTCTTCTGTTTCCCATTGTCCGGAGTCAAGTCCACTCCCTTTATCTTTCAGGAATAAAGGGCCATGTGGGATATCATGATATTGCATGAAATTCACCAGAAGGTCATAAAGGTTCCATTCACTCCCGGAGACGTAGAAGAGCGGATTATTACCTTTGCCATCCGATCCCAGTTGCAGGGCCTTTAGTAAAGCACTAATTCCGGGAAAAGGTGTCCTATCGGTCGCATCATTTAGCAGCATTAATCTCAGCTTTTCTATGAAATGGTTCATCCGTGAAATCATGACTGTATCGTCAATATCGGATATCACTCCGAACTCCGGATCTTTTCCAGGCACAAAGATGTGCCCTTCAGCTTTCAATTGGTCGTTTTCGGTCTTCCTTTCAAGGAGTTCCAACTGTACTATATTCCCTGTTTCTGAATAATCAATCGGTTTTTCAAATGTGAATTTTAACTCGAAGAAACCTTCTGCATCTGTTTTAGTTTCTATTTCCTTTCCCCCGAAAGATCCCTTTATACCAATATAGGGGATTTCATCTGTCTCATATCTCTTATAGGTGTCTTTGAGATGTTCCATAACCGATTGATCCTTTACCTGATCCTGAATCTTCTCTTCCTCCATGACCCGTCCCTGAATAAATACAGAATGTTCATTCCCATAACCATAAAAGGCAGGATCTTTAAAGGTTCCAGGAGATTGAGTTTCTCCTTTACAGATAGTTTTGTTCTGGTTAGAAGATGCTCTAACCCGGATAGTGCTTCTTGAAGGTTTTTCTTCAGTTCGGTTGGAGGATTGGCCATATGAGATGTTTTTACTGCAGAATTATTTCTGTGACCCATTTAAAATAAAAATTAATCTTTAAAAAGGAGATAGTCCAAACAGATTTAGGAGAAGATTATAAATAGATGAACCAGGACTTTAGAATATTCCCAATGTCCCTTATAAGACCAAAGTTGGGGATTTACTTTTTATAGGTGTGGAAATACTCCCCACCTCTCCTTCAGGCTAATTCTTAATGAGCTCTTTTTGAGCTCTCTTACAAAATGGTACGTGGATTGCTAAGTCTGCGCGGGTGTGGGTAGATCCTTTACACTTAGAAATTAAAACAAGAATATTCAGAAATGAAAAAAAACATAGCTTCAAATCAATTTATTTCCGCAGAGAAATCTGCTTTAAATGAAAGTTCAAATTTTAAAGAAAAACCAAAAAACCTGAAAGGTGTTATCGTACGAGCCAGCAGCCTGGCACTGCTTATGGGTGCGGCATATCTGGTATATGTCCTACAAAACGATTTTGGACGCTACAGTCTGGAAGGTCTTGATTCGACCTGGGGAATAGTATTCCTGATCATCACAGGTTCCCTGCTCTTTTTTAGAGCCGGGTTCTTCTTCTATAACCTGTACCTGTACCTGCGCTACAAACCGGTGGCTTCTGTAGCTAATAACGAGCTGCCTACCTGTACAGTGATCGTTCCCGCATACAATGAAGGCAAGCAGGTGTGGGCAACTTTAATGAGCCTCGCCAAAAGTGATTATCCCGAAGGCAAGTTACAACTACTGGCCATTGACGACGGAAGTAAGGATGATACCTGGGAGTGGATGCAGAAAGCGAAAAAAGACCTGGGAGACCGGGTAAGTATTTATCAGCAGCCTCAAAACAAAGGTAAACGTCACGCTCTTTACCGCGGATTCCACCTGGGAACGGGAGAGGTTTTCGTCACTGTAGACAGTGATTCTGAAGTTACTAAAGATACGCTGCGCAACCTGGTGAGTCCATTTGTCACAAATGATAAATGCGGGGCGGTAGCAGGAAACATTCGTGTGCTTAACAATGATCATAAAGCCCTTTTGCCCAAAATGCTGGATGTTAGCTTTGTATTAAGTTTCGAGTTTGTGCGTTCCGCAGAAAGCAGCCTTGAGTCTGTTCTTTGTACGCCAGGGGCTTTAGCGGCCTACAAAAGGGAAGCTGTATTTGGATGTCTTGAAGAATGGATCAATCAAACCTTTATGGGACAAGCTTCAGATATTGGGGAGGACCGGGCAATGAGTAACATGATCCTTAAGCAGGGTTACCACGTCCTTTTCCAGAGAAATGCCTTTGCCTATACCAATGTGCCCGAAAAATATACCGGACTCTATAAAATGTTCATCAGGTGGGGGAGAAGCAATGTGAGGGAAAATATCGCCATGGCAAAATATGTGTTCACAGATTTCAGGGAAGGCTCAAAGGCAGGATCCCGTATTCTTTTTCTTAACCAGGTGCTTAAACTGGTGATGAGCTATCCAACGATTCTGCTCATGCTTTTCTTTATTTCCATGGATCCCTTATTGTTCCTTAGCTCCACACTTCTAAGCATCCTGATCTGGTCCAGCTTCCCGGTTTTCTTCTATGCCAAAAAATATAAGCTTTCGGAATCCTTCTGGGCGTACTCATACAGTATCCTGTACACCTTTGGGTTATTCTGGATCACTCCCTATGCTATCGCCACAGCTAGCAAAAGGGGATGGTTGACGAGGGGATAAGTGGTCAGTTGGCAGGAAGGTAGATATAGGAAGTTAAATGTACGAAATGTGCTTATTCAGGTTAGACCCTTCCTTCGTCAGGGTGACAAGGCGTGGGGTGACTGCTTACTCAGATGCGACCCTTCCTTCGTCAGGCTGACAAAGGGGGCGTGGGGGAGTTTAAATGGGTAAAAAAAAAATTTAAATTTTTTACCAGTCCAGTAGGACGAAGGATTGGTAGCCGGGGGGGGTTAACCCCTGTTTTTGGAATCCATAGATCAGAGTATAACCTATAATTGAATAAAAAGAAGGGAGCTTATTTCCAATCCCTAAATAACCAATTAACCATTTATCCAATTAACCAATCCCCAATTAGCTCCCTTTGCTTTTTTCTTTGGTAATCCTAAGGTCTACGGGTTTAGCGTCTGCTGCGGATTCTTTTGTTATCTCCTGTTCTTGAAAAAGATTATGATGGGGGCCGACCAGAATACGAGCCAAATCATGGTAAAGGGTGGAATGAGATCTGCTGAATAGTTGAAGAAAAAAACTACAGAAGTGAAACCGAGGATAAGCAGGGAATCCTTCACCTTTACCTGTTCTTTGGAATATCTCCACAGGTGTAATTTGTTCATCCTTGCGATCCTTTTCAAATGAGCCCTGTCAAAAAAGCTATTTTTGGAAGGTATATATACAATGACCATCCGGGCGTTCTGTATCAAATAGATCAGAGATATTCCGAGTAGGAAATATTGAATGAAATTCATGGAATTATCAATGAAATAATTCCCTCCAAAGTCATTGTGGTAAATTACTCTGTAGATATAAACAATGGAAAACGCCAGCATGATAACCGCACTCCAAATGCTCAGCACAAGCCTAAGGGTTGAGGTGAGTGGAGTGTAGCTGAAGGCAGTATAGAAGGAGAGCAGACAGAATAAGAGTCCGATGAAAAGTACGGCAGCTTCAAAGAAGTTTGAAAAACTCAGATAATTGTAATGAATGATCCAGTAAATTATGGAGATGGACTGGAGCAGGGTAGTACCCTCGGTGATCACCGGGGTGACCTTTTTATCATGGTAAATGGCGGAGAAAATGGCAAAAAAGATGATGAAAAGATACGGCCAAAGTGCAATTTCTGTTGAAACGTCGGAATCGAGGATCTTGAAGAAGGAGATCACTGAGGCACAAATACTGGCCAACATGAGCTTTAAAGCCAATACCTTCCAGTTCTTATCCAGTCGGCGATTCTCCAGGATGAGGCCCAAAATTAGCGGAAGCGTTAAATAAGGCAGAGTTTCCTGGTCAATTGATGTAGCCAGCCAAACCAGATATCCCAGGAAAATTAATGTGAAGGAGGCACATATTATGAGTGCTGAATTAATATTTTCAATATTTAAGAATCTTGATTTTACCTGCTTCATGTTATGACCATAATTTTAGGAGGTTATTCGCTTTAAGGAATCACAAAAACCTCGTAGGGATCGGCCTCCACCATGTCTCCTACCTTCATTTCCAGTTCAAACCCAATCTTAGGTGCCTCAAGTTCTATTATTTTAAGATTCAAAATTCTGTCATTTCTACCGGTAATTTCTGCTATAAAACTTACAGAGGAACCGGACCATCCATTCTCTCTCTCTCTCTTTCCAGGCATTAACGGAACCTAATACCTTTCTTCCTATTGTAAAATTGGAGAGATATGCTTCATTTTCTTTTTGATAAATAGCTTCCGGATTTTTAGCGGCATACCACTTTTCAATTGTATCTCCGGGGAGCTGCGCTATTTTCCAGTATTCTTTGTAATACCTCTTCTGTTCCCTAAAATTAATTGGCTTGTTGTTCAATTCCCGATGATATGTGGTCAATATAATTCCACTCATATCATCTGGATGCTGAATGCCATTCAATTGGAAAAAGGTTTTAAGCAGGCTGCTTCGCCAAAGGTTTTTCTCATTTCTTATATTCAGTCCTAGGCCAAAATGATGTTTTGAGGTGGCAACACCTTCAGGAGCTATCTTAAAATCATATTTCACCGTGTCATTCAGGTTTCGGTCGATCTCATTGATCGTGCTCCTTAGTCCGTAAGGAATATTCTTCTGCGAACATGAAATGAAGCTGAAAGAAAGGCATAGAATAAGGACAATTTTTCTCATATTTTCTTCAGCTTTCCGCCATCGGGCAGTTTGAATCGGCAGGACTCCCTAAACTCTCTTGTGTATAATTCCAACTAAAGGTCGCAGCATTTTCAAACATTTTCTTCAGGTTATTTCCTCTTATAGAAAGCTTTTGTTTCCTTTAAAAAGTATTCAGAAATTCCATTGTTGGAATGTTCAATTTGCAAGAAATCCACTGCCTGATTTTGATGATATTTTTCTGCTATAGGTCCTGCTTCGTTGGTGATCGACTTCATATCACCATCCATATCTATTGCGATCATGATATGAGGCTGGTCATTAGACTTATCCATTTTCACTGCTGCTAAATAAGCAGCTCTAACGGTTTTTTTCTCCCTAAAGAATTGCTTTAAAGCCTTAACAAGTGCAACAGGATATTCTGCCGGCTGACCTATCTGAACCTGAGTATCTTCCTCAATTTTGAATTCATTGGTTTCATTAAAGATCGAACCATTCAGCAATTTTTCAATTTCATTCGGAATCAATTCCTTTCCATAATCTGAATAGGGGTTGAGAATGAAGGTTGCTCCCCGTGCAATTTTAAATAGATCCTTTCCCTTTAAGGCCATAAAAGGCACTTCATCCTTAACTATTGCTTTATCAAAGATTCTATTTGTCGAAGTAAATATCGGGATCTTTCCATCTTCAAAGTTCACAAATTGCACTGTAGTGTTCTCTTCTAAAACATGGGTTCCCTCTTTATCATGCTTGGTGGTCAAGACTATTAGATCATTCCATAAAAGTTTCATGTAGAAATCCTTGCGTTTAGAGGAGTCTGTCGTAGCCTGCATCAATGTTTTCTCTAATTCATTTTCAGGAAAATTGCCTTCTGTTCTCTTTCTCCTGAATAGATCTAATAATCCCATTTTCTTCTATTTATAGTTGGGCTAAGCCTTATCCTTTTAAATTTTGATTATTTGGATCAAGACTTGCTAATAATTTCCGGGCCTTATCAAGGTCTGCTTCCTGTACTTTCAGGCGGATAGTGCTGAAAGTACCTCCAAAGAATCCGCCGAGATTTCCCGATTGGAGGTCATTTTGGATTATTGAAGGAATTTCTCCTCCCTCCAGAAGGTCTTTTACCCTTAGAACTTCGACTTCGGAACCTGAATAAAAATCTACGTAGTGGTTTGAACTGCTCATTGGATTATGGATTTAGTCATAGTCTTTATAAATTGTATATATCAAGCTCATCAAAATCAGGGATTCCGGAAAGCTTTATTTGATTATCAGCCTTTATTTTTCGCCGGGTTTCTTCAAATACTTCATCTTCATTCTCCGAATTTTGAGTAATATTTTTGAAAATAATTTTCTCTTGAGTCAGAAAATCAATACTGGTTTTGTACAAGACTACCGGTCCACGGTTTTCGCTGGATTCATAACCGGTTAATCTGAAATCTGATTGATCATATCTAAAGATATATTGCCAGTAACCATATCTCCCGTGACCATAATGGATCTTCAGGTTATTATTTTCAATAATGATCCATAGTTCTGGTGGGAATTAAACTCCGCCGTCCTCATTTTCGGAAGAAAAGCAGTTTAAATTTTCAGCAACTAATTCATAATGGTCTTCCTTATTAAAGAGCACGATGATCCCTCTCCTGTTACGGTCTACTTCTTCACCACGATCAATTATAACATTCTCTTTTTTCGTATTCTTTACGATCAGAACACTATCTTCAAGTCCGTCATTATTTAATTCTCCGGTATATTCCTTAAATAATGAGTAACCATCGGGTATGAAATGGGTGGTCTCCTTATTTTGAGCCTGTAAATAAGTGGAGCCCGGAAGTGACAATGCAGCTATTATATAATTGAGTGTCTCTCTCATTAATAAGTTCGGAAAAATCCCATCTTTAATTAAGTTTAATTCACCACGAACTTTATAGGAATGGCATAAAATATTTTTACCGGTTTATTATCTATATATGCCGGTTCAACGCGGGCAATAGATTTTACTGCTTTCGCAAAATGTTTTGCGATCTTAGTCTTCTCGAAATTTGCGTTAACATCCTGCACCTTTCCTTTTTCATCTATTGAGAAAGTGGTGTGAACTTTATACATACCCGGGGCCAGATTATGTTTTTGGAGATAAGAGGCGTTGATCTTACTCAAAATTTGCTCTGTGACTACCCGGGTAAAACAATCCTTTAGTTCCGGGTTGGAAGCATTTGGATCACAACCTCTTGCCACAGGAGATTTGTCCACTACTTTAATTTCCTCCGGAATATTATCCTGGGCAAAGGTTCCTGTGCAGATAAACAGCCCCAACAAAAACAAATAGATTTTTTTCATTAATATTTCTTTAACTAAAGCAATGTAAGAAAAATCCTTATGTGATTACGCAACATTATTCCTTACTTATACAGAGCTGGGTGAGTGCATTGTTTTTTCGGGTTATGCTGGTAAGTTGATCAATCTTGAATCCTGAATCATAAATTTTTAATCCCTCAGGAAAGCATCGCTATTTTCTTCAAAAATTTTCTTCGCAAAGGAGGGAACCTCATCAGGTAATTCAGAAGTTTAAAGACTGGTTTGATCATTTTACCTTTGCTCTTCAGGAGGATTCTGGTAAGAATGTGGGTAAACCGGTTGACTCCTTTTTCTATTTCTTTTCTTCTCTTATTGCTGTAGACTTCCAAAGGACCGGAATTATTGTTGGTCAGGGATTCTATTATAGCGGCGGTTAAGACAGGTACATCCTGAATTCCGGAATTCATTCCCTGTCCTCCCACCGGGCTGTTGAGATGGGCGGCATCTCCCGCCAGAACAACTCTTCCCTTAGTAAAATTTGAAGCTAACCTTCTATAAAGACTGAATTCACTCTTCCATACGAGTTCCCATTCTAACTGAGGAAAGAGGTGGTTCACAGAACGCTCACTTCTCTCCTGAAGTTCCATTTTATCTCTGTCGCTAAAGGGCATGATGATGCGCCACAAATTCTCTGAAATCTTTATTCCTATAGCCGGGCACTCTTTAGTACTAATTCTGGGAAAGGGGATCATCAAATCATCAGGAAATTTAATATCGGCCAGGGCGGCTTTAAAGGCATAGGTGGTTCCCGGGAAGGCAATTTGCATTTGTTCCCGTACCGTACTGTGGGCCCCATCGGCACCTACCACTATTTTTGCTGAATACTGCTTCTCTGCATTTTTTTGGTTTGCCGTTACATTTACCTTGTCTTTTTCCTGAATCACTTTTGAAACTTCACTTGAAAAAATAACAGTAGCAGAATGGAACTTTTTCAGCTTCTTAAGCAGGATTTCTTCTGTTTTGGATTGAGGAAGTAGCAATAGCTGTGGAAAAGGAGTGGAGCCACCAAGTTCTTTTATAGGAAGCCTTAATATGTTCAGGTTTTTGTCGGCATCAAAAATTTCCATTACCGGTAGTTCAATTGCAGCTTTCTGAAAATGATGAATGACTCCGAGTTCTGCCAGAATTTCCTGGGTTTTTGGCCAGAGGCTTGGTGCCCGCGAATATTCCGCAGTTGAAGCTTCCTTCTCTAAAAGGATCACCTTTTTTCCCTTTTGAGCAAGACTAATGCCCAGGCTTAAACCTACAGGGCCTGCGCCCACAATAAGAACATCATACGTGAGGTCGGTTTGCATTATTGATCCTTAAGCTGCAGCTGGATTGCGTTATCTCTCTAATTTACATTTTTTCTGAGAAACCTTCCGGAAACAAAAAAGGTGCTGCTTTCGCAACACCTTTCAAAAATAGCATTTTTGAGAGCCCTTATAAATCTATAGTCTGCACCCTGTCCGGGCCTACAGATACGATCTTAATGGGGATCTCCAGTTCTTTTTCTATAAATGCGATGTAATCTTTCAGCTCTTTTGGTAACTCGCTTGCAGAGGAAAGGCGTGTAAGGTCTTTTTCCCAGCCATCAAAATGAGTGTAAACCGGGGTTACATTTTCGGCTTCTATATTATACGGCAGGTGAGTGATCTCTTCTCCGCGATAGTTATATGCGGTACATACCTTAAGGGTTTTGAAGCCGCTTAAAACATCCGACTTCATCATGATCAATTGGGTCACACCGCTTACCTGTACTGCATACTTTAATGCTACCATATCCAGCCAGCCGCAGCGTCTTGGTCTTCCGGTCGTGGCGCCGAATTCATTGCCCACTCGCGCCATTCTTTCCCCGTCCTCATCAAAAAGTTCGGTAGGGAAGGGGCCGCTGCCTACCCGGGTAGTATAGGCTTTGAAAATCCCAAAAACATCTTTTATCTGATTTGGTGCAACTCCGAGTCCGGTGCAGGCTCCCGCCGCAGTGGTATTTGAGGAGGTAACAAATGGATAAGTTCCAAAATCAATGTCCAGCAAAGATCCCTGGGCACCTTCAGCAAGAATAGATTTACCGCTTTTTTGTGCCTGATACAGGTATTCTTCACTGTCAATGAACTGCAAGCTTCTAAGAGTTTCAATGGCAGCGAAAAACTCATTTTCAAGTTCTCTGAGATCATATTGCACATCTACGTTGTAGAAGCTTATCATTGCCTCATGCTTATCGGCAAGATTCCGGTATTTTTCTTTCCAGTCACTAAGTTCGAGGTCTCCCACGCGAATTCCGTTCCTGCCGGTTTTATCCATATAAGTGGGACCTATCCCTTTAAGAGTGGAACCAATTTTTGCCTTGCCTTTTGAAGCTTCACTTGCCGCATCGAGCAAGCGGTGAGTAGGCAGGATCAAATGTGCTTTTCTGGAAATTATAAGCTTGTCTATGTAATCGACTCCTGCTTTGGAAAGATTATCAAGCTCTTTTTTAAAGATGACAGGATCAATTACCACCCCGTTTCCAACCAGGTTAATAGTGTTGTCATGAAAGATGCCCGAAGGAATGGTATGAAGCACATGCTTCTTTCCATCAAAAACTAAGGTATGTCCGGCGTTTGGGCCTCCCTGGAAGCGGGCGATGACATCATATTTTTTGGTGAATACGTCTACTATTTTTCCTTTTCCTTCATCTCCCCATTGCAATCCAAGAAGTAAGTCTACTGCCATAAAAATTCAGGTTATTCGGTTGATTTTTTGTTTCCGTAAAAATATAAAGAATGATTACTGATCTCGATATTAAAAACTTCTTCAATAGTCTGTTTTATCGATTGAATTCGAGGATCACAGAACTCGATAACTTCCCCGGTGTCTGTAAGAATGATGTGGTCATGATTACGGTCGAAATATGATTTTTCATATTGCGCCTGATTGTTTCCAAACTGATGTTTGCGCACCAGTCCGCATTCCAGAAGAAGTTCTATAGTATTGTAAAGTGTGGCCCGGCTAACCCGGTATTTCTTATTTTTCATTTTGATATAAAGAGACTCAATATCAAAATGATCATCACTGTTGTAGATCTCCTGAAGGATAGCAAAACGCTCGGGCGTCTTGCGGTGTCCTTTGTCTTCCAGGTATTTTGTAAAAACATTCTTTACAACAGCCTGGTCGTTCTTATTGACTACTTTTTTGCTCATGATATGGGTGCAAAGGTATAAGATTATTCGCGTGACACCTTATCAATACCGTTTATTTTTTTAAGGTGTTCCATCAATTTTTTAAGTATGCTATTGTTCTTAACCACTACAGTAATGCGACCTGTAAAAACACCATCCTGACTGTCAAAATTTATGTTACGTATGTTGACGCTCATATTGTTTGAGATCTCCCGGGTCACATCATTCACCAATCCAATATTGTCAATTCCGGTAAGTTTAATTACAGCCTTGAATTCTTCCTGGCTGGAATCCCTCCATTTTGCCTGTATGATCCTGTAGGCAAAGTTGCTCTGTAGCTGGATTGCATTGGGACAGTCTTTTTTATGCACTTTTATCCCCTCACTCACTGTAATGAAACCAAAAACGCTATCCCCGGGTATAGGATTACAGCAATTGGCGAGCTTGTAATCAAGTACTTCCTCATCCCGGCCAAAGACAAGCTGGTCGTATTTGGCGGTGATCTCGTCTCTATCAATATCCTCTACGGTACCCTGTTTCCTGATCTTGCTCTTAAAAAAGCTAACCAGTGCATTACTCCGGGAGGCAGCGTAATCCTTCAGCTTCTGGTTATCAATAGTGCCTATTCCTACCCGGTAGAAGAGGTCAAGACTGGTTTTGAGTTTAAAGAAGATTACCAGCTCATTGATGGTCTTTTCGTTAAATGGTATTTTTTGAGCTCTCAGTTTTCGGGTAAGGATAGCTTTACCTTCTTCGGCAATAGTTTTCTTCTCCTCTCTCAAAGAGGATTTAATTTTCGCCCGGGCCCTTGCCGTAGTAGCATAGTCCAGCCAGTTTGAATTTGGTTTGGCTTTTTCTGAAGTAATGATCTCTACCTGGTCTCCGCTGTTTAAGGTAGTGCTTAATGGCACAAGTTTTCCATTGACCCTGGCACCCCGTGTACGCAGACCTACCTCTGTGTGAATGCTGAAGGCAAAGTCCAGCGGAGTCGCACCTTTCGGCAAGGATTTTAACTCCCCCTGCGGTGTAAAAACAAAGATCTCTTTCGAATACAGGTTAAGTTTAAACTGCTCGACAAAATCTACTGCGTTCACCTCTGCATTTTCAAGTGCTTCCTGAAGTTTGTTTACCCATTCCTCCAGCCCGTCTTCCTGATTGCTCCCCTGTTTGTACTTGTAATGTGCGGCATAGCCTTTTTCAGCAATCTCATTCATTCGCTCACTGCGTATCTGTACTTCCACCCAGCGGCCTTTAGGTCCCATTACAGTGATGTGAAGGGCCTCGTATCCTGTTGATTTGGGAGAAGAGATCCAGTCCCGCAGGCGGGTAGGATTTGGTCTAAAGTGATCTGTTACTATGGAATAAATTTTCCATGCCAGAAACTTTTCATTGGCAGGATCTGATTTATAGATGATCCTCACCGCAAATTTATCGTACACCTCGTCGAACGTGACATTCTGATTCTTCATCTTGCGACGAATGGAATAGATGGATTTTGGCCGACCCTTGATAGTGTACTGCATCTGTTCCCTGTCCAGGGAATCCTGGATCACCCTGGTGAATTCCTCAATATACTTATCCTGTTCTTCCTTGCTTTCCCTTATTTTTTTCAGGATCTCGTCATATACATCCGGTTCGGTGTATTTGAGACCCATGTCCTCAAGTTCGGTTTTAATGTTGTAGAGCCCAATCCGGTGGGCAAGGGGAGCGTAGATATAAAGTGTTTCTGAAGCGATCTTCTCCTGCTTATCTGTCCGCATGGAATCCATGGTCTGCATGTTGTGCAGGCGGTCGGCAATTTTAATAATGATCACCCGTACATCATCATTGAGCGTGAGCAGCATCTTCCTGAAGTTCTCTGCCTGTAGGGAAACATCTTTGTCATGCTCCAGGTGGGAGATCTTTGTTAGTCCGTCCACAATACGTGCTACGGTATCGCCAAAAAGCTGCTGAATGTCTTCAAGAGAATAACGGGTGTCTTCCACCACATCGTGAAGCAGGGCAGCAGCGATAGAAGTTGCGTCCAGTCCAATCTCTGAAGCCACGATCTTGGCCACAGCAATAGGATGGAAGATATAGGCTTCGCCCGACTTGCGACGCTGATCCTTATGAGCATCGACGGCAATATCAAAAGCCTTACGAATAAGTTTCTTATCCTCATCGGTAAGCGTCTGGTAACTTATTCGCAGGAGTTCCTTGTATTGGTGAGCAATCTCCTTATTTTCTTTTTCTATAGCAGCTTCCGTCATCATGATCTAAAAATACAATTAAGATTGAAATTGGGCAATATAATTAAGCCCGCAGGTTCCTGAAACGTTTATACAGCGGCGGGTGAGAATAATGAACGAAGACATAAGCAGGATGCGGGGTAAGATTGCTCAAACTATTCTTTGACAGCTTCTTTAATCCGGATATCAAAGGCTGTGCCTTATAAGTGTTTTTGGCAAAATTATCTGCCTGGTATTCAAACTTCCGGGAGAGGTAGTTCATGATAATACCTGTTAATTCAGAAATAGGGCTGTAGAGAATTCCGAAGGCAACCAGTCCTATGTGAAATCCCGGTTGTTCTACGCCCAGTGCTTCGGAAAGCAACGGGTTTCCCACAAAAAGAGACAGGATCCAGAGCATAAAACCGGTAGTGAGAATGCTAATGATGAGATTGATGATGATGTGTTTCTTTTTGTAATGCCCCACCTCGTGCGCCAGGACCGCCACAATTTCTTCATCTTCCAGATCATTAATGAGAGTGTCATAAAGGGTGACTCTTTTTTCACTTCCAAAGCCAGAAAAATAAGCATTGGCCTTAGTACTCCTTTTGGAGCCGTCGATTACGAAGATCTTATCAAGGGTAAAACCTTCTTTTTGTGCATAGGTTTCAATTTTTTCCCGCAGGGGACCTTCGGCCAAAGGAGTTTGTTTATTAAACAAGGGAACAATAAGTTTTGCGTAAAACATATTGAGAAAGATGCTGAATACTGCCACCAGGATCCACGCGTACCACCAGAAGTCATCTCCCGCGAGTTGGTAGAACCAAACGATAAGTGCAAGAATGCCGCCGCCCAGCAGTATCATCATGCCCCAGCCCTTGAATTTATCTAAAATAAAGGTTTTGGGAGTGGTTTTATTAAAGCCGAATTCCTCCTCAATGACAAAGGTGTGGTACCAGGAAAATGGCAGAGACAGCAAATCACTGGCCAGCATAATGATCCCGAAGAAAATTAGAGCGATGACTATGGCATTATCTGAAACCGATCTGGCAATATTATCCACAAAATCAAATCCGTCCAAAAAAAGGAACAGCAGTAAAACAACAACTGAAAAAGTTGAAGATATGATCCCGAACCTGTAATTGACTTTTTTATACCGTTGAGATTTCCTGTATTCCTCTTCATCAAACACATCCTGAAGGGAATCCGGCACCGGATCATTATAATGTTTGGCATTAAGTGCATCCAGGATTTTATCCACCAGAAAGTCAATAATTATAATGCCGACAATGATGTAAAAGAGAGTATTTGCAGTCAATTTTTTTGTTTTGGGGCTAATATAAGCAGAATCGGGGGGAAGTTAGAAGGTAGATTTTAGAAGTTCATTCTGGTCTTCAGTGCTTAGTGATCAGAAAATTTTTGCCGCGAATTCACCAATGATTTTTTAGATTTTTATCGAAAGGAGTTCCCTCCTCCGGAGTGGTATCTCGGAATGTTTCATCGATTTCCTCCCCTCCTCCGGAGGGGTGCCTGTAAGGCGGGGTGGGAGATAAGTGTTCAATGCTCAGTGAAAGAGATTCCTCCTTCGTCGGAATGACAGAGGGTGAGACGAACTTTCCAAAGTTCCGAACTTAAGAAAAGTTGACCTTCAACCTTGAATTTTAAATCTTGAATTCTGAATTGCGCCGCAGGCGCTGCCTTTTCGCCTCAAAGATCAGAATTCCTGCAGCGACTGAAACATTCATGGAATCGATCTCTCCTTCCATGGGAATGATGACATTTTTGGTAGTGTTTTGCAGCCATTCTTCACTTAAACCCGTGGCTTCGGTGCCGACCACAATTGCGGAACCTTCTGTGAAATCTACTGTGTGATAAGGAACTGAGGCCTGTAATGCAGCTCCAAAAATGGCAATTTTTCGCTGCTTTAAAAATGAAATAATTTCCGTTGTAGTTCCCGTAGCAATGTTATTAGTAAATAAACAACCAACACTGCTGCGAATGATATTGGGGTTGAACATGTCGGTTCTTGGATTCGCAATAAATACAGCATCTACAGCAGCCGCATCGGCAGTTCGAAGTAAAGCACCAATGTTTCCGGGTTTTTCAGGAGCTTCGGCTACAAGAATTAGCGGATTTTCATTTTTCAGTTTAATTTTATCAAGGCTCAGTTCCCTGGCAGCGATTACAGCAATCACACCTTCGGTGCTTCCGCGATAGGCGATCTTCTCATAAACTTCAGGGGAGAGTGCAATGATTTCGGTAGAAGGGGAAACCAGTTCTTCAGCTTTTTCAGCAGGAAATAACTCAGGGTTAAAATAGAGTTCCCGCACTTCATACCCACCCTTGATGGCTAAACCAATCTCGCGTACGCCCTCGACTACAAAGACATTCTCTTTCTTACGGGCTCTTGCCTTTTCCTGTAGCTGAAGCAGTCTCTTAACCGCCTGATTTTGCAGACTGCTGATGAATTTTTGCATACCGTAAAGATAAAAAACTTCGGGATGGTAAAACCGGTTGTAATAAGGAAGCTGCTCCCAATTACTATTTGTTAAAAAAATGTCGTAAATTAACTGGAAAAGAGACAGATGGAAATTAATTACAATAAAGGAAATCAACTTTCAATAAAAAGTTCTTTCCGAATTCTCAGCTTTATTTTTGCGGCTATCCTGATAAGCGCGTGCAGTAAGAAAGTCACATTTCCGGTTTCGGAAGTTGTGCCGGCAGCCGAAGCCGTTGTGAAAATTGATAAGGACTCCAATAAAAATTACGAGATCGAACTGGAAGTCAGTAATCTTGCAGAGGCGGAAAGGCTGACTCCGGCCCGCAAACACTATGTTGTATGGTTGGTAACAAAAAAGCATGGAACGATCAACATTGGCAACCTAAATGTCTCCCGAAAGAATAACGCAAAGATCACGACCGGCACTCCTTATGAACCTATAAGGATTTTTGTTACCGCCGAGGATGACCCGAGCCCTGTGCTCCCCTCCACCCAGGTGGTGCTTAATTCAGGTGAATTTAAGGTATAAAAAAAGCTGTCCCGGAAAAATATTTTTTCCCGGGACAGCCTTTCAAAAATGAAATTTCCGGCAGGTTATATTTTCTCCTCCTGTCCGTATTTATCTGTGTATCGTTTTGCCAGCTGAGTCTGGTGACTTTCCAAACTTATTTCCCGGCCCTGGATGAAAGCCTGAGAGATCTTGTTGGTCCTCATGTCAAGAGCGTCTCCCTCACTAATGAACAGGGTAGCATCCTTACCGGTTTCCAATGATCCCAGACTGTCGTCGATGCCGAGGATTTTTGCGGTGTTTAGTGTGATCATTTGCAGGGCTTCCTCCTTACTGGCCCCGTAAGCTGTAACCGTACCTGCGTAAAAAGGTAAATTACGGCTGTTCATCCTTTCCATGCTTCCGCTGGATTCAAGTCCAACTAATATTCCTTTTTGGTGAAGCAGGTAAGCCATCTTGTATGGCAGGTCGTAATGGCTATCCTCGTGGTTGGGCCTGCTGTGTACTCTTCCAACCAGAATTGGCACATTGGCAGCCTTTACCTGATCGGCAATTTTATAGGCACTGTAAGCTCCTACCAAAACGACGTGTTCAAGGTCATGATCCCTTTTGAATTGCAAAATGTCCATGAGTTCCTTTTCTCCGTCGGCGTGAATGTAAATTTTTTGTTTTCCGTCAAAGACATTTTGCATTGCCATAAATGGCAGATTAGCAATTTCCTGTGGACCTGCCAGGTAGGCCCTGGCGTTGCTGAAAAATTCAGAAACAGTACGTATATCTTTTTCATAATCATCATTGGGCTTTACTCCCGGGTCTTCACCGGCCCACCAACGACCTCTGCGAACGCTGTTCGGCCAGTTGATATGTATTCCGTCATCCTCTCTTAAAACGGCATCTTCCCAGTTCCATGCATCAAACTGTACTATGGAAGAAGTACCTGAAATCCTGCCACCACGCGGGGTGATCTGGCCTACCAGGACCCCGTTAGGACGCATACTTTCTACCACCTGGCTTTCTGCATTGTAAGCTATAATACTTCTAACGTGAGGCAGTAGTTCTCCCAATTCATCCTCATCATCAGATTGCTTTACAGCATCTATCTCCACCAGTCCTAAAGTGGAATTCGGAGAAATGAATCCGGGGTAAACGTGCTTTCCTTTGGCGTCTATAATAGTTCCGGGATACTGCCTTTTTGTGGAGTTGGCATCTGTAACCGTAGTGATCTTTCCGTTTTCAAAAATGATAAGACTGTTCTCGATTACTTCGCCGTTACCAATATGGGCCGTGGCTCCGACTATAGTGACAGCCCGGGATTGTTCGGGTGCCGGGGTTTGCTGTGCAATTGTGGTCCCTGTAAGAAAAAGCAGGACCGGCAATATAATTAGGTTTATAATTTTCATAGAGTCTGTTTTATAGGGTGTCACAATGCATTTCTTCCTTCTTTGTTTCCTTCACTGCCTGCGTCTTTAGGCCATTGTTCTTAGCCTTGAGCATTTGTGTGGCCAGCAGGTTCTTTTGCTTTTCTACTTCCTCACGCAGTTCCCGGTCTCTCTCGATATCAAAATAAACAACCCCTTCTATTAAAGTTTTTTCCGGTTTTGCATAAACTGAAAGCGGGTTTGCTGTCCAAAGTACAAGATCGGCATCCTTTCCTTCTTTTATACTTCCCACACGATCATCTATGTGAAGCAGTTTCGCCGGATTTATAGTTACAAACTTCCAGGCTTCCTCTTCAGAAATATCACCGTATTTTACACTTTTTGCCGCCTCCTGGTTGAGTCTGCGGCTCATTTCGGCGTCATCACTGTTAATTGCAACAGTCACTCCCGCGTTGTGCATAATAGCGGCATTTTGTGGGATAGCATCCTTCACTTCATACTTGTACGCCCACCAGTCAGAGAAGGTAGAACCTCCGGCTCCATGTTCAGCCATTTTATCGGCCACCTTATAGCCTTCCAGAATGTGAGTGAAGGTGTTGATCTTGAATCCGTATTGTTCTGCAATCTTCATCAGCATGTTGATCTCACTCTGTACATAAGAGTGGGCAGTGATATGACGTTCGCCATTAAGGATCTCGAGCAGAGTTTCCATTTCTATATCCTTACGGAAGGGTTTTCCGCTTTTCTTCAGAGATTCGTATTCTTTAGCGCGGGTAAAGTAATCTACAAATACCTGCTCCACACCCATACGTGTCTGCGGAAATCTTGAATTACTGCTCCAGTTAGCCTGTTTTACATTCTCCCCAAGCGCGAACTTTATGAATTTGGGAGAATTGCTAAAGATCATTTCATCAGGAGAAGCACCCCACTTCATTTTTAGAATTGCCGACTGTCCTCCAATAGGGTTGGCAGAACCATGCAGCAACTGCATAGTTGTAACGCCCCCTGCGAGGTTACGGTAAACTCCGATATCATCGGGATCTACGACATCTTCCATACGCACTTCGGCAGAAGAATTGTGACCGGCCTCATTAACTGCAGAAGCTGCAAGGTGCGAGTGCTCATCAATAATTCCGGCCGTAAGGTGTTTCCCCGTAGCATCAATTTCAGTTGCCCCGCGTGCGCTAAGGTTCTTTCCTACCTGCGCGATCTTTCCGTTGCGAACGAGTACATCTGTATTCTCCAGGATACCGGCGTCTTCACTGGTCCATACTGTGGCATTTTTAAATAAAATGTTCTGTTGCTTCGGAAGTCTTTCAAAGCCGTACCCCATGTTTGGGAAAGTCACCGGGAGCACTTCGGGATGTTCATCTTCTTTTTTCTTTTTATCTTCTGAAGCTTCCGCAGTCCTTGTTGCAGTAAATGTGGTTTCTGTACCATCGCCTAAAATGGCTTTTCCGCTGAAGCTTTTTGGATCTTCGGGAACTTTGGCACTTAGGCGGGTATATTCTGCTTTTGTGGTATCGGGTGCTGAAAGCAGGATGTTTAACCAGTTGCTTTTATAGTTCAGCTTAGAGCCGATTTTATTGTTGTTCAGCTTCACTTCGGCCTTAGGCTTGGTAGCTTCTCCGCTTATCTTGACTTCATAGGTGTTGCCGGCAACGTTGACATCATAGGTGCCGTTAATACTTACAAGATTTATATCCTCAATTACAGATCTTTTTCCCTGTACCCAGTTCTCATAAATTGTTGTTTCCTTATCAAAGTAATCTCCCGAGGTGATGAGGAAATTGGCCCAGGCGCCTTCTTTTAAAGTTCCGAGCTGATTCTCTTTTCCTATTATTTTTGCGGGAACAGTGGTTAAAGCGGCAAGTGCCGATTTTTTATCCAGTCCGTACTCCACAGCCTTAATAAGATTCTCGCGGAAATTTTTCTCAGCGTCCTGGGAAGTGATGCTGAAAGGAATACTCTTTTCGGCCATCATCTTGAGATTTGCAGGAGCCTGATTCCACTCCTTCATATCAGCAAGGCTGGCATAACTCGCTATATATGGGTCTTCCATGTCAAATGGGGCGGGGAAATTCACCGGAACAACAAAAGTGGCATTAGTAGCCTTAATAGCGTCTAGTCTTTCGAATTCTTTCCCGCTTCCTACTATGACATATTGTACGCCGAATTCATCTCCTATCTTATCTGCACGGAGTTCATCCAGCAGGTTATCTGTCTTAAAGATCTGTAACAGGTTTTTATTTTGATTGAAGGCCTGTAGGGCCAGATCTTTTGTCTGCGAATTACCTTTAGCATACCAGTCGGCATCCAGGTAGGTTTGTCTGAGCAATGCCATGGCTCCCATTTTGGAGGAAGGATAAACTTGCCTGGATTTTGCACTTTTATCAAAAGAAAGAAACTGAGCAGATCTTTCATCCAGGATACGATCTCCTTCAGTCCCTTGAGAATTAAGGGCAACCAGCATTCCGGTCCCTCTCACAATTCCGTCGGGCATGTGGGTATTTACCACGCCAAAACCAAGTTTTCGCAGTTTTTCGGCTTCGCTGTCACTGTATTTAAAACTCTCCAGGGCAGCAGTTTCAGGCCTTATGTGATCATTCCAGTAGTAGCCTTCACGATCGGCATCATACTGTGGATTTCCACTATAGGGGCTTCCGTTCTGACCTTTTGGTTTTTCTATCCCGAAGTTGGAGTAGAGATCAATAAAGGAAGGATAAATGGTTTTGCCCTTAAGATCTACAACTACGGCATTCGCCGGTACCTTGATGTTCTTGCCTACTGCAGTCACCTTGCCGTTGCGAACAGCGAGCATTCCGCCGTTGATCACGTTTGAAGGATCTACATGAATATTGGCATTTTTGAATACCGTGAAATTGGTATTGACCTCTGCCTTTACGGCATCATTTTTAGGAAAGTATTCCTGCGCCTGCAGTCCGGTTACGGCACTAAACAGCAGGCAAAATAAAAATCTGATTCTCATAAAATAGTTTAGGATTGGAATTTTGAGCCGGTAAGATAACAAAAAATTAAAAACGGCAAAGCCTTACATTCTTCCCCTGCTTTTGTGATAATTCACCAGGAGAGCCACCACATAGCTGTAGCTACGCATACCTTCGGGCTGATTGTTTGCTACAAGAAAAGAATTATAGGTATAGAGAAAAAGAGGTTCAAAAGGATTGGCATGGCTTTCCCAGAATTCCCTTACCTCTCTGTAATTAAGAATAATTCCATAATTGATCGTCTTCATCAAATCGGCTGTAAGTTCTTCATCTCTTCTGGAAAGCTCACTTAAACAGTAGCTAAGAGCAAAGGTATAACCCGAATACCTGAAATATTTATCAGGATGATTCATGGTCGTAAGACAGGCTAGAAAATTAGCTTCATTTTCTTTTGCAAACCCCAGCTGGTGACCAATTTCATGACTTGCAGTGGTCGGGATCTTATAGGGTACGATCTGAGTATTTACCTGCCCCTCGTTCGTCAGCGGATTTAGATACCCGTTAAATCCCATATAAGTGAGCGGAATGCTGTAGAGGGATCTTTTAACACTCGGAATATTGTAGTCTAATTCTGGAAAATCATCTTCTATGGTTTTGTAACCTTCTACGGAAAAATTCAGTAATTCTGTTTTAGAGTAGGGGATGTCCACCTTAACCGAATCATTTCGGGTGATCAGGAAGTGAATGTCATTGGAGGTGGCAATCAGGTCTCTTGTCAATTCAATAAGCTCTTCGGTGGTGTAGTCATTATCAATTTCCAGAGCTTCATGGAGGGGAAGCCGGTAATAATTAAAGCCCCAAAAAAGGTTGAAGCAGGCATAGATAAGGGAAAGAGTCGCAAAGGCATTTATGATCCATTGTTTTGGATTCCGGAAGCGCTGATTAATTCTGAGAACGATCCATCTTATCAACATGATCACCAGGAAAGCATACAGGAAATCTCCCAGTGAAAAAGGTAAGAACCCGAGGCCTCTCCTGAGTAAGGCAGAGGTATAGGGGTAGATCCCGTTGCTATACCACTCCTCAACAAAATACGGATACCGGCTCAGGATCTTAATAAAGATCACCTGAACCGGAAGCAATAATGCCAGAATGACTGCAACTTTCTTTTTCACCACTCAAAAATAGGATTTTTTGGATGATAGTAGTGAGAAGTTAGTATTGAGTAGTGAGAATTTTTCCTGTTGCCTGTTGCCGGTTTCCTGTTGCCGGTTTCCTGTTGCCGGTTACCGGTTACCGGTTACCGGTTGCGTGTTTGCGGGATGCGAGTTGACGTGGTTTTACGTACACCGTAAAGGGAAAACTTTTATATAGAAATCGGAACTCGGTGAGATGCCACGAATTCACGAATCATTATGTAAAAATTTATAGTCCTCTGTCCTCTGTCCTCTGTCCTCTTTCCACTTAAACAAAAGCCAATAGCTAAGCTAAAAGCCAATGGCCATAAATGAATATTCGTGTTTTCGTGGCCAAGAAGGAAACTCCGATTTCTTTCTATCTTTGTTTTCAAACTTAAATACCATCAAAATGAATGAAGAAATAAGAGCTTTAGAACCCAAGCCACTTTGGAATAAATTTGCCGATCTCAATGCGGTACCAAGGCCTTCCAAAAAGGAGGAAAGAGTGATAGAGTTCATTAAGAACTTTGGGAATCAGCTTGGGCTTGAGACAGAAGTTGATGAAGTGGGCAATGTGATCATCAGGAAACCTGCCACCCCGGGGATGGAGAACAAAAAAGCAGTTGTGCTGCAGTCACACCTGGATATGGTACACCAAAAGAACAATGATGTAGATTTTGATTTTGAGAATCAGGGGATCGAGATGTATGTGGACGGCGACTGGGTAAAAGCAAGAGGTACCACCCTTGGGGCCGATAACGGATTGGGAGTAGCGACCATGATGGCTATTCTTGAGAGCACGGATATTGAACATCCTGCACTGGAGGCACTTTTCACCATAGACGAGGAAACGGGAATGACCGGTGCCATGGGATTAAAACCAGGCTTGCTCAATGGAGACATCCTTCTCAACCTCGACACCGAAGAAGATAACGAAATAGGAATTGGCTGCGCCGGGGGTGTAGACATAACTGCATCCAGAACCTATAAGGAAGAACCTACACCTGCCGATATAATCGCATATAAGGTTGTGGTAAAAGGTCTGCAGGGAGGACATTCCGGAATGGATATCATCAAAGGTCTTGGTAATGCCAATAAGCTGATGAACCGCATCCTTTTTGGAGGCTATGAGAACTTCGGAATGAGAATTTCTGAGATCAACGGCGGCGGACTTCGAAATGCGATCCCGAGGGAAAGTGAAGCTGTTGTGGTGGTGGAGAAAATTCAGAAAGAGGATTTTTCGGCCGAAATGGGTAAACTCATTCAGGATATTCAGCAGGAATATAAGTCGCTCGAACCGAAGCTGCATATCGAGATCTCAGAAGTTGATGCCGTGGAAAAGGTAATGGAGCTGGGAGTGCAGGAGCTGCTTGTGAAGGCACTATATGCCGTTCCAAATGGAGTCTACAGAATGAGTCCGGACATTGAAGGATTGGTAGAAACCTCAAATAATGTCGCCCGTGTAAGTGTCAAAAATGGTAAAATAGAGGTGCTTTGTCTCACCAGATCTTCTGTAGAATCCTCTAAAATTGACCTGGCGAACAGCATTCGCTCCGGATTTGAACTTGCAGGCTTTGAAGTGGAGCTTTCGGGGGCATATCCAGGCTGGGCTCCAAACATGGATTCTCCTATCCTAAAGGTCCTGGATGAATTGTACCGGAAAATGAATACCGATGAACCGGATATCGCAGCCTGCCATGCCGGACTCGAATGCGGGATCCTCGGAAAAAATTATCCCGAAATGGATATGATCTCCTTTGGGCCTACCATTCGCGGTGCACATTCGCCAGATGAAAGAGCAAGTATCTCGTCTGCTCAGAAATACTGGAAATTTGTGCTTGAAGTATTAAAGAATATTCCCGAGAAGAAATAATGTTTTTAAAAGCATAAAAAAAGCCCTTCCAAAAATGTCATTTTTGGAAGGGCTTTTAATTTGTACTAAGCTGTTGCTTATTTGATATCCACCAGCTCTACTTCAAAAATAAGATCTGATGATGGTGGAATTACCGGTGGGTAACCACGCTCGCCGTAACCTAGATGAGAAGGGATGTAAAGCACAGCTTTATCTCCCACCTGCATTTGTTGAATTCCTTCTTTAAAGCCGGGAATCATTGGAGCTTCAGGGCTGTAGAGCACCTCCATAGGTGAATAACCTCCCATTTCCTGTCTTCTTGGATTTAATATTCCTGCTTCTTCAGCAACTTCTTCAATATTAGTATCGAAGATCTCCCCGGAAGCAAGATATCCGCGGTAGTTTACCAGAACGGTATCTCTTGATGTTGGCTGCGGGCCATCTCCTTCTTCCAGATAGACCATTTGAAGTCCGCTTTCAAGCTCTTTTGCATCAGCTTTTAATTCTTCGTAACGTTGCTTACTGGCTTCTACCTGCTCTGCCATTTGACGTTCCTTCGCTTCAGCTTCTTCTTTAAATTCCTGTAACTCGCGGGAGAGCACTTCCGGAGCTTTAAAATCTTTGGCGTCGCTACCTTTGCGAATAATTTTCACCTCCTGCATCACCACTTCTTCAACGGGACGATCTGTTGGATCTGTCTCAACCTGTCCAATTGCTTCCACCACATCCATTCCTTTTACTACTTCTCCAAAAACCGTATGAAGACCATTTAACCACGGAGTTTCTTTAAGGGTTATAAAAAACTGACTTCCGTTGGTGTTAGGACCCGAATTGGCCATAGAAAGTATTCCTTTTGAATCATGAGTTAGAGTGTCTACAATCTCATTTGGAAATTTGTAACCGGGACTTCCGCTTCCTGTTCCCTGAGGATCTCCTCCCTGGATCATGAAATCTTTAATTACCCTGTGAAAAACAAGGCCATCATAAAAAGGTTTGTCCCTGTACTGCTCTTCCGCCATTGTGCTGTTTCCCTCGGCAAGGGATACGAAACTGGCAACGGTCATAGGAGTTGCCTCGTAAAAAAGTTCGGCTATAAAAGTGCCTTTGTTGGTCTTGAATTCGGCATACATTCCATCTTCAAGTTCCGGGTATTCTTCATTGCATGCTGTAAAAGCAAAAAGAACACTGAATAAAAATAAAAAACTGATTTTCTTCATTTGAATTTTAATTGTTTGGGTTGTTATTGTCTTCATTGTCTTCGGTAATTTCCATCAGGGTGACTTTGGAGATCACAGGAACATCAGATCCTATGCGCTTCTTATCTCCGTAATAACCGAATGCCTTGTGAGATGGGAACAAAAATGTTACTGTTTCTCCTTCTCTCATGAGTTTAAGACCTTCCCGCAATCCGCTGAACAGCTGTTCCTGGTCCATGGTATAAGTTCGGGGAGCGATCTCCTCATCTGTATAAATATTTTTACCGTCGAGGGTTTGCAAACTGTAATCAAACTTTACAATATCCCCAAATTCCGGAGTTTTGGTAGTGGTCGTATCTTTTTTATTGTAATAGTACCAGAAGCCATTGGGCGATGAGATATAGTCATTTGCAGAATCGTTCTCGATGATCTTCTGGATCTGAGCTTCTTCTTCGGCTACGATCTTCTTATTGCGTTCTACAGATTGATTAATATAAGAACCCGATTTTTGAGTAACCGGTCTTCTGGCTTCGGGAGACTTGCAGGAGAAAAGCAGCAGTCCCGACAGCAGCATGATAAGTTTCATTTTCATAGTGCCAGACTTGTTTTATAATCGGGCAAGATACTAATAAATTTCTCAACTGTTTCTGCCAGAGAGAGATCACTTTTGCCTCCCGCAGCGTTTACATGACCCCCTCCTCCAAAGTGTCTTCGGGAAAAATCATTGACAGAAAAGGTGCCTTTTGAGCGGAAGGAGATCTTTACGATCTTATCTGCTTTATGTTCTATAAAAATGGCGGCAAATACGATTCCTTTCAGCGAAAGACCATAATTCACAAAACCTTCTGTGTCTCCTTTTCTAAAGTTATGTCTGTCCAGCTCTTCCTGAGAAAGCGTAATAAATGCTGTACGCAATCCTTCCACAACTCTTAAATTCTGAAGCGCACAACCCAATAACTGAAGCTGGCCATAGGAACTGGTATCGAATACATTTTCGTGAATACTAGTATTATCGGCTCCTTTTTCAATAAGATCGGCTACCACTCTATGAGTAAGGCTGGTCGTGGATCTATACCTGAAAGATCCGGTATCGGTCATGATGCCGGTGTAAAGACAGGTGGCGATCTGAGGCGTGATCTTGTCAGCCAAACCAATGTTCTCTATAAAATGATAAACCATTTGTGCGGTAGAACACATCGTCACATCACTGTAGGTTACAACCGCATAATCGTCCGGTTGCTGGTGGTGATCGATCATTATAAAATCGGCAGTAGCATTTTTAAGAGGTTCATACATATCTCCCGTGCGGGAGAGGCTGTTGAAGTCGAGAGTGAAAATGACATCAGCTTCAGCAATATGAGAAGAGCATTTTTGGGGATCCTGTTCAAAGATCAAAACTTCCTCCTGGTAGGGTAACCATTTAAGAAAATCCGGATAATCATTGGGAGCAATCAGCTGTACGTGATGTTCCAGTTCTTCAAGGAGGATCTTAAGTGCAAGGGTGGAACCCATTGCATCCCCGTCGGGGCCTTTATGAGGAACGATCACGATCTTTTTTTCCGGAGATAGTAATTCTTTTACCCGGGAAATATCTTCATTTGTCATAGAGGGCGAAGATACCGAATATTTGAAGATCCAAAAAACAATTCTAAACCTTCCAAAAAGGGCATTTTTAGGAGATCTTTCCGACTTCGGAAGCTTTATAAGCTCCAATTCGTTGGAAATGCTATTGTTTTGATTATTTTTGCAGCCAAATTAAAAATTGATGTAATGGCAGGAAACAGAACTTTCACCATGATTAAGCCCGATGCAGTTGAAAACGGACACATTGGAGCTATTTTAGAGCAGATCACTGCTTCAGGATTCAGGATTGTCGCACTGAAGCTTACGCAAATGACGCGTAACGATGCAGAGCGTTTCTATGAGATCCATAAAGAGCGTCCATTCTTCGGGGAACTGGTTGAATTCATGAGCCGCGGACCAATTGTAGCTGCTATTCTTGAAAAAGAAAATGCAGTTGAAGATTTTAGAACCCTTATCGGCGCAACAAATCCAGAAGATGCTGCCGAAGGTACTATCAGAAAGAAATACGCTACTTCTATCGGCGAGAACGCCGTTCACGGAAGTGACAGTGATGAAAATGCAGAAATAGAAGGAGCTTTCCACTTCGCTGGAAGGGAGATGTTCTAAGGTATTTTTAATATTAAAAGAATCAAGATCGCTGCGCCTGCCTACCGGCAGGCAGGCTTCTAGAGCCAAGAATCAAGATTTTTTTCTTATAACCTGAGAAAGAATAATTGAATTACCCTAAGAGGGAAGAGGATCAAAAATCTTCTCCGATACTAATACCACCTTTAAAAACCACCTTTTTCGGGTGGTTTTTTTGTTGCTTTTATATTGCTGAAAAAACTTCAGGTGCTTCTGAAGCAATTAAGGACGATGCCAGGCTAACCGAATTAATATCCAGATGGTCGTTCCAGGTTGCCGCCTGCCGGTGTTCGCTGTTTAACCAGAATTCCTCAATTTCTGAAGCTAAATAAAAATAGTCGGTTAAACCTTCTGAAGCAGAGGTGTCAAAAATGGCATTTTCAGAGGCCTTTGCAACGTGAAGTCCGAGTGATAGTCCGCACTCTCTGAAGGCCAGACGACGGTTAGGATTTTGATCCTTTCCAAACCCGTGTAGACCTCTAAGGCTGTTCATACTTTCTCTGAAAAGCTTTCCTGCCTGAACCGAAGCCGGTAAATGCATTCCGAAAGACTCCAACTCTGCCGCACGGGCTGCATTGAGCAGGAGTCCGCCAATTCCCAAAGCATCTGTGGTAGTCCAGCTTTTGCCACGGCACATGATCCTGAATTTTTCGATCAAAGTTTCCACTTCTTTATCCTCCTCAAAAATGGCATTTTTGAGGCTCATTCCACACAGCAAACCTTCAAGAGGATCATGTGCTCCCATGCTGGGCACTAAAGGACTGGAAAGTTGCGTGTCCATTTTCCAGTACATCGCCAGGCCATTGCCAATGCCGTATATAAATTTATCGGTCGCAAGGAACAGATCGCGGGCATGTAAAAGATAATTCTGATCTTTTGTTTCTTTATGGGCCTGGAGCAAAGTATTCATCCACCGGCTGAGGTAATGAAAATACTGCCCGTCCCGCTCCCATTCCAGTCGGGAGTTGTAAGATTCATGCTCCTGCCTTTCCGGAAGTTTTTTTCCTATTCGCAATCCCGCCACTGTAGGTTGTAAGCTTCCTGAATCATTGTCGAGTCCGCTTATCCATCCTTCCCGGCTGTCCCGCGGATGGAATTTTCCCAGGTGTTCGTGTACTAAATCTATTAACCGAATGGCTTGCTGCCGGTATTTTTCCTCCCTGAGTGCGTGGGACAGACCAAAAAAAGCCTGCACTGCAAAAGCATCTGTCCACAGATAACGCCGGGCAGGATCACCCTGTTCATCGATTAAACCGGTGCGGCCCGCAAAGGCATCCATAAGCTGTCGGGCCCGATTAAGATATGTACTATTTTCCATAGCTGCCGCCTTTGTCAGCCCTTCCGGTCATCGGTACAAATCTCACAGGGAGCAGGGTCTTTTCTTCAAATTCGTCTTCGCCTGTCTTATATAGTAACACTAATTTCTGATTCAAACGGCCCACCGGCGCCAGCAGTCGGCCGCCGATCTTTAACTGATCCTTCAGAGGTTTGGGAATAGATGGTGGTGCTGCTGTGAGAAGTATGGCATCAAAAGGAGCTTCTTCTTTCCATCCCGAATATCCATCGCCGTGTTTGGTAGTAATGTTGTCATAATTTGTTTTCGCCAGATTTTCTTTAGCAAGATCAGCCAGCCATTCGATGATCTCCACACTATACACCTTGTTAACCAGCCTGGAAACCACGGCAGCATTATATCCACATCCGGTTCCAACTTCCAACACCTTTTCATCCTTTTGTAAGTGCAATTGTTCGGCCATATAAGCGACTATGTACGGCTGACTAATAGTTTGATCTTTCCCAATGGGAAGAGGCCTGTCCTCATATACCTTGTCCTGGTATTCGTCTGGGACAAAAAGGGAACGGTCTACTTCCTCCATTGCCTGTAATACCCCGGCATCTGAAATTCCGCGACCTTTCAGTTGAAATTCGATCATATCTTTCTTCGTACTCATATCATCATTTTAAATATTTGATCAATAATAAGTTACGGAAAATTGAGCTTTTTTGAAAGAAAGGGGGGAGTTAATTCGTTAATCGGGGAATAGTCAATTGGTTAATTCGTTAATTCGGGATTCGAATTCGGGATTCGTTAATTCGGGATTCGTTAAATCAGGAATCGGGAAAGGTTAATCGGGATTGGTTAATTGGGGATTGGTTAATTGGGGATTGGTTAATTGGGGATTCGCTAATTCGGGAATCGTTAATTCGGAAAACAGGAAACGGGAAACGGAAAACCGTTAATTGGGGATTGGTTAATTGGTGATTGGTTAATTCGGAAAAAGAATTCAGGAAATAGGAACCAGAAACAGGAAACGGGAAACAGTAATGGAGACTGGTTAAGTTGTTAGTAGTTAATTGGAAGAACTGGTCGAGAATAAGGTGTGCAATGGATTCAGAGACCTCTCGACTTCGCTTGAGGTGACATTGAACTGTGTGAGGAAATAGGACACGAAACTGCCCCTGGAAGAGACAGGATCTTGCTTGGAATTTGGTGCTTGGAATTTGGTGCTTTCAGCGCAGAATCAGCTTTGTGATCAGTTCCCTTCCAAGTTCCTCATTCAGCATTCTTATGATCTTTTCTTTGCCGTAGCTCAATTCTTCGCGCAGGACAGAAGAACTTAGCTGCACATAAAGAGTATCCCGGTCAAGCTTTATGGAGGTGGTGTATTTTTCTATTGCAGGCCCCATCTGGCTGTTCCAAACCTCCCGCACATGAACTTTATCAAGGCCTTTTTGAAGCTTGTTGTCGCTCACAAATTCCTTGAGGGCTTCGCTTATGCTTATGTGGTCGTTAATTCTCTTCGCCATAGTTGCCGGAATAGGGGGTAAAACGTTTATAGGTGTAGATGATCCCATCGGAGTTGAGGATCACCAGTTCATCTTCTTCGGAAGAAATTATTGTTTCCTTCCACTCTGCATAGGGAGTTGAATAGTACAAATTAATACTGTCATTTTCAACTTTAATGTTGAAAATCTCCACATCATCTGAAGATATAAAGCTACCATCCAGCTGTGGTCTAACTTTGGTGCGGAATCCGGCAGAACTATCCACTTTTATATAATCCACAAGTTCAGAAAAACGGAATTCCTTGGAGATACCTTCAGGCAGATCGGCTTGTTTGATCTCCCAATAACCGTTGAGGTTTTCCGTTTGCTCCTCCGGGCTTTGGGTGTTGCAGCTTAACAGAAGCATTCCGAAGATAAAAAGTAGCACTATTTTTTTCACAGGTTGAACATTTTATAGGTTTGTCCGGTTTCCTTCACCACCTTTTCTGTACGATCTCCATGGGTATCACTTATGAACAGCTGTCCCAACTCATCTGTAGCCACGAGATCCACGATATGTGCAACCCGGTTTTCATCCAGTTTGTCAAAAATATCATCCATGAGCAGGATGGGGGAGACTTTACTCAAATCTTTAATGAAATCAAACTGAGCAAGCTTCAGAGAGATCAAAAATGATTTTTGCTGCCCCTGGGATCCGAATTTCTTAATTGGATGACCTTCAATTTCAAAGATCAGATCATCCTTGTGAGTCCCTACACCGGTGTACTGCAGGGCCATATCTTTTTGCAGGCCGTCCTCCAGCTGTTTTCTGAAATCTCCCTCTTCCAGCTGACTTTTGTAGGTAATGGAAACTTTTTCCCTGCCGTTACTTATGATCTCATAACGCTTCTGAAAGATGGGTATAAAAGTGTCAAGGAATTCTTTTCTCTTTCGGTAAAGGAAATTTCCCAGATCCTCCAGTTGCATGTCATAAATAGAAAGTGTTTCACGATCAAAGCTGTTATTGGCCGCAAAGTATTTTAAAAGGGAATTTCTCTGTGCCAGGATCCTCCCGTAGTCAATGAGGTTGTTCAGGTATTTGCTGTCACTCTGAGAGATCACCCCATCAATAAATTTTCTGCGGGTTTCACTGCCTTCTATGATAAGGTCACGATCTGCAGGGGAAATGATCACAGTGGGAATAAAGCCAATATGTTCACTAAACCTTTCGTAGGGTTTATTATTCCGCTTAATTACCTTTTTCTGGCCTCTTTTGGCGCTCACCACGATTTGTTCCTCCCGGTCTTTTTTCTCAAAAATTCCCTCGATTACAAAAAAGTCGGCATCGTGGTTAATGTTTTGACTGGTGATGGGGTTAAAATAACTTTTTCCGAAGGAAAGGTGATAAATACTGTCGAGTACGTTCGTTTTGCCTTTCCCGTTATTACCTACCAGGCAGTTGATTTTGGGATCAAAATCAAATTCGGCCGATGAGAAATTTTTATAATTTAATAAGGAAAGACTTTTGAGAAACATAAAAAACTGTAATTCAGCAAGGTATGAACAGGAATGGGTTTAACCTTCAGGATGTGCAAATTAGCATAAATAAACAATTTAATTCCCTTTTAATTTTAAAGAAAAATTCTATTTTTGCGCTTCAATTAACGAATATTTATGGCTACGTACAAGAAAAGAGGATATAAGCCCAAAACTAAGGAAGAGCAACAAAACGCAGTTGAAGATCAATCAACAACTGCAGAAGTTTTTAACACCCTTGATGAGGGTGCCAGTAAAACCGAAGCCTGGGTTGCACGCAACCAAAAGTATATTTTTGTCATTATTGGTATTGCTGCCGTAGTGATCCTTGGATATCTTGCTTATGAGGAGTTCATACAGGAGCCAAAAGAGGCCGAAGCTGCCAATGAAATGTTCGTTGCACAACAATATTTCGAAAATGCATTGAACTCTTCAGGTGCACAGAGTGATTCCCTTTATAATTTAGCCTTAACAGGAGGACAGGGGAAATTTGGTTTTGAAGATATCATTGACAATTACGGTTCGACTAAAGCCGGGAATCTTGCCCGTTACTATGCAGGAATGGCTTATCTCAATACAAACAATTATCAGCAGGCTATAGATTATCTTGATGATTTTAGCAGTGATGACGAAATTCTGGCGCCTCTTGCAAAAGGTGCAATCGGAGATGCTTTTCTTCAGTTAGATCAGCCTGAAGAAGCTCTTGATTACTATGAGGAAGCTGCAAAAATGAGAGATAATGCATTCACCACTCCAAGATTTCTTATGAAAGCTGCAGTGACGGCGATAAGGCTCGGAAACGGAGCGGCTGCCGAAAAACATCTAAACAGGATTCAGAAAGAATATCCTGAATCTGCTGAAGCTAATAAGGTAAATGTTTATCTTGGACAGGCGCAGGCAATGCAATAAAATATAATATATGGCTACTGAAGGAAAGAATCTTTCAACATACGATAAAAATAAAATCCCAAACGCGAAGGAATTCAGGTTTGGGATTGTTGTTTCTGAATGGAACGACAACATCACTGAAAACCTTTGTAAAGGAGCGATGGAGGTCTTGCTGGAAAACGATGTACTGGAAAGAAAGATCGTGCGTTGGAATGTTCCGGGAAGCTTTGAATTGATCTACGGCTGTAAAAAAATGGCAGAATCCTATGATATGTTGGATGCCATCATAGCAATAGGAAGCGTAATCGAGGGAGAGACCAAACACTTTGATTTTGTATGCCAGGCTGTTTCACAGGGGGTGAAGGATCTCAATGTTCAGGGAGATATTCCGGTTATCTTTTGTGTTCTTACAGACCAGAATATGCAACAGGCCCTGGATCGCTCGGGCGGCAGGCACGGTAACAAAGGTGCCGAAGCAGCTGTTGCCGCCATTAAAATGGCGCAATTGAGGAAGGACAGCCGTATTTAATCTTCTCTTTTAAAAGGCACTGTTTTTGTAGTTGAGAGTTTGCTCACCTAAACTTCGGAAATTCTGGGCATTTTAAGTATTTTTGATATTTCCGGAATTATAAAGAACAGTAATGCTTAAACTCAACATCTTATCAGCTAAGAAAAAGAAGAACCGGTATAATTATACCCCGCGTTACTACAAAGGCAAAGACACCGGGAATGTTTATAAATTCGATTCGAAATTCAATAAATACAGGGAGACGACCAATGCCATTGATTTTGGAAGCCAATGGAAAGAAGCCCGGGAAAGTAGCCGTCATCGTGGGAACCGCGAAATCAACAGAACAGTTCTGGTTATTATCGCTCTTCTTGTGCTTATCTTCCTGTGGATCATAGATTTTGATTTGTCCATCTTTACCAATCCGCATTAAATGACTGATGTTATTCATCTCCTGCCAGACCATGTCGCCAATCAAATAGCAGCAGGTGAAGTGGTCCAAAGACCTGCTTCTGTAATAAAAGAATTACTGGAAAATGCTATAGATGCCGGCAGTACCAGCATAAAGATCCTTGTCAAGGAAGCCGGGAAAACTCTTGTTCAGGTTACCGACAATGGGAAAGGGATGAGTGTTACAGATGCCCGACTTTGCTTTGAGAGGCATGCAACTTCCAAAATAAATTCAGCCGAAGATCTTTTCAGTTTAAAAACAAAAGGATTTCGTGGAGAAGCACTTGCTTCCATAGCCGCAATTGCACATGTAGAATTAAAGACTAGACAGGAAGATGATGAAGTTGGCTCCTGTATAAGAATTGAAGGGAGTGAAGTGATTTCCCAGGAAGTCTGTGTTACTCCTGTAGGGACCACAATTTGCGTTAAAAATCTATTTTACAATATTCCGGCGCGGCGTAATTTTTTGAAAAGCGATACCGTAGAGTTGCGTCATATTATTGACGAATTTCAGCGGGTGGCCTTAGCTCATCCAAACATACAATTTTCTTTGCTTCACAATGGGAGTGAGCTCTTCCAGCTACCCGAAACAAATTTCAGGCAACGTATAGTCAACATCTTTGGCGGAAAAACCAATGAAAAACTGGTTCCGGTCGAAGAAGATACGGCAATAGTCAAAATTCACGGTTTTGTAGGTAAACCTGAATTTGCCAAAAAGGGGAGGGGAGAGCAGTTCTTTTTTGTAAATGACAGGTTTATTAAAAGTCCGTACCTCAATCATGCGGTAACAGCGGCTTTTGAAGGTTTATTGAAAGATAAAGCCTATCCTAGTTATTTTTTGTACCTCGACGTGGATCCAAAGAGTATTGATATCAACATTCATCCTACAAAGACCGAGATTAAATTTGATGATGAGCATACCTTATACACTATTTTGCGCAGCTCTATAAAACATAGTCTGGGGCAGTTTAACGTGGCACCTGTTCTTGATTTTGACCGGGATGACACTCTGGATACTCCTTATGAATATTCGCAGAAAGACGTTACTCCTCCAAAGGTGGAAGTGGATCCCAATTTTAATCCGTTTCAGAACGACAGACCCACGGGCCACAAAAGTTCCTCCGGTTACAGAAGGGATAGATCTGGGGGAGGAAGTTGGGAAAGTCTCTATAACGGCCTTGGAAGAGATAATAACGGAACAGTTTCGGGCTTTGACCAGGTTGAATTTGAAAGTGACGAGGTAACAGGAAATCTTTTCGGAAATATTGATGATAAGGAAGCAGGAAGCACCACTTTCCAGCTTAATAAGAAATATATAGTCACCACTGTTAAAAGCGGGATTCTTGTCATTGATCAGCAAAGGGCGCACATGCGAATTCTTTATGAAGAGATGTTGAAGAATATTACTGTTACTTCGGCGGTGAGCCAGCAGTTGCTATTTCCACTTGAGCTTCAGTTTTCGGTAAATGAAATGGAATTGCTGAAGGAAATTAAAGATTCACTGGAGCAGACGGGTTTTATTTTCTCAGAATTGCGGAAGGATTCCGTAGAGATTACGGGAATTCCTACCCTCATTTCTTCAAGTGAAGTAGCTATACTACTGGAGCAATTATTGAGTGATCTGGAGAACGAGGTGCCGGGCACCGGATTTTCGCAGGTGGACACTCTTTCAAAATCTTTGGCTAAAGGTATGGCGGTTAAATCGGGTACTGTTTTGAATTCTGCCGATCAACAAAATATTGTTAACAGCTTATTTGCCTGTAAGGAAACAAGTTTATCTCCATATAATAAGCCTATTTTTATTACCTTAACTGTAGACGAATTAGATAAAAAATTCATGTAAATGGGAAGAATGACAGATACCGTAAAGGTTCTATTAATTATAAACGTCATTGTATATATTGGGAGTCAGGTTTTGGGGGAGCAGGCATATAAATTATTTTCCCTGTGGTTCATTGAAAATGAGAATTTTGGATTCTGGCAAGTCATCACTCATATGTTTATGCATGACCCCAACAGTATTTTTCATATCCTGTTTAACATGTATGCGCTCTGGGCGTTTGGAAGCCCTATTGAGCAGGTGCTGGGGAAGAACAGGTTCCTGTTTTTCTATTTTTCGGCCGGAATAGGAGCAGCTATCCTGCACACCCTGGTAAATTATTATCACTTCCAGGCAGGATACAGCGCGCTGCTTGATGCCGGATTTGGTACCGCAGAGGTGGAACAATATTTAAGAGAGTCTTATGCATCTATTACGAGAAGCGGACAATTTAGAATTCCCGAGGGAGTAGACCAGGATGTCTTGAGAACTATGTTCCAGACGTATGTGACCCCGGCAGTGGGAGCATCCGGTGCAATATATGGAATCCTTGTCGCGTTTGGAATGCTGTTTCCAAATGTGGAGCTGTTCCTGCTGTTTGTGCCTGTGCCTATTAAAGCTAAATTTTTTATTCCTGCTTTAATTGCACTTGACCTCTTTTCAGGATTCACGGGATATTCTATATTTGGAGGAGGGATTGCCCACTTTGCACACGTAGGAGGAGCCCTGTTTGGATTTATAATGATGTGGTACTGGAAGAAAAACCAGTTTAATCAAAATCGCTGGGATTAGTGAGGAGAAATAATAACATAAGGTCAAAGATTCAAATGGCTACTGTTAGTGAGAAACTAATAGCAGTCAATGTTATAGCTTTTGTGCTCTTTTTCTTTGTAAAGACACTGGCTTTTCTTTTCAACTTTAATGTTGATTTTGTCCTCGAATGGCTGGTGTTTCCAAAAGAACCGGGAGAATTTATTTTTAAGCCTTGGTCAATAATCACCTATGCTTTTCTTCACAGTGGACTGTGGCATTTGCTCTCGAATATGATCATACTGTATTTTTCGGGTGTTTATTTTCTGAATTATTTTTCTCCAAAGAAGCTGCTAAATTTCTACTTTTTGGGAGGTATATTTGGTGCCCTCGTCTATATGGCCAGTTATAATCTTTTCCCTGCATTTCAGGGGATGGGCAGATCCTATCTTATTGGAGCCTCTGCAGCTGTGATGTCTGTTCTGGTGGGAATAGCGACCCATATTCCACACATGAGGGTGAGGCTGATATTGATTGGTAGTATAAAATTGTGGTGGATCGCGGCTTTTTTAGTCGTAATTGATGTCATTCAGATCCCTATTTCAAATCCCGGTGGTCACCTTGCCCATCTTGGTGGGGCCGGATTCGGCTATTTGTATGCGAAACAACTTGGCAAAGGGAATAATATTGCCAGTGGTTTTGAAAAGATGCTGGATTGGTTTGGATCCATGTTCTCGTCCAGTCCTGTTCCAAAGAAGAGGAGCAATATGAGAACTGTCCATAAACGGCAGACCTCAGAAAGTTCTGCATCTGCATATACTACGAAGGCAAGAAATAAAAGGGAGCAACAGGAAAAAATAGATGCCATTCTCGATAAGATAAGCAAAAGCGGATATGACAGCCTTACCAAGCAGGAAAAGGATTATTTGTTCAACGCAGGAAAAGACAATTAATGAGAGGTCTCAACTGGTTTGATAAATTCTTGTTCTTCCTGAACATCCTCTTTGCCATATTCCTGCTATTCTCTTATTTGCTTCCGTACATTCCGCCAAGTACCTTTGCACTGCTTTCTGTTTTCAGTCTTGGGGTGCCTTTTCTGATAACAATTAATGTTATTTTTCTGCTTTTCTGGCTTTTCCGGCTTCGTATCCAGGCACTACTGTCTCTTATTGCATTATTGATTGGCTTTAATCACGTCACCTCGGTCTATGAAATTTCGTCGGGTGATGAAGAGGTGCAGGGGGATAATATTCTTAAGGTCCTGACTTATAATGTAAGGCAATTCAACCAGTACGGATGGGCCGAAGATGGGGATATTCCCGAAAAGCTATCTGCATTTATTAAGGAACAGGATGCAGATGTGGTGGCCATGCAGGAGTATTACAACGGGGAGCTGAATATTGCCAGAAGTTTTCCTCATAAGTACATAAAGCTGAAGGAGAAAAATGCTGAATTTGGATTGGCCATCTTTTCAAAATATCCAATAATTAAATCAGGATCATTAGACTTCCCAACTCATAGTAATAATAATGCTATTTATGCCGATATCTTTAAAGCGGGAGATACGATAAGAGTGGTTAATGTGCATTTTCAGTCTTTCGGCATCAAACCTAATCTTGAGAAGATCGAAAAGCAACACACCAAGCAGGTCTTTCTGGGAATGGGACAGACCTTTGTAAGACAGGAACGTCAAATGAATCTGGTGCGTGACCTTCTTAGAGATACAAAACATCGCGCTATTGTATTGGGTGACTTTAACAATACCGCCTATTCTTATATCTACAGGGAATTGAGGGCCCAGGGTTTGAATGATGCTTATAAAGAAGCCGGAAATGGCTTCGGAAAGACCTTCGAATTAAACGGAATCCTGCCGTTGCGAATAGATTTTATTCTACCCGATGAGTCTATGGAGATCCTTACTTTCGCAAACCATGAAGTGCCATATTCAGATCATTTCCCCATAACGGCAAGTCTAAGGTTAGGGAAATACTAACTCCTGTTCCTTGAGGTAAGCACAAGCCTGAGGACCTTCATTAAAAATGAGATCTACTATGCTGAGATCATTTAAAAAACCGAATTTTTCCTGAAATACCTGTGGGTAAGGTTGCACTTTTAAATGCTGCTTTTTAGCTTCGACAAGTCTCCGCCCATCAACCATATCCTTAGGCTTCAGAATAAATTCTGAAGTTTTTTCCATTTTTAGATCTGTTTGGAGGCAATCCAGGGCCAATTCAAGGCAGCGGTAATTAAAATCCATCAGGAAATCAAATTTTTGCTCGAAGAGCGGCTGGAATTCATCTTCAAAAAATTCAAAGAAAGGAGAGGTGCGGTAAACGGTTTCCAGGGATTTCCAGTGCTGGCTTTGCCATGGGAAATCATTCTCGATCCTTACGTCCCTGTATCTTTGATGATTGGATTTATTGCCGGTATGTTTGATTGGGATGTTTAGCAGCAGTTTTCCGTTCGCGCCATATATATACATGCGGTTACGATAGGTTTGCTTTTGATAATTATCCTCATTCTCAAAGACCACTTCCTCTGCCTTCAGCATGGCAGTGTATTGGGAGATGGGCCCAAAATAGGTGGGATGTACTAACAGCTTCTGCATCAAAAAGGCTACTTTTTTGGCTTCTTCTTTCTGAAGAAACTATAACCGAAGAGACCCACTACGATCACCAGGAAATAAGGGAAATAAGAAACAGGATCTCCCTCTCCTCCCACTGTAGTGAACATTCGCTCCCATCGTATCTTACTAAGTCCCGAGGCATTGGGGTCAAGGCTTAACCAAATGAAAACCGGCTTCCCCACAATGTGGTTTTCGGCTACATATCCCCAGTATCGGCTGTCTTCGCTGTTATGTCGATTATCTCCGATCATAAAATAATAATCCTGCTCAAAGGTGTAAGTATTCAATGGCTCTCCATTAAGCAGAACCTGCTCTCCGCTAACACTTAACTTCCTGTCTCTGCCCATCTCAAGGCCTTCATAGGTCTCGATGATCTGTCTGTAAAGGGAAAAGGATTGAAGATCCATTGTAACTGTTTCTCCTTCCTTTGGGATATAAATTGGCCCAAAATTATCCCTGTTCCAATCAACTTTTCTGTTGTTGGGAAAGATAGCGGCTTCAGCTTCGCCTTCAGGTGTAATTATTCGCTCAATAGAAGCCACATTAGGATGATTTCTCAGCCTTTGATAGCTTTCTTCTGTAAGTGCCTGAATATAGAACTGATTAGTATTAGGATCGTGATAAAAACCGTCTGTAATGTCATACATCCTGTACATGGTGTAGGGATCAAATCCCTGACCTTTGGTGGTGCCCTGGTAAGAGAACTGCGGCTTTGCTCTTTGAGGTAATTGCAAAGGTTGGTTGTTGATGTGGATCTTTCCGTTGATGATCTCCAGGGAATCTCCCGGCAAACCAACCGCTCTTTTTACATAATTGGACTTTTTGTCTATAGGTTTGTCAAAGCGTTGACCCGACTGGTCTCTAAACATTCTCACCGTGTCTATGGGCCAGTTGAAGACAACTATATCATTACGGTCCACATTCTGGAAACCGGGTATCCTGAAATAGGGAATAGAAGGTTTATTCCAGTAAGATTTTATTCCGAGGCCGGGAATGGTATCATGTACCATAGGAAAGGCCACAGAGGTGATGGGAGTTCTTGCCCCGTAATGGAATTTACTAACAAAGAGATAATCTCCAACCAGCAGGGTTTTTTCAAGTGATGAGGTGGGAATGGTGAAAGGCTGCATCACATAAGTATGCACTATAGTGGCTGCCACCACTGCAAAAAGGATAGAGCTTATCCATTCTCCTGCTGCACTTTCCGGGTGCAGACTCCGGTTTTCCCGGTATTTTACATCACTCACATAATTGAGGTAGTAAATATAAAATCCACAGGTCACAACTGCGAGGATCGTATCTGTAGTTGAGGTGCGGCCAAAACTTCTCACTGTCTCCACCCATATCACCGGAAACATGATAAGGTTTACAATTGGTATGAACAACAGAATAACCCACCACCATGGCCGGTTGATGATCTTCATGAGTATTACAGCGTTGTAAACCGGTATTGCCGCTTCCCAGGCTTTACGTCCGGCCTTTTGATACAACCTCCAGGTTCCGGCAAAGTGTATTAACTGAACAAGAAGAACAAAGAGGATCCAATAGGTGAAATTCATGTGTATATTTTATAATTAAGTTGTCTAAAACAGCACGTCCTTCATCGTGAAAACTCCTTTTTTATGCTGAAGCCATTCTGCCGCAATGACCGCTCCCAATGCAAAACCATCTCTGGAATGGGCTATGTGCTCGATCTTGATGGAATCTACGGAAGAATTATAGGAAATAATGTGAGTTCCCGGTACATTCTCTATTCTCTTTGCGGTTACGGGTATTTCCTCTTCTGAAGCAGTGTCAAGTTTCCAGCTTTTTTTGGAAGAATTCTCAATGATCTGTTCCGCAAGACTTATTGCTGTTCCGCTGGGAGCATCAAGTTTTTGAGTGTGATGAATTTCTTCAATAGCCACTTTGTATTCCGGAAAATTATTCATCATCTCAGCGAGCTTTTTGTTTAGTTCAAAAAACAAATTTACACCAAGACTGAAGTTGGAAGCATAAATGAATGCAGCATCTTTCTTTTTGCATATTTCAACCGCTTCCGGATATTTCTTTAACCAGCCCGTAGTTCCCGAAACTACCGGGACCTGCTTTTCAAAACAGGTGGTAATATTCTTAAAGGCTGCGTCGGGTACACTGAAGTCTATAGCGACATCTGCCTGTTTTAAGTCGTAATTCTCTACATCTTCGCTAATCCTGAAGATGATCTCATGGCCACGTTCCTGAGCAAGCCTCTCTATGGTTTTGCCCATTTTTCCGTAACCTAATAATGCTATTTTCATTAAAAATTAAAATTTAAACTGAGTCCGTAGCCGGCAGTACCCGTAAATTGGTCATAATCCAGGCTGGGCCTTAAGGACAGATCTTCACTTACGTTAAACTGCTGCAGGTGAGCATCGACATTTGCGTCTATGATATTCAAAGCGTACAGCCCTACGGTTACCAGAACCGAAATTTCCTTGTTGCGCTGATAAAACCGCTGAGCCTCAATAAGTCCATTAGTGGAGATAAGAGGTTGCCCGTTTTCATTGGAAAATTCATCATCTGTTCTTCCTGCTATCCTGCTTTTATAAGCGGTACGATAACGATCATATTGCTCATCATTATTGTGATAAAAGTAAATACCTACCCCTAAAGCTGTGTAAACTATAGGAATCTTCCAATATTTACCATTGTACGCCTGTCCAAGTCCCGGTAAAACAGCCGAGTAAAATGCAGCACGGGCAGGTGAAAGGGGATCATAAGGTTTATAGGTAGGTTCTTCCACAACGATCTGTGGTGCGACCAGCAGGGAATCTTCCTGTGCAGATAGCTGCAAAGCAAAAAATAAGAGAAGGAGGGATGCTATGAGATCCTTAATCTTCACCCTGAATGATCTTTTTAATGCGTTCAAGATCTTCTTCGGAAGAGAAAGGGATAACTACTTTTCCTTTTCCATTTTTTGAAACCTTTACATCTACTTTGGCGCCGAGCCTGTCCGAAAATTCTTTGATACTTTTCTTGACATTCCTGGAAACAGCAGGAGTTGATTTAACAAGCTTTTCTTCAGGTTTTCCTTCCTGCAGATTCCTGACCAGTTTTTCAGTTTCTCTTACAGAAAGAGAGTTGGCAATGATCTTTTCATAGATCTCCAGCTGAGTCTGGCTGTCTTCAATATTAATTAAAGCTCTTCCATGCCCCATACTTAAGAAACCATCCCTCATTCCGGTCTGGACAATGGGATCGAGTTTAAGCAGGCGAAGATAATTGGCAATAGTAGATCTGTTCTTACCAATGCGTTCACTCAGTTGTTCCTGGGTGAGATTGATCTCATCAATTAGCCTTTGATAAGAAAGAGAAATTTCGATCGGGTCCAGGTCCTGCCTTTGTATGTTTTCTACCAGGGCCATTTCCAGCGATTCCTGGTCATTGGCTATCCTGATATATGCCGGAATTGTTTCCAATCCTACCAGCTTTGAAGCGCGGAATCGTCTTTCACCCGATACCAGCTGGTATTGATTATAATCTAATTTTCTAACGGTGATTGGCTGAATCACTCCCAGTTCCCTGATTGAGGAGGCCAGTTCCCGAAGGGATTCCTCGTTAAAGCTTGTTCGCGGCTGAAATGGGTTTACTTCAATGGAATCCAGCTCCAGTTCCACAATGTGCCCTACCAGCTTATCGGCATTCTTATCTTCGGCCGACTTTATATCATTCTGTGGATCCTTCAGCAGCGCTGAAAGTCCTCGTCCCAATGCCTGTTTCTTGGTCGCCTTCGCCATCTTCTTCTATGAATTTTTCTTTATGATCTCGTGTGCCAGGCTCAGGTAATTGCTCGCGCCCTTACTCCCGGCATCATAATTTATTATACTTTCCCCATAACTGGGGGCTTCACTTAAACGCACATTACGCTGAATGATTGTCTTAAAGACCATTTCATCGAAATGCTTTTGTACTTCTTCCACTACCTGATTTGAAAGTCGCAGACGGGAATCGTACATCGTAAGCAACAAACCTTCTATGTCCAGTTTGGCATTGTGGATCTTCTGTACACTCTTAATAGTGTTTAACAATTTTCCAAGACCTTCCAGGGCAAAGTATTCGCATTGTATAGGAATAATTACAGAATCGGCCGCCGTTAAAGCGTTTAATGTCAAAAGTCCCAGAGAAGGCGCACAATCTATGATCACATAATCGTACTGCTCTCTAAGGTGCCCAATGGCTTTCTTAAGCATATATTCCCGTTCCTCCTGGTCTACCAATTCTATTTCGATTGCTACCAGGTCAATATGTGCAGGAATGATATCCAGGTTTGGAGATTCTGTTTTTATAATGGCCTCTTCGGCCTTAATGGAGTGCTCCAGCAACTGGTAAGTTCCCAGCTCTACAGACTCAACGTCTATTCCCAGCCCCGAGGTGGCATTCGCCTGCGGATCGGCATCGATGAGCAAAACTTTTTTCTCCAGCACCCCCAGGGATGCCGCCAGATTTACCGAAGTTGTAGTTTTACCCACACCTCCTTTTTGATTTGCAACGGCAATGATCTTACCCATTCAATTATTTTGGATTTAAAGGGTAAAAATACAATTTATTACAGGTATATAAAATTCTTTTGTTAACAGGTTATACAGAAAAAATAATCCTTCTGAGATAGAATTTTAGAATTGGTTCCCTGTAGATTATTGAGTGCTTATCATAACTGAGTATGAGCAATTATCTCTGCTTCTTTAATGCCCGAGGTTTTTGTATTAGGAACTTTTATTGTTACGCGGTACTTTTTACCATCTTCCAGGGGAGTGGAAACCTTATAGACATGTCTGCCTCCACTAAGTGACCTGATATAAGTCCCTCTGGGCATAGTTTGATAATAGGCCAGAACATCAAGATTCTCATAGATGGTATAAGGTGCAGTAGACGAAGCCTGAGGTGTATTGGTCTGGGAACTTCCGCAAGAAGCGAAAAGTGCAATTAAAATAATAAAAGTCAAGAGCTGCTTCATAGTTTTGGTCGGTTTGCAATAAAATTGTTAAAATTTATCACAAAGATCATGCCGATGCCGCAGAAGCTTAACTTCCTTTCTTAGATTTTATCATTTGCTCCAGCATATCCCACATTTCTTCGGGAATGGCTTCTAAAAGATTGAATTGTCCCGCTCCCTTAAGCCACTCTCCACCATCAATGGTGATGACTTCCCCATTGACATAAGCCGAAAAATCTGAAACTAAATATGCAGCCAGATTCGCCAGTTCCTGATGCTCACCAACCCTTTTTAGAGGAACCTTCTTTGCAAGATCAAATTTTTCTTTTAAGTCTCCGGGTAGTAATCTGTCCCACGCACCTTTGGTAGGGAAGGGGCCCGGAGCAATAGCGTTCATCCTGATCCCATATTTCGCCCATTCCACGGCCAAAGAGCGGGTCATCGCAAGAACCCCGGCCTTGGCAGTAGCACTTGGTACTACATAAGCAGAACCTGTCCATGCATAGGTGGTGACGATATTCAAAACAGTTTTGTTCTTTTCTCCTTTGTCGATCCAGTGTTTACCAAAGGCGAGCGTGCAGTTTTTGCTGCCTTTCAAGACAATGTCTATGATTGTGTCAAAGGCATTTGCACTCAAGCGTTCTGTGGGAGAAATGAAATTTCCGGCAGCATTGTTCAGGAGAATATCTACAGATCCAAATTCATCTACTGTTTGCTCCAGCATGCTTTCCACCTGATCGTAATGTCGTACATCACATTGCACGGGCAGGCATCTCCCGCCGGTTTCGCTTTCCAGCTCCCTGGCAGTATTTTGCAATTTTTCAAGGTTTCTCGAAGTAATTGCCACCCGGGCACCGAGCTCCAGGAAATATTTCGTCATTGCTTTTCCGAGTCCGCTGCCGCCACCGGTTACAACAATTGTTTTTCCATTTAAAGCGTCGTCGCGAAGCATTTTTTGAGTGTAATCCATGGTTGTTTTTTTCGTTGTCTTTACTTTTGTTGAGATGCACTAAAAGTGCGTCTTTACTATTATGAGACGCACTGTAGTGCGCCTTTACCCTCTACTCCTTATCAACTGAGTTTATAGAGCGTCGTCAATAAGTATCTCCAGTAGTTGTATCGCTGCATCACTAATTTTTGTTCCGGGTCCAAAAACTGCCACTGCACCTGCGTCGAAGAGGAACTGGTAATCCTGAGAGGGAATTACTCCTCCCACAATGACCATAATATCTTCACGTCCATACTTCTTAAGTTCTTCGATCACCTGCGGCACCAGGGTCTTGTGACCTGCGGCAAGTGAGGAAACTCCGAGAATATGAACGTCATTTTCGACAGCCTGTCTTGCAGCTTCAGCCGGGGTCTGGAACAGCGGACCAATATCCACGTCAAAGCCAACATCGGCGTACCCTGTGGCCACTACTTTCGCTCCTCTGTCGTGTCCATCCTGGCCCATCTTCGCGACCATGATGCGCGGGCGGCGGCCTTCCTGCTCTGCAAACTTATTGGCCATTTCTCTTGCCTTTTTAAAGGAAGAGTCGTCTTTTATTTCTTTTGAATACACTCCGCTAAAGGATTGAATTTTCGCTTTATATCTGCCAAATACTTCTTCCAGGGCATCACTTATTTCTCCTAAAGTGGCGCGTTCCCTGGCAGCTTCTACGGCTAAAGCTAATAAATTTTCCGTGCCCGACCGTGCAGCTTTGGTTAGATTTTGAAGAGCAGTAGTAACTTTTTCTTTGTTCCTTTTCTGTTTTAATTTCTCCAGTCGCTCCACCTGTTGCCTGCGCACAGTCTGGTTGTCCACTTCCAATGTAACAATGGGATCTTCTTTTTCCCGGCGGAATTTATTTACTCCAACTATAACGTCCTGCCCGCTGTCAATCCGTGCCTGTTTTATGGCTGCAGCTTCTTCTATTCTTAGCTTTGGAATTCCGGCTTCAATAGCCCTGGTCATTCCACCAAGTTCTTCCACTTCCATGATAAGCTCCCAGGCCTTATGAGCAATTTTATCGGTTAAAGCTTCAACGTAATAGCTCCCCGCCCATGGATCAACTGTTTTGGTGATCTTTGTTTCCTGCTGCAAATGCAGCTGAGTGTTACGGGCAATACGTGCCGAAAAATCTGTTGGCAGGGCAATAGCTTCATCCAGGGCGTTAGTGTGGAGACTTTGGGTGCCTCCAAAAGCCGCAGCAGCGGCTTCAATTACCGTTCGTGCTACATTGTTGAACGGATCCTGCTCGGTAAGACTCCAGCCACTTGTTTGGCAGTGGGTGCGAAGCGCAAGAGATTTTTCGTTCTTAGGGTTGAACTGTTTCACCAGCTTTGCCCAGAGCGCTCTTGCAGCTCTCAATTTTGCGATCTCTGTAAAATGGTCAAGACCAATGGCCCAGAAAAAAGATAGCCTTGGTGCAAAGCTATCGATGTCCATTCCTGCATCCAGACCTTTACGAATGTATTCAAGTCCGTCGGCAAGTGTATAGGCCAGTTCTATCTCACTGGTTGCACCGGCTTCCTGCATGTGGTACCCGGAGATACTTATGCTGTTAAATCGCGGCATATTCTTAGACGTGTATTCAAAGATGTCTGAGATGATCTTCATAGAGGGGGCGGGAGGATAGATGTAGGTATTCCTCACCATGAACTCTTTTAAAATATCATTTTGAATAGTTCCTGAGAGTAATTCCGGTTTGACACCCTGCTCTTCGGCGGCGACTATGTAAAAAGCCATTATGGGCAAAACTGCACCGTTCATGGTCATGGAAACCGACATTTGATCCAGTGGGATCTGGTCGAAGAGAATTTTCATATCTTCTACCGAATCAATGGCTACCCCTGCTTTTCCAACATCTCCCACGACTCTTTCATGGTCACTGTCATAGCCGCGATGAGTGGGCAGATCAAAAGCTACTGAAAGTCCTTTTTGCCCTGCCGCAAGGTTACGTCTATAGAAGGCGTTGCTCTCTTCGGCAGTTGAGAATCCCGCATATTGGCGAATGGTCCAGGGACGGGTTACGTACATGGTGGTGTATGGCCCTCTCAGGTATGGCGGAATACCGGCAGCAAATTTTAAATGAGGCAGATCCTGGTAATGGTAAGTTTTTTCAGATGCTTCTGAATCCTCTGCGATATTTTTCAGCTTTAAATGCTGAAGATCCTTTCTGCTCATTTTTCAATTATTTTATAATTCCATTTGTCGCTCCTTTGATTCCGGGCGAACTCATTAAAGAAGATCCCAGAGGAAATGATGACAGCCCCAGCTACAAAAAGGCCATTACCCACCTGTGGATTATCTGCCCACGCATGCTCTAAACCACCCACGAGAGCAATTAAAGATCCGTAAAGAATAAGTCCTGTTCCTGCTATTCCGGCCATGATCGAGCGACTTTTAATGTTTGAAATCGTATTCAGTTTAATAATATCGCCCTCTATTTCTATGGTTTTTTCGTCTATTATTTGAAACCTGCCAATATATTTCTCACCCTCAAGGGTTTTGATCTTTACTCTTTTATTCTGTTTAAAAGTGCGGACTTTCTCTGAATCTGATTTTGTCATTTCCAGAACCTGCTCCTGTGCGAGCAATGGGAGGTAAATTAGAAATGAGAATAAAAAGAGGATTTCACGCATAGATTATTCTTCTTCCTTTTTAAGCCTTTCCTGTTCAGTTTTTTCTGCCAAACGCTTTTCGATCACCGGCTGCAATAAAGTTTGCCGGGGTTTGTGCTTCACAAAAGGATACAGCTCGAGTTCCGATTTCATTTTATCCTGTGGATTGGGATGCTTATTTGTTCCAATAAGTACCAGCTTTCCTTCGTCAAACTCCTCCTGTTCTTTTGCTGCACTTTCCGTGATCTTCTTCTGAATAGTCCCTTCCATGAGTTGAGTGACAAATCCGCCGCCTTTTTCAATAGTCTTGAAAATATCCAGGGCCTTGTCTGCCAATTCATGTGTAAGCGTTTCTATGTAATAGCTGCCTTCAGCAGGATTGGCTACTTTTTCGAAATAGCTCTCATGTTTTAGAACGAGTAGCTGATTGCGTGCAATGCGGTTTCCGAAGTTATTGTTTTTGTGGTAGATCGCATCATAAGCCATATTGCAAATGCTATTCGCGCCACCCAGGACTGCACTCATACATTCCGTAGTAGTCCGCAGCAGGTTCACGTTGTAGTCGTACAGGGTTTTATTGCGACGGGTGGGAAAGGCCAAAATATCGCAGGCTTCTGAAAGTCCATATTCACTGCTGATTGTTGAAAACAAAAGTCGAAGCGCTCTTATCTTGGCAATTTCAAAAAAGTAATTAGGGCCTGTAGCTACAAGGAACTGGAATTTCAGCTTTTTTGACACCTCCTCTTTTTCAGAAATATGGTTGAGGTATTCATTTACGTGTGCCATGGCATAAGCCAGTTGCTGGGGAATGGTAGCTCCTGCATTCTGATAAAGCCCGGTATCTACAGAAATAAAAGACTGTAAATTTTTACATTTTTGGAGCAGTACGTCCAGGATCCTGTGATCTTCTTTTTGATCGCGGTACCAGTTTCCGCTTCGGGCGAGATGCCCTACAATGTCAAACTGAAGATATACCTGTGACCCCGGAGCTAAAAATTCATCCAGCTTGAGGAAAAAGGCTTCCGAAGCAAATTCGGGCTTCAGGTAAACGGGAGTTTCAGAAGGATTCAGATCTTTAAAAAGCTGTTGCAGATCCACTTCTTCAGAAGGAAACAGGAACCAGATGCTTTCTGCACCTTTCCGCAGGGCGTCAAGGGCCTTTTCATTAGCTTTTTCGGCAGAATTCACATAGATCTGCTCTGTTATATTCCATTTTAAGGTCGATTTGATCTGCACCGGTTGTGGTGAGTCATCGGGATGATAAAAAGGTTTGACATTAATGCCATCGAGGGATTTCCAGACGAGGGTTTCATTATAATCGGCACCTTTAAGATCATACTGTATTTTCTGTTTCCATTGTTTGGCCGATACTTCTTCAAATTCACTGAATAAATTTTCTTCCATTGCCATTAAATTAAAGGATCTCTAAAATCACATTTTTGACACCTAATCTTCTGCCTCCTTATATTCAATAATGAAAATCTCTTCGTTATCTCTTTTCATGAAATATTCGCGACGGGCAAATTTTTCCAATTCCAGAGAGTCATTGAGATTCTCCATTATGGCCTTGTCGTTTTCGATCTCGTTGAGGTAATAGGCTCTGTTCTTTTCCAGATCGTCGATCTCGAGATCGAGTTCGCGATGAATGAGCCAGGAGTTGCTGTCTAAAAAGAGCATCCAGAACAGGAATGCAACCAGAACCAGCAGGTATTTGTTGCTGGCTATACGAAACCATTTGCTTTTGCGGATCTCTTTCAACTTCATAGTCCGAAATATACAAAATTAGAGCAAACGTTGACGAATAATGGTTTGAACAATATCAACAGCAACAGTATTGTACCGGTTTGTAGGAATAATTATATCAGCAAATTCCTTGGTAGGTTCTATAAACTGCTGGTGCATGGGTTTAAGCGTAGTCTGGTACCGGTTTAAAACTTCGTCCAGGTCCCGGCCGCGTTCGGCGATATCCCGCTTAAGCCGTCGAATAAGCCTCTCATCACTATCGGCATGCACATAGATCTTGATGTCAAACATCTCACGAATATCGGGATGGGTGAGGATTAGAATTCCCTCGACAATAATTACTTTTCTTGGGTCTATGATTATGGTTTCCCCAGTGCGGTTGTGTTCTTTAAAAGAATAAACGGGCTGCTGAATGCTTTTTCCGGCCTTTAATTCCTTAAGGTGAGAAACAAGCAGATCAAAATCTATTGATTTTGGATGGTCAAAATTGATTTTGGTTCGCTCTTCATAGGTGAGATGGCTGGTGTCCTGGTAGTAGGAATCCTGGGAAATGACATCTACCTCTTCATTTTTCAGTTCTTCGATAATCTGATTAACTACAGTGGTTTTTCCGCTTCCGGTCCCCCCGGCGATTCCAATGATCAACATATTCTAAATTTTCGGCAAAGTTAATTATTTACCGTTTTAAAAAGTATGTTTTATTTTTCTATGGCAGCTACATCTTCTTCTGTAAGCGTTTCTCCAAAATTATTTCCCCAGGCGTTATTAATGTAGTTCATAATATCGGCAATTTCCTGATTGCTTAATCCAAGAGCCGGCATCAAATTGTCGTACTCTACTCCATTGACTTTAATGGGGCCTTTTAACCCGAATTTTACAGCGTGTATGGATTCCTTTTGTTTGTTCTTCAACCAATCGGAATCTTTTACGGGAGGAAAAACACCCTGAATTCCTTCCCCTCCTGCAAGATGGCAGGAGGCGCAGAAATTGTTGTAAAGTCCGGCCCCTCTTGAAATGCTTTCCTTAAATTCAGGAGTGATCTCCTTTTTTGTTATTGCTGAAGTATTTTCTTCGGAAGAATTTTTACAACCGAAACTTAAGACCAGAAAAAGGCCTAATAAACTTTTTCTCATTACTGCTTCGGAAGAATTTTTACTATTCCTTTTCCTTCAACCGACACATAGATGTCTCCTTCGGGTGACTGCACAACATCTCTCACCCTGCCAATTTGCTCAAGGATCTTTTCGCGGGCAGTGACTTTTTTGCCATCCAGGCGCATGTGCTCCACGTACTGGAATTTTAATGAACCTACCAGTAAATTACCTTTAAGCTCTGGATATTTATCTGAGGTGACATAGACAAAACCACTTGGAGCAATAGAAGGAACCCAGTAATAAATAGGGTCTTCAAAGTCTGGTCCTGTTGTCTCATCAGTAAACGACGTACCGTCATAATTGATCCCGTAGCTTACTACAGGCCAGCCGTAATTTGCTCCCTTTTTAACTACATTTATTTCGTCACCTCCCTGGGGTCCATGTTCGTGTACCCAGATCTCATTGGTTTCGGGATTGAAGATCATCCCCTGCGGATTTCTGTGTCCGTATGAATAGGTGCCTTCTTTCGCGCCGGCTTCTCCTATAAAAGGATTGTCCTGCGGGATGCTGCCATCAAGGTTCAATCTGTAAACTTTTCCGCCATCGCGGGTTAGATCCTGCGGATTCACATCTCTGTCACCGCGGTCTCCTATACTAAAATAAAGATGCCCTTCGGTGTCAAAATCAATTCGGGAACCAAAATGTTGGCCACGGGTAGTATTTGGAGTGGCTTTGTAAAGAACTTCCTTATTTGTCAGCTGATTATTTTCAAGTTTAGCGCGCATAAGTTCTGTATTCCCGCCTTCGCCTTCTCCGGCTTCAGAGGAATAGGTGAAATAGATCCAGCCATCGCTTTCATAGTTGGGGCCTACAGCTACATCCAGGAATCCGCCCTGGCCACGGTTATAGACAGAAGGTGCACCTTCTACCTGTCTTTTCTGTCCATTCTCAAAATGAATCAGATCCCCGCTTTTTTCAGTGATGAGCATGCTGCCATCTGGCAGAAAGTCCATTCCCCAGGCAATCTGAAGATCGGGAACTACCACCTCATACTCATATTCTGCCGTAGTAAGTTGTTCCTCCGGAATGGTTACAGAGACAGTTTCCTGTATGGAATCATTTTCTGCTGCATTTTGATCGATTTCGGCCTTTGCTTTTCCGTTTTCGCCACAGCTAAAAAGGAAAGCGGCAATAAACACAGGGATAATAGCTGATCTGGATTTCATAATAAAGGTATTTTTTACAAGGTCAAATATAGAAAGAAATTAATTGTTTCTGGTTCACAACGGGGCGCCAATTCGAGCTGAACTTGGCAGTTATTAAAGATAAATATAGAAAAATTGTTAAAAAATGTTAAGGTGTTGAATTTAAAAATGTAGTTTTGAATTTTTTGGGCCTATCTGATCAATTCATTTTAAGCCAAATAAATAACTATAAAATGTATAGTAAGAAATATTCTTCCCTTTTTCTTGTGGTGGGAGTTATGAGTTTTTATTCTCATTTGTTTGGACAGGAAAATTCTGCAGGGAATAAAGAGATGTTCATAGCGTTTGATATGGCTATTGGCGAAGTGAATACAGCTATTTACTCGGGAGCAGAGTATATTGAAAAACATCGTATGATTAATGAAAATCATAAGTTCTTCCAGTCCCGGGAATTTGTGCCGTCCACTGTAGATTACGCCGGACAGACTTTTTTTAATATTCCTCTAAAATATAATGTTTTTGAAGATCTGGTAATCGTTAATCCTCAAGACCGGAAAATTCAAAACGGATTCCGTCTTTTTGATAATCAGCTACAGGGTTTTGATTATAACGGGCGCAGTTTTGTTAATATTTCTTCGGCGGGAGCTAAAACCAGTGGGATACATGAAATGCTTTTTGAAGATAAAAATTTTCAGGTCCTCAAAAAGTACCGGCTTAAGGAGAAGATGATAAGGAAAGATTCTTACGTTCACTATGAATTCCGTGCTCAAAAACCAACATACTTTTTTCTTTACAAGGGAGAATACCGGGAGCTTAACAGAAGGAATTTACTCCAGGCTTTTCCCGATCAAAGGACAATAGTTCTCGATAATTTCAGAAATTTCCGGAAACAATCCGGTGAACGCAGGGACCGGTCTGCCGTCGTTCTATTTCAAACCCTTTCTCAAATTAAAAACTAGCCTTCCCGAATGAAGAAATTTTTCTTTTGCCTGTTTATCTTTTCGGTATTTAGCTTAAAGGCGCAGATTTCCCAAAAAACAGACTTTAATTTCGTTGATGCATCCTTTGAAGAAGTGATCCTGCAAATTGAAAGCAAGACATCATTTAGATTTTACTATGTGGATACCTGGTTGCCCGATAAGAAAATTTCCGGAACCTACAGTGATGTTGAAATTCAAGAGGTGTTACAAGATATCTTTGATAATACGCTGCTGAATTTCCATGTAGACGGAGACAGGATTATTCTTACCAGGAACAATATTATTTATGACGAGCTGCCTGAAAACTTCTTCGGAAAACAGGAGTCTGAAGTTGTAGACACACCTGAAGAAAAAACATATAATCCGGTATTTTATGAAGATGTTTCAGCGGAGCAAAAGCCAATAGAAACAATTACAATAGGCCGGGCAGACAGATCACAGGGAAAATCCCGTCTTAAATTAAGTGGTGTTGTGACCAGTGCCGAAGATGGAGCTCCAATTCCTAATCTTGCCATTTCGGTAAGGGATCGTGAGATAGGCACCGTGACAGATTCGCGTGGTCAATATTCTTTGAATCTTCCACCCGGAGTACATATAATTGAAACCCGCTCTTTTGGAAGTGAAGATGTTACAAAACGTGTGGTAATCTACAATGACGGGCAATTAAACCTGAGCTTAAGAGAGGATTTTGAACAGCTGGGAGAAGTTCTGCTGGAATCAAACCCCAATAAAAACGTGAGTGATGCAGTGGGAGGATCTGAAGAGATCAATGTAGAGGAAATAAAAAACATTCCTTTGGTTCTTGGGGAAAGAAATATTTTAAAAGTAAGTACAACACTTCCCGGGATATCCACTGCCGGTGAAGGTGCAGCAGGGTTTAATGTGAGAGGGGGGCGATCAGACCAAAACCTGATCCTGTTAGATAATGCAGTGATATATAACCCTTCGCATTTCTTCGGTATCTTTTCTGCTCTTAATCCATTTACTACTGGTACTGTGGATATTTATAAGGGACATATCCCTGCAAATTACGGGGGAAGACTTTCTTCAGTTTTTGATATTAAAACAAAGGATGCCAATGTGCAGGAGTTCGCAGGTGAAGGTTCTATTGGTCCTGTAACAGGAAATTTAACTCTGGAAGTTCCCATTGTAAAAGAGAAAGCAGGTTTCCTCGTAGGGGTAAGAAGTACGTATTCAGATTGGATATTGAAATCTTTGGAAGAGGAATCTCTTCGAGACAACGAAGCTTCATTTTATGATGTTGTAGCAAAATACAACCATAAAATTGGAATGGACACAGATGTGGATCTTATGGGATATTTCAGCAATGACAGGTTTAACATTACACCAGATTCGCTCTACAGCTACAGTAACAGGCTTTTGTCAATGGAAGTGGGCCACAGGTTCAATGATTCCCATCAGGGGAAGGTGATCTTGACCAACTCCAATTATAATTTTAATATTGATTACGCGGGAGAGTTCACCAATGATTTTAGATCGGGCTATGGCATCAATGAAACCGAGGCCAAGGTGCACATGAGGTACAGGCTTAACTCAAAACATCGTTTTGATTATGGAGTTTCGGCCAAGTTATACCTTGTGGAGCCCGGAGAGATAAGTCCGCAAGGAGAAAATTCTGCCGTACAGGCTGTAGAAATACCCCGGGAGAAAGGAGTGGAATCTGCCGTTTTCCTTGGAGATGAATTTATTGTGAACGAAAAATTACTATTAAGTGGCGGGCTCCGGTTTTCTCTCTTTACCGCACTTGGGGAAGGGACAGAAAGAATTTACCAGGAAGGAGCACCTCGCCAGGAGTCCTCTGTTGAAGATGTTGTGGAGTACGGAAATAATGAGGTGATAGCGAGCTATGGGGGTCCCGAGCTTCGGCTGGCGGCAAGATATCTTTTACAGGAAGATCTATCAGTAAAGGCAAGTTATAACAGCACCTATCAATACATCCACACGCTTTCCACAAATACCACAGCATCCCCAACAGATACCTACAAACTTTCTGACGGAATAGTTAAACCACAGCAGGCAAACAATTACTCTCTGGGCTTCTACAAGAATCTTTTTCAAAACACCTATGAACTTAGTTTGGAAGGCTACTACAAGACGTCTAATGATATCCTGGATTATAAGGTGGGTGCCCAGCTCTTCCTTAACGAAACCATTGAGACTGAAATCCTGCAGGGTGAGGGTAAATCTCACGGAGTGGAATTTCTTCTGAAAAAAACAAAAGGAAATCTCAACGGCTGGGTTGGATATAGTTATTCCCGCTCTTTTGTAAAACTGGCAGGGGAGTTCAAAGATGAAATAGTGAACAACGGAGAATTCTTTCCTTCCAATTTTGATAAACCACATGATTTTTCAATGGTGGCAAATTATAAATTCACAAGAAGATTTAGTCTTTCGGCAAATTTCGTTTATCAAACAGGAAGACCTATTACTTATCCTGTAGGTAAATACAATTATAACGGAGCCGAATATGTAATGTACAGTGATCGCAATGAATTCAGGATTCCCGATTATTACAGGCTGGATTTGAGTTTCAACATAGAAGGCAACCACAAAATCCAAAAGCTGGCACATAGTTTCTGGAATATTTCAGTTTATAATGTTTTAGGAAGGAATAATCCTTATTCGGTATTCTTTGTGACCGAAGGAGGAAAAATTAAAGCCTATAAAAGTTCGATATTCTCAATTCCTGTTCCTACCATAACTTACAACTTCAAGTTTTAAGGATGATGAGCAGTAGAAATTTGATAAAATTATTTTTCGGAATCGTATTAGTTTCAGGTTTCCATGGTTGTGTTGAACCTATTGAAATCGAATCTCAAACATTTGAAGATGCCTTGGTTATTGAAGGAATTATAACGAATGAATTGCAACGACAGGAGATTCTTCTAAGCCGTACTTTTAGGCTGGAAGAAAGAGGGCCGGCTAAAGAAAGCAACGCTCAGGTATGGGTTCTTTCTGAAGGCCAGTCATTTTCATTTAGTGAGGCCGAGCCGGGGAGGTATGTTTCCGATAATGCTTTTCGAGCTGTTCCCGGAAGATCTTATACTCTAGAAGTAAATACTTCTAATGGCAGAAAATATTCCTCTGAACCCGAACAACTCACAGAGGCGCCGGGAATTTCCAATGTGTATGCAAAAAAAACCAGCTTTCGGAATGAGGAAGGTATAGCCATTCTATTGGATGTAAAGGGAGCAGAAGGAAACTATGGCTTTTATCTTTATGATTTTTCTGAAACATATAAAATTGTTTCTCCCTTAACCACTACGAGAGATCTCATCTATATGGATGGAGAATTTATAGAAGTTCCTAAAACCAAGGAGGAAAGTGTTTGTTACGTTACAGAACCCTCGCAGGAAGTACTTTTGGCCAATACTTATGAACAAAGCGGTAGCGACCTGAACCGGTTCCTTGTTAGATTTATAGAAAATAAGGATTACAAAACAGCATATAGATACAGTATTCTGGTTAAACAATATTCCATCTCTGCAGACGCATTTTCATTTTATGAAACCCTCAGGGATTTCTCAGATTCTGAAAGTCTTTTTTCTCAGAATCAACTGGGATTGATCAATGGAAATCTTTTTTCTGAAAGTGACCCAAATGAGAAGGTGATCGGTTTCTTTTCGATAGCAGATGTAAGTTCTCAAAGAATTTTCTTTGATTTTGAAGATTTTTATGAAAGAAGTGAAGTACGCCCCGCTTCTCATGTGACGGGCTGTGAAATATCTGTTCCCGATTTATCAACTACCGGTAATAAAGAAGCATTGGCGCAGCAACTCAATGTGGGGAATGTAAAATATTTTGCCTACGAATTTGGAGTTGGCTATAAATTCGTGAAAGCCGGGTGCATTGACTGTACTGTGTTTGGAACCAATGTGGTACCCGATTTTTGGGAAAAATAGATGTATTATGAAAACATTTCTGTCCTTCATTAATCTCTTTGCCTGTAGCCGGGCCTCTTCTCAGGACCTGGGAAACGCCATAGTACCATTTGATTCAAAAATGTTATTTATGAGGTTCTTTTTTAGTTTTTTATTTCTTACCGGTCTTTACGGTTGTGTAGAGCCCATTGAAATTGAAACTAATAATTACGAGGATGCGTTGGTTATAGAGGGGATAATTACAAGTGAATTGCAGCAACAGGAAATCCTGCTCAGCCGTACGTACAGACTGGAAGAAGATGGACCCTCAAAAGAAAGCAATGCACAGGTGGTAGTGATGACAGAAGGTGAAAATTTTCAATTTACCGAATTAGAGCCCGGTAGATATGTCTCCACGGAAGCTTTCCGCGCTATTCCCGGAAGAGCTTATACGCTGAAGGTGACAACCTCCAATGGGAAAACTTATGCTTCTGAACCCGAAGTTCTTTCAGAAGCACCGGAATTATCAGACGTCTCTGCCGTAAGAACTACATATAGAAATAAGGAGGGGGTTGCTATACTTTTAGACGTTGACGGGAATGAGAAGAATCCCGGGTATTACCTTTATAATTTCGAAGAAACTTATAAAATTGTTTCGCCTTTTGATTTCCCCCGGGACCTGGTCTACCGCGATGGAGAGTTCGTGCAGGTGCCTAAAACCAGAGAGGAAGAAGTTTGTTACGTCACCGAATTGTCCCGGGAAGTTCTCCTGGCTAATACAAATGCCGAGAATAGTAGGGGTATTGATGATCTTCTGGTGAGGTTTATCGAGGGTGAAGATTACAGGACTGCCCATCGTTACAGTATAAGGGTAAGGCAATTTTCTATCTCTGGAGATGCTTTTTCTTATTATGAAACTTTGAAAGATTTTTCAGATTCTGAAAGTCTGTTTTCTCAAAACCAATTGGGTCTTATTAATGGAAACCTTTTTTCTGAAAGTGATCCGGATGAGAAGGTGATCGGCTTCTTTTCTATAGCAGATGTCAGCTCTCAAAGGATCTTTTTTGATTTTGAGGATTTTTATAGTACAAAAGAATTCATTCCCGATTCTCATGTTTCCCTTTGTGAGGTCAAAGTTCCCGATTCTTCAACCGACGCAGAAATACAGGCCTTGAGACAGCAGCTTGAATCGGGAAGTGTTAAATTTATAGGCATGGACGTTTTAAAATACAGATTTGTCAGATCTCACTGCGTTGATTGCACATTATATGGAACAAATGCGGTGCCTGATTTTTGGATAGAATAGAACAAGACATTATGAGAGAAATTTTAACTTTTTTTACAATATTAATTTTTTCCTTCGATCAGGTCAAATCACAGGAATTATCCCACATGTTGGCCCCTGAAGGTTTTGAAACCCGAGCCCATCAGGAAAGAGTTTATGTACATCATAATTCGGCTGTAATTTTTCCCGGGGAATATTTTTTGTACAGCGTTTACAATTTGAATTCAAAAACAGGGAAATTATCCGATCTGAGTAAGATAGCTTACGTGGAGCTAATTGGTGAAAATTCAGAGGTAGTATTTCGACAAAAAGTAATGTTGGAAGGGGGGCGAGGATATGCAGATTATTTTATTCCTACTTCGGTACCATCAGGAAATTATAAGCTGGTGGCGTATACCAACTGGATGAGAAATTTAGAGGATAATTATTTTGAAAGTGATATTGTTCTAATTAATCCCTATCAGTCGAATCAAAAGCAGCTATTAAAAACTGGAATAAATACTAATTCTGAAGTTCATTTGAAGGGAAGGGAAAGAACAGAAAACGCCCCAGCTGAAGGATTGCTGCCTTTGAGTCTTAATAAAAACACTTTTAAGAAAAGGGATCAGGTAAAGATAAACACAGGAAATACTTCAGGGGAAGTTATGAATGGCACATATTCTCTCTCTGTAAGAAAACTGGAGACTCTTTCTTTCAACCCTAAGAAAACAGCTAATTCAAATGGTTCTAAAAATGAGGAGCTTTTTATTGCAAAGGAGAATAAACTAAAACTACCTGAATTAAGGGGACAGATAGTTGCGGGCCGGTTAACTTCAGGAGCAAATATTACACCTGGAAAAAGAATAGTGGCATTATCCATACCTTCAGAAGAAGGTTTTACAAATTTAGTGGAAACCAATAAGGAAGGACAATTCTTTTTTAATGTCGAAACTGATATCAGGAACAGAAATGCTGTGCTGGAGATCATTGGAAGTGGAGGTGATGAATTTAAAATAGAGTTGGATAGACAGGAGGGAATCGATCCTTCCGGGCTCCAATTTTCTGAATTTACCTTAACACCCGAAATGGAAGATATTATCCTGCAGAGGAGCATCTACAATCAAATCGAAAATGCCTTTTTTTCGGTGAAACCAGATACACTTGTACCACCTGAAAAGGAGTCGGGCCTTCCAGAGAAGATGATGGAAACTTATCAGCTTTCAGATTATACCCGTTTTAAATCTGTGCCAGAGACCTTTGTGGAGATTATAAAATCTGCAGGAGTTAGAAAAAACGCTGAGGGACAGGCAGTTTTCCAGGTGAGGGGATTAAATAATTATGTGGAAATGGGTTTGTTGCCGTTGGTTATGATCGACGGGATTATGGTCCAGGATCACAGTATTCCTGCAGGAATGGATGCGAGACGTTTAAAGTCTGTAAAGATTATAAGAGATAAAATCTTTCTGGGTCCGGCATCTTTTCAGGGAGCTGTAATATTCGAAACTCTTGACAATGATTACTTTGATGAACATTCTGCTCCCAATGTCCGGAAAGTAGAATTATTCACTTCTGAAGTTCCGAAAAAATATTTTCAACAGGTATACACTGAAAAGAACAGGAATAACCGTGTTCCCGATTTCAGATACCAGCTTTATTGGAATCCGAACCTCGATCTAAAATCTTCGGGTGAAGCAATTGAATTTTTCACATCAGACGTTGAGGGGGACTTTGAGGTAGTCCTTGAAGGCTTTACTGCCGAAGGTAAACCAGTGTCGCTCAGAGAGTATTTTAGGGTGGAGTAGAAGCTTATAAAGTAATTAGTAAAAAAAGGTATTTATATAAAGCCAAAGCAAAGTTGTTTCCTATATTTGCAGACCATTTAGATTCAAAATTCAGGATTCAAGATTCACTGAGTTGGAATTTGAAATTTGTTTATTCAAAGTTATCAGCGTCAGCTGATTTCGGGGTGTGCCCTTCGTCAAATTTCTCATGAATTTGCTCAGGATAAACTCCGCCCGGTTATCTCGCCTGCTTTGGGTAGATAGTGGAATTTGAATTTTTTTTATTGAATGTTATCAGCGTAAGCTGATTTCGGGGTGTAGCGTAGCCCGGTTATCGCGCCTGCTTTGGGAGCAGGAGGCCGCAGGTTCGAATCCTGCCACCCCGACAAAACAAAGCCTTGCACGAAAGTGCAGGGCTTTTTTGTTTTAGCCAAGACCCGAACTTGTTCGAGGTCGCAGGATAAAAAACAAAAAAGACCGCGCAGGCGCCAGCCTGCAGGCTTTGTTTTAGTTCCACCCCCAACAGGATCACCGACCGCAGGGAGGTAATCCTGTGGCAAGAAGTACGAAGGTAGATTTACGAAGTTAGAAGTACGAATTTGAGCTTGTTCGAGGTGGCAAGAAGTACGAAGGTAGATTTACGAAGTTAGAAGTACGAATTTGAGCTTACTTGAGCTTGAAGGAAAAAACAAAAAAGACCACGCAGGCGCCAGCCCGCAGGCTTTGTTTTAGTTCCACCCACAACAGGATCACCGACCGCAGGGAGGTAATCCTGTGGCAAGAAGTACGAAGGTAGATTTACGAAGTTAGAAGTACGAATTTGAGCTTGCTTGAGCTTGAAGGAAAAAACAAAAAAGACCGCGCAGGCGCCAGCCTGCAGGCTTTGTTTTAATTCCACCCCCCACAGGATCACCGACCGCAGGGAGGTAATCCTGTGGCAAGAAGTACGAAGGTAGATTTACGAAGTTAGAAGTACGAATTTGAGCTTGTTTGAGCTTGAAGGATAAAACAAAAAAGACCGCGCAGGCGCTAGCCTGCAGGCTTTGTTTTAGTGCCACCCCTAAGGAATTTTCCAGTAAGGGAAGAATAAACTAACATCTCAAAAATGACATTTTCATGAGTATGGAGTTATTAATCCTACCGTCTTCCTGATTTTCCATTTTTATTTTCCAGAATTTTCTTATTGGTGAGATCGAGAATCATTGGTGTAATGCTGGTCATTCCTTGTTTCACTGCCCATCGGTCTGTTCCTTCTTCCACTTCTTCAATAGGAAAAACTGTAAACCAGTAATGTTCCCTACCCATAGGATCTGCCTGCTGAATTACTTTACCATCGTAATGTCGAATAGATTGAGAGGTCCAGGTGATTTCACCTTCGGGTTTACGGGGAAAGTTTATATTAAGTAATTCCATTTCATATTCATGCATTACTTCCTTTAAAGCCGGTTTTACAAAAGGTTCAAGGGCCTCAAAATCAGGTTCTGTTTCTCCGACGGAAACACTGAGGGCTATACCTCTTATCCCGAATAGAACCGCTTGTCTTGCTGCCGACAAGGTGCCGGAGTGCCAGGCCGAATTTCCGAGATTTGATCCAATATTAATCCCCGAAAGTACCAGATCTATGTCATCGAACAGGTGAGCACCCAGGGCAACACAATCGGCAGGAGTGCCACTTACCCGGTAGGCTTCCATTCCTTCAAAATGGATTGGAGATTTTTTATAGGTAATAGGTTTGGCCGAGGTGATGGCCTGTCCCATGGCAGACTGTTCCACATCGGGGGCCATAACGATAACCTCCCCATATTCTGCAGCACATCGTGCGAGACACGAAAGCCCCGGACTGTAAATTCCGTCGTCATTAGTCACAAGTATTTTCATAGTAATTTGTTTTAATCGGTTGTTAGCTTAAAATACAAAACTCTCAAATAAGTTGAAACGTATTTTTTATAAGTCTGTGTTAAGGAACCTGTTATACTCTTTTCTGCTCCTTATATTTGAAGGAAATGAAGGTGATGAAAAAAGCTATTCTTATCTACAATCCTACTGCAGGTAATGGAAATCACACAAAGAGTGACCTTAAAAAATTAATTGAGGGACGGGGCTTTGAAGTTAAATCCTATTCTACAGATTCTCTATTCTGGAAGCGGTTTACACGTAAAGATGCGGACATCATTTTCGTGGCCGGAGGAGATGGGACAGTGCAAAAACTCACAAAGGTCTTGCTTGAAAAAAATAAAGAAGAATTTCTGAAAATACCTATACAAATTTTACCCTACGGTACAGCAAATAATATAGCAACAACGCTTGGTTTAAAAAAAGCTGAGGAGCTTATTCAGGGGCCACATGAAAAAACAAAATTCGACATTGGATTAATAAGTGGAGTTGAAGAAGCTTCTTTTTTTATAGAAGGTATGGGCTGTGGAATTTTCCCCCGGCTGGTGCGGGTGATGAAAGAAAAAGATGAAGAAGAAAAACAGGATGAGATAAAAACTTCCCTCAAAGAGCTACTGAAGTTGATAGATTCCTATGAAGCAGAGGAGGTCATAATTATTGCAGATGAGGAGGAAATTACAGGAAAGTTTTTACTTGTAGAACTCATGAACATAAGATATATAGGTCCAAATATTGAATTAGCTCCCAATGCTAACCCGGGAGATGGTAGCTTCGAACTGGTAATGGTGCGGGAAGAGGCCAGGGAAGACCTCAAAACCTTTATTGAAAACCAGCTTAAGGAGACTAAAGAGGAAAAACAACTGAAGGAATTTGCTGACCTAAGAAAAGTTAGGGAAGTACGTCTCAAATATATTGGAAGGGATGTGCATATTGATGATGAAATTCTTGAAAATTATAACGGGAAGGAATTAAAAATTAGAAACCGCAAAAGGGTATTTTACTTTTTAAAATCGCAATAGATAAAGTGTTTTTTAACTAATATCTATGCTTGTTAACGTTTAGGTCATCAAGATGTTTATTTTTTTTTGAAATTAGTTGTTTTAAAAAATTTCATTATGATAGTAGCATCTTTATTTTCTAAGCGTCCATCATTTGGATTTAGAGCCACTCCTTTATTAGTGGGAGCAATTCTAATTCTTTTCATATTACTTACCGGCTGTCAGGAAAAGAACTACGCAAAAGTTCCTGAAGAATCCGGGATTGCTGAAATCACCCATGAACAAAAGGTAAAAAGAGGAGAGTATCTTGTCACCACTATCGGATGTGCCGATTGTCATTCTCCAAAACAATTTGGAGAGCGAGGTCCTGAAGAGATCAAAGGGCTAAAACTTTCTGGTTTTCAGCAGGGGCAGGAACTTCCTGCAGTTGACATGGCTAATCTTCCACCGGGCTTCATGGTCTTTAGTGGAGACCTCACCGCAGGTATAGGTCCGTGGGGAACTTCTTTTGCAGCAAATATTACTTCTCATGAAACCGGGATTGGTAACTGGAGCCTGGAGCAGTTTAAAATAGCCATGCAAAAAGGAAAGTATAAAGGATTGGAGAACGCCAGAGATCTTTTACCTCCAATGCCCTGGTTCAATTTTGCTCACCTTAGTGATGAAGATCTGGAGGCGATGTATCATTATCTACAAAGTACAGAGCCTGTGGATAATATAGTTCCTGCACCGTTACCACCGGGAGCCGTGGTGGCTATGAAATAAAAGACATCCAAAAATGACATTTTAGAGCCTTAATTAAAAAGGCCCTGCAAATGCAGGGCCTTCGGCCGCTTCCGGCCAACCTAAACTTAAACAAAAATCTACTGAACCTATTTCCAGTATTGCGGTTTGGCTTCTTCAGTAAGCTGATTCCAATAACCGGGCGTTACCTTGTGACCATCAAATGTTTTTAGTTTTCTTTCAAAAACTCCTATTACAGGATTGAAAGTGATATCTGTAACTCCAACTGTATATAGCTGTATATCTTCAGGCTTTTTCTTTTTTTCTTCCTCAATCACCACTGTAAAGCCATTGTGTTCCAGTAGCCGGGTAAGAAATTCTTTCCGTTCTTCCTCAATCTTCTTTTCGATAAAACTTACTCTTGTTTCACCAATACTTCCGAAGCTATGTTTTCCCTCTAATGCCATGATCTATTAATTTAAAACTGAACTTATCTGATATATATACTCATACAGCGGACTATAAATTCCAAGCGCGAGAATTCCGAATACTGTAATGAGCAGTCCCAGTTTCATATATAATTTGTTCTCAAAAAATGGGATAGGATCTTCACCTTTTCTAACGAACATTGCCCTGATTACAAGCAAATAATAATAAAGCGAAATAGTAACATTCACTACCGCCAGGAATACCAGCAGGTAATAACCTTCACTGGCAGCTGCAGTGAAAAGGAAGAACTTGCCAAAGAAGCCTGCTACCGGAGGAATGCCCGCTAGTGAAAAAAGAGCGAGCATCATGACCAGACTTAATCTTGGATTGGTGCGATATAGTCCTTCATAATCTTTCATATTTTCCTTCCCTGTTTGATTTGAAATAGCCTGCACTACGCCAAAGGCTGCAAGATTCGAGAAAATATAAATAGTGACAAAGTAAACCACAGTTGCTGTTCCCAACTGGCTTCCTGTCATAAAACCTAATAAAATAAATCCTGCCTGAGCAATAGAAGAGTAGGCAAGGAACCGCTTCATATTTTCCTGTCTAAGAGCGAAAAGGTTTCCTATAAACATGGTGGCAATGGCCAGGATGTAAAGCATATTCTCCCAAATATGCATTAAAGGTTTTAAAACCGTAAACAGGAGGATCATTAAGATGAAAGCAGCGGCGCCTTTGGAAATTACCGAGAGATAGGAGGCAATCGCAATTGGCGCACCCTGGTAAACATCGGCAGTCCAGAAGTGGAACGGCACCAAAGATATTTTAAAGGCGAGCCCTGCAAAGAACATTACAAAACCTAATAGCGTCAAATTGGAGACTGTGAGGGTAGTTAGAATGTCTTCAAAATAAATGGAACCGTTAGTAGCATATAACATACTGATTCCAAATAGCGATACCCCCGATGCCAGTGCTGCTGAAAGAATAAACTTAATCCCTGCCTCCCCTGATTCTCTTTTAATGATCTCAAAGGCGGCAAGCGCTGCAACTGGCAGCGTGGAAATTTCCATTCCTATAAAGAACATGAGAAAATCCCCGGCAGAGATCATAAAGTACATGCCAAGGAGCGAAGCGAATAGCAGGATGAAAAATTCTGTTCCTCTTTCCTGGTTCATCATGTTTTTTTCCAGCCAATCTGCCGACTGTAATAAAAGTGTGAAAACTCCGATATTAAGTACTCCTTTAAAGAAGTGGATCATTTCATTACTCTGGAACATTCCTCCAAACAGGAAACTTTCTTCCAGCGGCAGGAAACCAACAGCGGTGTGAATTCCAAATAAGAGTAGTGCCAGGTGCAGAATGCTGCTCTTTTTGCGATCTGGGATTGCAATTTCAGCAATAATGAGGAGTAGGATGATTCCCAGGAGGGAGATCTCATGCCGCATTAGTAAAAAACTATTTAAATCCATCTTCTAATTTTTTAAAGTAAGACTCCCTGAATAAATGGCTGAAGGCTTTCCATGATCAGGTTGCTGATCCACAAGGGGGCTACACCTATCCCTACAATAGGAATTAACAACAACAGAATTCCGGTTTTCTCATACCAGGTAGTGCCTTCCAGTTGTGTATAAGCTTCATTTTTTACCGGCCCCATGAGCATAATACCCACCACACGTAATACATACACGGCAGTCACCACGATAGCCGAAATTGAAACTATGGTAGCAATCCTGTAGAACATGCTGTCCTGCTGAAACGCACCCATGAAAATATTCATCTCGGCGACGAATCCGCTGAAGCCGGGTAGACCCAGTAAGGCCATTCCGGCAATTACGTATACCACCGATATAAATGGGATCACCTTGAGCAGACCCCCTAGTTTTGTGATGTCCCGGGTGTGTGTTCTTCCGTAGATCATCCCGATCAATGCAAAGAAAAGAGCTGTCATAAATCCGTGGGAAAGGGATTGTAAAATGGCACCATTCCAGGCAGTTTTGTTTAGCATGAGCAGCGCGAAAGTTACCATTCCAAGGTGGCTGACAGAGGCATAGGCATTAATATATTTAAGGTCGGTTTGCCGTAGGGCTGCAAAGGCACCATAGATGACTCCTGTTGCTGAAAGAATGATAAAGAACCAGCTCCATTCAAGTGCCCCTGCAGGAAGCAGGAACATAGCCACTCTGAAAATTCCGTAGCCTCCAAGTTTCATTAGAACTCCGGCGTGTAACATGGAAACTGCAGTAGGCGCAGAGGCATGCCCGTCGGGAGACCAGGTATGGAAGGGAAAAAGGGCTCCTAAAATGGCAAATCCGATAAAGGTTAGCGGGAAGAACAGTTTCTGTGCTTCTAAAGGTATGTTCACCTGAGCGATCTCGAGGATATTAAAAGTAAGAGCCCCACCATCGGCGTTGGAATTAAAGTAAATACCTAATATCCCCACCATAAGTACTGCCGAAGCTCCCATTAACATTAAAGTGAGTTTCATGGCCGAATATTCCTTGTTCCCCGAACCCCAGATTCCGATAAGCAGGTACATTGGGATCACAGCTATTTCGTAAAAGACGAACATGGTGAAAAGGTCAATGGAGATGAAGAATCCGTAGACTCCCGTGGAAAGTATAACCAATGAAATGAAAAATTCCTTTGGCAGTTCCTCCATTTTCCAGGAGATAAAAACTCCGGCCAGGACAATTATGGAGGTAAGGAGAATGAGGGAGACCGAAATTCCGTCTACGCCAATATTGTAGTGTATATTAAATTGTTCAAACCACACCACATCCCTTGTGAACAGCATGATGGAATCATTGACTGCTCTTTCTCTAAAATAGGCGAATAAAAGATTTATTGCCATTCCCAGTTGGATCAATCCGCCGACCATAGAAACCAGCCTGGCCTGTTTGAGATCTTTAGTGAAAACAAGAGCCAGGATCACCAGTACCGGAACAATTACAAAGAGAGATAAAATGTCCATAATGCACTAATTAGAAAATATGTAAATAAATACCAGGGTCAGGATCACAACCCCTCCTATAAAGCCAAAAGCATAATCCTGAACCTTTCCTGATTGCCAGTTTTTTATTTTATTGGAGATCACTACTGTTTGATTACCAATTCCTTCCATGCTGCCATCTACGATCTTTTTATCGAACTTTGCGATTGGAGCAGCTACATTTTTAAAGAAAATATTTCGGGCTACGAAAAGGTAGATCTCATCAAAATAGAATTTGTTAGAGGTCCATCTGTAGAATGAGCCAAAGGCAACAGAGAACCTGTAGGCGAGATCGTTTTCCTTTTTATAGAAGATCCATGCCAGCAGGATTCCAAGGAGACCCACTGTTACTGCTATAGCTGCCAGAGGAACATTGATATGAGCTTCAAATCCTATTTTATCGGCGGTCACCAATTCGCTAAAGGGGATAAAACCGGCAGATATTGTAAGTAAGGCCAGGATCACCAAAGGGATAGTCATTGAAGCGGGAGATTCATGCGGAATTTTTTTGTACTCTGTGTCTTTACCCCAAAATATTCCGAAGTAAAGCCTGAACATGTAGAAAGCGGTCAATCCGGCTACAAAGATCCCAATCCCATAAATGAACTGACTGTTCTGGTAGGCGGCAACCAGGATCTCGTCCTTACTCCAGAATCCAGCCAGCGGCGGAACTCCGGCAATGGCCAAAGCTGCAATAAGAAAGGTAATATTCGTTACCGGCATGTATTTTCGGAGGCCGCCCATATCCTGAAGATAATTGCTGTGGACTGCATGTATCACAGATCCGGCACCCAGGAAGAGTAAAGCTTTGAACATAGCGTGTGTAAAGAGGTGGAACATGGATGCCATATATCCCACTCCTTCATGGCCCTCCAGGCCCGAAACTCCTAATGCCATCATCATATAGCCCAGCTGCGACATTGTGGAGAAGGCCAGTACTCTTTTAATGTCTGTTTGAGTAATGGCTATAATGGCCGCAAATAAAGCCGAAAATGCTCCGACGTACGTTACGATCTGCAGCGCAAATCCATCTTCCACCATGTAAAACATTGGGAAAAGCCTTGCTACCAGGTAAACCCCTGCAACCACCATAGTAGCAGCATGGATCAGTGCGGATACCGGAGTGGGTCCTTCCATGGCATCGGGTAACCAGATGTGTAGCGGGAACATAGCCGATTTACCGGCACCCCCAATAAAGATTAGGATGAGTGCCCAGGTGATTGCCGATAGTCCCATGAAGGAGGTGGATGCCCATGTTAGAATGGCCGGTCCCTGTGGATCATTCAGCAATTCAAAGTCAAAGGTGTTTGTATAGAAGCCAATGATAAAGATGCCGATCAAAAATCCGAAGTCAGCAAAACGAGTGACTATAAAGGCCTTTTTTGCAGCTGCAATGGCCGATGTTTTTGTATAGTAATAACCAATAAGCAGGAAGGAAGATACGCCTACCAATTCCCAGAAGATATAGATCTGGAAGAGGTTAGTAGCCAGCACAAGCCCATACATGGAAAAGGTGAACAAAGAGAGATAGGCAAAGAAGCGGGTATAACCTTCATCTCCTTTCATATAGCCCCTGCTGTAAAGATGTACCATCAGGGAAACAGTAGAGACCACCACCAGCATCATGACCGAAATTGGATCCACCAGCACTCCCATATCAATGTGAAGTGTCTCTGTAAAATTTATCCAGACGGTTTTTTCAATAAATGTTTGATAGGCCCCATCAACTTTTCCTGCAACAAAGAAATATTGCCAGGCGGTATAATAGGAGAGGAGGGTCGAAACAGCAAGACCTGCGACTCCTGTCACTCCGGATATTGCAGGTTTGATCTTATGGCTGAATATCCCCAGGACCAGGAAAACAGCCAGGGGAATCGCAGGAATTAAAAACACATTGATGAGGTTCATATCTTGTCCAGTTAGTGCTTCATGGTTTCAGTTTCTCTCACTGCTACAGAGCCGGTTCGCCTGTATATGTTGATGATAATAGCCACCGCCAGCGCAGTTTCGGCTGCGGCTACGGCTATAATAAAGATCGAATACAGCATTCCCTGTAACAGTTCGGGGTAGAGGTATTTATTGATCACTACAAAGTTTATGACCGAAGTATTCAGGATCAATTCCACCGATATCAAGATGGAAATAAGATTCTTTCTGGTAATGAACCCATACACGCCAATAAAAAATAATATGGAAGTGAGGGTGAGGATTTCGTTTATACTTACGCCCGGGATCATAGTTTCATATTTTTGGCATCAGCCGGTTATTTTTTCAGGTTCAAAAATGTCATTTTAGACACCTATGTTTTCTTCAGGAACTTTTTCTGTTTCAACTTCTTTTGTAATCTCCTCCAGAAGCTTTTCGGCTTCTATTTTTTCCAGGGGTGATTTTTCTATTTCATTTCCACCTTTCGCTATCACAATAGCTCCAATCATGGCCGATAGTAGCAGTACACTGATCACCTCAAACGGGAGAATGAAACCACCTTTTTCGGTGCTTAGCAGAGCGCGGCCAACTTCTGCAGTAGTCGTTGTTGTAGTTACTCCTGTAGCTTCGAATGGATGAGCGTAAATAGTAGCCAGAACGAGACTTAATCCCATTAGGCACAGCAATGCAGAAATTGATTGCCGGTATTTTTTTGCAACCTCCAGTTCCATTTCAATATGCTGAATAAGCAGAACAGAAAATATAATAAGTACCACAACACCCCCGGCATATACAGTAAGCTGAATGGCGGCCAGGAAATTATAATCCATCTGAAAATATAATCCGGCGGCACCTATCAGTACGAACAGCAGGTAGACCACAGAACGGAGCATCTTTCGGCTGCTCACTGCTGCAACGGCCGAAGCGATCATAATTACTGCGAGTATGTAAAAGATCAATTTTTCCATAACCTATTCTTCTACTCCGGCTCTTACCTTAGATCCGGGTTTATTTAAAATTCTGGTGAGCTGAGTCCTGTCATAAACAGAGTTCTCAAAGTTCTGTGCCCATTTTATAGCATCCGAAGGGCAGGCATCTACACATAATCCGCATTGGGTACACATTCCGAGATGGTAAATATGCTGGTCTATGGCTTTTTTCTTTTTGCCGGTTTCCGGATCGATCACACGGTCCCAAATTATCTCAATACTTCCATTAGGACAGGCGAGTTCACATTTTTGACATCCGGTGCAGCTGTGTTCATTATTCTCATCATGCGGCATCACCACCTCTCCGCGAAAACGTTCAAACATCTGCAGCGTATCCCGGTTGTCGGGGTACTGCTGAGTAATAGCTCCCTTTCGGGCATTTATGAAGTACTTCCCGGTGACTCTCATCCCTGTGAGGAGAGTGCCTATTCCGTGATATATATCTGAAAAATAACCCATAGCAATTAGATTTGAATGGTAAGGTTAAGCCATACTATGACAGCCATTAGCACGAGGTTCACCAGGTTAATAGGGAGCAGGTATTTCCACTCCAGCGTTAACAGCTGATCCACTCTTAGCCTCGGAAAAGTCCAGCGAAACCACATCATGAGGAATACCAGCACAAAGGTTTTCGCAAGGAACCAGAAGAGGCCCATCCATGGCAGGGAATCAGTAATTCCGAAAGGTGAAAGCCAACCTCCGAAAAATACTGTTGTTGCCAGGGCTGCTATGATGAACATATTTATGAATTCTGCCAGGAAAAAGTAAGCGAACTTCATTCCCGAATATTCTGTGTGATAGCCGGCCCCAAGTTCAGATTCGGCTTCCACCATATCAAAAGGTGCGCGATTGGTTTCAGCCGTACCTGCGATCATGTAGATCATAAATGCAATAATGGCTGGGATATGTCCCTGCACGATCAACCAGCCGCTTTTTTGTACTTCAATAATTTCTGAAAGCTGCAGGCTGCCGGTAAGGATCACCATAGTAAGCAGTGATATGCCTACAGAGAGTTCATAACTTATGGTTTGTACTCCGCTGCGCATGGCTCCAATAAGGGCAAATTTATTATTGCTGCTCCAACCACCCAGCAGGATCCCTATAACACCTATAGAAGAAATAGCTACAAGAAAAAATACTCCAATATTGATATCGAATGCCTGTAGATCCCGGGTGAAGGGGAAAACTGCCAAAGCCATTAAGGAGGTGACAATTACAAAGTATGGTGCGAGGTTGTAAAGGAATTTATCAGCTTTTACTGTGCCCGTAAGTTCTTTAGAAACCAGTTTTAAAGCATCGGCAATGGTTTGGAACAAGCCAAGATACCCTACACGGTTTGGACCTATCCGCAGCTGAAACCAGGCAGCTACCTTTCTTTCAAGCAGCACCAGGAATAATCCCAGTACTGCAAAGACAGTGAGGTAGATCAGGGCGATCATGGCCATGTTTAAAACTCCTGTACTTACAAACCAATCTATCATGTTAGAAATGCTGTTCATTTTTTTCAGGTTAACGATCTATATCAGGTACAACAATATCTATGGTAGCCATTGTAGCCACCAGATCTCCTATTTTTCCGCCCACTGCGATATGGTTTAGCAGGGAAAGGTTAGACAGCCCCGGAGAACGGAATTTCACCCGGTACGGATTTTTGGTTCCGGTACTAATGATGTAGACTCCGAATTCCCCCCTGGCGGTCTCCACTTTCTGGTAGAATTCCCCTTTGGGAAGTTTGATCACTGCATTGGTTGCGACCTTGTGATCTCCTTCAGGAATATTATCTATAAGCTGTTCAATTATTGCGAGGGATTCCCACATCTCGGCAATTCTTACCTTATATCTTGCGAAAGAATCTCCTGTGGTATCCAGGGCTTCAGTGAAATTTATCTTATCCAAAGCGCTATAAGGGTGATATTTCCGCACATCACAGGAATAACCCGAGGCTCTTGCTACAGGTCCTGAGGCTCCAAAATTTATTGCGTCTTCTTTTGATAGTACACCTACTCCTTTTGTTCTTTTCTGAAAAATGATATTGCCGGTTAGGAGTCGGTCGTATTCAGGAAGTTTAGACCTGAAATGCGGGATGAATTCCTTTACCCTTTTTACGAAATTTGGGTGAATGTCCTGCATGAGTCCGCCCGGGATATTGTAATTCATGGTAAGGCGGGCTCCGCATGTTTCCTCAAAAATGTCGTTGATCATTTCACGGTCCCTAAAACCGTAGAAGTAGGAGGAAAATGCGCCAACATCCATTCCCATCACGCCCCACCATAAGGTGTGGGAGGCAATGCGGGTCAGTTCTCCGAGGATGGTGCGAATTACTTTAACTCTTTCTGGTACTTCAAGTTCCAGCGCATTTTCAACGCAGAGGCAAACCGCTTCGTTGTTGATATGTGAAGAGAGATAGTCAAGCCGGTCTGTGAGATGGACGATCTGCTGATAGCTGTTGCTTTCGCACATTTTTTCGATTGAGCGGTGAATGTAGCCCAGATCGGGATCCACTTTTTTAATGATCTCTCCGTCAATTGTGAGCAACAGTCGTAGTACTCCGTGAGTCGCAGGATGCTGCGGACCCATGTTGATGAAGTATTCTTCAGACTTAAAGCCTTTTTTTATTGAAGTCGGTTCTAAAGTAGCTGTTCCCATTATTCCTATTTTACAACCATATTTGTCTCATCGACGTAATCCTTCCGCAGTGGGAAACCTTCCCAGTCTTCAGTAAGAAACAGCCGTTTTAAATTGGGATGATTTCTGAATTTTATTCCAAAGAAATCGTAAACCTCCCGCTCGTGATAATTGGCAGTTGCCCAGAGGTCCTGTACTGTGTCAAAAATGGGATTTTCGCGGTCGTCTGCCTGTACCTTCACCACCAGGATGTGACGGTGTACCGTAGACTCCAGGTGATAGACCACGCCGAGTTCTTTTCCATAATCCACCCCGGTGAGGTTGAACAGGTAATCAAATTTTGTTTCGGGATTACTTTTGAGTAATTGCATAAGTTCGTGCAGCTGCTCTGCCTCAACATTGACTATGAGGTATTGGGAACCTTCTTCTGTGAATTGAGGCTGAAGAAACTCAGGGTCGGGAAACCAGCTTAAAATGGTTTGTTGCAGTGCTTCGTTGGTCATGGCCATAACTTTTTATTTTCCTTCATCAAAACCGTCGATGGGATTAGGTTTTTCCAGTCTTTTCTCCTTAAGGATCTTTTGCTGGAGCATGATCATTCCTTCAAGTAGAGCTTCAGGACGCGGAGGACAGCCGGGAACATAAACATCCACCGGGATCACGTGATCTGCTCCCTTTACTACAGAATAAGAGTTGTAAAAGAATGGTCCGCCGCTAATTGCGCAGGCACCCATAGCTATCACATATTTTGGCTCGGCCATCTGGTCGTACAAGCGCCGTAATACAGGGGCCATTTTTGTAGTGATAGTTCCCGCAATAATAATAAGATCGGCCTGCCTGGGGGACGGGCGTGCGACTTCAAAACCAAAGCGGGAATAATCATGACGTGCTGCACCCGTCTGCATCATTTCTATGGCACAGCAACTGGTTCCAAAATAAAGGGACCAGAGGGAATTTGCACGCCCCCAGTTAATTACTTTGTCCAGGGTGGTGATCAGAATATTCCCTCCGTTTCCCGCGGGAATTACATCTCCCGGGAAATCTGCCGGAATTCCACCTTTTTGGGCAGCCTGTTCTTTATTATTTACTATTCCCATTTTAATGCTCCTTTTTTCCATGCATATGCCAGTCCTAATCCTAAAATGAAGAGAAAAATGAGGATCTCCACCAGGGCTATACTTCCAGTTTCTCCAGACACTACCGCCCACGGCACCAAAAAGGCCACTTCCACGTCGAAAATGAGGAAGAGGATGGCAAAGAGATAATAACCTACTTTAAATTGCACCCAGGTAGGACCAATAGTGGTCATTCCACTTTCGTAAGGCTCCCGTTTTGAAGGGTTATCTGACTTTGGTGAAATAAGGTTAGAGAGAAAGTTGGCGCCAGCGACCAAAACGATCCCTGCGATAAGAAAGACTATGATTGCTTCTGAACCCATTTTTTCTACAGGTTTAAATTGTTAATGAAATTAACATTTCGATAGCAGTTTGAAACTGATCAAGATCAGTTTTGCGCTACTTTACTTCATAAATTTCTCCAGAGAAGAAAAGGTCATCGGTTTTCTTGAATTCAGATTTTGCCTTGATCTGCGCAGTAAGTGCATCTTCTCTTTCTTCCAGAGTCACATCATTATAACTTCTGATAATTCCGGTTACCAATGGATATTCCAGCCTTACCAGCATTTGATGCATGGTTGGATCCTGTTCTTTGGCATCATGCACCAGGATGTCTTCTTCAGTTATTCCATTTTCTCCTATGGTCACTACCTCAAGCTTTAGCTTATTAAGCACAAGACCTTTGTTCCGTTCTTTTCCGAAGATCATAGGCTTCCCGTGCTCCACGAATAACTGCTTGTCTTCTCTCACGGCTTTATCTGTATATTTTACATAGCAACCGTCGTTGAAGATCACGCAGTTTTGCAGGATTTCCACCAGGGAAGTTCCTTTAAATTTTTCGGCTTCTATGAAAATATCGGTCATCTCCTTGGGCGCATTTCCACCAATGCGGGCAAAAAATCTTGCCTGTGCACCTATGGCCAGTTCTCCCGGTGAGAATGGCGGTTGCGTATTTCCAAAAGGAGAAGATTTGGTCTTTTGCCCCACGAGGGAAGTGGGGGAGAACTGTCCTTTTGTTAGTCCGTAGATCTCGTTATTAAACAGAATGATGTTAAGGTCAATATTTCTTCGCAGCACATGAATGAAATGGTTTCCTCCAATAGCCATGCTATCGCCATCACCGGTGATCACCCAAACGCTGAGGTTCGGATTAGCTAATTTTACACCCGATGCAATTGCCGGAGCCCTTCCGTGAATTCCGTGCATGCCGTAGGTTCCCATATAATAAGGGAAGCGGGAAGAGCAGCCAATTCCGGATATGAATACCACATCCTCTTTTTTGACTCCCATTTCGGGCAGGGCTTTTTGAACGGACCTGAGAATAACATAGTCGTCACAGCCGGGACACCATCTTACTTCCTGGTCATTTGCAAAATCCTTATACGTGTACTTATTTGCAGTTACTGTTTCCATGTTATTCTACAATTTGTTTGAATTTTTCTATAAGCTCGGTATTGGCAAATGGAAGCCCCTGCACCTTATCATACTGAAGGAATTCCCTGCTGAAGTTCATTCTTAAAATGCTTGCGAACTGTCCGCTGTTCAGTTCACAGACGATTACTTTTTTGAACCTTTTAAACACTTCTTCCGTGTTGCGCGGAAGCGGATTGATATAATTAAAGTGAGCAAAACCAATATTTCTGAAGCCCTCATCATAAAGTTGCTTGGCAGCAGTGTGAAGAGAACCGTAAGTGCCTCCCCATCCCACAATGAGCAGGTCCCCTTCTGAAGCGAATTCGGGAATGAGTTCAGGGATAAAACTTTGTACTCTTTTCACCTTTTCGGCCCTGATCTCTGTCATGACTTCATGGTTTTCGGGCACGTGCGAAACATTTCCGCTCTTCTGATCTTTTTCAAGACCTCCAACCCTGTGCTCCAGGCCGGGAGTACCGGGCACTGCCCAATCTCTCGCAAGGGTAATTTCATCACGGTTGTATGGATGCCAGTCTTCCTTACCTTCTTTTACTAACCGTGTCTTAATTTCCGGCAGATCTTCTACTTTTCTTATTCTCCAGGGAGCTGAACCGTTGGCTATATATCCGTCGGTCAATAATACCACCGGAGTCATATGTTCCAGGGCGAGCTTAGCAGCCTGATAGGCGTAAATAAAGCAGTTCGCCGGAGTACTCGCTGCGATCACAATCACAGGACTTTCCCCGTTACGGCCATACATGGCCTGTAGAAGGTCAGATTGTTCGGTTTTTGTTGGTAATCCGGTGGACGGTCCACCACGCTGTACGTTCACAACGACCAGTGGCAGTTCGATCATCATGGCAAGTCCCAGAGCTTCTCCTTTCAATGCAAGTCCGGGACCTGAAGTGGTGGTGATGGCAAGATCTCCGGCAAAGGAAGCTCCTATAGCCGAGGTGATCCCGGCAATTTCGTCTTCTGCCTGAAAAGCTTTTACTCCAAAATGCTTGTGCTTCACCAGCTCATGCAGAATGTCTGTCGCCGGAGTAATGGGATAGGAGCCTAAGAAAAGTTCCAGGCCAGATTTTTCAGCAGCAGCAAGGAAGCCCCAGGCTGTAGCGGTATTTCCCATAATGATCCTGTAGGTTCCGCTCTGCATTTTAGCAGGGGATACACTATAGGAATTTGGGATCAATTCTATGGTTTCAGCATAAAAGAATCCGGCATTCAAAACCTTAGTATTTGCTTCTATTACCTGAGGTTTGTTTTTGAATTTCTTGTTAAAGAATTCAATAGTATATTCAGGTGAACGGCTGTAGAGCCAGTAGACCATACCCAGGGCAAACATGTTCTTGCTGCGGGTGATCGCCTTTTGATCAAGGCCATCAATATTTTTTAAGGCTTCTTTTGTCAATGATGACATAGGAACCTGGATCACCCTGTAATTGGACAAACTTTCATCTTCCAGGGGATTGGTCTTATATTGAGCTTTCTCCAGATTCTTTTTAGTAAAGGAATCTACGTCCACAATAATAGTTTGTCCCGGTTTTACAGCGTAAAGGTTGGTCTTAAGTCCTGCGGGATTCATTGCAACCAGCAGGTCTACATTATCCCCCGGCGTGCTTATTTCTACACTCCCAATGTGTACCTGGAATCCCGACACGCCATAAAGGCTGCCCTGAGGGGCGCGGATCTCTGAGGGATAATTGGGGAAGGTGGCCACATCATTTCCAAACATGGCTGAGGTGTCAGAAAATTGTGTTCCGGTGAGCTGCATCCCGTCACCGGAATCTCCCACAAAACGAATCACTACGGCTTCAAGTGCTTCGGCCGGTGTTCGGGGTTTTTCTGCTGCTATCATACATTAAGATTTTAAGACCTTCGGGTATTTCCAGAAGGTGGAGATATGGTCTCAAATGTAAATGCATTAACCAGCAGGAAATATGATGAAGGTCATATAGATTTTAAAATGAGCTTATTAAGAATAATTCTTAGTTAAATAAAATATGACATTCATCATATTTGAGCAGGTAAAGCCACAATACTTTTATAGAAAAATCAGTAATAATCTAAAAAATTAACTTATGGCTCTTTTTATAACAGACGAATGTATCAACTGTGATGCCTGTATTTCGGAATGTCCTAATAATGCAATTTATGAACCCGATCAGGAATGGTCATTAGCCGAGGAAACTGCACTGGAAGGAATTGTCGTTACACCGGGAGGGGAAGAAATGGATGCCGATGAACAGCAGGAAGCATTATCTGATGAATTTTATTTCATCGTAGCCGATAAATGTACAGAATGTAAAGGTTTTCATGATAATCCTCAGTGTGTTTCTGTATGCCCTGTAGATTGTATTCATCCAAGAGAAGATATGGAAGAAAGTGAAGAAGTGTTGTTGGAAAAGAAAGTCTGGCTTCACGGAGCTTAACCATAGAACACAATCATCATGGTAAAAACCTTTCCCAAGCTCATTTGTGATGCCAACGAGGCTGTAGCCCGGGTGGCGCACAAAACGAACGAAGTATGCGCCATTTATCCTATTACTCCGGCTTCTCCTATGGGGGAACATGTGGATGTTTATAGTTCAAAAGGCAAAAAGAACATTTGGAACAACATTCCAAAGATTGTTGAAATGCAAAGCGAGGGAGGTGCTGCGGGAGCGGTGCATGGCTCGCTTCAGGCTGGAGCTTTAACCACTACCTTTACTGCTTCGCAGGGGTTACTCCTCATGATTCCCAACATGTATAAAATTGCAGGAGAACTGCTGCCGAATGTAATTCACGTTGCAGCGAGGACCCTTGCAACCCATGCTCTTTCCATTTTTGGTGATCACTCAGATGTTATGGCAGCCCGGCAAACGGGCTTTTCTATGCTCTTTGGCGGCTCAGTGCAGGAAGCGCAGGATTTTGCCCTTATCTCACAGGTGGCAACTTTAAGGTCGAGAATACCCTTTATGAATATTTTTGATGGTTTTAGAACTTCACACGAAATCTCAAAAATTGATGGAATTCCCGATGACATCATCAAAGCCATAATGCCGGAAGATAAGATCATGGAGCACAAAAAACGCTCTCTTGATCCCGACTCTCCGGTAATTCGTGGAACTTCACAAAATCCCGATGTTTTCTTTCAGGCACGTGAGGCTGCAAACCTTTACTACCAAAGAGTTCCGGAAATTGTGCAGGAGATCATGGATGAATTCTATATGCACACCGGTCGCAGGTATAACCTCTTCGATTATGAAGGACATCCTGAAGCAGAGCGTGTGGTGGTCATTATGGGCTCTGGAGAAGGAGCTGTAAGAGAAACTGTCGATACGCTGCTGAACTCTGATGAAAAAGTAGGGGTGTTGATCGTTCGGCTTTACAGACCTTTCTCTATAAAGGACTTTATTGCTAAGGTGCCAAAAACAGTAAAAAAGATCGCTGTTCTTGACAGGACCAAAGAACCCGGAAGTACCGGTGATCCTCTCTACCTGGATGTGGTCACGGCTTTTGCAGAGACCGGTGGAAATATACCGCAGGTGATCGCAGGACGTTACGGACTTTCTTCAAAGGAATTCAATCCTGCAATGGTAAAGGCAATTTTTGATGAGTTGCAAAAGCCTCAGCCAAAGAACCATTTTACAATAGGTATCAATGATGATGTTTCCTTCAGTAGTTTGCTCTACAACCCGATATTTAAAACTAAAAAATCCACCTTCAACTGTATGTTCTACGGTTTGGGATCTGATGGTACTGTGGGCGCGAACAAGAACTCTATTAAGATCATTGGAGAGACTACAGATAATTATGTACAGGGGTATTTCGTTTATGATTCCAAAAAAGCAGGTTCACAGACTGTTTCGCACCTGCGTTTCGGTCCGCAGCCAATTTACTCCAGTTACCTGATCAATACAGCCGATTTTATCGCCTGTCACCAGTTCAATTTCGTTGAGAAATATGACCTGCTGAAAAAGATAAAAAAAGGTGGAACTTTTCTTCTGAATGCTCCTTTCTCCAATGAAGAGGTCTGGGATATGCTTCCGAAGAAAATGCAGGAAGACATTGTAGAAAAAGAACTAAAATTCTACGTGGTAGACGCGACAAAAGTTGCTCACGAAGCCAAACTTGGCAAACGTACCAACACGGTACTGCAAACCTGCTTCTTCGCGATCTCAGGTGTTCTTCCTGAAGATGAAGCTATCCAGAAGATCAAGGATGCGATCGTGAAATCCTACTCTCACAAGGGAGAAAGGATTGTTCAGATGAACTTTAATGCGGTCGATAAATCTTTGGAGTTCCTTCAAAAAGTAGAATATCCGAAGACCATTACCAGCAACAAGCATCTTAAACCAATGATGACCGGCGAAGCCGATCCTTTTGTGAAAGATGTGCTCGGTAAAATCCTTGCCGGGCAGGGAGATGAACTTCCTGTGAGTGCCTTCCCTGTTGACGGTACTTTCCCTACGGGCACCACTCAGTACGAGAAACGCGGAATTGCAGATTTCGTTCCGGTTTGGGACGGCGCCGATCTTTGTACCCAGTGTAACAAGTGTGTGGCTATCTGTCCGCATGCCGCGATAAGGGCCAAAGTAGTTCCTACTGAAGATCTTGCAGGGGCTCCTGCAAGTTTAACCACAGTTGCTGCCAAAGGAAGACCTTTCTCAGGTACAGATTCTTACATTCTCCAGGTATCCCCCGAAGACTGTACCGGTTGTGATCTTTGTGTGGCGGTTTGTCCTGCAGAGAGTAAGGAAGTGGAAAACTTCAAGGCGATCAATATGCGCAGCAAACTTGATGTTGCTGAAGCCGAGAATAAGAACTGGGACTACTTTACCAGCCTTCCATATTACGACCGAACCGAGTTACAGATCACTAATATTAAAGGATCTCAGTTCCTGGAGCCGCTGTTCGAATTTTCGGGCGCCTGTTCTGGATGTGGGGAAACCCCTTATATCAAGATGTTGACCCAACTCTATGGTGACAGCATCATGATCGCAAATGCTACCGGATGTTCCTCTATCTACGGCGGAAACCTTCCAACCACGCCTTATAAGAAGAATGAATTTGGAAGAGGTCCGGCATGGGCTAACTCTTTATTCGAAGATAATGCTGAATTCGGTTTGGGGATGAGACTTGCTCTTACAAAGAAACAGGAGATCGCGGTGGACCTTCTGAAGGAGCTGGAGCCTCTAATAGGATCTGAATTGGTGAAAGCCATAGTTGATAATCCAGAAACAAATGAGGTTCAGAAAAAGCAAAAACATGCTGACATTGCTGAACTCAAGACGATTCTATCCACTATTGGCACTCCTGAAGCTCTTAAACTGAATCAGCTTACCGAATACCTACGGAAAAAAACGGTCTGGATCCTGGGAGGTGACGGCTGGGCCTATGACATAGGTTACGGCGGAGTCGATCACGTGCTGGCATCGGGAGAAGATATCAATATCCTTGTGATGGATACAGAGGTCTATTCCAATACCGGCGGACAAATGTCTAAGGCTACCCCACTGGGCGCCAGTGCCAAGTTCGCGGTTTCGGGTAAAAAGACGTCTAAGAAGAGTCTGGCATTACAGGCAGTTTCTTACCAGAATGTTTATGTAGCACAGGTTGCCATTGGGGCGAAGGATATGCAAACACTTAAGGCTTTTGAGGAAGCTGCAGCCTATCCGGGGCCTTCAATTATCATCGCGTACTCACACTGTGGAGAGCATGGATATGACCTTAAACATGGTCCACGTCAGCAGGAAAAAGCTGTAGAGACAGGTTACTGGCCGCTCTTCAGGTTTGATCCTTCAAAAGAAAAAGGTAAGAGATTCAAGCTTGATTCCAAACCTCCACAGGCACCTCTTAAAGAGTTCATGTACAATGAAACCCGCTTTACCAGGGTGGCTAAAGAAAATGCCGAAATCGGGGCAGCTCTTTTAAAGCAGGCACAGGAAGAGGTAGAGACCAAATGGGAAAGGCTGGAGCTCTATCGCGATATGTAAGTTTTTAAAATTGGCTTTTTCGGCAGGTTTTTACTGCCGGAAAAGCCTTCCAATAACCAATTCTGATAATATGGAAAGCAGAGCACCCGGTCTCTTTGAAGAAGCTGTTAAGAAGCTTCGGGAGGCGAATGAAGAACTTTGCAGACCCGAGGAGGATGTTGTGTCCTACCTGGTCTGTAAAAATTCGCAGCATGCCATTGAGAATTTCATGAGAGGATATCTTCTCAGAAACAATGTTGAACCTGCGGGAGATGAGAACATTAATAACCTTTTTAAAAGGTGTGTGGCATTGAACGACAAATTCAAAGAGATCGACCTTCATGAGTTTACCTGCAAAGGTCACAGACCAGATTCCCGCTCCTGTAGTGATACTGCAAAAGTTAGCCGCTGCTATGAAATCGCAGGAATGATGGATGATTTCCTGCGAAGAGAAAACCTTCTTCAATGAAAGAAAATTCTCTCTTAAACTCACTAACCCTGCTCCACGGCAGGGTTTATTTTTTGATGTAGATGCTTCTGGTTCAGTCAAAAAGAATTTTTTATTTAACATTTTAATAACATTATTTTTTTAGATTTGTAAGGTACGGAGCCCCAATTCTGTACACCCCTACTTAACCTAAATGGCAAAAACTGCCCTCATAATTCAGCAGGACCTTATTCTGTTACAGGTCCTTGAAAGGATGATTTTGGCGCGTCAATACCGGTGCAAAGCAATTCGTGCTTTAGATCAACTGGATATTGAAGATCAGGATCAGAATTTTGATATTATTATCTCAGATATTCTTTTCGACGGTATTGGTCCCCTCGATTATGTCTACCAGTTAAAGGAGATCATTCGCCATAAATCCCTGCTCATCATCACAAGTATGGGTCAGAAAAAGGTGCGACAGGAGATTCTGGAAATGGGACAGGTCTCCGGATTTTTTTCTGTTCCTTTCAATTTTGATCATGTAGAAGAAATGCTGTCGTAATATGGAAGAACAACTACTTCTGCTTATTCAAACCCTAGTAGTCATCCTCATTATGGTATGGTTTATTATTGGGTTTAGTCTGGTTTACCGAAAGAAAAGAAAGAAGCAGCTGGAGTTTATCGAACTTACTTTCGCTGACTCAATAGCTAAATTTCTTTATCCCCCGCAGGGAGAGGAATACCATTTTCTTAAAGTTCAACGGGCTCTCCAGGCGGCAGGTGCAAAACCTTCTAAAAAAGCAAATATTCAGTACCTCATAGACTTAATGATAAGGGCACAAAGAACAATGCTTGGTGCAAATCATTCCAAATTAAGACTTCTTTTTACTCAAATACCTCCCTATAGGGCATCTCTTTCAAAACTTAATAGCAGGAAATGGTATGTCAAGGCGAGAGGGATCAGAGAGATATATGAAATGGAGCAGTCACAGTACATAAAGGAAATCACTAAGGAGCGAAATAATTCCAACATTTATGTGAGAAGAGAGGCCCAGATCGCTATGGTAGTTTTTTTGGGTTGGGAGAGTCTGCGCTTCCTCCCATACCTTAAAAGAGATATGACCTTATGGCAACAGATTAAAATTGTGGAAAAACTCTATGCATATTATCCAGATGCCCAAATTAAATATTTAAAGAAATCCTATGCTACACAGAGACCCTATGCACAGGAGCTGCTTATGCGCACTATCAGGAAATTTAATCTTTTTACAGAAGTAGACTACATTATAGATTTTCTGGACCATGAAAGTTTTGATCGTCGGGAAACGGCAATCTATTGTATCAGTTCCTTTAAACTCACTGCGGAACAGGCAAAGGATGTCAAACAAAGAGTTTTTAAAATACCGAATACCGAACAACAGGTACAGCTACTTAAATACATACATCAAATTTCTGATAAACCAGATCTGGAATTTTATAATGCAATTCTGGAAAGCGGAAATGATATTCTCGAAATGAGTGCAGCTGAGATTCTCTGGACCAGTGGTTATGAGGAGCTGGTTCACAAATTCTATTACAGCCAGTATTCTACCGGTCCTTCTCTAAAAGAGGTAATATGACAGGAATTCTACAGGAGGTTTATGTCAGGATCAGCTGGGTCTTTTTTATCTATGGAGGCCTTCTGCTCACCATATACTTCCTGGGGGTGGTATTATCTGCCCGGGCTGTTAAGAGAAATAAACGCCGCGCTAGATTTCTTCAGGTAAAAGATATTGTAAGTGCTACAGACATTCCCTCTGTAACTCTTGTGGCAGCAGCTTTCAATGAGGGTAGAACAATAGTAGAGAATGTAAAATCGCTACTTTCCATACAATATCCTTTTTATGAGCTAATGATTATAAATGACGGGAGCACCGACAATTCAATGAGGCTCCTTATTGAAAAATATAAGCTGGAACCTATTGACTCCACTTTTATTGTTCAACCTATTCCTACCGCCATGGTAAGGGCAGTTTATAAAAGCACCGATATAAAATATAAGCACCTTACTGTTATAGATAAGAACAATGGAGGTAAAAGCGATGCATTAAACTGCGGAATAAATTTCGCTCATACAGAACTTATCCTTTGTACAGATGCCGACTGCATTGTGGAACAGGATGCAATCCTCAAACTGGTAAGGCCTTACCTCGAAGAAGGGGACCTGGAAATAATTGCCTGCGGCGGCGCCATTGGCGTGGCCAATGATTCAGAGATCAGGGACGGAATTTTAAAAAAGCTCCGGGTTCCTAAAGATCTGTTGCCTACTACACAGGTGGTAGAATACATAAGAGCATTTCTAATTGGTCGTATGGGATGGGGGGAGGTAAATGGTCTCATGCTTATCTCGGGTGCTTTTGGAATGTATCCGCGCACGCGGCTATTAGAAGTAGGAGGTTTTAATACCAAAACCGTAGGAGAGGACCTGGAACTTTGTATAAGGCTCCGGGTACATATGGAAAAGCTGAAGAAAAAATATAAGGTGGTCAATGTGCCGGAAACACTCTGCTGGACCGAAGTTCCTCATTCGTATGAAGTGTTTGTGAAACAGAGAGATCGTTGGGCAAGAGGACTTTGGGAAACTCTTAAACTTCACAAATACCTCTTTATGAACCCCCGATACGGGAAAATGGGCATGATCTTTTTTCCCTATTGGTGCTTCTTCGAATTTGGAGCCCCCATAGTTGAATTTTTGGGAATTGTTTTTCTGCTTGTTTTTGGATTCTATGGACTTATAGACTGGCCTCTGGCCATATTGCTTTTCCTTGCAGTTTATTTATTGGGTTGTATTTTCTCTTCTGTTGCCGTCTTTTTCTATATTCTCAATTTCAGGTATTATTCTTCAGCCAAAGAAATTACAGAATTATTACTTGCCGCATATCTTGAACCTTTTCTTTTTCATCCTGTTCTTGTTTATGGACAGCTAAAGGGGCTTTATAAAAAGCTCTTTAGAATAAAATCAGGATGGGGTAATATGACGCGGAAAGGATTTAGTACACAAACTACCACTTCCCCTTAAAATTTATACCTGTAGCCCAGGCTGGCTGTGAATTGCTGACCTTCTTCATCATTTGGCAGGTCTTCAAACAACATTCCGCCGCTTAGCATGATCACATGATGGATCCCGACAGTTTTGTTAATTCCCGAATTAAAATAAAAAGCTTCTAAAGTTGGATTCTCCTGCGTGCGGGTGTAAAGAGTAGGCTCGTCTGGAGAGATACCGGTTCCTAACCTCCCAAAAATGTAATTTTCGGGGGTGCTTAAATAATACCTTATGTTAAACTGGTAGTTCTGGATGAGCTTCTCAAGTCGCTCAGGTCCGATAAAAGCCCGGGCATTGAAATAGAACCTTCCGGCGTAGGTGGTAAGTCCTCCAATTCCGGTAAAGTAGTGGTTTCCGCCATAGTTCATACTTCTAAAACCCATCTCAGCCTCAAAAGAAGGTGCGAAATTGTAAAAAACAGAAGCGCTGGCTCTAAAATCGGGAAATATTTCACCATTTGAAAATCCAACATTTCCGAAGCCATAGAACTTTTTCGAAAAAATGGGGTAAGCTTCAATTTCATAAAGGCTGCCATCATTGTAAGACCTATCTGAATAAGTAGCCCTACCTATAATTGCCATTTTTGAGAAATTGTGCTGGTATTCTGCGCTTAATGCATACCACGCATCATTACGCGGATAATCATCGCTAAAAGAAATATACTGCCCCGTGACCTGCACTGAATTTTTAACCGTAAGGTTTATGATTTGATGTAGAATATAACGCTGCCCATCGCTAAGGGAGCTGTTGCGGTAGATTTCAGTGGCTAGCTTCCCCGCTTCCTCCGGTCTGTTGTCATTCAGCAGGAATCGGGCTCTCAGAATATTTAGGTCCGGCTCCTGTCCATAAATATATAGCAGGCGGTCAATGTAATGAAGAGCAGCCTGAGCCTCAAGCTGATGTAGACGTTGGATTGCCAGATTTTTCACCCCCACGTAATGAGGAGCTTCGGAAAGCAAATACTCCAGATCCCGGTCGCTCTCTTCAAAGCGCTTGAGCGCATAACGATTCCGCACCTGCAGCATTCTTATATCATGATATTCAGGAGCGGCGGCAAGAGCTTTAGAAGTAAGATCAAGCGAGCTAATGTAATTTCCGCTTCTATATTCTTCCAAAGCCTGAAAGTACATTTTATCTGTGTCGATTTCCTGAGTAAAAGCGGCTAAAGTGCTAAAAATTAATAGGAAAAAAAGCAGGTTTTTTTTCATGATGGGAGGAGGGCAAGGTTTGGCTAAAAATAGGAAATTATTGGTTTTTTGGCAGGAGAAGAACTTTTTAAATTTTGATGATTATGAGATAGATCATAGTTTTTAACAGCAGCAATGGATTTTTTTGTAGCTGAAAACTTTTAACCAATGAACAAATACTATCTCCTATTCGCTTTACTTTTTACCTCAGGCTTATTTGCCCAAACTTTTGAAGCCGACCTGCAGGTGCGGCCGAGGTTTGAGTATAGAAATGGATATAAAACACTATTACAGGAAGATGCCGATGCTGCTTCCCATACTTCTCAACGCACCCGCTTGATACTTGGGTATGCAGATGAGGCTCTCAAGGTAAAATTTTCGGGACAAAGTATTGGGGTCTGGGGAGATTCTCCCACCATGCGTCTGGAAGACAACAATGCTTTTACAATTTTTGAAGCCTATGGGCAGTATCAAACCAGTCCGGACTTTTTATTTCGTTTAGGAAGACAGGTACTTTCCTATGACAACCAGAGGATCCTTGGAGAAGTTGGCTGGGCTCAGCAGGCTCAAAGTCATGATGCAGCTCTTATCTCCTGGAAACCTGCAGTGAATCACAGGCTGGATATTGCGGCAGCTTATAATGCCGAAGCAGAAAGCCTTATAGAAATGCCTTACCGTATTAATTCATATCAAAATATGCAAATGGCCTGGTATCATATGGATGTGAATAATGTTGGGTTCAGCTTTCTATTGATGAACACCGGATATGAATTTGATACCCCGTTGCAGGATAGGGAAGTAGATTACATTCAGACTTTTGGAGCATTTCACAACTTTGTCTCAGGAAACTTATCCGGAGATGTGGGGGCTTACGGGCAAACGGGAAGTCGAAATGATCGTGATGTTTCTGCCTGGTATGCCGGTTTGAATCTTAACTATAAAGTTACTGATCTTTGGAGAGTAGGAGTGGGAGGCGAGTATCTTTCAGGAACAGATATGAACGATACTTCAGGTGAAATAAATTCTTTTACTCCGCTCTTTGGAACCAACCATGGCTTTAACGGCCATATGGATTACTTCTACGTGGGGAACCACCAGAACTCTGTTGGACTATTGGATCTCTACGGAAAGATTTCCTATGTCACTCCAAAATTTGAGTTTTCGATCATGCCTCATGTATTCTCCTCGGCTGCGACAGTTGTAGATGCTGCCGGAAACGTGCAGGATGATTATCTGGGCACAGAGATAGATTTTGCCGCCGGATATAAGATCCGCAAAGATCTGGGGATCAACTTCGGCTATTCACAGATGTTCGGAAGTGAATCCCTTGAGATCCTGAAAGGTGGGGACAAAGACAGAACTCAAAACTGGGCCTGGGTCATGGTGAGTTTTAGTCCGAAGCTGTTTAGTTATACAAAGCCTGCAGTTTCTGCTCAGTAAAAAAGGACAAAGAGGATTATATTTTCCGGGTTGAACTGAAACTTATAATTTAACTCTGTGAAGAACAGTCTGCTGGAAATATAAATTTATTTATCTTGCGTCGCCGGATATTCTTACCACAAGCTGAATGTTTATAGCTGATTGTCTGGTGAATATACAGATGCAATAGATCTTTGATGTTCAAAAAAAATTATCTCCTCCGCTTTTATGTTATTTTCATTTTTTTCCTGCTTCCGGGCTTGCAATTTATGTATGGTCAGGAAGAAGATCTATTGAAGAAACTGGAAAAAACTATAGAAAAATCTCCGGTATATGATGCTCAAAAATGGCAAAAAGTTGGTGCATTTCGGAGGGAGCTTGCTTCGGCGCCTGCACAGGATCTAAGAATGCGGCACCATCTTAATCAGGAATTGTTAAATGAATACCGTGTTTTCAAACAGGATTCTGCTTTTTATTATGGTTTACAAACGCGCGAACTGGCAGAAAAGCTTGAGGATGAAGAGCTAATTGCTTCCGCGGTTATTAATCTGGCCGATATAAGTGTTTCTGCAGGAATGTATAAGGAAGCTCTGGATTACCTCTCTCTTATAGATCCCGTCACGCTTCCGGATAATTTAAGGTCTCTGTATTATGGTCTTATGGGACGTTGCTATAGTGAAATGGCCGAGTATAGTAATCTAAAGCAATTTTCGGAAGAGTACAATCAGCTGGCTAGAGAATACAGGAAAAGAGCCCTGGCACTAACCGATGAAGGCACCTATTTTAATGTTTTCCTTCAGGCTTACATGGAATTTAGAGAAGGCAACCTGCAGCGGGCAAAAGCCGGTTTTCTAAAATTACTGGATGGCGAGCTGAATCCCAGGGAACTGGCTCTGGCAAGTTTTACTCTTGGAGAAATTTATGTGGAGATGGGGAATAAGGATAAGGCTATTCCTCATTTGGCAAGGGCTGCAATAGCCGATATTGAAACTTCTACAAAGGAGAATCTGGCTGTAGTAAGGCTTTCAGAAATCATGTTTGAAAAAGGCAATACCAGGCTTGCTTCCTTGTTTATCCATAAAGCCAATGAAGATGCTGCTTTCTATGGGGCGCAGCAACGAAAGATAAGGGTAGGGGCAATTCTTCCCCTTATAGAGGAACAAATAATTGACCGTATTGAAAGACAAAGATCCCGGCTGATCACTCAGAATGTGGTGATGAGTTTTCTACTGATTTTTGTAATTGCACTTGCTGCGGTAATCTTTCTGCAGGTAAGGAAACTTAAGAAAGCCAGAAAAGTTATTGAAGCAGCTCATGAGGATTTAAAGGATATTAACCGGGAGCTCTCTGCAGTGAATGAGCGAGTTAAATCAAAAAACATTGAACTTAACCGGGTAAATCATTTACTCCTGGAAGCTAACAAAATTAAGGAGGAGTACATCGGATTTTTCTTTACTCAGGATGCCGATATATTTGAAAAATTTAGAGAATTCAAAACAAAGGTTCAGGCGACTGCCGAAGAAGGAAAGCTGGAGAAGGTAAAATATCTGGTGAGCACCTATGATCTGAAAAAGGAAAAAGAAAAGCTACTCCGCAATTTCGACGAAGCTTTTATTAAACTCTTCCCCAATTTTATTGAGGAGTTTAATTCCCTGCTAAAACCTGAAGAGCAGGTCAAGGTCAAAAAGGGTAAAATTCTGAGTAAGGAATTGAGAATTTTTGCGCTGATTCGCCTCGGAATTACCCATAATGAGATCATTGCCCAAATCCTGGGGTATTCTGTTAATTCTATTTATGCCTATAAAACTAAATTGAGAAACAAGTCCTGGCTGGATAAGAAAGATTTCGATCAAAAACTCATCGAAAATACTACTTTACAGCTCTAAAATCTCCCTGTTTTACTATTATTTTCTATATCATTTTTCAAGTTGTATTATTATTAAACCCTTATTTAATAGGGTTTTAGCTTCAATTGTACGCCCGAATTTTCTATACGTTTTTATGAAAACGTTATAGGAGTTATTTTATTTAGGAAGTTTGAAGTGTTTAATTGATCCGCCGGTCACTCCGGCTGTGAATTTTGTCAATCAAAAATTATTATAAATGCAGAACAACACGCTATTAAATGCTGGTAAAAAAATAAAGGAAAGTCTTGTGCTGCTTTTCTTCTGTATCAGTATTATGTTAACAGCTCAGGAAGCCAATGCCCAGATCAGGGTTCAGGGGCAGGTTCTTGATGATACAGGAATTCCGCTTCCGGGAGCAACTGTCCTGGAAACGGGTACAACAAATGGGGTAGTCACAGATTTTGATGGAAACTTCACAATTGAGGTTCCATCTCTTGCAGCGACATTATCTATAAGTTACATGGGTTATGAGACAAAAACACTTGCAGCATCTGCCAACTTTATGAGGGTGGTGCTCAATACGGATGCAGCCGCTCTTGATGAGGTGGTGGTCATTGGATACGGACAATCCCGCCAAAGAGATCTTACCGGATCTGTTTCTGCAATCGATTTAGACGATATTGAATCGCAGCCTGCTTCGAATATTGGAGATGCCTTACAAGGGCGTGCGGCAGGGGTGCAGGTTATTACATCGGGACAACCAGGCAATAATCCCACTATTCGGATAAGGGGAATAGGGACTATAGGAAACAATGATCCTTTAATTGTTGTCGATGGAGTTCCTCTTAACGGCGGACTGAACCAGGTAAACATGCAGGATGTGGCTTCCATGCAGATCCTGAAAGACGCTTCAGCTACAGCTATCTATGGATCCCGGGGTGCTAACGGGGTGGTGATCATCACTACTAAAAGAGGAAAAGCCGGGGTAGGGCAACTGACTTTGGATATCTTCTCCGGAATCCAGGAACCTACCAATATGATCGAAGTTCTCAACGCACAACAATTTGCCATTTTAAGCAATGAGATGCTGGCCGCAGGTGGATTTACAACAAATCCCGATTTTGCAGATCCTATTTCCCTGGGAGCGGGAACAGACTGGCTGGATGCGCTATTCACAACCGGACTTCAAAATAATGCTACCCTGGCGTATAGTAATGGAAATGAAAATTCCAATGTCTATACCTCTTTGAATGTTTTTGACCAATCTGGGATTATCATCAACAATAACTATAGGAGATATATTTTTCAGTTGAACAGCGACACAGATGTGAACGAAAGACTTCGTTTTGGAAACTCCCTAAAAGTGAATCACGATATTAAGGAACAGGGAGAAATGAACATTAACGGAGCAATATTATCTCTACCCACCCAACCTATTTACAGGGAGAATGGAAACTTTTCAGGACCAATTGGGCAGCCAATTTATTCCGGAGATGTTGAAAATCCAATTGGTAAAGCTACTATTGTAGATAACTCTACCAAAGGTTACAACCTGCAGGGGAATGTATTTGGAGAGCTGGATATTTTCAGAAACTTCACTTATAAATCCCTTTTTGGAGCAGAAGCGAATTTCTGGTATGGAAGAACCTGGAGTCCTGCCTACAGCTGGGATACAGATATAGCTCCAAACGCTTATTTATTCGAATCTTCAAACAGAAGTATTACGCTTCTTTGGGATAATACCCTCACTTACAACAAAGAATTTAACAATGGCTCTTCTATAACTGCAGTAGTTGGAACCAGTGCCCAGGAAAATGAATTTAAATTCCTGAACGGCTCTGTTCAAAACTTCCCAAGCGAATCAACTCAGCAGATCAACAACGGAATTGAATTACCAACCGTGAGCGGTAGTGGTTCAGAATGGGCGATCTTCTCATATTTTGCAAGAGTTCAGTTAGACTACCTCGATAAGTATTACCTAACCGGAACGGTTAGGCGTGACGGTTCTTCACGATTTGGTGCCGGTAATAAGTATGGAACCTTCCCTTCAGCTTCGGCTGCATGGAGAATTTCAGATGAAGATTTTCTTAGAGATTCCAATGCCATTAATGAGCTTAAGTTGAGGTTAGGATACGGGATTACCGGAAATCAGGAGATAGGTAACTACGCCTTTGCTTCTGCTTACAATACCAACCTGTACAACTTCAATGGCAATTTTGTTACTGCCGCCGTTCCCACTACACTTCCTAATACCAATGTACAGTGGGAATCCCAGAAGCAATACAACATAGGTCTTGATGCAACTTTGTTCAACAGGGCCCTTGATCTAAAAGTAGATGTTTACCGCAAGGATACCGAAGACATGCTGGTGCCGCAATCTGTGCCTGTTACTTCCGGTTATTCAGATATTTATGTTCCTTACATCAACGCCGGAAAGATCAGGAACCAGGGAGTTGAAGCGATCCTTACCACCTACAACTTTGCAAGAGAAGATTTCAGCTGGAGTACAGATTATGTCTTCACCTACAATGATAACGAGGTGATCAATATCAACAGTGATACACCGCTAACTACAGGAGGAATTGGACTAAACTACAATCTTGCGCGCATCCAGCCCGGCTATCCTGTCAATGTTTTCTACGGATTCGTTCAGGATGGAATTTTCCAGACGCAGGCCGAGATCGACAATGCCGCAGTGCAATCTCCCGGAACGAATCCCGCGACCAGTACTGCTCCGGGTGATATCAGGTTTAAGGACCTTAACAACGACGGACGTATTACCGATGAGGACCGTACCTTTATAGGAAACCCAAACCCCGATTTCACGTTCTCGCTGAATAACACCTTCAGATATAAAAATTTTGACCTGAGTGTGTTCTTCCAGGGTGTTTATGGAAATGACATTTTCAACGCCAACCGACTTTATACCGAAAGTATGTCGGTTACCACAAACCAATCTGTAGCTGTACTTGACAGATGGAGAGGACCGGGTACCAGTAATGATATGCCAAGAGCGGTGTTCGGTGACCCTAACAACAACACCCGTCCTTCTACACGTTACATAGAAGACGGTTCTTACCTGAGGCTACGAAATGTGAATTTTGGGTACAATATACCGGTAGACACTTTTGGAGACACTGCATTTAGTTCGGCAAAGATCTACCTGGCAGGACAGAACTTATTTACGATCAGCGATTACTCAGGATTTGATCCTGAAGTAGGTCCTAATGGAATTGACAATAACATCTATCCTGTGACCCGCAACTTCACAGTAGGAATTAATCTAGGATTTTAAAAAATAGCGATGAGACACTTTGAAATTAAACTAATGGCCCTGGTTGCTCTGCTCCTTATGAGCTGTAGTGACGACTTTCTTGACAGGCAGCCGCTGGATACTATTAACACCGAGAACTATCCCACTACTGCCGAAGAATTGGTGACTGTGGTGAATGGAGCATACCAGCCCTTGCAGTGGCCAAAGCTTTACAATTTGAGAATGTGGTCCACAGATATCATGGCCGGAAACAGCATCGTTGGCGCCGGGGGAGGATCTGACGGGATAGAGACCCAGGATATGGCTAACTTCGTGACTAACACAGATAACGCCGGAGTACTGGATCTCTGGAGAGGACCATGGCCCGGAATCTTAATGTCTAATATTGTTCTTGATGCCGCTCCAAAGCTCGACATCAACGAGGATATTAGAAACCGTAGCATGGGTGAAGCTCATTTCCTTAGAGCACACTATTATTTTATTCTGGCAAGGTTCTTTGGAGATGTGCCATTGATCACCGAACCTCAGAGTTCAGACAGTGATCTATTCCCGCCGCGGGATCCCGTTGCTCTGGTTTATGAGCTAATAATCGCCGATCTTAATGCTGCTGCGGAACTTTTGCCTCCTAAATCAGCCTACGGTTCAGCAAACAAGGGAAGAGCATCAAAAGGTGCTGCTTATGGAATGCTGGCAAAAGTGCATTTAACCCTTGGGAATTATCAGCAAGTAGTACAGTATACTACAGAAGTAGAAAATTTGGGTTATGCACTCAATGAAAATTATGCCGATAATTTCTCTATTACCAATGAGAATTCAGTAGAATCCTTATTTGAAGTACAGTATGCTTCCGAAGGTGGATACGATTTTTGGAGCAATGAAAATCAGGCATCCTGGGCAAGTCCCTTCATGGGGCCGCGAGGTGCCAATTTTGTAGCCGGAGGCTTTGGTTGGAACCAGCCAACCCAGGAATTTGTAGAAGCTTACGAAGAAGGAGACAAGCGCAAGGATGCAACAGTGTTATATGAAGGAGGTCCTGAATTCGACGGCAAGGAATACGAAAGCCGATTCTCTTTCACCGGTTATAATACAAGAAAGTTTTTAGTGCCGATTAGCCAGGTCTCTGCCTATGATAACAGTCCGCTTAATTTTCCTATTCTAAGATATGCCGATGTTTTGCTTATGAAAGCTGAGGCTTTAAATGAGTTGGGACAAACAGCACTTGCCGAAGATTACCTCAACATGGTTCGCAACCGTGCGGGGCTGGATGATATCCAGAGTTTGAGTCAGGCTGACTTTAGAAATGCGGTTCTGCAAGAACGAAGAATGGAACTGGCTTTTGAAGGACAAAGATGGTTTGACCTTATCCGCGTGAACAACGGAGAATATGGATTGAACTTCCTGAGATCGATTGGCAGGAACAATGCCTCACAAAAGCATTTGTTGTTCCCTATCCCGCAAATAGAATTAGACAGGAACCCTAACCTGGTTCAGAACCCCGGTTATTAAAAAATGAAAAATATGAATTCAATTTTCAACCTGAAGCGATTTTATGTCGTAATACTTGCTCTTATCCTGGGCGTGATGAGCGGCTCCTGTGATACAGACGAGCTGGAGGATCCTTCTCTTCAAAATGTAGATAATGAACTTGCTCTAACAATTTCTGATGAAAAACTCGAGTTAAACGAGCGCTTTATTGGCAACGAACTTGGTTTTAACTGGTCCAGCGGTACTAACCGCGGCACAGGAGCGGCCATAGAATACACTCTGGAAATAGATCATGCCGGGAATGATTTTTCAGACCCCTTGATCACTCTTGCTGATGGAGTAAAGAACCAATATTCTGCTGCTATCGACCATGGAACCCTGAATCACAGATTGCTCAACAGCGGACTTGAGGCCGGGAATTCCTATGAACTTGAAGCGAGATTAACTGCAGAAGTCACCGATGCTTCAGTTGAAGATCAGGTGTCAAAAATGACATTTTCGGTGACTCCTTATAAACCCGTTTCCAGCAGACTATTTATAGTGGGAGATGCTTCTCCAAATGGTTGGAATATCTCCAATGCTGCGGAATTAACTTCCGGAAATCAACGCGGGGTTTTTATCTATGAAGGAAAACTTTCCGAAGGTAATTTCAAATTTGCAGTAAGCCGTGATGATTGCTGGTGTCAGGATTTCTACACAAAACATCCCGATAACGATGGTATGATCGTGTACAATGAAGGCGGAAGCGGGGAAGATGTACAATGGACGATTTCCGAAGAAGGAAATTACAGGCTAAGAGTGGATCTGCTTAACAAGACCATAGAGATCACTCCTGTAGAAGACGCGCCTTTCTCCAGTCTATACATAGTAGGAGACGCGACCGAAAGCGGCTGGAACATTGATAACCCTGCCAGCTTTACCCAAAGTGAACTCGATCCATTTGTCTTTAATTACGAAGGAAATTTTGCACCGGGTGAGTTCAAGATCTTCGCCGGCCCAATGGGAGACTGGTGTGGAGACTGGTACCGTCCACAAGTGGATGATAAGGCCCTTGAAAGTGGTGCAGTTATTCAGGCTGCCGGCTGTGAACCGGACAATACCTGGTTGGTAACCGATGAAACTGTAGGCAGATATAGAATCAGCCTTAACACAGCCACTAATACTATCAGGTTTACTAAGGTCAACCTTCACATCGTTGGAGATGCAGGTCCTAATGGATGGAATATTAACAATCCTGCTCCCATGGAATATGTGAATGGCGATTTCGTGTACACCGGGCCTTTAAAGGCAGGAGAATTGAAGTTTTCAAAATACCAGGGAGACTGGTGTGATGGAGAATGGATCAACTCTGCAGAGAACGGACAGTCTATAACAAATACTGAATTCATTACCACCTTTGGTTGTGATGGACCCGATAATAAATGGAAACTTTCTGCCGATGATGCGGGGGATTATGAGATCAGGATCAATCTTGATACTGAAACCATGACCGTTACTGCCCTCTAAGGCTAAAAAACAATAGAATGAAAAGAAACAGTATATTTTTATTGATGATGCTACTGGTGATGAGCGCCTGTAGTAAGGACGATGACACACTTCTAAGTCCCATTGATGAAGGGGTAGATATGAGCTACAACGAAGTCCTTAATTTTAAAAAGGACAAGGCGAAGTACAATCCCGGAGAAGAAGTGAACTTTAGTGTGAACGGAACTCACCAGAATACAACGGTCCGTTACAAATATCTTGGACAGGTGATCAATGAAGAGCCGCTTACCGGCACTTCCTGGAGCTGGGAACCGCCTTCCGAAGATTTTAGAGGATATATGGTGGAACTGGTAAAAGAAACCGGCGGAGAAGAAACTGTGATAGGAACTGTGGCCGTGGATGTCTCTTCAGACTGGACCAGATTTCCGCGCTATGGTTTTCTTTCAAAATTTGGGAACATTTCTGCTTCTCAAAGAGCCGGAATTCTGGACAACCTGAAAGATTATCATATTAACGGACTTCAGTATTACGACTGGCATTTTGAGCATCACCGTCCGTTACCGCTCGATGAGAACGGAGAGCCGGTAGCGACCTGGAATGATCTTTTTAACAGGGAGATCTATTTTGGAACAGTTGAGGGATATATTGAGCAGGCGCAGGAGCGTAATATGGCTTCCATGTTCTACAATCTACTTTTTGGAGTTTGGAAAAAAGACGAAGTGCAGCCGGTACCTCTGCAATGGTTGATGTTTGAAGACCGTAATCATAGGTCCGTAAACCGTCACATCCTTTCAGGCTTTGGAAACATTCAGCTGGCAGATCCTTCGAACAACCAATGGCAGGAGCACATTTTTGGAGAGACAGCTACGGTTTATGAAAATCTTGATTTCGATGGCTGGCACCTTGACCAGTTGGGTGACCGCGGAACTTTGTATAACTATGAAGGCTACAGGATAGATTTAGGAGATGCTTACAAAGATTTTCTTATTTCCCTTGAGAACCGTTTTCCCGGAAAGAAGCTGGTCTTAAATGCGGTTGATCAATATGAACAACAGGAGATCCTTGAAGCGCCGGTAGATTTCGCATATTCTGAGATCTGGAGCAGATATCAGTATCAGGATCTGGCACGGGTGATCCTGGAAAATTATGAATATTCCAACGGCGAACTCAACACCGTGCTGGCGGCTTATATGAATTACAACTCGCAGAGCGGAAGTTTTCACACTCCTTCAGTCTTAATGACCGATGCTGTAATCTTTTCCTTTGGTGGCGCGCATTTAGAGCTGGGAGAGCACATGTTGTCCAGCGAATATTTTCCAAATGACAAGCTTAATATGAGCGTGGAATTGCGGAATTCTGTAAAGGAATATTACGATTTCCATACTGCTTACCAGAACCTGTTACGCGACGGCGGAAGCTTTAACATCCCTTCCGTACAATCCCAGGATGCCGATGTGAAATTTAATAACTGGCCTCCGGTTGTAGGGCAGGCTGCTGTGGTTGTAAAGCAACTTGAGAATCAGCAGGTGCTTCATTTTTTGAATTATGACGGGGTTTCTACGCTGCAGTGGAGAGATGACAGCAAGATCCAGAGACAGCCATTGGTAAAGGATAACTTCAGCATTACAGTAGAGGCAGGAAGAAATGTTTCAAAAGTATGGTTTGCCTCTCCCGATATTAACGGGGGTGCATCACAGGAACTTGAATTTACCCAAAGCGGGAACCAGATCACTCTTGAAGTGCCTTATCTTAAATACTGGAGCATGCTTGTGCTCGAATACTAATCAGGATAAAATATAATCATGAAAAATTTTAAAATATTCTCTATCCTTTTTCTTTTTGTCCTCGGGCTAAACTCTTGTAGTTCTGATGATGATTTCACCGCGGAGACTCCCGAACCAACTGCCGACTTCTCTTTTGAAGCGGTAGCCGATAATCCGCAGCTCATCAGCTTTACCAACCTTAGCGTTGATGCCGATGAATTTATGTGGGATTTTGGAGATGAAACGGGAGTTTCGACTCAGAAGCATCCTTCTTATCAGTATGCTTCAGCAGGGAATTACACTGTTAAACTTACCGCGATGAATGGGGACAACACCAGTACCTATTCCGAGGAAGTCAGTGTGCTTGGAGTTCCTTCCGCAGCATTCTCTTATGAAGTTGATGAGGAAGATACTTACACGGTTCATTTCGAGAATCAGAGTCAGAATGTAGCTGAATATTCCTGGGATTTTGGAGATGGATCTGAAGGTTCTTCGGAAGCTTCTCCTTCTCACACCTATGCTGAAACCGGGATTTATACTGTAACTCTTACTGCAACCGGTGCCGGTGGTACGGCTGAAGCTTCCATGGAAGTGGAGGTGAAGGATGCCCAGCCGGCATTCAGCAATGTTTATATTGTGGGTGATGCTTCAGAAAGTGGCTGGAACATTGGTTCCCCTGCAGCTTTTACGCAGAGTGAAACCAATCCGTTCGTTTTCGTATATGAAGGCGTTCTTACTCCCGGAAACATTAAGTTTTCAACCTTTACCGGTGACTGGTGTGACGGGCAATGGATCAATGCTGCTGAAAATGGAACTTCAATAACTCAGGCTTCTGGCTTTATTATCACTCAGGGTTGTGACGGACCAGACAACCAATGGCAGGTAACTGAAGACACTCAGGGGCGCTATAGAATTACTGTGAATCTTGAGATTGAAACCATAAATTTCGAAGCACAAAATGCGCCTTATTCCGAATTATATCTCATTGGAGATGCTTCCGAAAACGGTTGGAACATAGATTCTCCCGCTGCCGGCTTTACTCAAAGCAGTACAGACCCATTTATCTTTACTTACCAGGGCACTTTGAATCCGGGAGAATTTAAAATTGCTACTTATACCGGCGACTGGTGTGATGCAGACTGGCTGCACCCTACACAGGCAGACGCGTCACCCGCTGCTGGTAATTATGAAGCTCATTTAGGCTGTACAGGTCCCGATTATAAATGGAGGATCAATGAAGACACTCAGGGAGAATATCTCATTACTGTGAACCTTTATGAAGGCACCATAAATTTTGAGGTACAATAGGGGAGCCTTACTCAACCTTTGTCCTCAAAACAGTTATTCCGGGATCCATTTCTGGATTCCCGGATAACTTTTACTGAAAAATTTTTGCTATGAAATTGCTGCAACAAAGTTTTGCGCTCCTTATTATGTTTTTTTCTCTGGGTGTTTTTTCCCAGGAAATAACTTTAAAATCCTGTACCGGCTTTGAAAAAACAGGGGCTAAAAAGATCATTTTTGGATGTGAAGGCGGGGAGAAGCTTATGCTGGAATTCCTCGATTCAAAGAACATCAAATTCTGGTATGCTCCAAACGGGGAATTAACCCGCAACAATGAATCTTTTGCGGTCAACAATGAAGAATTTGATCCCAATTTCAACATCAACGTGGAAGAAAATGCTTCCAATTTTGAGATCTTCACGGGAGACCTGCGGGTGATGGTTCACAAAAAGCCGTTCAAAATTCAAATTTTTGACAGGTATCAGCGGCTTGTGCTTGGTGACCTTGACGGGGCAGCCTATGTTTCTGAAGGTACGAAGACCGAAGCCCGAAAAGTACTGCGGGAGGAAGAGCAATTCTTTGGCCTGGGAGAAAAAACCGGTTCGTTGAACCGCCGGGGCCGATCTTTTACGATGTGGAACAGTGATAAACCCTGTTACTCTGATACCGAAGATCCATTGTACAAGAGCATTCCCTTCTTTTTAAGCACCTACAACTACGGAATCTTCTTCGACAACACCTATAAAACCGAATTCGACTTCGGAAAAAAATCTGATGAATATTTCTCATTTTCGGCACCCGATGGGGCTTTCATCTATTACTTCATGTACGGCAAAGACCTGAAAGAAGTGATCAAAAGCTATACAAGATTGACCGGAAAGCCTATCATGCCACCGAACTGGGCGCTGGGCTGGTCCCAAAGCCGCGGAATGCTGGTGACCGAAGATCTTACACGAGAAATTGCAACAGAGTACCGAAAGAGGGAAATTCCAATAGACATTATTTACCAGGATATTGGTTGGGTTGAAGGCCTGCAGAATTTCGAATGGAGAAAAGACAGGTATGACAATCCTAAAAAAATGCTTGCAGATCTTGCTGAAGATGGATTTAAGGTCATAATTTCTCAGGATCCCGTGATTTCTCAGGTTGTTGAAGATCAGTGGCAAGAAGCGGCAAAAAAGGGATTTTTGGCTACCGATATCCGCACCGGAAAAGCTTATGACATGCCATGGCCCTGGGGCGGAAACGCCGGAGTGGTCGATTTCACCAATCCCGAAGTAGCCGACTGGTGGGGAGAACTTCAACAAAAACCCCTTGATGATGGCGTGAAAGGTTTTTGGACAGATATGGGAGAACCAGCCTGGAGCAATGAAGAAAGTACCGACAGGCTTTATATGAAGCACCATAAAGGAATGCATGATGAGATCCATAATGTTTACGGACTGGAATGGGATCGCGTAGTAACTGAGCAATTCGAAAAGAGAAATCCAAATCAGCGGGTTTTTCAAATGACCAGAGCCGCCTATGCGGGAATGCAGCGCTACACCTTTGGCTGGAGCGGCGATAGCGGAAATGGAACAGATGTTACCGACGGCTGGGAAAGCCTGGCCGACCAGGTGCCGATGGGACTTTCTGCCGGTCTGGGATTAATTCCTTTCTGGACGACAGATATTTCAGGCTACTGCGGGGAAATAACAGATTATGAACAATTTTCGGAATTATATGTGCGTTGGCTTCAGTTCGGAGTTTTTAATCCGCTGAGCAGGGCCCACCACGAAGGAAACAATGCAGTAGAGCCCTGGTTATTTGGAGAGGAAGCCGAAAGGATTTCCAAAGCAGCTATTGAATTAAAATATCAGCTGCATCTCTACATCTATACCTATGCGAGAGAGGCCTACGATACAGGACTTCCTATTATGCGCCCCTTGTTGCTGGAATATGCTTCAGATGAAAAGACGCATGAGATAAATGACCAGTTTTTGTTCGGAGAATCACTGCTAATTGCTCCCGTGGTGGAGGAAGACGTGACTTACAGGCAGGTGTATTTGCCAAAGGGGAACTGGAGAGATTACAACAATCCGAAGAAAAGCTTTAAAGGCAGGCAAACTGTCGATTATGATACTCCTTTGGAAGTGATCCCGATGTTCGTAAAAGAAGGTGCGATCATACCCAAGATGCCGGTGATGCCTTACATAGGGGCCATGAAAAATGCACCGCTGATCCTGGAGATCTTTCCGGCAGCAAAACCTTCAGAATTTACACTTTATGAAGATGAAGGAACAACCAATGACTACCGCAAGGATCATTTTGTGAAGACGAAGATTGAAAGTAAAACAACTTCTTCAGAAGTAATAGTTACTATAAATGAGCCGCAGGAAAATAACTTCAGCATTAATGGAAAAAGAAATTTTTGGCTGGAGATCTTTTTGGAGGAAAAACCTTCCGAAGTAAAACTGCAGGGCAAAAAGATTAATGAAAACTCTTCAGAAGCATTAAAAAGTGGATGGAATACTATCTTTGACACTTCCGGCTATTATTATGATGCCGAAAATGCACGTCTATTGATAAGGTTGCCGGATAATAAAAAGAAACAATTAATAAGTATAGTTAAATAAATATCTAATGAGAACAATGAAGATGAAGAATCTATTGATAATGAGCTTCCTGTGGCTGAGCATTTCGGGAGTTGCACTGGCTCAAAAAGTTGCTTCCCCCAATGGCGAAGTGCAAATGCAGTTTGAGTTATTGGAGGACGGAACTCCCGCTTACAGCCTTTCCTATAAAGGAAAACCGGTAATCAAAACCAGTAAATTAGGTCTGCACTTAAAAAATGATGAACATTCTTTAATTGACAATTTTGAAGTTATTGAACGCGAAGAATCTGCATTTGACGAGACCTGGGAAACGGTTTGGGGAGAAGAAAATGAAATTCGCAATCATTATAATGAGCTGGCTGTTATCTTAAATCAAAAACCCACAGATCGTGAAATGATCATTAGATTCAGGGTTTTTGACGACGGACTTGGGTTTAGATATGAATTTCCGCAGCAGCAAAACCTGGGGCATTTCATTGTGGAAGAAGAAAGAACACAGTTTGCCATGACGGGTGATCACACCGCCTTCTGGATTCCCGGTGATTATGATACCCAGGAATACGATTATATAGAGTCGAGACTTTCAGAAATAAGAGGATTAATGGAGACTTCCATTACAGATAATCTTTCCCAAACTTCATTTTCGGATACGGGCGTACAGACTTCCCTGTTGCTAAAAACAGATGACGGACTATATATCAACCTGCACGAAGCGGCTTTGCTGGATTATTCTGCCATGCACCTGGAGCTGGATGATGAGAATATGGTTTTTCAGTCATGGCTTACGCCAGATGTTACCGGAAACAAGGTGTACATGATCGCACCGGGGAAAAGTCCGTGGAGAACAGTTATTGTAAGTGATGATGCGCGGGATATCCTGGCTTCAAGAATGACCTACAACCTGAACGATCCTGTGGCTATAGATGATACTTCCTGGATCAAACCTGTAAAATATGTAGGAGTATGGTGGGAAATGATCACCGGAAAAAGCTCCTGGCATTATACCAATGATTTTCCCGCAGTGAGACTTGGAGTAACAGATTATGAAAACGCTACACCAAATAATACTCATGGAGCTACCACAGAAAATGTGAAGCGGTATATCGACTTCGCTGCCGAACATGGGTTTGACGGAGTGCTTGTAGAGGGTTGGAACATAGGATGGGAAGACTGGTTTGGAAATTCTAAAGATTATGTTTTTGACTTTATGACTCCTTACCCTGACTTTGACCTGGATGAAGTACGGGATTATGCTAAAAGCAAGGGAGTTGAAATGATCATGCACCATGAAACTTCGTCTTCGGTAAGAAATTACGAACGCCACCTGGATGCAGCTTACCAGTTTATGAAGGATAATGGTTATAATTCTGTCAAGAGCGGATACGTTGGCGATATACTTCCAAGAGGGGAGAATCATTACTCTCAGTGGTTGGTGAATCACTATCAGTATGCAATTGAGAAGGCTGCAGATTATGAGATCATGGTAAATGCACACGAGGCAGTGCGGCCTACAGGTGTTGCGCGTACCTGGCCAAATCTTATTGCAAATGAATCTGCAAGGGGGACAGAATATCAGGCATTTGGAGGTTCCAAACCTAACCATGTTACGGTAATTCCATTCACACGACTTATTGGAGGCCCAATGGATTACACTCCGGGGATCTTTGAGATGGACATTAGCAAGGCCAATCCAGATAATGATTCGTGGGTAAATTCTACTATTGCCAATCAGCTTGCACTTTATGTCACCATGTACTCCCCACTTCAAATGGCGGCCGATTTCCCCGAAAACTACGAACGTTTTATGGACGCTTTTCAGTTCATAAAAGATGTGGGAATGGATTGGGAAAAGAGTGTTTATTTAGAAGCTGAACCGGGGAGCTATATTACCATTGCAAGGAAAGAAAAAGGCACGAACGACTGGTTCGTGGGTAACGTGAATGGAGAGACACGACGTACATCAAATATTAGCTTTGATTTTCTTGACAAAGGCAAGACTTACATTGCTACCATTTATTCAGATGCTAAAGATGCGCATTACAGGAACAATCCGCAGGCCTATGAGATCAGGAAAGTTGTCGTGAACAACAAATCTAAGCTTAAGCAAGGTTCTGCACCGGGAGGTGGTTATGCTATCAGCATTATCGAAGCCGACAAATCTGAAACCAGAGGCTTGAAGAAATTGTAATTTCCAAAACATTTTTTTAATAACCGTCTGGGATAATTTTCAGGCGGTTTTTTTATGGGTATTTCTGAGCGCTTCAGTAAGAAGGCCAGTTTAAAGATCGATCCATTTAAGTAATCTAAAAGCTTTGTTAGCATTTAGCCGAATTAGCCAGGTTCTCCTGAAGTTTTTGTACTTTAAATCAATACAACAAACTATGAAAACTGCTTCTTTACTTAAAGACCTTGAATTTAATGATAAAAAACCTGCCGTACAGGTATTACTTGACACCGAAAGCAGCAGGGAAATAAGAATTGCAATGAAAAAAGGGCAGGTGATGAAAGAGCACAAAACTCCTTATCCAATTGTCGTAGAATTGTTTGAAGGAGCCATCAGCTTTGGAGTGAATGGCGAAGTACATCACATCAAAAAAGGAGATATGCTAACTCTGGAAGGAAACGTCCCTCACGACCTAAAAGCAGAAGCAGACAGTATAGTACGCTCAGTCTCTCAAAATCTGACACCGTGGAACGTGTAAAAGGCGTAGCAGATCAATCTTTATGAGTTTTATAAGTAGCAGGATCATTAGTAGAGGAGGCGTCTTTTTCTTAAATTTATAGGACTCCCTACTAAAACATTGATTTATGATTTCTGTAATGTCGCTTTTACTGGTAATTGCTCTTTCTATGCTGGTAATAAAAATAGGATCGATTGCTTTGTTGATGACGGGTCTTTCGGAAGAAGTCGCAAAATTTCAGGCACTTTCAGCTTTCTCAGGAACGGGGTTTACCACCACTGAAGCTGAAAGTATCCTGAAGGTACCAATCCGCCGACGGATCATTTCTGTGCTAATACGCCTTGGCTCTGTGGGTGTGGTTACCTCTATCTCCACACTATTGCTATCCTTCCTTGGAGCGGGATCGGCGACTACAGAAAGGCTTCTGGTTTTGGGATTAGGAGTGGTAGTTCTTTTGATCCTGGCAAAAAATAAAACGTTTAACCGATTGCTCAATCCTGTTATAGAGCGTTTATTATCCCGATATACTGCTTTGGACCTAAGAGATTATGTTTCCCTTCTTCACTTACAGGAAGATTATCGTATAGCAGAGATCGATATAAGGGAACACAACTGGCTGGCCAACCAAACAATTCAGGATCTCAATTTAACAGATGAAGGAGTGCTGGTCCTGGGAGTAAAGCGGGCAGGGGAAGAGTATTTAGGAGTTCCTCCCACAGATCTGCGTCTACGCCCAAGAGACCTTCTTGTTCTCTATGGTCGTAAAAAGCGGCTAAAGGAATTGGCCACCAGGGGAGGCGGAAATAAAGAAGCGCACCAGGAAGCTAAGGACCAAAACAAAAAAGATGTTGAAGGACAGCGGGCACAACTAGAGCGAATGAATGCGGCAGAAGAAGATTGAAAGTGTTCAAGGTCAGTGGTCAGTGATCAGCAAGTTTGTAGTTTACAGTAGTTAGAAGGCAGTTTAAGTCCAAATTAAGAGCCAATTAACCAATCCCAGATTAACTTGTCCCTAAATGCCACCAGTCATCGGGCGCCAAATCCCAACCAATAATGGAACGGTGAATTAGTGGCCAAATTCTATTCCTCTCGTCTCAATACTCACTACTTAATTCTCAGTACTACCTAATTAACACAATTTTATCCTCTTCCCCTGTGACATGTTAGCGCTAACAATTAAATTAGAGCATGGACAGGCAACAGGTTAGAAGAGGATTTGTTTTTAAGAGGTTTGAGGAAGAGAATATTCCTCCTTTCGACAAGCTTTTTGAAATTTTCAAGGAGTTGATCACCCATACTTCGGGGGATTTTGATGAGGCTATTGACTGGCTCCGCCAGCTGGACCAGGAGTATAAGCTTACAGACGAGAATTACACCATTGATGATTTTATTGAAGACCTGAAAAAGAAAGGCTTCATTCGTGAAGAAATAGATCCCGACGGCAATGGCGGAATGGCAATTACCGCAAAAACTGAAAGAGCGATACGGCAGCAGGCCCTCAACCAGATCTTCGGAAAACTCCGAAAGAGCGGTTCAGGGAATCACAATACAAAGAGAGTCGGACTTGGGGATGAACACACGGGAGAATTTCGTGATTACCATTATGGAGATTCTCTGGATAAGATCTCTATGACCGAATCCCTGCGAAATGCGCAGATCCATCATGGAGCCGATGATTTCCACATGACCGAAGATGATCTCGTTGTAGAAGAGACCCATCATAAAAGTACAATGAGCACAGTACTTATGATCGACATTAGTCATAGCATGATCCTTTATGGTGAAGACAGGATCACGCCGGCGAAAAAAGTTGCCATGGCTTTGGCAGAACTTATTACCACCCGTTATCCCAAAGATACCCTGGATATCCTGGTTTTTGGAAATGACGCATGGAGGATCTCTATTGGTGATTTGCCGTACCTGCAGGTTGGACCTTATCACACAAATACAGTGGCAGGTCTGGAACTGGCGATGGATCTTTTACGGCGTAAGCGCAATACCAACAAACAAATCTTCATGATCACAGACGGGAAACCTAGTTGTATAAGAGAACGGGACGGGAATTATTACCAGAACAGCGTGGGGCTCGATCCTTATATTGTGGAGAAATGTTATAATGCTGCGAGTCAGGCGCGAAAGTTACACATTCCCATTACCACTTTCATGATCGCCCAGGATCCTTACCTGGAACGCTTTGTTCGGGAATTTACTCAGGCAAATCAGGGAAAAGCTTTCTTCACAGGTCTGAAAGGTCTAGGAGAAATGATCTTTGAAGATTACGAAACCAACCGCAAGAAGAGGATAAAAGGTTAAAACCAAAAGGTCTCAAAAATGACATTTTTGGGACATTATAATTTACTTAAAATGGATGTACAAAAGCTAAAAACATTTGGTGCCCTAAAAAGCGCAGAATATAAGAGTAGAAATATAAAAGACGAGTTAAGACAGAATTTGTTGAAAAAGATCAGGAATAATGAACCGGCTTTTGAAGGGATTCACGGCTATGAGCATTCTGTAATTCCCGAGCTTGAGCGGGCGATTTTGTCCAAGCACAACATCAACCTTCTCGGGCTTAGGGGCCAGGCCAAAACCCGCCTTGCAAGAATGATGGTAAACCTGCTGGATGAGTGGATGCCGGTTGTGGAAGGTTCTGAGATCAATGATGATCCATTCAATCCCATTTCCCGCTATGCACGGGAGCTTCTGAAAGAAAAAGGGGATGAAACTCCAATTTCCTGGGTGCACCGCAAGGACCGCTATTTTGAGAAACTGGCCACCCCCGATGTTACCGTGGCCGACATCATTGGCGATGTAGATCCCATTAAGGCTGCTAACCTAAAGCTGAGTTACGCTGACGATCGCGTAATTCACTTCGGAATGATCCCCAGAGCAAACCGCAGCATTTTCGTGATCAATGAACTCCCCGATCTACAGGCGAGGATACAGGTGGCTTTGTTCAATATTCTGCAGGAAGGTGATATACAGATCCGCGGCTTTAAGCTTAGGCTGCCCCTGGACATGCAGTTTGTCTTTACCGCAAATCCCGAAGATTATACTAACCGCGGAAGCATTGTGACTCCGCTAAAGGACAGAATTGGTTCTCAGATCCTCACGCATTATCCAATGAACCTGGAAACGGCGAAGTTGATCACCCAGCAGGAAGCCCGTCTGGATCCCGATCAAACAGAAATAGTTCATGTGCCCGAACTGGCCAAAGACCTGCTGGAGCAGATAAGTTTTGAGGCCCGGGACAATGAGTTCATTGATGCCCGCAGCGGCATCAGCGCCCGTCTCAGCATTAGTGCATACGAAAACCTGCTGAGTACGGCCGAAAGAAGAGCTGTCAAAAATGGCGAAAAAAAGACACTTCTCAGGTTCGGAGATTTTCTCGGAGTGATTCCCAGCATCACCGGAAAGATCGAACTGGTCTATGAAGGAGAGCAGGAGGGAAGTGCAGTGGTGGCACAGGAGCTCATAGGAGAAGCTGTAAAAACGTTGTTCCCAACCATGTTCCCGAAGATCGAAAAGCTGAATAAATCCGACGCTCCCGATCCTTATTCAGAGGTGGTGGAGTGGTTCTTCTCAGAAAGCGGCTTCGAACTACTCGATGAAACTTCAGATGAAGATTATAAAGCAGCGCTCGGTTCCATACCGGCACTAGAGGCGCTGGTGAATAAATATCAGCCAAAAGTATCAGAAGAAGATAAATACTTCCTCAAGGAATTCCTGCTCTGGGGATTGGTGGAATACAAGAAGCTGAACAAGTTTCGATTTGCTGAAGGAATGCAGTTTAAGGATATTTATGGAAGCTATATTGAAGGGCTTAGAAATGAATAAGTAGGGAAAAGAATCTAGAGTCTAGAAACTAGAACCTAGACTTTTTGAAGGTCTCTTTAGAGACAGACAGAAAATACTTAATAAAAAAACCTTCAGGAAATTTTCCCGAAGGTTTTTATTGTGCGCCGTGCATGGCGTATCACTAGGCGGTGCAAGTCCGCTATGAGGGTTTATAGCTACCTATCATTAGCCAAGGGTAAGGGTGTCCATCGCGAGGTGGAATCTGAAGGAAGCCGGCGGCAAAGTTCCGGCCCGAGGAACACGAACATCATATAAGGCATATCCGATCTGGATGAGCTTGCAATACAAAGCGAAGTCCTAAAGCTATACAGAGATCGGGGTGTAGATGATGCAGGCACATGGAATGAAAGTGATACGTCTTACCGCGGGAGGTCTCACAGACACAGACTGAAACAGAGTATGAAGCTGTGGTTGAAATAAGATTTACTGTGAGAAGTCAGCCGAGCCCATAGTACCGGAAGAATCGACTACACCGGGAAGGGGTGAACCTTAAGAAGTAAGTAGTCAATGACTGTTACCTTATGAAGGGAAGAATGCAGAAAATATCGAAAGGTACCTGGCTGCAAAAGGATAGGACGGAATC
>NZ_AUIG01000017.1 GCF_000423585.1 Salinimicrobium xinjiangense DSM 19287
GTCAAAGGGTGATTAGCTCAGCTGGTTCAGAGCACTACCTCGACAAGGTAGGGTCACTGGTTCGAACCCAGTATCACCCACAAAATGGAAGCTCCAATTTCCAAAAAAGAAATTCCAATTTTTGTTTCAAACCTCACAGGTCTCAAAGACCTGTGAGGTTTTTTATTGATGTTATATATGCCGCTCCTCCGGAGCTCCCGCATCTAACTTCTATACAGTTCTATAAATATATCGCTCCTCCGGAGCTCCTGCTTGTTGTAAATATTCCGCTCCTTCGGAGTTAAGGTAGAAAAAGGGAGGTGTAACAATGATTTCCCAATAGCCTGAAGGGCTATCATTTAAAAGCCCGGGGCCAACGCCCCGGAATAAAATAAGATGAGATAACCAGCCTGTAAGGTTGGAACAATATGAGAAGAAGTATGCAAACCTAACAGATCTCAAAGACCTGTTAGGTTTTTTTAATTTATCAGAGGAGGCTTAATCTGAACTTTTAATTTTTTGAACCTTGAACCTTGAACCTTGAACCTTGAATTATAGTAAATCCAATACCCGCTCTAATGCCATACCTCTTGAACCCTTGATTAGAATCGAGCCTGCATTAAATTCAGATGGCTGGAACCACTCCTTAAAATCTTCAAAGCTTTCAAATTTCTTCACTTTTCCTGAGGAGGAGGTGGTGTTATAAAAATTTGATCCAATCAGGTATATTTTGTCTATGTCGGCATTCTCATAATCCTCCACCAACTGTTGATGCTCATCCTTAGCCATAGCCCCCAATTCAAACATATCACCCAGGATGGCTATTTTTGGAGCGAGATCTATACTGCTGAGGTTGTGTAAAGCGGCAGCCATGCTTGAGGGATTGGCGTTATAGGCATCCATAATGATCTTTCTGTTGTCCTTTAATATGATCTGGGAACGGTTGTTCTGCGGGATATATTCCTCCAGGGCCTTTGCGACCTCTTCTGTGGGAATTTCAAAATAAGTGGCAATAGCGTAAGCTGCCGCCATATTGGTGCTGTTGTAGGCACCGGAAAGATTCCCAACAATAGTTCTTCCTCCTGCTTCTATTCCCGCGAAAGAGTCCCTGCTGATGTATTTCACGTGTACATCTGCATCGGGCGTGGAGCCAAAACTGAAAATTTTGGAATATTCTGTTTCCTGTTTTTGAAGTGGGTCATTCAGGTTCAGGAAAAGAAGCTTTCCTGATTTTTTAATATGTTGATATAATTCTTTCTTGCCTTTTATGACACCTTCTACACCTCGAAATCCTTCCAGATGTGCCTTGCCAAAGTTCGTGATGTAACCAAAATCGGGAGTTGCGATGTTACACAGGAAAGAGATCTCCTCCTGGTGGTTGGCTCCCATTTCAACAATTCCGATTTCGGTATCGGAAGTCATCGAAAGCAGGGTGAGCGGAACTCCAATATGATTATTCAGGTTGCCTGCAGTTGCCACAGTTCTGAACCTTTTGGACAGTGCAGCATGGATCAACTCTTTACTTGTTGTCTTGCCATTACTGCCGGTTAGTGCAAGAATAGGAAGGGCCAGATGTTTTCTATGGAATGCTGCCAGATCTTGCAGTGTCTTCAGACTATCATCTACTTGGATGAATCGATGGTCATCCTGCGGGAGATCCTCATCTATGACTGCATAGGATGCACCTTTTTGAAGTGCTTCAGCAGCAAATTCGTTGGCGTTAAAATTTGCTCCCTTTAAGGCAAAAAATATGCTGTTTGATTTGATCTTCCTGGTATCTGTACTAATGCCTGTGCTTTCCAGGAAAAGCCGGTGAAGTTGTTCTATGTTCATTGAATAAAACTATAAAAAAAGCCCTAATCAAATTAGGGCTTATATAAAATTTATGGTTTCGTTTCTAATTCTTTGCTGTCTTGTTCTTCTTCAAAGATTTAGAACCAACTCTTGACATTGCATTTCTAAAGCCAATATAATCTGTGGCCATATCCTGAGGGAAATATCTTCTCTGTGCAGGATCAAGCCAGTATGCCCGGTCTCTCCATGAACCACCTTTGTAAACTCTTACATTGTCATCAACAAGGGTAGTACGTCCGGTTGACTGATCATACTGAAGGCTTTGTCCTCCAAGACTGTCTACCGTTGCAGTGTGCACGGGAGAGTTGTACATACGTTGAGTAGGATCGGCATCGCCTTCATTCCCAAAGGTGTTATAGTAGCGGGTAGATCTCCTGTCCCCATCACGGAAGTTTCTATTGTCACTCTCGTTAAAGTTTGATCTCAGGTAAGTATCTTCCGGGGTAATAGGAACTGTTTTAATTTCCCCCGGCAGGTTTCTTGCTACAATTCTTCCGTTGCTTAAAGTGTCATATTCAATTTCATCTACTCCCAGAACCTTTACAGTTCCGTCTTCAGTAATTTCGTGTTTTGTGTAAACATTTCCGCGGTAGTAGTTGAAATCATTGAATTCGTCATCTACGATTGGACGGTAAACATCTGCAACCCATTCGGCTACATTTCCTGCCATATCGTAAAGCCCGAAATCATTTGGTTCATAAGATTTAACTTCGGCAGTAATATCGGCACCATCATCGCTCCACCCCGCAATTCCCCCATAATCACCATCTCCCTGTTTGAAGTTGGCCATTTGATCTCCACGTCTTTTGGCATCTCCGCTTCGGGTGTACTGGCTATCCCACGGATATTTTTTTCTTCCGCGGTAAACGTTGTAATTTCTGATACCTACAAGAGCAAGAGCTGCATATTCCCATTCCGCTTCCGTAGGAAGACGATATTCCGGAAGCAGAACTCCGTGTTTTCTTTGTACATATAGGTTGGTACTGTCTGCAGTCATGAATCGGTCAGCTTTATTACCGCCACGAACAAGACTATCACTTCCGCCGTAAACCTGACTTGGAGCATTTAAATAAGTCTCAGAGCTAAAACCTTGACCCGGTTCTGCGGCGAAACGTGCGCCTTTGGCAGTGAAACCTTCTTTTTCCAGCCTGAGTTCATTTACCCTGTCTGTTCTCCACTTACTGAATTCTACAGCCTGTATCCAGCTAACTCCTACTACAGGATAGTTTGCATAGGCAGGATGCCGCAGGTAGTTATTGGTCATGGTCTCATTATAGCCCAATCTGTTTCTCCAAACAAGAGTATCGGGCAATGCACCAAGATAAATATTCCGGTAACGGGGTTCACTTGGAGGATAAACTCTTTTCAGGTAGTCCAGATATTCCAGATACATGAGGTTGGTAACTTCAGTTTCATCCATGTAAAAGGATTGCACATGCTGTTGAGTGGGGGTATTGTTCCAGTCATGCATCACATCGTCCTGAACACGACCCATAGTAAATGTACCTCCTTCAACAAACACCAGGCCAGGCCCGGCTTCCTGCTCATCGTAGTCGGCGTTGTAATTGAAACCGCCTTCCTTGGAATTTATATCCCAACCTGTGGCGCGGGAATTATCCTTGTAATCCCTCGAGTTGTTACAGCTAAATAGACCAACACTTACAGCGATGGCAAAAAGAGCTTTTACAGCAACCTTATTTCTCATATACACAATGTCTTTTGTAGCAATTTTGGCTTTGCAATATAGTAATTAACGTAAAACTATCAAGTTTATTTCAGTAGAAACAAGAACTTGTAGTTTCCTGTAAATCTTTATGATAACGGAAGTTTTAAGTTTATATTTTATAGTGTTACAATAACTTATCCCTCACTAATCCGGGCAAAAGTAATGGTTTTTTACAACAATTTAATTTCTTTGTACCTGCTCCCGGCTTTTATTGATGAAGCTAACATAGCAATTTTCAACAGGCGGCAATACTTTTTATTTCAAAGATTTTTGTGAAAATCTTGGTTTAGATATAAGCTTCTGTTAAATTAAACGTTATGTTAGAATAAAATGGAGAAATTCGGCTATCAGAATAAATTTTAAACTTTTCGGGTATATTTGTTAATTATTACCAGTCTTATGAAAAAATTATCACTCTTAACTTTATCGGCAATACTGCTGTTTTGTGGAAAGGCTCAGGCCCAGGAAGAGCAGGATCGCGTAATTACCACGGCTGTCCCCTTTTTATTAATAGCTGCAGATGCCCGTGCAGCAGGAATGGGTGACCAGGGGGTTGCAACACCGGTTGATGCTTTTTCCCAGCAGTGGAACCCGGCGAAATATGTTTTTGCAGAGAGTCAGCAGGGATTTGGAGTGACTTATACTCCTTATTTGAGTGAGCTGGTAAATGATATTTTCCTCGGAAATATTACCTATTATAATAGGATAAGCGAAAGAAGTGCCTTTGGAGCCAGTTTTAAATATTTTAGTCTGGGAAATATTGAGGCGCGTGATACGCCCGATGATCTTCCGTTAATTTTAAGTCCGAATGAATTTACGCTGGATCTTTCTTATTCTTTGAGATTAAGTGAGAGGTTTTCTATGGCGGTTGCCGGTAGATTTTTAAGGTCCGATCTTAAACTTGCTCCGGTTGATGCAGACGCTACTGCTGCAAATACCTTTGGTGTTGATGTAACGGCATATTACCAGAGTGACAGGATCGATTTTACTCAATTCGATGGAAGGTGGCGAGCAGGTCTTGCTGTTTCTAACGTAGGTCCAAAAATTAAATATGATGAAGGTGGGCAGGAGAATTTCATTCCCACAAATCTAAAGCTGGGAGGTGGTTTTGATTTTATTCTGGATAATCAAAACCGGATTGGAACTTACCTGGAGTTTAACAAACTACTCGTGCCAACTCCTCAGGATTTTAACGGAGATGGACAAATTGGGCCCGAAGACAATGAAGAATATAACTCCATAGGTGCCATTGAAGGAATATTTAAATCTTTTGGTGATGCACCCGATGGTTTTAGTGAGGAGCTAAAGGAGATTACATATGCTTTGGGAGCCGAATATGTTTATGATGATATTTTTTCACTTAGAACGGGTTATTTCCATGAAAGTCCTGAAAAAGGTTCAAGAGAGTTTATTTCTTTTGGTGCCGGTTTTAAATACACAGTAGTGAATATAGATATTTCCTATCTCTTCTCAACGTCTCAGGTGGTGAGTCCGCTGGAAGGAACCTTACGTTTTGGTCTAACCTTTAACTTCGGAAGCCAGTATAATGAATACTAACAGCTTCCTGTGATATTCACTGTATATTTTCATTAACTTTACATCCTTAAAAAGCAGATCAATACTCCCGGACTTTATAAGTTGCGGGAGCTTTCATCTTTAGAAATATCATAAATGAAAAAAATTACCATAAGTGCCGATCTAGAGATCTATGATTCGGAAGCAGAATTACCGAATGATGTGCAGGATCTAATGACAGAAGCCATAGAAGCGAGAGAAAAATCGTATTCTCCTTATTCAAAATTTAAAGTTGGAGCCGCAATTCTTATGGAAAATGGAGAGGTGGTTACAGGGAGCAATCAGGAGAATGCATCATACCCTGCAGGCTTATGTGCCGAGAGGACTGCCATTTTTTACGCAGGTGCGAAATATCCGGAGATAAAAATTACAAAAATGGCCCTTACTGCCCGTTCTGAAAATCATCAGGTTGAAGTACCTACTCCTCCCTGCGGCTCTTGCCGGCAAGCTATTGCAGAGTATGAAGTGAAGCAGGAACAACCCATTGAAATATATTTTATGGGGGAGAAGGGTAAGATTGTAAAAGCCAATTCTATCTCAGATTTATTGCCGCTTATCTTCGACAATTCTTATCTATAACGATTTCGCGGTTTTTAAGGTAGAAACTGTTTTCAATTCCTTTTGAAAATAGTATTTTTGTGTTTCTCTTGGCGGAAGCATTGCTTAGCCTTAAAAAATAGTAGTTAAATGAAGAAAATTACAAAAGCCACTTACCTTAAGTGGTATGAGGAGATGCTGTTTTGGCGTAAGTTTGAGGACAAACTGGCCCAGGTTTATATTCAGCAAAAAGTAAGAGGTTTTTTACACCTGTATAACGGTCAGGAGGCTATTCTTGCGGGAGCTCTGCACGTTATGGATCTTTCGAAAGATAAAATGATCACTGCTTATCGTAATCATGTGCAGCCAATTGGTATGGGAGTTGATCCCAAAAAAGTTATGGCCGAATTGTATGGTAAGAAAACCGGAACTTCCATGGGAATGGGTGGTTCCATGCATATCTTCTCCAAAGAACACCGCTTCTATGGTGGACATGGGATAGTAGGAGGACAAATTCCTCTGGGTGCGGGGCTTGCCTTTGCCGATAAATACTTTAAAAGAGATGCTGTAACCCTAACCTTTTTAGGAGATGGAGCTGCAAGACAAGGTTCACTACACGAAACTTTTACAATGGCTGTGAAATGGAATCTGCCCGTGGTCTTCTGTGTGGAAAATAATGGCTATGCGATGGGAACATCTGTAGCCCGAACTTCCAAGAGTACAGAGATCTGGAAACTTGGATTGGGATATGATATGCCTTGTGGTCCTGTAGATGCAATGAATCCCGAAAAGGTAGCGGAAGCCCTGGATGAGGCTATAGTGCGTGCCCGTAAGGGAGAAGGTCCTACCTTCCTTGAATTAAAGACATACCGTTACCGCGGTCACTCAATGAGTGATGCCCAGCAGTATCGTACTAAAGAAGAGGTTGCCGAATATCAGAAGATAGATCCAATCACTCAGGTAAAGGACATCCTTAAGGAAAAGAAATACGCCACAGATAAGGAGATCAAGGAAATGGACAAGCGCGTGAAAGACCTGGTGGCCGAATGTGAGAAGTTTGCTGAAGAATCTGAATTTCCTGAAATTCAGACGATGTATGACGTGGTCTATGAGCAAAAAGATTATCCGTTTTTACCCCATAAATTATAAATAATTATGGCAGAAGTAATTAAAATGCCACGTCTTAGCGACACCATGGAAGAAGGTGTTGTGGCAAAGTGGCTTAAACAAAAAGGTGACAAAATAGAAGAGGGGGATATCCTGGCCGAGATCGAGACCGATAAGGCTACTATGGAATTCGAATCATTCTACGAGGGCACCTTACTGCATATTGGTATCGAAGAAGGAGAAACTGCCCCGGTTGATGCACTACTGGCCATTGTTGGAGAAGAAGGAGAGGATATTTCCTCACTTTTGGATGGTGAGTCCGGTGGAGCTGCTGCCGACAAAGCTACTTCTGAAAAAGCTGACGCTAAAAAGTCAGACGCTGCTGAATCATCTTCTGAAGATAGCTCTACTGAAGATGATTCTTCTGAAGCAGGTGAGATTCCTGAAGGAGTAGAGGTTATTAAAATGCCTCGTCTAAGCGACACTATGGAAGAAGGAACTGTTGCCTCCTGGATCAAGAAAGAGGGAGACGAAGTGGAAGAAGGAGATATCCTTGCCGAGATCGAAACCGATAAGGCTACAATGGAATTCGAATCTTTCTACAGTGGAACTTTACTGCATATAGGTATTCAGGAAGGAGAAACTGCACCTGTGGATGCGGTACTGGCAATAATTGGACCTGAGGGTACAGATGTTTCATCATTTGTAAAAGGTGGTGGTGCCTCAAAGCCTGCTCCAAAAAAGACCGAAGAAAAGAAAGAAGAGAAAACCGAAGAAGCTGAAGCTTCTCAGACTTCAGGGGAATCTGCTTCCGGCGATGGCGCCAGAATATTTGCTTCTCCGCTGGCTAAAAAAATGGCCGAAGACAAGGGAATTAATCTTGCCGATGTTAAAGGTTCCGGAGAGAATGGACGTATAGTGAAGAAGGATATCGAGAACTTCAAGCCTTCAGAAAAAGCAACTGAGGCACAACCTGCCGCTGCTCCTTCACAGGAACAACAGGCGCCGGCCGCACAGCCTTACGTTCCTGCCGGCGAAGAGAGCTTCGAGGAAGTGAAGAATTCGCAGATGCGTAAAACCATTGCCAAGAGACTTGGAGAGTCTAAATTCACCGCGCCTCATTATTATCTCACCATCGAGGTGGATATGGCAAATGCCATGGCAAACCGCAAGCAGATCAATGAGCTGCCCGAGGTCAAGGTTTCCTTTAATGATATCGTCATCAAAGCTACGGCTATGGCCTTAAGAAAACACCCAAGGGTGAATTCACAGTGGACAGGTGATTCGACAAAAATTGCCAGACATATCCATATGGGAGTGGCAGTGGCTGTAGACGAAGGACTTGTAGTACCTGTGCTTAAATTTGCAGACCAGATGACCATGACACAAATAGGACAGCAGGTAAAAGATCTGGCCGGGAAAGCACGAAATAAAAAATTACAGCCTCAGGAAATGGAGGGTAGTACTTTTACGGTTTCTAATCTTGGCATGTTTGGTATTACAGAGTTTACAAGCATAATTAATCAGCCAAACTCTGCCATTCTATCTGTAGGTGCTATAGTAGAAAAACCGGTGGTAAGAAATGGGCAGATTGTGGTTGGAAATACTATGAAGCTTACACTTGCATGTGATCACAGGACAGTAGACGGGGCAACAGGAGCTCAGTTCCTTGAAACCCTTAAGAAATATCTTGAGAATCCGGTGACAATGCTGGCTTAAGAACCTTCATACTCTTATATGAAAAATCCCGCAATAAGCGGGATTTTTTTATCTTTAGCCACATGAGAAAAAAATCCCTTTTCTGGCTTTCAGCCTTTAGTTTTCTGTTCCTGCTAAGTTGTGGTCAAGTCAAAGAAGTCTCGGGTGGAGATACTTCCCGGCGCGATTCTATTGTAAAAGCTTCTCCTAAAGATGTCATTTTAGAAAAGGAAATCAGTGACGCTTTGGAGTATTTGTCCTCAGATGAACTACAGGGCCGTGAAACCGGTACCGACGGAATTGAAAAAGCTGCCCAATTTATTGAAAGTGTTTTTGAGGAGCATGATTTAAAGCCCTTTTTTGGGACCTATAGAGATTCCTTTGAGGTAAAAGGAAGAACCGGTTATAATCTTGTAGGAATGGTTGAAGGCACAGATCCTGTGCTTAAAAATGAGTTCATTATTGTGGGAGCACATTATGATCATGTGGGTCGTCAAAAGCCTGTGGGTGGAGATGATATTGCCAATGGAGCAAATGATAACGCTTCCGGAACCACTGCAGTCTTAGAATTGGCAAAGTATTTTTCTGCAAGGGCGCCAAAAAGGTCAGTTTTGTTCACTCTTTTTTCAGCAGAAGAAATGGGACTGGTAGGTGCAAAAGAACTGGCGAAAGAGCTTAAATCAGAAGGTCTGGACCTGTATACAATGTTCAATATAGAAATGATTGGGGTGCCTATGACCGGCAAAGAATATAAAGCCTATATAACAGGTTATGACATATCCAATATGGCAGAAAAATTGAATGAATATTCAGGTCAACCGGTGTTGGGATTTTTACCTGAAGCAAAACAATACAGCCTGTTCCAAAGGAGCGATAATTATCCATTTTTTCAGGAATTCAATGTGCCGGCTCAAACGATCTCTACCTTTGATTTTACAAATTATAAATATTACCATCATGTGGATGATGAATTCGAAAAAATGGATGTCACACATATGAAGGATTTAATTGAAGCTATCCTGCCGGGACTTGTTGGAATGGCCAATACTCCCGGGAAGGAAATAAAATTGAACTAGGCATGAAAAATATAGTTATAACGGGAACAAGCAGGGGGATTGGATTTGAGCTGGTGAAGATTTTTTCCAAAGCCGGACATAATGTTCTGGCTTTGTCCAGAAATACCGAACCAGTGGATGTACTACAGCTTAAGAACGTTCACGCATTCCCTTTTGATATTACCAGGCAAGAGGATCTGCAGAAAAGTTATTCATTTATTAGTGAAGAATGGGAACAGGTTGACATTCTGATTCATAATGCGGGAGCAATAGTGAATAAACCCTTTCAGGAGCTCTCAACAGCAGACTTTGAAGAGGTATATAAAATAAATGTGTTCGGAGTGGCTGCACTCACCCGTAAACTGCTTCCGCTCATAAATCCCGGGGGCCATGTGGTCATTGTGAGCAGCATGGGAGGAGTGCAGGGAAGTATGAAATTCCCCGGTCTTTCTGCCTACAGCTCCAGTAAAGCGGCCGTGATAACGCTTGCCGAAGTACTGGCGGAAGAATATAAAGAGACAGGTCCTTCCTTTAACGTTCTTGCTTTAGGTGCAGTACAGACAGAAATGCTGGAGGAGGCTTTCCCCGGCTATAAGGCACCGCTGCAGCCGGGAGAAATGGCAGAGTATATTGCAGACTTTTCCCTGACGGGAAATAGATTTTACAATGGTAAATTATTGCAGGTTTCCAGTAGTACCCCTTAAAGAATGAAGCAAATACTTGAGAAGTACATACCTACCCATGCCGTTGAGCCTGTTTTTGGTTTAATAGAGGCAAATCACATCCACCTCAAGATCGTCAATGAAAGAAAGACCCGGCACGGGGATTATCGTCGTCTTCCGGGAGGTTCTCATCAGATTACTGTCAATGCCAACCTGAATAAATACCGTTTTTTAATCACCTTAATTCATGAAATTGCACACCTGCTGGCATTTGAATCCTTTGGCAGGCACATAAAACCACATGGGGAAGAATGGAAAAGAACTTTTCAAAAATTAATGATACCATTTATCCGTCCGGAGATATTTCCCTCACAATTACTGCCTGTTATTGCCAGGCATTTTAAGAGTCCCAAAGCCAGCAGTGATACAGATGCACATCTTTCTGTGGCCTTGAAACAATTTGATGAAGAGAACGACAAAAATTACATTTTTGAGATCCCACAGGGAGGGATCTTCAGGATCTATAACGGAAAGGTTTTTCAAAAAGGTGAACGGCGAATTAAACGATATGAGTGTGTAGAGGTCAAAACAGGAAGAATATACCTGTTTCAGCCTAATGCGGAAGTAGAATTATTAAAAACAGCTAATTAGTATGAGGGAGAATAATTTTGCGATAATTATGGCAGGCGGAGTTGGATCACGATTCTGGCCGGTGAGTACAGCAGTACATCCAAAACAATTTATAGACTTATTGGGGAAAGGAGAAAGCCTTATTCAGACTACTTTCAACAGGTTAAGTCAGCTTGTGCCGGTTCAAAATATTTTCATACTTACTAATGAGGCCTATGAATCTCTTGTAAAGAAGCAGTTGACCGAAATTACAGAGGAGCAGATTGTTCTGGAGCCGGTAATGCGGAATACAGCTCCTGCAGTACTTCTTGCAGCTCTAAAGATCAACAAAATAAATAAGGATGCAGTTATGATCATGGCTCCCAGCGACCACTGGATTGAAGATGAAGCCGCATTTTCTGTAGATGTCGAAAAAGCTTTTGAAGCTGCACGGGGAGCAAACAGGATCATTACCCTTGGAATCAGGCCAACATTTCCGAACACAGGATATGGCTATATAAAATTCGATCCTCAGGAAGAGGCACAGGTAAAGCCTGTGGAGGTATTTACTGAAAAACCTTCATATGAGCTTGCGCAAAAATTTTTAAGCAGCGGCAACCATCTGTGGAATTCAGGAATATTTGTTTGGAATGTAAATTATATCCTTCAGGCTTTTAAAAATAATCTTCCTCAAATGTACCGGATATTTTCCGTGGAAACGGAAGTCTTCAACACCTCCGGAGAAAAGAAATTCATAAAAGATACTTATCCTGCCGCCGAAAATATTTCCATTGATTATGGTATTCTTGAAAAAGAAAAGGGGACGGTATACGTAATTCCTGCATCTTTTGACTGGAATGATCTTGGCACCTGGGGCTCCATATATTCCGAGAGTGCTAAGGATGATCAGCAGAATGCTGTACTTAATGTAAGGTTGATTGCAGAAAATGCATCGGGAAACATAATAACTTCAGACAAGAATAAAGTAGTGGTAATTGATGGTCTCAATGATCATATTGTGGTGGACGAAAAAAATATTTTATTAATCGTCCCCAAAGAAAAGGAGCAGGAGATTAAAAATATCCGGGAGAAGGTACAGAGGAAATATGGTGATAATTTAGGATAAGAATGGAAAATAATACGGCCGGTAAAGCAGAGTTGCCAAAAGAACTGATGAATAACGGGAAATCTTTTCTAAAGGAGATCAGGAATTTTTTGAAGGAGCTTCTGGATATACATGATGATACCGACAGAGAGACAACTCTTGAAACGGTTAAACGGGATATTTCTTTTAAAGGGCATAATGCCTGGATCCTTGTTTTTTCCATTTTTGTGGCCTCTATTGGTCTGAATGTTAGTAGTACTGCTGTAGTGATCGGTGCCATGTTAATTTCTCCTTTAATGGGGCCTATTGTGGGAGTGGGATTTTCTGTGGCTATTAATGATATTGACACCTTAAAACGCAGCCTGGTAAACCTGGGAGTAATGGTGTTTTTGAGCGTACTCACCGCTTATCTTTATTTTCTAATTTCCCCAATTAAAGAAGAAACTCCCGAACTTGTAGCGCGTACCTATCCTACTATACTGGATGTGTTAATTGCTATTTTTGGAGGTTTGGCACTAATTGTCGCTAAAACAAAAAAAGGAGCGATTGCCAGTGTGATCATGGGAGTTGCAATTGCCACAGCTCTTATGCCGCCACTTTGTACAGTAGGTTATGGTTTGGCTATAGCAAACTGGGAATATGCAGGAGGCGCACTTTATCTCTTTACCATCAACTCCATATTTATTGCACTTTCCACTTTCCTGATGGCAAAATTACTTCGTTTTCCGCTTGTGAAATATGCAAATAGTAAAAGAAGAAGAAACACAGCAAGACTGGCTTCTTTGGTAGCAATTCTTGTAATGATACCGAGTATTATTCTATTCGTAAATCTTTTAAGAGAGCAGGTTTTTGTTAGTAAAACGAAAGAATTCGTACACGAGGTAATTAATTATCCCGGTGCTGAGGTAGTAAAATTCGAACAAAATTATAAGACTAAAATTATAGAGGTCTATCTTATTGGTCGACAGGTGCCACAGTTACAGGTGGATCAATGGATTACCGAGATAAAGCAGCTTCCGGATTTTGAAGATGTCGTGCTGCAGGTTTATCAGGGATCTGATCAAAGTTCTGAAATGGCTGCAAGATTATCTACAGAAGTACGTGCCGGCATCTTAGAAGATCTGTATGTGAGAAATCAACAGGTAGTAGAGGATAAAGATGCAAGGATTAGACTTCTTGAGCAGGAGCTTGTCAAATATCGGAGTGCCGGCATTCCATTTGCAAGCATTTCCCGGGAAGCTAAAATTAATTATTCAGCCATTGAAGAAATGAGTTATGCCAATAGTCTGGTGACCAACTTCTCCCGAATTGACACTGTACCCACTTTTAATGTGCGTTGGGCTTCGGGTCTGAGTAACACGGCTAAAAAAGCAGAAATGAATAAGCTTGAGCAGTGGCTACAGGTTCGGTTATCTCTCGATACCCTGTCAGTTAAAGCTGTTAATTAGAAATTAAAGTCCCTGTTGTTGAGCATCACGTACTTTTTTAAACAAGTCTGAGGAATACACGAAATCTGTCACTGTTTCATCCTCGGTTTTAAAGATCTGGGATTTGTCACCTTTCCAGGCCAGAACCCCATCCTTTAAAAAGGCAATATTTTCTCCTATTTCCAGAACAGAGTTCATATCATGCGTAATCACTACCGTAGTGATGTCATACTCTACAGTCAGTTCATGAATTAAATTATCAATAACGGTAGCCGTCCTTGGATCCAAGCCGGAATTTGGTTCGTCACAGAATAAATATTTAGGTCGGTTCACGATAGCCCGGGCAATTGCGACCCGTTTTTGCATACCTCCGCTTATTTCTGCAGGATATTTTCTGCCGGAATCGACAAGATTCACTCTTTCAAGAACTTCGTCTACCCTGGTTTTTAATTCTTTTTTCTTTTTATTGGTGAACATTCTCAAGGGGAACATTACATTTTCTTCGACGGTCATAGAATCAAATAATGCCCCGCCCTGGAACAACATCCCCATTTCCTGTCGCAATTCCCGTTTTTGTTCATCTGAAAAAGTGGAATAGGGTTTTCCGTCATATTCTATGGTGCCTTCATCTGGCGTGAACAGTCCAAGCATGCACTTCATGAGTACACTCTTTCCCGATCCCGATTGTCCTATGATAAGATTTGTCCTTCCCGTTTCAAAAACGAAATCAATCCCTCTAAGGATGTGCTCATCATCAAAACTCTTTTGTAAACCTTTTACTTCGATCATTAGCTAAGTAATAACTGGGTAACTACGTAATTTGTAACAATAATAACAACACTGGTCCAGACAAACGAAGTAGTACTTGCTTTCCCCACCTCAAGGGAACCTCCTTCCATATAATAGCCATAGTAAGATGGTATGGTTGCCAGAATAAATGCAAATAAAAATGTTTTAAAAAAGGCATAGAAAAGATGAAAAGGATCAAACTCCTCCTGTAGCCCCTGTAAAAACACATCGGCAGGTACAAATCCTCCCATTACTGCCGCTGTATAAGCTCCCATCACTCCCAAAAACATCGATATGGCTATGAGGAAAGGATAGGTGAACATAGCAATGATCTTGGGGAATATGAGGTAATTAAGGGAATTTATTCCCATTACTTCAAGTGCATCGATCTGCTCGGTAACCCTCATGGATCCTATACTTGACGTAATAAAAGATCCAACCTTTCCCGCCATAATAATGGAAATGAAGGTTGGAGAAAATTCCAATATAATGGATTGTCTCGCCGCAAAAGCAATAAGACTTTTGGGAATTAAAGGATTATTTAAATTTAAGGCCGTTTGTAGTGCTACTACTCCTCCAATAAAGAAGGAAAGAAAAGCCACAATTCCCAGGGAGCCGATTATAAGTTCATCTATTTCCTTAAAAATTAATTCTTTTAAGACGTTGCGTTTGGTCATTCTTCCAAACACTCCTTTTAACATTAAGAAATATTCACCAATAGACTGCAGGTATCTCATTCTATGCTTTTGTAACGGCTAAAATACTAATTTTTTAATCCATTGTATTTAAGCTTAACTTAATCTTAAAACCCGGGGAACTTCGTATTTTTGTGGAAAATTTTATAATGAAGTATTTTTTTCAGACTCTGTTGATATTTCTTTTTTATTCTTGTGCAGCTCCACAGGAAAAAATAACAAATTCTCAAGGTTCTTTTAATCAGGAAAGGAATCTTATAGCGACTCCAAAACTCGTAGTAGGAGTGGTGGTGGACCAAATGCGCTACGATTATCTTACCCGGTTTTGGAACAGATATGGGGAAGATGGTTTTAAAAGATTAGTTTCTGAAGGTTACAACCTACGGAATAATCATTTCAATTATATACCAACTTACACTGCCCCGGGTCATGCTTCTGTTTTTACCGGTTCTGCGCCCGAAACTCATGGTATTATTGGAAATAACTGGTTCAATAAGTTTGAGAGGCAAATGGTTTATTGTGTTGAAGATGCGGGGGTAGAACCTGTGGGAACCCTGGATGATGCAGGAAAAATGTCACCTCATAGACTTCTTACCACCACAGTTTCCGATGAGAACAGGCTGCACACCCAAATGCGTGGAAAGACAATTGGGGTGGGAATGAAAGATCGCGGTGCAATACTTCCGGCAGGGCATACCGCTAATGCTGCTTATTGGTTCCATGGACAAAATGAAGGAGTATGGATAAGCAGTTCCTTTTATTTTCAGGATCTTCCGCAGTGGGTAAAAGATTTTAATGCTGCAGGACATGTAGAAAGCTACCTGAAGCCATGGAATACTTTAGAAGATGTAAATACATATGTGGAAAGCGGAGAGGATCTGAATATTTTCGAAGGCGGGTTCAGAGGTCAGGAGACTGCTGAATTCCCTTACGATCTTAAAGAATTGAGCGGACAAAATAGAGGCTATGACATCATAAAAGAAACTCCATTTGGGAATAACCTTACGCTGGATTTTGCTCTTGCCGCTATTGACGGAGAACAATTAGGTCAGGATGAATTTACCGACTTTTTAACTCTCAGCTTTTCTTCCCCCGATTATATTGGTCATAACTTCGGCGTGAATTCCAAAGAAATTCAGGATACTTATATGAGACTCGACAGAGATATAGCCAGGCTTTTAAAAGAGCTTGATGCCAAAGTAGGAGAGGGTAATTATACCTTATTTCTTACCGCAGACCATGGAGGAGTTCAGGTGCCAGCTTACCTGGAAACAGTAAAAGTCCCTTCAGGATATTTTGAAACATCTAATTTTAGAAATGATCTTGACACTTTTATTTCTCAAAAATTCAAATCTGATTCCTTAATTATGAACGTTTCTAATGGACAGGTTTTCTTTGATTATGAGGAGATTGCCAAAAATGATATTTCAAGAGAGGAACTTCAAATGGAAATTGCGCATTATCTTTTGCAGTACGACAGGATCAACCAGGTCTATACTCGCGAACAACTCGAGTCTTCATCTTATGGGAAAGGATTGGCTGCAGCTATTGATAATGGATTCCACCAGAAAAGAAGTGGCGATGTCGTATATCTTTTAGATCCTTCTGTGATCTCATATTCCCGCACCGGCTCCACTCACGGCAGCGGACAAAATTATGATACTCACGCCCCGCTTATTTTCTTCGGAAAAGGAATAAAAGCCGGAAACAGCCTGGAAAGAACAGAAATTATAGACATTGCTCCAACTATTTCAGCTTTATTGGGAATTCCATTCCCTAATGGTTCAACCGGAAAACCTCTTGAGATGGTTCTTGAAAAATAAAATTTAAAATAATTTTTCCAGCATTTTTCTATACCGGAGCCTTCTAATGAAGGCTCCTTCTTTTTGGTTTACCAAAAAAGGAATTTTTTGATGCTTTGCATTAAAATAGCCCTGAACATAATCCCTCATCAGTCCTAAATTTTTCTTTTTTGCAGCTAGTTTGGCAGAAGCTATAAGAGTGATGATAAAGCCATATCGCAGCTTGTAAAAAGCTTCTCCCTGCTTCAGTTTTGCGGCTTTATTATAGGTAGAGCCGGTAGGACGCAGGTGTTTCACAATCAGAGATGGAATTGTTCTAATTTTCCAGCCATGAAACAGGGCAAGCAGTTCATCTACCGTGTCCCAACCCATTGATGGTCTTAATCCTCCAATGGCCTTAAAACATTCCTTTCGATAGGCTTTCAGTGCTCCTCGAATGTGATCTTTATCCGTTAGATCTTCCACTACCCATTTTTCTTTTGACAGAATGTGACAAAATCCGCCGCACAATCCTACTTTGGGATCTTTGCTGAATTCTCCTGCAATAGTCTCTAAATAATGCTTAGGAAAAATCAGGTCCGCATCAAATTTGCAGATGATATCATAATCCTCATCCAGTTGGTCCCGTCCTTTTTGAAAAGCATTGACTACTTTGCTGCCCGGAAGATGGGCCTGGGAGGAGGTAGTTTTTACCAGAGAGATCCATGGATAGGCTGAAGCAAACTTTTTAATGATTTCTCCTGTTTCATCGTTGCTTTGGTCATCAACCACCACAAGTCTTTTCGGAAGCAGCGTTTGATTCACAAGGGAATCCAGAGTAAGGGAAATAAGATCTGCTTCGTTATGGGCGGGAATGACAATGTAAAATTTCAATGCTTCTGAAAGTTTCAGCTAATTTACAATTTTTGCCTGTCTGTTACAGAAGTAGTTTGATGTGGCTTGATCCCAAGGAATGGGAAGGGGAAATGATCCTCAACAGGGGTGTCAAAAATGGCATTTTTAACTAGATTTTCTTTTCGGCGTAGACGGCGTAGTACCGCGGAGTAAACTTTCTCAGCAATGGTCGTAAACCAATTTTGTTTACAGGATTCGCCCACTTATGACGTTTTTTGATTTCCCAACCTGCCTTTTCGAGGAGCCAGTCAAACTGCCAGTCCTCAAACTCATGAAAATGCCGGTCCCATTTATCTGTTTTACTGCGATAGGCCGGGGAAAACCACAATCTCAACGGAACACTGGCTACGAGTTTCTCTGCTTTGATATCCCTAAGTGCATTATAGGGTGCAAGCATATGCTCAAAAATCTCGAAAGCAGTAACAATTTCGGCAGAAGTATTCTTTACAGCTGTGGTGTCCAGATCGAGATCCTCTCCGGAAGTATTGGAAACAGAATATCCATGGCTTTCCATAACTTCCGAAAATGGATTTCTAACCCCCAGATCCAGAATGTTAGCGGGAGCCGGAGCTACAGCTTTTAAAAATTCGATAGTTTCTTTATACCTTTTGTTCGGAAAGTTCTTTTCGTACATTCTAGAACTGGTACACTATAGCATTGATGTTCATCCCTGCTCCAACACTGGCAAGGATAATTATATCTCCTTTATTAATACTCTGATCTTCCATCTTACCTTTAAGAATAAGATCCAGGAGAGTTGGTACGGTAGCTACAGAACTATTTCCAAGTTTCTCTATTGTCATCGGCATAATGCCCGCAGGCGGTGTGGTTTGAAAAAGCCTGTAGAAGCGTTTAATAATGGCTTCATCCATCTTCTCATTGGCCTGGTGGATGAGGATCTTTTTGACATCTGTAATGCTCTTACCGCTTTTTTCCAAACAGGCTTTCATGGCATCCGGAACATGGCTAAGGGCGAACTCATATATCTTTCTGCCGTGCATTTTTATGTAACGCCGGGAATCATTAACCTCTCGATTATTGGATTTTCCGAAGAAAATAAAATTAGCTTCATCGAAAGTATAAGAGGCAGTTTCATGCGCCAAAATTCCTCCTTCGTCATTGCTGGCTTCAATTACAGTTGCCCCTGCACCATCAGAATAGATCATGGAATCCCGATCATGTTTATCCACAACTCTTGAAAGCGTCTCAGATCCTATAACCAGACACTTTTTGGCCATACCACTTTGAATAAATGCCTTGGCCTGAATCACGGCTTCTACCCATCCTGGGCATCCAAACAGGATATCATAGGCAACACAACCTGGGTTTTTTATACGGAGTTTGTGTTTTACCCGGGAGGCGAGACTAGGGACAGTATCACTTTGCACATCGTTATGAAGGACATCTCCGTAATTATGAGCGACAATGATATAATCCAGCTCCTCAGGATTTATACCCGCATCTTCAATTGCACTGTTTGCAGCCAGATATGCGATATCTGAATTATTCAGTTCAGAATGTATATATCTGCGTTCGGCAATTCCTGTTATAGCCTTGAATTTTTCAATGATCACAGTATTGGACTGCTCAAAAGAAGAACCATCTTCATATAAAAATTCATGCTGCTGGAAGTCAGAATTTTTCTCAACCTTGTTTGGGATATAACTTCCTACCCCTGTAATTTTTATGCTCATTCTCTGTCTGTTATACGATCGACATCTACCAAAATTAATAAATGTAATGCCGGTTTCCCCTCTTTTTTATAGAAAAAATTCAGATTTGCGACATCTTCAAAAGATGAATTAAATTTATTTCATATGATTAAAAATCATACCAAAAATTCAAGTTTCGTTAAGAAGATGTTAATAAAATAAAATAGAAAAAAACCGAAGGTGGAGTGCCTTCGGTTGTTATTAGCTTAATCTTCCATATATTCTTCTATGGGAGCGCAGGTACAAATGAGATTTCGGTCCCCAAAAGCTTCATCCACTCTTCTTATTGAAGGCCAGAATTTATTTTCTGCCAGGTAATCAATGGGGAAAGCTGCTTTTTCACGGGTATACGGGAATTTCCAATCGTCTGATGTTAACATTCCCAGTGTGTGAGGAGAATTTTTAAGCACGTTATTGGGTTCATCTGCAGAGGCTTCATCTATTTCTTTTCTAATAGAAATAAGTGCATCACAGAATCTATCCAGTTCGGCCTTGCTCTCGCTTTCGGTAGGTTCGATCATCAGGGTTCCGGCTACAGGGAAAGATACTGTGGGTGCATGGAATCCATAATCGATTAACCTCTTAGCAATGTCTGTTACCTCAATTCCTTTGCTTTTGAATGGGCGGCAGTCTACGATCATTTCGTGAGCTGCTCTTCCACGCTCACCACTATAGAGTGTCTTATAGTGCTCTTCAATACGGGCTTTAATATAATTGGCATTTAAAATGGCAAATTGAGTTGACCTTTTAAGGCCTTCGGCTCCCAGCATCTTGATGTACCCATAAGATATAAGGCACACTAATGCAGATCCCCAGGGGGCTGCAGAGATTGCTGTTATTGCATCATCTCCTCCTGTTGGGATCACCGGGTTCCCCGGAAGGAAGGGTACCAGTTGCTCAGCCACACAAATAGGACCCACTCCGGGACCACCGCCACCATGCGGAATCGCAAAGGTCTTGTGCAGGTTGAGGTGACATACATCGGCACCGATAGCTCCGGGACTGGTTAGACCTACCTGAGCGTTCATGTTGGCTCCATCCATATAAACCTGTCCGCCATACTCGTGGATAGTATCAATAATTTCAATAATGGCCGATTCGAATACTCCGTGGGTGGAAGGATAAGTAACCATGAGCGCAGCAAGATTATCCTTGTGCTTAATAGCCTTCTCTCTCAGGTCATCTACATCGATGTTTCCTGATTCAGTTGATTTCGTTACTACTACCTTCATTCCCGCCATTACTGCCGATGCCGGATTGGTTCCATGGGCAGAAGATGGGATGAGACAGATATTTCGATGAGATTCTCCTCTTGATTCATGGTATTTACGAATTACCATGAGTCCGGCATATTCTCCCTGTGCTCCGGAATTTGGCTGAAGGGAAGTCCCTGCAAAACCGGTTATTTCATTAAGTTGTTCCTCAAGTCTCTTTAATACGATCTGGTAACCCTCTGCCTGCTCAACAGGAACAAACGGGTGAAGATTCCCCCACTGCGGATAACTTATTGGAAGCATCTCTGCAGCCGCATTAAGTTTCATGGTACATGATCCCAAAGAGATCATGGAATGGTTAAGAGAAAGATCCTTTCTCTCAAGTTTTTTGATATATCGCATCAACTCTGTTTCTGAATGATAAGAGTTGAAAACATCATTTTTGAGGAATTCAGTTTTCCGCTCCACAGAAGCCGGGATGTGATTATTTTCTGATAGTTTAGAAACTGTGATGGTTTCTTTCCCTGCAGCTTCAGCAAAAATTGCAAGAATGGTATTTATATCGTCAAGATTGACAGTCTCATTAAGAGACATAGCAACAACATCTTGAGCAGGATAGTAGAAATTCACCTCATTTCTTTCAGCAATCTCCTTGATCTTAGCTGCATCAGCTTTGATCAAAACGGTATCAAAGAAAGAGGAATTCAGTTGAGAATATCCAAGGCTCTCAATACTTTCAGCAACAGTTACGGCAGACCGGTGTACCCTGTCTGCAATAAATTTCAATCCTCGGGGACCATGGTAAACGGCATACATTCCCGCCATTACTGCCAATAATACCTGGGCAGTACAAATATTGGAAGTGGCCTTGTCTCTTTTAATATGCTGCTCCCTTGTTTGAAGAGCCATTCTAAGAGCAAAATTCCCGTCGGTATCTTTTGTAACTCCAATGATCCTTCCGGGGATATTACGCTTGTATTCCTCTTTTGTGGCAAAATACGCAGCGTGTGGACCTCCGTATCCTAATGGAATTCCAAATCTCTGGGTTGTTCCCACTACTACATCAACGCCAAATTCTCCCGGAGCACGTAGCTTAACAAGGCTCAGAATATCTGCAGCAACAGCTGTCTTAATATTGTTTTCCTTTGCTTTAGCAACAAAATGTGAATAGTCATATACATGCCCCATTCTTCCGGGATACTGAAGGAATGCACCGAAGAATTCATTTGAAAAATCAAATTCTTCATGATCTCCAAAAACCAGTTCAATTCCGAGCGGAATTGCTCGGGTTTTAAGTACATCTATAGTTTGCGGAAGTACCAGTTCAGAAACAAAGAACTTATTAACTTCATTCTTCTTCTGGTTACGCTCCCTTACTTCGTAAAGCAGAGACATAGCTTCGGCTGCCGCAGTGCCCTCATCCAGAAGAGAGGCGTTGGCAAGTTCCATTCCGGTAAGATCGGCAACGACGGTCTGGAAATTCAGTAGAGCTTCCAGTCTTCCCTGGGCAATCTCTGCCTGGTACGGAGTATAAGCCGTGTACCAACCCGGATTTTCCAGTATATTCCGCTGAATTACCGGCGGAGTTATGGATTGGTGATATCCAAGTCCAATATATGTTCTGAAAATTTTATTTTTGGCAGCCAGTGCTATATTGTGAGCAAGATATTCATGTTCACTCATGGCGGGGGCAAGCTCAAGATCTTTTTTCAATCTAATATCATCCGGAAGAGTTTCGTAAATTAACTGATCTATAGAATCAACTCCAACCGTCTTCAACATGTCCTGAAGATCATGTTCCCGGGGGCCTATATGACGTGAGGCAAAAGAATAAGTATTCATCAAATAAAAGTTGTGTTTCGAGGAGCGAAAATACGGAATTATAACCTAATTTTTAATGATTTGAAGGAGCAAGATTTGTTAAGTTTTATAAGCTTCCATAACAGGATATGAGTGCCACAAAGAAGTTTTTAGATGTTTACATCAACAGTAGTATTCATGTGGCAGTGGCGGTAGTTTCCCTGGTGACGATCACCAATCTGCATTTTAATTTAACGACAGATAAAAGCCTTCTTATTTTTGTATTTTTCGGGACCATCACAGGCTACAATTTTGTGAAATTTTCAGGTGTGGTAAAATTGTATCACCGCAATCTTGCTAAAAGCCTCAAAATTATCCGTTTTGTTTCCCTTTTTAGTCTGCTGGGTCTGTTAATTACTCTGTTCCTGGTCCCTTTAAAGGTCTTGCTGTGGAGTGCAGGCTTTGGCCTTCTAACCTTACTTTATGCACTCCCCGTTTTTGGCAGACAAAAAAACCTTAGAAGTGTATCGGGATTGAAAATTTTCATAATTGCTATTGTCTGGGCAGGGGTGACTGTAGTGCTGCCAATAACAAGCAACCAAAATGTCATTTTTGAAACTATAGGACTTGAATTTTCTCAGCGGTTTTTCCTCGTGCTGGTTTGGATCCTGCCGTTTGAGATAAGAGATCTTAAATATGATCTCCAGCAATTAGGTACAATTCCGCAGCGGGTTGGTGTTACAGCAACAAAGATAATTGGATTGGTAATCCTTTTAGCCGTAGTGGTATTGGAGATTTTGAAGAATTACTCTACCCTTGAAAGTATATTGGCAGTTATCCTTACTGCTATTGTAACAGCTGTGATGGTCTGGAAGTCAAATGAAGATCAATCCCGGTATTTTACTGCTCTTTGGGTTGAAGGGATTCCGGTACTGTGGTTAATGTTTCTTTTGCTCCTGAGAAGCCTGTGAATTGCCGTTATTCATTTTTTTCCTGAAATTTTCTTTTTCACTGGAGGAGCAGGATTTTAAATTGGCTTTTTTTAGGAGGGAAGACAGCTTCTTATTATTGTGCTGGTAGTCTTTGCAGGTCCTGCATAAATATATATGGAGCTTAAGCCTTAATTTCTCTTTGAGATTTGCCTCCCGGTATTCGGCTTTGGTGCAAAGGCTTGCTGCTTCTGCACAACTTAGTTTCATAAGACTTAATCCCTTCATATTAAAACCAGTTTTTCTCCAGGCATTTAGCCAGAGAAGTTCTGGCTCTGTGAATAATCACCCAAAGGTTAGACGGACTTATATTAAATTCATTACAGATGGTTTCTGTATCAATTCCGTCAATTGTTTTCATTTTAAAGATCTGGGCCTGTTTTTCATTAAGTTGATCCAGGCATTCAAGAATTGCGAGCCCCAGTTCGGTATTTTCCATACGATCTTCGGCAGTCATGTCAGAAAGATCTGCCACCTTCTCTTCCAGCCAGTCTCCTTCATCCTCACTATTCGGGAAATTCATCTTTACCTCGGCCTGTCCCTTACCGGAATTGATCCTGCGGTAATGATCAATGATCTTTCGCTTTAAAATTGAGATAAGCCAGGTTCTTTCTGTAGCATCGCCCTTAAAATTCTTCATGGAATTAAGGCCTGCCAAAAAAGTTTCCGAAATAATATCATTCGCCACTTCCCGGTCATTTACGCGCACAATGGTATAGTTGAACAGGTAATCTGCATACCTGTCAACCCATTTATCGGGGTTAAGAACGTTTTCTTCCATCTTGGTGGCTGGTGTCTCTCAAAAATAGGAAAAGATTTGGTTAATACTTTCTGAAGTTTCACCAAACCTTTTCTAATGCTGCGGAAGTCAGGGGTATTCCGATCTTCTATTTCTTCGGAAGCAATCCTGCCCGTCGTAATAATGCTTCCGGGGCAGCTTCTTTCCCTCTGAAGCGTTTGTACAGGGTTAACGGATGCTCCGTGCCTCCTTGTGATAGAATTGTTTCCCGGAATTTATTAGCTGTTTCCCTGTCAAAAATGCCATTTTCGGTAAAGAATTCGAATGCATCTGCATCCAAAACCTCTGCCCATTTATAAGAATAATATCCTGCTGCATAGCCTCCCTGAAAGATATGTGAAAAAGAAGTACTCATGCAATTTTCCTTCACTTCAGGATATAATTGTGTGGATTCAAAAGCCTTTTCTTCATGAGCTTTCACATCTGTAATTCCTGAAGGGTCTTTGCTATGCCAGCTCATGTCAAGCATTCCGAAACTCAACTGTCTTAGTGTAGCCATTCCCTCATGAAAAGTAGCGGAATCTTTTATTTTCTGAATGAGTTCATCTGGAATAACCTCGCCTGTTTCAAAGTGTTTAGCAAAAAGTTTTAGAGCATCTTTTTCATAACACCAGTTTTCCAGCACCTGACTCGGTAATTCCACGAAATCCCAGAATACATTGGTTCCCGATATGCTGGGGTAGATGGTATTGGCCAGCATTCCGTGAAGCGCATGGCCAAATTCATGGAAAAGTGTAGTCACTTCATTGAAGGTAAGTAAAGACGGCTCCTCATCTGTAGGTTTAGTGAAATTACACACAATAGAAATGTGAGGTCGCTCATCTTCTCCATTTTGCCGGTACTGGGATTTATAGGAAGTCATCCAGGCTCCGCCACGTTTCCCTTCCCGGGGATGAAAGTCGGCATAAAACAGTGCGATTTCCTTTCCGTCTTCATCGGTTACCATATAAGTATTTACCTCCGGATGATATACTTCAACTTCAAATACTTGTTTGAATTTAAGTCCGTACAGTTTTTCGGCTACTATAAAAACTCCATCGATTACCTTATTAAGCTCGAAATAAGGTTTTAGCTGCTCGTCATCAAGATCGAAAAGTTTTTGTTTTAATTTTTCGGAATAATAGGCTGCATCCCATTTCTCCAGGCGGTCAATTTGATCCAGGTCTTTTGCGAAATCTTCCAGTTCCTTAAATTCCTTTTCGGCTGCGGGCTTTGCTTTTTTCAGTAGTTCCTCCATAAAGGAATTAACTTTTTCGGGAGTCTCGGCCATGCGCTCCTCTAGTTTAAAATGGGCATAAGTTTGGTAACCGAGAAGATTGGCTTTTTGGTGACGGAGTTTGACTATTTGCAGTACATTTTCCCTGTTGTCCAATTCATCCCCGTGAAATCCTTTTGCTCCAAAGGCAATTGCCAGTTGCTTACGCAGCTCCCGGTTCTTCGCGTACTTCATAAAAGGAATATAGCTGGGGTAGTGGAGATTGAAGATCCAGCCTTCCTTATTTTTTTCTTTGGCCAGCATCCTGGCGGCGGTTCTTATTCCTTTCGGTAACCCGTCAAGATCTTCTTCTTTGGTGATATGAAGTTCGTAGCGGTTCGTTTCTGCCAGAACGTTTTCTCCAAAATTGAGACTCAATGCAGCAAGTTTCTTGTCCAGTTCGCGCAGCTCCTGTTTTTTTTCAGAATTTAGATTTGCACCATTCCTGGTGAACATTTTATATTTCTTGTCCAGCAAGGTTTTTTGTTCAATATTGAGCTCCAGGGAATCTTTTTTGTCGTAAACCGCTTTAACTTTACTGAAGAGTTCGGCATCCTGAATGACATCATTTTTGAAATCGGTCAATACTGGTGAAATTTCCTGCGCCAGCTTCTGAATTTTATCGTTCGTTTCGGCCGAATTGATATTAAAGAAAATACTTGTAATTCGGTCCAGCTTTTCTCCGGCGAATTCAAGAGCTTCTATAGTGTTTTCAAAAGTCGGTACTTCTGTAGATCTGGTGATTTTTTCAATATCTGCCCTTGCCAGACTTATAGCTTCTTCAATGGCAGGCTTGTAATGTTCAGTCTTTATCTTCATAAATGGAGCAGTATCAAACGGCTCCAAAAGCGGATTTTCTTTCATCATGCTGTATCTCATTTTAACCTAAAAGTGTGTACTTTAACTAAATTTTCAGAAAAAATTGGGAAATTCTAAAAATTATTCTTTACTTCACATTTCGAAAATATTAAAGACAGTAGCTTTTAGGTTTTTGATTAATATATTTAGAATGGTTAATAAATACTATTAAAACAACAAAATGCTACTTTAAAGCCACGCGAGAGCGTGGCTTTACTATTTAATTTTCTTTGCGCCTTCTATTACTTTTTGCTTCAGGCCTTCTTTGTAATCTACAATTTTCTGAAGTATTTTCAAATCTGAACTACCAAGGATCTGGGCGGCGAGAATTCCAGCATTTTTTGCGCCATTAAGAGCTACTGTGGCCACCGGAACTCCGCCGGGCATTTGTAATATGGACAGGACAGAATCCCAGCCATCGATCGAATTGCTGGATTTTACAGGAACACCAATTACCGGAAGAGGGGAGAGGGAGGCGATCATTCCGGGAAGATGGGCTGCCCCGCCTGCCCCTGCAATAATAACAGCTATATCTCTGTTATGGGCATTCTTTCCATAATCGAAAAGTTTATCGGGAGTGCGGTGAGCAGAAACGATATCTACCTCTGTCTCTATTCCAAAAGAAGCTAAAATGTCAATTGCTTCCTGCATTACCGGCATGTCGCTGGTACTGCCCATGATGATCCCTATTTTGCTCATATTGATATATTTAAGACCTCACAAGTTGTCAAATCTATGAGGTCTGGTATTTATTCACTTATTACTCTTATCTTCTTTTTAACTTCTTCAGCAATTCTTCTTGCTTCAGAAAGATCGGCGTTTACAATAGTAACATGTCCCATTTTTCTAAAAGGACGGGTGATCCTTTTTCCGTAAATGTGGGGAGTAACCCCATTCAATTTAAGGATTTCGGCGATGTTTTCGTAAACCACATTTCCGGTATATCCTTCTTCTCCTACCAAATTAACCATTACTCCGCCGGCTTTGCTCTCAGTTTCACCCAAAGGCAGATCTAAAATTGCTCTTAGGTGTTGCTCAAACTGGTTTGTAAACGCTGCTTCTATGCTGTAATGTCCGCTGTTGTGTGGACGCGGAGCTACCTCATTGACGAGGATTTCATCATTTTTCGTCTGAAACATTTCCACGGCAAGTAAACCTACATGTTCAAAAGCTTCTGAAACTTTTTCAGCAATCTCCCGTGCTTTTTTAGCTACGGAAGCGTCAATCCGGGCCGGACAGATCACATATTCTACCTGATTGGCTTCAGGATGGAACTCCATTTCTACCACCGGATAAGTTTTTACTTCTCCTGAAGGATTTCGTGCCACGATCACTGCAAGTTCATTTTTGAAAGGGATAAGCTCTTCTGCGATACAAGGAATTTCGGGTAAAGCTTCGGCAGCGGACTGATCCCTGATAACTGCTACGCCTTTCCCGTCATAGCCTCCCGTGGTACTTTTCCAGACTAACGGCAGGGAAATTTCTCCTTTCTCAAGACCTTCCAAAAATGTAATTTTTGAGGGGTATTTCTTGAAAGCGGCCGTTGGAATTCCATGACTGCTGTAGAAATCTTTTTGCACCCCTTTATCCTGAATACGCTCCAGGGTTTTAGAGGAAGGATAGACTTTTTTTCCTTCAGCTTCGAGTTTCTTTAATGCATCAACATTGACCCCCTCAATTTCAAAGGTTATTATATCTGCTTTTCTTCCAAAATTGACGACTGTTTCAAAATCCATGAGATCTCCCTGAGTAAATTCATTACAGGAGATTCGGCAGGGAGCTTCGGCACTGGGATCAAGGACAATGGTCCTGATATCATATTTTCGGGTCTCGTACAGCAGCATTTTTCCTAACTGGCCTCCGCCAAGGATCCCAAGGGTGAAATCTGAAGAAAAATAGTTGTTCATTAATCTGTCTTTCAGCAAAAATAATTTTAAAAAACTGAAATGCCGCAGGATTCACTCAGAAATGCGCAGATGTGACATAATGAGTTGAATGGAATATGTATCTTTGCTTCCCAAAAATATTTTCGTTTGGTACAATTACACGATCTACAATTTACACCTTTTATTTCTGAAGCCGAGATTGAAGCTGGCATTGAAAAAGTGGCCGCACAAATTAATGCGGACTTTGCTGGAAAAAATCCTTTATTTCTAGGTGTTCTTAACGGCGCTTTTCTATTCGCAGCAGAACTTATTAAGAGGTTTGAAGGGGATTGTGAGGTTAATTTTGTCAAGCTTAGCTCTTACGACGGTACCGGCACTACCGGAAAAGTAGAATCTTTGATGGGACTTACCGAGTCTCTAAAAGGAAGAAATGTGGTAGTCATCGAGGATATTGTTGATACAGGTAATACCCTGGAAAGCATTCATGGGATATTATTAAAAGAACAGGTTAATCAATACAAAATTGCTACTTTATTTTATAAGCCTGCATCTTATAAAAAGGACCTTCATATCGATTATGTGGGAATGGAAATTCCCAATGATTTTATTGTAGGTTTCGGTTTGGATTACAACGGACTGGGAAGAAATCTTACCCAGGTGTATAAATTAAAAGAAAATAAAATGACCAACCTCGTGTTATTTGGACCTCCGGGAGCCGGAAAAGGCACTCAGGCGACTATTCTTAAAGAATACTATAATTTAAAGCATATTTCAACGGGAGATGTGTTTAGATATAACATTAAAAATGAAACCGAGTTGGGAAAACTGGCGAAAGCCTATATGGACAAAGGTCAGTTAGTACCTGATAGTGTAACCATTGATATGCTTAAAGCTGAAGTGAGGCAGGCAAGCGAAGGAAACGGTTTTATTTTTGACGGGTTTCCACGAACTGTGGCACAGGCCGAAGCTCTTGAAGAATTTCTTAATGAGGAAGGAACGCAGGTTAGCGCCATGATCGCACTGGAAGTAGATGACGAGATTCTGGTGGAGCGCTTACTGGAACGCGGAAAAACTTCAGGGAGACCAGATGACGCCAATGAACTGGTAATTCGAAAAAGAATTAAAGTTTATTACGAAGAAACTGCTATCTTAAAACAATTTTACCTCAAGGAGAATAAATTTTACGGCGTTGACGGTGTGGGCTCTATTGATGAGATCACCTCCCGTTTAAAAGATGTTATAGACCGGTTGGTCTAAAATTTCCGGACTCCGGATAAGATAAAAATATGACTGAAGGGAATTTTGTTGATTACGTGAAGATCCACGTAGCTTCCGGAAACGGGGGGAAGGGGTCTGCTCATTTACACCGGGAAAAATATGTAGCTAAAGGCGGTCCCGATGGTGGTGACGGCGGGCGTGGAGGACATGTGATCCTTAAAGGCAATAAGAATCTTTGGACGCTTTTTCACTTAAAATTTAAACGCCATGTGAAAGCCGGCCATGGAGAACATGGGAGCAAACAACGCAGTACAGGAGCCGATGGAGAAGATCAATATGTTGAGGTGCCCCTGGGAACTGTAATCCGTGACACCGAGACTCAGAATATCCTTCATGAGATCACAGAGGACGGGCAGGAAGTTGTAATTGCCGAAGGCGGAAAGGGAGGACTGGGAAACTGGCACTTCAAATCATCTACCAATCAAACGCCGCGATATGCCCAACCGGGTATTCCCGGCGAAGAACGTGATGTCACTCTGGAGCTGAAAATATTAGCCGATGTTGGTCTTGTAGGCTTTCCCAATGCAGGAAAATCTACTTTACTTTCAGTGATCACAGCGGCTAAACCAAAAATAGCCGATTACGAATTTACCACCCTTAAGCCTAACCTTGGAATAGTCGAATATCGCGACTTTAAGACATTCGTAGTAGCCGATATTCCCGGCATCATTGAAGGTGCAGCCGAGGGGAGAGGAATTGGTCATCGTTTCCTGAGACATATTGAAAGAAATTCCACACTGTTGTTTCTAATTCCTGCAGATGCTAAAGATATCAGGAAGCAGTACGAGATACTGGTAGACGAGTTAAGACGCTACAATCCCGAGATGCTGGATAAAGACAGACTTATTGCTATCTCAAAAAGCGATATGCTGGACAGTGAATTAAGAGCCGAAATGAAGACAGAGCTGGATAAGACCTTTGATGAGCCATACCTCTTTATTTCGTCTGTTGCTCAACAGGGGCTGACAGAATTAAAGGATAAGCTCTGGGAAATGCTGAACAGGGAAGCTGTTTAATTCATGTTAATCTCTTAGTATTCAGTTGTGTTTTCTTTAAATTTAGGAAAAACACTTTATGAAATTTCTAAAACTTTTTTTTCTCTGCCTTGTATTATCTGCATGTAGTGGTACACAGGCAGTCTATGACTACGACGAACAGGCAGATTTTACAGCATATAATTCAGTTGCTATTTATCCGGAATTGCGCAGTGGTCTGAGCCAGTTAGACGAGAAGCGTTTAATGACTGCCATTGAGGGGCAATTGACAAATGAGAGTTTGTCATTTTCTTCGAATCCCGATCTTTACCTTAATGTCTATACTGAAGAGTACCGGGAGCAAAGCCGTAACAGTCTGGGAATCGGGCTGGGTGGCACCGGAAGAAATGTCGGGGTAGGAGTGAGTGGCGGAATCCCCCTCGGAGGTCCTGAGACATATCTTAGACTTACTTTTGATCTTATTGATGTAAGTACAGATGCCTTGGTGTGGCAGGCTGTTGTAGATAGTAAATTTGATTTTAATGCCAATCCTGAAGAAAGACAGAGACGCTTTAATAAAATAGTGGAAGAAGCCTTCAAAGCTTATCCTCCAAAAAGGTAATTTAAACCTACATCTTTTCTTATAAAAAAACAGGCCCCGGTTTCCCGGGGCCTGTTTGGTTGGTTAGTTAGTAACGTATAAAATTATTCCTGGTTTTCGTAAACTCCCGATTCTTCTTCGGGTTGCGTAGGAGTTTTTCCGGTGATTTCGGTGAACTCACTTCTACGGTTTCTTGCATACTGCTCGTTTGTACAACCGGTTGGTTTTGTACAATCATTAAGCGGCATACTTTCACCAAATCCTTTAGCAGTTAGTCTGCTTCTGTCAATACCCTGGTTAACCAGATACTCCAAAGTAGCTTCTGCACGTCTCTGTGAAAGCTTCATATTGTATTGATCACTACCACGGGCATCGGCATGAGAACCTATCTCGATTTTAAGAGATGGGAAGTTTTTCATGATCTCAGCTACTTTGTTAAGCGTAGGCTCAGATTCTGGCTTAATAGTGGCCTTGTCAAAGTCAAAGTAGATGTTTCCTACACCTGCAATTTGTCTTCTTCCTGTATCAGGATTGATCTCACTAATTTCCTTAGGTAGAACTGGAGGAGTGTAGTCTTCTCTTGTGAAAGCATACAGGTTATCTGAACCTCTTCTGTTTGAAGCGAGGTAACCTTTTTCTTCTCCTTCTCTAAGTACAAAGGCGAAATCATCAAACTCACTGTTTAGAGTGGCGCCAAGATTCTGCGCTTCTCCAAAAGTGCCGTTGGATTGTTCACTTTTGAAAACATCAAGATTTCCAAAACCAACATGCCCGTCAGATGTGAAATAGAGAGTTCCGTCGTTAGCGATATAAGGGAATTGTTCCCTGTTAGCAGTGTTCACATTAGGACCAAGATTTACAGGTTGTCCGAAAGTTCCATCATCATTTACAGAAACGCTGTAGATGTCGAAAGAACCTAAAGAACCCGGCATATCACTGGCAAAGTACAAAGTTGAACCATCCTCGCTTAGGGTTGGGTGTTCTGTAGAGTACTGGTCGCTGGTAAAAGGTAAAGCTTCAATATTTGTCCACTCTCCGTCAACAAGCTCGGCACGATAGATCCTGATAGTTGCCACCGGAACATCTGCCCAATCCACTTTTACTCTTCTTGAGTTGGTACGGTCAAAATACATTACAGTTCCGTCGTTTGAAAAAGATGCAGAGCTCTCATGAGTATCAGTATTGATCTTGTCATTGAACAGAGAAATGTTGCTTAGCTTTCCTTCATTATCAATGTCGGCTACATAAAGATCCAAATATGGTTTGTTGTTCCATTTGTAGATAGGGCGTGCTGAGTTTCGCGTAGATGCGAAAACAATACGGTCTCCCATAAAAGTAATTCCAAAGTCTGAGGATGCAGCATTTTGCATTACCTGGTTGGTAGTATAAGTGTGGGATACTGTAGTATCTAACTTACTGGACCACTCCTCGAAATCAACTTCTTGTCCCAGATATTCGCTGAGGTACTTATCGGCTTCTTCATTTTCACCGGTTGCACGAAGGGCATGGGCAAACCTGAATTTATATTCAGGTGCAGTACTTCCTTCATGTCTCAGAAATAATAATCTGTAAGTTTCCGCCGCATTCTTCATCCTGTTGGTAAAGAAATAGGAATCGGCAAGATTTTCAAGAACTTTTTGATCCTTATCCTGAACCAGGCGGTATTCTTCAGAAGCATCCATAAAAGCTCTTTGGTTAAAGAGCCTGTCTGCTTTCTTAACCTGTGAACTCTGGGCAAAGGCCGAGAATCCAACAAGTATTGTGAAAAGTATGGTATAAAGTTTTTTCATGTGTCTTAGGTTTTAGAAGAATCTTGGGGATACGTTATAACCTTTTGAAAGGCCTAGCAGGTCAAGGTCGAACAACACCATGATCTCATGGGTTCCGTCGTTGAAATCACCCAGGTTTCCTGTAGTATAGTCATATGCATAACCTATACGAAGCTCCGGAGTAACCCTGAAGTTTACAAGTCCGCTGACGGTTTCATCGAAACGGTATGCCACCCCGGCTTCAAAACGGTTATAAAGAAGCACGTTTGCAGTAACATCAACCGAAAGAGGAGCTCCTTCCACGGCACGGGCCATAAAGGCAGGTTTTAGTTTCAGGTTTGGGTTAAGATCGAAGACATAACCTCCTGTTAGGAAGTAATGAATATTTTCCTCACCCAAACGGGCCAATCCTGTTTCGTTCTCCAGGTGTTTTGATGTGAAGATATTTGGTGCTGAAAGACCAACATAATACTTCTCTCCAAACCAGTAAGCACCTACTCCAAAATTTGGAAATGCCTCGCTTATGTTTTGCATTGCGGGGTCATTAGCCTCATTTGTTCTAAGTCTGCTAAGGTCGGCATCAAAGAAGGTAACCCCTGCCTTTACTCCAAAAGATAATTTTGAAGATTCAGTAACCGGCAGAACATAAGCTACGTCTGCGTATAGGTTGTTTTCTTTAACAATGTCACCAATTTCATCATGAACAATGGAAAGACCAACTTCCAGCCTCTCGGTAAGACCGGTATGAGCAAAGAAATTAGCTGTTTCCGGTGCGCCTTCCATTCCGGCCCATTGATTTCTGTATAGACCTCCCACGTTTAGCATTCCCAGGTCATCTATTGCATAAGCGGGATTGATCACGCTCATGTTATACATGTATTGGGTATACATTGGGTCTTGTTGTGCATTACCCTTTAGTGAAAAAAGGGCAATGCAAACAACTGTAAAAATTTTTATAAAAGAATTTCTCATGTGTTTTGAATATTTCAAAATTATCTGCTTAAGTACAATCTACCTTGAGTAGGTGCGGTTTGTCCATCATTGAAATACAGGATGTAGAAATATACACCTGCAGGTAGTACTCCGCTTCCAAAAGATCCTTCGGTTGAAACTCCATCCCATTCGGGGGTAGAAGAATTTCCTTTGTAAACAGGTTCTCCCCAGCGGTTGTAGATCTCCAGGTTAAAGTTTGGATATTCTGAAGCCAGGTTCTCAATGACAAAACGGTCATTTATTCCATCTCCGTTTGGAGAAAAGGCCTCAGGGATAATGATCTCGCAAACTTCAAGAGTAACTGTCACCGGCAGTCTTTCAGAACTTTCACATCCGGTAGTAGCATCTGTAGACGCTGCATAGTAGGTAGTGTTATTTTGCAGTACTGTGGACGAAGGAACTGTTTGTGTTCCTGTAGCCGTAGCATACCAGGTAATCGTTCCCGATCCGGATACATTTTCCTGAAGGTCTGCAATGGTAGCTCCATCAAATTCACAGAAGACATTTCCTCCCGCTTCAAGCGTAGGAGCAGTGCTGTCTTCAAGAGTTACTTCAATCATTGCAGCATCAGACTCACAACCTGCTGTGTTAGTTTGGGTCACATAGTAAGTTCCCTCTGTCAACACATCTGTACCGGCTGCAGGCTCTGTAAGTTCTGCATTTGTGAACACGTCGAAAGTAGCACCATCTTCTCCTGTAATATCCAGGTCGGCCACGGTAGCACCTTCAACAACACATCCTGTGAAGTCGGTAACTGTTGGGGCGTCTGGAGTGGTAGAAATTGTAACAGTAACAGAAGGTCTGTCGTCGCAGGTTCCTTCCGCGTCACCGGCAAAATATACGCTTCCATCAACCAGAGCAGTAGTTGCATCAAGTGGTGTCGCTGCATCTACAGAAGAGTACCAAAGCACTCCTGCAGGTAAAAGATCGGCTATAGTTGGAGCACCGTCACAGAAAGTTTGTTCTGTTTGAGTTACTTCAGGACAATTTGGTTCTACTGTTCCTACAACTACGGTAACTGTAGCTGATGCTGAACATCCGTTGTCACCTGTCACTGTATAGGTGTAAACACCTTCATCGTCTGTTGCGGGATCAAATGTTCCATCAACTTCTTCTCCGCCGAAGGTCCATGTTCCACCTGTCTCCGGAGTTCCTCCAAGTTCAGCGAATAGATCTACTGTTTCAGTAGCATCTTCTTCAAGGTTCACAGTAGCACTTTGACCGGCATCGGGATTTTCAAGAACTGTTACAGTAAGAACAGCAGAGTCTACGCACTGTCCAGTACCTACCGTGTAAGTAGTTGTGAAATCACCGAATCTACTATTGATATTGTATTGGTCGATAATTTGCTGAATAGTCGGATTGAATGTTCCGTTCCTATCAACTCCAGCCTCAAGAAGATTCAGATAAAGATTTCTAACTCCTGAGTTACTTAAATTTTCAACTTCTGAGTTACAAACTTCAATTGAGTTATCTGCCCCGGCGTTTGCGGTATTCTCTCCAACAGTAACTGTGAAATCTGTTGAATCTGTACCTGTGACACATGCGCCCTGATCATCTTCGCTAACTGTATAGGTAATTGTGTAATCACCTTCTACAGAAACATCAAGAGCTCCATTGTTTATCTCATTTCCGTCTGCGTCAAAAAATCTACCACCTTGAGAAGAATCATCCGCTAAATATGCGAATAGATCAAGTGTGTTGTCGCTTACACATACCGTGAAATTGTCGATAGTGCCTGCATTTGCTTCTTCAACGGCAATTATAGTCACTGTAAGCTGAACAGAGTCTGAACACTCTCCATCAGTAAGGGTATATGTAGTGGTAAAGTCTCCTAAACCATCTTCATCAGCCTGATACATGGCGGCAATCTGAGCAGCAGTTGGGCTTAAAGTACCGGTTCTGTCAATTCCGGAATCTAGTAGGTTCAAATAGAACTTTCTGATTTCATCCACACTAGGAAAGGTTGCCTGAACATCGGTTTCACAAACTGTAGTACTTGTATCTGTTCCTGCATCCACCACACCCTCGCAAGGATCTGTTGGATCTGTAGTTACGTTAACTGTAACAGTAGCTGAATCCATACAAGTTTCATAACCTACGGTGTAGGTGAAAGTACCTGCTTCATCTGTAGCCGGATCAAAAGTCCCATTTCCGGAACTCCAGACTCCGCCTTGTTGAGCATCTGGACCAAGTAGAGCGAAAAGATCTACCGGAGCATCATCTTCATTAACGGTAAAAGTTGCATCCTCTCCCGCATTAGCATCAGTAACAATGTTCACAGTCAGCTCATATGAATCTCCATTTACTGTATAAACAGTTGTAAATTCTCCCAAACCATCTTCATCTGCCTGATACATTTCAGAAATTTGTTGTGGAGTAGGATTAAATGTTCCGGTAGTAGGTACACCCGACGGGAGCAGCCTTAAATAGAACTTCCTTATTTCGTCGAAACTTGGGAAGAGAGTATCTACATCTCCTTCACAAACTATGGCATAACCGGTACCTGGTGTGGTAGGATCTGTTGGATCTGTCGGATCTGTTGTTACATTTACAGTAACAGTAGCTGAATCCATACAAGTTTCATAACCTACGGTGTAGGTGAAAGTGCCTGCTTCATCTGTAGCCGGATCAAAAGTCCCATTTCCGGAACTCCAGGTTCCACCTTGTTGAGCATCCGGACCAAGCAGAGCGAAAAGATCTACCGGAGCATCATCCTCATTAACGGTAATAGAGGCATCTTCTCCTGCATTAGCTTCAGTAACAATATTCACTGTCAGCTCGTATGAATCTCCATTTACTGTATATACAGTTGTAAATTCCCCCAATCCGTCTTCATCGGCCTGATACATTTCACTAATCTGTCTCGGCGTAGGATTAAAAGTTCCATTAGTGGCTACTCCTTCAGGAAGAAGTCTTAAATAAAATTTTCTAATTTCATCATAGCTTGGAAAAAAAGTATCTACATCAGCTTCACAAACAATAGCGTATCCCGTTGCATCACCTGGATCTGTAGGATCTACAGGATCAGAGGTAACTGTAACGACAACATCGGCTGAATCTGTACAGCCGTCTCCAACGGTATAAGTATAAGTTCCCGGTGAATCTGTAGCCGGATCAAAAATTCCATCTCCGGAACTCCATGTTCCGCCTTCCTCAGCGTTATCTCCCAAAAGGTCGAAAAGGTTAACAGGAGCGTCATCAGAATTTAATGTTATGCTTGCATCCTCGCCGGCATATACATCCTCATATACAGTTACTGTAATCTCTGCCTGATCCTCACATACTCCTTCCCCCACAATGTAGGTTGTGGAAACAGTAAATGGATATACTCCGGTATTGTATTTTAAAATAAGTTCGGCTGCAGGATCTCCGGTAAATGTGCCGTCAGTATCTCTTTCTCCAAAGTAGGAGGCTAAAATGGCATTCATCTCTTCTTCTGACTGTGCAGTAGACAGTTGTACTGCAAGAGCCTCGGCCTCAGACTGACATAGATCTGCGTCAACATCCGCACCTGCATTAGCCGTGCAAGGAGCGACTATAATGGTAAATGTGGCAGAATCGCTACCCACAATACAACCGGAAGTTTCATCTACAGTATAAGTAACAGTATAAGTTCCTTCTCCTTCGGCTGCAGGATCGAAATTGCCATCGGGATATTCAACAAAGAATCCCGTTTCAATTGCACCTACTCCAGAAATATAGTTGTATAGATCTATAGCAGAATCGTTCAGGTCCAATTCAATTGTAACATCATCTCCTGCATTGGCATCTAATGCCTCAATAATTGTTATGGTAAGATCTACCTGGTCACAACCTACTGTATATGTTGTGGTGAAATCTCCCAGACCGTCCTCGTCATTTTGGTATTGATTGGCAAGTTGTTCTGCTGTAGGACTAAATGTTCCGTCAGTTGGAACTCCTTCAGCCAATAACCCTAAAAGATAATTTTCAATGGCGTCAATACTCGGAAAAGTTTCATCTACATCGAGTTCACAAACAATTCCCGGTTCCGGAGTTCCAAGATCTTGTGGTTCGATAACAGTAACAGTTACTGCTAGTCTGGCAATACTCTCACAATCTTCACCAACTGCAGATACGTAATAAGTTCTTCCATCTACAAGAGGTGTGCTGGAACTTAATTCTGTTTGGGAAGTTGCAGTGCTAAAATATCTATTAGTTCCCGTCGCCTCAATGTCTGCAAGAGTCGGATCGTCTATAGCGCAGAATTCCTGTGCTGCCGGTCCGGTGGGAGCTGGTTCTGAATAAAACTGAACAGTGGTTTTCCTTCTGTTGGTCTCACAATCTCCTTCGGGTGAATATACTGCTGCAAAATAATCAGTATTATTCTGAAGCTCAGTACCCGCAGGGATAGGATCAGTGGAAGTTCTGCTGTAATACCATCTTACATTGTCTTCGTTTTCAGCGTTTGTTCTCAAATCCTCAATATATAAACCTGGATTTTCAACATCTGCCACACAAACACCGATAACAGATAATGACTGTTTTCTATTTGCCGAGCTGGTAGGAGTAGTGGAAGCTTTAATTCCTAAAATTTCAGGTTCGCTTGCAATTTGGACGGTAACTTCCGCACGTGTGCCCTGACAGTTGTCAGAACTTGTTCCAGCATAGTAGGTGCCACTAACTAAGGAGGTAGTATTTGGAATTGATGTGGAGGTGGTCTGACTTGAATACCACACTACATCTGTTCCCGTGGTTACTACCAAATCTCCAACAACAGCTTCCTGTGAATCACAGAAAAACTGTAGGGAATCTCCACTATCTACGGTAGGACAGTCCTGTCCATACATCGTGGTTCCGCTAAATAAAATAAAGGCAAAAAAGAGTAATGGTACTCTCATTTTACCCAGAGTAAAAATTCGCATAGGCTCAAAGTGTTAAATTAAATCGATTTTCATTAAAGGTTTTTACGGTTCAAATATAAATTAATCATTCATATTAAAACTTAAACTCCTGTTAAGGATGGAGTCTAAGGGGGCTCAGCGCAAAGCTGTGTATTTCGTTGAAGTAGGGAGCGTTAAAAGTACAATTTTTTCGTTAATAAAACATTTTTAGGATTTTTTTTACACATAACTTGTTAACTATTCCCTTCATCGGGAAATTCTTACTCACAGTTGGACCTATTTATCCAGGAATTGTTACACAATTTTCCATTTCTTTTTCGGTAAATTTCAATTCCCCATCCTTTCTAAACATTTATATTTACTCAAAATTTCAAAATGCATTTACATTTTATTGCTATAGGAGGCAGTGCAATGCACAATCTGGCTCTGGCATTGCAACAAAAAGGATACAAAATAACCGGCAGTGACGATATGATCTATGAACCATCCCGGTCCCGACTGGCCAAACAAAATTTGCTTCCAGAAGAATATGGCTGGTTTCCTGAAAAAATTCAGAAAAATGTTGATGCCGTTATTCTGGGAATGCATGCCCGTAAAGACAATCCGGAGTTGCTGGCAGCTCAGGAGGCCGGTATACCTGTATATTCTTATCCTGAATTTCTTTTTGAACAATCCAAAGAAAAAACCAGAGTGGTAATAGGAGGTTCTCATGGTAAAACTACTATTACTTCCATGATCTTACACGTGCTAAAATACCATCAAAAGGAGGTTGATTTTATGGTGGGTGCACAACTGGAGGGATTTGACACCATGGTACAACTTTCAGACGATACGGATTTTATTGTACTGGAAGGTGATGAATATCTTTCTTCACCCATTGATCCCCGTCCAAAATTCCATTTATACCAGCCTAATATTGCATTACTTAGTGGCATTGCATGGGATCATATTAATGTTTTTCCCACTTTTGAAAATTATCTGGATCAATTCAGGATTTTTATTGATTCCATTGTAAAAGGAGGAATCCTGGTGTACAACGAGGAAGATCCGCTTTTGAAAAAGCTGGTGGAGGAAACAACCAACACTATCAGAAAACATCCTTACCGTACTCCCGAATTTCACGTGGATAAGGAACAAACTTTTTTAAATACTCCGGAAGGAGATATGCCTGTAGCAATTTTTGGCGCCCATAATCTTCAGAACCTTGCCGGGGCCAAATGGATCTGTCAGCACATGGGAATAGATGAGGAAGACTTTTATGAAGCTATAGCTTCCTTCAAGGGAGCGTCTAAGCGACTGGAAAAGATCGCAGAATCCAGAAAAGCTATAGTGTACAAGGATTTTGCTCATAGTCCTTCCAAAGTTAAAGCAACTACAGAAGCTGTTAAAGCTCAATATACCTCTAAACAAGTTCTCGCCTGCCTGGAATTACATACCTATAGTAGCTTAAATTCTGAATTTCTAGAACAATACAAGGATACCCTCGATGCGGCAGACAAAGCTGTGGTTTTTTTCTCCCCCGAAGCTGTTGAGAATAAAAAACTGGATCCCATTACAGAGGAGCAGATCTTTAATTCTTTTAATAGAAAGGATCTTGTGGTCTACACAAATGCCGAGCGCTTCAGAAAATTTCTGAAAGAACAAAATTATCATCAATCAGTGCTACTACTTATGAGCAGTGGAAATTATGGAGGACTTGACTTTGACGAAATAAAAGACTGGATTAACTAAAGGAGCCTCTGCGAATTACTTCCTTTTCTTATCTTTAAGGAAATTCGTAAAATGGATTCTGTAAAATCAACATCTTTTACAATTAAAAATTGGGCAGAAGAAGACAGGCCACGGGAAAAGCTTCTTCAGAAGGGAAGGGAATTTCTCTCTAATGCCGAACTACTAGCTATTCTTATTGGTTCGGGCAGTCGCAATGAGACTGCCGTGGAACTTTGTCAAAAGATCCTTGGGAAAGCGGGCAATAATCTTAATGAGCTCGGCAGACTTTCTGTTAAAGACCTCATGGAGAATAAAGGAATAGGACAGGCTAAAGCTTTGACCATTGTTGCTGCTCTTGAACTGGGACGCAGACGGAGAGCAGAAGAGGCCCTGGAAAAGAAAAAGATATCCTCAAGTTCATCAGTTTTTGAACTAATGCAACCTGTAATTGGAGAGCTTCCTCACGAGGAATTCCATGTAATCTATCTTAATAATTCTAATAAGGTTATTGACAGATATGCATTAAGCAAAGGTGGGATTACAGGAACTTTGGTAGATATAAGACTTGCCTTTAAGCAGGCATTGCATTTAGGAGCCACAGCCACCATTCTTGTTCACAATCATCCTTCGGGCAATTTAAATCCCAGTGCAGCAGATAAGCAGCTGACGCAGAAATTTAAAACCGCGGGAGAAAGTCTTGATATTAAAGTCCTTGACCATATTATAATAACCGAAAAATCTTACTATAGCTTTGCTGATGAAGGCTTGCTATAACTCCACTTATGCTACTGGTCTATACTCAAAAAATTACGCCCCGAATTACTTATGTTTTTAAACATGTTTGCACCCAAATCCTGGGTGTACAAGTTGGTTTTACCTCAAAAATAGAGGAATTTGTTGCCCATGAGGGAATGAAATTATCTTATGGAAAACAAAATCTCGCTAACGAAGTTTTTATACAAAACGTTGATCTTCTTCTCGAACAGGGGATGAGCGATCTGGAAGTGAAGGTGCAGGATTGGGATGGAATTCCCTGCTTTTTTTCAGTAGGGGAAACAAGCTCTGTACCTTTTGACATTTTTGCTGCTTCTTTTTACCTGCTTAGTCGCTATGAAGAATACCTGCCCCACGTGAAAGATAAGGCCGGAAGATTCCAGGCCAGTGAAAGTGTTGCTTTTCAGGAGGATTTTCTTGATAAGCCGGTAATAGATATTTGGGCGCACAAATTCAGGAGTCTGCTTAAAGACCGGTTTCCATCTTACGATTTTCCTGAAAAACAGTTTAAGGCTGAAAATATAATTACAGTAACGGAAGCCTACTGTTATAAGAAAAAAGGGATTGTAAGAGTGGTACTGGGATGGCTGGTAGATTTACTACAGTTAAAACCCAAGTATGTGCTACACCGGTTGCAGGTAATGCTGAAATTCAAAAAGGATCCCTATGATATTTACTCCCGTCTCATAAGGTTCCTCAAAAAACATAAAGTGTCAATGACTTTCCTATTCCAGGTGAGTGATTTTTCTACTTATGACAGAAATATTAATCACAATCGTCTGGAATTTCAAAGTTTGATCAAATCTGTTGCAGACTATGCTGAGGTGGGGCTGCAGCCTGGTTATTACGCCAACCAAAAATTTAAAGTGCTTAAAGAGGAAAAGAAACGCCTGGAGGACATTGTAAAGAGACCTGTGGTGAGTGCTATCAATAATCATTACAACCTCCTTTTGCCTGATACTTATAATCACATGGTCGAATTGGATTTTAAAAATGATTATTCAATGGGTTATACCGAAGCCCTGGGCTTTCGGGCAGGAACCTGCACGCCCTTTTTATTTTATGATCTGAATTTTGAAGTTACAACTCCTCTGTTGTTGCATCCATACGCCGTCAACATTGAAGCCCTTAATAAAATAAAAGAATCTGAAATAGAGTATAAGGTTCTGGAAATTAAACGACAAATCAAACTGGTAAACGGCCATTTAATTTCAATATTTGCAAATACAGATTTTGCAGAATATGCCAATTCTAAAAGAAATTACCGCATTTTAAAACTTGTAAATGAAATTCAATAATATCAAACATATCTTTTTTGACCTCGATCACACGCTGTGGGATTTTGATAAGAATTCGGGGCTGGCCTTTGAATCGATATTTAAAAAGCACGAGATCATGGTGCGACTGGAATCTTTTCTTGAGGTTTACACACCAATAAATGAGTCTTACTGGAAGCTTTACCGGGAGGACAAAGTTACCAAGGAAGATCTTCGTTATGGGAGGCTTAAGAAATCTTTTGATGGTTTAGAGATTAATGTGACAGATGAAAAAATTGAACAGCTTAGTATTGATTATATTGATCATTTGCCCCATCATAATCATCTGCTTGAAGGTACAATTGAAATTCTTGATTATTTGCATCCTGTTTATGAGCTTCATATTATCACAAATGGATTTAAGGAGGTACAGCGTAGAAAGATGGAAAGTTCAGGAATTCTGAAATACTTTAAAACAATTACCACGTCCGAAGATGTGGGGGTAAAGAAACCACATCGCAGGATCTTTGAAACAGCCTTGCAAAGTGCCTCTGCTAAGGTCTCCGAAAGTATTATGATTGGAGATAACCTGGAAGCGGATATTTTGGGAGCAAAAGGTTTTGGAATGGAAGCCATTTTATATAATTATTACAAGGCAGAATTTTCCGAAGATCATCATCAAATAATTGAAATGAAAGAATTGCTTAAATACCTGTAATAATTAACCCGGCTATTCGTTTGAAATACAGCCATATGAAAAAGCCCCTTGTCAAAATAAAATTTTTCTCAGCATTTTTCCTGTTTATCCTGCTGCTTTTTTCTTGTGTCAAGGATGTGGATCTTGGCCAGTATGAGGAAATTGTACTTCCCCCTCAGGCATCGCTCGATCTGATTTTCTTCAATCTCACCAGTGAAGATTTTACAGGAGAACAAAATAACCGTCTGCGGGCTGCAGACGTAACCCGCCTGGATTTTCTTGATGACGATTATATTCAGAACAACCTTAAAAGTGCCAATCTCAATTTCAGATTTACAAATAGTTTTCAAAGAGAATTCGTGGCGGTAATAAAGTTGCTTTCAGAAGGTAATGGCGTACAACATGAGATTTTAATACCTATTCCTGCCGGCACCACCGATTCGCCGGCAAAAGTAAATTACACCGATATCATTAATGAAGATCAAATAAATAAAATTAGAAGAAGTATAAAAATGTCAGTGGAGATCACCACCCATAGCGGACCCTTTGTTGACGGAGAACTCCAGCTCCAATCACGGGGCTTTTTTTACTTTGAATTTTGAGGATGAGAATAAAGCTCCTGGTCTTCATATGGTTTATCTCTCTGTCGGCTTCGGCTCAAAATAAACAGCTCATATACAACTTCGACGATTTACCCCAAAATCTTCTGACAAATCCCGGTGGGGAAACCAATTTTGATATGCATATTGGTTTGCCGCTACTCTCTCAGATCCATTTATCGGCAGGATCTTCCGGTGTGAGTCTTTATGATATTTTTCAGGAGGGAGGTTCAGTTAACGATCGCATTAGAAGATCATTGTTTAAAATGACGCGGAGAGATTTTTTCACTGTTAATCAACAACTTGAAATATTTTCGATAGGTTGGCGTGACCAAAAAAGAAGATACTATACCGCGGGAATATATCAGGAACTGGATGCTTTCCTTTATTTTCCAAAAGATCCTGCCTTGCTGGCATATGAAGGTAATAAGAATTACATCGGAAAAAACTTCAATTTTTCTGATGCTGCATTTACTGCAGATGCGCTGAATGTTTTTCATATAGGCTTTACAAATTACTATTCAGAAGATCTTAATTATGGTTTTCGGGGAAAAATTTATTCAGGAGTATTTAATTCCTATAGCGTTGGCAACAAAGGAACGTTCAGGACAGAACTTTCGCCTGAAGGTCCTAATATTTACCGGCATTATATGAACGGTGTTGATGTCCTCATTAATACGGCAGGTTATGCAGATTTACTGGATGCTGAAAACCCTTCCGGGATTGGTACCCTAAGTAAGATTGGAAAAAGAGCATTTTTGGGAGGGAATCTGGGATTAGGTTTAGATGCAGGATTTACCTGGTACCCGTCAGATCAATACCGGGTAACCGGAAGTATACTCGATATAGGTTTTATAAGACATTCTAAAAATGTTGAAAATTACCGGTACTATGGGAACTATCAAACAGATGGAATACAACTACTTTTCCCGGGTAATAATGCTCCTTCTTACTGGGACGAATGGGAAGATGATCTGGACCGGAATTTAAAGGATGAAACTCTTACTAATTCTTATATTACCTGGCGGCCGGTTAAAATTAATGCTTCCATAGATTACGGTTTCTATGAGAATGCCGAGCCATGTAATTGTTACAGGCCAATGGGAAGGAGGAGATACTACAACCATATTGGGGCTCAGGTTTTTGCAATGAAGAGGCCGCGGGGACTCAATTATGCTACAACGCTCTATTATGATCGGACTTTTAACGAAAATCTACGTGCTAAGTTCACCTATACTGCAGATTCTTATTCGTTTTCAAATATTGGATTAATGGTCTCTGCAAAATTGTACAACTTTAATGTTTATCTTGCTGCAGATAACCTGCTTGATTATACTAATCTTGCAAAAGCCCGTAATGCTTCTGTGCAATTAGGTTTTCAGCTTTTGTTTAGTAGAGAATGAAAAGAGTTTTATTACTGATATTTTCTATTAGTTTAATCGCTTCTGCACAGGGACAAAATCTTCAGGAGTACAATTATATTAAAGTACCTGTGCAATTTGAATTTTTAAAAGAGGAGAACCAGTATCAGCTAAATGCGCTGACTGCTTTTCTTTTTGAGAAGAAAGGTTTTGAAGTGCTGTACAGAGACAATATTACAAAAGGAATTGATCCCTGCGATGTGCTACAGGCTAATGTGTACAGCGATTCGGGATTATTTAGGACCAGGTTATATTTTACACTGCAAAATTGCAAAAATGAGATTGTTTTTACTTCCGCAATCGGGGTGAGCAGGGAAAAAGATTTCAAGAATTCTTATCATGAGGCTTTAAGGAGTGCCTTTGACTCTTTGGAAAGATCTGCCGTTAAAAAATTAAATACTGAAGCTGAAGACGTGGTTGAACCTGCTTCGGAGGAAACTGAGGAAGTGATCATTGATCCTGTAGTCACCGCTAAAGAAATTGATTCTTTCGAGGCTGAAGAGAAATCTTTCGGAGAAGCTTCGGGAATTAATTATGCTTCCGAAGAGAAAATATTCACCAATGGACCCTTGAGGTATATATTAAAAAATACTTCTGCCGGTTTTGATCTATATAAAGAGGGCAGTGATGAAATATTTGCAAAGCTTCTGAAATCCAAAAGCGGGAATAATTATTTATATGCTTCCGGAAATATATCCGGAAATGCCTTTTTTGACACCTCAGGAAATCTTATTGTAGAATATCTTGATCCCGAAAGTCAGCAACTGGTATCCGTAATTTATAAGCTTCAGTCTCAATAACCGTATTTGCCTTTCCATCTTTTCTGAAGAAAATCTCTCTGTGCCTGTTCCCGCTGATTATTTCCGGGGTGGAATAAAGTAGTGTTTGCAATTTCCTTCGGAAGGAATTCGGCAGCGGCAAAATTATTTTTGTAGCTATGGGCATATTTATAATCCTCTCCGTATCCTAAATCCTTCATCAGTTTTGTGGGGGCATTTCGAATAGCAAGAGGTACAGGTAAGTCGCCGGTTTTTCTTACCAACGCCTGAGCCTCGTTAATGGCCATATAGGAAGCGTTAGACTTAGGAGAAGTGGCCAGGTAAATACAACACTGGCTTAAGATGATGCGCGACTCCGGAAATCCAATGGTAGAAACAGCCTGAAAAGTATTGTTAGCAAGGATTAAAGCTGTCGGATTTGCATTTCCAATATCCTCGGCAGCTAGAACCAACAATCTGCGGGCAATGAATTTTACGTCCTCACCACCTTCGATCATCCTGGCGAGCCAGTAAACTGCTGCATTAGGATCACTCCCTCTAATAGATTTTATAAAAGCTGAAATAATATCATAATGCTGTTCTCCGGTCTTATCATATAGTACTGTGTTTTGCTGTACTTTATGCAGTACCATTTTGTTGGTGATAACAACCTTATCCTCTTCCTCGGAAGTGACTATGAGTTCAAAAATGTTGAGCAGTTTCCGGGCGTCACCCCCACTAAGACGAAGTAATGCCTCAGTTTCTTTAAGTTCAATTTCCTTTTTAGAAATAATTTCGTCCTCCTTCATCGCTCTTTGAAGCAGATCGACCAGATCTTCTTTGGAAAAAGGATTAAGAACATATACCTGGCTGCGGGAAAGCAACGCGGGAATAACCTCGAAACTCGGATTTTCTGTAGTGGCACCAATAAGTGTGATCCAGCCCTTTTCTACAGCACCCAACAAGGAATCCTGCTGTGATTTGCTGAAACGGTGGATCTCATCAATAAAAAGTATCGGATTTTTGGTAGTAAATAATCCATCACTTTTTTTAGCCTTTTCGATCACCTCCCGGACATCTTTTACTCCGCTACTAATGGCGCTCAGGGTAAAAAATGGTCTGCCAGATTCTGTAGCAATAATATTTGCCAGGGTGGTTTTGCCAACACCGGGAGGGCCCCAAAAGATCATACTAGGAATAATGTCTCTTTTGATCTGTTTCCTCAGGGCAGCTTCGGGTCCTACCAGGTGCTGCTGACTTAGGTAATCGTCAAGGTTACGTGGTCTTAATCTTTCGGCCAGTGGTATATTCATTGAGTAAAAATAGTAAATTGCCTTTGCTGCAGAAAAGTTTCAGAGCCGAATTTGAATAATGACGATCTGGCAGTCACAATTGAGTGATGTAAAAAATAGGTAGTCAAAAAAGGCATTTTTGGATGGTCTTGTCAGGTCCGCTTATCAGTGGTTGAATTTTTGTTATATAATTAATATGAAAAGACAGCGAGAGCATTTAAAAGATCCATTTGTCTTTACCACCGGAGTTCTCGGTTATCCGTTGCTTTTTGTGCTTTTACTCTGGATTGTTTTTTGGATGGAAATAAGATTTGGATGGGACTTCACTTCTTTTGGGGTCTATCCCAGAAGAGTGGAAGGTCTTCGGGGGGTGATCTTTTCTCCTTTCATTCACAGCGATATAAAACATCTTTTTAATAATACTATTCCGCTCTTCGTTCTTTCGATGTCTCTTTTCTATTTTTACCGAAATTTGAGCTGGAAAGTTCTTCTTCTCGGGCTTTTACTTTCCGGAATCCTTACCTGGTCTATTGGCAGGCCGGCATATCATATTGGTGCTTCCGGAATTATTTATCTATTGGCGGGATTTCTATTCTTTAAAGGTATTTTTTCAAAATATTACCGGCTGGTAGCTCTTTCTCTCATTGTAGTTTTCCTTTACGGGGGTTTACTATGGTACATTACTCCAATTGATCCTAAAATTTCCTGGGAAGGACATTTAGCTGGTTTACTTTCAGGGTTAATCTTTGCAGTGATCTACAAACAGAACATTGCCAGGGCACCTAAATATGAGTGGGAAAAGGAAACCTATAAAGAGGAAGATGATCCTTTTATGAGGCACTTCGACGAAAACGGGAACTTCATTGAAAATCCCGAGGGCGATGAGGAGCCACAATATATTTATCATTATAAAAAGAGAGGGGAAGAGGGAGATAGCAGAAATAGTGGAGACGCGCTATAGCACGTCCACGCGTCTCCACTGGTCTAAAGCCTTTGTCTTACCACTTCATATAAAAATGCCCCACAAGCCACAGAAACATTTAAGGATCCAATGCTGCCTTCCATGGGCAGTTTCGCTTTTTCATCTGCAAGTTTAAGCACTGAATCTGATATTCCCTTTCCTTCATTTCCCATAATCAAAGCCAGAGGCTGAGTAAGATCTGTAGAGTAGAGGAGGGCATCAGTCTTTTCTGTTGCTGCCACTACTTTAATACCCGAAGCCTGCATGTAATAAATAGCATCCTTAATATGGTCAACTTTGATTAACGGAATATTGAAGATAGCTCCTGCTGATGTTTTCACAGTATCGGCCGTTACGGGAGCTCCTCCTTTTTTAGGAATAATAATTCCATCTACTCCGCAACATTCTGCCGTACGAATTATAGCTCCAAAGTTTCTTACGTCATCAATCTGGTCCAAAAGTAGAAAGAGGGGAGCGGTTTCTTTTTCTAAAGCTTTTTCCACTATTTCCTCTATTGTTGAAAATGAAACCGGGGAGATCTTTGCGACTACTCCCTGATGATTTCCTTTTACCAGTCTATTGAGTTTTTCCACCGGAACATATGAAAGATTGTATTCTCCCGATTTTGTTTTTTGCTGTAATTCCTGGATTAGTTGTCCGCTAAGGCCTTTCTGAACATAGATCTTGTCAATAGTCTCGTTGTTCTGGATGGCTTCAATGACAGCACGTATTCCGTATATAGTAGTGGTTTCTTTTTCTTTCATCTGGCAAAGATAGAAATAAAAAAAACCACCCGAAGTGGGTGGCTATTCCTTTATTGGGTTTTTAACTTGCCAGCCTTACTGCCTCTATTAGATTTTCTGTTCGCTTTATATTTCCTTTGATTTGTTTTTTTTCCTCCTCGTTTAAATCCAGAATGTTATAGATCTTACGTTTGGAGCCGGGAACTTCAATTAAAATATCATTCTGTTGATCCACAAAAAACAAGTGGTCCTTAGTCGAGATTTTCTTTTCATAAAGACCTAAGGATCTTTTAGATTGGACATCCTTGATCTTTAGCTCATAAATTTTTACAAGATCAAATTTATCTCCTTCTCCCAATACTTCCATATAGGCTTTTTTATTTTTTCCATCAAAATCTCTGTTGGGAATAAATATTCTATTGCCTTGTTGAATCTCAACTACGACATCATGCTGGAGGAAATAGATCTCGTTATCAACTTTCATTTCAAATTGGTCGGTAAGAAGATTGTAATTGCAGGGAACTGCGAAATTTAAGCCTTCTTCCTTCAGGTTAGTCTTAACGATGCATTGCTGCCAGTCGTCAAATAAGTAGATTTCCCCACTAACATTGTTGGAATACTCACTGTTGTAAACCTTATCTATTTTTTGAAGGGCGAAGTCTCCGAGGTTATTAGCAAATATGGAGCTTCCTGGCCCAAGGTCTCTACTTTGCCCAAGCATTATAGCGGGCGTACAAAGTAGAATTAACAAAAATTTTTTCATCGTCAAGTTTTTAATGATTAAAGTTTAAATAAAATAGGGGAAGTGCTAAAAATACACAATTTATGGTAATTAATGATTAGATAAATAAAAAAGCTACCGGTTTCCCGGTAGCTTTTAACATAGTCATTTATGTGCTCAGGACTATTCTACATCAAAGAATAACCTTGTAGCTTTTGTATCTCCTCCAATTGCAGTTGATGCAGCTCCATATCCACTTGGATTTAAAGTCGCTTCTGTAGTTGGGTAAAGGAAACGAGTAGGTATGTCTTCAAGGCTCATTTCTGGTGGTGCATTTAATGGAAGTGCATCATCAAAAAGACGGTAAACAGTCCAGCCTTCAAACCCATTATTATATAAAGCAATCCATTTCTGGTAAGCCACTTTCGCTAAAGCATCTCCAGGAGTTTCCGTCCATGCCCGTGAGGCGTATGCCTCAGCTTCTTCCTCACTTGCAGCATTCCATTCCAATACCGAAGCCACAACACCTTCTTCAAAGAATTCTTCAGTTGTACCTCCTACGGTATATCCTCTGGCGGCAGCTTCAGCTAACAAGAAATATACTTCACTCGCTGTGATAATATTTCCTGGAAGTGTTGGATCATATAGTGGTTCTCCCGGAAGGGAAAAGCTCGAAGGAGAGTTAGCTGTTCCATAAACTCCTCCTGTATATTCGCCACCCACGGTTTGGAAATATTCCTCCAGACGGGGATCATCCAAATCCTTAAGCACATCTACAAAGGTATTTGCACCTACGAAATCTGTCCTTCCACTCTGTACTAAAGATACCCATACCGGGTTGGTATTGGGTGCTCCTCCAAGGTATTCGATTCCAAAATTATATTCATTATTTAAAATCAACATACTAAGATCTGAAGCAGCATCTTCGGCCACTGCCTGAGAGTCTACTCCGGCAATGTCAACTTCTGCAAGTCGCATGGCCATTCTTAGTTTTAAGGAATTTGCTGCCTTTAGCCATCCGGTCATATCTCCATTGTAAACAGGGTCCTGCTCCGGTTCAAAACCTGGAGCGGAAGGGTCCATTTGAGCAATTGCTGCATTCAATCTATTTATGAGATCGGCATAGATAGTAGCGGCGTCATCATAAACAGGTGAAGGGTTCTCTGGATCGAGGGCTTCAGTATATGGTACATCCCCAAACGTCTCTACAAGAAACGAATATGAGTATACTTCCATAAATTCAATAACAGCCAGCTTATTATCGAGGTTGTCTGCTTCATTGGCAATAAGAGACTCACGTGCTCCCTTTAAATCCTGAAGTACATCTCTGTATATGGTATTCCACATGTTAGCGCTAATATTACGCGTAACCTGGTTATACTGACTCTCATCGGGATATGTTGTCTGGGCCCAATACTGAGAATATAGTCTGAAGACATTAAAATTGACACTTGCAGACTGCATTAGGTCAAAGAAATTTCTGGTTGCATTAGTAAATAGTCCGCTTCCAGGAACTTCAGTGGGATTTTTCTGATCTATGTTTAAACCTTCATCAACTTCGCATGAAGCGAGGAGAAGGCTAAAACAAAATATTGTTAAGAATGTTTTTTTCATTTTTTAAAAAATTAAAATTCAAAGTTTACACTTAAACCAATGGTTCTTAAAGTAGGATAAGATCCTGAAAGGTATCCCTGAGCGTTTCCTGCACCTAGACCTGATTCTGGGTCGGCAAATGGTACATTCTTATCAATGATCCAAAGGTTTCTACCTATTAAAGCAATATTTCCGCTATTTACACTATCTCCAAACCAATCTTTAACCGGCAACCTGTAGGTTAGAGCAAGTTCTCTTAGTTTAACATAAGAAGCATCATACACGTTGATTTCGTTCGGGTTTCTGCTGGAGTTACCCCAGTAGAAGACTCCGCCGTAGAAATCTGCTCTTGCGCGAGTAGTGTTAGGCTGACCATCTTCGGTCACTCCTTCATTTAGAATACCTCCGCCATCAGCGACAGGATCCCTCACTGGGTTTCCTAATTCGTTAAGACCGGCAGTAAAGTCAGGAAGACCTGTTCCTTTTCCATAATGCAAGTCAAGTGAGAAAACATCTCCACCTTGTTGCACATCAATTAGGAAGCTTAAAGCAAGATCCTTATAAGAGATCTTGTTTGAAATACCTCCATTCCAATCAGGATTGGCATCTCCAATTACCTGATCGGCAACAGCGACATAATATCCGCTTGCGTTCACAATTCGTTGACCATTTTCATGGTACTTGTATCCAGTACCTCTCAAGGTGTTATATGGTTGTCCTACTGTGGCGTTTAGAGAAACACCTCCCTGATAATTTGCCAAAACAAGATTTTCCTGGTCTCCATAAAGATCTACAACCAGGTTTTCGTTCTTGGCCCAGTTGATGTTCATAGTCCAGTTCCAGTCATCGGTTGTAAAAGGTACAAGGGTCAATCTTGCTTCAACACCTTTATTTTGAAGCTCTCCTGCATTTACCCAGCGGTTCGAGAATCCTGTTGCAGTAGAAAGAGAAACCGGCATCAACTGGTCTTCTGTATTCTTTTTGTACCAGGTAAGATCCAATCCTACTCTATTCTGCCACATACGGGCTTCAAGACCAACCTCGATTTCCTTAGTTCTTTCAGGTACCAGGTTTTCATTCTGTTTGGTTCCCGGGAAAGAAAATAAGGCTGCTTGTCCAAAGTTATTCAAAATATTGTACGTGTCGTAAACATTATTTGCAGGAAGGTCATTACCTACTTCTGCATAACCTGCTCTTAATTTTCCAAAGCTGAACCAGTCTGATTCAAATAGATTTGAAAAAATTAAACTTGTACTTACTGCATAATATCCATATCCGTTTTCGTCTGGAGGTAGTGCAGAAGAAATATCATATCTGTATGTACCATCAACATAAGCAGTGTTCTGGTATCCAATAGAAGCCTGGCCATAATATCCTAATACTTCCTTCTCCTGTAAAGCTTCTACCGGTTTAGGGTTAGTGTTTACAGAATTACTTAGTGCAAATACACCTGGAGCAATAAGTCCTCCGGCAGTCGCCTGATGGTAAAAGCTGTAAGTTTCTCTTCGAAGGTTAATACCTGCTACCCCGGCGAGACTGAAATCATCACCAAAGTCTCTGTTAACATTGGCCATGAAGTCATAATTGTATTCTGTGAAGTCCACATCTTTTCGATCATAACCTGAACTTTCAACATCTCTCAAAACTCCAAAAGGAGCACCAACAGAACCTACAGCTCTTCTTTCTTCCCTTAATTCTGAGTAAGTATCCACCGCTCCTTTAGCAGTAAGATCTAACCATTCGGTCACGTTGTAAGTTGCAAAGAGATTTCCGTAGAAACGGTTTCTTCTGTCTGTTTGAAAGTTTCTATATCTAGTCCAGTACGGGTTGTCCCAGTAATGTGGTTGCAAATATGATCCTTCCATTCCACCTTCGTGGTTCCAGGAGATATTTTGTCCTGTTTGCTCAAAAATTTCGCGTTGAGAATCCATATCTACGTTTACCTGCCACCACTGTCTGAACTGTGACATAAGGTTGTCACTATATCCGGTTGAGTTTCTACCTGTAGTTCTTTGAACAATAAAATTGGAAGAAGCACCGGCAGACAATCTATCAGTTACCTGAATATCTCCATTTAAATTAAAGGAATTTTTATTCAGATTAGAATTAGGAAGCATTCCAGTTTGATCAAAGTTGGTGTATCCTAATCTATAAGTCATTTTTTCGGTTCCTCCTGAAACAGCCACAGAATTGTTATACTGAAGCGAAGTTTCGAAGAAATCAACAGGAGTAGTAGCACCGGCTACATATGGTGTCGCCTGTAGGTAATTAGGGTGATCTGGAACAAATGCATCCCACTGGTATACCAGCTGTCCATTAAGAGGAGCTCCATAAGAAGCGTCATCATAAGTAGGAACTACCTGGTCTATTGTTCCATCTCCATCTACGTCAAATCTTTCAAAATATCCGTCAAAATCTGGTGCGCCATAATATGGTCCATATCCGGCACCGTATTCATCCTGGTATTCAATAAAAGTAGACTTATCGATTTCACCTACAGTTACACTGGAGCTTACACTGATCTTCGTTTGACCTTGTTTACCGGACTTAGTAGTAATAATTACTACCCCATTAGCTCCCCTTGAACCATAGATTGCCGAAGCAGCAGCACCTTTAAGAACGTTTATAGATTCTACATCCTCCGGGTTAATGTCAGAAGCTGCATTTCCGTAATCGTATCCTGTACTTCCACCTCTTTGGGCAGCAGTGTTGTTGATCTGGTTAGAAATGGGAATACCGTCAATAACAAATAATGGTTGGTTGTTTCCTGTTAAGGAGCTTACCCCCCGAATAAGAAAGTTGGCAGACCCACCGAAGTTGTTGTTCGCTTTGATCTGGACCCCACTTACCTTACCTGAAAGGTTGTTGATCACGTTGTCGGTTTTTACAGTAGAAACTTCATCTCCGGCAACTTCCTGGGTAGCATACCCTATCGATCTTTTTTCTCTTGAGATACCTAACGCGGTAACTACTACTTCTTCCAACTGAGCCGCATCTGGCTCCAGTATGACGTCAATAGTGTTCACGTTTGTTACTGTATACTCTCTTGTCTGCATTCCCAGAAACGAGAAGACCAGAACTTCACCACGGGTGGCATCAATGGAGTAATCTCCGTCAAAACCTGTTTGCACTCCCCTCGTAGTGCCTTTAACCAGAACATTTACTCCGGGAAGAGGCATTCCGCTTCCGTCCGTCACCGTTCCGGTAATTGTTTGTTGTTCTTGTGCAAAGGAAATTTGCACGACTAACGCCAGTAATAGCGTTAGTAATCCACTAAACTTTGTTTTCATTTTTAAGATTTGTTTGAATTAGCCAAGCCAAATTTGATAATTAAATGCTAACTGGACAACTTTTTTTCCGTTAAACTTCATTTTTCGTCTAGAAATGGATGGAACTTTATGTTTTTGTTAACTTTTTTATCTTTTTGTAAATTTTAATGTATTCGACTGAAATACAGTCTGTTTTCGCTATTGAATGAATGATGTAAGGGAGTAAGAATGATTTATCGGCTTTTATAAATTTTTATAAAAATTAAAATGATAGGATAATAAAAGTTCATGATCGAATTGATAGGTATGATTATACAGGATCTAACATGACATTATATATAGGACAAGAGGAAAAAATTTTACTTTAAAGTACCGGAAAATGTTTTATTCAAAAAGACTTAATGTATTCAAGAAGAAGTCAGTTGAAAATTAATCAATTAAGATTTGAATAATTGGGTTTTATTTCTACCTTTGCAGACCTTTTGAAAAAGGGGATTATAAAAACAAATAATTTAGTGTAAAAGAAATTATGCCAACAATTTCACAATTAGTACGAAAAGGAAGAGCCACAATTACCAAGAAGAGTAAATCGGCTGCTTTGGATTCGTGCCCTCAAAGACGGGGAGTTTGTACTCGTGTTTACACCACTACACCTAAGAAACCTAACTCTGCAATGCGTAAAGTTGCAAGGGTAAGGTTAACTAATGGTAAAGAGGTGAACGCGTACATTCCCGGTGAAGGTCACAACCTCCAGGAGCACTCGATAGTATTGGTTAGAGGCGGAAGAGTTAAAGATTTGCCTGGTGTTAGGTATCATATTGTTCGTGGTGCTCTGGATACTGCCGGTGTTGCAGGTAGAACACAGAGACGCTCCAAGTATGGTGCTAAAAAGCCTAAGAAATAATTTTCCACGGCAAGTAAAAATTAACTTATTACAAAGAAGAAATGAGAAAAAGACAGGCGAAAAAAAGGCCACTTTTACCAGATCCAAAGTTTAACGATCAGTTAGTAACACGTTTTGTTAACATGATGATGTGGGATGGTAAGAAATCTGTTGCCTTTAAAGTGTTCTATGATGCGATCGCTATCGTAGAAGAAAAGAAACAGGATGATGAGAAGACAGGACTGGAGCTCTGGAAGGATGCTCTGTCTAATGTTATGCCTCACGTAGAAGTGCGTAGTCGTAGGGTTGGAGGTGCTACTTTTCAAATTCCGATGCAAATTAGACCAGATCGTAAAGTTTCAACTGCTATGAAGTGGTTGATCTCTTACTCAAGAAAGCGTAATGAGAAATCTATGGCACAAAGACTTGCTGCCGAGGTTCTTGCTGCGGCTAAGGAAGAAGGTGCGGCTGTGAAGAAGAGGGTTGATACCCATAAGATGGCTGAGGCTAACAAAGCATTCTCTCACTTTAGATTCTAAAAAATGGCACAAAGAGATTTAAAATTTACAAGAAATATAGGTATTGCTGCGCACATTGATGCGGGTAAAACTACAACTACAGAACGTATTCTTTTCTATACCGGTATTAGTCACAAGATCGGTGAGGTGCATGATGGTGCAGCTACGATGGACTGGATGGAGCAGGAGCAGGAGCGAGGGATTACCATTACTTCAGCTGCTACACACTGTAAGTGGATGTACCGCGACCAGGAATACACTGTAAATATTATTGACACTCCCGGGCACGTTGACTTTACCGTTGAGGTAGAGCGTTCATTACGTGTACTTGACGGGATGGTTGCTCTTTTCAGTGCGGTTGATGGTGTTGAGCCTCAATCTGAAACTGTTTGGAGACAAGCCGATAAATATCGTGTACCGAGACTTGGATTCGTAAATAAGATGGACCGTCAGGGTGCAGACTTTTTTAATGTGATCAAGCAGGTAAGAGAAATGTTGGGTGGGAATCCTGTTCCGCTTCAAATTCCTATTGGGGATGAAATTGACTTCAAAGGTGTGGTTGATCTTATTTCCAAAAAGGCTGTTGTGTGGAATGAGGAAGATTTCGGAATGACCTACGAAACTATTGATATTCCTGCTGAGCTTGAAGAAGATGTAAATAAATACAGAGCTGAACTTGTAGAAGCGGTTGCTGAATACGACGAAGCTTTAATGGAGAAGTTCTTTGAGGATGAAAACTCTATTACTGAAGACGAGATTATTGCTGCTTTAAGAGCTGCAACAATTGATATGTCTATCATCCCAATGATGTGTGGATCTGCCTTTAAGAATAAAGGAGTTCAGGCTATGCTTGATGCGGTAATGCGTTACCTTCCTTCTCCTGTAGATGTTGAAGCCATTGTTGGTGTTAACCCTGATACAGAAAAAGAAGAAAGTCGTAAGCCGCATGTTGATTCTCCTTTTTCAGCTTTAGCTTTTAAAATTGCTACCGATCCTTTCGTTGGACGTTTAGCTTTCTTTAGAGTTTATTCCGGAGCTCTTGATGCAGGTTCTTATGTTCAGAACAATCGTTCCGGAAAGAAAGAACGTATTTCACGTATCTATCAGATGCATGCGAACAAACAACAGCCAATCGACAGAATTGAAGCTGGAGATATTGGTGCGGCTGTTGGATTTAAAGATATTAAAACAGGAGATACCTTAACAGACGAGAAACACCCTATCGTACTTGAATCGATGTCTTTCCCTGATCCGGTAATTGGTATTTCTGTTGAGCCTAAAACTAAGGCAGATGTTGATAAGATGGGTATGGCTTTGGCTAAATTAGCTGAAGAGGATCCAACTTTCCAGGTAAAGACTGATGAAGTTTCCGGCCAAACTATTATTTCAGGAATGGGTGAACTTCACCTTGAGATCCTTGTTGATCGTTTGAAAAGAGAATTTAAGGTTGAAGTAAATGAAGGTCAACCTCGTGTTGAGTACAAGGAAACTGTTACTAAAGCTGCAGATCACAGAGAGGTTTATAAGAAGCAGTCTGGTGGTCGTGGTAAATTTGGTGATATTGTATTTACATTAGGACCCGTAGATGAAGACTTTAAAGGGCCAGGACTACAATTCGTTGATGAGATAAAAGGTGGTCGTATTCCTAAAGAATTTATTCCTTCAGTGGAAAAAGGATTTAGAGAGGCAATGAAAACCGGACCTCTTGCAGGATTCACTATGGATACTTTAAAAGTAGTTCTTAAGGATGGATCTTTCCACCCTGTGGATTCCGATCAGCTTTCGTTTGAATTGGCTGCAAAAATGGGATATAAGGTTGCTGCTAAGAAAGCAGGTGCTGTGATCCTTGAGCCAATCATGAAAGTTGAAGTGGTTACCCCAGAAGAGAACATGGGTGATATAGTAGGAGATTTGAACAGACGTCGTGGACAGGTGAATAACATGTCTGACAGATCTGGTGCGAAAGTAATTAAAGCTGAAGTGCCATTATCTGAGATGTTTGGATATGTTACTACATTGCGTACCCTATCTTCGGGACGTGCAACCTCTACTATGGAATTCTCTCACTATGCTGAAACTCCTTCTAATATTTCAGAAGCAATTATGAAGGCAGAAAAGGGAACCGCTAACGAATAATTATCAGGAAAATGAGTCAGAAAATCAGAATAAAACTAAAATCTTACGATCACAACCTGGTAGACAAATCTGCCGAGAAGATTGTAAAAACCGTAAAAAGTACGGGAGCTGTGGTAACGGGTCCAATTCCATTACCTACTCATAAAAAGATCTTTACAGTGCTTCGGTCTCCGCACGTAAACAAGAAGTCAAGAGAGCAGTTTCAATTAAGTTCTTATAAGAGATTACTGGATATTTACAGTTCTTCTTCCAAGACCATTGATGCTCTTATGAAACTTGAATTGCCAAGTGGAGTAGAGGTCGAGATAAAAGTTTGATTGTAGGAGACAAAGCATGCTTTGTCTCAACAATTTTACGCAACATGTCCCGAGCTTTAGGTGAGGGAAAAACGGTGAAAAATACATTCAGGATTGGAAGTGTTTTTCAATCCTGAATATTTTTAAATAAGTATAAATAATAACTAATAATTAATTATGTCTGGGTTAATAGGAAAAAAGATTGGCATGACCAGCATTTTTGACGAGAACGGGAAGAACATTCCTTGTACCGTTATTCAGGCCGGGCCATGCGTAATTACCCAAGTCAGAACCAAAGAGGTTGACGGGTACGAAGCTCTTCAGCTTGGTTTCGATGACAAAAAGACTGCTAATAAGGCTGCCGAAGGGCACGCTAAAAAAGCCGGAGCTGCAGCAATGCGCAAAGTCGTTGAATTCAAGGGATTTGAAGGAGAGCACAAATTAGGTGATACGATCACCGTAGAGCATTTTGTTGAAGGTGAATTTATTGACGTTTCCGGTATTTCTAAAGGAAAAGGTTTTCAAGGAGTTGTTAAACGCCATGGTTTTGGTGGGGTTGGACAAGCTACTCACGGTCAGCATAACAGATTAAGAGCTCCTGGTTCTATTGGTGCTGCATCTTATCCTGCGAGAGTTTTCAAAGGAATGAGAATGGCCGGAAGAATGGGTGGCGAAAAAGTAAAAGTAGAAAACCTGAGAGTTTTAAAAGTGATAGCCGATAAGAATTTACTTGTAGTGAGTGGAGCTGTACCGGGACACAAGAACTCTTACGTAATCATTCAGAAGTAATGGAAGTAGCAGTTTTAGATATAAAAGGAAAAGAAACAGGGAGAAAGGCAAACCTTTCTGATGCTGTTTTTGCAGTGGAGCCAAACAACCATGCTGTTTATCTTGATGTGAAACAATACCTGGCTAATCAGCGTCAGGGAACTCACAAAGCGAAAGAGCGTGCAGAGATTGCAGGTTCTACCCGAAAGATCAAGAAACAAAAAGGAACTGGTACTGCCCGTGCGGGAAGTATTAAGTCTCCTATTTTTAAAGGTGGAGGAAGAGTATTTGGTCCAAGACCAAGAAACTACTCTTTCAAGTTGAATAAGGGTTTGAAGAGACTGGCAAGAAAATCTGCCTTGTCTATGAAAGCAAATGACAACTCCATAATAGTAGTGGAAGATTTTTCATTTGATACTCCAAAGACTAAAAATTTCATTGAAGTTTTGCAGGCTTTAGGACTGGAAGGTAAAAAATCTTTGATAGTGTTGGGTGACTCGAATAAAAATGTATATTTGTCGTCACGCAATTTGAAGGCCTCCGAGGTTGTAAGTGCTTCAGAACTAAGTACTTACAAAATTTTAAACGCTAATAATTTAGTGTTTTTAGAGGGGTCTCTGGAAGGAATTGAGTCGAATTTAAGTAAATAAACATTATGAGTATCTTAATAAAACCTATTATTACAGAGAAAGCTACAGCAGATAGCGAACTTAACAATAAGTACGCTTTTGTAGTTGATAATAAGGCGAATAAGATTGAAATTAAAGACGCAGTTGAGTCTGCTTATGGTGTTTCAGTTACTAAAGTTCGTACAATTAACGTTCGCCCGGACAGAAAAACCCGTTATACAAAAACAGGAGTTGTCACTGGTAAAACCAGTGCTTATAAAAAAGCACTAGTACAGGTGGCGGAAGGTGAAACTATTGATTTATATAGTAATCTCTAAGATTAAAAAATGTCAGTTAGAAAATTAAAACCAATTACCCCTGGTCAGCGATTTAGAGTAGTGAACGGATTTGACGCGATCACTACTGATAAGCCGGAGAAAAGTTTATTAGCTCCGAATAAAAGATCTGGTGGTAGAAACAGTCAAGGAAAAATGACCATGCGCTACGTAGGTGGTGGTCATAAAAAGCGTTACAGGATCGTTGATTTTAAAAGAGACAAGCAGGGTATTCCTGCAACAGTCGCTTCTATAGAATACGATCCAAACAGAACAGCTTTTATCGCCCTATTGAATTATCAGGATGGTGAAAAACGATATATTATTGCTCAAAATGGACTTCAGGTTGGGCAGAATATAGTATCTGGAATGGAAGATGTAGCTCCAAATATTGGAAATGCTATGCCTTTATCAAACATTCCATTGGGTACTATTATCTCTTGTATTGAGCTTAGACCGGGACAAGGGGCTGTAATGGCTCGTAGTGCAGGTGCTTTCGCTCAGTTAATGGCAAGAGAGGGAAAATACGCAACCATTAAATTGCCTTCAGGAGAGATCCGAAGAATATTGGCTAGCTGTGTTGCAACTATTGGAGCTGTTTCAAACAGTGATCACCAGTTGCTTGTATCAGGTAAAGCGGGTAGAAGCAGATGGTTGGGTAGAAGACCAAGAACAAGACCGGTTGTTATGAACCCTGTTGATCACCCAATGGGTGGTGGGGAAGGCCGTGCTTCGGGAGGTCACCCACGTTCTAGAAAGGGTATCCCTGCAAAAGGATTCAGAACCCGTTCTAAGACCAAATCGAGTAATAAATATATTGTAGAACGTAGAAAGAAATAATAAGATATGGCACGTTCATTAAAAAAAGGACCTTACGTTCACTATAAACTGGAGCAGAAAGTTGCTCAAAATACGGAATCTGGAAAAAAAGCGGTTATAAAGACCTGGTCAAGGGCTTCTATGATCACTCCTGATTTCGTTGGGCAAACAATTGCTGTTCATAATGGACGCCAGTTTGTACCGGTTTATATTACCGAGAACATGGTAGGTCACAAATTAGGTGAATTTTCACCAACAAGATCTTTTAGAGGTCATGCTGGTGCTAAAAATAAAGGTAAAAAATAATTGAAGCTATGGGAGTTCGTAAAAGAGAAAGAGCAGAGCAAACGAAAGAAGCTAAGAAGCAGATAGCTTTTGCTAAACTAAATAACTGCCCTACTTCGCCAAGAAAAATGCGTCTGGTAGCAGATCTTGTTCGTGGTGAAAAAGTAGAAAGAGCGCTTCATATATTGAAATTCAATTCTAAGGATGCATCCAAGAGTATTGAGAAGCTGTTATTGTCGGCAATTGCTAACTGGCAGTCTAAGAATGAAGATGCAAGCATAGAAGATGCAGAGTTGTTTGTAAAAGAGATTCGTGTAGATGGTGGAAGTATGTTGAAGAGACTACGTCCTGCACCACAGGGTCGCGCACATAGAATTAGAAAACGTTCCAATCACGTAACCTTGGTGCTTGGAGCAAACAATAATACACAAAGCTAGTTAAGAGTATGGGACAGAAAACAAATCCAATCGGGAATCGTCTTGGTATCATTAGAGGATGGGAATCCAACTGGTACGGAGGAAATGACTACGGCGATAAATTAGCCGAAGACGACAAGATTAGAAAATACATCCATGCTCGTCTTTCTAAAGCGAGTGTATCCAGAGTAATTATTGAGCGTACGCTTAAACTTGTAACCGTTACTATCACCACAGCCCGTCCTGGTATCATTATTGGTAAAGGCGGACAGGAGGTAGACAAGTTGAAAGAAGAGCTTAAGAAAATTACCGACAAGGAAGTTCAAATTAACATCTTTGAAATTAAAAGGCCAGAACTTGACGCGCATTTAGTTGCTTCAAGTGTTGCAAGGCAAATCGAGAATCGTATCTCTTACCGTCGTGCAATTAAAATGGCTATTGCGGCTGCAATGAGAATGAACGCTGAAGGAATTAAAATCCAGATTTCAGGTCGTTTAAACGGCGCTGAGATGGCACGTTCTGAAGGTTATAAAGATGGACGAATTCCTTTGTCAACATTTAGAGCCGATATTGACTATGCTTTAGTAGAAGCTCATACTACCTATGGTAGACTGGGTATTAAAGTGTGGATCATGAAAGGTGAGGTATACGGTAAAAGAGAACTTTCTCCACTTGTTGGCATGGCCAAAAAACAAGGAGGAAAAACCGGAACCGGACGAAGTGGTGCACCAAAACCACGTCGTAGAAAGTAATTTTTTAAAGTAAAGAAAAATGTTACAGCCTAAAAGAACAAAATATCGCAAAATGCAAAAGGGCCGTATGAAAGGTGTTTCTCAAAGAGGACACAGGCTTTCAAACGGGACTTTTGGGATCAAGTCTTTAGACTCAAATTTTGTGACTGCAAGACAGATTGAAGCCGCACGTATTGCTGCAACTCGTTATATGAAGAGAGAAGGTTCTCTTTGGATTAAAATATTTCCAGATAAGCCTATCACCAAAAAACCTCTTGAAGTACGTATGGGTAAAGGTAAAGGTGCCGTGGAATATTGGGCAGCAGTTGTAAAGCCGGGAAGAATACTTTTTGAAATAGGAGGTGTGCCTTTTGATGTTGCAAAAGAGGCTTTACGCCTGGCAGCTCAAAAACTTCCTGTTAAAACTAAGTTCATTGTAGCTAGAGATTATCAAGCTTAATAAGACACGTTATGAAACAATCAGAAGTTAGAGAATTCTCCGTAGCAGAATTACAGGAAGAACTTGGTAAGTCAAGAAAAGCATATTCCGATCTAAAAATGGCTCACGCAGTATCGCCATTAGAGAACCCAATACAGTTAAGAACTGTAAGAAGATCTATAGCGCGTATTGCTACAGAGTTAACTAAAAGAGAACAACAATAAGTGTTATTCTGCTGAAAATGGAAAAAAGAAACTTAAGAAAAGAACGTATAGGTGTTGTTACCAGTAATAAAATGGTCAAATCCATTGTGGTTTCAGAAACTAAGAAGGTAAAGCACCCCATGTATGGAAAGTTCGTTTTGAAAACGAAGAAATATGTGGCACACGACGAAACAAACGACTGCAACATTGGAGATACTGTAAGGATCATGGAAACACGTCCTATGAGTAAATCTAAGTGCTGGAGATTAGTAGAAATAATTGAAAGAGCGAAGTAATTATGGTACAACAAGAGTCTAGATTAAGAGTTGCAGACAATACCGGAGCTAAAGAAGTTTTAGTAATTCGTGTATTGGGCGGTACAAATAGAAGATACGCTTCTGTTGGAGACAAGATAGTTGTCAGCGTAAAAGAAGCTACACCTAACGGAAACGTGAAAAAAGGTGCAGTTTCAACAGCAGTTGTTGTTCGTACCAAAAAAGAAGTGCGTAGGCCAGATGGATCTTACATAAGATTTGATGACAATGCATGTGTTCTTCTAAACCCTGCAGGGGAAATGAGAGGAACCCGTGTTTTTGGTCCTGTAGCACGTGAACTTCGTGATAAGCAATTCATGAAGATTGTATCATTAGCGCCAGAAGTGCTTTAATACAGAAATAAGATGAAAAAGCTTAAAATAAAAACCGGAGATACTGTTCGTGTTACTGCCGGAGACCATAAAGGTCAGGAAGGTAAAGTACAACAGGTATTTTTGGACAAGAATAAAGCCATCGTCGAAGGTGTGAACATGGTCTCAAAACATGAGAAACCAAGTGCATCAAATCCCCAGGGTGGAATTAAGAAGAAGGAAGCACCTATTCATATTTCCAATCTTTCTTTGATCGACAAAAATGGTGATGCTACCAGGGTTGGTTACAGAACAGAGAATGATAAGAAAGTAAGGTTTTCCAAAAAATCCAATGAAGTTATATAGTTATGGCGTACGTACCAAGACTTAAACAAGAGTATAAGGAGAGAGTGATCTCTGCTCTTACAGAAGAATTCAGCTACTCCAATGTAATGGAGGTTCCAAAACTACAGAAGATAGTTGTGAGCCGCGGAGTTGGAGCTGCTGTTGCAGATAAGAAACTTATTGACCATGCGGTAGATGAATTGACAGCTATCACAGGTCAAAAAGCCGTCGCGACCATTTCTAAAAAGGATGTTGCTTCTTTCAAACTGCGTAAAGGAATGCCGATTGGGGCAAAAGTTACCTTACGCGGAGAGAGAATGTACGAATTCCTTGATCGTTTGATCACATCGGCACTTCCACGTGTTCGTGATTTTAACGGAATTAACGCTACCGGTTTTGACGGAAGAGGAAACTATAACCTTGGGGTGACCGAGCAGATTATTTTTCCTGAGATCGATATCGACAAGGTGAACAGGATCAATGGTATGGATATTACCTTTGTAACCAGCGCCGCTACAGATAAAGAAGCGAAATCATTGTTAAGCGAACTAGGATTACCTTTTAAAAAGAATTAATTATGGCTAAAGAATCAATGAAAGCCCGTGAGGTGAAGAGACAAAAAATGGTGGAGAAGTATGCAGAGAAGCGCAAGGCTCTAAAAGAAGCCGGTGACTACGACGCACTACAGAAATTGCCAAAAAATGCCTCTCCAGTTCGTTTGCACAATCGCTGTAAACTTACCGGTAGACCAAGAGGGTATATGAGACAATTCGGAATTTCCCGTGTTACGTTCAGAGAAATGGCTAACAACGGTTTGATCCCGGGAGTTAGAAAGGCTAGTTGGTAGAAATATAAATTGGATGAAGGTTCCCCGGCAGTTGTCTGGAGAAAACCACTTCCGCAAATTGAAATAGATGAATACAGATCCTATTGCAGATTATTTGACGAGAATTAGAAATGCTGTTGCTGCCAATCACAGAGTGGTTGAGATTCCGGCTTCTAATCTTAAAAAGGAAATGACCAAGATCCTTTTTGATCAGGGTTATATCCTTAGTTACAAATTTGATGATTCTACCGCTCAGGGGAGCATCAAAATTGCACTAAAATATGATAAGGTAACCAAAGAGCCGGTTATCAAAAAAATTCAGCGCATAAGTAAACCCGGTTTACGTAAATATGCCGGTGCCAATGAACTTCCTCGTATCCTTAACGGCCTTGGAATTGCTATTGTTTCTACTTCTCATGGTGTAATGACCGGAAAGCAGGCGCAACAGGAAAAAGTTGGTGGTGAGGTATTGTGCTACGTTTACTAATATTTAAAGACGAAAAGAAATGTCAAGAATAGGTAAAAGTCCAATCACAATTCCACAAGGTGTTACAGTAGACATTAAAGACGGAGTTGTTACGGCAAAAGGAAAATTAGGTGAGCTTACTCAGGAATATTCTGATATCGATATTAAGATCGAAGACGGAGTAATTACTTTGGAGCGTCCTTCAGATAAGAAAGAACATAAAGCTAAACACGGTCTTTATCGTGCTTTGATCAGTAACATGATCGAAGGTGTGTCTAATGGATTTACACATGAGCTTGAATTGGTAGGTGTGGGATACAGAGCAACAAACCAGGGACAAAAATTGGATCTGGCTGTTGGGTACTCTCATAACATTGTCTTAGATTTGGCCCCCGAAGTTAAGGTGGAAACAATTTCAGACAAAGGTAAGAACCCTATAGTGAAATTGACCTCACATGACAAGCAACTGGTAGGGCAGGTAGCTGCAAAGATTCGTTCTTTCCGTGCGCCAGAACCTTATAAAGGTAAAGGTATTAAGTTCAAAGGAGAGCAATTAAGAAGAAAAGCAGGTAAATCAGCTTAATAAGTAAGATTATGGCAGTGTCAAAACAAGATAGAAGAACAAAGATCAAGAAAAGGATCAGAAGAGATATTAGCGGTACACAAGGCCGTCCAAGACTTTCAGTTTTTAGAAGTAACAAAGAGATCTATGCTCAAATTGTTAATGATGTAGACGGAAAGACTTTGGTATCCGCTTCTTCCAGAGATAAAGAAGTTGCATCTGCGACTGTGGAAAATAAAGTAGAGCAGGCAGCCTTAGTTGGAAAAGCTATTGCTGAAAGAGCTTTAAAAGCCGGGATAGAAACCATTTCCTTTGACAGAGGAGGTTACCTGTACCACGGAAGAGTTAAATCATTAGCAGAAGGTGCTCGCGAGGGAGGACTAAAATTCTAAAAAGATATGTATCAGGATTATAAAAACGTAGAACTTGTAAAGCCGGGCGGACTTGAATTAAAGGATCGTTTGGTTGGTGTGCAACGTGTTACTAAAGTTACAAAAGGTGGTAGAGCTTTCGGTTTTTCTGCTATTGTAGTTGTAGGTGACGAAAATGGTGTTGTTGGCCACGGGTTAGGAAAATCAAAAGAAGTAGCCGATGCTATTTCTAAAGCAGTAGAAGACGCAAAGAAGAACCTGGTGCGTATCCCTCTTAACAAGGGTACTCTGCCTCATGAGCAAAAAGGTAAATACGGTGGTGCGAGAGTTATGTTACTCCCTGCAGCTCCCGGTACGGGAGTAATTGCCGGTGGTGCTATTCGTGCGGTACTTGAATCTGTTGGAGTGCATGATGTACTTTCAAAGAATCAGGGATCTTCAAACCCTCATAACGTGGTAAAAGCTACTTTTGATGCTTTACTTCAATTGAGGAGTGCAGAGACTGTGGCAAAGCAACGCGGTATTTCTCTTGAAAAAGTGTTTAAAGGTTAATAACAAGGAATAATGGGAAAAATAAAAGTTACACAGGTAAAAAGTGCAATTAAGCGCACTCAAAACCAGAAACGTACTTTGGAAGCACTTGGACTAAGAAAACTTGGTCAGGTTGTGGAGCATGAGAATACGCCAAACATCCTTGGTATGGTAAATAAAGTAAATCACCTGGTTTCCGTTGAGGAAACAAAATAAGAAATTCACATGGATTTAAGTAACTTAAAACCTGCAAAAGGTTCGGTTCAAAGTAACAGTAAGCGTGTTGGACGCGGTGAAGGATCAGGGAAAGGCGGTACTGCTACCCGTGGTCATAAAGGTGCCAAATCACGTTCAGGTTACTCCAGAAAAATAGGTTTTGAAGGTGGGCAAATGCCTCTTCAAAGACGTGTTCCTAAATTCGGATTCACTAACATCAACCGTAAAGAATACCAGGGGATCAACCTTGATACGCTGCAATCTCTTGTTGATGAAGGAAGAATAACCGATACTGTGGACATGAATGTTCTTGTTGAGAACGGACTTGCCGGAAAAAACGAATTGGTTAAGATATTAGGTAGAGGAGAATTAAAAGCTAAGTTGAAAATATCTGTTCATAAATTTACTGCCTCAGCGAAGCAGGCTATTGAAGCTGCCGGTGGTGAAGCTGTTACTTTATAATAGATAAGCAATGAAATTCATCAATACATTAAAGAATATCTGGAAAATCGAGGAGCTAAAAAACAGAATTTTAGTGACCCTCGGTTTGTTGTTGGTGTATCGTTTTGGCGCACAGGTTGTGTTGCCGGGGATTGATGCGTCTCAATTAGCGAACTTAGCCTCTCAGACAGATGGTGGCCTTTTAGGATTGCTGAATGCTTTCACGGGAGGGGCATTTTCTAATGCTTCTGTTTTTGCTCTTGGGATCATGCCTTACATTTCTGCCTCAATCGTTGTCCAGTTGATGGGAATTGCAGTTCCTTATCTTCAAAAACTTCAGAAAGAAGGAGAAAGTGGACGTAGAAGGATCAATCAAATTACAAGGTGGTTAACGATAGCCATTACCCTGGTTCAGGGGCCTGGTTATATTTATAACCTCTTTGCCACACTGCCATCAAGCGCTTTTCTTTTAGGGAGCACTGTGACTTTTGTGGCGTCTTCTGTGATCATCCTTACTACAGGAACAATCTTTGCTATGTGGTTGGGTGAGAAGATTACTGATAAAGGTATTGGAAATGGTATATCTCTCCTTATTATGGTAGGTATCATCGCAACTTTACCTCAGGCATTCATCCAGGAATTTGCTTCCAGGGTATTCGAATCTAACGGTGGTCTAATCATGATCTTAATAGAACTTGTTATCTGGTTCGTGATCATTCTGGCCAGTGTAATGTTGGTGATGGCTGTACGACAAATCCCGGTACAATATGCAAGAAGGACTGCTACCGGTGGTTATGAAAAGAATGTTTTTGGTTCAAGACAATATATTCCATTGAAGCTTAATGCTTCGGGAGTTATGCCTATAATCTTCGCGCAGGCAATTATGTTTATTCCCGCCGCGGTTGCCGGACTTTCACAGTCTGAAACGGCACAAGGAGTGACAGCGGCCTTTAGTGATATATTCGGCTTTTGGTACAATCTGGTGTTCGCATTGTTAATCATTATATTTACGTACTTTTACACCGCGATTACAGTACCTACAAATAAAATGGCAGATGATCTTAAGAGAAGTGGTGGTTTTATTCCTGGAATTCGTCCGGGAACTGAGACAGCCGAGTTTCTTGACAGGATCATGTCACAAATCACCCTGCCCGGTTCTATTTTCCTTGCGCTAATTGCAGTGTTCCCTGCTATTATCGTTTCACTTTTAGGAGTTCAGGCTGGATGGGCATTGTTCTTTGGAGGAACATCATTGTTAATTATGGTGGGAGTTGCAATCGATACCATGCAACAGGTGAATTCATATCTGTTGAACAGGCATTATGATGGTCTGATGAAAACCGGTAAAAACAGAAAAGCAGTAGCGTAATGGCAAAACAATCGGCAATAGAACAAGACGGAACGATCATTGAAGCATTGTCAAATGCAATGTTCCGGGTGGAATTAGAGAATGGTCATGTGGTGACCGCACATATCTCGGGAAAGATGCGTATGCATTACATTAAATTGTTACCCGGGGACAAAGTGAAATTAGAAATGAGTCCTTACGATTTATCAAAGGCTCGAATAACTTACAGATACTAATAACTATGAAAGTTAGAGCATCAATTAAAAAAAGAAGTGCCGAGTGCAAGATTGTGCGAAGAAAAGGCAGACTGTACGTGATTAACAAAAAGAATCCAAAATTTAAACAAAGACAAGGGTAGTTATGGCTAGAATTGCAGGTGTTGATATACCAAAACAAAAGCGAGGCGTTATAGCATTGACCTATATCTTCGGAATTGGAAAGAGCAGAGCTCAGGATATTCTTAAAGAGGCCAACGTTGAAGAAGGAAAGAAAGTTTCAGATTGGAACGATGATGAGATCGGAAGGATCCGTGAAGCCGTTGGAGCATTTAAGATTGAAGGAGAATTACGTTCAGAAGTTCAATTGAGCATCAAACGCTTAATGGACATTGGTAGTTATAGAGGAATTCGTCACAGAGCGGGTCTTCCGTTAAGAGGACAAAGAACCAAGAATAACTCCAGAACCAGAAAAGGAAGAAGAAAAACAGTTGCCAACAAAAAGAAAGCAACTAAATAATAAGTAGGATGGCAAAAGCAAAAGCAACTCAAAAGAAGCGTAAGGTAAATGTTGAGTCTATTGGAGAAGCGCATGTTACTGCTTCTTTCAACAACATTATCATTTCGTTGACCAATAAAAAAGGTGATGTTATCTCCTGGTCTTCTGCCGGTAAAATGGGCTTTAGAGGATCAAAGAAAAACACTCCTTATGCAGCACAGCTAGCTGCGGAAGACGCATCAAAAGTGGCTCATGAAGCCGGTTTGCGTAAAGTAAAAGTATATGTGAAAGGACCAGGAAACGGTAGAGAATCTGCAATTCGTTCCCTTCACAATGCAGGAATAGAAGTGACCGAGATCATCGATGTTACACCACTTCCACACAATGGATGTCGTCCTCCAAAAAGACGTAGAGTTTAATTAACAAGTATAACAAAAGTAAGCAAAGAGATCTGCGAAGGACAGTGACCTTAATTCCACGATCGCTTGCTTTATAATCAAATTTTCAATGGCAAGATATACTGGTCCAAAGACTAAAATCGCCCGTAAATTCGGGGAAGCTATTTTCGGAGATGACAAATCTTTCGAAAAAAGAAATTATCCTCCGGGACAGCACGGTAACAACCGTCGTCGTGGAAAAAAATCTGAATATGCAATCCAGTTAATGGAAAAGCAAAAAGCTAAGTATACTTATGGTATCCTCGAGCGACAATTCAGAAACATGTTTGAAAAAGCTACCCGTGCCCAGGGAATTACAGGGGAGGTACTTTTACAATTATGTGAGTCTCGTTTAGATAATGTGGTTTACAGAATGGGAATTGCTCCATCAAGACGTGCTGCAAGACAGTTTGTTTCACACAGACACATTACCGTAAATGGAGAATTAGTGAACATTCCTTCTTACCAGTTACAGGCAGGTGATGTTGTTGGGGTAAGAGAGAAATCAAAATCCTTAACTGCTATCCAGGATTCTTTGGCTAATTCAGGAAGTGTGTATGAATGGATCACATTCAACAATGAGACTAAGCAGGGTACATTCGTCTCTGTACCGGGAAGAGTACAAATTCCCGAAAATATAAATGAACAATTCATCGTCGAATTATATTCGAAGTAATAATTCACAGAAGTCGTAATATGGCAATATTAAATTTTCAGAAGCCCGATAAAGTTATAATGATTGATTCAACCGATTTCGAAGGGAAATTTGAATTTCGCCCTTTGGAACCAGGTTATGGATTGACCGTTGGTAACGCTCTACGGAGAGTACTTTTATCTTCACTTGAAGGGTTCGCTATTACTTCGGTTCGCATCGAAGGAGTAGATCACGAATTCTCAACTATCCCGGGGGTAGTAGAAGATGTAACCGAAATAATCCTGAATCTGAAACAGATCAGGTTTAAAAGGCAAATTGATGAAATAGACAATGAAGCCGTTACAATTTCTGTTTCCGGTCAGGACCAGCTTACCGCAGGACATTTCCAAAAATTCATTTCAGGTTTCCAGATCCTTAATCCCGATCTTGTGATCTGTAACATGGATAAGAAGGTAAACTTTAATATGGAGGTTACTGTAGAAAAGGGTAGAGGATATGTTCCTGCTGAAGAAAATAAGAAGGCCAATGCTCCTTTAGGTACAATCTATACAGATTCTGTTTACACTCCGGTGAAAAACGTGAAGTATAGCATTGAGAACTACAGGGTAGAGCAGAAGACCGATTATGAGAAACTCGTCTTCGAGATCTCTACAGATGGTTCAATTCACCCAAAAGAAGCCTTGACCGAAGCTGCCAAGACTTTGATCCACCACTTTATGCTGTTCTCTGATGAGCGCATCACGTTGGAGGCCGATGAGATTGCTCAAACTGAAACTTATGATGAAGAGTCTCTTCACATGCGTCAGTTACTAAAAACCAAATTGGTTGATATGGACCTTTCAGTTAGAGCATTGAACTGCCTGAAGGCTGCTGAAGTTGATACCCTTGGTGACTTAGTATCATATAACAAGAATGATCTTATGAAGTTCCGCAACTTCGGGAAGAAATCTCTTACCGAGCTTGAAGAGTTGGTGAACAACAAAGGATTGAACTTCGGAATGGATCTTTCAAAATATAAATTAGATAAAGACTAGTCGCGTAGGAATTCGCAACTGTCAATCTTTAATAAATTAACCGTCATAATTTGCTCCTCAAAATGGGTCGTAGCAAGATGATGAAACAAAAAATGTCATGAGACACGGAAAAAAGACAAACCACTTAGGTAGACAAACAGCTCATCGTAAGGCGATGCTGGCAAATATGGCTTGTTCCCTAATTGAGCATAAAAGAATCAACACTACAGTTGCAAAGGCAAAAGCCTTGAAGCAGTTTGTAGAACCTTTAGTGACAAAATCTAAAGAAGATACTACTCACAACAGAAGATTGGTTTTTAGTAAACTTCGCGACAAGGAAGCAATTTCTGAACTGTTTCGTGAAGTAGCTCCTAAGGTAGGTGATCGTCCTGGAGGATATACCCGTATTATTAAGCTTGGAAACAGGTTAGGAGATAATGCAGATATGGCACTAATAGAACTGGTTGATTACAACGAGATCTATAACGTGAATAAACCAGAGAAGAAGAAATCTACCCGTAGAGCCGGTAGAGGTAAGAAATCTGCCGATACTGCTCAGGCAAAACCTGAAGCAACTTCAGAAGATAAAAAGAACGAAGGAAACGAAGAATAAGAATGAAATTTTCTTCATCGATTTTAAAAAAGGATAAGCCATCAAGCTTATCCTTTTTTTATACCTAAACCAGAAGTGTCAAAAAAGGGAAATTTTGTATTGATTTTAATTGTCACATATTAGGTCGGATTATATCGATGGAAAGTAATAATTTTGTAATAAATAAATAAGAAGCAGGCGTTTATGAAATATCAGGCCAGAAGAAAAGCTATACTTTTATTAGAAGACGGAACCATCTTTCACGGAAAAGCAGTGGGAGGAAAAGACGGAAAGGCCTTTGGAGAGGTCTGTTTTAATACGGGAATGACCGGATATCAGGAAATATTTACAGATCCATCCTATTTTGGGCAGATCATGGTGACTACCAATGCCCATATTGGAAATTACGGTGCAAATGAAAATGAAAAAGAGGCTGAAACAGCAAAAATTTCAGGACTGGTTTGTAAGAACTTCAGTTACTTCCAATCCAGACCTGCCGCAGATGAAACCCTGCAGGAATTTTTGGATAGAAGTAACCTTTTCGCGATTTCAGATGTTGATACCCGTGCACTTGTAACATATATTCGTGAAAACGGGGCAATGAATGCGGTTATCACCACAGAAACTGAAAACATTGAGGAGCTTAAAAAAGAATTATCTGATGTGCCGGATATGAACGGCCTTGAACTGGCTTCCAAAGTGTCGACCAAAGAACCTTATTTCTTTGGAGATGAAACTGCAAGATTTAAAGTAGCTGTCCTGGACGTAGGTGTCAAAAAAAGCATTTTGAAACACCTTTCAACCAGAGATGTTTTTTGTAAAGTATTTCCTTATGATGCCTCTTATGAGCAAATGAAGGAGTGGGAACCACATGGATATTTAATTTCAAATGGCCCCGGAGATCCTCAGCCTTTAACGAAAGCCATTCAGGTAGCCAAAGATATTATTTCAGAAGACAAACCTCTATTCGGAATATGTCTCGGCCATCAGATCATAGCTTTGGCAAACGGTATCTCCACTTATAAAATGCACCATGGTCACAGGGGAATAAATCACCCTATTTTGAATCTTGAAACGGGCAAAGGAGAGATCACTTCTCAAAACCACGGATTTTCGGTAAATAAAGAAGAAACCGAAGCTAATACTGAGGTGGTTATTACTCACACTCATCTTAATGATCATACAGTGGCCGGAATAAGAATGAAGAACAAAAGTTGTTTTTCAGTCCAATATCATCCTGAAGCAAGTCCGGGCCCAAATGATGCGCATTATCTTTTTGATGAATTTATTCATAATCTAATATCGCAGGAAGTTTCTGCATAAGCTCTAAATTAGAGACAAAGAAGAATCCCATTCAAAAATGTCATTTTTGGATGGGATTCTTCTTTTTAATCTGCTGCAGTTTCAGAATCAGTAAGAATTCTGATTCCGGTAAGAAATAACAAACGAAGTTTTATTAAGTTTTCCTTCCGTAGCAATATTTCCGAGGCTATCTATATCGTTCTCGTTAATAAATTTCTCGTAAATCCTTTGAAGTAAGCGGCGTTGGTTTTACTATTCTTTTGAACAATTCGTATCTTGCAGGGACTAAAATCGATAATTAATTAAAATTTCATAATATGAGTGTTATAATAAATATACATGCCCGTCAAATCTTTGATTCCCGCGGAAATCCGACTGTAGAAGTAGATGTAGAAACAGAAAATGGAGTAGTAGGAAGAGCGGCTGTACCATCTGGTGCGTCCACCGGAGAACATGAGGCAGTTGAACTTCGTGATGGCGGAAAGGATTATATGGGAAAAGGTGTTTCCAAGGCAGTGAAGAACGTCAATGAACAGATTGCCGAAGAGCTTTTAGGATACTCTGTATTCGACCAGAACATTATTGACCAGGCCATGATAGAACTCGATGGCACTCCGAATAAATCAAAACTGGGGGCTAATGCCATTCTTGGGGTTTCGCTGGCTGTTGCAAAAGCGGCTGCAAATGAACTCAATATGCCTTTATATCGCTATGTTGGTGGTGTAAGTGCTAACACCCTTCCGGTGCCAATGATGAACATTATCAACGGAGGTTCTCACAGTGATGCTCCAATCGCTTTTCAGGAATTCATGGTAATGCCGGTTAAAGCAAAAGATTTTTCTGAAGCCCTAAAAATGGGAACTGAGATCTTTCACAATCTTAAGAAAGTGCTTCACGACCGTGGTCTTAGTACTGCCGTAGGAGATGAAGGAGGGTTTGCACCTACTTTAGATGGAACTGAAGACGCTCTGGATACGATTTTGCAGTCTATTAAAAATGCAGGTTACAAGCCCGGAGAAGAAGTAATGATCGCCCTGGACTGTGCTGCAGCCGAATTCTATGAAAACGGAAAATACGATTATACCAAGTTCGAAGGTGAGTCGGGTAAAGTGAGAAGCAGTGAAGAACAGGCAGAATACCTTGCTGAACTTGCTTCAAAATATCCAATTATCTCTATTGAAGATGGAATGGATGAAAATGACTGGGACGGCTGGAAGGCTCTGACCGAAAAGATTGGAGATAAAGTACAGTTGGTTGGAGATGACCTTTTTGTGACTAATGTTGAGCGACTTTCCAGAGGTATAGAGAATAAGATTGCAAATTCAATTCTTATTAAAGTAAACCAGATAGGAACTTTGACCGAGACTATATCAGCAGTAAACATGGCTCATAATGCCGGTTATACTTCAGTGATGTCCCACCGTTCTGGAGAAACTGAAGATAACACCATTGCCGATCTTGCTGTTGCTTTAAACACCGGACAGATAAAAACCGGTTCTGCCTCCCGTAGTGACCGAATGGCAAAATACAATCAGTTACTTCGTATAGAAGAGGAACTTGGAAGTGTAGCTTATTTTCCGCAGGAAAAAGCTTTTAAGGTTCAGAGATAACTAATGAATTTTCTGTTGTAAAGGCCTTTCCTCTCCGGAAAGGCTTTTTTTGTGAAATATGACCGCAGTCATTCTTTTTGGAAAAAAAATTAATGACTTTTAGAATGTTATGAACATTTAGATGATGTATGATAGATTCCTTCAAATATCCTGAGAAAGGGTCTTAAGGAATTGGGGGTTTTCCTCAGTAAATAACTCAGAATTTTGTAAATTAGCAATCCTTAAATAAATTTTACACAAATCCATAAAACAATATGTCAAAAGTAGCTACTTTAAAGATAGAAGGAAAAACTTATGACCTGCCATTGGTTGTAGGTACCGAAAAAGAACTCGCACTGGATATTACTACCTTAAGAGGAAAAAGTGGAGCAATAACCCTGGATCCCGGATATAAAAATACCGGATCTTGTGAAAGTGCAATTACGTTTCTTGATGGTGAAGAAGGTATTTTAAGGTATCGCGGATATTCAATTGAAGAACTGGCCGAAAAAGCCGATTTTCTTGAAGTAGCATATTTACTGATATTTGGGGAACTTCCCAATGAAACTCAGCTTCAAAAGTTCAATACAGATATACTTGATCAAAGTATAGTGAATGAGGACATGAAGACAGTTCTAAAAGGTTTTCCTCAATCTGCTCACCCAATGGGAGTTCTTTCTTCCCTTACGAGTGCACTGACTGCCTTTAACCCAAAGTCGGTTAACGTGGATTCCGAAGAGGACATGTACAAGGCCATAGTGAAGATACTTGCAAAATTTCCTGTATTGGCGGCATGGACCCTTAGAAAAAATAAAGGACAATCGCTATTCAACAGGGATACAAACCTTGGCTATGTTGAAAGCCTTCTTAAGATGATGTTCCAGGATGATAATCCAAAGAAAAATTATAAGCAAAATAAGGTTGTTGTAGATGCGTTAGATAAATTACTTATTCTCCATGCAGACCATGAGCAGAATTGCTCCACCTCTACAGTGAGAATAGTAGGTTCTTCACATGCGGGTCTTTTTGCCTCTATTTCCGCAGGTGTTTCTGCTCTTTGGGGTCCTCTTCATGGAGGGGCTAACCAGGCGGTGATTGAAATGCTGGAAGAAATAAAAGCAGACGGTGGGGACACCAGTAAATTTATAAACAAAGCAAAAGATAAGGAGGATCCTTTTAGACTTATGGGCTTTGGCCACAGAGTTTACAAGAATTTTGATCCAAGAGCCAGAATTATTAAAAAAGCGGCAGATGAAGTGCTTGGACAACTTGGTGTGGAAGATCCAATTCTCGAAATAGCAAAGGGACTTGAAAAAGCTGCACTTGAGGATCCATATTTCGTGGAAAGAAAGCTTTATCCTAACGTTGACTTCTATTCGGGGATCATCTACAGGGCTATGGGCATTCCCACAGAGATGTTTACCGTAATGTTTGCTGTAGGGCGTCTACCGGGATGGATAGCGCAGTGGAGAGAAATGCGTCTGCGTAAAGAACCTATTGGTCGTCCAAGACAGGTTTATATTGGAGAGACTAAACGTTCATTTAAAGAAATGGACAAAAGACAATAACAGGAGTTAAAAACCCTGATCTTTAAAAGCTCTGCACAATTTTGCGGAGCTTTTTTTATAAGAACATTTCAAAATTTTGAGTTTAATAAGCTCTGTTCTTTTCCAGAAAATAAAGATTTTCGCTCTCTTTAAAGAGGTGTCCGCTTTTAGTATATTTGCCACAAATTAGGGGTATATGAAACTGAATATTAAAAATGAGACCTCACGTCTTCGTGCCGTTGTACTTGGCACGGCCGAGAGTCCCGGGCCTACACCTGAGCTTGAAAATGCGTATGATCCAAAATCTGCTGAGCATATAGCCGCAGGCACTTACCCTGTTGAAGAAGACATGGTGAAGGAGATGGAGGCTGTAAAAGAGGTGCTTGAGAGATATGATGTAAAGGTTTACAGGCCTAATGTGGTAAAAGACCTTAACCAGATCTTTACAAGAGACATTGCCTTTGTCATTGATGACAAGTTTATAAAGGCCAATATACTGCCAGACAGGGAAGAGGAAATTGAAGCTATTCAATATGTGATTGATCAAATTGATTCAGATAAGGTATTCGAGTTGCCCGATGATGTGCATGTCGAAGGGGGGGATGTTATGTTATACAATGACCATCTGTTTATTGGCGCCTATTATGGAGAAGATTATCCCGATTTCATTACAGCCCGTACCAATTTAAAAGGGGTGGAACATCTAAGAGCAATGTTTCCGCATAAAAAAATTAAATCCTTTAATCTAAGAAAATCAAATACCGAGGCAAGAGATAATGCCCTTCACCTTGATTGCTGTTTCCAGCCGGTAGGAAAAGGAAAAGCCATTATTTATAAAGACGGTTTTCTCGATCAGGACGAATATAAATGGTTGGTAAATTTCTTCGGAAAAGAAAATGTTTTCGAAATCACCCGACAGGAAATGTATGATATGAATTCCAACGTGTTTTCCATTTCTGAAGATGTAGTGATTTCCGAGAAAAATTTCAGCAGATTGAATACCTGGCTTCGGGAGAATGGCATGATAGTGGAAGAAGTGCCATATGCCGAAATTGCCAAGCAGGAAGGATTATTGAGGTGTTCTACTTTACCTCTTATTAGAGATTAAAAACTTAGATGAGACAAATAACAGATACAGTATTAATGGTGCGGCCGGTTGCCTTCAGAATGAATGAGCAAACCGCCGTGAATAATTATTTCCAGGAAGGCTTACATCTTGAGAACGAAAAGATCAATAAAAAAGCCCAGGAAGAATTCGATGCCTTTGTGGAAAAACTCAGAGGTGTTGGGGTGAATGTTATTGTCGTTGATGATGATGAAAAACTTGATACACCAGATTCTATTTTTCCCAACAACTGGGTAACCTTTCATGAAGATGCAACCGCTGCAATTTATCCGCTGTTTGCTGAAAACCGCAGGAGAGAGCGTCGTGCCGAAATTTTTGAAAAGATCGAGGCCGAAGGATATCTCATCAAGGATGTGGTCGATTACACAAGTGCAGAGGAGGAAGAGCTGTTCCTTGAATCTACCGGAGTATTAATCATGGATCGCGTAAATGAGAAGGCTTATTGTGCCTTATCACCCAGAGCAAGTGAAGAGCTTTTGATCGAGTTCTGTGAGGATTTTGAACTTACCCCGGTTATTTTTACCGCCTACCAGGACGTGGATGGCCGCAGGATGCCTATTTATCATACCAACGTTATGATGTGCCTGGCAGAAAATTTTGCGGTGATTTGTCTCGACAGTATCGACGATCCAAAAGAGCGAAAAAATGTCATCAAACATTTGAGATCAGACGGTAAGGAGATCATAGAAATTTCTGAAGCCCAGCTTCACCATTATGCAGGAAATATGTTACAGGTGCAGGGCAGAGATGGGAAAAAATACCTGGTGATGAGCGAGGCAGCCAGAAAGAGCCTGCTTCCGTCCCAAATAGCCGCGATTGAAAAACATTGTGAGATCTTAAGTAGTGATCTGTCTACAATAGAAACCTGTGGGGGAGGAAGCGCCCGCTGTATGCTGGCAGAAGTTTTTCTTCCGAAGAAATAAGAATAACGCCACATTAAAAACTACTGGTAATCATTCTGAACTTATTTCAGAATCTTTTTCCACCCGAATTGGAACCTGAAACTCCCGAAGCTTCGGGACAGGTTGACACAAACAGCTCTTTCAAAAAGGGCTTTTTTTATTCTCTTTTATCCTGGTCTTCAATTCTTGGCAGTGCCCGGTCAGCTTTGTAATGCCTTAGTTTCTTAATGAAAGCATGCACCTCCTTTTCTTCTGCGCCAGCCCTTACCTTTATAAAGTGATTATCCTTATAAAATGAGTATTCTTCAGCTCTTCCCTTGTAGATTTTTAATTTAAAAAAGGGAATAATGAGGGCGTAAGTTTCTGTAGCAGCCCTAAAGCTCATGATCACACCCTTTGGTCGCATCTCGAGGCTGCATTGGCTATTACCCTGATTTAGTACAAGCAGATTGTATATTTCAATACTGGCCGCAGTAATCCAAAGATTTTGCAGACTGGTACTGTTTAATTTTTTTCTTTCCTCAAGAGTAAAAGGCTTTCCCACCAGCTCATTGATGTCTTCCCTTTTCTCATTAAAATCTTTCGAAATATTGAGTAGCATAGTCTTTTTTTTAAAGATAAGCATTTAGAGACAATCCTTTAAACAAGCCTAAAAATCTGTTATCTTTGCGCCTGCCTGTGGCAGTTTGCAGGAAATATAATTTGAGATAAGACATGAATGTTCAGGAGACACTTTCCGTTCAGGTAAAAAAAGCGGTTAAAAACTTATATCAGGTGGAGTTGGAGTCGGTAGAATTTCAGCCCACGCGAAAAGATTTTGAGGGAGATATCACACTTGTGACTTTTCCTATGTTGAGGCAGATCAAAACCAATCCGGTGCAGCTGGGGGAAGCGATTGGTCAATACCTGGTGGAAAAAAATCCTGAAATTCAAAAATACAATGTGGTGCAGGGCTTCCTGAATATTGTACTTGCTGATCAATATTTTCTCAATTTCTTCGGAAGAATAAAGGATGATGCAAACTTCGGAAAAGCTTCTGAATACGCGGAAGCCATTATGGTGGAATATTCATCCCCTAATACAAATAAACCTTTGCATTTAGGTCACATTCGAAATAACCTCTTAGGCTATTCTGTGGCCGAAATCTTAAGGGCCTCCGGAAAGAAGGTTTACAAGACCCAGATCATCAATGACCGAGGAATTCATATCTGTAAATCCATGCTGGCCTGGCAACGCTTCGGAAACGGGGAAACTCCTGAAACTTCAGGCTTAAAAGGCGATAAGCTGGTCGGGAATTTCTACGTAAAATTTGATAAGGCGTATAAAGAAGAGATATCATATCTACTGGCTCAGGGAAAAACTGAAGATGAAGCAAAAGCTGAAGCTCCCATAATTAAGGATGCGCAGGAAATGCTGCGAAAGTGGGAAGCGGGAGATAAAGAAGTTGTAGAACTTTGGAAAACTATGAACCAATGGGTTTACAATGGGTTTGAAGAAACTTACCAAAAACTGGGAGTAGATTTCGACAAGAATTACTACGAAAGTGATACCTACCTGCTTGGAAAAAATGTAGTTGCCGAAGGTCTTGAAAAAGGAGTTTTTTACCGTAAGGATGATGGCAGCGTGTGGATTGATCTCACAGATGAAGGTCTTGACGAGAAGATCGTGTTGCGTAGTGATGGTACTGCAGTTTACATGACGCAGGATATAGGAACTGCTATACAGCGGGTGCAGGATTTCCATATTAACGGAATGGTCTACACCGTAGGGAATGAGCAGGATTACCACTTTAAAGTGCTCTTTTTGATCCTGAAGAAATTAGGATATGAATGGGCAGAGAACCTCTACCATCTTAGCTACGGCATGGTAGATCTCCCCTCCGGGAAAATGAAGAGTCGGGAAGGAACCGTAGTTGATGCTGATGATCTTATTGAAGAAATGACCGCTACCGCACGAAAAATTTCTGAAGAACTAGGAAAACTGGATGGTTACTCTGAAGCCGAAAAAGAAGAGCTTTACAGGATCATTGGTCTTGGGGCTTTAAAGTATTATATCCTAAAAGTTGATCCAAGGAAAAGAATACTATTTAATCCTGAAGAATCTGTAGATTTCCAGGGAAATACGGGACCCTTTATTCAATACACTTACGCCAGGATTCAGTCGATCCTGAGAAAAGCCGATTTCGATTACAGTCAGCCGATTCTTGATTACAACCTGAACGACAAAGAAAAACAGCTAATCAAGCAGCTTCAGCTTTATCCTGAAACAGTTCAGCTGGCAGCCGAAAATCACAGTCCGGCTCTTGTTGCCAATTACACATATGAGCTGGTGAAAGAATTCAATAGCTTCTACCAGAATGTAACCATTTTGGGAACAGAAGACGAGACAGAAAAGAAATTTAGGGTGCAGTTATCAAAATCGGTAGGTGAAGTGATCAAATCATCATTTGAACTACTGGGTATCCAGGTGCCGGAGAGAATGTAAGCCCCCCCCGGCCCCCGAAGTACGAAATACGATTTTAGAAGATAAAATAAAGAGGTGCCAAAAATGTCATTTTTGACACCTATTCCGGGAGGAGATTTTTTTCGGAGAAACAGATAAAATTTAGGTGGAAGTGAAGTTGAAAAAGTTTTCACTTCAGCCTCAAATCATTAAATTTGCAACTGTTGGTAAAAACCCGGCAGATTCTTAAAAAATTGAGAGATTATGTTCGAAAGTTTAAGTGATAAGTTAGATAATGCCTTACACGTTCTTAAGGGGCACGGGCAGATTACTGAAGTTAACGTTGCCGAAACTCTAAAAGAGGTAAGACGGGCTCTGGTTGACGCCGATGTGAACTACAAGATTGCGAAGGAATTTACCAATACGGTAAAAGAAAAGGCATTAGGGCAAAATGTACTTACTGCTTTGAAACCGGGACAGATGATGGTGAAGCTTGTGAAAGACGAGCTAACCCAGTTGATGGGAGGAGAGGCAGAAGGTATTAATCTTTCGGGGAATCCATCTGTCATCCTTATGTCGGGATTACAGGGTAGTGGTAAAACCACATTTTCGGGTAAACTGGCCAACTACCTCAAGACCAAAAAAACAAAAAAGCCTTTGCTTGTTGCCTGTGACGTTTATCGTCCGGCGGCGATCAATCAGTTACACATAGTAGGAGACCAGGTTGGAGTTGAGGTTTACAGCGAGGAAAGCAATCAGGATCCTGTTGCTATTTCCAAAGCTGCAATTGCTCACGCCAAAGCAAACGGCCATAACGTGGTGATCATAGATACCGCAGGTCGTCTTGCAGTTGATGAGGCGATGATGACAGAGATCGCAAATATTCACAGCGCAATTCAGCCACAGGAAACACTTTTTGTGGTGGATTCCATGACGGGGCAGGATGCTGTGAATACGGCGAAAGCCTTCAACGACCGACTTAATTTTGACGGGGTTATACTTACCAAACTTGATGGTGACACTCGTGGTGGGGCGGCAATTTCTATTAAATCTGTCGTTAATAAGCCAATTAAGTTTATTGGTACGGGTGAGAAAATGGACGCTATTGATGTGTTCTACCCTTCCCGTATGGCCGATCGTATCCTTGGAATGGGTGATGTTGTTTCCCTTGTGGAAAGAGCCCAGGAACAGTATGATGAGGAAGAGGCAAGAAAGCTTCAGAAAAAGATCGCCAAAAATGAATTCGGATTTGACGATTTCCTGAATCAGCTTCAGCAGATCAAGAAAATGGGATCCATGAAAGACCTTATGGGTATGATCCCGGGTGCAGGAAAGATGCTGAAAGATGTAGAAATCGATGATGATGCTTTCAAGCCTATCGAAGCCATTATTCACTCCATGACCCCCGAGGAACGTTCAAAACCTTCACTGATCAACGCATCACGCAAGAAAAGAATAGGAACAGGATCGGGAACTTCTGTACAACAGGTGAATCAACTTCTGAAGCAATTCAGCCAAATGAGCAAAATGATGAAAATGATGCAGGGCGGCGGCGGCAAAAAGATGATGCAGATGATGAAGGGAATGAAGTAGTGTTCAGTGGTCAGTGTTCAGTGAGCAGAAAAAATTAAATCTTATGAAATTTCAGGATTTGTTTGCATATCAAAAATCAGTAAACCTGTCGATGCAGATCTTTGAAATTTCTAAAAAGTTCCCGAAGGAGGAAACCTATTCATTGACAGACCAGATTAGACGCTCTACCCGAAGTGTTTCAGCAGCTATCGCGGAAGCCTACAGAAAAAGAGCCTATCCAAGACATTTTTCGAGTAAACTGACAGATGGTGATGCTGAAAATTCTGAGACTCAGGTTTGGCTTGAATATGCCTTTAGATGTGAATACATTTCAGAAGAGGATTTTGAAAAATTAAAGATGGAAAGTGAAGAGGTTGGTAAATTAATTAACTACATGATCCTTAACCCCGGAGAATTTGGGGTGAAAACAGAAGAATAAAATTACGTTTTAATAACTGATCACTGACCACTGATCACTGAATACTTATAAAACATGGAGCTCCTCGACGGTAAAAAATTAAGCAACGATATCCAGGAAGAAATTGCCCTGGAAGTACAAAAAATGAAAGACCGCGGGGAGAAGGTCCCGCATTTGGCAGCCATTATAGTTGGTAGTGACGGCGCAAGTTTAACCTATGTAAATGCAAAGGTGAATGCTTGTAAGAGGGTTGGATTTGAATCCTCAGAATACAGGATGTCCTCCAATACCAGTGAGCTGGAGCTTCTGGCAAAAATTGAGGAACTGAATAACAATGAGGATATAGATGGTTTCATCGTACAGCTTCCGCTTCCACCGCAGATCAATACACAAAAAGTACTTTTGGCAGTAAGTCCAGATAAGGATGTTGATGGCTTTCATCCTACCAACTTCGGAAAGATGTCACTTGATATGACCTCCTTTATTCCGGCGACTCCTTTTGGAATTCTGGAGATGTTGGAAAGATATAATATTCCCACTAAAGGAAAACACACCTGCGTAATTGGCAGGAGTTATATAGTTGGAAGACCTATGAGTATTCTGATGGGAAGACAGGGTTTTCCAGGAAATTCTACGGTAACTCTTACTCATGAATTCACTAAGAATATTACCCAGATCACCTCTCAGGCTGATATCATCATTATTGCTGTTGGTATCCCCAACTTCCTGAAGGCCGAAATGATCAAGGATGACGCTGTAGTGATCGATGTGGGAATTACAAGGGTGCCCGATGATTCTAAACCTAAGGGCTACAGAATTACAGGAGACGTAGATTTCGAAAATGTCTCTAAAAAAGCAAGTTATATTACACCCGTTCCCGGCGGAGTAGGACCGATGACTATTGCTATGCTTCTTAAAAACACCCTGTTGGCACGTGAAACACACCGCAGTGCCAGGAAGGCGGTCAAGAGCTAATTACGCATTCAGTTTTTTCGCTTCGTCTATTTTCCAGTCCAGATAGGCATGTAAATCTGATTCAATAAAACGAACAGCTACTGTAAAGAGCGCGAAATCATCTACATAGCCAACTCCGGGGAGAAAATCGGGGAGCATATCCAATGGATTGAAAACATAAAGCAGGGTAAGACCTATGGCTGCTATGGTGAACCAGGGTACCCGGCCGTATTCACCTTTTTTATAGTCCTGGAGCATGCCGAACATAAGCTTACCTAATTCTGCATATTTCTTCATACCAGAACCCCGCAACTTCTTGTCTATCGCATCTTTATTCTTCATGACCATATCCAGGTCTCCGTCGTCAACTTTGGAAATTTCAGTTTTCAGGTAATCCTCGTTGATCTTCTTTTTCACATCTTCCAGCATAATTATTTTTTTTATGTTAGAGCTTATTTTCAGTTTTTCCGTATTCGTGCTTATATATCTTTAAGATAAGTAAAAACATGGAAACCAGCAAAGGCCCGAATATGAGTCCAATAAATCCAAAAAGCGGGACCCCCACCACAACCCCAAAAAGGGTGATCAAGGGATGAACACTGGCCAGGCGGTTTAAAATATAAAGTCGTAGAATGTTATCTGTAATCCCCACAATAACAAATCCATAGATCAATATAAAAATGGCCTGCCATTCCAGATTCATGGAGTAGAGTAGAATGGCTACCGGTACAATTCCTATGGCAGTACCAATGAACGGTATCATAGCCCCAATTGCAGTAATGATGAACCAGAATAAAGGGTCGGGAACTCCAACGATCAAATATCCAATTAAAGCCACTATTCCCTGAAAAAATGCGACGAGGGGAATTCCAAGAGCATTGGACTTCACCATTTCATCTCCTTCTTTTGCTATTACCTGCAGGTTATCCTCTCCCAAAGGAATATAGGAGATTACCATGTTTTTCAATTCATGTCGATAGATCAACATGTAGTAAAGCATAAAGTACATGATGCTAATAGCAATAAAAGCATTAAAGGCGCCTGCCCCGAGGCCTTGTAAATTATTAGAGAGCCAGTTGGCTACTCTTGAAGAATCAATACTTTCACTTAGGTTATACCCCACATAGGTTTCCGCTTCATTAATCTGGGTCTTTACAACCTGCAGTACCTTTTCGGAATTTGCAACTGCCTTGCCAATTTTTGAAGTCAGCATAAGGGCAGTAAGCGTGATGGGAACAAGAATGCCTATAAACGAAAGGAACATGAGTAAAGATGCTGCCAGTACCGGTTTCCACTTCCTGTCCACCATTTTGTTCATTGGCTTACGTAAAACCACAAACAAAGTAATGGCGCCAAGAACTCCCGAGAGGTAAGGCAACATCTCCCTGAAGATCAAAACCAGTAAAAATAAAATGAGCAAGAGTACGAACAGTTGTCGTACTAAAGAAGGTTTTAATCTATTCATTCAGGAGTGGTAATTATTTTGCAAATAGTTGATCTATATTTTTAAATGCTTTGAATTCAAGGGCATTATCACAGGGATCTCTAAAGAACATGGTTGCCTGTTCTCCCACCTGTCCTTCAAAGCGAATGTAGGGTTCTATGACAAATTCAATGTTTTTTTGCTGAAGTTCCTTTGAAAAGTTCTGAAAGGTTTCCCAGTCGAGCACCACTCCAAAATGCGGAATTGGAACATCCTTCCCGTCAACAGGATTGCTTCCGGTATTACGTTCTTCAGAAGCTGCCTTGTAATGTATCACCAGCTGGTGACCAAAGAAATTGAAATCTACCCAATGATCACTGCTCCTGCCTTCTTCGCAGCCTAAGGTTTCTCTATAAAAGATTCGGGCTTTTTCCAGATCGTCTACCGGAATTGCCAAATGGAAAGGTTGAATTTTCTGCATTTATTAATGGTTGCGTAAAGCGTTAATTAGTTCCTTTTTACTCATTTTTGAGCGACCTTCGATACCTACCTCTTTAGCCTTTTTGTATAGTTCATCCTTGCTGCGATCCTCATATTTATCGGCATTACCACCCTTTTTTCCCGATTTCGGAGAGTTGGCAATTCGGGCAGCTTTTTCCTTACTGGCCCCTTTGTCTCTTAAAGCCTCATACTGGTCTTCGTTCTTGATTCTGTTGTCTGGCATAACTTTTTTCTTAAAAATAAGCAGATACAGCAGAATATTCACTTAATTCTCTGTTAAGATTCCCTGTCTTTTCTTTTGAAAGGTTTTGATTTCCCCGACTGTTTTTGCTTTTGCAATGTCTTTTGCTCCGGTTTTTTTTCAGTACGTTTTTCTTCTGAAGTGTGTTGTGAGAGAGAGCCTTCTTCAGTTTTAATTGATTCGCCTGTCAGCCGGTCGAGCTCTATCAGCTCCTCCCGCGTCAGATGCCGGTATTGTCCCACCGGAACATCCAGCTCAACATTCATGATCCGTATTCGCTTAAGTTTTACAACTTCGTAACCCAGATATTCACACATGCGACGTATTTGCCGGTTCAATCCCTGAGTAAGCACGATCCTGAAAATATTTTTGCTAAGCTGTTCGACCTCGCATTTCCTGGTTACAGTGTCTAAAATTGGAATTCCAGAGGACATTCTGTCTATGAAGTCTTTTGTGATCAACCTGTCAACCGTTACTATATATTCTTTCTCGTGGTTATTACGGGCTCTCAGGATCTTGTTTACGATGTCGCCGTCATCTGTGAGCAGGATCAAACCTTCACTGGGTTTATCCAGGCGACCTATAGGGAATATCCTTGTTGGGTAATCAATGAAATCAACTATATTTTTCTTTTCCTTTGGATTGGTTGTGCAAACAATTCCCACCGGTTTATTAAAGGCGAGATAGACATTTTCCTTTTTTGGAGGAACAATAAGTTCTCCATTAACTCTTACTTCATCTCCCGGTTTTACCTTGGTGCCCATCTCGGGAATTTCACCATTAATTGTAACCCTGCCCTGTTCAATAAGCGTATCGGCCTTACGACGCGAGCAATAGCCAACTTCACTCAAATATTTGTTGAGGCGGGTAAGATTTTCAGCAGACATGTATTTAATTAAAGAGGTTAATCCCAGTCAATCATAAAATATTTGATCCTTGCATCATCGGGAATTTGGGAAGCATGGATCCTGCTTTGAGTGTCATAGCGTAATTCAACGGGAAGCTGCTTTTTGTCGATGGTAACATAAACATTAAGATCGTCAATGAAGATCACAGCCGCACTCAAAGTATTTTCAATTCTGGAGATATTGTAGTTTTCCACGATATCCTTGAATGTACTTTCTTTTCCTAAACCTTTAGCTGTTTTATATCTGGGGTCCATGACCTGGATAAACCCGATAGTGCTGGTGGAGTCAAAAGCCTGTACCGGTTCCAGAAGCAGTAATTTTTTACCGGTCCTGTCGTAGATCTCTATCTCGTTGCTTTTCCTATATAATTCTCCCTCACTCACCTGTTTCACGATCGAATCCCGGGCAAAGATAGAATCAAGTTCATTGATCTTTACATCCCGGGTGAGCAGTCCCACACTGCTTGAGCTAATGAGGAATGGGTCTTGTTCCTTTTCACAGGAGATGAACAGGCTGCCGGTAATTAAAAGTAGGAGGAAACTTTTGCGCATGATCTGGTTAAGCTTATTTCATTAATTTATTGAGAACTCCCATCACACCTCTAATAAAGGTGGCACTGGTGAGTACTTTTACTATTGCTTTTTCGGTTCCGTTTGAAGATTTCCTCCCCCGGCCCGTGCTCGCTTTTTCGAATTTTTTTCTTTCTTCCTTTGCTTTCTCCCTTGCTTTATCGGCGTCGGCTCTGTCGATCTTCCCGGTAAGGATCTCATAAGCGCTTTCCCTGTCTATCTCCTGATTGTATTTTGCAATTAAAGCTGAATTTGCTGTTAGCTCCTTCAACTCTTCTTTGGTCAATATGTCCATTCTGCTCATTGGCGCCCTTAGCATAGTAGCAGCAAGGGGAGTGGGCCTTCCCTTCTCATCAAGGGCTGTTACCAGCGCCTCACCAATTCCTAACGATGTAAGCTCTGTTTTGGTATCGTAAAAATCTGAAATCGGATAATTTTCTGCAGCCAGTTTTATTGCCTTTCTGTCTTTGGCAGTAAAAGCTCTTAGTGCATGCTGAATTTTAAGTCCAAGCTGCCCCAGGACATCTGCAGGAACATCTGTGGGATTTTGGGTGACAAAATAAATACCCACACCTTTAGACCTTATCAATTTCACAATACTTTCTATCTGATCCTGAAGGGCTCTAGATGCCTGTTCAAAAATGAGATGTGCTTCGTCTATGAACAAAACCAGTTTGGGTTTGTCGCTGTCACCTTGTTCGGGAAAGGTATTGTAGATCTCTGCGAGGAGACTTAACATAAAAGTCGAGAACAATTTTGGGCGGTCCTGAATATCAGTAAGTCGCAGGATATTAATAAATCCATAACCTTCAGTATTCTTCCGGGTGAGATCTTCCACTTCAAATGATTTCTCCCCAAAGAACTTGTCGGCTCCCTGTTGTTCAAGGCCAACGATCTTCCTAAGTATCGCACCGGTAGAGGCTACAGAGATCCTCCCGTAGGAATTCTCAAACTCCTCCTTGCCCTCGCCTGTGGCAAATTGCAGGATCTTTTTAAGATCCTTTAGATCCAGCAGGGGAAGGTGATTATCATCACAGTATTTAAATATAATAGATAAGATGCCGCTTTGGGTATCTGAAAGGTCCAGAATTCTGGAAAGCAGTACCGGGCCAAATTCACTCACGGTTGCTCTTAATCTTACTCCTTCTTCTTCTGAAAGGGAAAGGATTTCCACAGGAGAACCTGAAGCTTCAAAAGGAAACTTTAGCTTTTCATGCCTGGCATAAATAAAATCCTCTTCATCTGAAGGTTTTGCTATACCACTTAAATCTCCCTTTACATCCATGAGCAGGACAGGAACACCTTTTTTTGAAAGGTTTTCTGCAAGGATCTGCAGCGTCTTGGATTTTCCCGTTCCGGTTGCACCGGCAATAAGGCCGTGACGGTTCATGGTCTTCAACGGAATTTTCACTGCAGCATCTGCATGAACCTCTCCCTTATACATGGCCGCACCCAGGTAAATGTAATCGCCCTTAGGTTGATAACCTTCGGAAATATGCCGGGAAAAATTTTCTGTGTTTGACACCTTCAAAATTTTTATAAAAGTAAGAATTGTGAGGGATTAGCCGTCTTCATGGCAACACAATTTACAATACGGCCGGGTTAAGTAACCTGAAAGTACCTTTTTCTGCATCCATTTCAGCAGGAATTCCATTTGGAATAGTCACATTTTCACTGATATGACCAATCATAGCCCCCGAAAAAGCAGGAATTTTGAGAGGTTTTATATAGTGGTCTATCACCTCCTCGAGGGTAAGAGAACCATAGCCACTACTTCCTGCAGGATCACAATCTGTACATTTTCCGAAGATAAAACCATTAATTTCTTTGAGCACGCCACCAAGTTCAAGCTGGGACATCATTCTGTCTACCGCATAGATCTTTTCACCTACGTCTTCCAGGTATAGGATCTTATTTTTCCAGTTCGAAGGAAAGAATGGAGTACCCATGATTCCTGTAAGCACAGAAAGGTTTCCGCCCAGCAGTTCTCCAGAAACTCTGCCGGGAGTTATGGTTCTTATCCGGTGTTTTGTTTGTGTGAGGAGCCCACCTTTGTCTGAAGGATTTTGGTACCGGACTGCTTCAGCTTCAAAAATGAGACTTTTAAGGTGGTTTACTGCAAAACTGTTCCAGTTAGATGTCGCCAGCGGACCGTGGAATGTAACAAGCCCCGTTCTTTTATAGATTGCCAGATGCAAGGCTGTAATATCACTATAACCGATGAAGACCTTCGGATTCTTTCTGATGGCATTATAATCGACCAGGTTGAGTATCCGGGCAGCGCCCGAACCTCCCCGCAGGCAGATGATACCCTCAATTTCCGGATCGCGGAACATTTTGTTGAATTCCTGTGCTCTTTCATAATCGCTTCCGGCTAAATGCCCGTAACGCTTCCTTACATGCTCTCCAAGTTTTACCTTTAAGCCAAAGGCTTCCATAGACTCTACGGCTATTTCATATGGTTCAGATTCGTAAATAGCACCTGCGGGACTCACAATTCCTATGGTATCACCGGCTTTTAACCGTTTTGGAATTATTACATCCTGTGGCAGGTCTACATCAAATACTGAATTTGCGAGGGAATGAAGGGGGAGAGCAAGGCTGCCCAGGCCTGCATTTCTTAAAAAATTGCGTCGTTGCATTAAAAAATTATTTTCAAAAATGGCCTTTTTGAGCCTCTATAAAACTAATAATTTAAATGGATATTTCTTAGGATGATCTCCATTCCGGCCTTAATCTCTGCAGATGGTACCGTGTAATTGTTGTTCATGAAGCTAAAGATCAAAATTTTTCCGCTTTTGGTTTTGAGATAGCCACTTAAGGCATGTACATTACTAATGGTGCCGGTTTTGGCGTAAATGTATGGCTCTTCAGCTTTGTAAAGGTTTTTAAGGGTGCCCGATTCCCCTCCGGCAGGGAGGAGCTGAAAAAGCCTTTTTTGAGGCACCTCTTCAGTGATCTTCTCCATCAGCTTTACTACAGACCGGGGGGTAAATTTATTATAGACTGAAAGCCCGGAGCCGTCCTCCCAGATGGGTTCATCGGGGAGATCCTGTAAGTGGTTTTCCTTCATGTATTTCAGGGTAATATCTGCCTTTAGTGTGTCGGACAAAACACCCGAGCTCATGAGAAGGATCTGTTCTGCAATAAAATTATCACTCACCTGAAGCATTCTTTTATAGAGACTGTCCATAGGCACGCTGTAGATTGTCTTACTTTCTGAGAAATCTGTGTTGCCGGGTTCAATTATCTCAACAGGCTTACCCAAAGTATCACTTAACAGAGTGGTGAGAAGTTGAGGAGTGTAAATAAAAGGAACGACCCTGCTTCTTTCTTCTGCCCCTTCAGGATGATAATAAGTGAAAATATTTTGGTGCCGGTCCCGTAATACCCTGGAAGAATTTCCTGTTGAAAGGCTGTCCTTCCGAAGAAATTGGGAGAATAATTCCGGCTTTACTAAAGGTTTTTCTCTATCGGGAGTGAAGTTAAAGCTAACATAGTTTCCGTAGACAGGCATGGCAGCACGTTCAACAGAGTAATAATAATGATAATCATCCCAGGACCACCCGGGGCCAAAATGTTTCTCCTGGACAGATGGAGGAGAATAATATAAAGTATCATTGGCGTCCTTTAAAAAATCCAGCACCTGTGAGCTGTTAAACTCTTCATATAAAAGGGAAGGATCTCCTGTGCCCTTAAATATCAAGGAGTCATTTCTCGAAACATAGGCTAATGCCGGGGCCGAATCTCCCAGGATTTTAAGGCCGGCGTAAAAAGTAAAAAGTTTTGTATTGGAAGCCGGGGTAAAATATTTATCTGAATTTTTTTCGAAAATGACCTTTTTTAAAGTGGGATCATAAACCATAATTCCGGCAAATCCTGTTTTAAAAGCCGGATGTTCCTCAATAGTAGTATCTAATTGAGAACTCAACTTTCGGGAAGTGGAACAGGAAGTGAATAGAAGAATAAGAAGTAATGCATTGAAGAAATTTTTCGGGTAAGACAGCACTTGAAATATTATTATTTTTTTCACAGGAATGGGCGTAAAATTTCGGTTTCAAGTTAAGAATTAATTTTTCTGAAGCATATGGGTTAAAAATTTTAAGACATTAACCTCCGGTATGTGAAAAATTTTAATAACTTTTTAATTCTTAATCCAAACACCAAACAAATGAGAAACAAAATTACACTGCTTTTATCCATGATTGCCATGCTGCAATTTATGGACGTAGAGGCTCAGGAAAGGGTGATAACAGGTACGGTCACCCAGGCGCAGGACGGTATGCCGCTTCCGGGAGTCAATGTTATTCTTGAAGGTACCAGTACCGGAACAGTTACCGACTTTGATGGGAATTACTCGATCAGCGCAGAAACAGGGGAGGTTTTGACGTTCTCCTCTATAGGCTTTCAAAGGGTACGTCGTACTGTTGGTGCCGAAGATGTTATAAATGTAGCTATGGAGGCCGATCTTCAGTCTCTTGATGAGGTGGTGGTGACGGCACTGGGAATTTCGAGAGATAAAAAATCTTTAGGTTACTCTACCCAGGAGGTGGATGGAGAAGATCTAACAATCGCAAAAGACCAAAATGTCATAGGTGCCCTTGGTGGAAGAATTGCCGGAGTGCAGGTGACAGGTTCTTCGGGAGCCAGCATGGGAGGTACACAAAAGATCAAAATAAGGGGAGTGAATTCTATTGGAGGGGGAGATCAACCTCTTATAGTTGTAGATGGAACTCCTATTTCCAATGCTAATTTTGCGGGTAGTGCTGGGGCCGATTATGGGAACCTGGGACAGGATATAAATCCTGCCGATATTGAGTCGGTCAACGTCTTAAAAGGACCGGCAGCTTCGGCATTATACGGAATTAGAGGGCAGTATGGGGTAATAATGATAACGACTAAAAAAGGAGCTGCAGAGAAATTTACAGTTCAGGTGAATTCAACCTATTCCGTCGAGACCACCTATGATTTTATGCCCCTCCAAAATATGTATGGAGGAGGTTCCAGCCTCAGTTTTCGTACTCTTCCAAATGGAGATCCTTATGTTGATCTTTCTGTAGATGAAAGTTGGGGCCCGCGAATGGACGGTACTCCGGTGAGGCAGGTATTCAGTTTTTATCCTCAGGATCCTACGTATGGACAATTAACTCCTTTTGTGCCTCATCCCGACAATATTAAGGATTACTATGAAACCGGTTCTACATTCAATAATACGGTTTCTGTTGCGGGAGGAGGAGAAAAAACGAATTTTAGAATCAGCCTGAATGATACCAGGATCGAAGGGGTGGAGCCGAACACACATCTTGACAGAAATAACCTTACCGTACATGCCGACGCAGATGTAGTTGACAGAGTGAATGTCTCAACCAATTTTACGTATGCACGTAATGACGCTCAGCGACCAGGGCAGGGGTCTGAGTATGGTGCAAATTACCTGGTCCAGTGGTTTCAGAGGAATGTGGACATGAACAGGTTGAAAGATTACCGTTATGATGACGGAACTTTTTTACACTGGAATTTAAGAAGACCAAGTTCAGAGACCGGAGAGGTTACAAATTTTAATCCTCTTTACTGGAATAATCCATATTTTAATGCTTATGAAAATCTTAGTCAGGATAACCGGGACAGGTTTTTTGGAGATATAGGAATTACTTTTGATATTCTTGATAATCTCACTTTAAGCGGACATATAAGGGCAGATCTTTTTACCCAGAATATTCAGGAGCGTACAGCTTTTGGAGGTACAAGTCTCCCTTCTTTCTCCATTGGAAAATACCAGAACAAGGAATATAACTATGAATTTTTAGCTCAATTTGACGAAGAATGGGGAGATTTTTCCCTTAATGCCAACTTAGGAGGAAACATCTGGAACAGAAATTATACTTACTTGTACATGGCTACTGTTGGAGGTCTATCGGCACCAGGTTTTTACAATATTGATGCTTCTATTGACCGTCCGGCAACATCCAATTACCTGCTAAGAAAACAGGTGAGAAGCCTTTTTGGGCTTATTTCTCTTGGTTATGCAGATACCTTCTTTTTGGATGCTTCATTAAGAAATGACAATTCATCTGCTCTTCCCGAAGATAATAACTCTTATTGGTATCCTTCTATTTCCGGGAGTGTTATATTCAGTGAATTCCTGGAGTGGGACCCAATGAGTTTTGGAAAATTACGGGCCAGTTATGCGCAGGCAGGTTCAGATCTGGGTCCTTATGAAACGACAATGGGATTTGGAGTTGGAACTGTATATGGGGGGACAAATACATTGTTTGTTCCTAACAACCTTAATAATCCCAATATTGAACCGTCCTTTGCTCATTCTTACGAATTAGGAATGGATCTAAGATTTTTTGAGGGGAGACTGGGACTTGATCTGACCTATTACCAACAAAAGAATAAAAACCAGATCATTAATCTGGATGTATCTGGCACTAGTGGATACAGTTCAACAACTATTAATGCAGGTCTAATTGAGAATGAAGGCTTCGAGGTGGCAATTACAGCAAGGCCTGTTCAATTTGGAGAATTTCATTGGGATACTAACCTGAACTTTGCAAAGAACGAAAGTATGGTTGTGGAATTGGCGCCGGGAATTGATGTCTATACCTATTCCTCCACAACCTATTCCAGTGTAACCAGTTATCTGAATTCTTATGAAGGTATGCCTTTTGGAAGTCTTGTTGGTACTGCGTATCAAAGAGATGAAGCCACAGGACAGATTCTTCTGGGGGAGGATAATAAGCCTTTATATACAGATCAAACACACAACTTTGGCAGCGTGTTACCAGATTTCACCGGGGGTTTCTCTAATACTTTTGTCTATAAAAACTGGAGACTTTCGGGTATGATCGAATTCCAGGGAGGTGGCCAGTTTTTTAGTCGTTCTAAAATGTTGGCAGTGCGAACAGGTCAGGATCCTGTAACAGTGGTAACTAATGATAGGGGAGCCAATGTGAGGGATCCGCTTGACGAAGGAGGAGGAGTAAAGGTTGAAGGAATTTCGGCTGCTACCGGGGAACCTGTGACTGCATATGTTGATGCTCGTAGCTACTACAGAAATGTGGTGGGGAGAAGGATTTACGAAGAGTGGCTTTTTGATGCCTCTTATGTAAAGATGAAGGAATTAAGGCTGGGTTATTCAATTAATAAGTACATTTTAGGGAATATTCCCGTAGAAAATATCCAGCTTGCCCTTATAGCTCAAAATCCTTTCATGATATGGCAGGAAGCTCCGGAGGGTATAGATCCTTCAGCAATCTCTACGGGAGCACAATCCATCAGTTGGTATGAATCCGGACAATTACCTTCTGTAAGATCAATTGGTTTAGACCTCAATATTACTTTCTAAAAAGAGAATCATGAAAAAGTATTATATAATTTTATTGTTATGCAGCCTTTCAATGGTTGGCTGTAGTGAGTTTGATGAAGACATTAATGTAAACCCCAATATTCCCAGTGAAGCATCGGGAACACAATTGATAGCAAATGCTCAATTATACCTACCGTCATTAAGTTCCTCTCCACAGGGAGAATTTCTGGCTCAATATTTAGCCGAAACTCAATATGTAGGTGTGTCTTTATATCCTGAAGGTTCTACAAGTTTCTACTGGTTCTACGAGGGGCCACTTATGAACCTTCAAACCGTTTTAAATTCTGAAGAAAATTTAAGTGGAGCCGAAGGTCCTGTGGCAAATCAAATTGCCGTAGCTAAAATTCTGAAAGCTTATTTTTATTGGAATCTTACGGACAGGTGGGGGGATGTGCCTTATTTAGAAGCCCTACAGGGAGCCGACAATTTTACTCCTGCCTATGATACGCAGCAGTCAATTTACCTTAATCTTTTTGAATTACTAAAAGAGGCAAATGACCAGATCGTAGCCGGAAGTATAGAGAATGACCTTGTTTATGGAGGGGACATGGAGAAATGGAAAAAACTGGGAAACACCATCAGGCTTTTAATGGCTCTCCGGCTTTCTGAAGTTGATGAACAATTAGCCCGGGAAGAATTCAATGCTGCACTAAGTGATGGAATAATGGAATCTAATGCTGATAATCTTGTCTTCCGACATTTAGCTGATGCTAACAATCAGAATTACTGGTATGAGCAGGTGATAGACAGAAACAGAGAATGGTGGGCCCTTACAGAAAACCTGGTGGAAGATATGAAACCGGTTAATGATCCCCGCCTGGAGGTTTATGGAGATCCCGCCAGAGAAAGTGGCGAATTTGTGGGTATGCCGTTCGGAGAAACTGAAGCATTAGGAACTGAAGAATATTCCCTGTTAGGTTCTGATATTATTGCTCAGGACGCTGCTGTTCACCTGGTGACCTATGCCCAGGCACTTTTTGCTATTGCTGAAGCTGCAGAAAGAGAATGGATTTCTGAGGATGCCGAAACCTATTACAACATGGCAGTGGAAAATTCAATCCTACAGTGGACGGGATCAACTGAAGGTGTGGATGAGCTCCTTAATCAACCCGGGGTGGCTTTTGATCCAGATAACGCAATCGAAATAATTGCAGAACAAAGATGGATCCATCTTTTCATGCATGGATATGAAGCCTGGAGTGAATGGAGAAGGACAGGATTCCCGGATGACTTCGTTCAACCTGATGGCCGTCCGGTACCTACACGACTGGCATATCCCGATAATGAAAGCTTCAACAATTCTGATAATTATGAAGCCGCGGTAGACAGACAATTTGGAGGAGATGATTCCATCTATGGAACCGTCTGGTGGGATAAATAAAAGACTTTAATTGGTTGATTTTCTTTATCGGCCTGGCGCCAGCATTTGAAAGTTTTTTTTTAAATAAATCTCCCGATATTGTCGGGAGATTTTATTTTGTACTCCTATGAAATATAATTTTTTGATTTTCTTCTCCCTGCTTTTGATTTCCTGCGGTTCTAATAGCAGGGACAATAAAAGGATAGTAGACAGGCCAATAGAATTTAATGAGGAAAGAAGGCAGCTTAGCCTGGAATATATGAAAGAGCGTTATGGCCTGGAACAGGAGGAGCCAACAATAGATCCAAAAATGATCGTGCTGCACTGGACTGAAATTCCTACCCTCGAAAGTTCTTTTGCTGCATTCAATGATCCGCTACTGCCGGGAGGTCGCACAGAGATTGCGGGAGCAGGAAAACTCAATGTTTCTGCTCATTTCCTGGTGGACAGAGACGGGACCATCTATAGGTTAATGCCTGAAACTCTCATGGGCCGGCATGTGATTGGACTCAACCACGTTGCAATTGGAGTAGAGAATGTAGGCGGTACAGAGGATACTCCGCTCACCCAGGCTCAGCTCGAAGCCAATATCTGGTTGGTGAAGTATCTTAACAATAAGTACAATATCGATTATATTATTGGCCATCATGAGTACACCAGTTTCGAAGATCACGACCTTTGGCTGGAAAAAGATGCCGGATACCGTACCCAAAAATCTGATCCTGGTGAAGAATTTATGGAAAAGCTGAGAGCAGCTACAAAAATCCTTGGTTTCAAAGAAGTACCTAAATCTCATTCAAATGAAATTGCAGAGCTCATACGTGAGATAGCAGAGAATTATGATGAGTATAAAGAAAATACGCTGAAAGAAAGGCGCATAAAATATCAGGATATCCTGCCCCTAATTGGGATGTGGAGTGGTCATTCTTCTATTGAGGTTCAGCAGGTAGGTACTTCAATTGAAGGAAGAAAACTTTTTCTGCTGAGTATAGGCTCGGGTGAAACCGATGTTTTCCTTTGGTCCCAGATGCATGGAGATGAATCGACCGCCACAATGGCTGTTTTTGATATCCTCAATTTCTTCGCACACGATTCCTATAATCCGGAAAAGCAGGCGCTCCTGAAAAAGGTGAAACTCCATTTTCTTCCCATGCTCAATCCCGATGGGGCTGAGGTATTCCAAAGAAGGAATGCACTGGGAATTGATGTGAATCGTGATGCCTTGCGCCTGCAGTCTCCCGAAGCACAAACTTTAAAAAGGGTACGGGATAGTCTTGATGCCGATTTCGGTTTTAATCTTCATGATCAGAGCAGGTATTACAATGCTGAAGGTTCTCCTAATCCCGCTACCATTTCCTTTTTAGCTCCGGCATACGATTATGAAAAATCTGTAAATGAAGTGCGGGGAAATGCAATGAGACTTATTGTCCAGATGAATCAACTTCTTCAACACTATGCTCCCGGAAATGTTGGTCGTTACAATGATGATTTTGAGCCGCGAGCCTTTGGAGATAATATTCAAAAATGGGGAACCAGTACTATTCTTATAGAATCTGGCGGCTTTCCCGGTGATCCTGAAAAACAGGAGATCCGGAAATTTAACTTCGTGGCTATTCTGGCTGCGCTCTTTTCAATTTCTGAAGAAGATTACCTTTCGGCAGATATAGCTGATTACCAGAAAATTCCGGAAAATGACAGTAAACTGTTTGATCTTAAGTTGACAGGATTAAATTATGAGCTTGAAGGAGAGACGTATATCCTTGATCTTGGGATCAATCGGGCCGAGATTCCTGCTAAAGGTGACAAAACTTATTATTATCACAGCAGGATTGCAGATCAGGGAGACCTCTCCACGAATTATGGATATGAAGTTATAGATGTATTAGGCTATACATTGATTCCCGGAAAAATTCATCCTGAAACATTTGACAATCTTCAAGCTGTAGCAAAGCTGAATTTTGCTGAAATACTTTCCAGCGGTGTCGCTTTTGTAAGGGTGCGGGATCTAAAGGAAACGCAAACCTACACCGAATATCCTGTTCAGGTTGTGGGGGAGAAATTTAAAGTTCCTGAAAAACTGGAGCCGGGAATGAATCCGACTTTCTTTCTCAAAAAGAACGAAGAAGCGGGCTATGCAATCATAAACGGCTTTGTTATTCCATTGGATGATCCTGAGCCTAAAATTGAGAATGGGCTGATTCTAAGAAATTAACCTGGTGTTCAACAGTTACCGGAGAAAAAATAACCCTCCAAATTTTGAGTCTCTACTTTGATCTTTAGAATGGCTTTTCACTACCTTTGCCGGTCATGAAAGAAAATGAAGTAAATACATTGGTGGAGAAGGGAGAAATGCTGCCGCTAATGGAAGAATTCTACACCATCCAGGGAGAAGGTTTCCATAAAGGAACCGCTGCCTATTTTATCAGGGTGGGCGGTTGTGACGTGGGATGCCACTGGTGTGATGTAAAAGAGAGCTGGAATCCAAAGCTGCATCCGCCAACTGCCGTTAATACTATCGTGGAGAATGCCATGAGAAGCAGTAAAAATAAAACTGTAGTAATAACGGGAGGAGAGCCGCTAACCTGGAATATGGAGCCGCTAACCAATGGACTGAAAGAAGAAGGGGCAAAGATCCATATTGAGACTTCTGGGGCTTATCCGCTTTCCGGAACCTGGGACTGGATTTGTCTCTCTCCTAAAAAGATCAAGCTTCCAACAGAAGAGATCTATCAAAAAGCAGATGAATTAAAGATCATAATTTTTAATAAGCACGACTTTATTTTTGCAGAAGAACAGGCAGCAAAAGTTAATGGTAATTGTATCTTATACCTGCAGCCCGAATGGAGCAACAGGGAAAAAATGATGCCCCTGATTGTAGATTATGTAATGGATAATCCTAAATGGAAGGTATCATTACAAACCCACAAATATCTTAACATCCCATAAAAAAAAACGCCCTGTAAAAAGGGCGTTTTTGCATTGGGTTATTTTCCGGATTAATTAACCTCGCGGAAAGGAACTTTTACATATCGGTCATCCCAGCCTATAAAGAGATTTGCTCCGTCATTACTCCTGGCAAAGCTCATTGAAAGTGCTTCGATGGGCACGGGAGATTTTCTCACGGGAACAGTGATACGAGCCACATCTTTTTCAACATGGTAATCATATGCTCCCCAAATATTTGTGCTGTTATTCAAAATTATTGTCCATTCTTTTTCTCTAGGAATAGTGAACATGGTGTAAGTTCCTTTTTTGATTGTTTTGTCCCCTACCATGAGATCCTGGTATAGGGTGATCTCTGTAGCTTCATTGGCTCCTGTTCTCCATACCTCTCCGTAGGGTACAAGCTTTCCGAAAATTTCTCTGTCGCGGGTTTGAGGTCTGCTGTAAAGCACTCGTGCCACAGGTTCATTATTCTCACCTCTAAATAAAGCTACATCCATGGGGCTCACGTCCAACTTTGAAAAGTTGGGTCCGTCATTATCTTTAGTTGTTTCGGGTGTATCCTGCGCATGAAGATTAGGTGCTACAATAGAGCCACCAAAAATCGCAAGCAATAAAAAAATTTTTTTCATTTCTGTTGAATTTTGTTTGTTGGTCTAAATATACTCGTTGTTGGACAAAAAACCGTTAAGGTTTTCTTTAAATCCGGTTAAATGAGAAGCAGATTTCCGAATGTGAAAAACCCAGGAATCCGATCTCTGGGTGGGGGATAAATTCGAAGTGACTGATTGTGGAAAAACAGGTTTTGATTTATAATTCTTTACAGGTGGCGGATCTTAAATATTGATTGACTTCCAAAAGATTGACAGTACCTCACAGGTGTTCGGCAGAACTTGGAGCTCTGAATTAAACAGGGGGTTTTTCCACAGAATTTGTTGATAACTTCGGACCCCTTGGTAGTGTGAAACTGGTTTTACAGGTATGATTTTCGTATATTTGTTCGTTATAGAAATTGATAAAATTTTAACGAATTTAAGTATGAGCGAAGAGGTTAAAAGAAGCAGTTATTCGGCCGACAGTATACAGGCGCTTGAGGGGATGGAGCATGTACGCATGCGTCCATCGATGTATATAGGAGATACAGGGGTTAGAGGCTTGCATCACCTTGTTTATGAGGTGGTTGATAACTCTATTGATGAAGCCCTGGCGGGTCACTGCGATACTATAAGAGTTACTATTAACGAAGATAATTCGGTTACTACAGAAGATAATGGTCGGGGTATTCCGGTCGATCTTCATAAAAAGGAAGGAGTTTCTGCCCTTGAGGTGGTAATGACCAAAATAGGAGCAGGGGGAAAATTTGACAAAGATTCTTATAAAGTTTCCGGAGGTCTGCACGGGGTTGGAGTAAGTTGTGTGAATGCTCTTTCCGATCATCTTAAAGCTACAGTTTACCGCGATGGTACTATTTGGGAGCAGGAATACGAAAGAGGGAAGCCTGTTTATCCTGTAAAGCCTGTTGGAGAAACAGATCTTTCAGGAACAATTGTAACTTTCAGGCCAGACCCCAGTATTTTTCAGCAAACTATCGAGTACAATTACGATACTCTTGCAAGCAGGATGCGTGAACTTTCCTTCTTGAACAAAGGCATTACCATTACGCTAACCGATCGTCGTGAGAAAGATGATAAGGGGGAATTCATTTCTGAAGTATTCCATTCCGAAGAAGGTTTAAAGGAATTTATAAAATTCCTTGATGGTACGAGAGAACCTATCATTAGTGAAGTTATCGCTATTGAAGGGGAAAAGAATGATATTCCTGTTGAGGTTGCTATGGTTTACAATACCTCCTTTAATGAAAATCTGCACTCATACGTTAATAATATCAATACACATGAAGGTGGTACACACCTGGCCGGTTTTAGAAGAGGTTTAACAACCACACTTAAAAAATACGCCGATGCTTCCGGAATGTTAGACAAATTGAAGTTTGAAATCTCGGGGGATGATTTCCGGGAAGGATTGACAGCAATTGTTTCGGTAAAAGTACAGGAGCCTCAGTTCGAAGGACAAACGAAAACAAAACTTGGGAACAGGGAAGTAACCTCTGCGGTTTCTCAGGCCGTTTCCGAGATGCTTGAAAACTATCTGGAGGAAAATCCGAACGATGCAAAAACCATTGTCCAAAAAGTAATTCTTGCAGCCCAGGCGCGTCATGCCGCAAAGAAGGCACGGGAGATGGTGCAGCGTAAAACGGTAATGAGCGGTGGAGGTTTACCCGGTAAACTTTCAGATTGTGCATCGCAGGACCCACAGGAGTCAGAAGTTTTTCTTGTTGAGGGAGATTCTGCAGGTGGAACGGCAAAAGCAGGTCGTGACCGTCATTTCCAGGCCATTCTGCCGTTAAGGGGTAAGATCCTTAATGTGGAGAAGGCTATGAGCCATAAAGTTTTTGAAAACGAAGAGATTAAGAATATTTATACCGCCCTTGGAGTTACCATCGGTACAGAGGATGACAGTAAGGCTCTTAACCTTTCTAAATTGCGGTACCACAAGATTGTGATCATGTGTGATGCCGATGTTGATGGTAGTCACATTTCGACCCTTATTCTTACTTTCTTCTTTAGATATATGAAGGAATTGATCGAAGCAGGTCATGTCTTTATTGCAACTCCGCCGCTTTACCTGGTGAAAAAAGGTAGTAAGAAACGTTATGCCTGGAGTAACAAGGAGCGTGATGAAATTGCAGCCTCCTATAGTGGTGGTGTAAGCATTCAGCGATATAAGGGTCTTGGTGAAATGAATGCAGAGCAGTTGTGGGATACAACTATGAATCCTGAATTCCGTACCCTGCGCCAGGTAACTATTGATAATACAGGTGAAGCAGACAGGATCTTTTCGATGTTGATGGGAGATGAAGTGCCACCACGTAGAGAATTTATTGAGAAGAATGCAGTTTATGCTAATATTGATGCATAAGCTTCATAATTGATGATAAAAAAACCCTGCAGTGATGCAGGGTTTTTAGTTTGTAGGAAGTTGCTGAAGGAACTATACTTTTTTTGCTATTTTTAACCAACTAATAAACTTAAGCTCGTGAAAAAATTTCTTTACGTCCTGTTCATTCCTTTCTTAGCATTTCCGGCTTCTGCACAATCTGAAGATGTAGACAAATTTATAAATGATATTCTTCTGGTTGCGGGAGAATTCTCTGCCCCTGCAGCAGATGGGGTTGGTTACCAGGCCAGTGCAGGTTGGTTCAGTTCAGCATCTGCACTTGAAAAATGGGATTTTAGGTTCTCAGTACATGGAAATGCACTCCTCATACCATCGAAAAGGAAAACTTTCTATTTGAGCAATTCCCAGCTACAGCTATTGCAAATCCAAGGTGCGGAAAATGTGAATTTACCTACCGCTTTTGGAGGAGCGAGTAGTATTATGCTCTCGGGAAATGTCAATTTTATGGGACAAAATATTCCGGTTAATTTTGATGCTATTGATGGAATAGGAAGAGATTATATACCTCATGCATTTATTCAGGTGGCAGTTGGTGTCTCTGCCGGGACCGAAATTACCGTTCGCGCTATGCCTGAAGTTACCATTGACGGAGTCACAGCCAGCACTTATGGATTGGGTGTCAAACATAATCTTAGCCAGTACTTCAATCCTTATAATTTTGAAAGAAGTCTTCAGCTTGCTTTCGGTGTTGCCTACAGTAAATTAGACGTAGCCTATCAATTTGAACCCCAGGGTGCAGAGGGAATAGTGCTTTTGGATCAAATAAATGTAGATGCAGATCTATTTATGGGAGAGTTGATTGCTTCAAAGAAGATGAATTTTTTTGAACCTTTTGCAGCTGTAGGTGTCATGAACTCAAATTTCAATTACATCTTTGGAGGGACTGGAGAATATTTAGGTATTGTAAATAATCAGGTGGATAAGCTGGAAGACTCTAATTTTCAATTCAAAGGAGACCTCGGATTCAATCTGCATTATGGTCCTTTCAGGTTGAGCGCAATGGCTACTGTAGGGGAGTTTTTCAATGCCAATTTAGGCCTTCATTTTAAGATCTAAACCTCGTTTTTTCGACCGATTTTTGATTAAAAACTCCTGTATAATTCGTATTTTCGTGGGACTATTAATCAAATTAATCCATTATGAAAATTACCATAGTAGGTGCCGGAGCTGTTGGAGCAAGCTGCGCCGAATACATTGCCATTAAAAACTTTGCTTCCGAAGTTGTACTTATAGATATCAAAGAAGATTATGCAGAAGGGAAAGCGATGGACCTTATGCAAACTGCCTCGCTTTTAGGATTTGATACCAGGATCACCGGAAGTACAAATGACTATTCTAAAACTGCTGATTCTGACATTGCTGTGATCACCAGTGGAATTCCGCGTAAGCCGGGAATGACACGGGAAGAGTTGATTGGCATCAATGCAGACATTGTTAAATCTGTTTCTTCCAGTATTCTGGAGCATTCTCCAAATGCTATCGTTATAGTTGTGAGTAATCCAATGGATACCATGACCTATCTTGTTCATAAAACCACCAACCTTCCCAAGAATAAGATCATTGGAATGGGAGGAGCTTTGGATAGTGCAAGGTTTAAATACCGTCTTAGTGAAGCTCTTGATTGTCCTGCCTCTGATGTTGACGGAATGGTAATTGGCGGTCACAGTGACACAGGTATGGTGCCCTTAGCCAGACTTGCTACCCGTAACTCTGTACCCGTAACGGAATTCCTTTCGCAGGATCGACTGGATCAGGTAACCGAAGATACTAAAGTTGGGGGAGCTACTTTAACCAAGATGTTAGGGACCAGTGCATGGTATGCGCCGGGAGCTGCAGTTTCCTCTCTTGTGCAGGCAATCGCCTGTGATCAGAAAAAGATGTTCCCATGTTCCGCTTTACTTGAGGGAGAATATGGCTTGAATGATCTTTGTATTGGAGTGCCTGTGATCCTAGGAAAGAACGGTATCGAAAAGATCGTAGAGCTGGATCTTAATGAGGCGGAAAAAGCAAAAATGAAAGAAAGCTCTCAGGGAGTTTCCGGTACTAATGACCTTCTTGATCTAAAAAAAGTTAGCGGATAAGCCCGATTAAATATTTCAGGAGAAGCTGCTCTAAAATGTCATTTTGTGAGAAGATTTTTCCTACCGGATTGAATGCCGGCAGGTGAGCGAAATCCCATTATGGCAGGACTTTAGAGCAGCTTTTTTTATTATTGTCAAAAGTTATTAATTCAAAAAATATAATTGGGATTTTCATGATTGAAAACCTATATTTGTCCGTTTTTAAAAATTGAACATAAATTAAATATAATGCAGAACAAGGGAATCGTCAAGGTATTTGCAGTTTTGTTTGCCCTGGTATGTATCTACCAGCTTTCATTTACTTTTATTGCCGGTAGTGTTGAGCAAAAAGCCGAGGAATTCGCGGAAAGTAAAATTCCGGAAAGTGCTGACAACTATGTCGTGCTTCGTGAAAGAGAAGAACAGAGATATCTTGACTCTATAGGTAATGAGGAGGTGCTTCTGGGAATTACCTATAATTCGGCCAAGGACAAGGAGCTTAATAAAGGTCTTGACTTAAAAGGTGGTATTAACGTAATTCTACAGATCTCTGTAAGGGATATCCTTAGAGAACTTTCCAACAATAGTAAAGATCCTGCCTTTAACCAGGCATTGGCCAGAGCTGATGAAGCTCAAAAGTCCAGTCAGGAGAACTATGTAGATCTATTCTTCGAAGAATTCGGCAAAATTCCTGACGCACGTCTGGCTTCTCCCGATATTTTTGCAAATAAAAATCTTAGTGAAGAGATCAATTTCGAAATGAGCAATGATGAGGTGAAGCCTATCATTCGCAGAAAAATTGATGAATCTATTACTTCAGCTTTTGAAGTTCTTAGAAAACGTATTGACAAATTTGGTGTAACCCAGCCTAACATTCAGCGTCTTGGTACTTCAGGAAGAATTCTTGTAGAACTTCCGGGGGCAAAAGAAATAGACAGAGTGAAAGATCTGTTGCAGAGCACAGCTCAGCTTGAATTCTGGCATGTTTACAAGAGTAATGAGTTCCAAAATTTCTTTGTTCAGGCGAATAATGTACTTAAGCAGGAACTGGCCTCTCAGGAAACACAGGAAGTAACAGACACCACTGCAGCTGAAAGAGATGAGATCGATGCACTACTCGAATCTGCAAATGACACTACCGCACAGACTGCAGAACAAAATCCTCTATTTGACCTAATGGCGTCTCCCGGTTTCCAGGGAGGCCCTGTGTTGGCTACCTTCAATATTGAAGATACTGCCAGAGTAAACAGATATTTAAAAATGCCGCAGGTTCGAAGCATTCTTGAAGGAGAGCAGCGGTATGCAAAATTTGTATGGGGAATAACTGAGGAAGGTGATGCTGCGGCACCTCTTTACGCCCTTAAAGGGAACAGGCAAAACGAACCTCCACTTTCAGGGGGTGTGATCACAGATGCTACACAAACTTATGATCAGGTAGGTAGAGTGGCCGTGAGCATGCAGATGAACGGAAAAGGAGCAAAGATCTGGGAAGAAATGACCGGTTATGCTTCCGAAAATCAGAGCCAGATCGCTATTGTACTTGATGATATAGTTTATTCTGCTCCCGGAGTTTCCAGCGGACCGATTTCAGGAGGAAGAAGTGAGATTACAGGTGATTTCAGTATCACAGAAGGTCAGGATTTAGCTAACGTGCTACGTGCCGGTAAACTACCTGCTTCTGCAGATATCGTACAAAGTGAGATCGTTGGTCCTTCCTTAGGGCAGGAAGCGATCGACAGCGGTATTACTTCTTTTATTATTGCATTGATCCTGGTGTTGATCTGGATGATATTCTACTACGGAAAAGCAGGTATTTATGCAGACATTGCACTGGTAACCAACATTCTTTTCATTTTTGGGGTACTTGCCGGCCTTGGAGCAGTACTTACCCTGCCAGGTATAGCGGGTATTGTGCTTACCATAGGTATTTCGGTAGATGCGAATGTACTTATCTTCGAACGTATCCGGGAAGAGCTTGCTAAAGGGAAAGTACAGAAAGATGCCATTAGAGATGGTTTCAACAACGCATTATCATCTATTCTTGATGCCAACATTACCACCGGTCTTACAGGTTTGATCCTGTTAGTACTGGGGACAGGGCCAATTAAAGGATTTGCGACAACCTTGTTGATAGGTATTGCCACATCTTTATTTACTGCGATATTTATTACCAGATTGTTTATTGATAATTATGCCAAGAATCCGAATAAATCTCTTGCCTTCTCAACAGGGGTTACCAAGAATTTATTTGCTAATCTTAGCATTCCTTTCCTTCAAAAGAGAAAAACATTTTATATAGTATCAGGAATCTTCATCCTTATAAGTTTGGGTTCTCTCTTTACTCAGGGTCTTAACCAGGGTGTGGATTTCGTAGGAGGAAGAAGTTACACGGTAAGATTTACTCAACCTGTAAATCCGGGAGATATTCAGGATGAACTGGTAGCCGAATTTGGTAGTGCAAGCGCCAAAACTTTTGGAGCTGCAAACCAGATCAAGGTTACTACCAAATACCGTGTTGATGAAGAAGGAAGTGACGTGGATGAAGAGATCTCACAAAAGCTTTTCAATGCTGTTAGGTCTTATCTTCCTGAAGGAACAACTTATGCCGACTTTAGTGTAGGTGGGGAAGGAGAAAGAGGGATTGGTATTATGCAGTCCTTAAAAGTGGGACCATCAATTGCAGATGATATTAAGCAGGCCTCTATTTGGGCGGTATTGGGATCCCTCCTTGTGATCTTCCTTTACATCCTGTTGAGATTTAGAAAATATCAATTCTCTCTTGGAGCTGTAATTGCTGTAATTCATGATGTCCTGATCGTACTTGGAGTTTTCTCCCTTACCTATAAGTTTATGCCTTTTAATATGGAGATCGACCAGGCTTTTATTGCGGCAATACTTACTGTTGTGGGTTACTCCCTGAATGATACGGTGGTTATTTTTGACAGGATCCGTGAGTTCTTTAATGAACACCCTTCCTGGACCAAAAAAGATGCGATCAATGCTGCTATCAACAGTACTGTTAGTCGTACCGTTAACACCTCGATGACTACTCTTGTGGTACTTCTCGCGATCTTTATATTTGGAGGTGAAAGTATTCGTGGATTTATGTTCGCTCTTATTGTGGGTGTAATTGTAGGTACATATTCTTCTATCTTCGTTGCAACTCCAATTACCTATGATACTTTTACGAAAGAATCCAAAAAGAGAAAATTAAGAGAAAAAGAAACTGTAACATCATAGATTACGATCTATAAATTAGAAAAAGCCTTCCCCTGCGGAAGGCTTTTTTGTTTCTATAAATTATGCCGCTCCGCCGGAGCTTAGTTCAGGTATTTTGCTTTTCTATAAACTTGTCGCTCTTCCGGAGCTTTGCGGAGCGGTTCCATTTTGATATATTATTCTCAGGATAACTTAAACCCGCAGCAGCTCTTCTCCTGTGGAGAGAAGGGGGGAGGAGAGGACGGAGGCTGAGGTTGGATAATTGACAGGAAATGAAGCGCGCGGCATATATGCGGAAGTATGGCTGAACTCTGTTCCTTCCGCTAAGGCTTGAATTTAATGAGAGGGGGAGAAGAAAAAAGCCCCACAAATGTGAGGCTTTAAAAATGTCATTTTAAGATGATATTTTGGATTACTCTCTGTTGAGGATCAGGCTGTCGCCCACTGCTAGATTCCATTCATCTGAAAGCCCTGCATTGATCTCCAGGACATATTGAGCGGGAACATTGGAAGGAATAGTTTCCATGCTTTTGGGTTTCGCATTCTTTGAGATACTCACGATCTTCTGCTGTGCATCAAGAAAGATCAGGTCGAGCGGAATGTTCGTGTTTTTCATATAAAATCCCCGGGGTTCTTCATTTTCAAAAATGAACAGCATCCCCTCATCCTCTTCCATAGACTCCCTGTACATAAGTCCTGTTTCCCTCTCGTAATCATCATCGGCTATTTCCAGTTTCAGGTGCCGGATGGTATCACCCCCGGGTTTAGTAAGGTACGCTTCAGCCTCCTGTTTAAATGTTACAGGCTCTGTTGCTATTGATCTGGAAGCTTCGGGCCGGTCCTTGCATCCCGTCGATAAACCGGCTACAAGTATGAGGCTCAAAAATGTGGTTTTTCTAATCATTTTACCCTGTCTTTAGTGGAAGGTCTAAACATAAAATAGAAGCCGGCAAGGATAAAAGGCACACTTAGCCACTGCCCTGTATTAAGCACCCAGTTAACTCTTTCTCCTACCTGCGGTTCTTTTACAAACTCAATAAAGAATCTTACAGACCATAAAAGGACGAGGAATAAACCAAAAATATACCCCAGCTTCTCCCTTTTTAGTGTTTTCCAGTAGGTGTACCATAAAATGATAAACACTACAATATAACAAGCAGACTCATAAAGTTGAGCGGGATGTCTCGCAAAATCCTCCCCAAGTTTTGTAAATACAACTCCGAAGTCGCTGTTGGTAGGTTTCCCGATAATTTCAGAATTCATAAAGTTTCCTATCCTTATGAATATCCCGCCAAAGGCTACGGGAATTACAATCCTGTCCAGAATCCAAAGTACCGGCTTTTGTAGCTCCTTCTTAGAATAGAGGTACATGGCTATGATGATTCCAATAGCGGCACCGTGACTTGCGAGTCCGCGGAATCCGGTAAATTCAAATTCAGGTTCAAACCTCACCGGCAAAAATATCTCCAGCAGGTGATCCTGAAAATAATCCCAGTCATAAAAGATCACATGGCCCAGGCGCGCTCCAATGAGGGTGGCCAAAACCGTATAAATGAACAGGGAATCCAGTTTCTCCAAAGAAATACCTTCCCTCTTATAGATACTCTTCATAAGGTACCACCCAAGAGTGAAAGCAATAACAAACATTAAACTGTAGTAATGGATTACAAAGAATCCCAGATCAATTCCTTCGGAAGGGTTCCAGTAGATCTTATTGAAAAACATGAAGTAATATTAAGGTTGGTTGGTAAATATACATATTTGCGATATTCCGGGATTATTTTTGCTTCGGAAGTTTCTCAGGAACGGGATCATATCCTTTGCCGCCCCACGGGTTACAGCTGACTATTCGTTTTATGGAAAGCCAGCTTCCACGGAAAGCTCCGTGTTTTTGCAAAGCTTCCACTGTGTATTGCGAGCAGGTGGGAGTATAACGGCAAGTTGCAGGAGTGAAGGGGGAGATAAATCTTTGATATATCCTCACCAAACCTATAAGCGGAAATGAAAACCACTTTTTCACCCTGTAATTTTTGTTATTCTATTGAGAAGCTGGTGCCTTCTTTTCCATCCTTCAGTTGGATGCCCATGGCTACAAGTTCATCCCTGATCTTATCGCTGGTAGCAAAGTCTTTATTCGCTCTTGCTTCTGCACGAAGTTTAATAAGCAGTTCAATGGTACCCGAAAGCTTATTGCTAAAGTCATTATCTACAGCATCTGCAGTGTCAACAAGGCCAAGCACATCAAACATAAATTCTTTCATCGTCTTTTTGAGTAGTTCAAGATCTTCCGAAGAGATTTCTGCCTTCCCATCTTTAATAATATTGATCTGTTTAACAGCCTCAAACAGTTGCGCGATCAAAATGGGGCTGTTAAAGTCGTCATTCATGGCATCATAGCATTTCTGCCTCCATTCTGCTACATTAAAATTAGACTTTCCTCCCGTTTCAATCTTTTCAAGCAGATGATATGCATCCATAAGACGTTGAAAACCTTTTTCACTCGCGAGCATAGCTTCATTTGAAAAATCCAGAATACTTCTATAGTTTGCCTGCAGCATAAAGAAACGTGCTACGGTAGGAGCAAAACCTTTTTCGAGATTTGGATTGTCACCTGTGAAGATCTCCTCGGGAAGGATATTGTTTCCGGTGCTCTTGGCCATCTTCTTTCCGTTAAGGGTAAGCATATTGGCGTGCATCCAGTAATTTACAGGAGTTTTGCCTGTGGCTGCTTCTCCCTGTGCGATCTCGCATTCGTGGTGTGGGAATTTAAGATCCATTCCGCCGCCATGAATATCGAACTCTTCTCCTAAATATTTAGAACTCATCACGGTACACTCAAGGTGCCAGCCGGGGAAACCATCACTCCATGGAGAAGGCCAACGCATAATATGTTGCGGCTCAGCTTTTTTCCATAGGGCAAAATCCTGCGGATTCTTTTTGTCACTCTGGGCAGTAAGTTCCCGGGTGTTAGGGATCATGTCTTCCAGTTTGCGACCGCTCAGTTTTCCGTAGTCATGGGATTCATTGAATTTTAAAACATCAAAGTAAACTGATCCATTAGCTTCATAAGCATAACCTTTCTTCAGGATCTCCTTTATGATCTCGATCTGTTCTACGATATGGCCTGTGGCTGTAGGTTCGATACTTGGAGGCAGGTTATTGAATTTTTGGAGGATGTTATGAAAATCAACAGTATATCGTTGAACGACCTCCATAGGCTCTATCTGCTCCAGGCGGGCTTTTTTTGCGATCCGATCCTCTCCTGAGTCGGCATCGTTTTCGAGATGTCCGGCATCGGTAATATTTCTAACATATCGCACTTTATAACCAAGGTGTTTCAGGTACCTGAACACAAGATCAAAAGAAATGAAGGTACGACAGTTGCCAAGATGAACATTGCTGTATACGGTAGGGCCACAAACATACATCCCTACTGCACCTTCATTGATGGGTTTAAAAACTTCCTTTTCTCCCGATATTGAATTGTAGATCTTTAATTCCTGCTGCTGGTATAGTGCCATAGGTTAGAGCGAATTTTAAAATTCTGTTTCCAGGTTAATATAGTCTAAGAAATCACGTCTTGCTTCGGGATCTTTAAATCTTCCTCCATATTCACTGGTAACAGTGCTGCTCTCTATATCTCTTATTCCACGACTGTTGACGCAAAGGTGTTTGGCATCAATGACACAGGCCACATCTTCTGTGCCCAAGACTTCCTGAAGTTCCTTCACTATTTGCATGGTAAGTCTTTCCTGTACTTGTGGGCGTTTTGCATAATAATCAACAATACGATTCATTTTGGACAATCCTACAACTGTTCCGTTAGAGATATAACCAACATGTGCTCTACCTACAATAGGAAGTAGGTGGTGCTCACATGTGGAGTAGAGAGTAATGTTCTTCTCTACCAGCATTTCTCCGTATTTATACTTATTCTGAAAGGTGGATGCTTTGGGTTTCCCCTGAGGATGAAGTCCGCCAAAAATTTCATTCACAAACATCTTAGCGACCCTTTTTGGAGTTCCTTTTAAACTGTCATCTGTTAGATCCAGCCCAAGTGTTTCGAGTATACTTTTAACATCCTTTTCAATTCTTCCGATTTTTTCAGCATCGCTTATATCAAAAGCGTCTTTACGCATTGGAGTATCAGTGTTGGGACTAACAAAAGCATCTCCCATTTCATCAATGGCTTCGTCTATATTGTCTTTTTTCATATCAGATTTTAACTTGGATCTAAACTCTTTGTATTTAAGCTTGCAAAGATACATATTTAAACCCTTTTTTGGTAATCTGCCTTAGCAAGTTACCCTGGGATGTTCTTAAATCAAAAAACAGCCCGAAGGCTGTTTTTTACATGTTATTCTCGTTACAGTCCGAAACTCAGTGAGAGCAGGAAATCAGAATTACTTTTTGCAATGGACATCCTGTCTGTAAGGCCGGTTTGGTACAACTGCGGATTCAAATCTCTCTCGTAGGCATTGTAAGCCAGATCGATCTTTATATTTCCGAAGTTATATCCCAGTCCTGCAGAATACCCCGTAAGGTCTCCAACTGTTGTTTCATTGCGGTAAGGACTTTCTTCAAATCTATAACCTCCCCTTAGGCTCCATCCCAGGATCCTGTACTCTCCCCCAATCCTGTAAACAGAAGCTCCTTTAAGCTCATTGGAGATGATTTCATTCTGGGTAATAAAAGAGGGATCATCTTTAGGTTTAAATTGGGTTGATGAGAAATCCTTGTATGAGTAATCAAAGCTTAGAAGGGCATTAGCCCCAAAAAGATAGGCAAGACTTCCGGAGTATTTAGTAGGAGTCTGCAACTTGTAGTCGGGATAAATATTTACAACGTTAGGGTTTACCACTGCTATATCAGATTCAATAAATTGGGTGGTCTCCTCAGAAATTGTATACCAGGTTGGCGATTCAAATGCGGCTCCAATTCTTAGATTTTCTCCTGCTCTGGCAATAGCTCCCAATTGAAAACTAAAACCACTCCCCAATGTGCTTAGACGATCTTCGAAATAGACAAATTCATTAGTGGCATTTAAATTTCCTTCATCCAGGGAAGTTACCCTGTCGTAGTTAAGAAAATGAGTATTCAAATTAAGACCTAAATAGAGAAAATCCCTGTACTGTGAAGCGAAATTGAAGGAAAATTTTCCATTAAGCCCTGTAGCGCTGTAAAAATAGGTTTGGTCATAGGTTCCGGGAGATAGGGCACTGCTATAGGAATTGAGATCATAATAAGCGGGATCACTTTCAGGAATGTCATTAGGATTGTTGACTTCAATCACTCCTCCCTGTAAACCAAGGAATGCCTGTTGTGCTCCAAATCCAAGTCCACGGGTTTCTCCCAAATAAGAGTAAAGCTCAGCTAAAGATTCGCCCTGCATGGGCACCAGATAATCTAATGCTATTCCCTGGGCATAACTCAAAAAGTACTGGTCGATGGATCTCGTATTTCTACCCATAGCACGAAAATCATCTTCAAAAGTTGCTGTTTTATTATAGTTGAAAGCTAAAGCAAATTTTCTCCAGTCAGCATTTTCACTATTGTTATTGAAGACGAATACGGCACCACCCTGTCCAAGATCGAAGTTGCCATTGGAAGTGGAGTTAAATCCATCCTTAAAGCTCACCTGGTTTTCGGTATTTTCAAAATTCAGGGTGAAGGTTGCAGTGCTGCTTAAAAAAACAGCAGATCCTGCAGGATTTATATTAAGAGAAGAGAGATCTCCTCCCAAAGCTCCAAAAGCTCCGCTCATGGCTCTGTATCGTGCAGTACCGTTAAGATCTGAAGAAGAATACCGCACGGCATCTGTAATATTTTGAGCCTCCACAGTCATACCGAGTATGGCTGTGAAGGCAAAAATTAATTTTCTCATGAAATGATGTTTATTGAACAATATTAGTTTCCTCTACCCCCACGACTGGATCTTGTAGATGAACCTGAACTGGTTCCTGAAGATCTCGTAGTATTCGATGAGGATCTGTAAGTGCCGTTGTTGTTACTTCTTGTTGACCTGGTTGTCCTGGTTTGGGTCGAAGTGTTACGTTGAGGAGCAGATCGTCTAACAGCAGGGGCTTCACGACGTTGTGTGGAAGTTCTGTAGCTGTCACTTGTCCTTTGTTGTGTGGAGGTAGATCTAACCCTTGTGCTTCTCGTCTGGTAGGTTCTGTTGTCATTGTTAACAGTTCCCGCAGCCCTGACGTTTCTAGTGTTGCTGTAGCTTTGTACTCTGGACACTCTGCTTTCTACATCGTTTTGTCTGTACCTGTAGTTATCGGAATATCCGTCTCTTCTGGTGCTACTGTAAGCAACATTGTTCGATCTGTATCTCGGGGAATTGTAGTAATAACCTCCGTAAGGATAGTATGGGTAATAAGGTGAATACCTGTGTCCATAGTAATGTCCCCATCCATATCCCCATCCCATGCTGAATCTCCAACCTCTGTATGCGTATGGATAGCCGTAACCATAACCATATCCATAACCATAGTAAGGAGAGGATGGACCCCAGAAGGGATCATAAAAGGCGGAATAGTATGGGTAAGCGTATGGGTGGTAAAAAGGATTATAATTATTATAGATATTTATGGAGATCTCATCTGGATCTGTTCCCCATGCAGCACGTCCGGGCTCATATGCAACACCTTCTGCGCCAAACATGTTTTCGTCATATTGACCTGATGAATAACTTTCCACATCTGTGAAAATTGCACCTTCCTGGGGTACGGCTTCAAATTGAGCTGCTTTTTCTCCAAAAAGATTTTTGTAGTATAATGCGTTCTCATAAGATTCCTCGTAATCATTAGCAGTATACGCCTCACCGGATCGTGATGAAGAATATATCCCGTCATCTTCATAACCGGTATACTGGTAAGAACTACAGGAAGCTAATAAAAACAGAGCACCTAATGCAGAGAGAAGGCCTCTTAAGTTTAAAAGCTTGTAGTAAGGTTTCATGGCGTCGATTTTATTATTGAACAAAGATAAAAATAGTTAGTTTTGCGCTAACGTTAATTGTATAACAAGGTACAACATTTGTGCCAAAAGACTGGAGATGGCAAAGAACCTAACTACACGTAAAGAGGATTATTCGAAATGGTATAACGAACTGGTTGTGAAGGCAGACCTGGCCGAAAATTCGGCAGTAAGAGGCTGTATGGTGATCAAACCCTATGGTTATGCGATATGGGAAAAAATGCAGGCGCAACTCGACAAAATGTTCAAGGAAACGGGGCACCAAAACGCCTATTTTCCACTATTTGTTCCTAAGAGCCTCTTTGAAGCTGAAGAAAAGAATGCTGAAGGCTTTGCTAAGGAATGTGCTATTGTTACCCACTACAGGTTAAAAACAGATCCCGACAATAAAGGAAAACTGATAGTTGATCCTGATGCCAAGCTGGAAGAAGAGTTGGTCGTAAGACCGACTTCTGAAGCTATTATCTGGAACACTTATAAAGGTTGGGTGCAATCTTATCGTGACCTACCAATACTTATTAACCAGTGGGCAAATGTTGTGCGATGGGAGATGCGTACCAGGTTGTTCCTTCGTACAGCAGAATTTCTTTGGCAGGAAGGACATACAGCTCATGCTACAAAAGCTGAAGCATTGGCCGAAACCGAGCAAATGAATAATATTTATGCCGAATTTGCTGAAAATTTTATGGCAATGCCGGTGATCAAAGGCAGGAAAACAGAGAGTGAGCGTTTTGCGGGGGCTGAAGAAACTTACTGTATAGAAGCTATGATGCAGGATGGAAAGGCACTCCAGGCCGGAACTTCTCACTTCCTGGGGCAGAATTTCGCTAAAGCCTTTGATGTAAAATTCGCGACCAAAGAAGGAGGCCTTGATCACGTTTGGGCAACCTCATGGGGAGTTTCTACCAGGTTAATGGGAGCTCTTATCATGACCCATAGTGATGATAATGGATTGGTGTTACCTCCAAATCTTGCGCCTATTCAGGTGGTGATCGTTCCTATTTACAAGGGAGAGGACCAATTGGAGCAAATTTCTGTGGTCGCGAACGCACTTGCAAAAGATCTCAGAGCCCAGGGGATCTCTGTTAAGTATGACGACAGGGATACTCAAAAACCGGGTTGGAAGTTTGCGCAGTACGAACTCCAGGGTGTACCTGTGCGAATAGCAATAGGTCCAAAAGATCTAGAAAAAGGATCTGTGGAATTAGCACGTCGTGATACCTTGAGTAAGGAATTTGTGCAGCAAGAGGAGGTAGTGGAGAAAGTGAAAGCTTTGATGACCGAAATCCAGGAGAGTCTTCATAAAAAAGCACTGGGCTTCAGAAACGAACATATCACCCGGGTAGATGATTTTGATGAGTTCAAAAAAGTGCTTGAGGAAAAAGGAGGATTCATTTCAGCGCATTGGGATGGTACTGCCGAAACTGAAAATAAGATCAAAGAACTAACCAAAGCGACTATTCGTCTTATTCCTTTTGACGCAGAAGAAGAGCAGGGGACTTGTGTTTACACGGGTAAACCATCTGTGGGAAGAGTATTGTTTGCAAAGGCTTATTAAAATTTCAAAAAAAATTATTCTACATTTGCGCCATTCAAAAATAGTTGTATTTTTGCATCCGCATTTGAAAATAAATGGTCCGTTCGTCTAGGGGTTAGGACGCCAGGTTTTCATCCTGGTAACAGGGGTTCGATTCCCCTACGGACTACGAAAGGTTTGCAAGTCGTGTAAACCATCTTTGAAATAATAAATTGGTCCGTTCGTCTAGGGGTTAGGACGCCAGGTTTTCATCCTGGTAACAGGGGTTCGATTCCCCTACGGACTACAAGAAGAAATAATTTAATATTAGTGTAATGGCAAATCATAAGTCAGCGTTGAAGAGAATACGTAGCAATGAGACTAAACGTCTTAGAAATCGCTACCAGCATAAAACTACGAGAAACGCTATCAAGAAGTTGAAGGAAGCAGAAAAGCAGGAAGCCGAGACTTTATTTCCTACCGTAGTTTCTATGATCGACAAGCTAGCGAAGAAAAACATTATTCACGATAATAAAGCGTCTAACCTGAAATCTCAGTTAGCAAAGCACGTAGCTGCGCTTTAATAAGATAGTGTTCAATTTATAAAGAATGCCTTTCGTGTAAAACGAGAGGCATTTTTTGTTTCCTATATGAACGAACCTCAGTGGTTGTTAAACCAATGAGGTTTTGTGGTTTTTAACCACCCCGTCCTCCTTTCGTCGGACACCCCTCCTTATAAGGAGGGGAGCCTTTGGGGATTCATCACTTGGGTGATCGACCGCAGGCGATTGGTATACGTCCTGTTTTCCCAAATCCTCCTTTCAATACGAAATAGCTCCCCTCCTCGCTTAGGAGGGGTGTCCGCAGAACGGGGTGGTGCTCTTTACACGATTATCAAAGTTCACGGAGTAACATCCCACTAAGAAGGAGGGATGTCTCCGGGTGGTGGGGCACAAAAAAATCCGGAGCATCAAAGATGTCCGGATTTTATCATTTTTGAGAGGTGTAATCTTATCCGTTCATGGAAATCAGGAACTCCTCGTTATTTTTAGTTTGTTTGATCCTGTCATTAATGAATTCCATGGCTTCTACAGGATTCATGTCGGCAAGATATTTTCTCATTACCCACATTCTTTGTAGTGTGGCTTCGTCGAGCAAAATATCATCACGTCTTGTGCTGGAAGAAGTTAGATCGATCGCAGGGAAAATTCTTCTGTTGGCAATCTTTCTGTCTAACTGAAGCTCCATGTTACCAGTACCTTTAAATTCTTCAAAGATCACCTCGTCCATCTTGGAACCTGTATCTGTTAGAGCTGTAGCAATGATAGAAAGAGATCCGCCGCCTTCAATGTTACGGGCAGCCCCGAAAAATCTTTTCGGTTTGTGCAGGGCGTTTGCATCCACACCACCAGAAAGTACTTTTCCGCTGGCAGGTTGTACTGTATTGTATGCTCTGGCCAATCTTGTAATAGAATCCAAAAGGATCACCACATCATGACCACATTCCACCATTCTTTTTGCTTTTTCCAGCACGATGTTAGCAACGCGTACATGTTCATGAGCTTCCTTATCAAAAGTAGAAGCAATAACTTCTCCTTTTACATTTCGCTGCATATCGGTCACCTCCTCAGGACGTTCGTCAATAAGCAAAATGATCTGGTAAACTTCAGGATGGTTTGCCGCTATTGCATTGGCAATATCCTTAAGTAGCATCGTCTTACCGGTCTTAGGCTGAGAAACGATCATTCCTCTTTGTCCTTTTCCTATTGGAGAGAACATGTCCATAACTCTGGTGGAAACGGTACTTTGTCTTTCAGCTATATTAAATTTTTCCTGTGGGAAGAGAGGGGTAAGGTGTTCAAAAGAAATTCTGTCTCTTACAACTTGTGGATCAAGGCCATTGATCTTATTGATCTTAATAAGCGGGAAATATTTTTCACCTTCTTTGGGAGGTCTTACCTGCCCAAGAACCGTATCACCTGTCTTTAATCCAAATAAACGGATCTGTGACTGGGAAACGTAAATATCATCTGGAGAGGAAAGGTACATGTAATCTGATGACCTAAGGAAACCATAGCCATCCTGCATGATGTCAAGAACACCTTCACTTTCAATGATGGCATCAAATTCGTAATCGGGTTCCTTGTAACGATTTCGGTTGTCCCGGTTTCCGCTATCGCGGTTTCCGCTGTCCTTATTGCCGCTATCGCGGTTGGAGGTATCCCTGTTGCCGTTGTTATCGCGGTTGCCGGAATCCCTGTTCTCTCTGTTATCGCGGTTGTTGCTGTCGCGGTTTCCCTGGCTGCGGTTATCCCGATTCTCCCGGTTGTCTTTTGAACGGGAATCTTTACGGTTATCCTTTTGCTGATTTCTTGAAGAGGAATCTTTAGACGACTGATGCCTGTTGGAATCATCCCGTTTGCTTTTTTGATCTCTCTTTTTATCTCTGGAATCTTTGTCTTCTGAAGTTTGTTCCTTTGAGTCGGTAGCTTTGGAAGCAGTTTCCCGGGATTCGGTATTCCCCGGTTCCGGCTTAGCTTCGTTCTCTTTGCGGCTGTCTCCCCGATTAGCGGAAGAGCTCTCCTTCTCCTTGCGTGGACGTACCTTACGCTGCTTTCTTCCAGAATTTGGATCTTCCTTAGATTGCGGTTTTACATCCTCATCAGTCAGGACTTCCTGTACTTTTTTCGGATTTGCGGCCTGATAGTCAAGGATCTGGTATACCAAATCGAGCTTCTTCTGGGTGCGGTATTTAGGCACACGTAGCGTTTTGGCTATTTCCTGAAGTTCAGGCAGCTTTTTAGCCTTTAATTCTGAAATTTCAAACATGAATGTTTTTAAATAAAATTGGTCTTTGGTTTAACTAACCTTCTCGAGGAAGAATCGAAAAAATTTTGGAGTCTAAGTAACCTTTATTGAATTGGTTACGAATTGATACTGCAATTATACGATATTATTTTTATATTTTAAATACGGTTTCTAAAAAGAATCTTTTATTTTTGTGCCTCTATTGAAGAGAAATGCTACAAAGAATACAGACTGTTTACTTGTTAATTGCGGCCATTTTTAGTGCCGGCTTTGTCTTTATCTTTAAGCTTTGGAATGACCAGGCAGGTAATCCTGTCTACATTGAAGATGTAATGAACGCTCTGGTTATTACCCTGCTTTCAGCTTTGATCTCAATAGTTACGATCTTTTTGTTTAGGAATAGAAAGCTTCAGTTTGTGCTGGGGCGTATCAATATCTTATTAAACTTAATTTTACTAGGATTATTTGTCTATTGGTCCCTAACTATATCTGGAGAAACTTCGGTTTCAGAGAAAGGTATTGGGATGCTGACTCCTGTATTTTCTATCGTTTTTTTAGTGCTGGCCAATAAGGCCATAAAAAAGGATGAAGATCTTGTAAAATCTGTGGACCGGTTGCGATAAACCTTTCATCTTAGTAGTATTAGTGCGTAAAAACCCGGAGTGAAAGCTTCGGGTTTTTTTGGTTCACAATGGTTCAAGGTTTAAAATTCAAGGTTCAAGGTTGAGTCCACTCTAAAAACAAAATTACTCGAATAATACTAAGAATGGACTATCTTTAAACCACTTTCCAACTCACTATCATGTTTAGAAAAACTCAGGATTCTTCTCAATCAGATCTCTTTTCTGGTTTCGGCCAATTGCTTGATGACAAGAAAGATAAGAAGCTAAACGATCCAAAGGCCTGGTACAATATTTTTTATAAGTATTTTATTTCCAGGATTGATGAAGAAAAATTTGCTATTCTTTTTTCGTCTACCGGTCGTCCCAATGC